>NZ_JAGJEI010000003.1 GCF_018100985.1 Pseudoalteromonas sp. MMG007 | reverse complement strand
GCCAAGAGCCCATGCCGAACTCAGTAGTGTCCGCTCTCGTACATCCTGTACTCCACGGCATTTGTATTCCTATACATCAAACAAAACAGCTCGAAGGCGAGCCCCGGCCAATGATAGTATCCCATTTGCTATGTGAAAGTAGGACATTCTACTGCGTAGCGCACCGACTTCAAATTGTAGAAAGCCCGACTAGCAATAGTCGAGCTTTTTTACGTCTGCAGAAAAGTGAAAATAAAAACTGTAGCCAAGACTCTATTCCGAACTCCGCAGGAAAGCAAAGCAGCTTGAAGGCGAGCCCCGACACAAAGGTAGTGTAGCATTTGTTATGTGGCTCTCTACCGCTGTGGGCACTACGACATCACCAGTACTTAAATAAAAGAAACCCGTTACAGCGATGTGACGTATTTTTTGCTGTTTGGGGTTTAATCAATAGCCAGACCCCATGCCGAATTTAGTAATGGCCGGTCTCGTAAATCCTGTACTCCACGGCATTTGTATCCCTATAACCAAGCGAAACATCTTTAAGGCAGCTCAATGCACATTAATATTCTGCTATGGCACTGTGCTCTACAATATTAGCGAAAAGAAGAACCTAAAAGCGCGAGGGTTAGCAGTACACTTAATAAATTTATCTCAAAGTAATTACTTCCCTTGTTTGTATGGCGTATGAATACTAGTATGTGCATATTACTTTAGTATTAAATATGAATGAGAGTCCAACCTCAATGAATCAACCACTGCTTTTAGATGACTCTGCATCTCTTCTCGAGTTTACTCGAATATACCTCGCACTTTTTTATACTTTTGTCGCAGGTTTTTACACTTTCAGAATCATTTATAAGAATCGCTCTACGCCGAAAGGTGTTATTTTTCCTGGCGAGCAATTTTGCTCTAGTTGGTGGAACCATATGGTGTTTAAGTTTTTCAGAGCTGCTATATGGTTTGTCTGCGTGCTTAGAGTATTTATTCCTGAGATTGATGATTATCTCGGTTTGCTAAATGTGTTGAATGGCTGGCCAGGTGTTATGTTTGGAAATATTTTATTAACGGCTGGTTTTGTCCTGACAATGTTTGTGCATTTTCATATGGCCTCGCTTTGGCGGTCAGGAGTAGACCCTCATGGCCCAAGTGAGCTCAAAACGAATGGCCTGTATGAATTTTCAAGGAACCCAATGTACGTAGGTGTGGTAGCAGCTCAAATTGGTTTCTTTTTAGCGTTACCAAGTATTTTTAGTCTAATTTGTTTAGTGGTTGGCATGATTGCGGTATACAGACAAACTTTAGTTGAAGAAGCTCATCTTGAGCAGCACTTTGCTGGGGAATATAAAGAGTATAAACAATTAGTACCGCGTTGGTTGTGAGCCACTGCTTAATTAGCTATATATTACAAAGTAAATAACCTGAACTTAGTAATTTGAGCTCAGGTTACCTTTAGCCAATATCTTTCGTGATATATTTCTCTATAAACTCTTTTTTGGTAATTGCTTTTGAAAAAATATAGCCTTGAATGTAATCGCAGTTAAGGTGTTTCAATAGTTCATACTGCCTACTTGTCTCCACCCCTTCAGCCACTACCATAACATCTAAATTATGCGCCATTGTTATAATCGCTTTTACTAGTGCAATACTGTTGTCGTTTGACTCGATATCTTGAATAAAGGAACGATCTATCTTTAGAATATCAACGTCTAAGCGTTGTAAGTAAGCGAGCGATGAATAACCAACACCAAAGTCATCAATAGCTATATCAATATTTATATCACTTAAACGTTTTAATTGACGTTGTATTAATGAGTCGGGATCCATTAATGTATTTTCAGTGACTTCAATAAGTATGGTGTTGCTAGGTAGCTGATACTCTTCAGTTGCAGCTATCCAATCATCTACCCATTGCCCAGCCCTATCAATTTCTAAAGGTGATGTGTTCACACTAATTTGTATTGTTTTATCACTGAGCTTATTAAATTCGATAGTATCTTTAATTGCTTGAGATTTAACCCACTGCCCAATATGGCCTATTAAACCGTTTTTTTCTGCTACAGATATAAATTCGTTAGGACCGATTATACCGCGCTTAGGATGATTCCATCTAATCAAGGCCTCTGCTTTTGGTACTGACGAGCCGTCTATTGAAAAGATAGGTTGATAGAATAACTCAAATTGCTTCTGAGCAAGTGCAGTCCTTATCTCTTCAATCAATCGGCGCCTTTGTGTTGTTCTTTCTTCAATTTCGTAAGAAAAAAATTCATAACGATTACGGCCTTTATTTTTAGATAAATACATTGCTTGATCAGCTCGTTTTACAAGCTCCTCAACGGTTCTTCCATCAACAGGGTAAAACGTTAAGCCTATACTTGCTGTTACATAGACCGTTTCGTTTTTTATTTTTATACTTTCCATTAAGCTATTTTTTACTGTTTCAGCAATTTTTGATGCCTGCTTTGAGTCGCTAATACCCTCTAAAACTAAAGTAAATTCATCTCCTCCCAATCGAGCGACAGTGTCTTTATCCGTTACGCAATTTTGCAGCCTTGTAGCGACTTGGTGTAA
This sequence comes from Pseudoalteromonas sp. MMG007, assembly GCF_018100985.1. GTDB lineage: Bacteria > Pseudomonadota > Gammaproteobacteria > Enterobacterales > Alteromonadaceae > Pseudoalteromonas. The sequence goes on along the minus strand of NZ_JAGJEI010000003.1, from coordinate 301,221 downwards.
TAATAAGTCGCCGTAATCGTGTCCAAGGCTGTCGTTAACTTCTTTAAAACCATCTAAATCAATAAAGATAAGTGCAAATGTCATATCTTTTACATTTATTAAGCTTTGAAGTTTTTCGTAAAAATAACGCCTATTAGGTAAATCCGTTAGACCATCTTGGTAGGCATATTGGTGTAATTGAATATTGGCGCTTTGAAGCTCATTAGTTCTGAGCTTAACTTGGTTTTCCAGAGAGTTATCTCGCTGCTCAATGTTGTATAGCATGTCGTTAAAGCAGGCTGTGAGCTGACCTACCTCATCTTTAGATAGTTGTTTAGCACGTAGGCTGTAGTCATGGGATGTCGTTATTCTATTTGCGGTTTGCGCTAAGTAAAGTATAGGGTTTAAGAAGCGACGTCTTAATAATAAAGATAAAATTAAACTTATAGCAAAGGTAAAAACCATCAAAACCACTAAAAATTTAATATAAAAAGAAATTTTGTTTTGGATATAGCTATCATTTGCCCTAATTTTTAGTAAACCATAGTTATTTTTTTCAAACTTAAGTGGCGTGTTTACTTCAATATTATGATCAAGCGCTTGAACGGTTGATAGAGCGATAGCAAGTTGTTCATCACTTTGGTTATACACCGTTATACTGATTACGTCTGAGCGCATTAATATTGGATTTATCAGTTCTTGTACTGCTTCTAGATCATCAAACATAAGAGCTGTTGTGATATTTGGTGCTAGCATTTTCGAGAGAGAGTCTAGGCTCTCTACTTGCTCTTCTTTTGCGCTATTTATCTCATAAGCACTAAATACAATGGTAACTGTAGCGGTAGAGACAAGTGCAACGCTCATTAAAATAACTAATAATTTTTTACTGATCGTGTTTAGTGCAAATAATTTTCTCATTAAATTACCTTTGCACAACGCGAGCAAGACGTAATACTTTTGAGCTCATTGTTATGTTTGCTTCCTTGAGTTGTTTAGGTGCAATTTCAAAACGAATTTTCCCTCCTGAAAGAAAAAACCTAATATGCCCGCCGCTTTCTATAAATAAATCGCTTTCACCTATTACCATTATATTTTTTAGATTGGTGATTTTAGCTGATTGCCATTTTTCAAAGGAATTAGAAGTAACGAACAGGAGGTTGCAACCTTTTAAAGAGGACTCATTAAATGTAATAAGTTTATTATGCAGTGGTAAACTTTTTATAGTTCTGTTTTTTAGAGCACCATTAGCCACTTCTATAAAGTGTTCGTCGGAACTACATATAGTAAATTCCTTGAAAGAATTTAAAGGCTGCTCCCAGCTTCCAAACCGAGCAAAATTGTATAAGAAGCCTGCCTTTAGCATATATTCTTTTTCCGCAGCACTAGCACAAACACTAAACAGCGTCAGGTTTATTAAAATACTATGGATTAAGCTTCTTAGTTTAAACATTGTGCCTGCTTAGAAGGTTGCCGAAACAGTAAATGTTATGCATTCATCAATATAGTTTGGTAGCGTGTATGTTTCGTTACTATTATTATATTCAATGTGTGAGCCAGCAAATAGATTCTTACCGGATATTGCGGTGGCCCATACAGGGCTCATTTGCCAATTCCATGTAATATCTAGTGTGGTGTAATTTTCTGTATTGTATGCATCTGAGTTTTCTGCGCGCAGTGTTGCAAGTATATTGTGATTAGTTAAAAAAGTATAATTAGCCTTAGCAAATAGCTGCCTGTTTTTTGAGTCATAACCTATGGCAGGCTCTACTCTTGGCGGTAAGTCGTAAGTATATTTGGTGTAACTATACCCTAACTCAGTACTTAGTTTATCTAATGGTTGCCACGAGAGCAGCACATCAAACCCTTTCGTTGTTGTGTCTGCAACTGATGCAAAATCTAGGTCTACACGAGTTGTTTTTAAAGCTTGAAATACCTCAGGTATTCTTCCTGCAAGAAATAAATCAAGTATTGGAGAAAATTGTTCGTCGTGTTTATTCATATCTATTACAGCTACATTTTTAGCATCTGTATAATAAGTCGATAGATCCACTGACCAATCATTGTCGCTAAAGCGATAACCTAATTCGTAAGACAGGTACTTTTCTGATTTTACTTTATCATTACCATTTAAGTAGGTGGCAATTCGATAATTGTCTAAGGCTTGAACGCCTGAACTCATAACGGCAAGATCTTTTACTTTTATACCATTCACTTTAAAGTTATCGTTAAATTCAATTAATGTAGGGGTTCTAACACTTTGAGATACAGCACTCCACGTTAAGTGGTTTTGAGCTGGTTTATAGATAAATCTGACTGAAGGTTGATTTTCCCAGCCGGTTAAATCGTTATGGTCAGCTTTAGCGCCAATAATAAAATCAAGCTTATCTGGCGTTATATTGTATTGTGCTTGAATAAACACACCAAATTGCATGAGATCGTCAAAGTCTCTATCACTATCTAAAAATAAACTATCTGCAAATGAAATAGAGTTATAACGGTAATTTAATCCCCAATCGAGTTGTAAAGATTGGTATATAAAATTCATTTGATAATCAATATCTATCGACTCAAAGTCTTCTTTTATATAGTCTTGCGATCCGTTTTGTTTAAGCCAAGATAGCTGCAGCATTTGATTGGCATCTGGAGACATTCGGTTTTCTAGTCGAGCCATAATACGTGAGTCAGTTCGCTCCAGCTCATCTGAAAATGCAATGTTCACGTTAGTGTCGTCTATCACGCCACGGTAATTTTGCCCGAGTGTTGAGTGGATATAATCACCTTGTATTAGGCTTGACCATTCGTCACTGTGGGTAAAGTCTGTTCTAAAGCCTAGTGAATGCTGTTTAGTTGTATCGCTAGGGGGGAGTGAAATCCCTTTTTTCGACTTTTTGGCGTTTTTTAGGTGGCCGTACCAACGATAACTACCCTGATTACTAATATCACCACCGTAGCGTAAATTTATATCTGCATTAATCTGGTTACCCGTTGTGACATTTGCAAAGCCACCTCGAGTATCAAGGCTATTTTTGGTAATAATATTAATAACGCCATTATTTGCATCACTTCCCCAAAGTAATCCGCCTTGGCCTCGTATTACTTCAATGCGTTCAATATCATATAAAGGCACATTCAGGGTTTCCCAATATACGGCTGCAAATTTTGGTGTATATAAACTTTGTCCGTCAATCATCACTAATAGCTTACTAGAAAAGCGAGAAGCAATACCTCTTGATGAAATAGCCCATTGGTTATTATCGAGCTGTCGTACTATTAACCCAGGCACCATTTTTAGCGCTTCTGGCACTGATGTAGCACCTGAGTTAGTAATTTGTTCTTTGCTTAATACATAAATAGATGACGCGGTATCAAAAGCCGATTGTGCTCTTTTCATGGCTGATGTTGCTTGTACATCCATTCCCATAAGGGCATCGAGGTCTAAATCTTCATCTTTGAAGGGGTCTGCTACAGCAATGGGGCAAATTAAAAGTAATGGCCATAAAAAGCGTTGTGATAATTTCACCAATATCTCCTGCACAATCAAAACAATCACTGTTTTATAAAATCTTTGGTATTACACAATGTTAACATGTATTAGCGCTCTAAAAGTAAAAAATCAGACTAAATAGTAATAAAGCGCTTTTACTTAATTTAAACAGCATATTATTTTTGTTGGTCACGTGGATCATAAGTGCACTTTTAGTTGTCATGGGAAAATATTAGTTAGCTTTATACATACCCTCTAAAAATATAATGCACCAAAGAGACGCTGCTTATTTAAGTCGTTATGCACTGTTGAAATATGTATCAAACTTCTAAAATGAAGTTTTGTCATAGGGGCATCATTACTGGTTCATAAAGACAAAATAATTTACCCTAAGTAAATTAATCACTATTAAATAATTTATCTTATGAGCCTTCTTTTTTCTGTCGCGTTAGCAAGCCTTCCTGCTTTACCCGAACCCGTTGCTAACAATGCCGTAGCTAAGGTTACTGTTGAAAACCAAAACTACTTTTTAAGTTTTATGGGGCTTGGTAAAAACAAACAACATACTGATGTACACAACAAGGTGTTTTCACTTAAATTAGGTGAGAGCGCATGGCAGCAACAAGCGAGCGTGCCTTCAAGTTTACCTTTAAAAGGGCGTTTAGCGAGTACTGCTATAGGCTTAGGTGAATACGCCTATATATTTGGTGGATATACAGTAGGCGGCGATCATAGTGAAATTTCAAGCCCCGATGTGTACCGTTTTGATATAAAAAGCAATACATACACACACCTTGCAAGCATGCCGGTACCGGTAGATGACAGCGTAGCGATTAGTTACAAAGAGCGTTACATATACCTTGTTAGCGGTTGGCATAACGATGGAAACGTAAATTTAGTACAGGTATACGATACCTACACCAACACGTGGCAACAGGCATCACCTTTTTTAGGTGAGCCAGTATTTGGTCAAGCAGCTGCTATTAGCGGTAACACCATTGTTATATGTGATGGCGTTAAAACCCAAGCAAACCCAGATTCACGCCGCTCGTTTACAGGTATTGCGCAGTGTTTAAAAGGTACTATTAACGCAATTAATCCGCTACAAATAGATTGGCGTACGTTACCTCATCCTACAGGTGAGTCGCATTATCGCATGGCTGCTACTAGCTACAATGGCAACATTTACATGATGGCAGGCTCTAACAACCCTTATAACTACGATGGTATTGGCTACAATAAAAAGCCAGCACCGGCAAGTAAACACGTGTGGCGTTTTAATATTGAGCAAGATAAATGGCAAGCTTTGCCGCCTTTAGCTGTAGGCAGTATGGATCACCGTGGATTACTTGAGCACAGCGGGGCTTTGTATCGTATTGGTGGTATGAACAATCAGCAGCAAGTAACGAGCGATGTAATAGGGTATGAGGTAACACAGTGAACACGCTTTATATTACAGGCGCAGGTGTAAGCGCTGCCAGTGGGATCCCTACATTTAGAGGCGAAGATGGCTTTTGGACCATAGGCAGTAAAAATTATACACCTATGGAAATGGCTACGCGAGCTATGTATCAAAACAACCCGCGAGAGTTTTTAGCTTGGTATTACAACCGTTTTGCAACGTATCGTAATCATGGTCCTAATGAAGTACACCACTGGCTTAGCGATAAAAACCTTATCACCCAAAATATAGATGGGCTTGATGGCAAAGCGGGTAACAAAAATTATATTGCAATACACGGCAGGCTCGATAAAATGACATTATTTCATGAACAGGGCGAAGCAGTTAAACCGCTAATGACCCCATGGGATAGCGTAGATGAAAGCCGCCTTCAAGAATCTCTTTTTGAGCTATTTAATATTCAAAACCAAGCACCTGAGCTAAATCATTCATATAAGCCGTTTGTTTTATTGTTTGACGAATACTACACCGATCTTTATAGAATAAGCGAAGCGCAACAGCGTATGCTAAATGCCGAGAAGATTGTATTTATGGGCACTTCATTTAGCGTTAATATCACTCAAATGGCAATTGAAATAGCGCAAAATTACAATATACCCGTTGAAGTGGTTGACCCTGAGCCTGCACACATTTTGCACACTAACGTTACATATAAAAAAATGAATGCGTTAGATTACATTCAATCTAATTAATAAGTGCTATATTTAAAAAGGATTGATAATGTTTTCTTAAATATTACAATCTCTTTATATAATATTAACGGAGTATAAGTGTTATTATTATTTTGATTATAACAATACCAATACCAAAGAGATCTGAATGAGCGACTTAACTGCAATAGTAAACTTGTCAATATTACTTGTAGAACCTTCAGAGGTTCAGCAAAAAATAATAATAAAATCGCTTTTAGAAAGCGGTGTAAAACAAGTTGAAACTGCAACAACACAAACTCAAGCGCTTAGCTTATTAGCAAGTTATCACCCCGACTTAGTAATAAGCTCTATGTATTTATCAGACGGGACAGCCGACTCACTACTACAAGAAATACGGTCAAACCCCGTCACTGAGCATCAACCTTTTATGCTTATATCGAGCGAGCGTAATAAAAAATACCTTGAGCAATTACGTCAATCGGGCGTGTTGGCTATTTTACCCAAGCCTTTTAGCGCAAAAGCGATTACCCGCGCACTTAAAGCAACCTTAGATATAATAAGCGAAGAAGAAGTAGAGCTTGATCATTTTGATGTAACGTTACTGCGAGTTTTAGTGGTAGACGACAGCCGTTTTGCACGTAAGCACATAATACGCGTTTTAGCGGGCATGGGTATACCTGAGCCTGTAGAGGCTGAAAACGGTAAAGAAGCAATTGAGCACCTTAGTGAACAGTCGTTTGATTTAATCGTTACCGACTACAACATGCCGGAAATGGATGGCCGCCAATTAACCGAAACAGTACGTGGCTCAAATGCTTACTCGCATATTCCTATTTTAATGGTGAGCTCAGAGGCAAACGACACCCACCTAGCTAATATTGCACAAGCGGGTGTAGATGCAATTTGTGATAAACCGTTCGAACCGGCTACAGTGCGAGAATTACTGTATAAAATAATGTCTTAGCAGTTCAAAAAATGGCTAACATATCATAAGTTAAAGCAGCGGTAGTTAAACACGTAACTACTGCCGTTTTAACTTATGGATTAAGCACGTTAAACAACTGAAACGCTATAAAACATAAAATAGCGGCTACGCGCTATCAAGTATTCGCCATCGAAAAGGAAATCTTAAAACCATTTTTAATTTTGGCGCAAACAACACTAAGCTACTTATTGGCAAACCGAAAGCCTGCGTTTATAACTGCCCTAATCTGTATATAAGTAACGCTGTTTTAGCAGTGTTTTTATTTAGAGAGGTTAAATCAGCGGTTTCGTTTTTAGTGTGCGCGCCACTGCCCATTAGGCCAAGGCCATCAAGCGCCATATCAACATGGTTTGCAGCAAACGAAATATCAGCAGCGCCGGCATTACGAGGGTTTGCAGCCACCACTTTGTTATAACCTAAGTCTTGGCTTGCTTGGCTATATAGCGCAAGCAGCTTTTTATTGCCCTCGGTAAGCCCCATTGGTGGGTAGCCATCTTCAAAAATAAGTTCAGCTTGGCTGCCATTTAAGCTTTTAGCCACTATTTGTTGCATCACTTTTTTAGCGCCCTCTACCTGCTTTGGCGAAAGCGCACGTAAATCACCCGCCACATGCACGGTTTGCGCAATAACGTTACTTTTACCAAACGCCGTGGCCGACGAGTTGGCACTGTCGTACTGTGCATCAGTGCCGCCCACAATAAGCCCCGGGTTAAAAGTTAAATTAGGCTCTGTGGCAAGTTGCTCTCTAAAATCATTTAAAATACGCGATGCCTCGTAAATAGCACCATAGCCCACTTTGTCACTAAATATTTGCGATGAATGTGCAGCATTGGCCGTTACATTTAACGTCCAGCCGGTATAACCACGGCGCGCTGCCATCGCGGTTTTAATATTGTTATCGCCATTTTCATAGCCAAGCGCTACGTCAGCCCAAATTGCGCCATCAACAATAGCTTGTTTAGATAAGCTAAGTGGGCGACCGCTGCTTTCTTCATCGCCCGTAAGCAGTACTTTAATGCTCACGTTTTCAAGTAAATTAAGGGCTTGTAAGCTTTTAAGCGCGGTAATTATTATCGTATTACCGCCTTTCATATCGGCAACACCTGGTCCGCTCGCGGTGTGTTCATCAATTTGTTTATAAGTAGTAAAGTTATCGTGTTTGGCAAATACGGTATCAAGATGGCCGATCATCAGTATTTTTATTGCATCGGGGTTTTTACTCTTATAGGTTGCGAGTACATGCCCTGCACGGTTAAATGCGCTGCCATCTAACCACTCAACCTTAAAACCAATGGCTTTTAATTGCTCGCTTGCCAGCGCGCCTACCTTTTTTACGCCTTCAATATTCAGTGAGCCGCTATTAATGTTTACCGCTTGTTTTATCTCTTCAAGCGCTTGAGGAATATTTTGCTCAACCTGCTTTACTATTTCACGCTCGTTTTTATCAAGCGCCGCATGGCTTGTAAGCGGTAAGGTACTCGCAAGGGTGAGAATAAGTGCATGGCTAAATTTTAAAAATGACATAACAGCCTAATAATTGGAGAGTAGTTCAGCTAATATGAAGTAAAAATACAGAGTATTCAATAGGTGTAGTTTATGACTTTTATAAATAATAACGAGTTACAAGTTTAAAAGTCATGGAGTGTGCGCATTATAAAATTAAATAGACACCCATCCTAAGTTTTGCATTAAGTGAGCCGCCAGATTAAATAAAGTGGGTGTCATCTTAATTAAAAGGAGTTGAGTAAATTTGCTAGAAACTAAAAGGCTTTTGCTTCGTCCATTAACTAGTAACGATATTAAACCTTTATCACTAATTTTATCTGATCCTGAGGTTATGTTGTATTCTTTAAATGGTGTTATGGATGAAATAGCAACATCAAATTTTGTCCAATGGTGTCAAAAAAGCTATAAAGAATATGATTTTGGGCCTTGGGCAGTAATTGATAAGAATAATAACAAGTTGCTTGGTTTTTCAGGCCTAAATAAAGAAGCATATAATGATAAGCTAGTCGTAAATTTGGGATATAGGCTTGGCAGAGAACATTGGAATAAAGGCTATGCCACTGAAGCTGTTTGTGCAGTTTTAGAGTTTGCTTTCACTAATTTAAATATTTCAGAAATAATTGCGATTGTGGAGCCTAAAAATACGGGATCAATTAGTGTTATCGAGAAGCTTGGGTTTGGTGTGTATGAGCTGGGCCAATATCACAAAAAGACAGTTAAACGGTACACCTTAACCAGAAAACAGTGGCGATGCTTTAGTAACTCATCGGATTAGACGCTTTGCTACTGCAGCGCTTATGGTGTCAGGTAGGCAGCCGTCATATCCCAATGGAGAATACATTGTAGTGAGTGATTCATAATAAAACCCATTAAACTATTAACCATTTATAGTTTTCAATTTGATAGGCTAAGCCTTAGGCTTTTGTTTGTATAAAAAGTAAGATATTACATGGCAGTGCATAATCAACTGACAAACTTGTCACCTTTAATTTTTACAGGGAAGTTAGATGAACTTAAATCAAATTACATTACCCGTTACAGACATGGAAATTTCTACTAAATTTTATCGCGACTTAGGTTTTACTCAAATTGTAGATACCCCACATTATACTCGCTTTGAATGCCCAGATGGGGATTCAACTTTCTCATTGTCTTTAGATCGAGGTGAGTTTGATTGTGGCACGGTAATATATTTTGAACATGAACAATTAGATGAACTGGTTGAGGCTTTAAAAGTTAAAGGTTTTGTATTTATACAAGAACCTACAGACCAGAGTTATTTATGGCGAGAGGCCGTACTGCATGATCCGTCAGGTCATAAAATTAAGCTATATTGGGCGGGTGAAAATAGGATTAATCCACCTTGGCGTGTCGAAGTACGCAGCTAATCAGACCTTTAATTATGCAGTGTTCAACTTTACGCTATTAAAATCTAACCTCAAAATACAAACAACCATCAGGTTTAATGCCATTGGCATTAAACCTGACAGCTCAAACTCAACCAATCAACGTTAATTAGTTGGCATTAAATAAATCTCGCGTACGCTGTTGCGCTGGTTTGCTTCTATGGCAAATAGTACGGCGTCGGCTACATCTTGTGGGTCGAGCTTGTCGGGCTTAGCTTCATCAAAGAATGGGGTGTTTACCATGCCAGGGGCTATGGTGGTACAGCGGCCATTCCACTCGCTCATTTCCTCAGCTAAGTTTTGTCCAAACCCGTAAGCAAACCATTTAGTTGCCCCGTAAATAGAGCCTTTAATTGGCTTACGGCCAGCAGCTGAGCTGGTTAATATAAAATGACCTTTGTTTTGGCGTAAATGGGGCAAGGTTGCTTTTGCCGTCCACAGCAGAGCTTTAATGTTTATGTCTATCATGGTTGACCATTCATCAGGATCGCCTTTTTCGGTGCCTGCGGTTGAAACGCCCATACCTGCATTGGCAAATGCGGCATCTAGTCGGCCAAATTTTTCGAGCCCTTTTGTTACTACGTTTTCAAGCTCGGTAAAGTCGGTGGCATCTGCGGGTACACTCAGTGCGTTATCTTCACCTAATGCTTGTACTAATTTAGTTAATTTGTCTTCGCTTCTGGCTGTAAGTATTACTTTGTGGCCGTTATTAACCAGTGTTTTGGCGGTTGCTTTACCTATGCCACTTGAAGCACCTGTAATGAGGACTATTTTTTCTTTCGCCATGATTATTTCTCCTATGTTTACATATTCAAAATGATAAGAACGGTTTAACCAATATTTGCTGTTTACTGTAACAGTACTGGGTTAACAGGGCTTGAATAAAGGAGCCTGTTTATCTTTTGAGGTTGAGTTTTCAGCTGTGTGCTTGGTATTTAAGCAATAGGCATAAACACAGCGCGATTAACTCTTTCTTGGATAGAGCCAATTTTAATTCTGAGAGGTCAGCAGGCCCCATTAATAGGTTGGCCTTAAGTGAATTTCTCTGATGTTATTGCGCTGGTTTGCTTCAAGTGCAAAGAGTACGGCGTCGGCAACATCTTGTGGGTATAATTTGTCGGGCCTTGCTTCATCGGTAAATGGGGTATTTACAGCACCTGGGGTTATGGTGGTGCAGCGCCCGCCCCATTCACTCATTTCTGCTGCGAGGTTTTGGCCAAAGCCATAAGTAAACCACTTACTTGCACCATATATTGAGCCTTTAACAGCTCTGCGGCCAGTGGCTGAGCTGGTTATAATAAAATGGCCTTTGGTTTTTCGTAAATGGGGGAGGGTAAGTTTAGCGCTCCACAGCAGGGCGTTTATGTTTATATCAAGCATAGTTGCCCATTCGTCGGGGTCGCCTTTTTCTATTCCTAATGTGTTTAGCCCTTTACCTGCGTTTGCAAATGTAGCGTCTAAGCGGCCAAATTTGTTAAGCCCTTTTGTTACTGCGTTTTTAAGCTCGGTAAAGTTGGTTGCATCTGCCGGTACGCTGAGTGCGCTATCCTCGCCTAATTCTTTAACTAATTTTGTTAATTTGTCTTCGCTTCTGGCGGTAAGTATGACTTTGTGGCCATGGTTAACCAGCGTTTTGGCGGTTGCTTTGCCAATACCGCTAGAGGCACCTGTAATAAGGGTTACTTTTTTGTTCGCCATGACTATTTCTCCTATGTTTACATATTCAAAATGAGGAAAGTATTTACGGTAACTTTTGTACTAACACTAACAGGGTGTGGTTAACCTAAATTGAATAGTAACGTTAGAGGAACATAGCTTTTATTTAATGCTTTAATTTAATACAAAACAATAGGTATAACTAATTTATAGCTATATACTCGCGCGGTTTTTTAGCCATTAAGGCTAAATTGTGGGTATGGCGCATTTAGCTTTGCTCATTTTTAAATTGTGCTGAGTGTCAGCCGTTTTTTGGAATATGTATGAAAGATAAACTTATTGTGTTTTGGCAAAGCCATTCTGAAACTATCATCACTTTAGGTTACAAAGTGGTATTAGCCATGGCTATTTTAGTTGCGAGTGCGCTTATTGCGCGTTCAGTAAAAAAAGCGATTAAAAACTCTAAGTCGCCATTAAAAAAAGTAGACGAAACGCTACTGCCGCTTTTATCGAGCATTGCGGGGTATTTAGTTTACATAATTGCTGGGCTGTTTATTTTAGATATTTTTGGCGTTAATACGGCAAGCTTAATAGCGCTAATGGGCGCGGCGGGTTTAGCGATTGGCTTGGCGCTTAAAAACACCTTAAGTAATATTGCCGCAGGCATTATGTTATTAATACTTAGGCCATTTAAAATAGGCGATTTTGTAGATGCGAGCGGCACGCTTGGCACAGTAAAAGAAATAAACCTATTTACGACCATTTTTAAAACCACCGACGGCCTTTATATCGCATCACCTAACGGTAAAGTGTGGGGCGGCAACATTAAAAATTTTACCCGTAACGGTAAAAGGCGCATGGATATAGTGGTGGGGATTTCGTACGCCGACTCTATTGATGTTGGCTTAAATGTACTTAAAAAACTCGCCGAAGCAGAAAGCCGATTACTTGCAGAGCCAGCACCTAAAGTAATGGTTACCTCAATAGGCGAAAGCGCAGTAAACATTCAATTACGTGCTTGGGCTGTAAATGACGATTACTGGCAAACCGTGTGGGATTTAAATAAACGCGTAAAAGAGGCCATAGAAGGCGCGGGGCTGAGTATTCCGTTTCCGCAGCGAACACTGCATATATCTGAGTCGATGGCATCGGCAATAACGGTTAATACCAATCCGCAATAATACTTAATCATTTTGCGGGGCTAAACGTGTCGTTACCTGCGTTAAAAAACTCTCATTTACGACTGCATGGATGCAGAAGGTAGAGCAATGCAGGAGCAATTGCCGAGAACAACTAAATAACGAATTTTTTGCCTAGTTATCAACATGTTTTTCCAGCCTCAAAATAGATCACTTAATTAAGCGAATTGGTATAATAAAAACCTTTAAATTCTATTAGAATAAGCACAAATAAAAATAGCGAGCCTTGGCTCGCTATTTTTGTATTAGCCTTTGCGTTGGCTGAGGTATTAACCTTCTAATTGAAAGTCGTACACTGAGCCTAAGTTAAGCAGCTGGGTTAGTTCATCTAGTGCTTGGTAGCTTTCGGTAAGTAGGGCTGAGTCGGCAAAGTCGCTTGCACCTAGCTTATCGCGGTAGTTACGCTTTGCCCAGTCACAAAGCTGAGTGTATTTAGTATCGGTTAAAATAACCTCAGGGTTTACCGCAGCAAGTTCTTGCTCGTTAAGAGCTACACGTAAACGTAGGCAGGCAGGGCCGCCGCCATTTTGCATACTTTGGCGTAGGTCAAAAAACTGCACTTGGTTTACTGGGTTATCCGCTAAAATCATTTCTTCAATGTAGGCGTTTACTGCGTTATTACGTTGGCACTCTTGTGGCGCTACTAATAGCATTGAGCCATCATCTAGGCTTACTAATTGGCTATTAAATAAGTAACTGCTTACTGCATCGCTAATGCTTACTTTATCGGTAGGTACTTCAATTATGTATAGCTGCTTGCTGCCGGTGTAGGCATCGCGAATTTCTTGCAGGGCATCTTGTTGGTTTAAAAATGCTTGCTGGTGGCAAAGCAATACGTTTGCGTTACCTACTGCAATTACATCGTTATGAAACACGCCTTGATCTATAACATCTGGGTTTTGCTGCAGTAAAATTTGGCTCGATTCTTTTAAATTATGTAATCGGCAAATGGCTTCTGAGGCTTCTAGTGTTTGCCTTGCAGGGAACTTAGCCGGTTTTGGTAGTTGGCTGTTAAAGGCACTTGCGCCAAATACAAACATTTCTAGCCCTTGCTCGCCGTGGCTATCGCAAAGTCGGGTATGGTTAGCCGCGCCTTCGTCGCCAAAAAAGCCCTGATCGGGTAAATGCGTGTGGTGCGCAAAGTAGCTATCGTTATTAAACATAGCTTTTAGTAAGCGGGTAGTGGTAGCAGGCTCGAGTGAGCGATGAAACTTATTATTTAAATTAGCTGAGGTAAAATGCACTTTGCCATCGAGGGTATCTGGCGAGGGTGACACAGTAGCGGCATTGGCAGTCCACATTGCTGAGGCCGAATAACACGCGCGCAATAAAATAGGGTCGGCTTTAAATGCTTTATGAATAACTTGCGAGTCGTTACCGGTAAAACCTAAGCGACGTAGTACGTTTAAATCGGGGCGTGCATGGGGGGCAAACACACCTTGTGTTAGGCCTTTGTCGTGCATGGCTTTCATTTTTTCAAGGCCCTGTAACACAGCTTCTTGAGGGTTTGAAAAACTTGCCGCATTATTTAACGAGGCAACATTACCATACGATAAACCCGCATAGTTGTGAGTAGGGCCAACTAAGCCATCAAAATTTACTTCTAAGGCGTGCATACACGTTCCAATCATATTGTTTTTAGTAACTTAACAATACAATGCAATGGCCGCGCTTGCAAAGCCTATAAATACGAAATTTATCGGCTGTAAACTCGCTCTTTGTCGCACGTTGTATGGGTATTGCTCGGATCGTTTACCTGCCATACGCTAATGTCTAAACGCCATAGTAGGTAAAGGGTGTGGTATAGGTTAGCCATGGTATTTTCCTTGAAAGTTTCACTGAACACATATTTACTTTGAAAGAATTATGCCAACTGTTAATTGAATATTTTATGAATACAAATCAGATATTTATTAATACACTAAAAATAACGTTTGAGCGCTTAGCACCATTTTGGAGTTAAAGGGCTTAAAAGTTGCACCAAAAAGCCACGCAGCGGGTGCGTGGCTTATGTTTTATACGCTGTATTTAGCGCCCTACTTTACCTTTTACTAATGGGTCGAACGACAGCACACTAAATTTTCCTTGGCTGGCATTTTTACCTTCATTTAATACTGGCGAGCGATGTAGCTCATCGACGGTAAAATATATTTTATGATCGGCGCCATAACTAAAGCCATCTGGCCAGCTCAAGCGAGCGTCTTTAAATAATACCTGGTATTTACCGCTTGGTTTTACTACGCCAATTGCGCCATTAGTTATGTCGGTAACATACACATTGCCGCCGCCATCAACAATAATGCCATCTGAAATGGGTTTAGTGCCGTAACGCGTTACTTTACTCTCAAGGGCGCTTGCGCTCAGGCTTTTATTGTTAATATCGCTTGTGGCAATACGGTAAATCGACGTGCCCGACATAGCGCCAAAGTAAAGCCACTGTTCGCTCGGATCGAGGGTGATTGGGTTTACGCCTAAACGGGCTGGTTGGCCGCCTAGTTTCATGGTGCGCCCTTCAATGACCATGTCGATGTTTTCGGCTGTGGTGTATGGGCTATTTTGTAATACTCTGCGCGCCTCACCTGTTTTTAAATTTACGGTAATAATAGCGGCTTGGCTGCCTTGTGCGGTATCGGCAATGTATACAACACCGTGTTTATTATCGATGACTAAATCATTTAAAAAAGAGGTGTCGGTAATGGTGGGTTTAGCTAAGTAAATTATTTTATGCAGCTGCTCTTTGTTGGTATCCCAACCGACTAAACGCCCAGCATGATCAGGGCCTGATGTATCAAGCATCCATAACACGCCATCGGCTGATACATTTATGCCAAGTACATCGTAAAAGCCTTTGCCGTTTTTATACGCGTATGCCCATTCTTCATTAGGGTAGGGCTTGGTGGTGCCATCGCTTAATAGCTCCATAATTTTTTGTTTTTGGCCGTAAAAACCATGTACCGATAAAAACTTACGACCTGATGGCGTAATAGCAATATTCCCTGGTGGGTGCTGGGCGTCGAATGTGGCGACTGTGTTTAAATTGGTGTTAGTATTTTGGGTATTCGCAAACACACTGCTGCTTAAAAACGCGGTGCTACAGGCTGCTGCTAAAAGTATTTTTTTAATCTGATTCATGTTTAAAAGCCTTCTAAAACAAGTTTACCGCGTGAGGTGTGCGATTCTAAAATTTGGTGCGCTTTATATAAATTAGCGGCGTTTATTGGGCCTAAATTTTGCCCAAGCGTGGTTTTAAGTGTACCTGAGTCTATCAGCTCGCTAATTTCATTAAGTAAGGTGTGCTGCGCTGTTATATCGGCTGTAGTAAATAGTGAGCGGGTAAACATAAACTCCCAATGCACCGATATACACTTACGCTTAAATTTTAAAATATCGAACGATGCAGGGTCGTCTATTAGCGCAAATTTACCTTGGGGTTTAATGCATTCCACTATTTGGTCTTGGTATTGGTCGGTATGGGTTAAGCCAATAACGTAGTCAAACTCAGCTAAACCCAGTTCTTTGCGCTGCTCGTTTAAGTTTTTAGAATGATCGAGCACATGATTGGCTCCTAACTCTTTAAGCCAGGTTACGCTTTGCTCGCGTGATGCCGTACCTACTACGTTTAGCCCAGTAAGCTGCTTAGCAAGCTGTACTAAAATAGAGCCAACGCCACCAGCGGCGCCAATAACTAAAATAGATTGCTGAGTATTTTGCTTATTTTTAGGCACTTGCAGGCGATCAAACAGCATTTCGTAGGCGGTAATGCTGGTTAGTGGCAGCGCTGCGGCTTGTGCGTCGGTTAATGTTTTAGGTGCGCGCCCTACAATACGTTCATCAACTAATTGAAATTGCGCATTACTGCCTTGGCGCGACAAATCGCCAGCGTAAAATACGCGATCCCCCACATTAAATAACGATACCGACTCACCAACGGCTTTTACAATACCTACGCCGTCCCAGCCTAATACCTTGTAGCCTTGCTCTGGCGCTACATTGGCACGTATTTTTGTATCTACAGGGTTTACAGAAATAGCTTTTACTTCAATAAGTAGGTCGTGTCCGGTAGCGGTTGGAGTATCAAGTTCAATTGCTTGTATAGAGCTTGCTGTAAGCGTTTTAGTGTTTTTGGTGTAGCCAAATGCTTTCATGTGGGTTCCTGATGATTTGAAGTACTTTTTAATATGTGAACACTATAGCTCAGTTGAAAAATATAAAAAGACATGAAAAACTAAAGCACTTTCAAATTTTAATTGAAAATATGCGATCATTTAACGATATTCAAACTTTTATAGATGTAGCCAGTTGCGCCAGTATTTCTGAAGCCGCAAGGCAAAACGCACAAACTCCAGCGGCGGTAAGTGCGGCTATTAAGCGCCTAGAAAAAGACTTAGGAAACGTGCTGTTTATTCGCTCTACCCGCAGTTTACGCTTAAGTGTGGCAGGGGAGCAGTTTTTAAGTTACGCCAAAGACTCTCTTTCGCTTATTCAACAAGGTGTAGCCGCAGTACAAACTGCAGTAGGCGAAGTAACAGGGACACTGCAGGTATCGGCCCCGTGCGATTTAGGGCGTAATAAATTAAGTGAATGGCTTAATGAGTTTTTAGCGCAATATCCGCATGTAAAACTTAAACTGCACTTAAGTGACGAAGTAAGCGACATTTATAGCCAGTCGATTGATATTGCACTGCGCTTTGGCGTACCAAAAGATTCGCAATTAATTGCAGCGCCGCTTTTTTTAAATAATGCGCGTATTTTAGTGGCCTCTCCTGAATATGTCGCGAACAATGGATTGCTTACACATCCCCTTAACTTAACGCAGCACACTACCATTACGTTTATGCGCTTTGGCGAAGTGTTTAAAGAGTGGCGATTTTATAAAAATGGCGCGGTACAAAAAGTGCAGCTAAATTGCCAACACATAGTAAACGATGGCGAAATGGTTAGGCGCTGGGCGCTAGAGGGCAAAGGCATTGCGTATAAGTCGTACCTAGATGTCATTGATAATTTAGCAAGCGGGGAGCTCGTTCATTTATGCCCTGACTGGCAAAGCGATCCGCTACCGCTTTATATGATGTACGCCGACCGGCGCCAAATGACCCCAGTGATCACGGCATTTAGGGCGTTTATTCAACAAAAAATAACCGCGTTAGTTGGCTAACTCATCGTCGCTTTTAGTATTTAAATCGTTTACCACTAAATCAAGCAGCTGCATAAGCTGTTTAGCTTGCGTAGAGTCTACACTTTCAAACTTACATAATATATTTTTTGGAATTTCAGTGGCTTCGTTTTTAAGGGCTTGCCCACTTTGGGTAAGCTGAATTAGGCGTTTACGCTTATCGTGTTCGTCTTTAATAACAGCTAGCAGAGATTTTTCGGTCATTTTTTTGAGTATTTGGGTCATAGCGCCGCCGTCAATAGCGGTTTTATTTATTAGCTGCGCTATGGTTACTTCATCTTGCTCCCACAGCGCCATCATTACTACATACTGCGGATACGTTAAATTAAGTGCAGCTAAAGGCTCACGGTAAGCGCGGGCAATGCTATTTGATGCCATATATAACCTATGACACAGCTGATTTTTTAATTTTAATTGCTCAAACGACATACTCAACTCCTAACGCGTTAATACCTTAAACTCAAAAAACATTTTAATTTGCATGCAAAGTATTTGCAATCTCTAATTACTTGATCTATTATTTTGCATGCAAACTAAATTGATTGGTAAACTTTGGAGTTCACTATGAATGTATTACAAAACGTTGCTTACACAGCAAAAGCAACTGCAACAGGTGGCCGTGAAGGTGTAGCTAAATCTGACGATGGCCGTTTAGATGTAAACCTATCAACCCCAAAAGGGCTAGGTGGCGACGATGGGCAAGGCACAAACCCAGAGCAGTTATTTGCAGCAGGTTACGCAGCGTGTTTTATTGGCGCACTAAAATTTGTAGCCGGTAGCGAAGAAATTGATTTACCAAGTGATACGCACATTAATTCTGAAGTATCTATTGGCGCGATTGAAGGCGGTTTTGGTATCGCAGTAAAATTAGCTGTATCACTAGGTGATATGGATAAAGCGGCAGCGCAAGAGCTTGTAAATAAAGCACACCAAGTATGTCCATACTCAAACGCTACACGCGGTAACATTGAAGTAGAGCTTTCGGTTATTTAAGTAAACTAATTAGTAAGGGCGTGTTGATTTTTGATGGTTGAATTTGCAGCAGTGTGTTTGGTTTTTAGGTAAGGCGGAGCCTATGAAGTGTGGTACTCCCCATAAATAGGCGATAACGAAGCATAAATGCCAAACATGCGCTGCCCTTCGGGTTCTGTCTAGGGGCGATAAACTCTTTGTTACTCGGTTTTTACTTAGCCCACTAGGTTACAAACCTCGCGCCGCGATTTAATCGCCCCTAGATTGAACAAATTTCAATCCGCAAAGATCAACACGCCCTAATGCTTTAATAGCCCAGTGGTTTTGCCACTGGGTTTTTTTGTGTGCTGAAATTTAGCAAAGTTCATATTAATTAAACCCTTCTAAAAAATATACGGAAAATCGTATATTCACTATTTCATATATTATCGTTTTGTTTTATTGTATGCACACTAACTAAACGAGGATGCTATGGAACAACTCAATCCACTTCAATTTTACAAATGTTTAGCCGACGATACGCGCTTAAAAGCCATGTTATTAATTAGCCATGAGCAAGAGCTATGTGTGTGTGAACTTGTTGCCGCGCTTGAGCTTAGCCAACCTAAAGTGTCGCGCCATTTAGCGCAACTTAGGCAATTTGGCTTATTAAGCGACCGCAAGCAAAATCAATGGGTGTACTACAGCATTAATAAAGCCCTGCCAGAGTGGGCTATTAGCGTTTTAACACAAACACGAAAAGAAAATTCTGCGTTTTATAACGATGATTTAAATCGACTCAATGCAATGGGTAATCGCCCAGAGCGTGCAGCAAGCTGCTGTTAATTAAGCATATTGGCTTAACTTTACTAAAGGTATTTATTATGACAATTAAAGTAGGTATTAACGGCTTTGGCCGCATGGGACGTTTAACGCTGCGCGCAGCATTAGAATGGCCAGAAGTAGAATTTATTAAAGTAAACGATGTTGCAGGCGATGCTAAAACACATGCCCATTTATTAGAGTTTGACTCAGTACACGGGCGTTTAGCCCACAGCGTTACAGCAAACGAAAATAGCTTTAGTGTGGGTAAACACACTATTGCTGTTACCATTAACGACACCAATTGGTCTGATTGCGATGTAGTAATAGAAGCCAGCGGTAAAATGAAAACCACTGAGCTGTTAAATCAATATTTAGCACAAGGTATTAAGCGCGTTGTGGTAACCGCACCAGTAAAAGAAGACGGCATTTTAAATGTGGTTATGGGTGTTAACGATGATTTATATAACCCAGATGAGCACAAAATTGTGACAGCGGCGTCGTGTACGACTAACTGTTTAGCGCCAATTGTAAAAGTACTACAAGAAAAAGTAGGCATTAAGCACGGCTCAATGACCACTATTCACGATATTACCAATACCCAAACTATTATTGATGCGCCCCATAAAGACTTACGCCGTGCCCGTTCGTGCGGGTCAAGTTTAATACCGACCACAACAGGTAGTGCAACAGCCATTACGCATATATTCCCTGAGCTAAAAGGTAAGTTAAATGGCCATGCCGTGCGCGTACCTTTAACTAACGCATCCATTACTGACTGTGTATTTGAGCTTAAGCGTGGTGTAACTGCAGCTGAGGTTAACGAATGGTTTGCTCAGGCGTCTAAAAACGAGCTTGCAGGTGTATTAGGTTACGAAGAAAAACCGCTTGTATCGATTGATTACAAAACCGATCCACGCAGTAGCATTATTGATGCGCTTTCTACCATGGTTATTAATAATACCCAGCTTAAATTATACGCTTGGTACGATAACGAATGGGGTTACGCTAATCGTACCGCCGAGCTTATGCTCAAAGTTGCTAAAAGTGACTTGGTTTAACCACTTGTAAGGTTTTAAGGGCGTAAACCATGTTTGAGCAACTTGCTAATTTACCTACAGCAATAAAACAGTATTTAATTATAACCGGTAATTACTGGGCATTTACCTTAACCGATGGCGCACTGCGTATGCTGGTGGTGCTGCATTTTCATCAGTTAGGGTATGGTGCGTTGGCTATTGCCATGCTGTTTTTGTTTTACGAAATTTTTGGTGTGATCACCAATTTAGTGGGCGGTTGGCTTGGGGCTCATTTAGGCCTTAATAAAACCATGAACTTTGGCTTGGCGCTGCAAATAATGGCGCTTGCCATGTTATGCGCGCCAAGTGAGTGGCTTACAGTGGCTTATGTTATGGCGGCGCAAGCGCTTAGCGGTATAGCCAAAGATTTAAATAAAATGAGTGCCAAAAGCGCCATTAAACATTTAGTGCCCGAGGGCGAAAGCGGCCAAGGCCAGCTTTATAAATGGGTGGCTATTTTAACGGGCTCTAAAAATGCGCTAAAAGGGGTCGGCTTCTTTTTAGGTGGGTTACTCCTTACGGTATTGGGATTTGTTGGGGCTTTAAAAGCACTTATTGTACTACTTACTATTGCGTGGATGATTAGCGTTGTATTTTTAAAAGGCGACATGGGCAAGGCTAAAAATAAGCCCAAGTTTAAAGAGCTATTTTCTAAATCTCGTGCAATAAATTTATTAAGTGCAGCACGGTTATGCTTGTTTGCCGCGCGTGACGTGTGGTTTGTAGTGGCTTTACCTATTTATTTAGCCCAGCAGTTTAACTGGAACTTTTGGTGGGTTAGTGGCTTTATGGCACTTTGGGTGATTGGCTATGGTGGCGTGCAATCGCAAGCGCCACGTATTACAGGCACCAGTAATTCAAACGTTGATACTGTTAAACATGCCTATTTATGGGTATTGCTGTTAAGTGGTGTAACAGCACTTTTAGCACTACTCATGCAATTTGATGTTGCTGTGCATGTCACCTTGATTATAGGTTTACTTATATTTGGCGGTATATTTGCAGTTAACTCATCAGTACATAGTTATTTAATTGTCAGCTTTGCTAAAAGCGATGGTGTATCGCTTGATGTTGGCTTTTATTATATGGCCAATGCAATGGGGCGTTTACTGGGCACCGTGCTTTCGGGGTGGGTGTTTCAGGTTTATGGTTTTGTAGCGTGTTTATGGGTGAGTGTAATTTTGCTTATTTTGGCCTCTATAGCCACTGCTTTTTTAGCCAGTAATAAAAGTTAAACGTTTGTATTAGTTTTTTATTAGTGTAACGATTTTAATAGCTTCATTTTTAAGATCTACTAAACTGTACCCGTAGTTTTAATTAAAGGGTAATTTAAGTGCAAGAAATCTCGTTAGCAAAAAAGTTATTGTGGATAACCGTAGGTAGTACATTTTTAACAGTGCTGGTTCTCTCTGGCGTATTGTGGTGGCAAATGTCATCAAACAGTGAAGCGCTCGCAAAAGAATCTGAAGATTATATAGTGGCTGAGGTTGAGCAAAAGCTTAATGCAAATGCTGCTGCCTACGGTGAAAAAATAGCTGGTTTTATAAATGAAGCTTACCGAGTGCCTAATTCTTTAGCCGCATTGCTTGGTGATGCAGCTAAAACTCAAACTCTAAATCGCGATACTGTGGTGAACATTAATCGCTCTATTTTAGAGAAGAATCAATTTTTATCGTCTATTTATTCGCAGTTTGAAGCTAACGCATTTGATGGACAAGACGCGCAATTTACACAAGGTTTTAAACATTCTGTTAATGGCGATGGCACGTTAGAGGTGTATATAACGCGCGACCAAAACGGCAATATTGAGCAACAAAAAGTAGCTAACGCTGCCGATAAATACCTAACCTCTTTAAACGAGTTTGGTATTCGCGAAGCCCATTGGTACCTATGCGCAAAAGATACACTTAAGCCATGTATTATGGAGCCGTACCTTTATGAAATCCCCTCTGGCGATTCTGTTATGCTTACTTCATTAACAGTGCCAATTATTAAATCAGGCCGCTTTATTGGTTTAGCGGGTGTTGATTTAACACTACCAACTTTTCAGGGCCTTACAGAGCAGCTTTCTAGTGAGTTATATAACGGTAAAGCCAAGGTTACGTTGTTAAGTGATATGGGATTAATTGTAGGTAGTAGCCACTATAAATCTAAATTAGGCCGTCCGTTTAAAGAAGCTGTTAGCAGCAATACTTATAGCGAACTTGCTAATATTAAAGGTCAAAACAAGTTAATAAAAACAGCGGATGAATACTTAGTTAATTACCCTATAAATATTAAACTTGCTAACACTCATTGGAGCTTACTTATTGAAGTGCCAACTAACCTAGCACTCGAGGGGCCTAACGCGTTAGCTAAAAATATGAGTGACTCGGCAAATCAGCTAGGTTTAGTTATTCTAATAACGGGCGGTGTGATAGCTATAATTGCCTTTATTGTTATGAAAATAGTAGTAGGTAGCGTGGTTGCACCGCTTGAGCAAATTCAACAACGTGTTGATAATCTTGCCAGCTCTGAAGGTGATTTAACGCATACGCTGCACGTCGATACGCATGCTGAACTTATTGCCCTTGCTTGTGGCTTTAATGCATTTTTAGCTAAGTTAAGAGGCTTAATTGCTGAGCTAAAAGGTGTTTCAGCACAAACTAAGCATCAAGGTGAAATAGCGCAACATATAGCCATTGATACTAAACAAAACGTACAATCGCAATTTCAAGAAATTGAAAGCGTAGTAACCGCCATGAACGAAATGAGCGCAACCGCACTTGAAGTTGCTAGAGCCTCAGAGCAATCAGCTCAACAAGCGGATGAAATAAATGGTTTAGTGGTAAGTAGTGAAACGAGCTTATCGTCGGCTATGAGCCAAGTTAAAACCATGTCTGAAGAAATAAAAGAAGCTAACCAAGCGGTTGAAAAAGTAGCGTCGCGCAGTAAAGATATTACTCAAATATTAGATGTGATCAGAACCATTTCTGAGCAAACAAACTTACTTGCACTTAACGCTGCCATTGAAGCTGCGCGAGCCGGCGAACATGGTCGAGGCTTTGCTGTGGTTGCAGATGAAGTACGAGCCCTTGCTTCTAAAACACGTTCATCTACCGATGATATTAGCCAACTTATTGATAGCTTATTGTTAGAGGTAGGTAATGCATCTACTGTAATTGAAAAAGGCGTAGTACGCGCTGAAAGTGCAGTAGACGAAACCTCAGTTGCTTTTGAAGCGCTGCATAGTGTTGTAATAAAAGTAGATGAAATTACGAATCAAATTACGCACATTGCCACCGCAGCCGAGGAGCAAAGCTTAGTAACCGAAGAGATAAACCGTAACCTAACGCTTATATCAGATGCGGCAGCACAATTAGCTGATTTATCTACTCAGGCGGGCGATAGTAGTGAAGCGCTTAATGCATTGGTAGCGCAGCAAGATAGCGAGCTAAATAAACTTAAAACGTAAGTAAAGATCGACACTACCTGATAAAAAAGCGGCTAATTCAGTGTGAATTAGCCGCTTTTTTTGTTGAGACTTTTTGTAGTGAGTAATTTGAAGCTTATAGCTTTTTGATCAAATCAAACATTTGATTGATCATCGGCTGCGCTAATTGTTCTACACCTGGGCGATTGAAATAGCCACGCAGACCAGTAAATTGCACCTGAAAGAACTGCGCATATTCAAGTGCCGTAAGGTTGCTACTCAGCTCATTATTTTTAATAGCTTGAGCAAACAAGGTTGTTAGGTAAGCTTCAAATTTTGCCGATAAGTCTAAACTCAGCTCATATAACGAGGCATCTTTTTCTGCAAATTCACTGTTTGCTTTTACCAACATACAAATAGCACTTGGGCTACAGTCTTTGGTTTTAATTATTACGTTTTCGACAAATGCACGCAAACCACCTACAACGGAATCAGAATTTGCTAAAAACCCGTCAATTTGGCTTTTCATTTGTACGGTGTAGTCTTTTAAAGACTCGCTGTATAGGCCTTCTTTAGAGCCAAACGCCGCATAAATACTGCCAGGGCGCATATTAATCGCTTCTTGTAAATCGCGGGTTGAGGTAGCTGTAAACCCCTTTTCCCAAAACAATTGGCTTGCAACGCGAATTACATTCTCGCGTTCAAATTTAACTTTGTTAGCCATTTTAATCTCAACTATTTTGAACGTATGCTCAATTTTAACTTGAACAGTCGCTCAAAATCAAATAGTATGTGTCTCGAAGTTATTTAACCTGAACTCTGGTTAAGAGATTTACTAACATATTTCTT
Organism: Pseudoalteromonas sp. MMG007; assembly: GCF_018100985.1. Lineage (GTDB taxonomy): Bacteria > Pseudomonadota > Gammaproteobacteria > Enterobacterales > Alteromonadaceae > Pseudoalteromonas. The sequence continues at coordinate 276,605 of NZ_JAGJEI010000003.1, read as the reverse complement.
CATGATGATATTAAAGGTTATTTTCTCTAGCCAGAGGTTTTTAGTGAAAACAAGGCGAATCTACGCGTCAATAGCTAGCCTATTGCAAGTAAATTCAACGCAGTTATCGCTGAAAATAGCTGTTAGAGATAGATTTATTATCCAGAGTTCAGGTTACTCAAACACATTAATTTATTGGAGCAGAACATGGCAGAATTTACGTTATATACTCAAGACAACGCACCTGAAGAATCAAAATCGCTTATGGCTGATTCAGTAGCAGCATTTGGCATGGTGCCTAATCTTCACGCAGTAATGGCAGAGGCGCCTACGTTACTTAAAGGCTACCAAGTACTGCATGAGCTATTTCAAAAAACTTCGTTTAACGCAGAAGAGCTAACGGTTGTATGGCAAACAATTAACGTTGAGCACGAGTGTCATTACTGTGTACCAGCGCACAGCGCAATTGCCGCTTCAATGAAAGTTGACCAAGGTATTGTAGATGCACTGGTAAACAAAACACCACTTGCAGATGAAAAACTTGAAACACTACGCGAAACAACGCTTGCAATGACACGCGATCGCGGCGTAATTAGCGACGAGCAAATTGAGAAGTTTTTTGCAGCAGGTTACGCTAAGCAACAACTACTAGAAATTATTGTTGGTTTATCGCAAAAAGTAATGAGCAATTACACAAACCACCTTGCTGATACACCAGTTGACGAACCATTTAAAAAGTTTGCTAAATAATACCAATTTAATAAATAACAAAGGCAGCCTAGGCTGCCTTTTTGTATTTTAAATACAACGCTATTTAAATTTAACGGCTTTTGAACTGCGAGTATAAATACGCTGCTCGGGTTTAGTCCATTCACCCTTTTTTAAATAAGAGGTAGAGACTACAAATTTACCCTCTTTAAAATCACTCATCGATTTAACTTTAGTTATACCTTCTTTACTGCCAGTGACTTCTTCATACGCCACAAACTGAGTTGGGCTCAAAACTTTGATAGTGCCTTTTGTATAAAAACCAGCGGTAGTAAAATAGTAAAAAACCAATGACTCTTTTTTACTGTCGTAAAAAATCATCGACTCTCCGCCGTATTCGCCTTCGTTAATAGAGTGCTTGGTATGAATAGCTTTACCATTTAATGCGCGCTCCCATATACCAATATCTTGTATAGGCTTTTCACCCTTAGGCACTTCAAAATCAGCTTGCCAAGCACCTAAATAGGGTTTGAAAACGGCAAGCTCTTTATCAAGATTGGTGGGTGTATCGGATGCATAGCTGTTGAATGTGAATAAGCATAATGCTAAGAATAGCGCTTTAAAATATGTCATAATTTGGCTCTTATTATTTTTTGTTAAACAACTTTTAGTATAGGCGATTATTAATTGATAAAGAAAATATTAATCACTCTTTCATTACTTTTATTAGCAGCTATTTGGTTAGCATATTTTTTTCAATACTTGCCTCTTTATGTACCAATATACTTACCAACTTACGTCAGTGTATTGAGCGTTATTACTTTTGCTATGTACGCATGGGATAAGCGACAAGCAAAACAGTCAGCATATAAAAAAGTAAACCGCACGAGCGAGCGAACACTGCAGTTATTATCATTATTCGGCGGCTGGCCCGGCGCACTTATTGCACAGCAATGGCTTAGGCATAAATCTCAAAAACAGCGTTTTATAGTGGTATTGTGGATGTGTATTATTATAAATATTACGGGCGTATTTTCGATATTGTACTGGTAGATTAAAAATTTAAGAAAAAGAAGGATTTTATGAACGATACAAAATTAAAAAGTGTAACTTTAATTTTTTTATTATTTTTACTATTCCCAATACAAGGATGTGCAGGCATGTTTGGCTTTTTTAATAAACAAGATGTTACGCTATCACTGCAAATAAAAGGTCGGCTACTCAAAAATGGCGAGCCTCAGGTGGGTGTTAAAATTACTCGAGAGCTTATTTATGGTGGTACTTATACAGATGAAGTAACAAGCGATAGTAACGGGGATTTTTACTTTAAAAATAAAACGATTCGTAGTTCAAATCCTTCTAACATGTTTTTCAATAGCTCGTTGCTACAGAGTATTTATATTGGTAACAAACAAGATGAAGATTCAATTTTGTGGTATGCCACAATACAGTTTACCCAGGAGCAAGCACTGTTTTCTGATATATTAAATAACTTTGAATGCGAACTGAGTGAAGAAGCTATAACGTACGATATGCCTATCAAGGGTACAGGTCAGTTTTATACGGTTTATACACGTTGTAAGTTATAGCAATTAGTGCGAAGTTTGATAAAGCCACTAACTCTTATTTCTTAGTGGCTTTAAAGCAAAGACTAACGTTTTAATTGTGCTTCTTTTTGATTTAGTAAACGAATTATAGGGTTCTGCTCTAATATTTTACTTTTTAAAATATAACCAATAATTAGTCCCGCTATAAAACCACCAATATGTGCACCATAATCTATGCCATCAGGGCCTGTTACTGCACCAAAAATGTTAAACCCTAACCAAATAGCAAAAAACCATACCGCAGAAAGTTTCTTCTGATAAATTACAAACATAAAGGTAAGGCTTGCATGTCTAAACCACATTAAGTACATGCCGAATAAACCAGCTATGGCGCCACTTGCACCCACTCCGGGTATTGGTGACATAGGGCTTACGATGAAGCTGGCAAATGAGGCAAGTAATCCACACACCAAATACCACATTAAAAAGCGCTTATGGCCCAGTGCATCTTCTAGGTTATCGCCAACTACATGTAAAAAATACATGTTGCCTACCAAGTGCATAATAGAGCCGTGTAAAAACACGCACGTTAAAACACTCCACAACTCTTTTCCTTGGCTTAAGTCTGCAGGTGTCATCGCAAAATTATCAATAACGTAATCAAAAGAATTTGGATTTAGAAAATAAAGAGCAAAAATAAGGGTATTTAAAACAATAAGACTGCGAGTAACCCACGGAGTTTTTTGTGGTTTTATATTATATTCAACTGGCATTTGCGTTAAAAATTGAAATAAATAAGTTTTCCAACTTACTTTTTGATTTAGCTCATTTAAGCTGTTTTTTAATTCAGGGCTTCTTTCTACGCTTTCTAATTCGTCTCTATCAATCCATGTGCCATCACAATGTCTACAAACGTCAATTTCAGTATGATAGGCTTCTAGAAGATGAAATCGCTCTAAACTTTTACTACAATCGGGGCAATCAAGCGCTGAAATGCCTAAAGGATCACCAAAATGATTTTCAAATTTGTCGCCTTCAGGTCCTTCATTTATTTCGTTAATCATACGGTTAACTTCGTTTTTTTCAAACCATAAGCCTCCACACACTCGGCATATATCTATTTCTTCACCTTGATATTGAGTTGCTTCTAGAGGGTGATCTTTACAATGTGGGCAGCGTTTAGTTGGCATTTGCTAACTCCTTTAATGAGCCGACTGAAATATCGTTTTGTTTTAGCTCTTTTTTCAATTGCTCGGCGCTATTTTTTAACCGGGGAAGCGTAGTAGATTGTAATTGCTCTGTTATTTTTTTTAGCTCGCTTGCGGCATGTTTGGCAGAGGTTTTTCTACTAACTGCTGAGTTGATTAAAAACTCTGAGCGAGAGTAGAAACGACGTATTTGGGTCAATAGACCACTGGGCGTTTCAAGTGTTGTGGGCGAATACTGCATGGTTTGCCATATGTATTTTTCAAGTGTTGGTTTAAAGTACTCCATCTCTGATTGTGGAGGGGTGTTAGCTAATAGCTCTGCATATTCACTAACATTATCTACGTTATCGGTTACTTCATCAAATAGCGATGTGCGTAAGTAGTAGTTATCTTCCATTTTACTAAAATTATCGAACTTAAGCGCTTGCTCTAAACCACTTTGAGCCGCTAGATACACGCCAAAAATAGTAGAAATGACCATAAAAACTTGATTTAACCAAAAACCTGTACTTTTGAGCTCTTTGTTATCGACCGTTTTTAAGGCCTGTGCCAATTTTTGTGTTGTAGCTGGGTTTTTAGAGTTGTTATTGTTTGGAGCGGGGTTAGTAGGTTCCAACGCTATATCCTTATAATGGCTTCCTTTTTAGACATAATAGAGTACTTACATTATGACTAATTATCAATGCGACTTACTGATAAATGTAGCCTTAATACTAGTTTGATGTATCTAAGAGCACAGCACCACTTTGGTTTTCGCCCAAGTGGTCGTTTTTATTATAAATAGGGCACTTACTCATAGATAAGCATCCACAACCAATACATCCATCAACGCGATCGCGCAAACGCTGCATATACGCTATGCGCTCATCTAGCTGTGTTTGCCATTGCTTTGAAAGGGCTGCCCAGTCTTTTTGTGTGGGTGTCCGCTGATCTGGTAATGTGACCAGGGTGTGTTTAATTTCATCAAGCGTTATTCCCATGGCTTGTGCAGCTTTTATTACCGCTATACGGCGTAGTACGTCTTTTTTATAGCGGCGTTGATTGCCGCTATTGCGCCAACTACGTATTAGCCCTTTTGTTTCGTAAAAGTGCAGGGTTGATACTTTTACGCCGCTGCGCTTGGCGACATAACCAACCGTTAAGTTGGCCTCTGTTAGTTTTCTTTGATCTGTTTGCATTATTTTTAATTTCCGTTTGACCTCAATATAACTTGAGGTTTTAAGCTTCTTTCAACATTAAAAAAGGAGCTAACTAAATGCAACCAAAACTTGAGCGTAGCACGGTTATTATTTATTCAAGTGCACGTAAAAATGGTAATACACAGGCGCACGTTAACGGATTTGCAGAGCAAAATAATGTGCGGATAATATGCTTAGATGATTATAAAATAGCGCCATACTGCTACAGTAAAAACTATAAAAGCGATGACTTTTACGCAGTGTTTGAAGCACTTTTAACCTATGACCATTGGGTGTTTGCTTCACCCGTTTATTGGTACAGCACCACAGTACAAATGAAATTATTTATTGATAGAATAACCGATTATATGGACGATGAAGCATTAAAACCTAAGCTTCGTAGTTTACGCAGTAAGCATTTTTCGGTGCTTTCTAATGCCTCATCAAGTGAAGCCCCCGCCTGTTTTATAGAGCAATTTAAAAATACGTTTAGCTATTTAGGCATGCAGTTTATTAACCACAGCCATAAAAGTACCCAAAAGGTTGCTTAAATTGCAGCCTTTTTTGGTTGTCTCTGGTAGTTTAGTAATATGCTTAAAAAACAAAGGATAGTTTTATGAAATATTTACTATGGTTAGTGCTACTTTTTAGCCCTTTAATAAATGCAGCTGAGCAACCAATTAAAGGGTTTGGTAATTATTATGATGTACCAGAGCACGATAAAATTAATAGCTCTACGGTATTTAAAATAGCATTTGATGTTGCCGATGGCGCTGAAAAAGGCACGCAAAATAATTCAATAAATTCGCTTGCGCGCTTTATCAACATGCATGTAGCGCATGGCGTAAAGCCTGAAAACATACAACTTGCATTAGTTGTGCACGGCAGCGCAAGTGTTGATGTATTAGCTAATAGCGAATATAAAAAGCGCTTTAGTGCCGGCAATAAAAACCAAGCGTTAATTGAACAGTTACTTGCTAACAATACTAAAGTGTATGTTTGCGGGCAATCGGCTACTCACTTTAAAGTAACGCCAGCACTTTTAATTGATGGCGTAAAAATGTCGCTTTCAGCGATGACCGCTCACGCGCAACTTCAACAACTAGGCTATACGCTCAATCCATTTTAATGACTCAAATAATAAAAAATATTCTCTGCTTTGGTGACTCAAATACATGGGGCTTAAACCCTGAAACGGGTAAACGTTTTGATGAAAATACTCGATGGACATCACTGTTAAATAAAAACCTAGGGCCTGGCTTTAAGGTAATTGAGGCGGGGCAGCCAAATCGTACTTTGGTAAATAATCCGCCGTTTGACGGTGTGCTGAGCGGTGTTAGTTACTTAAAACCTTATTTAGATGCGTATGAGCTTAATTTTATAATAATTGCATTAGGTACTAACGATCTAAAAAAACGTTTTGATTTAACGCCAAGCACAATTGCAAACGGGTTAAACGACTTAATTAATGCCATAAAAATGTATTATCAATCAAAGAGTAACCCTGTGCCTCAGGTTGTTGTTATTTGCCCTGCTCAAATAAGATTAACTGGACAATATGCTCGCATTTATAACGGTGCTGATGCCAAGCTAAAATCGCTGTTTAACGAATTTAAGAAAATAGCCGATAATCATAAATACGAATGTTTAAGTTTGAGTTCGATTGAGGTATCAGCTGAGGACGGTATTCATTTTAATGCAAAAGAGCATGTAGATATCAGTCACAAAATGGCAAATATAATAGGTCGGTTAACGGGGGGGGATTAAGTCTATCCAGCTGAATTTAATGAAATTCATGTAATTCCCCACTTCAATCGCGATATTACTATCTGGCAGGTAAAAAGGGCTGTTTAGTCTGATGGGTAGTCTCTTTTTTATCTTATGAAACGGGTCAAGCGTGCAATAGTAATAATGCTAATTATTGTACAGCGGTGCATCTACCTTGGAGTACGTTTTTTCAAATAATCATTTGTTTAGAAATCACGGAAGATGAATACCTTGATACACGTATTGCCCTCGCTCAGTTTAGAACCTTGGTTGAGTCTGGTTTTTATTTGTCGTTAGATGGCTTTGGCACCGAGTACTCACATTTGAGAAATTTACAAAATTTGAGTTTTCATCAACTTAAAATCGACCGAACATTCGTTCAAGATATAGCGACTGAGGGTTTCAAAGCGTCGATGATCCCTAATATTATGGAGCTTGTACATAAATTTGATTACACCTGTGTGGCAGAGGGCATAGAAACCTTTGAACAAGGTGCTACATTAAAAACATCAGGTGCGCATTAACGGACAAGGTGGATGTATGGAAAGCCAGTGACGGCCACTAAATCTAAAACGTTTTTATCTAAACAAAGTTTTTAGATCTTAAATACTACATTAAACGTAAAGTTATGATATTCATAAAATTAGGGCTAGATATGTTCAAATTAATAATAAGTGTGTTTGCATTTTTGCTGTTGAGTGCGTGTTCTGCTCAATACCCAAATCAGCAGGTAAAGGGTGAGCACTTTCCAAGTATTAGCGGCGAAAGCCTAGAAAAACAAAATGTCTCTATTCCTAATGATTTTAAAGCAGCTAAAACACTTTTACTCCTTGGCTACAAGCAAGATAGCCAGTTTGATATAGACCGCTGGTTAATAGGGTTAGACATGGCTGGGGTGTCGATTCCTACCTACGAGCTACCTACTATCGCCGGTATGGCACCGCGTATGTTTAGCACATTTATAGACAATGGGATGCGCAAAGGTATTCCTAAAGAGTTATGGGGTGGGGTGATCACTATTTACAAAGATGGTGACGCTGTTCAAAAATTCACAGGCAATGAAAGCCCAAACAACTCGCGTGTAGTACTTATAAATAGCAGTGGCGAAATTTTATATTTTTACGACCGTGGTTTTTCGGTAGATGCACTTAATAAGTTAAAGGAAAATATAAAGTAAGGGTAGTTTAAGAGCTTCGACATAGGTTCTATCTATATAAATATTTTTTGACTTCATTATAGACTCGCTAAACGCTAATTAACCTTGCATGTATTAAGAAATATTATAAGTACAGCCCAGTTAAACATACTGATTAGATGTATGGATATTAACGGGTTAGGATGCTATTTTATTTGTAACGTTATGTTATGTAATAGTTTAATCTAATAGTGTTAGTGAAAAACATGCAGTTTCTCATACCAAAATCGCATTGTAACTTTGGGGTGATTTCGGTAATGTAGTTTAAACATTTCAAGGATGAGATTTATGTCGCAGCAGGCTATTTTTGTAAAAACCACATTCCAATCATCTTTCCACAGTGAAAGTTACACAACCATTCTAAAAACTATACAGGCGCTTTTTGGCGACATCAAAATGGACGATACTTTGCCCAAAGCTGAACAGCGTAGCCAGTATTATTTATTTTTAATTGATGGTTCTAAAAACAATTGGCATGACCTGATACCTGCTGATTTAATATGCCTTGCCAAACAACACTGTATTGTTATTTTTAACGTAGACAAAGACAGTGTTTGTGAAAAAAACTTATTGCTAAATCATATAAATGGTGTGTTTTATAAATCAGACGAACCTGAAGATATTTTTAAAGGATTAGTAAGGGTAAGTGCCGGAGAGCTTTGGTTTACTCGTAAGGTCATTTCTCAAGCATTTAACGATATACTCGCTGTGACGACTTCATTTAGTAGCTTAAAAGATAAGGTAGAGCGTAAGCAAGATGATTACGCTCATTTAACTAAGCGTGAAAAGTCGGTTATTCACTTAATTGCACAAGGAGCGAGCAATAATATTATTGCTGATAAGCTTAATATTAGCGATCACACTGTAAAAACTCACTTGTACAGCGCGTTTAAAAAAACCAACTCTCGTAATCGAATTGAATTAGCTAACTGGGCTCAGCGTTACATATCGGTTTTACTACCGTTGGTTAAATAATTTAGTATTCCTGAGGTGCCCTTAAGCCCGGCTTTGCTGGGCTTTTTGTGTTTTATGATAGGTGGAATAAGCTATTAGAGTGTATTTTGAATAGATAACTAGGCTTTTTTATACGGGTGGGTTTTAAGCCAGTGCTCGGCGATTTGTTCGCGCGTGGCAAACCATACCTGCTCATGCGAGCTGGCATACTCTAAAAACCGTGCGAGGGCTTTAATGCGCCCAGGGCGGCCAATTAAGCGACAATGTAAACCTATCGACATCATTTTTGGGGCGTTTTCGCCTTGTGGGTCACCTTCTTCATAAAGCGTATCGAATGCATCTTTTAAATAATTATAAAACTGATCGCCGGCGTTAAAACCTTGCACAGCTGCAAAGCGCATATCGTTTACATCAAGGGTGTAAGGTACTATTAACTGTGGTTTACCTTCTTTAATACTGTAAAAAGGTAAGTCGTCGCTGTAATCGTCAGCGTCATATAAAAACGAGCCATTTTCTACCACAAGGGCTGCTGTGTTGGGGCTTGTACGCCCGGTGTACCAGCCGGTGGGCTTTTTACCAGTAAGCGTTTGAATGATCTCAATGGCTTTTTGCATGTGCTCGCGCTCGGTTTGCTTATCTATATGTTGATAATTAATCCAGCGTAGGCCATGGCTTGCAATTTCGTGCCCTGCATCAACAAAAGCTTTAGCTACATCGGGGTGGCGCTCAAGCGCCATCGCCACGGCAAAAATGGTGACCGGTATATCGTATTTTTTAAAGAGTTTAAGTAAACGCCATACACCTGCTCGCGAGCCATATTCGTAAATAGACTCCATGCTAATATGGCGGTCTTCTACATGTGGGGCGCTGACTATTTCAGATAAAAATGTTTCGGCCGCTGCATCACCATGCAGTACACAGTTTTCGCCGCCTTCTTCGTAATTTAATACCACTTGCACAGCAATGCGGGCTTTATTGGGCCAATTTGCATGGGGCACCTGTGATCCATAACCGACTAAATCGCGCGGGTAGTGTTTAAATTGCTCGCTCATGTTATTGCTCCTTTTTAAGCGCTGTGAGCCAAGAGCCTAGCGTTTCGCGCTCTGCATCAGTCATTTTGGTCATATTTGCCAATGGCATGTCTTTGGTTATAACTGCGCGGGTATGAATAAGCGTGCTGGCTTTTTTTACATCATTAATAGAGTCGAGCTTAAAGCCAAGCGGTGCTGTTTGAAAAAGCTCAGAGGTAGGTGTTTCACTGTGGCACTGTGTACAGTGCTTGCTGATTATATCCCACGCTTGAGTGTCGGTAATGCTTGCTTGTAAAGGTGCGTTTTCGCCTGCATTTGTTGGGCTGCTAGGCCACGGAGCTATAGCCAGCATTAGGGCAAAAAAGGCGGCAATACCGCTTACAAGCACCGAAGGTTTATTAATACCTTGGTGCTTTAAGTTAAAGTAATGGCGTATCCACATGCCAATACCAAATAGCGCAATTAATATAAGCCAGCCAAAGCTGTGGCTGTAGGTATAAGGAAAGTGGTTGCTCAGCATAATAAATACCACAGGTAACGTGGCGTAGTTATTATGAATAGAGCACAGCTTTGCTTTTAAACCCGGTGCTGAATCAGGAATACGGCCAGCTTCTACTTCGCTTACCATGTAGCGTTGCCCTGGCATAATAATGTGGTACACATTGCCAACCATACAGGTACCAATAAGCGCACCTACATGAATATACACAGCGCGGTCACTAAATAGCTGGTCAACCCCGTAAGTCCAAAGGGCCAATATGCCAATAACCACAGCAATAAACGCTTTACCGTTTTCAACGAGCGGGGTTTTACACAATAACCGATAAACACCATACCCTAAGCCAATAAAGCCAAGCGACGCGCCAATAGCGGCAAATTTACTTAGCTCACTTTTACTGTTATCGATTAGGTAAACATCGGCGCCAACATAATAAAGTAGGCTAAATAATAAAATACCGGTGATCCACGTTGTGTAGGCTTCCCATTTAAACCAGTGCAGGGTATGCGGCATTTCTTCAGGGCCATTTTGATACTTAGCCACCTCGTAAAAGCCACCGCCGTGCACGGCCCATAAATCGCCTTTTATGCCTTTGTCTTGTTTCCACTGTGGCGGGGGTTGTAAGTTATTATCAAGCCACGCAAAATAAAACGACGCCCCAATCCACGCAATGCCTGCAATTACATGAAAATAACGCAGTACTAAATGAGCAAGCTCAAATAAATAGTTTTCCATTGGGTTAAGCCTCTTCTAATTGCGGTGTGTGGGTTGTTGAAAACTGCTCTTTTGCATCGCGCTTATACACGCTTTTACCCATGATGTAGGTTTGTTCTATGCAGCGGTCATCGCCTAGCATCATCATGGCAAAAAGTTGCTCATGCAGAGTTTTTGCATGGCCAATTCTGAATTTTAAAAACGAGGTGGCCGCATAGTCCATTACTATAAAGTCGGCTTCACAGCCAATAGCAAAGTTACCTATAGTGCCTTCTAAATCAAGCGCCCGTGCACCGCCTAAAGTAGCGAGATACATGCCTTTAAATGCTGAAAACTTTTGGCCTTGTAATTGCTGGATTTTGTAAGCTTCGTTACCTGTTTGTAGCATAGAAAAACTTGTGCCTGCGCCTACATCAGTACCCATACCCACGTTTATTCCGTGCTCCTCGCAGGCTTTTAAATTTAAAAGGCCCGAGCCTAAAAATAAGTTAGATGTAGGGCAGTGCGATATGGCCGCGTTGTTATCGGCAAGGCAGCAAAGCTCACGTTCAGATAAATGAATACTATGGGCAAATACCGAGCGTTTACGCACCATTTTAGCTTGCTCGTAAACGCCAAGGTAATCTTCTGCTTCTGGGAATAATCCTTTTACCCATTCGCACTCGTCTTTGTTTTCAGATAAGTGCGTATGCAGGTAGGTGTCGGGGTATTCTTCTAATAATTGAGTACATTTTTGTAGTTGCTCAGGAGTTGATGTGGGCGCAAAACGTGGCGTTACTGCATAGCTTAACCTATCAACATTGTGCCATTTTTCTATCAGTGCTTTTGATTGATCGTAACTGGTTTGCGCGCAATCTGATAAATCGTCAGGGCAGTTTCTGTCCATCATCACCTTACCGGCAATCATGCGTAAATTACGTTTTTGTGATTCGTTAAAAAATGCATCCACCGATTGCGGGTGCACAGTACCAAATACCAACGCGGTGGTGGTGCCGTTTCTAAGTAGCTCATCTAAAAAGCGGTTAGATATGTCTTTTGAATAATGCTCACAGGTAAACTTTTTTTCAGTGGGAAAGGCGTATTCGGTGAGCCAGCTTAAAAGCTGCTCGCCATACGCGCCGAGCATTTCGGTTTGCGGCAAATGTATGTGGGTGTCTATCATGCCGGGCATAACCAATTTGCCATCGTGGCGAATAATAGTGGCTGATTTATCTAAGCTTGGCAGTATGTCTTGCTCGTAACCAAGCTTAACGACTTTGCCGTTTTGAATAACCAATGCGCCTTTTTCAAAATAGCGATGGGCGTTGTCGCCCGCTACGGCAGGGTCATCAATAAAATCGAGTATGTTGGCACAAATTACGGTCATTTTATTATTGTTTTGTATGTTCATTATTAGCTACCTCTGTACGTTGAGTAGCCAAATGGGCTAAGCAATAACGGAATATGGTGATGCTTTTGATCTTGTAATCTAAAGGTAATTTGCGCCTCAGGGTAAAACGCGGGGGTAGGCTGGTTTTCATAGTAACTATCTAAATCAAATACCAACTTATAGGTGGCAAATTCAACGTCTGTATTTAGCCAGTCGGTAATACGCCCGTCGCTATTTGTTTTACCTTGAGCAATTAATTCCCACTTGTTATTAGTGTATACAAACAATTGTACAGCTACATTTTCAGCCGGTTTGCCTGTGCTGGTATCGAGTATATGGGTAGTAATAGGGCTTTTGTTCATACTTTTATTCATATCAGGGACTCCAATCTTATTTTTGTTATTTTGGCTTGTTCGCCCGCGGCTATATTAAGCTCTGTGCTGCGCGTGTTGTGTATACGCTGCTCAATAAGTTCAAGCATTTGCTCAGCACTTTTGCCGCTGGCACACACAATAAATATAAAGCCAAATTTACTGAGATATTCTTTATTAAGCGCAATCATTTCTTTTAGGGTTTGCTCGTTTGCTTTGCTCATTCCTGATTGTTCGTGCCCTGCTTTTTGCGCTGTAGCGGCATACTTTTTACTTAATGTTGATAAATCGCCTATTTGCGGGTGGCCTTCAAAGGCTGCTAAATAATCGCTTTCGCCTAAGTTATCCCATACGCTTTGTGCGCTGTTAAATAAGTGCTCTTTATTTTCAAATGGCATGGTATTTAGCATACCGCTTACCCAGTTAGGGGCGGCGCAACAGTGCTCTAAAGCTTGATGCGCTTGCGCTTCATTTAGGTTATTAATTTTTAAGCTACTCATGCATCTACTTCCTCTTGCGCGGTGCTAATTAAGGCATTTTTAAGTGCACGCCATTGCAAACCTTGGCGTTTAGGCGCATGGGCTTGCATAGCCTGATAAAGGCCAATTAACTGCCCACTAATTGATATTGCCACTTCCATTGGGAGCTTGCCCGTTACATTTTCAAGCCCGACAGGGCAGACCATTTGCTTTATTTGCTCGGTGGTAAAATCGCGATGAGCTAAGCGCTGCTTAAAGCGTTTTGCTTTGGTATCTGAGCCAATTACGCCAAGCCAATTGGCATCGGCGCGTTTAATAATGGCTTGTGTGAGTGCAAAATCGAGCTGGTGGTTATGGGTTAATATTAAGTAATTATTAGCTTTGGGCGCGCGTTTTACTTGCTCTGTTGGCTCTTCATCAACTACTTTTACTACGTTATTAGGGATTGATTGTGGGAATACATCGGCGCGGCTATCTATCCAGCGTATACGCATAGGCAGCTGTGCCAATATACCAATAAGCGCCTGTGCTACATGGCCTGCGCCGTAAATGTCGAGGGTAAAGCGCTCGCATTGCATGCACTCAAGCATCACGGTGGCAGCTCCCCCGCAGCATTGGCCTAAATTTGCGCCTAGGTTAAACTGCTCTATCACTTGGGTGGCCTCACCTTTGGCAAGTAGCTCGCGGGCTTTTTCTATTACTACGTATTCAAGGTGACCACCGCCAAGGGTGTCGTAAATATGTTCGCCACTTATTACCATTTTAGAGCCTGTGCCCCGTGGGGTTGAGCCATTGGTTCCCAGCAAAGTCGCAATAACATAGTTAGTGCCGCTTTGTTCGTGCTCGTTTATAGCTTGCGCCCAATTTTGAGTATGAAATCCCTGAAACGACTCATTTAAATTAGCCATGTTGATGCTCCTTAAACCAGCTAGCGGTTTGCTCAATTGCATTTAATACACGCTCAGGCGTAGCAGGCGTATCAAGTGGGGCGGTGTATTTGTAATCGGCCACACTGCTTATGGCATTACGAATAGCACTCCATACACTAAAGGCCAGCATAAACGGCGGCTCGCCAACCGCTTTTGATCTAAATACGGTGGTTTCTGGGTTGGCCGAATTATATAAATTGACGTTAAATTCGGCAGGTGTATCGCCAATAGCCGGAATTTTATAGTTAGCAGGGCCAAAGCTTGCAAGCTGGCCTTTATCATTCCATTGTAAGTCTTCGGTGGTAAGCCAGCCCATACCTTGCACAAAGGCACCTTCAATTTGCCCAATATCAAGTGCTGGGTTAATTGAGCTGCCCACATCGTGCAGAATATCAACACGCGTTACGGTGTTTTCACCTGTTAGCGTATCGATTTCTACTTCACTGAGTGCTACGCCGTGAGCGTAGTAAAAAAATGGCCGGCCTTCGCCTTTGGCTCTATCGTAATGAATTTTAGGCGTGGCGTAATAACCCGTTGATGAAAGCGATATACGATTCATGTAGGCAAGGTTTGCAAGTTCGCTAAAGCTAATTTCGCCTTTACTAAAGGTAATGAGATTATCTTTAAATACAATACTTTGGCTGTCTACCTCAAAGTGCTCACTTATAAAGTTTATTAAACGCTCTTTTATGGTGTTTACCGCGTTTAGCGCCGCCATGCCGTTTAGGTCGGTACCGCTTGAGGCGGCGGTTGGCGAGGTGTTTGGTACTTTGTCGGTACGGGTAGCGCTTATGCTTACTGCGTCAAAATCAACGCCAAACCCATGGGCTACAATTTGCGCTATTTTAGTGTTTAAGCCTTGGCCCATTTCGGTGCCGCCATGGTTTAAATGAATTGATCCATCACTATATACATGCACGAGCGCTCCCGCTTGGTTTAAGTGTTGTACGGTAAACGATATACCATATTTTACCGGCGTCATCGCAAGGCCCTTTTTTATAATAGGGGATGATGCGTTAAAGGCTTTAATCGCCTCTTTTCGCGCCCAGTAATCACCCGACTCCTCAAGCTGAGCAATCATATCTATTAAAATATGCTGCTCTACTGTTTGATGATACGGCGTGGTGTCGCGGCCTTTTTTGTATAAATTAAGTTTTCGGATCTCAAGCGGATCTTTACCTAACTTAGCGGCAATGTCGTCCATTATTAGCTCGCCCATGATCATGCCTTGCGGGCCACCAAATCCTCTAAAGGCGGTGTGGCTTACGGTGTTTACTTTACAGCGATTCCCTTTAATGGTGGCAGTTGGGTAGTAATAAGCGTTATCTGCATGAAACATGGCGCGGTCTACAATGGCATCAGATAAATCAGGCGAATAACCACAAAATCCATTTACGGTTACATCAGCGCCTTCAATTAGGCCATTTTCGTCAAACCCTACATGGTATTGGTTATAAAATGGGTGGCGTTTACCGGTAAGTTTAAAGTCGTCGCTGCGGGCTAGGCGCATTTTCACTGCACAGCCAAGGTAATAAACCGCAAGCGCTGCAAGGCAAGCCCACGGTGCGCCTTGGGTTTCTTTACCGCCAAAAGCACCGCCCATACGGCGGGTTTCTACGTTAACAAAGCTAAATGGCTTTTTTAAAATTTTAGCAACTAAGTGCTGCACCTCTGTAGGGTGTTGCGTAGAGCACTGAACATGAATCCCGCCGTCGTTATCGGGCTGAGCGAGTGCTATTTGTCCCTCAAGGTAAAAATGTTCTTGCCCGCCTATGTGTATTTCGCCTGTAAGCTGGTGGGCTGCATTGTTGATGGCTTGCTCGCTATTACCACGGTTAAGTGAATGGGGCGGTCTTACCCAATGCTCTTTTTTTATGGCTTCTTTAATATCGAGTATAGGTGTAGTTTGCTCGCACTCTATAACCACTAAGCGAGCAGCGCGGCGCGCAATGGCGTAGCTGTCGGCAACGACTACCAGTACCGGTTGCCCGTGGTATTGAATTTCATGGCTAGTAAGCAGTACATCACCTGGAAATACCGGGCCAATATCAAGCTTACCGGGTACATCATCAGCCGATAAAATACGTTTAACACCTGCAACTTCAAGCGCTTTACTTGTATCAATTGATTTAATAAAGCCGCTAGTAATAGGCGCAAGCACAGGGTAGGCGTGTAAGCAGCCATGAGGCTCTGGGTTATCGTCGGCGTAGTTTGCATTGCCACATACTTGTTTTATTGCACTTTCGTGGTATTTAGATTGGCCAACACTTCCGCCTTGGGCTTTTAGTTTATCCATTTCAAAGTGACGCATGTGAGATCCTCGTAATGGCAATGTTGTTATTATTTTTATTGCTGCTTGGCTGTGCACCGCAAAACTCAATACCAATACGTTGTAGCAAGTTTTTGCTTACCGTAGTGCGATAATGTGCGCTGCTACGTACGTCGCTCATGGGTGCAAAGTCATCATTTATAGCACTAGCGGAATCTATAAATGTGCTTACTTGTAGGGGTTGAGTATTAAGTTTTTGCTCTATGTGCGCTGCGCGTTTTGGTGTTGCAGCCATACCGCCCATGGCGCAGCGGGCATTGCTAATTACGCCTTGTGTTTGCTCAATAGCTAGGACTAAACACACAGTAGATATATCGTCTTCAAAGCGTTTTGAAATTTTATGGCACGCAAGCTTTAACGAGTCTGGGCGTTTTGGCACTGTAATTTTGCTAATGACTTCATCGCTTTTAATGACTGTTTTTTTGTAATCAATAAAGTAGTCGGCCACGTTTATAGTGCGAGTGCCTGCTGCGCTTAATAAATCTAGAGTGGCATTAAGTGCAATTAATAATGGGGCTGGATCGCCAATAGGAGAGGCATTCCCTATGCTGCCACCTAAGGTGCCACTGTTACGTACTTGGTTAGAGCCAAGGCGTTCAAATAGCTCCTTAGACTCTGGGTAGTAATCGTAAAAAGCATCTACAAACTGGCTGTAAGGGAGTGCCGCACCAATATGTAGCTCGCCGTTGTTATCGCTTATTGTGCACAGCTCACTGGTTTGGCTAAGCGATATTATTACATCGGGCAATAGCATATTTTGGCTAAGCTCAATGGCAAAGTCGGTGCCACCAGCAACCAAGTGTGCATGGGGGTAAAGCGCTTTTAGTTCAACAAGCTGCTTAGCATTTTGTGGCAAGTAGAATTTGCGAGGACCATTTTTTAAAAATGGAACATAGTCATCATATTGCGTATTAAGTGAGGCTTTAAACTGAGCCGCTAGGGCTGAGTAAGGCTCATTTTTGCGCTCATAGCTATAGGCTTTTTCTACCGCGAGTAAAATAGGGCTGTAGCCAGTACAACGGCACAAGTTGCCACCTAAAGCATGAATAGCGGCTTTTTTACCTGGGTAACTCGGGTTATTAATATAAAGCGCCAACATGCTCATTATTATACCTGGGGTACAAAAACCGCATTGCGAACCATGGCACTCTACTAACGCGCGCTGCACTGGGTGTAAGTCTTCAAGAGTTGGGTAAAGCCCAGCAGTTACAGCCTCTACGGTTACTATATGCTTTGCGTGTGCATTGCCTAATAAAAGCAAGCAGCTGTTCATGGTTTGATAGTGCCAAACTGCGTTACCGTTTGAATTTGTTTTTTCTTCGCCGACTAAAATTGTGCACGCGCCGCAATCGCCTGTAGCACACCCTTCTTTGGTGCCTACTTTCCCTTTTTTGGTGCGTAGCCAGTCCAAAATGGTGAGACTTGGCGAGCATTCTTCTACTTCTATTGGCGTGTCATTTAATAAAAACTGAATCACACAGACCCCCTTATTTTTTATAAAGCCCTGATATGTAAAGGCTTGGCGTATGTTTTTTCTTGTTGTTTGCGCACGGGTAAGAAAAATACTTTTTCATCTTGGTAAGTTTATTGCAGTTACCATGCCATTGTTGACCGTTTGGTCAGCTATGTTTCTAGGCTAGCTTATTTAACCAACAAGCACAAAAAAAGGTTTAAATAATGGACAATAAATACCGCCTTACTATGCAGGGAATGACAAAGCACTACCTCGGATGTATAGCCAACGACGGCGTAACAATAAAAATAAAACACGGTGAGGTGCATGCCCTGCTAGGTGAAAACGGCGCAGGTAAAAGCACTTTAATGAAAATGCTTTACGGTGTGGTTAAACCTGACCAAGGGGACATGTTTTTTAATGGCCGAGTAATGAACATAAAAGAACCGGCCGATGCCCGCGAATTAGGCATAGGTATGGTGTTTCAACATTTCTCATTATTTGAAACCTTAACCGTTTCGCAAAATATCGCATTAGCACTGGGCGATTTAGCAGGGCACAGTAGTTCGCTTGCTAGCAGAATTAGAAAAACATCTAAGCGCTACGGTATGCCGCTTGACCCACATAGGCTGGTGTCAACGCTTTCAACGGGCGAGCGACAGCGGGTAGAAATAATAAGGTGCTTATTATTAGATATTCAGTTACTTATTTTAGACGAACCCACCTCAGTACTCACCCCTCAAGAAGTTGATGCCTTATTTACAACATTAAAATCACTCAAAAAAGAAGGCTGCTCGGTACTCTTTATTAGCCATAAGTTGCATGAAGTTATTGAGCTCTGCGACAGCGCGACTATTTTACGCGGGGGCAAAGTGAGTGGGCATTGCATTCCTAAAAACGAAACCAGCGAATCTATAGCGCGCTCAATGGCAGGCGACAGCACGCTAATAAGTAACCAAGCTCGCAGAGCTTTGGGTGCTGTCGACTTGTTAACTGTTAATAAGTCGACAGCACCGCACAAAATGCACTGCTTACACGTTTTGACAGTGGGCTGATTAATAATGGCTTTTCAGTAAGCCGATAACCCAATAACAATGAGTTAGCCACTTAATTTAATAGTAGCTAACTGACAAAAACATAGAGGTTTATATGTCAAAAAATACAAGCTCATCTGACGATATTATATATGCAGTTGATGACAAACCAGGCGTAACAGAATCATTTTTTGCTGGATTACAGCATGTACTTGCAAGCTTTGTAGGAATAATTACCCCCACGCTTATTATTGGTGGGGTGCTGGGGCTTGGCAGCGAAATACCGTACTTAATAAGTATGGCGCTGTTTGTATCGGGTGTTGGTACGTTTATACAAGCGCGCAGAGTTGGGCCTGTTGGTTCTGGGCTTATATGTGTGCAAGGCACAAGCTTTGCTTTTTTAGGTACTATTTTAGCCACGGGCTTTACGGTTAAAGCCACCGGAGGCAGTAACGATGAGGTACTTGCCACCATTTTTGCTGTGTGTTTTTTAGCAGCCTTTGTAGAGATATTTATTAGCTTTTTTATAGAAAAGCTTGGCAAAGTAATTAAGCCTGTAGTGACCGGTGTGGTGATCACCACCATTGGGGTTTACCTCATTAAAGTAGGTATGACCGACATAGGCGGCGGGCAATGGTTATTAACTAACATGCCTGAAAAATTTGCTTCAGCAAGTAACTTAATTGTGGGCTTTTCGGTGGTCGCGCTAGTGGTATTACTTAACGCCAGTAAAAACCAATGGGTAAGGCTAACTGCGGTGGTTGCAGCAATGATAGTAGGTTGGGTGCTGGCCGTTATATTAGGAATAGCTAAATTTGAGGTGGGCGAATTTGATTTAATCGCCATGCCAATACCTTTTAAATATGGTTTTAGTGTAGATTTTGGCGCCATGATTGCTTTTGGCTTTTTATATTTAATTACAGCAATTGAATCGACCGGCGATATAACTGCTAACTGTGCGGTTTCTAAATTACCCGTAAAAGGTGCCAGCTATTTAGCACGTATACGCGGCGGTATTTTAGGTGACGGTGTAAATTCAATGATTGCAGCTGCGTTTAATACTTTTCCTAATACTACTTTTAGCCAAAATAACGGCGTAATTCAGTTAACCGGTGTAGCAAGTAGATACATAGGCCTGTGGATTGGTGCAATACTCATTATTTTAGGGTTATTTCCGGTTATTGGTGCTGTGCTCCAAAACATACCAAAACCTGTATTAGGCGGCGCAACGCTTGTAATGTTTGGCACAGTGGCCGCAGCAGGGGTGAAAATACTGGCCAGTGAAAAAATTAATCGCCGTAGCTTACTTATTATTGCGGTGAGTTTAGGTATGGGATTAGGTGTAAGCTTTGTACCTGAAATGTTTTTAAATGCGCCAAAACTTGTTACCGCAATATTTGGAAGTGCAGTAACAGTATCAGGGTTAACCGCAATTATTATGACCTTGGTATTACCTGAAAATTACTCAGCAAGTACAGATCATCTTAACTAAACTAATAAAAATCATAAAAGGGATTAACAATGAAAAATAAAACAATAAAAAAATTAGCATTAGTAACTGCCATTGCAATGTGCTCAGCAGGTGTATCGGCTAAAGAGCTTTGGTCTGATTTTAGTATTACTGCAATGACAGGAGCCGACTACCTAGAACCATTCTCCGGTGAAGAAGATGACAGAAGTGTTGTTACTATAGAACACGCATCGGGCCATACTTGGGGGAGCACGTTCTTCTTTATGGATAGGTTGAGCAACCCTGATGAAGTGTACGGAGAGCTAAACATAAACCCAACACTGTATAAGCCAGAAGACAATTTTGTAAAAGAGGTGTTTTTAGGGCTACAAACAGAATATGGCTCAGGCGATACCGATCAAAATAACTATTTATTAGGTGGTGGCGTATCGTTAGATGTACCTGGTTTTCAATACTTTAACGTGGCTTATTACCGCCGTTTTCAAGACGATATAGGCATAGAGCGTGAAGATAACAACCAAATAACGGTTACGTGGGGCTATAACAACGGTAACTTTAGATACGATGGCTTTTTAGATATTGTTGATAGCACCGACACTATGTTTGGTAAAAGCGAAGGGGGTTTTAATTTTACCTCACAACTTAAGTACAATATTGCCCCAATGCTTGGCCTTGACACAGGCCGCCTAGATGTAGGTATTGAATATGTATTTTGGAAAAATAAGTTTGGTGTAGATGGTCAAACAGAGCACAACCCAAATTTAATGGTTAAGTGGCACTTTTAAATTTTAAGCGTTTCAGAATATGACTACATAAGGCTGCTATTTAATGCTGCCTTTTTTGTAATCGAGATAGTCTAACTACAAATCTACATAATTCCCTTACAATTGATCATTACACTATCTATAAATATTTATATCTGCTGTGACATATTGGAGCGAAAAAAATGAAAAACTTATGGATATTATGCTTTGCCATAATGTGCGGGGTTTCGTTAGCTGGGTGTAATAACAACACAAGTGATACACAAAGCTCGGAATCCAATACGTTTAAATTAGTTAGTAACGTAATGAAAAACAACGGTACGTTACCTGTAGCCTATACCTGTGATGGCAATAGTGTTAACCCCCCTCTTAGCTGGAGTGGGGCACCAAAAGGCACAAAGTATTATGCTCTCATAATACATCACAATGCGCCCGATGGAGTACATTGGTATTGGAATGTTTATAATATTAATGCAAGCACTTCACACATAGATAGTGGCCAAAATTTAGCTGATATTAAAGCAGAACTTGGAAGCAACAGTGTTAATAATTTAAACCAGTATGCGCCACCTTGTTCAAAAGGACCCGGTGAAAAACGCTATACGTATACTGTTTATGCATTATCCGATGCGATAAATTTTGCTAAAAACACTCAAGTAGATAGAGCAACCTTACTTAAAGCTATAAAAAATATTACCCTAGACTCAGCACAAATGACGGTAACTTACGAGAGAGCAGGCAGCCCACATAAGCCTGCACGTAAAAAGCCTAAAGTGTATGAAGGTATAAAAACACCCTTAAGTTTAGTTAATTCAACAGCCCCTGTTGCTTTAACCGCTTCACAATCTAGCCGCTGTAATACAATAAAAAGCTCGGTGAATGACGCTGGGTTTAATAAAAACGCTCGCGTGATTTGTGATAATGAGTATGCCTATGTTGTGTCAAATACATATCCCGAACACCCAGTGATGACTGGTATAATAGGTACTAATGAACAGGTGCCAGTTCCTGCAAAAAATTACGCCGCACCTATTAAGTTAGCTCCCAAAAAGGCTAAAACGTTTACAACAATAGATGCAGCTGTAGGTGTAGCGGTAAATGGGGTGCCAATTTACGATTATTCATCGCAAGGTGAGCTGAACGTTAATGAGTATGATGCCAAACACGATACTTTAAAGTTAGGCCAGCTAGATAACTGTGGCGGCCATGCAGGGCGTGGGGATGATTACCACTATCATGTAGCACCGACATGTATGATCGACACAATGAAAAATAAAAGTAGCGATGCCATTATTGGCTGGGCGTACGACGGATACCCGCTTTATGGTAATAAAAACCCTGATGGCAGCACCATTACAAAAAACGAGCTCGATTTATGTAACGGGCAAAGTGATAGTAAGTTTGGTTATAGGTATCACACATCTCAAAGTGCCCCTTATATTATTCAATGCTTAGTAGGTGAAGTAGATACGCGCGTATTACCTCGAGTTGCGCCGCTTAGTGGTGATACCCAAGGTATTAGAGCTGAATTAAAACCACCTACTGGTGGGGTAACAAATTTAACGCATACCGTAGCTGAAGATGGCAGCCGTACTATGCGCTATACATATAAAAATGAGCAATATTTTACTACTTATAGCCCTTCACCGCAGGGGGATGACTGCTTTGACTTTAAGCAAAAAACTATTAGCAATAAAAATGGTATTGAAACAGGTACATTTTGCAGAGGTCAGCAACCACAAGCCAAAAAACCACGTCAAAATAATCCTGAAGCTCGTTTTAAATTAGAGGCATGGGCCGACAATTGGTTTGCTGCATATATAAACGATAAGTTGCTTATTGAAGACTCTGTACCTATTACCACTGAGCGTTCTTTTAATGCGGAGAGTATTAATTTTTCGGCGTCGTACCCTATAAATCTTAATTTTATTATTAAAGACTTTAAGCAAAATAACACAGGGCTTGAGTACATAGGCACGCGCAAACAGCAAATGGGCGATGGTGGCTTTATTATGCAGGTTACTGATACTCAAAATAATAAAGTAATAGCGGTAAGCAACAAAACCTTAAAATGTGAGGTGTTACACAAAGCCCCACTAGATAAAGCATGTGAAAACAGTCAAAGCCCAACAGCAGGAACTGCACCGTGCAACTTCATGGCTAAAGAGCCACCAAGCAACTGGTTACAAAGTAATTTTGATGATAGTGCCTGGCCTAATGCTACTGAGCATACCTATTCATCGGTAAGCCCTAAAGATGGATACGATGAAATAAGCTGGGATAAAACCGCTCAATTTATTTGGGGAGAGGACCTTGAAACCGACAATACGCTTATTTGTAGAATGACCATAAATAAGCCGCATTAATAACTTAAAGGCAACGTATGTTTGTATTAAAAAAATACTATTTAATTTTTATGTGTGTATTTCTGAGTTTCAGTACAGCTGTGAGCGCGCATGAGCTTAATGGTACAAGTGCTCATATTATTTTAAGAGATGGCCAAGTAGAAGTTAAAATAATAACCGACACAGCCCATTTAGCAGCTACATTACAAAGTGATCAAGCGTGGTTAATGGGCGACATAGAACAAGTTATGCCAGAAAATTTGGGCATAAATGATCAGCAAAACTATATTAAAAATATGCTTTTACAATCGACTCAATTGCAAATAAATAACCAAGCAATAAAGTTTGAGCGAGCATTATTCAACACATACCCAAATCAACATGATGAAATAGTTTTGCTAGCACGGCATAAGGTTTCAAAAGTAAGTGATGTGTCGTTGTCGTTTTCTAAAAGCTTAGGCGCGGTGCACGCTAACATTGTTAAACCGCAGTATAAGTTGCTTAATGCTGGTGAAGCTTTAAACGCCAGCTTTTAATGTGCTAAATAACGAGGGGTTATTTATTTAAAGCTTAATTGTAAACCCTCGTTATGCAATACTGCTAATTAGAGTGTAAGCACTATTACCGCACACGCCTACAGCCTAAAAAATAGAGTACCTGTGAAATTAATACATAAATTCTTTTTAGCATTTTTTATAACGAATATAACGCTCGTAGGCTTAATGTTTGTGTTTATTTACATGAACTTTGCTAGCGAATTTAATAACTTTGTTGAAAAAGAAGAACAACAGCACTTAGCAAATGTAAAACAGCAACTTACAAAAGTGTATAGCCAATATAATAGCTGGCAGGGTATTTCTCAAAGTGTACATTTATGGCGCTCTATTGTTGCTCCAAAATCTAAGCCTAGCAAAATTGCCCCAAAAAGTAATACTGCAAATAATCCGGTTAAGCCAATTCCTTCATTGTTATGGATAAACTTGCCTGCTGATTTACTTAAAACAGGCCAGCGTATTAGCTTATATAACGCAGATAAACATGTTGTGGTAGGCAAGCCTCAAATAGCCGACAATCCTCATATTGAACCTATAGTAATTAACAAAATTACCGTTGGCTGGCTTGGTTTAATGCCATCACGCTTAGTTGAAAACAGCCCCGCAAAAGCCTTTTTAACGGCTCAGTTTCATAACTACTTTATGATCACGCTGCTTGTCATTTTATTGGCTTTTGTAATGGCTATTTTACTCTCTCGCCATTTAACTAAGCCAATTAAACAAATAGTGCATGGCACAAATCAGCTTAATAAAGGGAACTTTTCAAACAGGATCATCCCTTTAACGCGTGATGAGCTAGGTATACTCGCAAATAATGTAAACGTGCTGGCTAATACGCTTGAGCACAACCAGCAAATGCGTTTTCAATGGATGTCGGATACGTCTCATGAGCTTAAAACACCTATTACCGTTCTGCGCTCTCATTTATTAGCGGTGCAGGATGGCGTATTTGTAGCCGACGAAAAACGAATAAACTTATTAATAGAACAAGTAGATAACTTAAATCATATTGTTGACGACCTAGCTCAACTGGTAAATAACGACACAGCTAATTTAACCTATCATTTTATTAAGCTTGATTTAACGGATACAGTTAAACTCGCTTTACAAAGTTTTAGTGCACGTTTTAAAGAGCGCTCCTTAACCTTAAACAATGAAAGCGTAATAGCTGCACCACAATATTATATAAATGCCGATAAAGATCGCTTAATGCAACTATTTACCAACCTACTAGAAAATACCTGCAGATACACCCATGCTGGTGGGCAAGTAAATATAACTATTAGCAAAAACCGTAAACGTAAAGAAGTTACATTATGTATTCAAGACTCAACACCCGGGGTTAAAACCGAAGAATTAAACAAACTTTTTGAGCGATTTTACCGAGTAGAAAAATCTCGTAATAGAGAATTTGGCGGCTCAGGGCTTGGCTTAGCGCTTTGCCAGCAAATAGTGTTGGCGCACAATGGCGATATTACGCTTGGCCATAGTGAACTTGGTGGGCTCAAAGCTAAAATTACCTTACCGCTATTTGAGTAACACAATGACTAAACAAAAAATACTAATAGTAGAAGACGAAAAAAACATAGCCGAAGTCCTTATAGCCTACAGCCAACAACAAGGTTACATCACAGAGTATTTTAATACGGGTAAAGGGGTTGTGGACTTTGTTAAAAACAATGTACCCGATTTAATTTTGCTCGATTTAATGCTTCCCTATGTTGATGGACTGACTATTTGTAAACAGATCAGAGAGTTTTCTAGCATTCCTATTATTATGGTCACTGCTAAGCATGAAGAGATAGACAGATTACAAGGGCTGGAACTTGGTGCTGATGACTACATATGTAAACCCTTTAGCCCTAAAGAGGTAATGGCCAGAATAAAAGCCGTATTAAGGCGCACAAGCCAGCCTAAAAACAATGTGATTAGTTATGGCGAATTTGAGTTATTTAAAGAGGATTATGTTGCTTTAGTTCATGGTGAAATCTTAGCGTTTACAGCCGTCGAATTTAAAATATTTTTGCTATTTATTAGCCATGTTGGTCGTGTATTTAGCCGTGAAGATATCATTAATAGCGTTTATAACCACACAGTTGAAATATCAGATCGCAATATTGATAACCACATTAAAAATATTCGTAAAAAAATTAGTGATATTAAAAGCGATTTAAACCCCATTACAGCCGTTTATGGAGTAGGGTATAAATTTAATAACTAAAAACGGCCTGACTCATAACTTATTGAATATTATTAACTATGTATGCTACTTTGAAGAGGGTTATTCAAAAGAATGTACTAAAAGTGTATACCCAAATAGACTTTACCCCCTACACCTTAGATGAGCTTTACTCCAGCGCAAAAGCAATTGACCGAGAATGCTTTTCTAAGCATGCAAAAGAAATAGACGAGCTTATTAAAACCCGAGAAGCGCAAGGTCCCATACAAAATACCGACTTAAAAATAGTGGACGAACAAGCATCCCGCGGGGATAGGCGCGTTGCTGCCATTATTGACGGCTTAATAGGAATCGCTTTTACTGTACCTTTAATTATGTATATCGGCTTTGATAGTTTAATGCAGCCAACACTTGAGTTATCTTTGTTTTTATTGGGTTATGGTGTACTTAGCGTTTTAGTGCTTCATGGTTACCTTATGTATCAACGCGGACAAACTATTGGTAAATACTGTATGTCTATTCGTATAGAAAACGTAGACGGCACAAAGGCAAGTTTTACAACTATTTACTTTAAGCGCATGTTACCCATGCAGTTGTTATCGCTCGTTTAATCTCCTCGGGTTAAATATCACGCCGCTTGTGGCGTAAAAACTTTAGCCTTAGACTAGGAGCTATTTAATCGCGGCGCGAGATTTGTAATCGAGTGGGCTCGGTAACTGCTCCTGCATGAGCCTAATGACTTACATCCATGTAAGAATAAGCAAAAACCGAGCAAAGTTTGCGCGTCGTGCTCATGCCCTTTACCAACATCTATGTAGGCAGCAAAGAGTAAATAGCCCCTAGAAAGAACCCAAAGGGGAGCGCATGTTTGGTCTTTATGCTACGTTATTGCTCATTTATGAGGAATAACCACACAGCATTGCCTAAATACCAAACATACCGCTGAAGATTTAACTTTTGAATATAAAGATCATTGCTCGTTAGGGCTAATGTTGTTTACTTTTGTTTAAGTAAGTAGGCGCCATTGGGCCTTTCGTAAGGCATATATTCTTCATCGTTCTCTATTCTTCTTTGTATTTTGCGCATGATTTGCATTTCATCGGTGCCCATATAACCATTTTTTTGGGTTGTAGACCATGTTATACCTGCACCCGCATCAGTGATTTTTCGAGTAAAACGATATGCTTGCTCTACCCCAAATACAAGGTCAGTTTTTGCTACGCTCCATCTTGATCTTATAGGGAACCATGCATGTTTTAATACGTTATTTTTTCCTTCAAAGTGATCCCAAGGTGCGCTGACCATATCAGGGATTGTATATTCTTCATACGCCCATGAGTTAGGTGGAGCGCCACGACCTAACGGTGTAATATGGCCACTGGTAAAGTCTTCAAATTCATTGGTTGCTGCGTATTTTATTATTTTATAGTTTCTCTTATCTGTATCATTGACCCCATCGCTATCTACATAGATAAAATCATCGTTGTTATTTTTAAAGTATGTTTTAGTTTTATTTACGGTAATTGCCAGGGTTGGGTCAACACTTCGAAGCATGGCAACAAAATCAGAAACCTCACCAGGTAATTTGTTGGCATTATCTAACCAATAGCCATCAACTAAACCATCAAATCGCTGAGCATAACCTAATACTAAATCTCGCCAAGCAGCGCCTTCATCACCATCCCACTTAGAGTTGTAGTAATTTTTCCACGCTTTTTTAATCGCTATTTCATTATTAGGATCGGAGCTGAGTATCATTGAAGGACCTGCGGCGTTTAAGTACAAAATGACCTTTTTACCAGCACGACGATACACATTAATAACATCGAGTATTATTTTTTCATTTTCAATTGAAGGTACCATATCTGGGTGAATTGCAGCTACGTCTACATTGTTATTATCACGCAGGGTAAAAAGGTATGCATGGGCAGGATGAGTAAAAGAGGTAATTACATGCCCCACTGACGGCAAGTTTTTAACTATTTGCTCTGCACCAGCAACCCAATTAGAAGAGTTGGCAGTTTTGTCGAGTTTATAGCCGCCATCAACCCGCTGAGTAACCCCCCAGGAGCCGGCTAACCACTGTGCATTTTGTTTAATGTATATATCATTTTTGGTGGTGTTTTTTATTGGTATGCTATTACACGCCAGTAAGCTACTTATAACTACCAAAATTAATGGCCCTTTTATTTCATTTTTTATCATTGCAGTGCATATTTTAGCGTTAAGTTGAGTGATTTTAGAGGGGTAGCTTACTATAGGCAATAAGCTTAAAGAGGTTGTAAGAAATTTTATAGAATTGCTGTTTGGAATATAAATAAAAGAGATTTTTAAACTCAATATTAAAGTGGTTTATACCGATTACGCCCGAATCACTCTAATCATCCTAAATGAGGTAAAGCTAGTTCTTCAATTGTAATAACGTTTAAATTTATATTTTTGATAGTTCAAAAATAACCCACCTTAACTAAGGTGGGTTATTTATCAATTCATATACATTTAGTTACTTTGAAGTAAATAGGCTCCACTTGGCCTTTCATAAGCTTCATAGTCTGGCTTACGCTTTTGGCTCATTCTGTCCTCTATTTCGAGCATCATCTCCATGTCTCTTGCTCTTAAATGGCCATCTTTTTCAGTGGTTGACCATGTAATACCTGCACCGGCATCAGTAATTTTGCGTGTAAAACGATAAGCCTGCTCTATATTAAACACCATATTAGTGCCCGTACTCCACGTTTTTCGTATAGGAAACCATGCATGCTTAAGTACGTCTTTTTTCCCTTCATAGTTATCCCAAGGCGCTTTTTGCATGTTGGGAATAGTATACTCTTCATATCCCCAAGAGTTAGGTGGAGCACCTTGACCCAGTGGTGTAACGTGCCCACTAGTAAAGTCTTCTAATTCATTAGTGGCAGCATATTTTATTATTTTGTAATCAGTGTCATCTAAATCATTGAAGCCGTCGCTATCAACGTAAAGAAAATCTCCATTTTCATCTGTAAAGTATTCTTTTGTTTTGTTTACAGTAATAGCAACTGTTGGGTCAACACTGCGTATCATCTCAACAAATTCGGCTTCGCTTCCAGGTAGTTTTCGTACGTTATCTAACCAGTAGCCATCTGCTAAACCATCAAAGCGTTCAATGTAGCCTAGTATTAAATCGCGCCACGCTGCGGCCTCATCACCTTTCCATTTATCAGAGTTGTAGTAATCTTCCCATGCTTGTCTTATTGCTAGCTCATTTTCAGGAAAATTACCTTCAATCATAGAAGGGCTGGCAGTATTTATATACAAGATAATTTTTTTACCGGCGCTACGGTATTTCTCAATTACATCAAAAATAATCTCTTCGTTTTGACGCGAAGGCACCATATCTGAATGTATTCTCTCAGCAACATTAACTCTTGTGTTATCGCGCAGTGTAAAAAGGTGTGCACGTGCAGGGTGAGTAAGTGATGTGATTACATGCCCTGCAGAGGGTAAATTTTTAATAATTTCGTCTGCGCCGAGACGCCAGTCAGAACTATTTACTGCATTATCAAGTATATAGCCACCATCTAGTCGGTGTGTAATACCCCAAGAGCCGGCAAGCCAGTTTGCGTTTCGGTCACTATATCGATTAGTGCTTTTTGCCTCTGCATCACTACAATCAAGTGTAATAAGCGTAATTACTGATAATAATAAAGGCCACTTTATTAACGTTTTAATCATTGTTTGTACCGTTTTTAACTTCAGGTGGCGCATACTAAAGGGTTGCTTTATTTTTAACAATAGGTAGATAGGGTTGGATTCTGAGTGCTCGACTTCGTGTTTATACTCTTACAAATAATCAAGTTACTAAATGTGTAAAAACTACATTTATATATAATAATTTCATCTATTACTTTATTCGAGTTGAAAAGTATTTTGTTAATGTATTACTTTAAAAATTTAAATTATTGATTTTTATTGCTTTTATTTTTTGGCATGCAAGTTGGATTAGTGATGCATACATTTTTAAAAGGAATTAGCATGACTGACGAGTATTTTATGGTATTGGGGCTGCTTGGGGTGGCATTTTTTTCTGTAGCAGGTGCATTGCTCGGCTACGATAAAAACATAAGTGGCTTTGGAGTAGTTGTGGTGGCAACTGTAACTGCGCTAGGGGGCGGTACCCTCAGAGATATGCTGTTAAATAAGCCAGTATTTTGGATCGCCACGCCAGAGTATTTGTACTCAACTTACGCCGCTATTATTGCAACCATATTTTTTGTGCGCTACTTACCTCATGTAAATAATTATTACTTTTTATTAGTAGATGCCTTAGGCATGGCATTATTTAATATTATGGGTATAGAAAAAGCCCTGATCAGTGGCTCAGGTATGGCAATTGCCATTACTATGGGGATCACCACTGGGATTTTTGGCGGCCTTATACGAGATGTAATTTGCCGCGAAGTGCCCTCAGTTATGCGAAATGAGCCTTATGCATCAGCGTGTTTAGCGGGAGGCTTGGTCTATGCGGCACTATTTACATTAGAAGTAGATTATATCTGGTGTATTTTAGGCTCGCTTTTTACCACAATATTTTTAAGACTAGGCTCGCTTCACTGGGGTTGGCACTTAACCATTTTCAGAAAAAAAGACTTTAAAAACCAAAGTGATTAGGCATTAAAACCAATGCTTTTAATAGGCTGGGTTTATAAGGTACTAGTATTTACTACCTTAAGTGATGCTAAAGCGTTTTTTAAATCACTATTAACTCATTGTTTAACTGTATTAGATATGAGTAATTAGGTTATTTATTTGTTCCTTTTAAATGCTGCTTTAATAAAGTTAAGCCTAATTAAACTCCTTTTATAGCAGCCCTAAATTGATTAATAGGGCTGCAAGTTCATATTTAAGCATATGGTGTTAACTATGCTGGTAAAGCAAAAATACTATTACCAATACCCAAGTGCCTTCCACCAAAGACCGCCAATAATACCCCACACACTTAAATTAATAATGCTCATAATAAGCCCCATTACCCACCAATTTTTTAAAGAAACATAACCTGATCCAAATACTATGGGGGAAGTACCGGTAGCATAATGGGTTAACGACATCATCAAAGATGAAGCGCCCGCTAATAACAAACCAAGAAACAATGGTGGCGCGCCAAGTGCTATACCTGCAGCGTAAAAAGCAGCAAACATAGCTGTGATGTGTGCAGTCGTACTGGCAAAAAAGTAATGAGCGTAAAAATACACTGCAACCAGTATTATGGCCGATATAATCCAATCGAAACCGAGCTGCGCAATATTGCTCTCAACTAGGCTTGAAAACCATGTAACTAAACCTAATTTATTTAAAAATGTTGCCATCATTACCAGCGCTGAAAACCACACTACCGTATCCCAAGCTGACTTTTCTTTAAGCACATCGTCCCAACTTAAAACTCCGGTAATTAATAAAACCGAGAGCCCTAAAAAGGCCACTGCGGTTGTGTTTACCGCATAATCAGCACCTAAAATCATAGCGGGTACACCGGCCCATAAAGTAAGTAGCATAGCAAA
Source organism: Pseudoalteromonas sp. MMG007 (assembly GCF_018100985.1). Lineage (GTDB taxonomy): Bacteria > Pseudomonadota > Gammaproteobacteria > Enterobacterales > Alteromonadaceae > Pseudoalteromonas. Next base: position 245,011 of record NZ_JAGJEI010000003.1, on the reverse strand, counting down.
CACACCCACCATTACTTTTTCGCCGTAACTCATAGGTCCCATTTCAGACAGCTTAGATTCTGCGTAGGTTTTTGCATCGGGCGTGCTTTTAACCTCAGGAGGGTAAATGGCATACACAACCAAAGGCACCAGTGCAATACATAGCAAGCCAGGTAAAAGTGCAGCAAGCGCCCACGTACCCCATGTAATACTTATATCAGCGCCTGTGGCGTCTGCAATCAGTTTTACAATTAGTGGATTTGGCGCAGTTGCCGTAATAAACATAGCAGAGGTAATAGGGTTTATGTGGTAACTCACAAGTGCGAGGTAGTGGCCTATTTTACGAGAGGTGCCTTGCTCTGGTGATGACCCAAAGCTTGTAGCAATAGACTTCATAATTGGGTGGATAATAGCACCACCTCGAGCAGTATTACTTGGTGTTACAGGGGCAATAACCAACTCAGAAAGAGCCAGTGCATACCCAATCCCTATTGTTTTTTTGCCAAATAACGAAATGAAATTATAGCCAATACGGTTACCTAGACCGGTTTTAGCCAATCCACGAGAAATTATAATAGCAATACCAATTAACCAAATCAGCGAGTTAGAAAAGCCACTCAGTGCATCTTTAACAGCGCCTGAAGGGCTACTATTTGTCACTCCCGTTAATGCAACAGCAGTAATGGCTAAAATTGCTATCGCGCCAATTGGCATCGCTTTTCCAATAATGGCAACCACGGTGCCAACAAATAAAGCCAATAAATGCCATGCGTTTTCAGTTACACCTTGCGGAGCCGGTACTGCAAACCAAAGTATTAAAATAACGGCAATGGAAACCACGCCAGAGCTCACTTTAATATCACTACCTTTCATTAAAAATATCCCTAATTTTTATAAATGCATACATTATGTATATTAAAAATATGACGTTATTCTACTTCATTTAATAATCAAAAAAGATGATATACATCATGAGGAAAGTGATGAAAAAACCAATTTTATTAATTAACCGAAATAAACTACGCGCTTAAAAAACACTAAATACTCATAAGCGCTTACAGTGTACTTAAACAGGGTTTAGTTTTTAAGGGGGAGTTTGAATTGTTTTATTACCTTATAAGGTCTTTATGTATCTGAACTAATGTACGGAAATAAAATGAACTTAAAACTAACCAACAACGTGGTCGCATTTTTATTAACAATTAGCTTTTTATTGCTTGGTTTGTCATTTGCTTTAGATGCTGGCCAAAATTTGTTATCAGCAACATTTAGCTTTTATCATATTGACTCGCTTATTTCTGTATCGGCTTTAGGCTTACTGAGCGGTTCATTTATGATTGCGCTGGGCTTTGCGACCTTACTGGCTCATTTTCAATTAATGAAACCTACCGGTGCATTGTTGTTTGCGTCAATTATAAGCTTAATCCCCTTACTTACCTTATTGGCCAGCAACCGCTGGATGACGCAACTTGGCGGCTTTCCAATAATTGGTAGTGGGCAGGGCATAATTAAATACTTTGCTGTAGTACCTTTGTATTTATTTTTGTTTTATAAAGACAAACTTACCGACAAACAACACGTACTTTTAAACTTTATTCCTGTGGCTATGGTTTTACTGTGGATTGGCGGTATGAAGTTCTATGAGTTTGAAGCAAAAGGCATTGTAAGTCTTGTTGAAACGTCGCCGTTTATGTCGTGGTTATATACGTTATTTAGCGTACAAGGTGCATCAAACGTAATTGGCGGGTTCGATGTATTATTTGCTTTGTTACTTGGCGCGGGTATTTTTCTGGATAATAAAAAGCTAATTATTGTAAGTGGTTTAGCGTGTTTGAGTGTATTTTTAATGACTCAAACCTTTTTATTTAATGCAACAGGGGCATTTAGTGCCGCCACTTTATTCGATGGTCTCGGTTTGTTTGTAATTAAAGATCTTTGGTATATCGCCAACCTTGCAGTAATAGCACATTTAATGCTTTTTCAATCAGCTAAATAATTTATAACGAGGCTTTATGATCAGTTGCCACCAATATGACTACATTGAAATTGCCTGTATGCACAGGCTGAATATTGAGCTTGTGTTAAAAAATGGTGATGGTGTATGTGGTGTAGCCACTGATACAAAGCGCAATGCAAATAAAGACGAATGCATAGTTGTTAACGTAAATAACGAACTGCAACTCATTGTGCTCACTACAATCAGCGTACTTAAAGCGCGTGAGAGTAATCCATACTTTGACCGCGTGGACTTTGATGTAAAGTAAACACCTCACTCATTCGTTTTATTATAAACACCTCAGCGAACCTGTATCATTAATATGTTAAGGCTCGCTTATCTAACCAATGCGTTAGCTAATTACGCGCTAAATGCACAAAGCCAAAATTTTTCTTCAGACTGAACTATTCATATAAACAGCTATTTTACTTTGTCCAATAACATTATTAAAAGTCGTTTTGGTGCAAAATAACAAAGGCTTTTCATTACATGCCTAATTACTTGTTTACATTAAAGTTACTTAGTGGAATTATTGAACAATGTAATATACGCCGTTTTGGAGTGTTATAAACCCCCAGAGTGGTGTTCAATAAGCTGTTAAGTGTAATACGGAGTTTATATTGAGTACTAGGAGAGATCGCGCTAATGATTTTAAAACATTCAGTGCAAAATCTGAAGATACATTTAATGGTTTCTGGAATGATATTTCAAAAGAGGACAACCTCCGTACTGAAAATGATCTTAACGTTTGCCCGAAGGGAGCAATCGGAGGGCTTGATGAAACATTGATCGAGATATTCTTTGGGTTTAAATACCACAGCTGGCAAAAGGAATTAGGTGACAATTTTAACGTTACGAATAAAGCTAAAATCATTGAGGGTGCAAGGCTAGAATATAAGCTAACTGATAAGTCACATGTTATTTGTACCCTCAGACCTTCCAAAACAGAGAACTTAAGACCATTTGAAGATGGGATTGTACTAGAGATTCTCAAAGAACCTTCTAAGTTAGAGGCAAAGTCTAAACAGCATTGGGAGTATTTGGTTTCTTATATGCGTACAACTGATGTAGATGGTCATCCAAGTTATTATGACCATTTAAAAACTTTCTGGTTACGCAAAACTAAGAGGTGTTTTTATAATGGTAAGCTTGCTCCCCGAAAAATATCAGAAAAGCTTAGTTCTGTGTTTATTTGGGCTTTTACTGTTGGATTAAGTGGCGCGTTAATTTTTGTTATTACGATTTGGTTAAATACTAATTCTGAAAATAAAGTAGTAAATGAATTAGGTGGCATTGCAACAGAGCTAAGTTCAATTGTCCATAATCAGGAAAAACTCCTAAACGAATTAGAAACTTTAAAGCTAATAACAAACAACCAAAAAATATCACTTAAAAAGCAAGATGATACAAATGATTTTCTATTAGACATCAATCGTTTAACCCATGGTGTTTCCTCTAAGCAATTTGAGGTAGAACACAAAGAAATGAGAAAAGCAGTGTTATTAGCTAATGAAGCTAACATTGCAGCGCTTGAAAATATTCTTCTCATGTTAAAAGATAAAAAAACAAAGCCTGCTGGGAACTAAATATACACTTAACAAGCACTTTAAACGGAACAAAAACAGTTGGCTCAGTTCCGCTTCGCTCCACATTATAGCCAACAATTTTTGTCCGCTTAAGTGGGCGTTAGCTGTATAGCCGCACCTTGTGGTGCATTTATTGCATGTTTTATTTTTTCTTCATAAATAAGGTAATCAAATGAATATTAATACAATGGATCTTTTCTTTGGTTACAATATGCGTGTCGGTGATATAAATGGCTTGACTAAATCGGCTGCTAAATATGCGGAATTAGCAAAGACTGCTGACACCGCTGAGCAGCGTGAAGGTTATGCTAAAGCAGTAACTCAAATAAACAATGATGTATTGCCAAAGTTACAGCAAGAAATGAATACTTTAGGGCATCAACTTGGTTTAGCTGACGATAATATTGGTCAAGTGTTATCTAAAAAAGCGCTCGAAGAAAAGAATGAAAAAAACACTCTATCATTACTCGAATATATTGCAGATGGAACTCCAACATATTCATCAAAATATCAGTCAGGAAACATCTTTTCTAAAAACATTTAAGACGTGAGTTGATAAATACAGCTAACAAGTCGTTAAGCACTGAAGCGTAAACGGTCGCCATCGTTTTTGCAGAAAAAAGACGAAGAAACGCTATCAACCTACGCTCCGGTTAACAAGGCGTTAGCGGTACTCAGAGGTTTTGTGAAATATAAAATTTTAGAGAGTGATAATTCAACAAATACTATTGAGGTTATAAACCTTAATTTTGATGTTGATCTCCTAACAATTACAATATCTATTGAAGGTGATAAAATTGATATTATTTTCGAAGAGCCTGCAGGCTTTCGAGTCTTAGATGAAGGTGACTTGTTAGAGTTTTGGCCTGAATGTTCCTTACAAGCAGGGTGGCTCCACGAAATAATTACTGGTGGCTGGTTCGACTTAGAAAGTAAGCGTAATGGTTTTTCGTTGTGTGGTAATTCAGAAATAACGGAATATATAGTGGTTGGTGTAAATTATTGCGTAAATATTCTTGGTTGGAAAAAGCCAAGTATTCAGCAAAGTACGAGCTAACAATATGCCCTGAGGTGGGCGACTAGTAAAATTTAGCCATTAATTGCAAATTTTAAAAGTGGTGAGTCTCTTCGTTTTCCGCCAACTAAATACAACCCTTATCCATTTTAATTTCAGCGATCTAATAATCAATTGCGCTATCCCCACTTATTTTCACTTCAGCGATATCATCAAACGCGCCGCCCCAAAAACAAATTAACTAACGATACTTCAGTAAACGCGTGTTCATATTGCGGTGTGTAATATCTTTACAAGCATTTTAAGTTAAGCGTTTGAACCGGGCGCTTATTTTTAGACTCATTTTTTTAGAGATACTTTTATGAAGTTAAAGTTATTTATTGCCGCTATTATTTCCTCCTCAATGTCGTTACACGCAGCGCATGCCCAAGGTAATGCAAAGTTTACCTTCGAAGATTTAAAGGCAATGGCAAAAGCTTCTGCCGAAAAGCCTTATACGCCAACAGTGGTTCCTGCTCCTGAGTTAATTGATAAAATTACGTACGATCAACACTGGAAAATACGCTTTAAAGAAGATGAAACCCTATACCCAAGTGGGAAAAAAGCGCCAGTACAATTATTTTATCCTGGACGATACTTTCCAGAACCAGTAAAAATCTACATCAGAGACGATAAAAAGCACGCACAAGATGTACCATTTAGTAATGAACTGTTTGATATGCCGGCTGACAGCCCAGCACACGACTTGCCTAAAGGGTTTGGATTTGCAGGCTTTAGAATAATGCGACCGGATATGAAGCCTGATTGGATATCTTTTCTTGGCGCATCTTATTTTCGTACCGATGGACCACAAGGGCAATATGGATTGTCGGCTCGAGGTATTGCGATTAATACGGGCATGAGTGAACCAGAAGAGTTCCCGCGCTTTTCTGCATTTTGGATTGGTCCTGCAGAAAAAAAAGGTGAAAGTTTATCTGTTTGGGCATTGCTTGATGGCCCTTCTATTACAGGTGCCTATCGGTTTGGTTTAAGCAAAGATAACAAAGAAGCTAAAGGGCATATTACCTCTGTAACGGCTAATTTATATATGCGTGCTGACGTTGAGCGCTTAGGTGTAGCGCCATTAACGAGTATGTATTGGTACTCACAAAAGGATAAAACAGTTGCGAAAGATTGGCGTCCTGAAATTCACGACAGTGACGGACTCGCAATTCACACCGGGTCGGGACAATACATTTGGCGTCCACTCAATAACCCTCAATCTGTATCGACTAATAGCTTTTTTGATGAAAACCCACTAGGTTTTGGCTTAATTCAAAGAGATCGTGATTTTAATAACTACCAAGACGATGGCGTTTTTTATAATAAACGCTCATCTGCATGGATAAAACCTAGAGGGAATTGGGGCAAAGGGGCTGTGCAGTTGATCGAAATTCCTACAAAAGATGAAACGTTTGACAATATTGTTGCTTACTGGATGCCCGAAAAACCAGCACGTAAAGGCGATGAGTTTACCTTTTCTTATGATATTGAATGGCGACCACTTGATCCAAAGTCAGAAAAGTTAGCCAGTGTTGCAGATACTCGCCAAGGTTTAGGCGGTATTCCTGGACAGCCAATCCCTGAAGGCGTAAATAAAATGGTGATTGATTTTGAAGGACCTGCATTAGAGGGATTGGATCATAAAAGTGGTATTAAGCCTATTGTTGAAGCCAGCAACGGTGAAATACTAGAGCCAATTGGCGCTTATCCAATAGTCGGGACTAATAAATGGCGATTAGCGTTTGACTACAAGCAATCTAATAATAACCCGGTGCACATTCGCGCGTATTTAGTCGATAAAAACGAAGATGCGATTACAGAAACCTGGGTAAGTGATGCAAAGGTAACGATTGAATAAACATAAAAACAAAGCGGGTGGCCTTATAATTAGTTTTATGTAGCCCCCCGAGTAACGGCAAAATAAATGTTTAATGAAGGTTAGCTAAAATAATTTTCTTGTTTTAATTTGATGATTAGTTACAAATTTAACATGCTTGGCTACTTACTTGGTGAATTTTGCTATTTTAAGTTACTAGTACTTGTTTTTAAGTTTAGGTGTGTAAATAATAATCTTTCGATCAGATAAAATAATAAAAGTAATTAAATCAAGGATGAATACGAAATCTAAGTTACTTACTATTTTTTATAGCTGTTTGCATTGGTTCATTTGGTATTTTTTCTTACTTTGGCGTTTCTAAATATTTAGGCAATGGACTAGTTTTGTCTGCATCAAATGCAGGGTTACCTGTAATGATAATGTCAATTTGGTGTGTAGTTTCTTCTGTATGAGTTTTAGCTTTGAGTGGTTTGTGTGCTGCTGTGGTGTCATGCAAACACGAATATACAAAGTCAGCTCAACTGTAAACCGGAGTATTAAGATGTAAGGCTTGGTTAACTACCGCGAGCAAGCCTAAATTTTTGTTCTTCTTCCCTGCCTTAATAGCCTGATATTCGTTTTAATAAAAGTAGATCTGCTTTAGCCTTTATTATGACCGTTTTGTAGCTAGTTTACCTTGATAAACCCTAATTTATAGTTAAAATGGTCGGCTTGTATGACGAATGGCCTACTTTATTATTGATACAGTCATAGGAGTAGGATTAATAGATGTAGATATAAAGCGTGCAATTTTAAGCGTATTATTTACTTCGTATTAGTAAATTTACGCTAGGATAAAATTGGTTTGATTTCATTGAACGATGACTTGATTGTAGGTAAAGGCGCACATAGAACGTGTTACAGGCATCCTGAGGCGTATAATTTATGTATTAAAGTAAGCCATGAAGGGTTTGCGCAAGAGCAAGATCAGGAGTTGGCTTATTATAAGCGACTTAGTAACCGAAACATTCAGTGGCAGTTGTTAGCACGATACCATGGTACGGTACAAACCAATATTGGTACAGGGTACGTATTTGATTTAGTGATAGATGCAAATAATCAGCCAGCTAAAACTCTTGAGTATTATTTAAATCAGCCAAATAGCGAAGCTTTAGCTGAGCCGCTATTAAAGTTAAAAGATTATTTAATACATAACTTAGTGATCACCAAAGAAATAAAACCACGCAATATAGCGTGTGTTAATAATAACGGCACCATAGAGCATTGTGTAGTGGTGGATGATATTGGTAATACTGAGTTTTTTCCTATTAGCAATTATGTGAGCTCATCAGCTAAGCGCAAAATAAATAGAAAATGGCAGCGCTTTGAAGCGAGTTTAAATGAGTTTGGCATAAGCCTTAATTAGGCTTTAACTACCGTCTTTAAGCAATAATCACAGCCCACTTTAACACGCAGAGCAAGGCTAACAACTCATAGCCTTGCCATTTACAGCACAACGTTAATTACCTTTCTAACTCTATTACATACAGCACAAGTGCGCTGTACATTACGCTGAGCGCTTTAGTGACATCCTCATCAATCACCGCTTCTGCTGGGTGGTGACTTATACCGCCTGGGCTGCGTATAAACAACATACCAACGGGGCAAATAGGAGCTATGGCCATAGCATCGTGCCCGGCGCCTGAGGCAAGCGAAGGTGAGGCTTGGTTGTTAAGTTTGCATGCGCTAGTAAATAAATGCTGAATTTGAGTATCGCACGCTACGGCATCGGCGGCGTGTGTCCATTGCCAATCAAGCGTTAAATTACGCGATGTTGCAATTTGATCTGCACGGGTATGTATTGCATTAAGTAATATGGCTAGGTCGTCATCGTTTTGAGCGCGTGCATCAAGGCTAATGGTGGTTTTACCGGCAATAACATTTGTAGCGCCTGGGCGTGCTTGAATTTGCCCAACGGTGGCTACTTCGCCATTACTCGCACTTTTTGCTAGTTGCTCTATCGCAAGAGTCAGTTCGGCGCAGCCTGCTAACGAATCCTGACGTAAATTCATAGGGGTTGTGCCTGCGTGGCCGCTTTGACCTGTTAGGGTGATCATCGCGCGTTTAGCACCTGCTATAGCTGTTACTACTCCTAATGCTTGATTTACCGACTCAAGCACAGGGCCTTGCTCTATGTGGGTTTCCCAGTAACCAAGTAACTCGTTTTTGTTAAGTGCGGCCTTTGCGTAGTTTGCAGGGTTTAAACCAAAGTCCAGCATGGCTTGGCGCATGGTTATGCCATTTGTATCTTCTATATTTAACCACTGTGGGTCAAATTCGTTTGCCAGTGCTTTTGAGCCAATTAATGTGGTGGCAAAGCGAGTGCCTTCTTCATCACAAAAACCTACTACATCTAAGTGAAACGGTAAATCAAGCTTTTGCGTGTGCGCAAGAGCGGCTATTTCAATACCGAGTAATACACCTAGAATGCCATCAAATGCGCCGGCATTGGGTACGGTGTCTAGGTGTGAGCCTATAATTAAGCGTTTAGCGTTTGGGTTTGATGATTTTAGCCTGCCCCATACGTTACCAACTTCGTCTTGCCACGATTGCATGCCGGCCTCAGTCATCCACGCGGCGGTAACACTATTACACTCTTTGTGCTCTTTTGATAAATACACACGGTGAATGCCGCCTTGCATTTGCGATAGGCTACTGAGTGTTTTACAGCGTACTAAGGCGCGCGCGGCAAATGTGTTAGCTAGCTCATTATTTAATAATGGCGCCGGATGGTGGCTTACAATCGTCATGCTAAATCCTTTTTTATTTATAATGGGCAAGGGCGGCCATAGCGGCTTCGCCTTTAGGGCCTTTGTAACCGTTGGCATGCAAGCAGGCATCTAAACTTGCCAAAGTTTGCAGTACGGCATCTTTACGGGCGTTGTAACCCATGGTGCCAATACGCCAAATTTTGCCATGCAGTGGCCCAAACGAAGTGCCAATTTCAATACCAAAGTCGGTTAGCATTTGAGCGCGTACGTGATCGGCATTAATACCCTCGGGAATATACACACCCAGCACGTTGTTCATTTTATTGTTTAAATCGCCAAATACGTTTAAGCCCAGCGCTTGAATACCCGTTAGCATGGCATCGCCATGTAATTTATGACGGGCTACGCAGTTATCTACGCTTTCTTCAATAACAATGCGGGCACATTCTGAGGCGCAGTAAAGCATGCTGGTGGCTTCGGTGTGGTGGTTAAGGCGCTCTTCCCCCCAGTAATTCATGATCATGCCTAAATCAAAGTAGTTAGAGCGCACAAATGGCTCACTACCATCGGTATGCTCAGCGGTACGAATACCCGCTTCTACTTTTTTACGTTTTTGTATCCAATCGGCGCATTTGTCGCTCAGTGTTAATGGTGCAGAGCCAGAAGGCCCGCCTAAACATTTTTGCAAACCCACCGAAAGCGCATCGAGTTTCCACTCATCGGCGGGTAAATCGTTGCCTACAATAGAGGCGGTGGCATCGCAATAAAATAATACATCGTGCTTTTGGCAAATATCGCCAATGTGTTCAAGCGGTTGGTTCATGGTTGTTGAAGTATCGCCTTGTACCATGGCAAGTACATGGGGTTTTATATCAACAATGGCTTTTTCTATTTGTTCGGGAGTAAAGACTTCGCCCCATGGTACTTCTATGGTGTGCACTTTAGCGCCAACGCGCTCGGCTATTTCAGCGAGTAAGTGGCCAAAGCGCCCCATAATTGGCACAAGTACTTTATCGCCTGGGCGTAAAATAGAGCATAAAACGGCTTCTATGCCAGCGCGTGATGTACCATCAACTAACATGGTCCATTCGTTTTTAGTTTTAAAAATTTCGCGATAGCGCGCCATGGTCTCATTCATAAAGCCGGTCATTACTGGGTCGTATTGGCCAATTAGCTGCGCCGACATAGCACGTAACACTCGAGGATCAGCATTGATAGGGCCGGGGCCCATAAGTAAGCGCTGTGGTGGATTTAATGTTTGTATTTGTGTTTCGTTGAACATTTTATGCTCCAAGTGTTTGAATTAACATGCGTATGCCCGTGATCATTAAGACAACAGCAAAAGCGCGTTTTAATTGTTTTTGATCCAGCTTGCTACCAATTTTTACGCCAATAGGCGCAAATAAAATAGTCAGCGGAATAATAAGAAAAAAGGCAGGGAGGTTAACTAACCCCCACGTACCTAGGGGAGCATCGGTTGGCGTTGTGCCAATACTTAATAAGGTAATTACGCCCGGTAGCGCAATGAGTAAACCAAATACCGCTGCTGTGCCAACGGCAACATGGGCGCGTACGTTAAATGCGTTGAGCATAGGTACACCAATTGTACCGCCGCCTATGCCTATCATGACCGATAAGCCACCGACAATACTTGCCATTATGCCTTGGCCAAATTTACCCGGTAACTTACTTACAAGAGCAGGCGCACCGGCTCTAAATAACATATTAAGGCTTACTAAAATAGCAATACACGCAAACATAAGTACCAGTGCGTTACCGCGTATTGAGTGCGCTAAGTAGCTGCCTACAACAGCCATTACTAAAATAAACGGTGCCCAGTATTTAATTAAAGCAAGATCAATATTGCCCTTTGCATGGTGTGAGCGAATAGACGAAATAGACGTAGGCACTATGGTGGCAAGCGATGTTGCGGTGGCTATCATCATGGCCGACTCAGGGCTTACGCCAAAGCCTTGCAGTAAAAAGTACAACACAGGCACAATTACTATGCCGCCGCCTACACCAAATAGGCCTGCTAAAATACCAGCAAAAATACCGGTTGCTATTAAGGCCGCAATAATGGGCCATTGGTTTATTATTTCTGTCATTGTGTTCCTGCTGTAGTTACTATTGCACGCCCATCTGAGCGAGGATCTGTGGCGGCTTCAAGACCAGTAGGTGCATCTAATATAGCCCCTGCGTGACCCATCATTTCATTGTTATTATCAACGCTTACCCAATCGTGGTCACGTTGATTTAATTCATGTTCAAGTTGAATTACTAAGCTTTGCTCTACCTTTAAATTTGTGCTGGTATCACCCCAAGTGCGCCCTAATAACCAACGAGGGTCGCTAATGGCTTGCTCAATCGTTTTGTTTCGCCAGGCGTAACCGCTAAATACTACGGCTTGAGTTTGTGGTTGGCCCTCGCCACCCATGGTGCCGTAGGCAAGGCGTCTGCCATCGGCAAATTTAGCCATTGCTGGGTTTAGCGTATGCGCAGGTTTTTTATGTGATTTAAGAGCGTTTGTATCTTCTGCGTTTAAGCTAAAACTCAAGCCGCGGTTATTCCAAACAAAACCTCCTTCACTCATTAATACGCCGCTGCCAAATTCCCAATAAACACTTTGAATAAAGCTAACTAGTTGACCATTTTTATCCCGTGCTGCCATCCAAACAGTGTCGCCAGGCTCTGCACTAAATGGCCATTGCTTGGCTTGGTCCATATCAATATTGTTGGCAAGCTCGTTTAAGCGCTCATTAGTTAGTGCATTTTTATAATCATTCCCAAGCACACTAGGATCGGCCCATAATTTTGGGCGGTGAGTAAAGCTTTGTTTTGTGGCCTCTACAATTAGGTGCATCCAATCGGCATCGGTTTTGGCTAAATGCTTTAACTTATCAACGGCACCAATTATTTGTAGTGAATGCACGCCTTGAGTGGGCGCGGGTAAGTTATAACAATTTATGCCCGATAAATTAGCATTCAGTGGGGCCACTACATCGGCTTGCGTGTTGGCAATATCGGCAGACGAAATAACACTGCCTGCGTTTGCTAAATCGCGGGCAAACGAGTCGGCAAGTGTGCCTTCGTAAAAAGCGTTTAAACCATGTTTTGCTAAATGTTCAAAGGTATTGGCAAGTTGTGGGTTTTTAAAGTGTTGCCCTGCTTGTAAAGGCTGACCATTGGGTACGTATAGTGCTTTAAACGCATCGTTGGTATTAGCAACACTTGCCAGTTTTTCGCAGCCCGCTTGCAGGCTTTTTGTCACGGTAAAGCCCTCACGAGCGAGTTTAATAGCAGGCGCTAAAATAGTACTTAGTGGCAGGGCTGCGTGCTCATCTACCTCAAGGGCTTTTTGCCAGCCACGAAGGGTGGCCGCTTGAGTAAGCGCGCTTAAACCGCCGCGCTCTGGTATGTGTTGCTCATTACTGTAGGCGCTTATGTCACTAGGCGCGCGCCCGCATGCATCTATGGCTGTGGGTGTGCTTTGATTTGGGTTATCAATAAGCCAAAAGCTGTCGCCACCAATCGAGTTCATATGTGGGTAAACCACGCTAATAGCAGCGGCGGCCGCTACCATTGCCTCGGTGGCTGTACCACCTTGTTTTAATATTAAGGTGCCTGCTTCGGTCGCTGAAAAGTGCGGGGCAGTAAATGCAATATTGTGTGTGCTCATGCAAGTGTGTCCTGTTTAAAGTGTGCAGCTAATTGTTGTACGCAGGCAAGCAGGCTTTTATCGTTGCCGTGGCTCATCATCAATGAAAACCCATATGGATGACCATTTTCTAAATTAGCCAATGGTAAGTGAACTTGCGCCGAGCGGCTTAAGCCGGCAATGGCAGATAAAGTGATGATTTGCATACGTAAGGCGCTTGTGTCGGCGCCCAACTTAGGTGCGGTTGTGGGTGTGGTTGGCAAAAATAAACAACTATTTGTGTTTAGGTTTTTAGCAATTATTGTTTGCCACTGAGTGTGTACTTTTAATGCTTCTTGTTCTTCTTGACTTGTTAAGGCAAGCGCCATGTTAAAACGGGCCTCAATTGCCGGAGCGAATTGGGGAAGATGCCCCGGCAATTGTAGCCAATCTTTATGTGTTTTTGCGATTGCTCGCCCTTGCAGTATTCTAAAACTATCAGCGAGTTCGCTTAATAAGTTGCTGTTAGGCAATTTAAATTCTTTGTGGTGTTTAAAATAAGGCTTGGTTTGTTCTAGTAGCTGCTTAATAGGTGTTTGTAAGGCAGGGCTTACTAGCTCAAATAATGGTTCATAAATAACTAAGGTATCCACAGTATTAATAGCTTGATTTGGTAACAGTGCATTGCCTACATCGCTTAGTAGTTTTGCACTTTGGGTAAGCCAGCCTATGGTGTCAAAAGGGGGAGCAAGCGGAATTAGACCCTCTTTTTCAATAACGTTGTGGCTGGGTCTTATACCAAATAAGCCACAATAACTTGCGGGAATTCTAATTGAGCCTCCGGTATCAGTGCCTAGGCCTATATCAGCTAAGTTAGCGGCAACGGCAGCTGCAGATCCCATGCTCGAGCCGCCAGTTGCATGGCCGCTAAGTTTTGGGTTTTGTGCCGCACCGTAGTGAATATTATTCCCCTCTAAGCTGTATGCAAGCTCGTCGGTATGGGTAAAGCCTGTAAAGCTACACCCCTCGTTCATTAACTTATTTACGGCACTCGCTGTTTGCTGTGCAGGCTTTGCTGCTTTGAACCAAGTAGGGTTACCTGCGCTGTTGCGCTCGCCTTTAACTGCAAATACATCTTTTACTGCAAGGCGCTTATTATTTAGCGTACCTTGATTATGTGTTTGCCATGCTTTTGGACCATGGTCACAAAAAATACCGGCCGTGTTATTGTTTTTTTGGGTACTCATTATCACCACTCGTTATAACAAATTTGACCAATGGGTTAGGGTGATTAAAAAGACGAACTTATTATTTTTATTTTTCAGCCCACTGCGTAACATCTTATTTTTATTTTACAGAGCCTGATCCGCTTTTTAATCGGTTAACCTATTATATTGCCTAAATGCTAAGCAAAAGTAATGCCAAAAAAATAAAGTTGTCCGCTCGGTCAAGATTTGTTGGTGTTTAGCTATGTTTTTGAAAAAGTAAGATTTGATTAGCTGAGGTTTTGGCGCTAAAACACACCAAGTTGGTGCGAGACTGCACCAACTTGGTAGTAAAAAATAGTATTATAAAGAGGGTTATAAAAGCGGGGCGCTGCTAATAATTAAACCGTTAACATCGGCGTATAGCCAATCGTTAGGATTAATAGTGGTGCTAAGCATAGTCACTGCTTGGTTTTTATCGCCAAATCCTCGCTTTAATGTGCTACGCGGAGTAGAGCCTAAAGCCATAACGGGTAAATCCATAGTGGCGAGTATTTCAATATCACGGCAGCAGCCATTAATAACTACGCCTTCCCAGCTATTTTTTAAGGCGCGCTCCGCCATTATATCGCCAATAAAAGCAAAACGTTTGCTCGCAAAACCATTTATTACCAGCACCTTTCCTTTACCATCTTCATGCAATATATCGGCGGCAAAAGAGTTGTCTTCTGGGCAGGTAACAGTTACTGCTTGGCCACTAAACGTGGTTTTTTTGCCAAAGTGGCATAGGCCGCTGTCGGCTACTTGGACGTGATCGCGGTGATCGTCAAATAAATCGGGGGTGGTAAAGTTATCCATGGGTTAAGCCTCGTGTTGCTCAGGTATTTTTAAACCTATACCTTTTAAAATAATATGGGCAATTGATTGCGTTATTTGTGCCACATCGGTTTCGTCATATTCTAACTTATTCATTACTAACAATACCTCGGCTTGAAAGTCTGCGTAATATTGTGTGGTTGACCATATAGTAAAGAGTAAATGGTATGGGTCTACATTATCCATTTTATCGGCATCGATCCACGCCTGAAAAACATCTACTTTTTGTTTTACCCATGGGCGAGTATTGGTTCTAAAATAGTTTTGTAGGTAAGGTGCACCACGCAGTATTTCGCTGGCAAATAAGCGCGATTGCAACGGCTGGTTTACAGCAAGTATTACTTTGCTTTTAACGTAATTATAAAGCACATGTGCGGGGTCATCGTCTGGGCTTACATTATCTAAGCCTAAGTTCCAGTGAGCAATAATGCGGTCTATCACGTTTTCGTAAAGGCCGTCTTTACTTTTGAAATAATACAAAATATTAGCTTTAGGCACACTTGCCTCTTTGGCTATCATGCTCATGCTTGTTCCGTCGTAACCAAGCTGAGAAAATAATTGCTCTGCTGCATCGAGTATTAACGTTTGGTTTTTCTCTCGAGTAAGTTCTTTTTTATTTGGTTTAGTTTGAGTGCTCATTAGCATTTATTTGTATTTAAGGCGTTGATTGATTTTATCTTTATTGACCGAAAGGTCAATTACTAAAATGGATGAATGCTAAATACAGGCAAGTGGTTTAAGCTATTCACATTGATTGTTTAATTAAACAATTACTGTTAGTTTAGTTTCAAATTTACAAGTAGTACTTTTGGATTGGCAAATGGATTTTATAAGCAAAAATAAATATACGCTATACGGAGTTGTCGCAATATTACTGTGGAGCTGTTTAGTGGCGTTACTACGGGATATTTCTGAGTTGTTTAGCCCTATTGGCGGTGCTGCGGCTATGTACTCTGTAAGTGCGATATTTTTAATTTTGGTTATGGGAGTACCCAAGTTTAGTGGTTTTTCAAAGCGCTACTTGGTAGTAGGTACTTTATTATTTGTTGCATACGAAATTTGTTTAGCGCTTTCTATTGGTATGGCAAATAGCCGTCATCAGGCAATGGAAATGGCGGTCATTAATTATTTGTGGCCCACACTGACTATATTGCTCTCTATTATTATTGGCCGTAAAAAAGTAAGTTACTGGGTTTACCCGAGTATGATTATTGCTTTTTTAGGCGTTGCTTGGTGTATTACGGGCGATCAAGAAATGTCGATGGATACGCTTGTTACTAACTTTGCAGATAACCCCGCTACTTATTTAATGGCACTAGCAGCTGCGTTTATATGGGCTATTTATTGCGTAATAACGCAAAAGCTAAGTAATGGTAAAAATGCCATTACGTTATTTTTTAGCGTTACGGCAATGAGCTTGTGGGCCCAATATGGTTTTAGTAATGAAGCACCATTAACATTTTCACTGGGCTCAAGCCTAACATTATTATTAGCGGGTGTAGTCGTGGGGAGCGGTTATGCTCTGTGGAACCAAGCGATTATTGGCGGTAATTTAATGTTGTTAGGGACACTATCGTATTTTACTCCAGTGTTTTCTACTATTATTTCTGCGCTGTATCTATCTATTACGTTGAGTGCTTCGTTTTGGCAAGGGGTTGTGCTGGTAACGGTTGGCTCGCTCATTTGCTACTTTGTAACGCGAGAAAAGCCACAAAGGTTAAGTGCTAAAGTCTAGAGCCTAGAGTCGTTGTTAGGGAAAAGCTTAAAGTTATGTTTTAGATAAACATAAAATAAGATCTCAGGTTAAATAATGTCGCGCACTTGTTGTTTAAATGACTTGCCAATTTTAACTGACACGCCTGATGCTAGTTGAACGCTTTCATTACTTAACGCAACAACTTTATTTTTGTTAATAGCGTAAGATTTGTGGACTTGAATAAATGAAGTATCAAGTTCCTGCAATATGTATTTGAGAGTACAGCTTGCAAGTAATGCTTTTTCACCTTGCCATACTTTTACATAATTTCCATACGCTTCAAACATGTCTATGTCGCTTAATTGAATTTTATGTTTTTCACGATCGATTTTAAGCGTAATAGTCAGAGGTACCTTGGGATTTAGCGTTATGTGTTTTCTTTTTTTTCGTACTTTATTGAGTGCTTGTTCAAGGCGTTGCACAGAGACTGGTTTTAGTAGGTAGTCAGTTACGTCAAGTTCAAAACCGGCTAAAGCATATTCTTGATATGCACTAATAATAACAACTTGAGGTCGATTCGCGAGCACTTTTAGTAATGCAATGCCTGATATCTCTGGCATGTTTATGTCTAAAAATAACAAATCAACAGATGATGTGGCTAAAGCACATAATGCATCTTTAGCGTTAAGGTATTGCCCTGTTATATTAATATCTTTATGAGTACTTAGATGATGCAGTAACACTTCATGAGCGAGCGGCTCGTCATCAACAATTATTGTGTTTAGCATGCAGCCAGCTCCAGTTTAAGTGTAGTTTGCCAAAGAGTGTTATTTTTATAAGTAATTAATGTGTGCTTATTAGGATATAAAAGAGTTAGCCTGCGGCGTAAATTGTTGAGCCCTACGCCGTGCTCTGAATTGTTATTAGTTAGAATAGGGTTAGAGGAAAATAGCGTTAGTATGTTATCGGCCATGGTGATTTTGAATTCAACGGTTACTTTTTGTGACGTGGGTTCTACACCATGCTTTATCGCATTTTCTAAAATCATTATTAACAGTAGTGGCGAAATTAAATAGTGTTGTTGATATTGAGGCCATTGCACATCAAAGTTACAGCGCTCAGCACTTCGTAAACGCTGTAATGCAATAAAACCTTTTAAGTAATTGATTTCTTTTTCTAAACTCACCTGTGCTTTTTGACCTTCGTAAACACTGTAACGCAGTAAATTAGCTAATTGCATAACAAGATCTGGTGCATTATCTGCTTTTTTTAATGTCAGCGCGTAAAGGTTGTTTAATGTATTAAATAAAAAATGAGGGTTAATTTGCTGTTGAAGTAGCTTTAGCTCTGTTTTTGTTTGTTGCTGGGCAATGTTGCTAATTTGAACGTGTTGTTGCTGTCGTTCAAACGCTAAAATAATCGGTGTGCTTATAGCCAAAAACAAAAATACGAACTGATAATTTTCAGGGCTAAAAATATTATTATTACCGCCAGGTGTTAAGTTAGCAATGCCTGAGGGTAAATCGTTAATAGGTAACAGTAGCAAGCACGATGTTAATACAGGTGTAAGTGCAACGAGGCTTATTAAACTTGCAAACAAAAACATCAGTACACCATGATAGGTTAATACATAGCGTATTAATAAATATCTATTTAATAAATACACACCATATACTAATCCGGCACAAACAGTAATTTGCCAAAGGTAACCCAAAAAAGTATCAAACTGTGTGAATACTTTATAAACGTCAATAACAGGCTTAATAGGCTGGTTTAACATAGGATCAGTGTGCGTATTGAGTATGCTTGATGTAACTATTGTCCAACCTAAAAGTACTATAAACACGACTGTATCAAGTGAAAAAAAGGATTTAAGCCATTTATTACTCAACACATTGTTATTTTTATTAGTGCGTTTAGTAATAAGCCATATACCACTTGCAGATGCGCACAGTGTCCAACATTGTGCATCAAGGTATTGCCATTGCGAAAAGTTAAGAAGCTGGTTATTAAATACTAGCAAGAGAGATGGATAGGCTAAAAAGCCTAACAGCCAAACTATGATTGCGGGTGTAAGTAATAAACGATATGCAAACGCATGGGCAATAAAAAAGGGAGTACACTGTAAAAAAAGTTGAATATTAATAGCCAGATATTGGCTAGTTGAATCCATATGTGATGACAAAAAGCGTATATGAGAGTCGAGCATAATAGCAGCTATTAGCGGTAAAAAAATTATTAGCTGGGTAATGCTAAAGCGTTGCCATATTGGTGTATTGGCTTGCTGCATATGTGACTCCGTTTTTATTATGGTTTCTGAGCAGATACGCTTAGATAAAATTGTCTTTTTATTTTAAACATTACCTTTGCACAATTCACTATGCTGAGCGCGCTAGTTTATCCATAAAATTGTTTCAATCATAATTTATTTTTAAAATAATTATTTTATTTCATAGGGTTAGCAACCATTTTAAGCATACTAGGCCGTTTATTTAAATGATGAAAGGTTATATTTAAATGACCAACGTTACTTTTTTATGTTCATCATTTATTTCAATACGTTAACCATTATTTTCTCGCTTGTATTGACTTGCTTTCTTAATCTGGTGCTATACCAATTAAGGATGAAACTAATGCTTACATTGAAAAATATCAACAAAAAATACGCAGATGGTACGCAGGCTTTGAATGATGTGACGATCACTCTACCCGCCGGTATGGTCGGTCTACTTGGCCCAAATGGGGCGGGTAAATCAACACTTATGCGCACACTCGCGTGTTTACAAAATGCCGACTCCGGGCATATTAATTTTAATGGCCTTGATGTGATTAGCCAACCAGACGCACTTAGATCGCAACTAGGTTATCTACCACAATATTTTGGCGTATACCCCAATATGAGTTGTCGGGCGTTACTTGAGCATATTGCCGTATTAAAAGGCATAGATGGTAATGCACGCAAAAACCAAATTAATAGCTTACTTGAACTAACCAATTTGACTCAGTTTGCTAATAAAAAGGTCGTTAATTTTTCGGGAGGAATGAAGCAGCGTTTTGGCGTGGCTCAGGCTTTGTTAGGTAACCCAAAACTAATTATTATGGATGAGCCCACTGCTGGGCTTGATCCTGTGGAGCGAGAAAGTTTAAACAATTTACTCGTTAGTATTAGTCAAAATAGGTTGGTATTGTTATCGACCCATATTGTTGAAGATGTAGAAAATTTATGTCACTACGTGGCCATTATAGATCAAGGAGCACTCATACAAAGCGGTGACGTAAAAGAGTTACTAGTTCCTTTAGAAGGTAAGATTTGGCAGCTCGAAAGTTTACCTACAGGCATACCAAATCAGCATTTATTAAGTAAGAGCCATCGCTATGGTAGAGCGTCATTTCGTGTCTATGCAGACACAGCGCCTGCACAAAATGCAATAAACTCGCCCGCTACGCTTCAAGACAAGTACTTTTTTTCACTCAATGAAGGAAGTCAAACATGTTAATTTTTAATGAGTGGCGATATTCAGTGCGCCAACCACTTGTTTGGCTGTGCATTATTATCCCTTTAATATTTTCGGTTATGTTGTCCTCTGGGCTTGCAGCAGTTGAAGTTAATTCGTTAAAACAATTTAAGTTAAATATTACAATGCTACAAATGATGCAGTTACCTGTCCTTGTAGGAGTATTGGCGCCTGTTATATTTTTACGAGATCAGCACGCGTCAATGCAGGAGCTTATTTATGCTACGCAAACTAGCTTATTTAAGCGTAGTTTAGCAAGAGTATGCTTACTGATTTGCTTGGTTTTTATTATTAATTTAATCAGTGATTTAGTAATGATATACATGCAAGTAAGGCAATTGGGCTATATACCAAATATGGTTTCTTTTACTGTATTTAATAGCTTTTTAGTGTTGTTACCAAATAGCTGCTTTTTAGTTGTTGTTGCCTTTTTTGTTTGCCATAAATCAACTACTTCATTACCCAATTATGTTGTTTTTACGGTGTTGTGGATAGGCTACATAATGCTTGCAAGTATTACCGGAAATCCATTACTTGCTGGAAGTAGTATTATAAGCAATCGCTTTTATACATTATTTGTTTGGCTTGACCCTTTTGCATACACAGCCGTAATAAACAGTTTAACCAATTCATTAGGGGCTTCATTTGCTATTAATCGCGTTGTTGTGAGTATGCTTGCTGTTGGTATTTTTTATATTACTTTTAGTAAAAATAAAAAACACACATTATCAAAGAGTAAAAAAAGTAAAAATACTAACGAATGCGTTCGCTGCAACACGTTAGAACCCGCTGAATATAAAACAGCGAGAGTCACGCAAAAACCATTTTTGATGATCGCCAGTTTATACAAAATTACGCTGGTTAATTTGGTTTTACACCCTGTTACTTTACTGATTATTTTTGTTTGGCCGGTGATGGTTTTTAATAGTGTTGCCTCGTCGTCTGGTTATGTTGAACCAATGAGTGTGATGAGCACCACAAGCCTTGATGCGATTAGTTATTATGCATTTGATATGCAATTGTTGTTTGGCACCTTATTAATGGCTTTATGGAGCTGGCAAGTAAGCTGTTTCGCTAAATACTATAATATAGCTGAGCTGATAGCTGCCACACCGCTCAAAACATATTACTTTTTAAACAGTCAGTTATTAGTCCTAGGTACTATGATATTGATTTTTTTAACAATGAGCTTATTAGGGGCAAGTGCAGCTCAGTGGTTTTTACACAGTGCATATCAATTTGAAGTACATTTAACTATTTTATTTTTGATGGCAATTGTGCTTGCCATTGTTGCGTGTGTATTTTTGTGTGTATTTAATTTGTGTCGTTCGCAGCTTATTGCGGGTTTGCTAATTGCTGTTATTTTACTGATCAAATTTACACCGATAATGACTAAGCTTGGCCTCACGCATACATTGTGGAGTGTTGGTTGGACGCCTTTGCAGGCACCTGATAACTTTTGGGGTTATCGTGCAAGTATAAGTAGTTATTGGCCTTATATATCAGTTTGGTCAGGGGCGTGTATAAGTTTAGTTATAATTACGGGGATTTTTAATCACCGAGGTGCCGGGTTGAGCCGAAGAATAATGGGGGTTAAACATTTTTGGTTACTTATACCTTTAATTATCACTGTGGCACTATTTACTCAATTACATTTAAGACTGGTTGAGGAGAAGCCTTTAACCAACTCGCATAAACGCGAGGCATTTAAATCACAATACGAAAAAGCATTCTCACAATGGCGCAATGTAGCACAGCCAAACATTGTGCACATTGATGCAAATGTAGACTTTTATCCGTATCAGCAGCAAGCTCATTTTTCCTTAATATATACCTTAAAAAACACCCATCAAGCCCCTATTAAAGAGATATTGGTTGGGCGCTCTGGTTTTTATAAATGGGCCGATATTGAAATCGATGGCGCGAAAAGGGCTAAAAGCTTTCCCTTACTTAATCAAGCTGTGTTTAAGTTTGAGAATGAAATGCAGCCAGGAGAAATACGTAAACTAGTTACACGGTTTGATGTTCATCAAGCTAAGCTTTGGCCAGTAAGAGGGCATCAGATAATAACCCCTGAATTTAGCTATATACGATCAGTGCCTTTATTGCCGACTGTTGGCTATCAAGGTAATTATGAATTAACCGATCCTATACTTCGTCAGCAACACGCACTTAAAGTGAAGACGGTGATTAGACCTACGAAGCTATTTGCTAAAACGGCTGAAGCAAGTACTCATTACCAGTGGCTTACTATGTCGAGTAAAGTGAGTACAACAAGTGGTTATCAGGTTATAACCCAAGGAGAGGAAATATCACGTACCAGTAAAGATGACCGCGAAATATTTCATTTTGAGACTCGTACACCCATAAATGCAATCCCAGCTTGGGTGACGGTGCCTTATTCCCCTGTTACCAAGCAGCAAAATGGCGTAATGTTAAACGTGTTTGCTAAAGATAAAAACGAGCCAGCACGAGCGGAGTCTATAGCTGTAAACCTAAGCGCAATGGGCGATACAATAAAATGGCTTAATAATATAAGCCCTTATAGAGCAAAACAATTGAATTTAATAGGCTCGCCTAGTGTGGGTGCTACAGGTTATGCATTGCCGCAACTTATACTAATTGAAGACAGTGTTGGTTTTAGAGCAAAGCCAAGCGCTAATACAGGCTTTGATCAACGCTATCGCCGTGCAGTTCATGAAACCGCGCATCAATGGTTTGGCCATGATATTGGCAATGGGGTAGTTTCAGATAGCGCTTTTTTAGTGGAGTCTATGGCAAAATATATTGAGCTTGTTGTTATAGAGCAGCGTTATGGGAAAAAGGCCATGCAAGCGCTGGTTGAGTATGAAACAACACGCTATGAGCAAAATATGCTGATGAACATAAAGGAGCGATCAGCTTTAGTTGATGCTACACAAAGCTTTGACCAATATTCGCGAGCTACCATTGTCTTTGCTAAGCTACGCGCTGCTATTGGGGATGAACCCATTATTAATGCGCTCAAGTTGGTTTGGAAAAATCATGGTTATCCAAACAATCCCGCCAATTCTATGGATTTTATACGAGCATTAAAATTTGAAGCAGGGATAGAACATGAAGCATTAATAAATAAACTTTTTTTAGAATAAGTAAAAGTATTTAAAGTAAATTAAAGCCCTTTGAGTAGGGCTTCTCATTTGTATCTATTTTTCATTACTTACCTGTGCTAATAAGTCGAGCACTTTTTGTTGGCCAAAGGTTTGTGCAAATTGCTCGGCTGTTTGCCCTGCTTTATTTTGATGGTCGTTGTCGCAATCCAGGCTAACAAGTGTTTTAGCTATACTAAATTCGCCTCTAAATATTGCGGCCATCAAGGCTGTATTTCCTCGGTTATCTTCAAGGCAAGCATTGGCGCCTAATTGCAGTAAGGTATTTACCGTGCTTTTATTGCCGTGGTAAGTGGCAATCATGAGTGCAGTATAGCCTTTGTTATTGAAACTATTAATAGGAATGCCTGCATCAACAAATTGCGTTATAACGGCTGTGTCATTGGTGCGCGCGGCAGCAAAGTAATAAGCAAGTAAGCTTTCGTACTGTGTTTGGGTGGATGTTGGCTCATTTACAGTACTTTGCGGCTCATTGGCAAAGCTTGAAAAGCTCATCATTAAAGTAATTATTATAAGTAAATTACGCATACAGTTTACCTTTTTTAAAAAAAGAGGAAGGGGAGTCAGCCCTTCCTCAAGGTTGGGTAAATTATTAAAGTTTAGCGGCTAGTTGCTTCACTTGTTTCATGTCGCCGTTTACAGCGTTGGTTAAGCGCGTACCGTATTCAGTGTCTGCTTTGTAAAAGTGGCTAAGCATTTTGTGCATTACTTTAGCGTCTTTCACTTTACCTAAATCGCCTGCTAGGTTGTTTATTAGGTTAGTACGCTCTTGCTTGCTAAAACCACGGTATAGAACACCTGCTTGTGCAAAGTTTTGCTGCTTTTTAATTGCTGCTTGTTGCACGTAGCCTTTAAGCTCTGTTTGGCTTCTGCGAGCAATTGGGTTTTCTATTACGTTTTCGTGGCTCGGTTGGTAGTTCACGTTACTTGTAGTGTTACCGTAGTTCATTGCGCCGTCTTGGTTGTAGTTAACTACGTCAACTTTTGCACGGTTAATTGGCAATTGCTGGTGGTTTGCGCCTAAACGGTACATTTGCGTATCTGAGTAAGAAAATACACGCCCTTGTAATAGTCTGTCTTCAGAAGGCTCAATTCCTGGAATTACATTTGCCGGTGCCATTGCAACTTGTTCAGTAGATTGAAAGAAGTTAGTTGGCATACGGTTTAATGTCATTGTGCCTACTTTTGTTTCTTTTACATCTAACCACATTTTAGTTGCATCAAGTGGGTTGTAGTCAAAGTCACCTAACTGAGAAGGATCAAGTGTTTTAATGTATAAGTCCCATTTAGGGAAGTTGCCTGCATTTACTTGCGTGTATAAATCTTGCGTTAAATGTTGAAAGTTTTTACTTTGTACTTCAGCTACTTCTTTAGCATCAAGGTTATCGATACCTTGCTGACTTACCCAGTGAAACTTAACGTATTTAACATCGCCTGATTTATTAATCATTTTGTATGCGTGTACGCCCCAGCCATCCATTTTACGTAGGCTTGCTGGTGTACCGTAGTCGCTGTAAACCCACGTTAGCATGTGAGTTGAGCCTGGCTCGTAAGAGAAAAAGTCAAAAAGACGGTTAGGATCTTGAATATTATCTACCGGAGATGGCTTTAACGAGTGAACCATATCTGGAAATTTAATCGCATCACGAATAAAGAACACAGGTAAGTTATTACCTACTAAATCCCAGTTACCTTCGTCTGTGTAAAACTTTGTTGCAAAGCCGCGTGGATCACGCAGTGTTTCAGGGCTACCTTTAGAGTGAATTACTGATGAAAAACGAACAAATACGTCGGTTTCTTTACCAGCCTCTGCAAAGGGTGCTGCAATTGTTAAATCGTTTAGTTCTTTTGATGCTACAAACACGCCGTGTGCGCCAGTACCACGAGCATGTACAACACGCTCAGGAATGCGCTCACGTGCAAAACGTTGTAGCTTTTGAATTAGTTGTACATCTTCAAGTAATACACTGCCGCGCTCGCCTGCAGTTATTGAGTTTTGGTTATCGCCAACTGCTGCGCCATTATCTTTTGTTAATGTAGTTGCTGCACTTACTGGTATTGCCATTGCTAGTGCTAAAGCACTCAGCGTTAATGTTGTTTTGTTATTAATAGTCTTCATTGTCAACCTCGTCTTAATAAATGTGCCAGCGTTGTTGCAGGCTGTTTAACTGTTAACGAGTGTATTAACAAAATGAGTTTCGGTAAAATTGATTGTTTAGATTGTTGCAATCATAAAATTAGATTGGAAGGCGTTTGGTTTACGGTTTAATAAGTTGCTGGCGCGCTTATTCGACCTTAGTCGTAATCGTAAAATTGAAATTAATGAAATTACAGACTATTTCATATTTAATGCATAAATATTCACCAGTATGGTGCGTTTTAATTTATCAAGATGTTGACTTATTATTACAATAAAGAGAATATGCTCACTTGCTGGGCTTATGCTCACGTTGAGGTTGCACCAAAGTAGGTGCATAAAAAGGGGCAATATGAATACTAAAATAGAATTAGTTATTTTTGATTGTGATGGCGTTGTTATCGATAGCGAAATATTAAGTGCGCAAGTATTAATAAACATGCTCGCTGATATTGGTGTAAACATTGACCGTGCGTATGTACAACAACACTTTTTAGGCTGTAATTTTAAAACAGTCACACAAAATTTATTTGATACCTTTAATGTAACCTTAGCTGAAAGCTTTGAAGCCGACTACCGAGAAGCACTTTTAAAAGAGTTTGAAACGGCACTGATGCCAACAAACAACATTAAAGGTGTTTTACAGCGATTATCGGTACCGTGTTGTATAGCTACAAGCAGTAGCCCTAAACGCACAGCCAAGGCATTAAACGTTGTAAATCTTGAGCAGTACTTTAATAAGGTATTTACCTCAAGTGAGGTGAAAAACGGTAAACCAGCACCTGATTTGTTTTTACATGCCGCTGAACAAATGGGTGTTAAACCTCGACATTGTTTAGTGATTGAAGACTCTAAAGCGGGCGTGTGCGCAGCACTTGCCGCAAACATGCAGGTCCTGCATTACAGTGGTGGCACTCACATGCAAGGCGCAGTGAACTTTGTTCACCAAGCTTATCCAGATGTTGCGCATTTAACGCACTGGGATGAGTTTTATAAACAGTTTACGGCATTACAAACACAGTAATAGAACAGTGCGTTACGCTTTTACACTGACAAAGCATAACGCTCAATGCATAAAGTATTAAATAGATATAGTAGTCGCATTATAAGAAGACACAGTATTGAGTTAATTATTAATTTAAACATTAAACATATATTTAAATTAATAATTAGTGCTGTGTTTAAAACAATAGGAAAATACCATGGCATCAAGTCCACACACACAAACATTTAAAGATGTTAACGAAGAGCAGCTACCCGTTGCTAATAGCAAGCTTCATGGTTGGAAGCATTTTGCAGGTTTATACGCTGGAGAACACGTAGCGGCAACTGAGTTTGTTATTGGTGCAACGTTTGTTGCATTAGGCGCTTCGACCATCGACATTTTATTAGGTTTATTAATTGGTAACCTTTTAGCTATGTGTTCTTGGTGGTTAATTACAGCCCCAATTGCTGTTGAAACCCGATTAAGCTTATACAATTACCTAAATAAAATTGCTGGTAATTCAATGACTAAGCTCTACAACTGGGCTAACGTCATCATATTTAGTGTTATATCGGCCGCCATGATCACTGTATCATCCACGGCAGTTCGGTTTTTATTTGATATACCTGCTCAACTTGATTGGTATCCTAATAGTTTATCATTTGTTGCTATTGTACTGGCAGTAGGCTCTATTGTTGTATTTGTAGCTATGTATGGTTTTTCTACGGTTGCTGACTTTTCTAAGCTATGTGCACCGTGGTTATTTGTTATTTTTATAGCGGGTTCATTTGCACTTTTCCCAGAACTTTCTAACCATGTAATTGGCTCTACTTCATTAAGTAGCTTTAGTGACTTTATGACCATAGGTGACTCCTCCATTTGGACGGGCACGAATGCTGATGGTGAAAAAGGTATTGGCTTATTAGAAGTAATTGGTTTTGCGTGGGCAGCTAACTCTATCACTCACTTTGGCTTAATTGATATGGCAATCTTTAGATTTGCTAAGCGTAAAAGCTATGGTTTGTTTTCAGGCGTAGGTATGTTTTTTGGTCACTACCTAGCGTGGATCTCTGCTGGTATTATGGGCGCGGGTGTTGCTGTATTACTTAAAACAACTATTTCGTCGCTTGATCCAGGTGACGTTGCTTACCATGCTTTAGGTTGGACAGGCTTTGTTATTGTAATTATTGCAGGCTGGACTACAGCAAACGCAAACCTTTATCGTGCTGGCCTTGCTGCCCAATCTATTTTTGTTAATCAGTCTCGTGAGCGTACAACAGCAGTAGTAGGTGTTGTAACGGTTATAATTGCGTGTTTCCCATTTGTATTTTCACAAATGCTACCACTGCTTACTTACGCAGGTTTATTAGTAGTACCTGTAGGCGGTATTGTATTTGCTGAACATGTACTGTTTCCAAAAATTGGTTTAACTCGCTACTGGGCTAAATACAAAAACATTACACGTAGCGTACCGGCTATTGCATCTTGGGCGCTGGCATTAGTATTTGGTTTTGGATTAAATGCTATTGATGTAATGTCGTTCTACTACCTATTTATTCCTACTTGGTTTTTCACAATAATTGTTTACACACTGCTTGCTAAAAAATATGGCGCAGGTGAAGACTACACGCAAGAAATTGCTGCTGAAGAGCAAGAGTTACAAGCAATTAAAGAATACCAAGAAAGCCAGGCCAAAGACTTAAAAGCGCCTATTATCGACAGCTCTGTATTTACAAAAGTACTAAACGCTGTATCAACAATTTCATTATTGATTATTTTTGGATTTGCCAGCCAAGTGATGTTTTTTAGCGACACGATGAGCGTATACGGCGATAACAAATCTCAATTTGAAATAGCTTGTTTTATTTGTACTGTGGTTTATTTTGCTAGTGCTTACTGGTCTTTAAAACGCCACAAAACACTTAATGCAGTCGCATAGTATATAACCCCTTTTTATAATTAATTTTTGTTTTAGTAAGGCCGCACCATGACGCAACAACAGCACACTGAAGCTCTAGCAACAGGGCTAAATCAGCAAAGCTTGGCACAATTACCAAGCCATGTAGACACACCAAACTATGACCGTAGCAAGCTAAAGGCGGGTATTGTTCATATTGGTGTAGGCGGTTTTCACCGTGCTCACCAAGCTGTTTATATCAACGAGCTTTTAAAAACGCCAGGTTCTGAGCAGTGGGGCATTTGTGGTGTAGGCCTATTAGAGGGCAACCGTGGGTTGCGCGATACGCTAGTAAAACAAGATTACTTATATACGCTAACGGTAAGACACCCAAATGGGCAAATTGATAACAAAGTTATAGGCTCTATGATTGACTTTTTATTTGCCCCTGAGGACAAGCAAGCAGTAATTAATAAACTTGCTCATAACGATACGCATATTGTGTCGTTAACTATTACCGAAGGTGGTTATAACTTTAACCCAGTAACGGGTGAGTTTGATTACAGCAATCCTGACATCGTTAACGATATTAATAATCCGAACGACCCTATCACAGCGTTTGGTTACATTACTGCAGCGCTTAAGCTTCGTAAAGATCAAGGCCTTGATGCGTTTACAGTGCAGTCGTGCGATAACATTCAACACAATGGTAACGTTACACGCAAAATGCTTTTAGCTTTTGCAGCAGAGCAAGATAAAGAATTAAGCGAGTGGATTGCCACTAACGTGACGTTCCCAAATGCAATGGTTGACCGTATTACGCCAGTATCTAAAAAGAGCGACATTGATTACGTTGTTGATACTTATGGTGTTAGTGACGAGTGGCCTATTACGTGTGAGTCGTTTACACAATGGGTGATTGAAGACTCATTTTGCTGCGGACGCCCGGATTGGGATAACGTAGGTGCACAATTTGTATCTGACGTAACACCGTATGAAACAATGAAAATACGTTTATTAAATGCAGGCCACTCAGTACTTGGTTTATTAGGCTCTGTACATGGTTATGGCACAATAGACGAAACAGTATCAGATCCTTTGTTTGCTGAGTATTTACGTGCATTTATGGACAAAGAAGTAACGCCTAACCTTGAGCAGTTAGAAGGTATCAACCTTGAAGTGTATAAAGATACACTAATAGAGCGCTTTGCTAATCCAAATATTAAAGACAGCTTGTCACGTATTTGTTCAGAGAGTGCCGCTAAACTTCCTAAGTTTTTAATTGCGACTATTAACGAAAACCTAGCGCAAGGCCGTGATGTTTCACTTGCCACGCTTGTTATTGCTGCATGGTGTTTTTACAGTGATAAAGGTGAAGATGAGCAAGGTAATAAGCTTGAGGTAATAGATGCAATGCAAAGTGAGCTTCATGAAGCTGCGGCTAAAACAGCGACTGATGACCTTGCATTTTTATCATTAACGAGCCTGTTTGGCAGCTTAAACGAACAAAGCGAATTTACTTCTCATTATAAAGATAACGTTGAAGCGCTATACGCACCTGCAAGCAAAATTAAAGCAATTATGAAAAACGTACTTGAGCCTAAAGGTAAGTAATAATGAGTATTTTAATTAACTCCAAACAAGGTAAAGACGTAAGCGTAAGTTGCTTTGGCGAAGTACTATGGGATTGTTTTGCAACAGGTAAACGTTTAGGTGGCGCGCCACTGAATATGTGTGTACGCATTAACTCGCTTGGCATTAAAGCCGACATGATAAGTGCAGTAGGTAACGATGAGTTAGGTACTGAGCTTCTTGGCGAGATAAAAGCTAAAGGTGTTAGCTGCGAATATATTGCCGTTAATAACGACAAAGAAACCAGCACTGTACAAGTTACTTTAGATAAAAGCGGCTCAGCCAGTTACGAAATCGTAGCGGATACGGCCTGGGATAACATTACACTTACCGATGCGTTAATTGAAAAAGTTAAAGCTAGCGACGTATTTGTATTTGGCAGCTTAATTGGTCGAAGCGAAGCATCACTTGCTACATTAAACCAGTTAGTTGATGTAGCAAACTTTAAAGTATTTGATGTAAATTTACGTGCGCCACATTACACGTTAGATACGTTAGTTGATTTAATGAATAAAGCCGACTTTATCAAGTTGAACGATGAAGAGCTTTACGAAATTGCTAAAGCAATGGGCTGTAAGTTTCATTCACTTGAGCAAAACTTAGCGTTTATTGCACAGCAAACGAATACTGAATACCTATGTGTAACAAAAGGCAGCCACGGCGCATTACTTACCGTAAAAGGTAAGAATTACTACAACTCAGGCTATTTAATTAGCGTTGTAGATACCGTAGGCGCTGGAGACTCATTCTTAGGTTCGTTAATTTATCAGTTATGTAGTAGTGATTGTGCACAGCATGCCGTTGATTTTGCATGTGCTGTAGGCGCTATGGTTGCCGAAAGTGCCGGTGCCACACCTACACTCACTCATGAACAAATTAACGAATTTATGAGCCCGTCATAGTTTAAAAATTCACAGTTGCACCCAATCATTGTGTGTGTAAGCGGTTTTACCTTTTAGGTAAAGCCGCTTTTTTTTAACTTTATTTTAATAACCTATTCGTTTTGGTTGAGATGCAAGCAATGTGCATGAAAAGTGACTTAAAAGGACTAGGGTCTGTTGACCTTTGCAGTTTGAAATTTGTTCAAACTAGGGGCTATTTAATCGCGGCGCGAGGTTTGTAACCTAGTGGGCTCGGTAACTGCTCCTGCGTTACCCTACTGGCTTACATCCATGTAAGAATAAGTCAAAACCGAGCAAAGCTTCCGCGTCCTGCTCACGCCCCTTGCCTAAATACCAAGCAGGCTGCTGCAAATTTAACCTTGAAAGGTCTACAGACCCTTGTGTATTAGCTATTCGTCTTATTGCTCGGTGCTTAATCCTTTGTTAATGTTCGTCGATTATTCACGGATTGAAAAGGCGGGGCGGGATTTATGCGCTCTATACACAAAATACAAAAAGAGAAACGTGCTTTATGATCATCTTTTTTATCTGTATCACTATATTAATACTTGGCTATAAATTTTATAGCCCATTTGTAGAAAAACAAGCAGGTATGGACTCAACCGTTGATACACCTCAAAAGCGCTTTAGCGAAGGTGTTGACTATGTTGCTATTCACCCTGTGCGTGCATTTTTAATTCAATTTTTAAATATTGCTGGCGTAGGTCCTATTTTCGGCCCTATTTTAGGTGCGCTTTACGGCCCGGTTGCTTTAGTATGGATTGTACTTGGTAACGTATTAGGCGGCGCTGTCCATGACTTCTTCTCAGGTGTGATGAGCATTAAAGAAGATGGCAAAAGCTTACCTGAAATTGCAGGCCATTATTACAACGTAGTATTTAAAGGCTTTATGCTGATATTTACCGCTATGCTACTGTTTTTTGTAGGCGTTGTATTTATTATGAGCCCAGCGGGCTTGTTAAGTAACTTAGATGTTTTTCACGATACGTTTTTTGCTAACAATACCTTTTGGGTACTTGCTATTTTAGCGTACTACTTTTTAGCAACGTTACTACCAATTGACAAAATCATTACTAAATTTTACCCAATCTTTGGCGCACTAATGATTGTAATGACCGTTGCAATCGCCGTTTCATTATTAATTAATGCACCACATTTGCCAGTGGCGGGTGACTTTTTAGCGTACTTTGAGGCCGACCACGCGCACGACTTTTTAGAGCCTAACCCAGATGGTTTACCAACGTGGCCATTACTGTTTATTACTATCACATGTGGTGCTATTAGTGGGTTCCATTCTACTCAAGCGCCTATTATTGCCCGCTGCTTAACAAACGAAAAATACGTTCGTCCAGTATATTACGGTGCAATGATGTGTGAAGGCATTGTAGGCTGTGTATGGGCACTTGCTGGTATTGCAGCATTCCCAGAAGGTTATGCAGGCTTAAAAGCATTGCTTGACCAAGGTGGTCCAGGCTTAGTTGTTAACCATGTAGCAAATAGTTACTTAGGTGTACTTGGTGGCATTATGGCGATTATTGCCGTAGCTGTTTTCCCAATTACATCGGGCGATACAGCGTTCCGCTCATTGCGCTTAACGGTTGTTGATGCATTTAATATTCCGCAAAGCTTACGTAATCGTTTATTGCTCGCTCTGCCTATTTTAACTATTGCTTACTTTATGACTAAGTTAGATTTCTCGTTGATTTGGCGCTACTTTGCATTTTCAAACATGTTGCTTTCAACCAGCGTATTATGGCTTGCTACTAAGTACTTATTTGATAGACGTGCTTTTCACTGGATAGCAAGTGTACCTGCGGTTATTGCTACAGGTGTAACATTGTCATACATAATGACAGCGGCGATTGGCTTTAATCTGTCTGCCGATTTAGGCAAACCTATTGGCGCAGCAGTCGTTATTATTGGTTTAATTGCTTTAGTTTTTGTTCACTCTAAGCATAAAGCAAATGCCGCAGCGTAAGCGCAGCATTTTATAAAACACAAAAAACGAGCTATTAAATAGCTCGTTTTTTTATGCGTAAAATAATTGATCAATACGTTAATTAAGAGTGTAGATACTTAATAAGCAGCCTAGTTACTAAGCAGGCTGTGTGGCAAGCTCAAAGTAGCTATTATCATCAAGTGTTTTGCTAATCATCATCGCGCCTTCAAGCAGACTTACGGTTTGAATTGCAGCGTGTTTAGGTTGCTGCTCACCATTGGCTAGGTGCGCCTCAGTAAGCCACTCTAAATTTTGATTAAAAAAACGTTTAACTTCAAAGCGCACCTTTTCTGGCAAGCTGTCACTTTCAGCGCCAAGTAAGCCGCATAGGCACATTTTTTTATCAAAAAGTAAGGCGCTCCTAAACAGTTGCGTATAAACCTCAATAGGGTTTTTACCGTTAGCCAAGTGTTCACTTGGCGAGCCTAATGCATTTAAAAACGCATTAGTGTATTGATGAGCAAGCTCAGCGCCTAAATCAGCTTTAGTAGGAAAATGGTAATGAACACTGGCACTTTTAATGCCTATTTCGCTTGCCAGTTCCCTAAAGCTAAAATTACTGTAGCCACCAAGGCGTACTTTGTTTTCTGCTGCTTTAAGTAACGCTTCTTTTTTACTCATTTTAATTATACCTTGCTTCTAATGCAGAAATTATCGACCAGTAGGTAGTCGTTTTCAAGTCATTTATTTTTAAATAAATGGCATCTAATCAGCTGCTCATCAATAAACATTCGAATAAATAGTAAGTTTAAAATTTGACATGAAATTACTTTGATTATATAAGTTACCTATCGATAGGTAGGCGGCTATGCTTTCGATATCTAACTAATTTAATAACAGGTGATTTATGAAAATTTATGACGTAGAAAACTTCCCAAATCCATTACGTGTTCGTATAGCGTTAGCTGAAAAAAATGCGACTGAGTATGTTGAGTTTGTTCCAGTAGATTTACTTAATGGCGAGCATAGAACAGATGCTTTTTTAGCAAAAAATCCTTTGGCAGGTGTACCTGTGCTTGAGCTTGATGATGGTACATTTATATCTGAAAGCACAGCTATTACAGAATACATTGATACTGCTTTTGAGGGGCCATCATTAATGGGTGAAACTGCAAAAGAGCGTGCAGTGATTAATATGATGCAAAAGCGAGCTGAGTCTATGGTGCTTGACGCTGTGGCTACTTATTTTCATCATGCGACAGATGGCTTGGGTCCTGAATTTGAAACGTACCAAAATGCAGACTGGGGTAAAAAGCAGGGTGAAAAGGCGCAACAAGGTTTAAGCTATTTTAATGATGTACTAGCACAATCAACATTTGTTGGCGGTGATCAGTTTAGTATTGCAGATATTACTTTATACGCAGGCCTTGTTTTTGCTGGGTTTGCACAAATTGCTATTCCAAGTGAGCTTACTCATTTAATAGCATGGCAAGAAAAAGTGGCACAACGAGAAAGTGTTGCTGCTTAAAACACACTTTAATAGGAGCTTTAAATGAAAATACTAGCCGATTTTAGTCAGCGTGTTGTGGTGCATAGCCAAACATTAGACTGGGTTGCTTCACCTATGTCTGGTGTAGATAGGCGAGCACTTGATAGAGTAGGCGAAGAAGTTGCGCGTGCAACTAGTATTGTACGTTATGCCCCAGGCAGCGAGTTCTCTCCTCATGTACATACCGGAGGTGAAGAGTTTGTGGTGCTTGAAGGGGTATTTCAAGACGAGCATGGCGATTTTCCACAAGGCTCCTATATTCGTAATCCGCCACAATCAAAGCATAAACCAGGTTCACAAAATGGCTGCATAATATTTGTGAAACTTTGGCAATTTCAACCACAAGATAGAACCCACGTACGCTTGCAAACGCAATACATGGGCAGTGTGCAACACGCTACATTTAAAGGACTTGCCATTACGCCGCTTTATAAAGATGACTATGAATACGTGAGCCTATTGCACTTTGAAGCCGGTGCTAACATGCAAATTAGCGCAATGGGTGGTGCTGAGTTACTTGTGCTTGAAGGCGAGGTAAGTGAGCAATCAGACGTACTAGTAAAACACAGCTGGTTAAGGCTGCCCATTAATACTGATCTTAATATAACCGCTGGTAAGCAGGGTGCAAAATTGTGGCTAAAATTAGGGCACTTAACCGATGTAGATAAGCAAATAGCGCGCGTACAAAACGTTTAGCAAATGCCATTATTTAGCAGTATTGTTTGATTTAGTTCAGGATTAATTAACTTAATAGGGTGTACTTTTATAGCTTAACTCAGCCAATGTTTGGCATTTGAATGTAGTTACTACTAACTTAAGTAGAACAATTGAAGTCTTAGATTTTAATTAATTCAAACAACAGGCTGTAAATAAAATAAGCGCACCCGATTAAGGAGAGCTGCATGGTACACACAACACATGGTTTATCTATTGGTATTGAACGCGCAGGCAGAGAATTCTTTTTAAAACTAAAAGCTGTGGGAACGCTAACCCATGAAGACTATAAAGTAATTACCCCCATGATCGATTCTGCTCTTGGCGAGGTTAAACACCCTATAGCAAATGTACTTATAGATGCTAGCGAGTTAGAAGGCTGGAAACTTCGGGCCGCGTGGGATGATTTAAAGCTTGGTGTAAGGCACTCAAAAGAATTCAATAAAATAGCTATTTATGGCAACCAAGAGTGGCAAGCCCGTATGGCCAAAATAGGCAATTGGTTTATTTCAGGCGAGGTGCAATACTACGAAAACGCCACCGCCGCCATAGATTGGCTAGATGAATAATTACATAATAAAAAACGTTCACAAGAGCGTTTTTTATTATGTAAAGCAACTAGCACTCTACTTAAGAGTTACATAACATCAGCGAGCACTGGTAACGCCGGAAAAGCACC
The DNA here is from genome assembly GCF_018100985.1 of Pseudoalteromonas sp. MMG007. Classification (GTDB taxonomy): domain Bacteria; phylum Pseudomonadota; class Gammaproteobacteria; order Enterobacterales; family Alteromonadaceae; genus Pseudoalteromonas. Next base: position 209,294 of record NZ_JAGJEI010000003.1, on the reverse strand, counting down.
TTTAGCTAAACACGCTTTAGAGCCACACTTAAGCGCAAAGTGCAGGGCGCTTTTTACGCTTGTTTCATCATTTAGTTTATCTGCTAGCGGTAAATCACTTCCTAGGTTATTCAAGTAATATAAAACTCCCGCTATAAATGCATCACCCGCACTTGTTGTATCTACGGCGTGTATTTTTGGTGCTGCTTCGCTAAGTGTAAATGCGCTGTGATAAACCTTAGCAGGCTCTGGCCCGTCGGTTAAAAACACCAGTTTTATCCCCGTATTTAATAGCGTTTGAATGTAATCTTCGCTCGTTGTTTCGCTATGCTGCGCTAAAAAATTAAGCTCATCACGCGAAAGTTTTACTATGTCGCAATAGGCGTAACAGGCTTGTACATTGCTAGCTATATCGTTTGTGTTTTCCCACAAGCTATAGCGTAAATTCACATCAAAACTAACGAGCTTATTATGTGTTTTTGCAAGTTCTAGTGCTTTAAGTGTTGTGCTGGCAATCACGGAGTCGGTTAGGGTGTTTGAACAAAAGTGCAGAGTGCTAATGTCTTGCCAATTTATATGCGCTAAATGCGCTTGCGTTAATAATACATCGGCTGTGTTATGGCGATAAAAGCCAAAACTACGCTCGCCTGTTTTATCAAGGCTTACGATTACCATAGCCGTTTGTGAGCCAGCAATGGCAAATAAATAGTCTGTATTTACATTATATTGTGCTAACGCATTGTTTAATTGATTGGCAAAATGATCATCCCCTTTACCACCACAAAATGCAGCCTCACCGCCGAGTTTTGCATAGCCAACAGCGACATTGGCAGGTGCACCGCCAGGTATAGGTAAATAGGCCGAGTTATGAGCATCTTGTGGCAGCATATCAATTAATAGCTCGCCTAAGCACAGGAGTTTTGTCATTTTGAATATCCTAAAAAGCCTAGCAAAGCTAGGCTAAAAACGTGAAGGGTGTTATTTATTCATACTTTAAAAGGCGCTACAGTGATTGCTCACCGTAGCGCAATACACACAATTAGTTAAAAGCGTATTTTAAAGTAACCGACGTAGTGCGGCCGTTAATAGTACGGGCACGAATAATGTCGTTTTCAGGTACTGAACCTTCTTCAGCTTCTGTAATACCTACTGTATCGAATAGGTTGTTTACATTAAGCGCAAGGTTTAAGTTTTCAGATAAGTCGTAGCTTACAAATGCATTTACTTGCGTGTAGCCGTCAAACTTAAGGTCGTTGTTATCTTGAGCGTAAGCATCAGTTGTACCAATAAAGCTTACACCTGCCGCGCCCTTATTGTAGCTGTAGCGAGCCATTAGTGAGTAAATTAAATCAGCTTGGCGACGCGGTGTGTTACCTACAACTTCAGGAGTTAGCGCATCTTTTGCAATTTCTGCATCGGTCCAAGTAAAGTTACCTCTAAAGTCCCACGCATCCATAAAGTAAGTTGATTCAACCTCAATACCTTTTGCTTCGTATTCGCGGTCAAAAAAGGTTTGCGAAGTTGCTTCAAAGTTTTGCTCTTCTGTTTCTGCATAAAAGGCCGTTGCAAATACCGAGAACGAATCAAAACGTTTTTTAACACCAATTTCAAATTGGTTTACTTCATCTACTGCATCTTCGTCAGCAACACTTCCGTCACTGCGTACTTTACCAAATAACAAACGGTCTGCATTGGCACGCCCGCCCTTACTAATACGTGCAAACGTAGCAAGGCTTGGGTCAATTTGGTAGTTAGCACCCACAGAGTAAGATGAGTAGCTCCAATCGTAATTTACTGGGCTGGCGTTAGCTATATCAATACCAGCTACGTTTTGCTCAGGAATAGAAATAGTGCCATCGCTGTTCATATCTACTGTTGAGGTTACGGCCCCAGCGTAGTTACCGCGTGCTTCACCGCTGTCGTAGCGGGCGCTTGCATCAATGCTTACATCACCAAGTTTTGTTGAAAAGGCAACGTACGGGGCGCGTGTATCGTACTCTGTGTCGTAATCGCGCTGACAACAGTTACCCCAATAAGGCGTGCCATAAGCGTATAAACCATTTTGTGAGTACTCAGTGCCATCGGCTGCGGTTACATTTAAAAGTGCTGCATTGTCGCCTTTGAGCTCCATTAAGTACGAGTTCCATAACCACGACATGGCAATGTTTTGCGTTGAGGCAAAGTAACCAAAGGTTAGGCTAGTGTCATCGCTGAATGATTTAGTCAGTTTAAAATCGTTAACAATAGAGCCAAAGTCATTAAGCGTTACATCAAAAGTGTGAATACGCATGGCAAGCTCATCATTAAACGCTTCGCCTGTGTTTGCGTTACTCAGTGTTGCGCCAGCGCCACCAATACTTTGTGCAATAGACGAGGCACTCCCAACTTCCGCAGGAATAAGCGAGTTGAAGTTGCCGCTAATTGACGATTTACGAAAACGGTTTTCGATACGCCAATCGTTATCTAAATCAAATACAGCTTCAAAACCTACCGCATCCACTTTAGGGTTCATACCGTCGCGTAAATCGCCACTGCTAATTTGGTTTTCGCCATTTAAGCGCACTGTTTTAGTAAATAAAGCAGAGTGTGGTGTATCTGATTGTGCATCAAATCCTGCAATAGAGTCACCGTTTGAGTACATAGGCATAGGTAAGTAGCCTACGCTTTTGTCGTCTAGGTGTTTGTAGTAAAGGCGTACGTAGCCGTTTTCAAAATCTTTAGTAAGGTTGGCTTTAATTTGGCCACCTTTATTTGATGTGTAGCCTGTTTCGCGCGGGCCTTCGCCTTGGCGTACAAAACCACCTACATGAAAACGTACACTATCGGTTAAGTAGGTGCCGTATTCAAAGTCGGTACGAACACTGTCGTAATCAAGGCCAACAGTAGAAGACACGCTACCCGATTCGTTATCACCGTTTTTAGAAATAAAGTTAATAATGCCGCCAGGTGCATTACTAGCCGAGGTAGAAGCAGAGCCACCACGGATTGATTCGATTGTTTGCACTGTGTTATCAAGGCGCATAAAAATATCGGCGTTACCAAAGGCAACATCACCAAACTGCATTACAGGCAGGCCATCTTCTTGCAGTTGTAAAAACTTAGCGCCACCCGAGGCTACAGGTAAACCACGCACTGCAATATTTGCGTTACCTTCACCGCCCGTTGATTCAGCGCGAACGCCCGGGATAATTCTAAATGCCTCAGCCGTTGAACGCGGTGTAGATACCTCAACTTGCTCAAGCGATAAACTACTTACTGATGAGCTTGATGCCATAATAGTTGTGCGGCGAGGAACGCCGGTAACAACAATTGTTTCAAGCCCTTGGTTAGCTTGCACTTTGGTTTCTTGCTCGTCTTGTGCATGAACGCCTTGGCTTACTGCAAGTGCTAAGGCACTGATTAAATATAAAGGTGTGTGGTGTGTTGTCATGTTAACGCCTCATTGTGTTGTGTGAGTTTGTTATTTTTACTTAATCGATTAAGTGAAAATAACAAAGTTTTTACAATAAGCAAATTATTTTTGTGTGTAATTTGCTCTTATTTTATTTTTGCATTGATTTTAAAGGTGTTTTTTATACTGGCTTGAGCAGCCATTTATGCATTTTTAGTTAATGCTTTTGCCGCGGGGTCGCGGTAAAAGTTATAAAGCATGGCTAAAAATAAGATCACAGCAAAGCCGGTAGCTAAGTAAAAGCCGTAACGTACGTGGCCAAAGTAATCACTTATCATGCCCATGAATAGAGGCGCAAGTGCGGCCGAAAGTGCGGTAAAAAATAAAATAACACCCGCTACTGCACCATGTTGTGCAACAGGAAAGCACGATATACCTTTAGAGTTTAAAGTAGGGTAAACCATCGACATAAACAAACCCGAAAGCGGAAGTAATCCTACAGCCCAATCAACACCGCCTACTAAAGTGCCTACATAACACAGTGCTATGCCTAAGCTTAAATAAGCCATAACGCCCTGCCAGCTAAAGTGATTTAAAAGCCATACGGCAATAAAACGCCCAGCAGCACGCAGTACAAAAAATATAGTAAGTGCGTAGGTTGCAAGTAAAGGCCAAGAGCCAGTGTAATCTTTTAAAAGCGTTGGCATCCACACGTAAATAGCAACCTCGGTCGCCACATACAAGGCAATTACCATTGAAAAACCCAGTGCATACGGGTTTTTAATCATTTTCATGGTGGTAGCAAGCGAGGCTGGCTTATCAGTATTTTTGACAACTGCAGGGTAATCAGCGCGCCAGGCCATTAACGCTAAAATTAAGCACATAACACCTGCAATAATATATAAGTAAGTCCAGCTTACGTTTTGAGTTAGCAATACGCCTACAAGTGCAGGGCCAACAATGGCGCCAATACCAAAAAAGCCTTCTACTTTATTCATTGTTTTAGTGTGTTCTGCGTTACTTGCTGAAATATCGCCAAGAAGCGCTAGAGCGCCTGTTTTAAATAAACCAATGGCCAAACCGATACAGCAAAGCAAAATTAAAAATACTGAAAAGCTGTTACTAAAGGCAAACAAAAAACAACTGCCCGAAAAAATAAGTAAGCCCAGCATTATGGTTTGTTTACGGCCAAGGCTGTCGGCTAAAAACCCTAAAAATAAGCCACTAAAGGCAATCAGTGCCATAGGTGCATAATGAAAAGCACTGGCTTGGGTCATGCTTAAACCAAAATCTGTGATTAGCTCAGGGATGATCATACCTACTGCATCAGAGGTCATCGCAAACATAAAAAACATCATGTAAGTGAGTATTCGTATGCGCTGCATTGGGTCACTTTGCGTGTGTGTGTGTAAATTCGTCATGTGGTTTTTCCTCGTTATGGCTCAAGTTATAGTAATAACTCAATCACTTACTCTGGTTAGTATTACCTTTGCCACAACTTTTGTATGTAAAATATTTAAAAATTACTTGTAAAATTGTACGTGCTAGTTAAAGATATATCTTAATCGATTAAGTTTCAACTTGGTAATCACACATGATGAAGAATAAAGTTCAATTGATCACATACGCTGATCGAATTACAGGTCAAGATATAAACGCACTAACAACACTATTAAAGGGCTCTTTAGAGGGCGTGTTTGGTGGCGTGCACTTATTGCCTTTTTATAATCCTATTGATGGCAGCGATGCGGGTTTTGACCCGATTGATCACAGCGAAGTAGATTCTCGCATTGGTACATGGGGCGATATTCAAGCTCTGGGTGAAAACCATGACCTAATGGCCGATTTAATCGTTAACCATGTATCGGCGCAGTCTTATCAGTTTCAAGATGTGCTAGCAAAAGGTAAGCAATCAGAATTTTGGGATTTGTTTTTAACCAAAGATGATGTATTCCCAAATGGGATGAGCGACGCTGAGCAGCAAGCAATTTATCGCCCGCGCCCAGGTAGCTGTTTTACACCAATGCAGTGTGGCGACGGTCAAACGTATGATTTTTGGACCACGTTTACCGATAACCAAATTGACATAAACGTAAAAGTTGAGGCGGGTATTGCGTATTTAAATAACGTATTAACTAAGTTTTCTGAAAATAACGTAAATATTATTCGTCTAGATGCAGCGGGCTACGCAATTAAACAAGCCGGTACAAATTGTTTTATGCTAGACGAAACTTTTGGTTATTTAGATAACCTATCAAAGCAAGCAAACGAGCTTGGCATGGAGACTATTGCCGAAATACACAGCCACTACCAAACACAAGTAGAAGTAGCGAAACGTGTAAACATGGTTTATGACTTTGCATTACCGCCACTTATTTTACACAGCTTATTTAATAATGATGTAGATGCTCTGCTTAAATGGTTGCAAATTTCACCACGCAACTGTTTAACTGTACTGGATACGCACGACGGTATAGGCATTATTGATGCAGGTCCAATGGGCGATAAGCCTGGCCTTTTAAATGCACAGCAAATAGATACGCTAGTTGAAACCATGCATGCCAACAGTAACAACCAAAGCCGTCAAGCTACCGGTGCTGCTGCCAGTAACGTTGATTTATATCAAGTAAACTGTACGTATTACAATGCATTAGGTGCTAACGATTTAGATTATTTGATTTCGCGTGCAATACAGTTTTTTGCACCCGGTGTACCGCAAGTGTACTACGGTGGTTTATTTGCCTGCGAAAACGATATGGATCTACTTGCGCGAACCAATGTGGGTCGCGATATTAACCGCCCGTATCTAAATAATGAAAAAATTGAATATGCGCTAGATAAACCTGTAGTAAAAGGTTTAATAGAGCTCATTAAGCTACGCAATGGACATCCTGCTTTTGCAGGCGAGTTTAGCGCTCATGGTGCAGAGGGAGAGTGTTGTTTAACATGGCAACTAGAAGATAAGTCTATTGTATTAAGTGTTAATTTTAAAACACGCGATGCGTTGATTACTCAAGTTAATGGCGATGAAGAAACAACGATAAGTTTAAACGCATTGTTGGCTTAATTTAATGTTAAGACAAAAAGCCAAGTATATAGCTTGGCTTTTTTGTTCTAAATGCTTTTTAACATAATGGCTAACCGCTGGCACCTACATCTAGCTCGTAACTTACATCACATATTCTTTCTTCTTTTGATATAAATAGCTCGGCGGCCATTACGCCTTTTTCTTGGCTGTTTTGATGAATAGTGGTTAGGCGCGGTACAAAACGGGCGGCTTCATCTATTCCATCAAAACCGACAATACGCAGTTCTTCACCTATTTTTATGCCTTGTTTTATCGCTTCTCGCATGGTGGCAAGGGCAATTAAATCACTCATACAAATTATAACGTTAGGGCGGGGGGAGGCACTTAACACCTCTTTAGCGGCAATGTTAGCAAAACGCTCGCTGCTTTCAGGTATATTCCAAATACGATCATCAGCCACCGTAATATTTGCCTCACTTAAAGCACGTTGATAACCTCGTAAGCGTTGGTGCGAAATAGATTGCCCTGTTTCAAATTCGTGGTGTTCATATACGCGGCACAATACGTTTTCATCAAGTAATCTTAAGCCTAAAATAGCGACTTTATCGCTTTGATTTTTTACAACATGCTTGGCTATTTCGTAACTTGCTTGCTCGTTATTTATATTTACTGAAGCATTGCGGGCTATATCAAAATCAATAGTGACCACATGTTTAGACACCGTTTTTAACTGCTCTACTAATGCGTTATTTCGAGGGCGGCCATAACAAATAAAGCCATCAACAAAGTCGACCACGTTGTTAAGGTTATCGCTATTTCCTGAAAACAATAAAACATTAATGCCGTTTTTTTCAAGCACCGAGGTAACACCGCGCATAAAGCTGCTAGCCACAGGGTCCGACACCATGTATTCCACGCTATCGGGCAGCACTAAAGCAACAATATTAAATGTGCCATTACGCAATGATTGCGCGGCTTTATTTGGCCCGTAATAGCCCAAAGTTTTACACGCTGCAAGAATATCGTCTCGGCGTTTAGCTGATAGCTGATCAGGGCGATTAAACGCATTTGATACCGTAGCGTTAGATACACCTAACTCTTTAGCAATACTTTTTAAGGTCCAGCGGGTTTGCTTGCTCATACCAATTCTTTACTCAATACTCATGTTAATAAACTAACATATTCAGAGCGTTAGCAAAGTAAAAAAAAAGGTTTTAGCCTTAATGTCGGCACTCTTTAGGTGCAATACCAAAGGTTTGTTTAATATAGACGGCTAAAGTGGCTCGCGCTGTTAAATCCAACTTCAAAGCAATCTTTACCAATAAAAGACAAATTCTAAACCTGTATGGCAAATTTAGTTGCACAGTGTTGTTTGTTTTATTACGGTGGCAATTAAGGTTATATGATTCTTTATTTATTCAGCACTTTAAGTAGGGGGAAATATGTTTTTTGAATCGTGGAGTGAAATAGCGCGCATTGTCACCACAACCTTGATTATTTATCCCTTTTTAATCCTAGCGACGCATCTAGTGGGTAAACGCTCATTTGCTAAAATGAACAACTTTGACTGGATAATTACCGTGGCGGCAGGCTCCATCTTAGGTTCTGCTATCTTATTGAAAGACGTGGTGATAGTTGAGGTTTTAGTTGCGGTTAGCCTACTTCTCTTTTTACAATATCTACTCACTTGGATCAGCGCCCATTTTTCGACCTTCGACAAAGTAGTAAAAACCGCTCCACAATTAGTTTTTTTTGACGGTGAATATATAGAGGCCGCTATGAAAGATGCTCGACTCACTAGCACCGAAGTGGAAGCGAGTGTTAGAAAAGCCGGTTTTGCTGATTTAAGCACCGTTATGGCGGTGGTTTTTGAGGCCGACGGTGAGTTAAGTATTGTGCCGAAAAGTGAAAACTATGCTCAACTGATTATGAAGTTACGAAATCCCCAAGATTAATTGGACAATTTTTCGCGGCCGATGAGTAGCTTCAAGCGCCAAAATTAATTGGTATGGCTTTTTTACTGTATCAGACACATTGCTCACCTACTAAATAAGGTTGGACGATTCTTAAGTTTTTAACTTAGGTGCCAGGTATGTATTTACATATGTACCTTAAATCGCTTTTTTCGTATTGTTAATGAACAATAACGTAACCAGTAATTTATTTTTAGCTTAAACGGATTTTCATGACTATAAAAACAAAAATAACCAATTATGTATTGCTCTGCGCTTTATTACCATCACCATTTATAAATGCTGCACAAGAGCCCATTCTACCTACTACACCTGAGCAGTGGCGCAGCATAACAGAGCGCGATATTAACGCGGCTTATAGCATTACCGCACAAAATCACCCCGGTATGTTTGATGCCAACAACCCCGCGTTTCCTGATTTATTAAAACAAGCAAAAGCGCAGGCACTTAAACTCTCGGCTCAAGCGAGTGGGCCGCAGGCGCATGTAGCGGCAATTGCACGCTTTAGTACTGTTTTACAAGATGGCCACGCGGGTGCGTTTTCAAGCGTAGATAGACCCGCGCGCCGCTGGCCCGGCTTTAGTGCTTTATGGCGAGGTGATGCACTAAAAGTGTATTACAGTGAAAACAAAAATATTAGCAAAGGCGACGTTGTAAGCCAATGTGATGGGCAAAGCACCGAGACCTTAATGCGCAAGAGAATATTTAAGTTTCATGGGCAAGTTGCACAATCTGGCCATTGGTGGCAGCAAGGTTGGCGATTACTCATTGATGAGGGCAATCCATTTTTAACTCCTTTAAAAGAATGCGAATTTGTTAAAGCCAATGGCGATACCTATACACACGTATTAAATTGGTCTGTAAGGCCTAAGTCAGTCAGTAAGCATTTAGAAAATGCCTACAACGGTGATGAACTCCCTATTGATTTAACTTGGCCTGAAAAAAATATTGCGTGGATTGCTATGCCTAGCTTTTCATCAACCGAAAAACAAACCGCTGCCTACAATAAAGTGTTTAAAAAAATACAACAGCAGCGTAGTAAGCTACTTACTGCAAAAGCCGTGGTGTTAGATTTGCGACATAACCAAGGTGGTTCATCTTATTGGAGCTCACAAATAGCCAAAGAACTATGGGGCAGAAAAATAGTAGAACAAAAAGCAAATAATACTTCTCAAAACACGCAAGTGTGGTGGAGAGCATCAAAGGATAATACCGACCATGTAGTGTCTTTATTAGACGTTGTAAAAAATCAGCCTGAAGTACTGAAAATATTTAAAATCACAGCTGATGGCATGGCTTTATCACTTAAAAGTGGTAAACCATTTTATGTAGAACGAGGGGCTAATACGCTAAATAACCTACCGCAAGAGCCCTTAGTGACTGACTTTAAAACTAAGGTGTTTGTTATAGTGCCGCCCCAGTGCGCCAGTGCTTGTTTAGATGCGCTAGATAAGTTTAAGCTATTTGAAAATACAACGTTATTCGGTGCACCAAGTAGCGCTGACTCACTGTATATGGAGGTACGCTTAGCTGATTTACCTTCAGGCTTAGGGAAAGTGATTGTGCCAAATAAAGTGTATGTAAACAGAGCGCGAGGGGCAGGGGCTTACTACAAGCCGGATGTTGCGTATAACGGCATTGATTGGACAACTGATGTATTGCTTGAGCAAATAAAAACGTTATAAAAAAGCCGCTTGTTGAAACAAGCGGCTTAACTATTCTAACTAGGGAATAGCTTAAAACGTGTAACGGGCACCAATTGAGTAGCGTGGGCCGTACTGATTAGCAAATAAAAATTGCTCTTCGTAACGGCCGTAGCCTTCTTCGGTTGCATTATTTAAGTTTATACCATCAAAAAATACAGTTACGTTTTCGTTTACATCGTAGTTAACGCTCATATCCCATTGACCGTAGGCTTTAGCATATTGCGGTGGTGCATCAGCTGAGCCTTGTGCTTGGCCAACACCAATTAAGTACGCGTCGCGCCATGCGTAAGTAATCTTAACCGATAGGCCGTCTTTTTCGTAAAAGCCTTGGAAGTTAGCAGAGTCACTTAAACCTGTAAGCGGCGCTTGTTGATCAAGGCTTTCGCTATCAAATTCAACGTCGCCATCTACAAATGTTGCGTTAACACCTACACCAAAACCAGTTTCGCCAATTAAGTGCTGAACAGCTACTTCAAAACCATCTACCGATTTACTGTCGGTGTTTTGTGGCTGGCTTATGTTCCATACCATAAGTGGGTCATCGCTATTTGGCTCAATGACGCCATTCGCATTGCCGTAACCACTGGCAATCATTTGTGCAAAAATAGCGTCGGTAGTTGCTTGCTCACCACGTGATTCAATATCGCTTACGGCTTGTAAGTAACGAGGGCCGTTTAAAATATCGTGCAAGCCATCAATAGTAGTTTGCGTAATGGTGGTTTGAATAAAGTTATCAACGTCTTTTTTAAAGTAACCAACAGATGCGTAGCTGCCTTCCGCGTAGTAATACTCAAGCGATAAATCAAGGTTTGTTGATTCAAACGGCAATAAGTTTGTATTACCTTGGCTACCTGTGCGAGAACCTGGTTTTGGGCTGCCTGTTAAGCTGCGGCCACCGGCTAAATCACCTAGTGGTGCGCGCGACATAGTTTTACCCCAAGAAACACGGGCCACTACGTCTTCGGTTAAATCAACACTTACGTCGATTGAAGGCAGTAAAACATCGTAATCACCTTGTTGCTCTAAGAAGTTATCTTCACCGCCGGCTGCATATTGCATGATCCACTCAGAAGCGCTGATCCAATTAACTTGATCTTCAACGCGTTGACGTACAGTGCTGGTTACGTCTGTTTGTTCGTAGCGTAGGCCTGCATTTACTTTTATGTAGTAGTTACTTACGTCAAACTCCCAGCTTGATTGAACATAAAAGCTGTTTGTGATTTCTTCTACGTAGCTTTCGCTATCAATACCATCCATGTAAGCATTAGCTGCGTATGCATCTGAGCCTGTTACATCTGCTGTTAAATAAGCAATTTGGCGTGCTACTGCTTCATCGAAGTCATACGTGTAGTAGTAATTAGGTTGTAAGTCGCTACCACCGCCAGCAAATTGGTCTAAAAGGCCCGAGGTATCGTGGCGAGTAAACATGCTATCTGGGAATATTTCTGTGTATGATGGGTTAAAACCAGGGCCACCTACTAAACCACTCCATGCAGTGTATCCACCGGTGTTTTGCTCAGTACGTGATGCGCCAAATTTAACCTTAACTAGGCCAATGTCATAACTTTCGTTGTACCACGTAGTATGTAGTTGTAACTGTTCAATGTTTGACTCACCCGGTGAGTGAGTAAACTGACTAAAGTTCGAATCAATTTCGCCAGGCGTTAGTTCACTTGTGCCGTTTAACCAGTTAACTTGAGCACTTGGAATATCGCCTGTGCGGTAATCGTAAATTTTATTAGCAAGCTGATCTGAGCCCAAAATCACTTGGCCGGTACTGCCTAGCCCGTTGTCGGCGCCGTTATCAGTTTCGTTTTTAGAGTCATGGTAATCAAGCTCTACGTGCCACGTGTCGTTAATTTCCCAATCTAGGTTTAACCCAATTGAGCGTGCTTTTACTTCTGTAGTGCCTTTATTGGCTGTAAACGAGGCATCGTTACCGCTAATGTCGGCATAAACAGCTGTACCATTTTCATCAAGCTCATAGCCGTTAATATTGCTACCAAAGTCATTCCAAATACCCCAACCAATACTTTCAGAACCCGTTACTGCTTTACTCGCTGTGTAATCAAGTGTGGCTACAAAGCCATCTACCGGTGCAAACTGAAAAGTAACTTGGCCGTTTGTACGTTCACGCTCTACATCTTCAATAGCGTAGTTCATGTCTTTAGGGAAATAGTAGTTGCCTGATGGGTCTGTGCGGTTATCAACCACGTTGCTGCTATCTAATTCAGGTAAATCTACATTGGCTTGCCAACCTTGAATATTGGCACTTTGTTTTTGAAAGTCGCGCTCTTGGTGCGAAAAAGAAAAACCAAAACCAAATCTGTCATCTGCAAATGTGTTGCTGTAAACAGCAGAAAGCTCTGGGGTTACATCATCACCGGCTTCGTTAGACGAGTCATGATTAGCTTTAATAGTTGCTGAAAAATTTTGGCCAGGCTTTTGAAAAGGGCGCGCGGTAGAGATATTAACAGTAGCACCTAAACCGCCGCTTGGCACATCAGCGCGTGCTGTTTTAAATACTTCTAGTGCACTTACACCCTCAGATGCAATGTTTTCAAGGTTGTACGAGCGCGTATAACCAGTACCTGGCATTTGGCGGCCGTTTAGCGTAATTAAGTTAAACTCTGGGCCAAAACCACGTACTGTAATTTGGCTTCCTTCACCGTTAGCGCGACTTACCGATACACCGGTAATACGTTGAAGAGACTCTGCTAAGTTAGTGTCTGGAAATTTACCCATTTCTTCAGCCGAAATGGCATCTACCACGCCTGATGAATCGCGTTTCATATCCATAGAACGAATAAGTGAACCACGAATACCTTTTACTTCAATAACTTCTACATCAGATGAAACGCCTGTGTCTGCTTCGGCGGCAATAGCTGTATTTAACGTGCTCGCAGCAATGATAAGAGACACAGAAGCCGCAAGTTGGCTCTTTTTAAAATTGAATGTGTTCATAATAGCTCTGCTTTATAAAATGTTGTCAAGAGAGTAGGTGCTGTGTGAGCACCTATATTTGTCAGTTAAAAATGGGTTAAGGATTAGCAATAGTAACATTATCAACGCGGTAAACTGCGCCTGCACCTAATCCCCAACCAGGAAATATCATTAATACATCTATCGCACTTACATCTAAACCAGCAGTCGATAAATCAGAAAGTGTATAAGTATATGTTTGCCACTCATTTAAAACAGGAGCTACGCCTTGCATACTAGCAGTTAATTCTACCTCCACCGCAGAGTCACCTTCGTTTGATTCAACTTTGAAAAACCATGGAGCATCGGGTGTGCTTGGCATACTTGTAACTTTCATGTCGAACGTAATTTGACCAACGGTTAAAATAGAGCTGGCATCAAAAGTTTCACCACTTCCGCCTTCAGACGAACGGCTATTAAAGCCCATTACAGTAGGTGTATCATTAATAGAAAACTCAGCTGTTACACCATGGTCTTCATCATCCATTACTTCCACTGGCGTAGAGCCACTACAGCAATCCCACATTGGCCAATCTACGTTTTGCGTGTCAGAAAAGATATCAAGTTCAGGGAAGTCTTGCGTAATTTTTACATCGTCAACTCTATAAACAGCGCCGTTACCCGTTCCCCATGTAGGGAATATCATCACTACATCAATAGCGCTAATATCTAAATTTGCTGCCACTAGATCTGATAATTTAAACGTATAAGTTTGCCACTGGCCCACAACTGGCGCTAAGCCTTCAACACTTTGTGTAATAGGTAACTCGGCAGCAGTTGCGGTATCTCCAGCGCTTTCTAACTTTATAACCCAAGTAGAGTTTGGATCCGCTGGAGCACTCATTACTTTCATCTTAAACTGAAAGTATCCTTCTGCTAGAAGTGGTGTTGCATCAAAAGGAGAGGCGACACCTGACTCATCAATAATATTCTCAGTTCTTGAAATGAAGCCATTAACAGTCGGGTTTTCCCCTACATTAAATTCAACTGTATTGCCTTGTTGTTCATCAACAACAAGTGCTGGTGTTGAACCTCCGCAACAATCCCATGCAGGCCAGTTAATATTAAAAGAATTACCAAATATGGTTAATGGAGTAACACCACCGGCAATAGGTACTGGCGCTTCACCCTCTAGTAGAGCATCGTCTAGGCTGTCGTAACCTGGGCGAATAGTTTCGCATCCTCTACCGGTATCTGGGTTTGATGCACATTGATAAACGCGCACGTAGTCAATTGCAAACGTTTGGCCGTTTGTAAATGCGCTAGCATCTACGCCTAACTCGTTTACGTTTTCAGGCCAGTCGCCGCCTACTGCTAAGTTTAATAGTAGGTGAAAGTCTTTATCATAAGGAGCGCTATCCCAATGGGTTTCAAGCTCGCCAGAACCTTGTTCAAAGTACTCGGCAAACCAACCGCGATGCTTCAAACCCGCCGCTTCGCCTTTGGAATTATATAATACTTCTGATTGGCGCTGCGTTGCATATAGATAACCATTTACGTACCAACGAATTTCACCTTCTTGCCATTCAATAGCGTAGGTATGAAAGTCATCGGCTGGGTTAGTATCTTCAGGAAATTTGTACTCTTTTCCAGTGTAGCTGTTATCTGGCCATGCACGACCGTAATGCAATGTGCCGTGAATGCTAGATTCAATACCGCCATCTTCATCAGCAGTTTTAAGGTTTACAGACTCTAATACATCAATTTCGCCTGAGCGTGGCCATGTACCGTATTCTTCATCTGTTGGCAGCATCCAAAATGCTGGCCAGCTTCCTTGACCCGAAGGTAGCTTTGCACGTACTTCAAAGCGGCCATAAGTAAAATCAGCATTATAACGAGTATTTAAGCGTGCAGAGGTGTATGGCTTTTCAGCGCCTTCTGTCGCTGGTAGGGCTACAATGTTTAACACACCGTCTTGAATAAAAGCGTTTTCTTCGCTGTCGGTGTAACATTGTTTTTCGTTATTACCACCGCCGTCGCAATTTAGTTCATAGTTCCATTTATTAGTATCAATAGCAGAGCCGTCAAACTCGTCGCTCCATACCATTTGCCAATCTGAAACAGGCTCAGAAGCGTCAATATTTTCAAAATTAGATGTTGTGGCAGAGTCGCCACCACAGCCTGCTAAGGATGCCAAAGAAATAGCAGCTAGTAAGCGAGCAATGTGTGTTTTTTGTATGTTCATAGCTGAACCCCGTTTTCACAGATTATTGTCAGAATGTGTTTGTACTTATTTTAATAACCGTTTTTGCATTGTAAGCGCTTACATTTTTCATGTGTTTTGTAAGCGCTTACAAATGATATTGTGCAGTGCGTTAATGGTCAACATATTTGTTTATTTTATTTACATTTAGTTTACGGTAAGACCAGTTTACCAATTGAGCTATTCATAAAAATAACACTATATATTAATAGATTAAGCTCATTTAAAAAGTCTTTAAAGTGGTGTTTTTAACGGTTTTCTTAACTGTGTATGAAAGAATGTATTAATTTAATGATTAGGCATGCATTAAAAAACCTCTTAAAACTAGCTTGCTTTTTAGCCAAGCCAGTTACAAACGTTATCTGCTATTTGTTTTTAAAAGGCATAATGAGCAATCCCCAAAGGGAGGCGTTTTGTTTTTGGCTTGGGTATTCTTTTAAGCCAATATCGATGTCGTTATCGGCTTTTTGCGCTTTATTTTTGTAACTACCAAACAGTTTATCCCACCAAATAACACTAAATCCATAGTTAGAATTGGTTTCGCTCACGCGTTGGCTGTGGTGAATTCGGTGTAATATTTGGGTCATTAATATTAATCGAAGAGGCTTTTCTATTGCATTTGGCAAGCGAATATTTGCATGGTTAAACAGCGCTAAACCGTTAAGTGCAATTTCAAATATTAATACTGCAATAGCAGGTACACCTAAAGCGGTAACGGCAATTAATTTTATAAGTATGCTGAGTACAATTTCGATAGGGTGAAACCGCAAGCCTGTGCTGGTATCTACGTGCGCATCGGCGTGATGCACGCGGTGCAAGCGCCACAAAATCGGTACTTGATGAAACAGCCGGTGCTGCCAATAAATAAGTATATCAAGCAGTAGCATGCTTAAAATAATGGCGACGATACTTGGTATGGCTATTTGGTTAAATAAACCGATACCGTGCTCTTGGTTAAAAAGCGCTACGGCGGTTAAACCGATTGGTACACTTAAGCGCGCAATTAATGATGAGGTAAACACAAGTCCAAAATTAGCAAACCATCGGGTGTTACTTTTTATAGGGGATTTACGTGCGGGCATTCGTGATTCTAGTAGCATCATAATAACCAAAATGCTAAAAAAGAACCCTAAACGCCACCAAATCTCATGACTCATTGGCTTGTGTAACCTTATCGGCTTCTTGGAGTTTAAGCGTGTTATAACCACCATGTATACGTGTAAAAATAGTAATAGCGCATGCAGTGGCAAAAATACTTGCCATGATGGTAAAGTGCTGCGGCCAAATACAAAAGGCAATAAACAGCGCGATGGTTTCTGTGCCTTCGGTTAAGCCATTTAAATAGTAAAAGCTTTTGTATTTAAATTGAGGTTTATCAAGCTTAAATTTTTCGGCTGCAATGGCAAAGGCTAAAAAGCTTGAGCCAGTGCCTATAAAGGTAGCTAATAATATGCTACCTGCAATCGCGTTTTGCTCGGGGTTTGCCAAAATAAAGCCTAGCGGAATTGCCGCGTAAAATAAAAAGTCGAGGGTAATATCTAAAAAACCGCCAGCGCTTGAACTTAAATTTGCATGACGTGCCAATGCGCCATCAAGCCCATCTAAAATACGATTTAAAGCAATAGCAGTTAACGCTGCATACCACATTTCAAATGCAATTAGTGGTACGGCTAAAAGGCCTATTAAAAAACCTATTACAGTGAGTTGGTCGGGGGTTATACCGCGCCTGTGCATTAACGCTACAACGGGTGTTAATAGTGGCTTTATAACTGGGGTGATGTATTTGTCTAGCATGCTTAGTGCCTTGTGCTTTTACTTATTTGGCTAAATTTAAGGTGATCAGTTTGCCGTTTGCAGCCTCTGCATCGCTATGATCGTGGGTGACCATAATAGCAGGCAGTTTATGCTCGCGTATTTGGCTAAATACCAGTTCGCGGGTATCTACTCTTAATTGTGTGTCGAGCTTACTAAATGGCTCATCAAGTAATATGGCTTTTGGCTCGCTCAATAGCATACGCAGTAAAGCAACGCGGGCTTGTTGCCCCCCTGAGAGATTGTCGGGGTGGCGGTTTGCCATCCCTTTTAAACCTACTTGCTCAAGCGCATGGTCTATTTTTTCGAGGCGCTGTTTTTTATTGCCTTTAGGCATGGCAAAGGCAATGTTACCGCTTACCGACAAATGAGAAAATAATAACGCGTCTTGGTAAAGTACGCCTATGTGACGTAAATGAGTAGGTAAGTTATTAATATTTTTGCCGTTGAGCCACACTTCACCATTTGCGCTAAAGCCGCTGGGTAATGTGCCTGTAAGCCAGTTTAATAAACTTGATTTACCACTGCCAGATGGCCCCATAATGGTGAGTATTTCGCCGCCTTTTACTTGCTCGTTTAAGCTAAGTAATTGCTCGTTTTGACGATAAAGCTCACAATTTTTAATCTCTAAAGATGACTGCATTAAAAACCTTTTAATTTATGGGTTAGCGTTGTGCGCTTTTAAAAAAATACTTAGGTAAAACCCATGCCAGTATAAAGCCAATTAATGGCAATGCCATTTGCATAATGGCATACACTGCACTGGTGCGCCTACTTGCGCCATTTGCAAGGGTAACCGCTTCGGTTGTAATTGTTGCTATGCGCCCGCCGCCGGCTAAAAGAGTCGGTAAGTACTGGCCAAAGCTAATGGCTAAACCAAGTGCTATGGCGATTAAGATAGGGGCAAATAACTGGGGTAATTTAACGTGCAAAAATACTTTGTATGGTGTTGCGCCAAGGCTTGCTGCTACATGAGCAAAGCGAGGATCTAGGCGCCTATAACTGCTCGCAAGCGATAAAAATACATAAGGTAATACAAACAATAAATGGGTAAATACCACATTAAAAAATGCGGCCTGGTTATTTACTAGTTGTTGCAGCCACACTAGACCGAATAAAAACGCAATACTTGGTACAAGCAGCGGTAAATAAATAATTAAACTGGTAAAGCGCGACATGGGTTTTGCACTTAATTGCTCTGACTCTAAGCACAAAAGCGTAATTATAATGGCAAACAACGTTGTTACTAACCCTATAGCAAGGGTATTAAAAAGCGGGCTTTGCATTTGCATTAGCGCGCTTTTAAAGTGAAGTAGCGTAAGCTGCTCAGGCAAAGCCGCCGGAAAGCGCCAAAAACCAGCGACAGACCACATAATCAAGCCAATTAACGAGAGCAATATAAAGCCAATTACAAATACTGTAAGGACGGTCGTTATTTTTTGCCAATAAATGCCGCCGTATTCTCGCTCGCCATTGGTGAGCAAATCATTAAATAATGCTTTTATCGCTTTTTCGCCGCCAAGCCAAAATGCTAACAATCCAGCAGTAAGCAAAAGCTGCAATAACGCCCCAGCAGACGCTTTAATGCGCAGGTTTAAATCAACGTCGTTAAACCAGTGCATAATCGCAACAGCAAGCGTTGGCGGGGTGTTTGGTCCCAAAATAAGAGGCATTTCTACACTTGCACTGGCATAAGCCAATACGGCTAAAATGGGTAGGCGCAGCAATGGATAAAGGCTTGGCAATATTACTTTTAAAAAAGCAGTCATAGGGCAGTAGCCTAAGTTAAGCGCTACTTTATGTTGCTGGCGCAGCTTTTTACCAAGCTCAGGTTGAGCAAGTACACCGAGTGCCATTAGCAGTAAAAAAGGCAGTTCTTTAAGTGTTAACCCTAAAATTATACTAATGCCAAACGAGTCGTGCGGAAACATACCGTTAGGCGCAAGTTCCCAACCACTTAACCACGGCGATACTAAACGTGAAATCATACCTGAAGGAGCAATTAAAAAACCAACTGCGATAGCCGCTGCTGCGTGGGGGATTACAAGTATGGGACTCAATAAGCGCTGAATACGGTTAAGCCACGGGCTATTAAAAAATGCCGCTAAAATCATTAACGTAATGACAAAGGCAAGTAAGGTACTTATTAATCCGGTGCCAACACTTAGCATAACCATATGTGTTAGGCCGGGTGTTTGTACAAGCATAGTAAAGCCATGTAGGCCAAATGTTGTGTGCTCAAGTACGGGTGCATAGCCAAAAGCGGGCAATAACACGCTGATTAAACCGCCTATTACGGGCAAAATTAGCAATGCAAGTAAAAAACGTGGGCTCAATTTTACAATGCGCGTAAACATATCAGTGCTGCAATGCGATGTTGCTTTAGTATTTACAGCTACACTTTTTGAAATAACGCTCATTGGCTTACTCCATAGCGCGCTTGCCAACCTTGCATAATAGCATTTACCCAACTTGGGTGCGGCTCACTCAATGTGCGTTTTATACTGTTAAAAGGCAAAGCACTTGGATGAGGTTTGGCTGTTTTAAATAATGCTTGCTGCTGCGTATTTAAAGTTGATTGAATAAGTACTGTTTTATCGCCCCATATGTGCGCTTGTTGTTTTTGAGCTTGCGCCTCTGGGCTTAATAAAAAGTTAGCTACTATTTGAGCACTTTGCTGGTGGCTTGCATTATAAGGAATGGCTACAAAGTGGGTGTTACTTAAACTGCCATCTTGCATTGCATAGCTGCGAATGCTTTTTGGTAAATCATAACGCTTAACTGCGGCCGGTACTTCGGGTGCTGAAAACGTAAACGCTATGCTTAGCTCTGTGTCGCCGACTAAACGGCGCATTTGCGCACCACTTTGCATGAAATGGCTGCCATCGCGCCAAAGTGTTGGGTGCAGTTTATTTAAAAAATCCCATAATGGGTTTAATACTTGGGCTGTATTTTGTGTTGTAGCAGGCTGATTTAACTGCGCTTTAAGTGTGTCATCACTTTGTTGATGTAGCATGACAAGCGCGTATTTTAAAAAGCTCATGCCTAAAAAGTCAGGCGGTTTGGGGTAGCTAAAACGCCCCGGATTTTTTGTGCTCCAGCTAAGCAATTGGTTTAAGGTTGTTGGTAGCGTGTTATTTACTGTGCCATCTATTGCTAAGCTGTCGTAGTAAAAAGTGAGTGATGCTTGGCCCCAAGGTGCTTCCATTCCGTTGGTGGGTATTCCAAAATCAAAATTAACAGCGGGGTTATTGCTAGGGTCGGTGTAGTTAAAATTTGGCAGTTTATTCGCCCATTGTTTTAGTAATAATGAGTGCTCGCTCATGGTGGCAAAGTTAGCACCGTTTATCCAAATTAAATCTACGCTGCCTTTATCGTTATTGTTTGCTGATTTTTCGGCCAGAACGCGGCTTACAGCTTCGCTGGTATCGCTTAGCTTTACGTGTACTAAGTTAATGTTGTATCTAGCTTTTACTTGTTTAGCAGCCCATTGAATATACGCGTTTATTTGCGCATCGCCGCCCCAAGCATAAAAATATACGCTTTGGTCTTTGCCTAGGCTTTCAACGTGTTGCCAACGGCTTTGTAGCTCTGTGCTCGCTATGCTTTTAAAGCTTATAACAAGGCAAATGCAAAACGCGATACAGCATAAACTGTATCGCGTGAGTATTTGCCAATATTTAGTGGCGTGCATTTAAATCCCAGTCGTAATCTAAAAACTTAACCTTCATGTCGTTATTTTTAAGGGCTTTTAGCTGTGCAGGGATCAAGTTAAGTGCTTTAGGGTATTGCATAAAAAACTGCTGCAATGTGTTTGCGCCTTTAAAGCCTTTTTCAAAATCCTCGCCATACCATTTAAATATTGAAGACACATTCAACGTGTTATCTTGCGCTATATTGCGGGTCATATCTGATAAAAAGCGGACTGTTTGCTCTTGTAATTGTGCTTCTAATGTATCAGCAGTATACGCTTCTTCACGTAGTGCTGGGCAACCAATACTTGCACAATTTACTGCAAAGTGAATACGTGGGTCGTTGTATTTACCACTGCCACGTATTAAACCATGCTCTATATCATCTAGACTGCGAGTTTCACCAAGTAATGGCACAAACTCTTTGCTCCATGGTGAGCTAAAAAAGCTGCCTAAATCTTTAATTGATTTAAGATCTGGGTACTTGGTTAATATAAGCTCAACAGTAAAGGCATTATACGCATTGATTAAAAACGCAAGTTGCTTTGGTTTTTCCCACGTATCAAACTCGTTTTGCGTAACAGCCGATAACGAATCTAAATAGGTTTTAAGTTCACTGTGCTTAGCTTTAATTGCTGCATAATCAACCTCTGTGCTGTGGCCATGGTTAATAGCCACTACATGGTTGTTTAATAAAGCATTCCAGCTGTCGTGCATGTTTTGGGCATTGCTCGCAAACGATGTTGCAAGCAAAGCAGAACCTAACAAGAGCGCTTTTAAAGGTGTTTTAAACATATTAGCCTCTGCGCCATGTGTGGTATTTTTCAAGCATGTTAAGTACTTTTTCAGGTGCGTGCGCACGTTTCCACTCGCCTGCTGCGTACTTATTACCTTCAGCCCACGTAGGGTAGCTGTGAATAGTACCTAGTATTTTGTTAAGGCCTAAACCGTGTTTCATTGCCAGTACAAATTCAGCAATTAAATCGCCAGCGTGCTCAGATACCACAGTAACACCGAGTATTTTGTCTTTACCTTTAGGGGTAATTACTTTTATAAAGCCTTTTGTTGCGCTGTCGGTAATGGCGCGGTCTAGCTCTTCAAATTCAAAGCGAGTGATTTCATAATCGATACCTTTATCAATAGCATCTTGCTCGTTTAAGCCTACACGTGCTACTTCAGGGTCTATAAATGTAGTCCATGGAATAACACGGTAATCGACTTTAAACTTTTTAAGGTTACCAAATAAGCCATTTACTGCTGCGTACCAGCCCTGATGAGCGGCTACGTGCGTAAATTGATACGGGCCTACAATATCGCCTGCTGCAAAAATGTTAGGGTAAAGCGTTTCTAGGTATTCGTTAGTGACTACAGTTCGGTTGGTTTCTATGCCAAGCTCTTCAAGGCCGTAACCTTTAAGGCGAGCGCTTCGGCCAACGGCACATAGTAGTTCATCGTATTCAATATCGATTTCGGTATCGTTATGTTTTACCACAATGAATTTTTTACCGTCGCGCTCTTCACAGCGCAGTGCCTGATGCGAGGTTAAAATGTTTACGCCGCTTTCGGTTAGCGCTTCATGTGCAAATTTAGATACTTCTAGGTCTTCTTTGATCATGATGCGTTCGCTCATCTCGATTTGCGTAACGCTTGAACCTAAACGGGCAAAACTTTGAGCAAGTTCGCTACCAATTGGGCCGCCGCCAAGTACAACCAGTTTTTTAGGGGCTTCATCAAGCTCAGCAAATTTAGTCCATAACGTATCGCTTGTTACATAGCCTGTTTCTTCAATACCAGGAAGTGGTGGTACAAATGGGCGTGCGCCGGTTGCAATAACAATCGTGCGAGCGGTTAACGTTTGCGTGCCGCCATCGTTAAGTTTAATTTCTACAGTCCACGGGTCTAATAACTTCCCGTAGCCTTTAACTACATCTACACCAAGGTTTGTGTAACGCTCAACGCTATCGTGTGGTGCTACGTCGGCAATCACTTGATGTACACGTGCCATTACTTTTTTAAACGAAAACTGCGGTGCCATGTTTTCTAGGCCGTAGTGTTCACCGTGGCGAATTTGCTCAGCAATTTTAGCGCTTTTAATAACGGCTTTACTTGGCACACAACCGTAGTTTAAACAGTCGCCGCCCATTTCGCCGGCTTCAATTAGGGTTACTTTGGCTTTAACCGCTGCTGCAATGTAGCTTGTTACTAAGCCGCCAGCTCCAGCGCCAATAACAATCATGTTGCGGTCGAACTTTTTAGGTTTAGTGTAATTTTTGTATACGCGACGTTTTTTAAACACGTTTAGGATTCCTTTAGCAATAAATGGGAACACACCCAATAAAGCGAACGATAAAATAAGATCGAGCGATAAGATGCCTGATAAGCTTTCAATTTGCGCAAGTTGCGTACCTGCGTTTACAAATACAAATGTACCCGCCAGCATGCCTACTTGGCTTACCCAGTAAAAGGTCCATGCTTTAATTGCGGTTACACCCATCAATAAGTTAATTAAAAAGAACGGAAATACTGGCACTAGCCTAAGTGTAAATAGGTAAAAGCCACCTTCTTTTTCAACGCCTGCGTCAATAGCGTCTAAACGCTCAGGGAAACGTTGTTTAATTGTATCGCGCAGTAAATAACGCGATACTAAAAAGGCAAGCGTAGCACCTACAGTCGAGGCAAAAGAGGCTACAAGTAAGCCTTCAACTAAGCCAAATAATGCACCTGCGGCCAGTGTTAATATTGCCGCGCCCGGTAACGAGAGAGCTGTTACTACTACGTACAGTAAAAAGAAGAAACCAAAAACCAATAATGGTGATTGCTCTTTATATTGGTTAAATTGCTCCATAGAGCCTTTTAAGCCTTCAAGTGTAAGTAGCTGATGTAAATTAAAGTGAAAGAACATGCCTATTACGACCGCTGCAATCAATATCAAAAATAGTTTTTTTATCATGTTCTCTCTCTTAAAACGTTCTTAAAAATTATGTGTAAGTGTTAGTTTTGCGTTAATTGGTAACTCTGGAAAAGCCAGCGTTGCACCAAAGTAACCACCTTCAAATACAGGGCGCCAGTTTTTTTGATTAGTGACGTTGTTTACATCTAATCGCAACTTAGTGCTAGGCGTAAATGCGTAGCTAGTATTAACGTTTAGTGTGTATTGATCACGAATTTTAACTGTTGCCAAAAAGTCTAATGGGTAACTCTTTGTATATAGACCTGAAAAACCCATTTGCCATTTCGAATTAATTGAATAATTTCCGTTAAAACTGAATGATTGCTCAGGAATGCCCTGAACTTGGCGGTTTGAAGGTGCAAAAGCAGTAAAGTTAGGCGCGCCAACACCGGTACCTGCGATAATATCTGGTCGCGAATTATCAAACGCATCGATTACTTGAGCAGAATCTTGGCTGCTTGCAGAGTTGTCGTAACGAGCATCTATGTAGCTGTAACCCGCACTTAGCCAATAAGGGTAAGCATCGTAAAATACTTGGCTTTCAAAACCTGTAGTACGAATACCTGTATTGCTGCCATCGCGATTACGTAAACTGCGGCGCTGACTAAATACCGCGCCATCGGCGTACCAATCGCTGTCGGTTGGGGCGTACTTTAAGCCAAACTCAACTAATGTGTTTTCGGTAGCAAAATTTTGTGCGTTAATGGTGTTATCGCTGCCAAGCGATGTACCGCCAGCCATACTGTTTGACGTTGCTTCGTTATAACTTGCTGCACCGTAAGTGGTGTAGTCGGCATTTATTTTGTAGTTAAAGCTAACTTGGCCAGAATGCAGTATTTCGTTAATGCTATCGCTTGCAGCAACTTGGCCTTGCGGTGCTATAGGGTCGTTTGCTTCTACATCGTAAAAATCAATGCGGTAACCCACGCTAGTATGAAGCTTATCACTCCAATCTGAGTCTTGTTGAATAGCAAGCCCTGTTTGCCATGAGCGTGAGTCGGTGGTGTCTGATAGATTAAAGTCGCCGCTGCCATCGTTATCTAAGTCGTATTGACCACCAGGCGATACAAATACGCCTGGGCTTAGCTCTACTAAACGCGCCTTTTGTGCATCGGTTAATGGAATGCGGCGGTTTGAAAGCGGGCCTGTTAAATCAATTGGTAAATCGGCTTCGGTAGTAAATTGGCTATAGCCGAGCACTTTATTGTAGCGCACGTCAAAAGCAAAAATTGTTTGCTGGTCACTGTTCCAGCGGTACGTAAGCTCCGTTCGGTTTTGGGCGGTATCAGCGCCGTCTATAATTTCTACAAAGCTGTTTTGTGCTATTTCTTCACGTTGTAGATGCTGAAAATACGTAATATTTTTTAATGAAGCATTTGCACTTAATTCACGCTTATAAATGCTGTGAATTAAGTAGGTTGTTGCTTCGTTTTGATTATCAGGATCGGTAAGTACAGTGCTGCGATCTATTTTTACTTGCCCTGTAGGCGATACAATTGAACCCGCCGCCGGTACTGTACTGCCATCGGCTTGCACGCCTTGGCCCGTTATGTAAAGGTCATCATCAATTAAGGCTTGAGTAGGGCGATTAATACCTGCGTTATCGGTAAATTCAACTTGGTATAGTTCAAAGTTAATGTCCCAACTGCTTTTATCGTCTGGCAATATTCTAACTGCTGCAAATAAGCTGTCGCTTTTAGTACCTGAATAATCGTAGTAGCTGCCTTCATCAAGGTGCTCGTAACTTACTCTTAGGCCTACTTTGTCTTGAATAATTGGCGCTGTGTAATCTACTTGTGCACTGTATTGATCCCATCGTCCCGCTGAGAGCTTAACTTTACCTTTACTTTCATCTGTAGAAGCAGTCTTTGAGTGTAAATTTACAAAACCACCGTTACGTTGGCTTGAACCAAATAAAACAGGTGGTGCACCTTTTACTACGTCTATTTGTTCTATAGAGTTGAACGATAACGGCACACCAAAGCCATTATTACCTGCTTGACGACGCGTACCATCTTGAAAAAGCTCTCCGAGTTGGCCACGAATAGTAGGTAAACTGGGCGCACCAAAGCCACTTGCAGAGTATGTGTTTGGGCTAACTGCAAGTACGTCTTGTAGGGTAGTGATGTTGAGTTGTTCTATTAACTCGCTTGAAATAGGCGTTACTGAGCGTGCGATATCTTGCAGTGCCAAATTATCCCCGAAAGGGCCGTCTACAGTGGCGTCTTTTACAGATAAACCTTGAGATTTAAGAACTTGGCCAGCTACTTCTATGTGCTCAATTGCGCTTTTAGTTGTTGCTTTTGGTTCTTCAGCTGCAAATGCTAGCAATGGTGTGTTTAATATAATGGCTAGCGTGATTGCTAATTGTGCGTGTTTCAAACGTTTTCTCTCTACGATTAAAATGTTGTTGGCGATAAAGACCGAAAGCCTTAAAAATAACTTTCAATTAATTTAGGCTTCTTTTTATTTTTTAGAACGAAAGCCAATACTCTATTGTTAAAGTCATACTTAAGTATCTAGTTTTACATTGTAATGTAAGCTTATGCTTTATATGATTTTTTCAAGCATAGTCTATTTTCATGAAACTTGTTTGTTATTAATTTATTTTTACAAACTTATAGATTCATCAAACATGTAAAAAAAATCACCTTCTTTTGAAATAAAAGCTCAGTTATACGGTCTAGCTTACTTCAACGTTTATTAATATTTTTTTAAGGAAGTTTTATGACAGGTACAATTAACTCTGATGTGCAAAACCGTTTGCAATGGTCACTCTTCTCTTTGCGTTTAGGGGTGTTTATTGTAATGATAATGTGGACATTCGATAAGTTTGTTAACCCTGGACATAGCGCACGTATATTTGAACATTTTTATGGTATCAGTGGTTCTACCGATATAATTGCTTACGTTATAGGTGCTGTACAACTTGTTTTGGTTTTAGCATTTATGGCGGGTATTAAAAAGCGCCTTACATACGGAATCATTTTTGTAATGCACGGCCTTTCTACACTTTCATCTTATAATCAGTATATTGATGGCTTTAATAACTTATTGTTTTTCACTGCGTGGCCAATGTGGGCAGCATGTTTTGCACTTTACTTATTACGTGATCAAGACGTTAAATACACAGTATAAGTATTAAGCAAAAAAATGGTTATAAGCCAAAGGCTTATAACCAATAAGTACACAGGGAGTGTATGGAAGTCGGTTTACAATATTTAATGCATCGCTTTATTGTAGCGTGTTGCTAATGTTTCTTTTTGATCTTCAGTTAATGCTTTTCCAGCAAGTTGAAATACTTCGCGCTCTTCTTCACTTAAATGGTGGTGTACCAATTCATTAAGCTTCTTTGCTGTTTTAAGCCAAGCTGATGAACTCATTTTAGTGTCTTCTAATTGCTCAATTAACTCATCTATTTCGTGATGTTCAGCAACACTATGGCGCGCCTTTTCTTGAGTTAAGTCATCGCACATTAGTGGGTTATAAAAAAAGCGTTCTTCAAATTTGGCATGATCTTCAAGTTCTGTTTTAAGTTCATTCATTAACGCGTGGCGCTCATCCGTATCGCCATGAGTTTCGATAAGTGCGTCTACCAATTTACGTTGTTTATCGTGATCGTAACGTAGCGCTTCAAAAATATTCATAATTAATCCTTTTACTTGTTCTCAAATTGCTTATGTTGTTAACAAAGCAAGCTAGATGCCAATTTTTAACGTATTGATTTTTAAGTGTTTATGTTTTTTTATTCAGCTATCAAACACATGGTATGTAACTTTTACAAGCATACTAATGCAATATTTTCAGGTTTTAGCTCTACAGATACTTACAAATATTTACTGGTTGTATATTTTAGTGGAGTGATAAAGTGGTGGCGCTATTTAGGTACAGATTGTACATAGTTGTTTTATATATGTGGTTTATAAAACTTTAATTAACAGGATTGTTTAAGGATGAATATAAAACCCCCCATTACAGCACTGTTACTGTGTGCATTGTTAAGTGCATGTACTACAGCTTCGCATTCTGATCGAAGCTTATGCATAAAAGAAGCTGAAGTGACTGAGCTAAATGGCTCCCAAACAAGCTCAGAAGTTTATAATGAATGTATAAGTGCTCAATTAAAAAAGGATGCTAAAGAGGAAACCTTTTTCGATGAAGTAGGTGTGTTTCTTATTGACCTACTTGTTTTGATAGCCGATTAAATAAGTAACTTTGTAGCTATAATCTAAGGCAGAAGGGTACTTTAAATAGGATTGATTATGAAAGCGTTTTTAGCTTTATTATTGCTGTGTATATTTTTAACTGGCTGTGCTGCTCAGCCTTATGCTGGCTCTACAAAATGTATGGAGCAAGCCGATATAGCTTATGAAACCGATTTACATAAAAATGAGCCACTAGATAATCAATGCAAAGCTACAAAAGTAAATACGTCTAACAAAGAGTTTGAGAATCATAGTATTGTTGATAGAAGCCTTTTACAGCTAATCGTTAGTGTTTTAAACGGTATATTTAGATAGTTAAAATACAATTAAATAAGGTATGTATGCAGGAAAAACTAAAAGCAAAAATTATAGCTGTGTGCGATAAAAAAATAGCAGCTAAAGGTGAAAATGTAGGGCTTTCTTTTTACGCTTTTTTTGCAAATAAAAATACGGATCCTGAGCTACTTATGCAAGCAGCTACGTGGTGGATACACACCCATAAATTAGATCACTTTGAAAAAGCCCACAAAATAAAACAGATGATTATTGATGGACACTAGTAACGTATATTCACGCGATTGCTATTTGGTTTCTGCCATTTTCTTTTGCTTTATACAGCTGTTGGTCTGCATGTTTAATAAGCGCATCAAGTGATTTAGAGTGAGTATTACTTATTGCTACACCTACGCTAAAGGTAATGTTTATTTTACTCGGTAAAGCTTCTATTTCACGGCAATATTCAGATAAAATGAGTGCTAAGTTCTCAAACGTGTTGCTAATTTCTTGCTTATCTAATGTATCTAAAACAAACAGCCATTCTTCGCCGCCGTAACGCCCAAATGTATCATTTTCACCTAGCGTATTTTTAGCGGCTTGAGCAAACTTAATCAGTACTAAGTCCCCGGTGTCATGGCCAAATTGGTCATTAATATTTTTAAAGTAGTCTAAATCAACAATCGCAATTGATGCTGGTTTATTGGCTAACAAATTATCAGCTATTTGCATTACTCCACGGCGGTTTAAACTATTAGTAAGGTAGTCGGTTAACGCAATAGTGTGGTATTTTTTTCGCTGGCGAATTTGCCTATAAAACAAAAATAACGACACAATAACTAAAATGAATGCGATAGATGCGCTAAGGCGCCAAATAATTTTTTGCTGATGCTCTTCTTTTACTTGAAGTTCGTTTATATTTTTTTCGTATTCTAGCTGTAAAATCTTGTCTTCTTTTTCTTTTACTTCAAACTTTACTTGCAGTGTTTTTATATTACTTTCGCTTGTTGCTTCATAATGTTTTTTTGTATAAATGAGCTTGCTTCCAATTGCTTCAAAGGCATCATCGATGTAATTAAGCTGTCGTTTTAGCTCATATCGTTTACCTAAAAACTCTGCTTTATAAATACTACGGCTAAACTTATCGATATTTAAAAATACTTTATCGTTTATTTGGTTCGCTTTATCTAGCAAATTTTGTTTTATGTATATATCGGCTAGTAAAATCATTGAGGCAAGGTGCATATCGTGAATACCAGCAGCGCGGGCTAGCTCGATGTTTTCGTTTGCAAGCGTAATGGCG
This sequence comes from Pseudoalteromonas sp. MMG007, assembly GCF_018100985.1. Taxonomy (GTDB): domain Bacteria; phylum Pseudomonadota; class Gammaproteobacteria; order Enterobacterales; family Alteromonadaceae; genus Pseudoalteromonas. Next base: position 179,797 of record NZ_JAGJEI010000003.1, on the reverse strand, counting down.
GTGTCGTAATTACCTTGTTTATATTGAATATTAGCAATTGAGTATTGAGCAAATGCTAATCCTTTTTTCATACTTACTTTTTTAAAATAGTGTAGGGCTTTATTTAGGTAAATGAGTGCATCTTGGGGGTTATTCGTTTCAAGCAATACACTTCCTAAGCTCCAGTATGCTTTTGCAGTAAATAGCCCGTCGTTGGTTTTTTCATAGGCTTCTACCGCTTTTTTTGCATAATATACAGCCTTGCCATCGTTAACACCTCTGTCATTTAGGAAGTTATAGGCATCGGCAACTTTTCTTAAAAAGTAGGCTTGAGATGCCATATCATCATCTTTCATAGCAAGCTCTAGACCTGCTAATGCGGCACTTAACGTTTTTCTGAGTGAGTCCGTATCTGTGTAGTAATAAGCCAATGCACGAAGAATAATGATTTTTTCTTTAGATGAGTGTTGTGCTATTTTTTCTTCTAAGTGTATTGCAAGATCTTTAGCTTGAGTGAGTTTTTTTGTTTGCGATAAATATTTTAATTGCGCCTCTAAAAACAACATATAAATATCGTTTTGTTTAAGTACTTTTTTGTTATTTATATAATTAGATATATGGGTATTTAACGCATCGTATTCTTCTTGCCTGAAAAGTAACTCTGCATATAAAGCAGCGGCTTCTAAGTGAAGTGTTGACCAATTTCGCTCTTTACTAATCTCAAAGGCTTGCGTGAGCTTTTGCTGGTTAATTAGGTAGTCTAATTTATTCGCTCTTATGTTATTAACTAAGCTTTGGGTTGTTTTAAAGTCTAACTTATTTAAGGTTGAATTTAATGACGTATCATTGGCGAGTGCAAATGTGCTCACAAACAAAAATAAAGGCAGAACGAGTAATTTAATCAATGTACGATTAAATAATTTTACGTGTGAATTGTTGTTCTGCTTTATCATGATGGCTTATTTTTATATTTTTTATACCTAACTATAGCATTACTTTTAAAGTATAAGTTAATGATTGTTTAGTGATTATATTTTATTTACCAAAAAGTGGATAACTAAAGTGGGTAATAAACATGAGTAACCAACATAGTTAATTAATCTAAAAATCAGGTGCTACTTCAAATTCTAAACGCTTATGTGTAATGGGGTGGGTAAACGCTAAATATTCGGCATGTAAATGGAGTCTATCAGCCTTTAGGCCGTAATGCGTATCACCAATAATCGGCATGTTTAAACCTAAGCTATGAGCGCAGTGCACTCGCAGCTGATGTGTTCGGCCAGTTTTTGGGTATAACTGTAAACGCGTAATATTGTTTTTTCGCTCAAGTACGTGCCATGTGGTTAGTGAAGGCTTACCGTTTGTGTAGCACACCATTTGACGTGGCTTGTCGTCAAAATCAAGCATAAGAGGTAAATTTATCTCGCCGCTATCTTCACTTATATTTCCATCTACTAGTGCAACGTAACGTTTATCTATAGTGCGTTCTATAAACTGTTTTTGCAGCGCTTTATGAACACGTTTATTAAGTGCGATCATCAATAACCCTGAGGTTGACATATCGAGGCGGTGCACAATTAACGGGCCTGAAGCTTCAGGAAATTGCGTTTTTATGCGCATATATACAGAGTCATCAATATTTACACCAGGGACCGATAAAAACTCAGCAGGCTTGTTCACCACCAATAAGTCGTCGTCTTTATAAATAATACTTAACTCTTTCCCATCGGCTGGGTTTTCAAGCAGTGGATTGGTTTCAACATTTAGGCCTTTTAGCATATGCCCTAGTATTGGTTGGCATTTGCTATAACAAGAAGGATAGTAATTTTTGTGTTGTCTAATGGCTGATTTAGGGGCTGCTCCCCACCAAAATTCGCCCATAGCAATAGGTTTTAAGTTTTGTTTATACGCATATTGTAATAACTTTGGTGCTGCGCAGTCGCCAGCGCCAGAAGGTGGAGTATGCTCAGGAAGCTGTGCAAAAATTGCATTTAGGTCGGTTACTTCTTTATGGGCATTTAAAAACTGATACTGAGCAAAAAGCATTTTTTGTAGGTTTTTTGAAAGCGTTTTACGGCGTTTTTTTAAATGTTTAACGTTGTCTGTAATTTTGGTTTGAGCGCTCTCTAGCTGCTCTATTTTATTTTGCCAATTAAGTTTAAGCGCTTGTAACTGCTTTTTTTCAACAATGCTTTGCCCGGCTAGTTTATTTTTAAGCTGCTCAAAATCGGCTTCGCTTAGTTCGGCTTCGCCTTCAGTTCGCTGCTTTTTACGAGTTAACCTTCCTGCCTGCATAAGGGCTTGCTGCGCAAGTAATTGCTCGTTAAACATAGCTTTTGATTCATCAAGCTTTTTATTAATAGCGGTGAGCTCTGCGCTGCTTTCAAACGCATCAATTTGGCTGTTTATGTCATTAATAATTTTGCTTTGTGCTAAATAACCTTCATCGTTTAGCTGCATACTTGATACCGGTGGCACAAAGTTAATATTGCCTTTATCGCCTTCAATTTGCCCCGAGTATGCGCTTAAAAACCCCAGTTCATTTTTGTCGTTTTGCACAACTAATACGCCAAACATTTTACCTGCGTTTTCGGCTTTTAAATGTAAGAGTGGTTCTAGCTGCTGTTGCAACTGCGTTGCAGCTGCAATAGTTAGCGGATGCGGCTGATAATAAAAGGGAAAGGTAAATGTTTCTGGAAGCGAAAGCGCATTTATATTTTGTAAAAAAGGGGTAAAGCAAGAAGCTGATTTTGACATAAAAATAACACAGAAACATTCAGTAAAATAATTGGGTCAGATAATACCATATTCATAGTTAAGCCACTAAAAATCTCATCTTAGTTTATTCATACATAGTTTAAAGCCGACATTCATGTTTAATGTATCAGTATAGGTGCATAGCAATATTTAAACGTATTGTTGTTACTCTATCATTTGTATTTCATGTGTGTCGTTTCTCATTAATTGAGCGCATTTTTTAAACGACATTTGTACTGGTAGAGCCCAAAGATAATTCAATTTACAGAATAACTTAACTGTTAGGAGTTCTATATTATGAGTGAAAATATCGCAGGTTTTATCACCAAAACCCTTGAGCAAGCTGGTGTAAAACGAATTTGGGGGGTAACTGGCGATTCACTTAACGGCATTAGTGAAAGTCTTCGAAAATTAGGAACAATTGAATGGCTAGGAACGCGCCATGAAGAAGTGGCAGCCTTTGCAGCCGGTGGCGAAGCGCACTTATCAGGCGAACTTGCGGTGTGTGCAGGCTCGTGTGGCCCGGGTAATCTGCATTTAATTAACGGCTTATTTGATTGTCAGCGTAATAATGTACCGGTGTTAGCCATAGCCTCGCATATTCCATCATCAGAGATTGGTAGTAGTTACTTTCAAGAAACCCACCCGCAAGAATTATTTAAAGAGTGCAGTGTATATTGTGAAATGGTGTCAAACCCAGAGCAAATGCCATACTTGCTTGAAACCGCAATGCGACAAGCAATATTAAATAAAGGCGTAAGTGTACTTGTGTTACCCGGCGACATTGCATTAAAAGATATGCCTAAAGCTATTAAACCAAAATGGAACGTGCCAAAACCTGCAGTGTATACCCCAGCGTTATCTGACATTAAAGCAATGGCAACTCATCTTAATAAAAGTAAAAAAGTAACTTTATTGTGTGGTGCAGGCTGTAAAGATGCACATGATGAAATTGTAGAACTTGCCGAAAAATTACAAGCGCCAATAGTACACGCTATGCGTGGTAAAGAGTTTATTGAATACGATAACCCTTATGATGTTGGTATGACTGGGTTTATAGGTTTTGCGTCGGGCTATCATGCAATGCAAGAGGCCGATACATTATTGATGATTGGCACGAGTTTTCCGTATCGGGCTTTTTATCCTGAAAATACCACCATATTACAAATTGATAATAAGGCGGCATCACTCGGGCGACACGTTCAAATTGATTGTGGCGTATTAGGCGATACAAAAAATTCAGTGGCCACATTACTTGAGTATATTGAAGGTGAGCGCACAGACTCGCACTTACAAAAGAGCGTTAAGCACTATAAAGAATCTCGAAAAGATCTCGATAAGCTTGCCAGTGGTAAAACCTCGCAAAAATTAATTCATCCGCAATATCTAACGCGTTTGTTAAACGAGCAAGCAGCTGACGATGCTGTGTTTACTTGTGATGTAGGTACACCTACTGTATGGGCTGCACGTTATTTATCGATGAATGGTAAGCGGCGTTTAATTGGTTCTTTTAACCACGGCTCTATGGCAAATGCGATGTCGCAGGCAATGGGCGTTCAATCTATTAATAGAAACCGCCAAGTGATTGCAATGTGTGGCGATGGCGGATTTTCGATGTTAATGGGTGATTTAATTTCGCTCAAACAGCTTAATTTACCTATAAAGATTGTTGTTTATAATAATCGCTCACTTAGTTTTGTTGCAATGGAAATGAAAGCCAGTGGGTTTTTATCAAGCGATACCGATTTAGAAAACCCAAGTTTTGCTAACATTGCACAGGCTTGTGGTTTAAAAGGCATTCATGTGAGTGATCCAGATGAACTCCCTTTGGCAATGGATGAGATGATGAATCACGCAGGCCCGGTTGTGTTAGAAGTAGATACTGCAAAGCAAGAGCTTTCGATGCCGCCGCAAATAAAATTAGAGCAAGCAAAAGGCTTTAGTGTTTACATGATGAAAGCGTTAATAAACGGCAAAGGGGATGAAATCGTCGAGCTGGGTAAAACTAATTGGTTACGTTAGTTAGCTCGTAATACCAATTTGCCATTATGCTTAGTCAATTTGAGGAATTAAATTTTACGTTAACTGCATTGAAAATTTCTGATATACGACTGCATGGATGCAGAGCAATGCAGGAGTAATTAGTGATAACAACTAAATAACGAAATTTTTTCTTGTTATCGATACTATTTTTTCTTACTTCAAAACAGATCGCTTAATTAAGCGAGTTGGTATTGATCAATGTTTGATGCCGGATTGAACGCCTGCATTTAATTGAGCCGGCAGTAGCAAGCCTTGAGTATGAATATGATTAGGCTTCTGAGCTAATTTTACGATCGCGTAGTTGGTTTTTAGTCGGGCTTGCCAGTGGTTATTATTTCTAACAAGTAGGCGGCAATAACGCAAAATACGGCCTACTTAAGAGTTTTATTAATGGTGAATTTCTTTGCTGCCTCATAGGTAGAGGCATCAAGGCACTGCTTATTCAGGTACTAGTTATTCAGGCACTAAGTTACCAATGTAGCACTGGGGTTAAAATGTTTTAAATCTGAAAAGCCAAAATGTTAGTCTAAGTAAACTTCGTCGGTGTGGTTTATGTTAGTTTTAAATAACTCGCCACTATTATGTATCCACCCATCAGAGCCATGTGCTTCTAAAGTAAAGTCATCGTCATTAAGGATAACGGCTGCTAGGGTTATCACGTTAGATTGGGTTATGGTTACGGAGCCATTTTTAATATTGGCTATTTTACCTTTCCACATAATGTTACCATCTTCAAAGATACGAACGCTATCCACTTTCATATCAAATACTTGCCCTATAGATTCAATAGCAATATCGAGGTGGTCGCCGACCATCAAAGACTCTACCTTCAAAGGGTCAAAATCAATAAACTGTCTACCGTCACTTAATTCATCTGCAGATAATTTATTTAAATTTTTGCCTGGCTGTCTTATTTCTTCCCATGCAGAGGTTTTTTCTATCGCGGCTAGTAAGTCTTCAGCTGAGTAATTTACGTTTGATCTACGGGCGTTTATTACCGATATACGTGACGATAAAGTCGGGTAATTTTCATTTTTAGATATTGTTTGGTAACGGTCTTCAAGTGCCGAGTAATTTGTTTCTTCATCAACATCGTGTGGTTTGATAGTTTGTTGCTCTTTTATTGTTACTTGAGACTTTTCTTTTTCATTGGAGGCCCTCAATGTTGTATGGGCTAGGGTAGGCTCGCTATTGCGCAGATTATTTATGTCACCCATAGCTTTATTTATGGAAGACGTTGTATTTATTTTTCCGTTGTTTGGAGGGTAATATATAAATGCTAAAATTAAACCCGTTACAGCAATTAAGGTGCCTATGATAAATTTCATGTTCTCTAATACCTAAAGAAGTTAAACGTAAAAAGAATTGAGCCTTAAATACACTAAAACCGACCGCAAAGCGTTTTTGCTTTAGTGTATTTTAATTTTACAGCTATCTAAAAAGTAAAATAATTAGTTGTTACCCAAAATTAACCAACCAACGCTTTCCGCCGTATGGGTTGTTTCAGCTGTGCTCGACTGCTCTTCTTGTAAGCTTATTTGCACACCATCACTGTTAAGGTCTTGATAGCGTAGAGAAATAGGATCTGTACCGTTGTAGCTTTGAATGCTAGAAAATATCTTCGCATTTTCGTAGTCATCATAAAAATTAATGTTTTCCCATGAATCGGTAACTGAATCTGTAGCTATTTGGGCCTGTGTTTTTAGCTTGTCAATGCTTCCTTTTCCTGGCGTAATCGCTAAGTAGTGAATCGTATCGCCAGCAACATTACCATCGTTTGCCTCTTCTTCTTGGAGAAAAAAATCAACCCCTTGACTTGAAACGTTAATCATACGAATGGTAGATGCAGAGCCCTCTAGTACAACCTCTTTTTGTGCAAGAACAATAGGCGTCGTATAGATATTATTTGCAAAAGAAACGGACTTCCAGTTATGAGTTACATTTTTTGTTTTGCTTGCATATACTTGCTGGCCACCCCAATCATGCTTACCCTCAACTACAGCCAGCCATGAAACTGTCTCTACTGGATGGCTGCCATTTAGGTAATCCCACTCATCTAATTGAAAATCAAAACCTTTTTGAGTGACATTACGAATACTTACTGTGATAGGACTTGCACCAGTTTTTGTAGGTGGGCCCATTATTACCACTGGTATAGATGTAAATGTTGATTTAAATTTAACTGAGCTCCATGCTTCACTTCCTTCTTGGGAAACTGAAACAGTGCCATTTTCTAACCCTTCACTTGAAGTAATAGAGCTTCTATGACTTGCTACTTTGTCTTTTACATTATTCAATGCTTTTGCTGCATCGGCTTGATTTTTAATACCACAATCGTACCCTTTACATTCATAATTAGGGTTAGAAAAAAGGTAAGTACGTGTGTTTGTGTTGTAAGCTGATTCATAAGCCATTAAGGTAGAAAAGGAATTTGTTACGCCATACCCAATTCCCCAAGGGTAATCTTTACCAACGCTTTGTTGTTTTAATGAGTGACTGAGCCCCATTGTATGCCCCATTTCGTGAAGATATGATCGAGACATACAGCTTCTGCGAATGATGTTAAACGCACGTGAACTGCTCGTTGTTACATACCCAACACCACAACCTTCATCAAATGATTGGCTAATTAAAGTGACAAAATCAGCACCACTATTTTGACGCAAAGTACTTACTTGGGTATCTGTTCTAAGAATTTTTAAATCCGGAGTTATATCTATATTTTGTGTTGCAACAAGGTTTAGTTGGATATCAACTTCACTATTAGCAAGGTAGGTGTTTGCTTGATCTACCATTGCAATGATTGCAGTAGATGCTGAGCCATTATAGTATTCTTTTGTTTCATTATCATAAATAACTGCAACATCTACCTCTACCGCCTCTACAGCGGTGTTAGCTAGTATCATGCTGATTATAAAAAAGTAGCTTACTGCAATCCCAAAAAAAGATTTAGCCTTATGCATATTAAATGTTTCCTAGTTGGAGTTAATTTATCCGTAGATAGTTAATTTATTAAGGTAGGTATATTTAAGTTTACTTAATAGCAATGATTGTACCTTTATATGGTACTGCGCGAAACAATTAACTAACATTATTGTTGCATTTGGGCATGTAGGGTTAAAAATTATCTTTTCTGTGAATGCTTATGACGACTGGTTTATTGACAAATAATAGTTGGGCTATTAATTTTTCAGGGAGTCACCGTTCAAGCTAGGGGTGATTTAATTGTGGCGCGAAATTTTTAATCCAGTTGAAATGTGCTTAGGAGATAACCTCCATTTTATTAGTAACTTATTGTTTTAGTGTGTAAATAACTCACTCACCGCATTAAGATTATATACGGCGGTATGAATACAGAACAACACATGAGCCTTTATCGAGAAACGGTATATTGTAATTTTTTATTATTTACTTATTTATACATCGCATAATAACAAACTCGAACTCCGGATAATAAATCTATCCCGGCTGTTATTTTCAGCGCTAACAGCTTTGAATTTATTTCTATTAGACTTGCTATGAAAGCGTAAATTCGCCTAGTTTTTACTAAGGATTTTAGGGTAGGCAGGGCCTGTGTTCATTACGGTAAATGGCCGATAATACAGCATAAATGCAAAGCATGTGCTGCTCTTGGTTGCCCTGAAGAACTATTTACTCTTTATCGCTTAGCCTGCTAGTTTAAAAACCTCGCGCCCGACTAATTCCTAGAGAGAACAAATTTTAATACAGAAGGGTCAATAGACCCTAGAAGGTTAAATTTAAATACTACAAACTCTTTTTAGGCGGAAGAGCCACGTTTGCAAATATTAGCCCTGCAACAAGCGACATAAATATTAAAAACGTTTGCTGGCCAATATGCTCTGCGTATACAAAGTCTTGGCCTTCAATAAGTGAGTTTAAGCCAATGTAGGTTTTACTACCGGGTACTAATACAATTAAGCCTTGCATGGCAACAATTGAGGCTGGTGCATTAGCAACACGATTAAATAAGTTACTAAATATACCTACCGATAAAGCCCCTACAAACGTACCTAACGTGTAATCTAAGTACATAGCAGAACCAATACTAGTGCCGTAAGCAATAAAACCAGATGCAATAGACCAACCGGCATGCTTAATTTTAGTTCTAAATATAACAACTAAGCTGCTACAAAGCAGAAGTATAGCCAGCCAAGCTGTCCATTTAGGAAGAGGCTCTGGCTGCACAAAGTCTGCTTGGCCAAACATAGCAAAACCAATACCTATGCCAATAAAGGCACCAAAGTACAGTTTAAATAGCAGCATAAACGAGTCCATAACTCGTGCAGTACCCGATACTAAATGCCTAGCTGCAAGCTCGGCTAAACCAAGCGCCAGTGCAAGGCCCGGTATAAATACAATAATGGCCGAAAGCACCACTAAACGTATGTTAATTTCGGGGGTTATGTACACACTTACCGCACAAGCTAATATAGCTGAAATAATGGCAACAAGTGGCTCAAGCATATGTGCAACGCGCTTAGAGCGTGTAGACCAAAGTACAAATACATAAACTACTAACGTAAGCAGCGATGACCACATAACATCAGTCCAGCTTGTGCCCATTAGCATTGCAAACGCACCACCCGATGTTGCAAACGCAATACCGGTAACTAGTTTATTGTATGGGTTTGGCATGTCGAAAATAGCATCAAGCTGAGCGTCGACTTCTTGCAAACTTAGCTTGTCGTCAAGCATTTGATTTACTAGATCGTCGGTGTCGGCAAGTGAGCCTAAATCGTGATCGCCAGGGTCAACTCGTGCTACGTGTGTGTATTCGTCTTCGTGGCCGTCGGTCCAAATTACAAACGTTACAGAGGTTGGCGACATAACAAACGACGATTTAAGCCCTAAGTAAGTAGCCACTTCCATTAGGTGAGCTTCTAGGCGGTAAGCAGGCGTACCATACTTGTGAAGCATTTTACCTAACTTAACGATAAATTTGCGTTTTTCTGTGAAGGTTGCAGTTTTCAAATCTTATTTAGGCCAGTGTGTAAATAAATTAGCTAAAAGTATAGGCTAAAACGCCCATTTGTAATGGGCGCGATTTTAAACACAAATCTATAAGAGTCTAGTCATTTTTAATCTAATTTTTTATTTTTTTCTGCTATCCATTGCGCCATATATTGCGTGCTTCGCATTGTATGATGTTTGAGCATTTGTCCGGTGAAGTTTTTTTCGCGATGGGCGCTTAAATCGCTGCTTATTGCATCTATTTTATTAATGAGCGCCGCGCTTAATTTTACTTTGTCGTAGAGCGTATTTAGTAGCGTATTGCCAGCTTGTTGAGCGTGTTCAAAATCAGTTTGACAGTTGTAAAGCTCAACGGCTGCATTTGCAAAATCTTCGGTATTATTGGCCACTTTACCAGACCATGGTAAATCGTTGTGCATGCCCTCTGCACCAATGCTGGTGGTAACGCTGGGTGTTTGCATTATCATGGCCTCAAGTAACTTACCTTTTATACCAGCACCAAAACGAAGAGGCGCTAAACACACGCGCGCGCTTTGCATTACATCATAGGCGTTATCGGCCCAGCCTTTTATTAAAAACCCCGTTTTAGGGTTATTAAGTGCGGTGGCTTTTGGTGGCGGGTATGAGCCATAAATATGCAGTTCTGCTTTTGGGAGTTGCTTACGAATTAATGGCCATATTTTTTGTAAATAAAGAACGGCATCCCAGTTTGGGGCATGTCTAAAGTTACCTATAGTCATAAAGTGCGCGCGTTCATCAAAGCTTTTTGCGGTTTTGGGCAATACGCTTAAATCGACCATAAACGGTAAATGGTGTAATAAGCTTGGCTCTACTTTAAACACACTGTTTAGTAAGCTCATCTCATAGCTTGAAATAATTAAACTTAGGTCGCAGCGTAAAATAGCCGCTATTTCGCGTTTTGCTATGTCTGAATGTAAATCGCTGGTGGTAAACTCGCGCTCGCCTTTGTGCGCTTCGTGGCGTGCATTACGTAGGCATTGTAAATCTTCAGTATCGAGAATTTTAACGGCATTGGGGCAATGTTTATCTACGCGCCAACCAAATTGCTCTTCCATCATAAAGCGGTCAAACATGACTATATCTGGATTATAGGCTTTAACGTATTCGTCAAAGCTTTCGCAGTTAAGGGCAATGCTTTGGCTTGTTATACCAAAGTGATCTAGGTTAACCATGTGCTCGGTACGCTGCGCTGGGGTTGCAAATTCAACCTCCCAGTTTTGCGCTTTAAATGCATTTAATAACGACATCATGTGCGTTCCCGCAGCAGACGAATTTGGCTCTGGCCATACGTAGCCAATTACCAGCACTTTTTTCATTGGCTAGAATCTCTAATTTGTAAGTTTACATTTACCAGCGTTTTAACTGGAGGGGCTGTATTTTGTAGCAGCTCTTGCACAACTAAAAAGCTGCGCTTTGCTATTTCATCGGTATTCATAACCACCGTACTCAAGCTGCAAGGCATAACACTGTAGTTAGGTAAGTGATGGCAGCTAACTACTTTTATAGTTTGATTTGCTGGCAAGTTAAGCGAATGTATTGCTGCTATAACACCTTGTGCAATTATATCGTTTGCGCATACCACAGCATTTAATTGTGGGTTTTGCTTGTAGGTGTTTAAAAATGTATTTTTAGCACTAAGCGCTTGGTTGTGCGGGCATGCTATAGCCGTTAAAGGCGTTATGCTGTGCTGCGAACAAGCAGTATTAAAGCCACTTTGTAATGCTAAAGATTCGCTCATTGTAAGCTCACAGCCTATAAAAGCGATGTTTGAAACACCTTGAGCGAGTATATGCATTGTTGCTACGTGGCTGGCTTTTTTGTAATCGGGCAGCACGCAAGGGGCAGCGCTAAAAGGGATTTCGCGCATTAAGGTAATAACGTTGTGCTGCGCGCTTAGTGTATCAAGCCATTTGGCACAGGTATTTACTACTGGGCAAATAATAAAAGCAGCTGCGTTATATTCTTTTAGGTTTTTTACTGCGCGTGTTTGTAGCTCGATGTTGTTATTAGTGCTTAGTATCATGGCTTGTAAGCCACTTTCGTTTAGCGTTTTTTCAAGGCTTGTAGCAAGCTCGGCCATTAAAGGGTTGGTTAAATCGTTTATTATAATGCCAATTAAGTTTGAACGTTTTGAGCGCATGGCGGCCGCATCGCGGTTATAAACGTAACCGAGTTCATCAATCGCTTTTAATATTTTTTGTTTGCTTTTATCGCCTACTTTTTCGCTTTTGGTAAGCAGTAAAGACACGGTTGATTTTGATACACCAGCACGCTTAGCAACATCAATAATAGTGACCGATTTAGCTGTGTTTTGCATTGTGTTTTGTGCGCCGCAGTGGTGAATAAATAGCGCTGTAGTGTAGCGTAATTAGGGTTATTAAGTCACCTTTTACAGGGGCTTAAGTTACCTTAATGCTTTATGAACATAGCAAAACGTGTTTATATACGCATATAACAGTAAAAAATAACAAAAGGATAAAAACATGAACGCTTTTAGGCTGTTAGTTGCCTTTATTTGTTGTGTTGCATTACTGCCAACAAGCCAAGCAGAGCAAGGCTATCAAACACCATCACCTGAACTTGCTGCTTTGGTTGACGCTAAATTAGCCCCCACTAGTTACTTATCGAGCGATGGCCAGTGGCTAGCGCTTTTTGAACGAAAACGTGTTGTAACCTTAGATGAACTTGCAAAAGAAGAGCTTAAACTGGCGGGTATTAAACTTAATCCGGCTAACTTTTCGCGCTCACGTGTTAGCGCAAAATACAGCGCAGTTGCGCTAAAGCACGTGCAGAGCGGCACAGTTATCAGTATTAATAACTTACCAAGTGGTATTATTCGCTCGCCTAAATGGTCATCTAATAGTAAGTATTTAGCGTTTATTGTTGAGCAACAAAGCCAAGCAAATTTATGGCTTTACAGCGTTGAGAGCAAACAAGCACAACAGCTTTCAAGTGCTGCACTAAACTCGGTATTAACGTCGTCACCTTATAAATGGCTACCCGATAGTAGCGCAATTGTTGCAAACCTTGCGGTAAATATTGATAAGGCAAGGCTTGAAAATAACAGCCAAAGTGTAGTGCCTGTTATTCAACAAAGCACCGGTGAAAAAGCACCTGCGCGTACGTATCAAAACTTATTAACGAGCCCGTTTGACGAAGCGCAGTTTAAATTTTACGGCCAAGGGCAGCTGGCTTACATTACGCTTGATGGCAAAGCCCAAGCTATTGGTAGCCCCGCATTATTTAAATCGTTTTCGGTATCGCCCGACTCTACCAACATTTTAGTTGCGGGTATTAACGAGCCTTTTTCGTATCAAGTACCTTACAGCCGATTTGCCAGTACGTGGCAAATATGGGGTATGCGCGGTTATGCACTAGCTGAGCTTGCAAAGCAGCCACTTGCCGATAACATTCCACAAGGTTACGACAGCGTACGCACTGGCCGCCGTGATTTTGAATGGCGAGCCGATCAAGGTGCTGAAGTTATTTGGGCCGAGGCGCAAGATGGCGGCGACATGAAAACCGATGTTAAGCACCATGATTATATTTACAGCTTACGTGCACCATTTAAACGCGAGCCTAAATTATTTGCCAAAGTAGAGCGCCGCTTTGCAGGAATGGAGTGGGGCAACGAAAACGTAGCCATGCTGACAGATTGGCGCTTTAGCGATCGCCAAGTGCGCACCTTTGTTATTCAACCTCGTAATGCTGACAGAAACCGCGTGTTGTTTTCAGAGCGTAGTTACAACGATGCGTATAAAGACCCAGGTAATGCAATTTACGAGCGCAACGATTTAGGCGCTAACGTAATTAAAATTGTAGGCGGGCGCTATATTTACCTGCGTGGCAATGGCGCATCAGAGCAAGGTAATATTCCGTTTTTAGACAGGTACGATGTAAAAACAAATAGCAGCAAGCGTTTATGGCAATCTGAGGCGCCTTATTACGAGCGCGTACGTGCATTGCTTGACGACGAAGGCGAGCGCTTTATTACAGTTCGTGAGTCTAAAACTGAGCAGCCTAACTTTTTTATTCGTGATTTAGATAACGATACACTGACCCAATTAACTAATTTTGCTCACCCGTACCCTGCATTTAAAGGCGTAACAAAAGAGCAATTACGTTATAAACGCGATGACGGCGTAGAGCTTTCAGGCACGTTATATTTACCACCAGGGTACGATAAAGCTCAGGGCCCGTTACCTGTACTTATGTGGGCTTACCCGCTTGAATACAAAGACAAAGCAGTAGCATCGCAAGTTCGCGAGTCGCCTTATGCATTTACCTACATTGGCTATTGGGGCCCAATGCCTTACCTTGCTAAAGGTATTGCCGTGTTTGACGACCCTAAAATGCCTATTGTAGGTGTTGATGGCAGCGAGCCAAACGATAACTTTAGAAAGCAGTTAGTATCAAGTGCGCAAGCAGCTGTTGATGTATTAGTTAAAAAAGGCGTTGCCGATAAAAACAAAATAGCCATAGCAGGGCACTCATACGGTGCATTTATGGTTGCTAACTTGTTGGCTCATAGTGATTTATTTAAAACCGGTATTGCCCGCAGTGGTGCGTATAACCGTACATTAACGCCGTTTGGTTTTCAGGGCGAAGAACGTGATTTTTGGCAAGCACAAAGTGTGTACGCTAATATGTCGCCGTTTTTCCATGCTGAAAAAATTAACGAACCAATGTTAATGATCCACGGTCAAGAAGATCCTAATTCGGGCACTTTCCCAATGCAAAGTGAGCGTATGTACGCAGCGCTTAAAGGCTTAGGTAAAGACGCTCGCTTAGTAATGCTGCCTTACGAGGCTCATGGTTACCGCGCACGTAAAAGCTTATTACATGTACTGTGGGAACAAGAGCAATGGTTAGATAAGTATTTGTTAAATGATACAGCAGAGCCAGTAGAGGTAATTACTGAACCAGCAGCAAATACTGCTCAATAATAAACATAAGTAAGCAATAACGCGGCTACTTATAGCCGCGTTTTTGTTTTAATACGAGAGTAAATTAATGATTGATATAGCAGCGCTTGCGGTTTTTATTCCAACGTTCTTTTTTGTGTCTATTACTCCAGGTATGTGTATGACACTTGCCATGACACTCGGCATGAGCATAGGTGTGCGCCGAACCTTATGGATGATGATAGGCGAGCTTTTAGGGGTCGCAAGTGTTGCCGTTGCTGCGGTACTTGGTGTAGCAAATGTAATGCTAAATTACCCAGATGCGTTCGCTATTTTAAAATGGGTTGGCGGCGGATATTTAATTTATATCGGCATAAACATGTGGCGCGCTAAAGGTAAAATGTCGATTAATACACATAGCCCAAGCGATGTAAGTCGCCGTTCGCTTTTTACTCAAGGCTTTGTAACTGCCATTGCAAACCCTAAAGGGTGGGCGTTTATGATCTCACTATTGCCGCCTTTTATTAGTGTACAGCACGCAGTAGCTCCACAGCTTTTAGTGCTTGTTTTAGTCATAATGGTAAGCGAATTTGTATGCATGCTTGCGTACGCCACAGGCGGTAAAAGCCTGCGCTTGTTTTTAGCGCGTGGTGATAATATTAAATGGATGAACCGTATTGCTGGTAGCTTAATGATGCTTGTTGGAATGTGGTTAGCTTTAGACTAATAAAAAAGAGCCTGTGGCTCTTTTTTATTTTACGCATACACTGCACTTAATTTTTTAACTAGAGCATACGTCATTTAACTGCGCTTTAAAAACGGTGCGGTTCTACTTTCTGTTGATTGCGCAACCTCTTCAGGTTTACCTTGTGCAACTATTACTCCGCCTTCATCGCCTGCACCAGGCCCTATATCAATAATCCAATCACTGTTACTGGCTACTTGCATATCGTGCTCCACCATAATGACGGTGTTGCCAGCATCAACTAAGCCATTTAACTGCGCCATTAGCATGGCTACATCTTTAGGGTGCAGGCCGGTAGTTGGTTCATCTAAAATATAAAGCGTATCGCCGCGCTGTGTACGCTGTAATTCAGTGGCAAGTTTAATGCGCTGGGCTTCACCGCCCGAAAGTTCAGTAGCAGGTTGGCCTAAACGTAAATAGCCAAGGCCCACTTGTAGCAGCGCATTTAGCGCACGTAAAATAGCGGGTTCATCGGCAAAAAATGTATGCGCAGACTCAACGGTTAAATTAAGTACATCAGCAATAGTTTTATCTTTATAGGTAATGTCGAGTGTTTTTTGGTTGTAGCGCTTGGCGTTACACACAGGGCAAGGCGAATACACGCTAGGTAAAAATAACAGCTCAACGCTTACAAAGCCTACGCCTTCGCAATTTTCACAGCGACCTTTTTTAACATTAAACGAAAAACGACCGGCATCGTACTTACGTGCTTTTGCCTCTTTGGTATTGGCAAACAGTTTACGTACGTGATCGAACAAACCAGTGTATGTTGCAAGGTTTGAGCGAGGTGTGCGGCCAATGGCTTTTTGATCAACCGTTATTAGGCGCTTTATGTGCTCAATGCCCCCAGTTATTTGCCCGCCGGTTGTTATATCAAGCTCTTGCTCGAGTAGCTCGGCTTCATCGGTAGGTATTTGTGGCTGCGATTTTTGCCCGAGTGCATCGTAAACCAAGTCAACAAGCGCTTGGCTTACTAAGCTTGATTTACCTGAGCCAGATACCCCCGTAACACTTGTAATAACCCCAAGCGGAAATTCTACATTAAGCTTTTGTAAGTTATTACGCTCAACATTTTTAAGCGTAAGCCATGCTTTTGCTTGGCGTTGTTTGTTTTGTATTTGTGTTTGCTGGGATTCGTTATTTTTAAATAAGTACTGGCTCGTGTGTGAGCTGCTAATTTGCTTTAAGCCCTCAACGGGGCCGCTATAAACTATATTACCGCCACGGGAGCCCGCATTTGGGCCTACGTCAACCACCCAATCGGCGTGGCGAATAACACTTACGTCGTGCTCAACCACAAACACTGAGTTACCAGCGGCTATTAGCTCATCTAACGCGGCTAATAATGCTTGTATATCTGCTGGGTGTAAACCTGCTGATGGTTCATCTAAGACGTAAACCACCCCAAATAATTTAGAGCGAATTTGCGTTGCAAGCCTCAAGCGTTGTAATTCACCAGGCGATAAAGAAGGAGTGGTGCGTTCAAGCGATAAATACCCTAAGCCAAGTTTGGTAAGTGCTTCTACGCGCTTAAGGATGTCGCTGGCTATACGCTTTGCGACTATGGTTTTCTCGGGGTTTGCAGCGTTACTTTTAGCGGGATTACTAGCGGCAAACCTTAACTTATCTGCCAGCTCATTGAGTGTTAACTGCGAAATTTCGCCTATATCAAGGCCCGCTACTTTTACCGATAACGACTCTTTTTTAAGCTTTTTACCTTCGCACTGCGGGCACTGTGATATTTGCATATACTGCGATACGCGCTTTTTAGTACGTGGGCTTTGAGTGCTCGCAAACGATTGTAAAACAAAGCGTTTAGCACTTGTAAATGTACCCATGTAGCTAGGGTTTTCTTCATTTTTAATAGCGGCTTGTGTTTGCTCAAGTGTGTACTCGGGAAACACTGGCACCGTAGGTGTTTCGTCGGTAAATAAAATCCAATCACGGGCTTTTTTAGGCAGGGTATTCCACGGTTTATTAATGTCGTAGCCTAACGAGGTAAGAATACGGCTTAGGTTTTTACCTTGCCAAGCCGGCGGCCATGCTGCAATAGCGCGCTCTTTAATTGTTTTAGTGGGGTCGGGCACTAGCAGCTCTTCGGTTACGTTAAATACACGGCCAATACCGTGGCACTCTGGGCAGGCGCCTTGTGGCGTATTGGGCGAAAACGCATCGGCGTACAGTATGCCTTGCCCATTGGGATATTCGCCTGCGCGTGAGTAAAGCATGCGTAGCGCGTTAGAAATAGTTGTTATGCTGCCAACTGATGAGCGAACCGACGGTGCGCCGCGCTGTTGCTGCAGTGCAACCGCAGGCGGTAGGCCTTCAATTGAATCAACATCGGGCTCATCTACTTGGTCTATTAATCTGCGTGCATATGGGGATACCGAATCAAGGTAACGATGCTGCGATTCGGCAAATAATGTTCCAAAGGCAAGCGATGACTTACCCGAGCCGGATATACCGGTAAAAACAACAAGTGAATTACGGGGCAAGTTTACATCCACATCTTTTAAGTTATGAACACGTGCGCCTCTTACTTGAATGCTGTGCTCTGGGTTTAATAAAGCCGATTGTGTTTTACTAACCTCATGTGACTTTTTAGGTGTGGTTGCCATGTAGTTTACTCCTGTTTAATAACCTTATGTTTATTAACGTGCCGCAAAGTATTAATACTAATGCGGTGACACTGAATGAGCGCTTAGCCTGTTTGTTGGGCTTTTAATAAGGTGTTTACATAATAGGTAAAAACTGTGAGTATAAATTTTAATCAAGCATTCAAGCATCTAAATTTAAAAGGACGTTTAATTGTGGCAAAAATTGTAGCTAGCTTTTTATTTTTATTAATACTTTGCGCCAATGTGTTTGCAGCGCAAAATAATGTACTAAACGTTGACCGCGCCATACCAAATAGTATGCACTTGTCGTTTCCAAACGATAACAATATAACGCCTAAAAAGTCTGACTTTTCAATTTTAAACTATGTACTTATGAGTAACGAAGAAGGGGAGCGTTGGGCGGTTATTACCCTTACTAATTTAGCCTCTGGTAAGCGAGAGCTTAATCAAGAACACGTATTAGCGCTGTTTGCAGATGGCAGCAGGCTAACACCAAACGAATTTAAGTTAGGCTTTAATGGTAACCAAACACAGTCGGTAACGGTATCGTTTGCTGAGCATACGTTTCCTATTTTAAGTGTGTATTCGAGCAATGATCAGTAACACATTTTTAGATAAGTTAAATGTGTAGTAATTGCTTTAGTTTATCGGCACCGGCTCTGCTGGTACTTAGTTCAGATTTAATGTCATTATTTACAATCACCATCAATTTGCCGTTAACTGTTTTTGTAATAATGTTCATGACTGTATTCCTTATCAAAAAAATAGGTGTTTGGCGTTTTGTTGATAAGAAATTTAGCGAGCTTTTTAACCTGCTTCATTAATAGCTATCTGAATCGACATTATAAGAGGTGAACCGATATAAAAGTAAATGGGCGAAGTGGATGGGAGTTCAGGATTTAACCTTGTTCGAATGTTTTTTTTGGGTGGTTATGAGCTATTTAAAGACGCTTAGGAGTTATGATGTCTCAAGTCAAGATTTGATAACCATATACAAAGCTCTCCGAGTTTACGATTAGGAAAATCCGTACTGGACTACAAACATAAAACCTGATTTCAGTAATCAAGCGCGCTAATCAATTCAAGCCTTATATTCAACAATCAAAAAAACACCCGGTAGGTAAAACTGTTGGTTTCGGTTGCACTAATGGATTAAGGTCTCTCGAATGCTACCCAAGTATTAAAGGCACTCTATTAAACTAAGACCTTTTTTAATCATGAGGTTTTGTTTTCTAAAATCTGATTGAGGTAAACGTGATAAATAACTAACCGCCCCTACTAAGAGGTTTTCATCTTGATAACACCTTGGTGTTTCGTGGGGTTCTAAATGCATGTACTTTAATCGTTTTGCAAGAGAATGTGTTGACCTTACCGTAGGTACTGTAGTTTAATGACCTTAATATGTAGGGATACATTTGTTAACTTTTTGTTGGTAGGTGTTATTTTGTTGGATAGCTCGCAATTTAAGGGACTAAAATGTTTAAAGTTAAAGCGTATATTTTATCAATTACAGTATGTTCGGTACTAATTTCAGGTTGTAGCTCTACACCTAAAAGCAACGCTTCAGATATGGGGATAAAAATACCTTCGTGGGTGTTGAACCCTACAGCTGAAAGTGGCTTAATTGCTTCATCGTGTGTTGTCGCATCAAATAGCTTTGCGATGGACAAAGCAGAAGCAACGATGCATGCACGCACTGAACTTGTGAATCAACTAGATAGTCGTATTGCCTCATTACAAGAACAGTATTCTGAGAAAACTACTAATCCAGATGAAAGCGTATCACAATCAAAACTCTTAAACACGACGACTCAGTTTACTGAGCAAGCCTTACGTTCATCAAAAGTTATTAAAGTTGACTATGCACAAATGGGTGAACAAAAAAACTTATGCGCTTTAGTGACAGTAACAGAAGAAGCTGCACAATCACTATTTAAACAAGTGATAAAAAAGGCACCAGTTAAGTTAAGCCCAGAAAATGAAACTTTACTGTATTTAAACTTCATTAAAGCTGAAAACGCACAATAGTTGTTAGGACAAATATAATGGCAACAGAAATGCAAAACAGTGATGCAGAACAGCAAGAAAATGTAAAAAAAAAATCTCTCTATGAATATTTTGTCGCTATTGCCTTAGGCTTAATGGCAATAGGGCAATGGGGTGATACTAAGGATATTGCAGTCGAGGCTTGGCAGTTAACGCTGTCAAACTTCACACATAAGTATGAATATGAATCGTTAAATCATGTAAATGTAGGCAGTAACTTAGACTATATCTCAACACATTTTGGTAAGCCAAAGTTAATTAAAAAAAGTAAATATCATGAAAATTTAAACTTTGCGTATTACCTTGAAAAAAAGTTTATTCTTACTTTAATTTTAGAAGGTGACAGAGTAAACGCTTATACCATTACAGGTTTAGTTGACGACTTTATCCCATATGGGTTACTCGATAAGCAAGAAAAAGAAAATACTTTATCGATTGCTGATAATTATACTAAATTCCAAGATTTTACATTAGATTTCAATAATGTTGAGTTCTTACTTGTGAAAGAAGAATTAGGTAAAGAAAAACTGTTTGTTAATCAATATGTTGGTGCTATTGGTTATGAACAAAATATTAATGCTTCAAAAGCCGAGTTTAGAGGCTTATATGAAAAGCTTAATATGGATGATGAGGCCCCAAACCTATTGGCAGACGTTAAGCGACTTACCAAGAAGGTGAGAAACAACTTTTACGGTGTTGGTGAGGTGAGTTTGTCGGTAGTGGCAGATTCAGTATTAACAGACTTTGAGTATTCGTTGTATTACAAAAAATAAGGATATTTTTTATCATGGCTTTTAAGCGAATCGTGTCATTAGCACTAGTTATCGGTGCAACATCAGCAGGTTCAGCTGCTTATGCTGTGCAAAGTGATTTTGCTGATTTCAAAAAGAAATACCAGAGTAAGTACAAAGAATATACAGATAACTACACTCAACGTTATGAAGCTTATAAAAAAGAGCTGATTGAAAAGTGGGGGGTTGCAGAGCTAAGCTCAGACACTGAATATGTTACTTACTCTGATGATAAAAGCGTTAAAATCATTGCTAACTTTGAAAACGACACTATCGAGGTCAGTATTCAACGAGATGCTCAAGGTCGAATCACGGCGGATGACGAAAAAGTGATGGTACGTGATGCAATTATAGAAGCGCTCAACGTAGCCCCTAAAACGGCTGCTAAACAAAATGTTGAATTTGCTTTTACGCCAGCGAAAACCCCGCAAACTATTTTATCCTCTAACACCAAAAAACCAGCGGAAAAAATATCTTTAAAACAAGATACCTTATTAGCGCATCTTGGAATTGAGGATGGAAAAGATTTAAAGGCTGCCTTAAGTATGGTCGAAGAAGTTCCGGCAGAAAAACAACAAGCGATAGTTGTTGCCAGAACAGAAAAGAGGCTTTTGCAACAAATTGCTCAGGTTGATCAGTTTATTGAACGAGGAGAGCTTCCCTCGAAACAAATAAAACGTGCTCAAGGTAAAGTTGCGGAGTTGAACAGTCAACTGAATGAATTAAGTCAAAAGCAAGATACAGTAACGAAGAAAAATATAAAGTCTTATAAAATTCAGCTAAAACGAGATCGCTTTAATAAAGCTGAAAAGTATTTATCCCAAGTGGCTATGCAAGCTAATCAGTGGCAGGTTGAACAAGAGGTTTTACTTGCTATTATGGAAACAGAAAGTCACTTTAACCCTATGGCTAAATCACACATTCCTGCTTACGGTTTAATGCAAATAGTGCCATCCACTGCCGGTGCCGATGTAAATAAAAAAATATTTTCCATCAACAAAAATCCTACGCCAGAGCTCTTATTTAATGGTACAAAAAATATTGAATATGGCAGTGCTTATTTCAACATTTTAATGGGCCGCTACCTAAAAGAAGTTGAAAACCCAACAAGCCGTATGTATTGCGCAATTGCAGCTTATAACACAGGTATTGGCAATTTAGCGAGAGCTTTCAATAGTGGTGAAAGAGGCCGTATGAAAGCGATTAATAAAATTAATAAGATGACACCAGAGCAAGTGTTCGAAGTAATTAAAACTAAAACCCATACAGAAACTCAGCGTTACCTGATCAAGGTTGTAAATAGTAAAAACTATTTTGCAGAGCATATATAAGGAGAGGTTATGTTTTTACGTTATATAATTATTGCTTTTGTTAGCTTAATTACTTTGAATAGCTTTGCATTAGATGTTCCTGCAGATAACAAGCAATTCATTTATGGATTAGGTACTGATATAAACTACGACCAAGCTCAAAAATCAGCGATGGCTGATATTGTCATGAAGTTATCAACCCGTATTACGGCTAAATCTCAAATCACACAAACGAAAGAAAACAACCAAACGCAAACACGTGCTACTCAACAAACTGAGGCGGTTAGTCGTGGTATTGAATTACCGAATGTTGAAGTAGTGGCGAGTGAAGAAAAGTTAGGGAATTGGTATGTTCTAGTGCGTGCTGAACGTAAGCTTGTGCAACGCTCTATAAGGCATCAACTGGTAAATTTAAATGTTGATCTACTTTTCGCTTTAGAAGAATTTAAAGGTAATTATACGCCATCATGTTTTTATGCGCTTTCTGATGAACAGAACAACAAAGAAAAGTTGAATGAGCTTATCCCTGCTTATGTTGGCTCTGGTATTAGTGATGGTTCAGAAGATGAGTTTTATCAAACCATTAATACTTTCGAACGTACGTTTAAAAAATGTAAAAAGCGTAATAGATATACTTTAATTTTTTCAGAATTGGTTAGTTCTGAGTTTAAAAGCTCAGCAATAAAGTTTTTAAAAAATAGTGGCTTTTACATTGTTGGTAGTGGTGAAAATACTGGTGTTGTGCAATTCAATATTAAGAAAAATCAAACACTAGCCTATAAAAACCATCTTACAATTTTAAATACTGAAATTTTAGTATTTGATGAAACTGACACTTTGAAATACCAAGAATCATTCAAAGTGAAAGGCTCTTCGTTTGAGTCAAAATCTCAGTCTTTAGCAAGAGCTGAAAAAAGCTTATTGAAGAAAATAAAATTAAATAATTGATAAAAGGGAATTAACAAATGAACATGAAGAGTCTTTTAGTTAGCATGGTAGCCACTTTAACCATCACAGCGTGTGTTTCTACCCAGCCACCAACTGCATTACCAACATTTCCAGATGTTAATATTGATTCTTTACCGGGCACGCCTGATGACTTAGACAGTATTCAAAGCAGTAAATTACTTGTTGCTCAAGGTACCAAAGTAGGGGTGCCAGAGTATGTGCAGGCTTTATTTGCTGACAGCATTCGAGAATTTGTTGTTGACAGTGGATCAGAAGTTATTGATCGCCAAATGGCGCAGCGTTTTATTGATGAAATTCAATTAAAAGAAAATTTAGCTGAAGACTATGATGCTTATGAAGGTCCGGTAGAAGCTAAGTTCTTAGTTATCCCCACGATCACAAGTTACTCTTGGGGTAGTGAATATGAAAAGTCTTATACTACTAAAAATAAAGACGGTGAAAGTACAAGACATCCTGACGAATGTGATTACACAGGCCGGGCAAAAGGTAACATTCAGATTCGTTCATTACCTTCAATGAAGCAAATTTTATCTGTGAATTTATCTGGTCGTAAGTCTACTTCGCAAGAGAGCCCTTCTAGTCGCAAATGTAATGAGGGCAGTATGGTTAATGGCGTAATTAAAGGGGCTATTGGTGAGTTACTTGAAAAAGGTGATGACGATTACGTAACTTTAAGCAAATATGTAGGTTCACAAGGAATAGTTACTGGTGCTAAGCAAGCTGAAGGTAAAATATATTTTGAAACTAACTTAGGTCGTATACACGGCGCTAAAGCAGAACAGGCGGTTTCTATTTATATAAAGATGGATGGTGAGTTAGTCAAAGTTGCTTCTGGTGAACTTGTAGATAAAGACAATATCTTTAATCGTAAGTCATTTATAATAGTTGAAGAAGAGCACCAATCACGTATTAAACGTGGCATGATCGTCATGCTTTCAGGTGAATGTACAAACATGTTTTGTTCAATAGACAACACAATCAAATCTATAACTAAATAACAATGATGATTGCAGTAGGTATCTTGTTGTTATGAAAAGCAAAGAAGAGGTTTTAGTATTTATTAAGCGGTTATCCCCGCTTCAGCGGGTGATAATTCAGGCGCATGATTTTCCTGATCATGATGCTATTTCTTCTGCTTATGCATTATCAGTGCTGCTATCTCACTATGAGATCAGCACTCTGATTGTCTACAACGGAGAAATTGACAGAATTTCACTTTCTAACCTGATCCAATGGTTAGAAATTCCAATTTCCCATTGCTCACAAGTAAAGTTAAACCCGTCAGATAAAATCATTAATGTTGATGGTTGCATCGGTGAGAAAAATGTAACAGACGTACCGGGCGATGAGATTGCAGTAATAGATCATCACACTATTAAACCTACTAAATCATTTTGGTTTAAAGATATTCGTAGTGATTATGGAGCCACTGCGACCATTATCTGGGAATATTATAAGTTACTTGGTATAGAAATGTCGGTACAGGTGGCGAGTGCGTTATTAGTAGGATTAAACGTTGATACCGCGAATATGACAAGGGGCTTCTGTAAAGCTGATATTAAGGCTTTTGTTTACTTAAATGCCCGCTCAGATTTATCCTTTGTTAATCGTGTGTTGAGAAATACCTTGATGCAAGAGGAACTAAGGAATTTTGAGCTCGCGTTTAGAAATTTGTCTGTTAATAATGGTGTTGCCTCTGTGATACTACCTGAACCATGTCCTAAGAATATGCTAGGTATGCTGGGAGATTTTCTTTTATCCGTTAACGAATTTGATGTTGTTATTATAGCTGTTAAACAAAATAACGGTTTGCAACTATCGTTTCGTTCTGAGTGCCAATATGTTGATGTTGGGCAGTTAGCAAGAGAAACCTTAAATAATACCAATAGAGGTTTTGGTGGCGGACATAGACATATGGCTGGCGGTATTGTTTTACCTGAATATATAAGCATGTTCACTGAAAAAAATAACCATTTTAAACCATTCATTAAAAAAATTAGTGAATGGCGCGCTTAATTATAAGAGGGAAGTATGGAAAAACTGTTTGAGTCAATGCTTTGGAACAGCCGAATTGTACTCGTTTTTGGTGTTATCTCATGTATGGTGACTGGTGTCGCTTTGATTTGTTTGGGTTTATATGAAGTTATTCATCTAATTTCAGCTTTATTTGATTATTTAATTACTCACTCAAGCAATGTAACCCGCGACAATATTATTCTTTTTGTTATTGAAATTTTAGATACGTTTCTGCTGTCAGCTATATTATTTATCTTTGCTTTTGGTTTATACGAACTGTTTATCAGTCCAATAGAAAATTCACGGCAGCATACATCAAAAGCTTATGAGATAAAAACCATAGATCAGCTAAAAGCTAAGCTAGGTAAAGTTGTCATTATGCTATTAGTGATTAAGGTATTTGCTTATCTTGTTGAAATTAAACCAAAATCTATGGTTGAACTACTATACTTAGCTATTATAGTTTTATTAGTAGCGATAAGTTTATGGCTTGGTCATGCCGAAATAAAGCGCTCTAATTGAGATATAGTTAACGTTTACTATAAATGCTTTGCATTCTAAGGTGTAAATTATTATCTTATTGAACAGCCAAGTTAAATTGCTTTTTTCTAGGTTTAGAGTTTCACTGGATAATGCAAAGATATTTTGATTTTGGGGAGGAATTTTCTTAGAGCAATTGAGCACCATATCTAATATTAATTCAGCGTCATGTTGTTCATCTTTTGAACTGCTGGGGAACATAGCTTGTCTGTATCGAGCAAATGTTAATTCATAAATAGAGTAATCAGTAACTAAGTTATATTTTTGTAAGGCGTATACTATTAGTCATTTATTTAACTCAATTGCAACAAAAATATTGCCTTTTCCCTCGCTATGTGATGCTTTAATCCAATAATTAACTGATTCAGTTGGGTGAGGAGTTACGTTGAACGTGTGAACCACCTTGTCTTTAACATGCATATATATCATGCTTTTTATCTACCTAACCAAGGTCAACATATGTAGAAAGTTGTCGTTTTTAATGTTTATGCCAAATCGCCGATTATTGAATTTGTTATGTATTTTTTACTCTTAGAAGAAAATGTAAACAGTATTTGTAAGACAAGCCATGAGTATTTTTTATGATTCAAATAACTCAATACTTCGAAAGAAAAGGGGTGCTCATTAAATGATGCTGGCACAACATTCGTAAGTAGGGACCGCATAGCCTTAACAATTCAAAGTATAAACGACCAAGGTTCAAAGGCTATTTCACAGCACTCTCGAGCTATACAACACCATAAAACATTGATAATAATTTGCAAGGTATTTTACTGTGTCGGATGGCGCTTCGCTTATCCGACCTACACTTAAACAAGTCGCTTATTTGGATACCGCCCTGCCTAAAACAAAAAAGTCTATACATTTTGCTTACCTCTCTAAATTACAAAAGCCGACCAACGCTTTAATTTGTATTGGAAATTATAGGCCACTTATCAACTAAGAGGCTATTACCACAATCGTTGTCTGCATGTATTAAATTAGGTTTTAGATTAATCAATTGTGGGAACGAAATGGTGTAATTGACTTTATAACCGCAAGAGCCAAAAGCAGAATATAAGCGCAGAGACTTTAATTCATTCTCTATTTCACTAACTTCAATGCTGCCGGTAAGTAAATTAGTGGGCTTTAGCTTCCAATTATTATCAATAAAGGTAGGCTCTGCCCATGTTATGGGGTAAGCCATATTAGTTGACACATTGATATAATAGGTCAAATAGCTATCTTGATATGCTCCAGTGTTGCAAGCTAATGCAAGTAGTTTATCGCCCGAACTTAGCTTAAAAACTGAGACAAATCGATTGTTATGATGTTCGTCTTTGATAGAGCAGTTGTTGTGTTTATTTAGTAAGTTAAGAAGCTTTTTTTGAGTTAATAGTTCAAAATTTAGAGGCAACTTTAGACCAGTTGATACCTCTACTTCTAAGTGTCTTTTATTTTTAATATCTGTATTGATCGTAACTGCATTACTATGGGCGCAGAATAAAAAGATTAAAATGATGAACATATTTATATTTTTCAAAAAATATTTACTCAATATTTATACCCTGTTTTAAAAGGTACTCCACTGCTGCATCAGTATGGGGCTTAAACGCCTTCCAACGGCCAATTGCTTTATTGTTAAGTGGTTGGCGTACTTGTACTTTACTGGCCGTAGAGACCGGTGCAGTATTTAAGTGAAAGTCTATACATTGTGCTTGCCACTCTAAATTACAAAAGCTGACTAACTCTTTTATTTGTTGCTCGGGCTCTGCGACTAATTCTTCGTATTTTACTAATTTTATATTGATGTGCAGGGAGCTTAAGTGCTGCATGAGTTTGTAAAAGCGGCTATAAAATTTGGCAGTGTCGAGTAAATCGAGCGAGTATGCGTAGTAGGGGTTATTTATTGTAAATAACTGGCGATAGTTACCAATGCAGGTGTCCATTGGGTCGCGCAGCATGCAAATAATTTTAGCGTTTGGTAGGGCTTTAGTTATTAAGTCGATATAAAAAAAGTTAAACGGGAGTTTATCTATAAAGTGCTTATGGCTGCCGGTGGTTACGCGAGTGGCGTTTAAATAGGTTGACCCAAGCTGATTAAAATCAAGCTCGTAAGCTTTAGTGAGTGTTTGAGTATCGAGTACATGCGGTGTTTGAGTTTGGCTTAATTTTTTAACGCTTAGGCCAAAGTCTTGTAATTCACCGGCTGATTGTACGTCGCTGTGGCTCGATAATATTCTCTCAACTAATGTGGTGCCAGAGCGGGGCATACCTAATACAAAAATAGGCTCGGTCGTAGGGTTACCTTGTGTTAGCGCTTGTGCGTACTGTTTACTTAGATAATTAATATGTTCAAATAGCTCAGCTGAGCTTTTATGATCAAATGGCTGCATAGCCCGTTTAGCCATTTTACCTTGCTCTAGGCTTTTAAACGCATTATCAAACTCACCTATGTCTTGGTACTCTTTTGCTAAGGCATGGCCTATATGCAGTTTTGCATCGGGGTGTGTTACCTGCTCAAACACGTTTATTAAGCGTTCTATATGGTTATTTTTCAGCGACGCTTTGGTTAAATCGCTTAATGCAAAATGGCTTGCATGGTGAAGTGGGTTTAGGGTAATTGCGCTTTCAAATGCATTTTTGGCTTGTTCAAATTGGCCTAAAAACTTAGCGCTTACCCCTAAATTATAATAAAACTGTGGTTGCGGTTTATTTGCACGGTTAGCCAGTTCAATAGCGCAGTTAAAGTAATTTAGTGCCTCTTTGTGCAGGCCAGCTTGTGTAAGTGCAACACCTAAGGTGTCGGCTTCAAGAGGCATTTTTATTTGCTCAACGGGTATGGCTAAAGCGGTGTTTTTGGCTTTAGTAAGCTCACCTGTTAATGCATAACACTTTGCAAGTTGGGCGGTATATTCAATGCTTTTACCAAAGCTAAGGGCTTTTTCGATTAACTTTATGGCTTTGTGAATTTGCCCAACATGTAAATTAACCATGGCCAATAAAAAGTACCCATCGGCAAAGTCGTTTTTTTGAGTCACCAATTCAACTAACGCTTTATGAGCAAGTTCAATATTGCCTTGGTTTAAATGATTAATTGCGCTTTGGTGGAGTTGTTTTAAATTTGGCTGCATTGTTTTATTTTTATTGTTTAGTTACGCGTTAATAAAGAAAAAAGGCTCAAATAAATTTGAGCCTTATAACATTGTTTAAAAGTGACTTTAAATTATATTTCAAATTTATAGTTAAATTTAACACCTACCGTTAGTGGGCGATTAATGTAATGACCGTAGTTACGTTGTATGTCGGCGCCATTTGCTGATGTTATATCGGCATCTGAACGACGTACTGATGTAACGGCGTATTTATTAAATACGTTATCGACGTATAAAGTAGTAGACCACTCATCAGCCGTTAGCTTAGCAGAAATATTGCTTAAGCTGTAACCTGGCAGGGTTTCGCCATTGTCATGCAAACCTACTTTTGAAATTACATCACTTTGTGCGGTTAAACCGTAGTTAATATCAAGGGTTTTGTCGTTAAACACATCTGTTTGGTAGTTTATACCCATTGAGAACTGATGCTCTGGCGAGCCCGGTAAACGGTCGCCATCTTCAGCGCCATCGGTGCCATCAGCATTAAACAAAAATGGTGCGTCTGATGTTAGCTCTGCTTTGGTGTATGCGTAAGTTGCATAAACCGAGAACGAGTCAGATAAAATGGCACGGGAAGAAATTTCAATCCCTTTTGCATTTGCGCTGCCTGCGTTTGAAAGATAAGTTAACTGGCCTACATCTGTAGCGCCTGTAATTTGTGCATCATCCCAATCTATGTTGAATAACGCGGCGTTAAAGTGTAATTGGCTTCTAAACCAGGTACTTTTAAAGCCTAACTCGTAGTTTGTAGTAGTATCTGCATCAAAAAGCCTTTCGTCAGCGTTACCACACCCTGTTTGCTGGTTGTCAGGGATAGGATCAGGGCAAACAGCTAGAAGGTTGGAACCGCCAATTCTAAAGCCTTCACTTACTGTTACATAACCCATGACTGAATTAGTAAACTGGTATTTAGCATTAAATTTGAATAAGTTACCGTTATCGCCTGCTTCGTCTTTTTCGTAAGCAACGGTGATTGCATCAGGGTCTGCATCACCATAAAGTGTATTTGCAAGCGGGAAGTCAAATGCTGCTTGCGCCTCTACATCGTATTCGTAAAAACGTGCACCAATGGTCACATCTAATTTGTCGGTAACTTGGTAGCCAATTTCACCAAATAGTGCAGACTCAGTGACGGTACTTTTTGTAAGCTCTAAGTATTCCAATGAGTCGGGTCTTAGCTGCGCGCCGCCAAAGTTATCGATAGCGAATTGGTCAAATCCAGGCGTGAACTCTCTGCTTGATGCTTCGGTTTCTGTTTTATTGTAAAAGCCACCCACGATCCAATTAAGATCGCTGTCGCTTTGCGACACTAAGCGAATTTCTTGGGTGAAGGTATCTTCTTCATCAATTTCACGAGTAAATGTTGAAAACGAAGGGAACTCTTCATAACCGTAATCAAGACGAATAAGTAAATCGGTTTGGTCGCGTTGTCCGTCGGCATCAAAGTTTGAAATACCCGTTGCCGATACAAGCTCGGCAAAACCTAAATCGGCTTTTAGCTCAAGGCTTAGTAATTGATCTTCTTTCTCACGTGGTTCTTCAAAGCGATAAGCCGATTCGTATTTGCCTATTACATCGTTCAAACCATTATTTGCATTAAGGCTGTTGTAATGAACAATTGAGCGGCCTTCGCTGTCTTGGTTTTGGTAAAAGTAGTTAAGCGTACCTTCAAACGATTCGTTTGGTTTAAAGCGTACAGAAATTCGACCTGTAGTAGTGGTTTCGCCGTTAGCATCTTTTATGTCTTTGAGGTTGTTATTAACTGCTGAGCTGTCGTTCCAATCAGGATCGGGTAGCGATACACCTGGCTCACGTACTACGTAACCGTAATCAATAAAGCCAGGATCTTCGTATACGTTTAAGCTTGCGCGAACTGCTAATTTATCTTCAATAATAGGAAGGTTAACAATAAAGCCACCTTCGCCACCTAGAGAGTCGCTTTCTTGGGTTTGAAATAGGTCGCCATAAACTTCGAATGACGTAAAATCAAGCTCCGGCTGTTTAAGCATATAACGGATTGCGCCGCCTAATGTGCCTGCACCATAAAGGGTACCTTGTGGCCCAATAAGTACTTCTACGCGCTCTATATCTACTAAACGCATATCAACCGAAACCGGAATTTCGTTAATGTAAGTAGATACCGTGCCGCCATCTGATGATGGACCAGACGAGTTTGTGTTTAAACCACGAACAATAATAGGGGAGCCAGAGCGACCACCTTGATCGGTAATTGTTAAACCAGGCACCCAACGTGCTACATCGGCAAGCTCACTGATATTTTGATCTTTCATAATATCTGCATCAAGCGCTGTAATATTTAGCGGTGCATTTTGTACAGAGCCGCTGCGCCTTGTTGCTGTAACTTCGATTACTTCGAGTGATTTGTTTTTAGCTGCAACTTCTTCTTGAGCAAGTGCGGCATTGGGCAATAAAAATACGCTAGAAACAGCGCTCGAAATAGCCAAGGTTAACAAGCTTGGTTTAAACATAAAAAGTGATCCCCAGTTCAAATATTTTACATTAGTAAATTAAGTTAAGCAGTTTATCAGGGAGTTAGATTGCAGGGAATAATAAAGTTGAATTTTAATTCACTTTTTTGGAATAAATAGTAGGCTTAAATGAGCTCTAATTTATATAGCAGTATCCTTGCATTTAATGACTCACAGCGAAAAGGGTACACGCTATACGAAGCTAGCTTGTTTTATTAAAAGTTAATAGCCATTCATGTTTATAAAATTTCGCTGATTGTAGTGATTGTTAATGCTTTCTATACAGCGATAAAAAACATTATTTATAGTTCTTTTAGTCATGACTTATTCTACTTTTTGCACTGTAAAAATTAAGTTTGATCCCCATTGTTGTTAGTTATCGTAAGCTATTTCAATTCGCACGAGTGTGCGCGCATTAAGGAGCAAGCAATGAGTCAGTTATTTTCGCCTTTAAACATAGGTCAACTCACATTAAGCAACCGAATTATTATTGCGCCTATGTGCCAATATTCAGCTAATAATGGTGCCGCCAGTGATTGGCATAAAATTCACTTAGGGCAGTTAAGTTTAAGTGGTGCAGGGTTGCTTATTTTAGAGGCTACAGCGGTAAACCCAGAGGGGCGTATAAGTTACGGTGATTTAGGACTTTGGGATAACGAAACCCAGCAAGCATTAGGCAAAAGTTTAAAAGCAGTGAGGCATTACAGCCCTATGCCTATTGGTATTCAACTTGCGCATGCAGGGCGTAAAGCTTCTACAGAAAAGCCATGGGATGGGGGTGGTGCATTAAGCCCAACTGATGAAAACGGCTGGCAAACGCTTGCGCCTTCAGCAGTCGCGTATGACGAAAATAGCCCAGAGCCAAAAGCCATGAGCCAATCCGACATAGACTCATTAATTAAAGACTTTGTAAGCGCCGCTAAACGTGCTGACGAGCTCGGCCTTGATTTAATTGAGCTACATGGGGCGCATGGTTATTTGCTGCATCAGTTTTTATCACCTTTGAGTAATAAGCGCGATGATGAATACGGAGGCAGTTTGCAAAACCGTATGCGTATTGTGCTTGAAGTATTTAAAGCTGTTCGCGCAGAATTTAACAGCAACAAACCAGTGGGTATTCGTATTTCTGCCACCGACTGGGTAGAAGGTGGCTGGGATTTAGAACAATCAGTAGCGCTTGCTAAAGCACTTGATGAGCTTGGCTGTGATTTTATTCATGTAAGCACTGCGGGTTTAAGTCCTGAGCAACAAATACCTGTTAAACCTAACTTTCAGGTTCCATTTGCAACAGCTATTAAAGAGGTTGTGAATATGCCTGTTATAGCGGTGGGGTTAATAACGCAGCCACAACAAGCCGAAGATATTATTAACGAACAGCAAGCCGATGGCGTAGCCCTTGCGCGTGGTATTTTATATGATCCGCACTGGCCTTGGCATGCTGCAGCAGAGCTTGGTGCTACCGTTACTGCACCTAAACAGTATTTACGCTCAAGCCCGCATGGTAAGCCATCACCTATAAAATAAATTAGCTATCAGGTTATGACCCAATGGGCTTTGCATCCATTGGGTTTTATTATTTTAAACTCTATAAAACAGAGAACTACATGACTCAAACAGGCGTTTCACCGCAGCCCCTTAGCAATACACTTGTTGGTATTATTGCTTTATGTTGCGGCCTAATTGTTGCCAATATTTACTACGCTCAACCTATTATTGAGTTATTAGCGCCTGAGGTAGGATTAAGCCCGCACAGTGCAAGTTTTATTGTGTCGCTTACGCAAATTGGCTATGCCCTTGGGCTGTCTTTTTTGGTGCCATTAGCTGATCTTATCGAGAACAAGCGCTTAATGCTTATTACGCTTGGGGTATCGTTTTTGAGCTTAATAGGCACAGCCCTTGCCGATACCCCAAATGTAATGCTTATCTTATGTTTAATGATAGGTATTAGCTCGGTGTCTGTTCAGGTGCTTATTCCGCTTGCGGCACACTTATCGTCTGACGAAAAGCGTGGCCAAGTGTTGGGTAATATAATGGCGGGGTTACTATTAGGTATTTTACTCGCAAGGCCTATATCGAGCCTAATTGCCGATCACTTTGGTTGGCGTTCAGTATTTTACTTTGCAGCTGGCTGTATGGTGTTTATAGCAAGCGTTATTTATTTTGCTATTCCGCACAGGCAGCCAACTCAAAAGACAACGTATTTTAAATTATTAAAATCGCTTAAGCAGTTAATGATAAGTCAGCCCGTTTTACGTCAACGTGCTTTTTTTCAAGCGTTAATGTTTGCCTCGTTTAGCTTATTTTGGACAAGCGTACCCATTGTACTTGCGCGAGAATATGGTTTATCGCAATCACAAATAGCCTTATTTGCTTTAGTTGGCGCAGCAGGTGCTATAGCGGCTCCTATTGTAGGGCGCTTGGCTGATAAAGGTTATACGCATCAGTTATCGTTATTGGCAAAGGTGATTGCCGCAGTGTGCTTTTTACCTAGCTTATTTGAGTTACCCAACGGGATAATAATTTTAGTCTTAACAGGTGTGTTTATTGATTTTGCAGTGCAAGCAAACATGGTGCTTGGGCAACGGGCTGTGTATTCATTAGAGCCGCAAAGTCGTGCGCGATTGAACGCGATTTACATGACGAGTATTTTTGTCGGGGGGGCTGTAGGTTCGCTTATCGCGAGCCCACTATACGAAGCTGGTGGCTGGACAAGTGTGGCGCTTGTGGCAGCTGGGATGCCGTTTATTTCGTTAATTGGATATTTGCTAACAACCAAAAGAGACACTCAAACAGTTAGTTAATCGTTACTTTAAGTAAAACAGCTATCGTTATTTATACGATGGCTGTTTTGTTTTAAATGACTCGAGTATTTTTATTATTTTTTTACACTTGAGAATGAACTGCCAACAGAGGCTATAATTACTAATAAAATAGCTAACCATTGCCACAGTGTTAGTAATTCTCCAAGAATAATAAAACCTGCAAGGGCTGCAAAAGCAGGCTCTAAACTAAGTATAATACTAAACCCTTGTGCTGGCATATTACGAAGAGCGACCATCTCAAGCGTATAGGGCAGAGCGCTTGATAAAATGGCAATGCCAATACCAAGGGGTATTATTTCCCATGTAAATGCACTGCTTTGCGATATGCCACCATAAGGGACTAGTACTAATGCAGCCACGGTCATACCCAAAGCAACGGTTGCTCCTCCTGAGCTTTGAGTGCCAGTTTTTTTACCAAATAAAATATACGCCGACCAGCAAGCGCCTGCTGCAAGGGCAAGTATGACACCTATTGGGTCGAGGCTATCTTGGCTGTTCATATCGGGTAGTAATAACAAAATACCTGCTATGGCGCAGGCAACCCAAAATAAATCGCGTTTAGCGCGTGAGCTAAATAAAGCAACAGCTAAGGGGCCAGTAAATTCAAGCGCAACACCTATGCCTAAAGGAATACGCGCTATTGCGTAATAAAATAAAATATTCATCCCGCCAAGGCTCAAGCCGTATACAACAATAGAAAGCCGGTGCCCTCGGACAGGAAAGCTTTTCCAAGGCTTAAATATTAAGCATAAAATTAACGCAGAAAAACCTAGCCTGAGCGCAGTTGTCCCCTCAGGCCCAACAATAGGGAATAGTTGCTTGGCAAATGAAGCCCCTGATTGAATGGTTATCATGGCTAAAATAACGCAAACAACAGCTATTAAAAAATCTTTAGTGGATGATTGCATTGAGTTCCTTGATAACAATCGGCTAATTTTGCGAAGTGTATCTTTTTTTTATTAGAGGCGAAACATCAATACACAGTAATTAATACATCCGGAAGTGTTACTTAAAAAATAATTAAACCCTGAATGCGTTATTAGGTGTTTTATAACAGACTAAATGCATAGCTCGTGTTTATAAAAAGCATGTTGTGTACTCTAATAGAATAGCTTTACAGAGGTATAACAAATAATAAGCAAAAAAATAGCGAACAAGTTAACTTGTTCGCTATTTTTAAATTAAGTAATGAATATAGAGATCAGTTTGCGCTTTTAACTAAACCATCTAGAGAGTAAAGGCCGCGTTTTTCGTTATTTTTGCGTTTTATTTCTTCTAGTGCGCGTGCTTCTACCGCATCAAATAAAGCATTGATTAAACGGTTGAAGTGTTTGTGCATTGCAATTCGTGCTGCATTTGCGTCGTGTGTTTGCAGGGCATTATAAATAGCGGTATGTTCGTCCATTACACACTCGTTATTGTTTTTACATACACTGCCGTAGTCAGTCACGATTTGAGAATTATTTAGGCGTAAATCCCACAGATTAGATACTGCGTATTCTAGGGCTTTATTGCGGGTAGCGCGGGCTATAATTTCGTGAAATTCACGGTCAGCTTGCTCTACATAAAGGCCTTTTTCCATAGCGATTAGCGTTTTGTTTAATTGCTCAAGTTCTTCTTCTGTAATTGTTTGAGCGGCTAGTGCGGCAATTTCACCTTCGATTAACGCACGAGCTTGAGTCAGTTCAAAAGCACTTATTTCTTTAGATTTTATTGGCTTTTCAAGCTGCTCTACAACATAAACACCTGAGCCGGTTTTAACTTCCACTCGGCCGCGCACTTCCAATGCGATAATAGCTTCTCTGATAGTAGGGCGACTTACGTCAAACATTTCAGCAAGTTCACGCTCTGGTGGTAAACGACTACCAGCTGAAAACTCACCTTGATTTATCAAAGACTCAACTTTATCAACAATGCGCCAAAATAAGCGACGATTACCCATATTTTACCTTCATTACCTTAAGGAATAATGGCCTCTGCGGCCTAATAGTCAAAAACAACTGTTAATAGCAGAGGTTACCCCAAAATTCACTATTATGTCAAAATTCTAACGCGATATAACGCTTACAAACCACTATACACCAATGGTTGCGTTTGTGTATTACCAATTTAGTTTAAAATAATACAATTGGCCAGCTTGATTGGTAATGTTTTTATGTGTTAGGTTAATTTTAAGGTTATTTAAGATGTTATATTGGTAATAAACCGAGTTAACTCATAAGTGTGATTTATAGCCAATAATGTGTTTGGTTTTTGATTTTCCAAATTGATTGCCCATGGACGGGGATCGTTATCATAATAAAAAGTGTAGTCTTAGTAAGGGCGTGTTGATCCTTGCGGATTGAAATTTGTTCAATCTAGGGGAGATTAAATCGCGGCGCGAGGTTTGTAACCTAGTGGGCTCGGTAACTGCTCCTGCGTTACCCTACTGGCTTACATCCATGTAAGAATAAGTAAAAACCGAGTAAAGCTTCCGCGTCCTGCTCACGCCCCTTACCTACATCCATGTAGGCAACAAAGAGTTTATCGCCCCTAGGCAGAACCCAAAGGGCAGCGCATGTTTGGCATTTATGCTGCGTTATCGCCTATTTATGGGGAGTAACCACACTTCATAGGCTCTGCCTTGCCTAAAAACCAAACACACTGCTGCAAATTCAACCATCAAAGATCAACACGCCCTAGTTGTTTAAACTTCCCTTTGGGCGTTAACTGTCGTTGGTTAACGCCCATATATATTTTATGATTGATCGTTTGGGTAAATAACACCGAGTTGTTTACGCGCATCGTCTAGTACGCTCATTACATCAGAAGCTAATTGGTGTGTATTAACAGGCGATTCAAGCAGGCCTTGCTTAACCAACTTGATGAAGTGGGCCACTTCATATTTCATAAAATGCTCATCAAATTTATCTGAGATAACCTCTGTTTCACCATTGTTTGCAATAAATTCAATCTTTTTAAGCTGAGATACGGCTTCTATACGCATGCGGCCAAGTTCACCTTGTATTTCGGTTATATTGTCGCCTTGCGAAATTTTTGAATAACTAATAACAGCTTGTTTATCAGCATAATTTAACAATACATCGCCGGCGCCATCTACCCCAGTATCAAGCAATATACCGCTTACGCTTATACTTTGTGGCGCACCCCAAAGAGCTATTAATAGATAAAGAGGGTACACACCTAAATCTACTAAGGCGCCATTAGCAAACTCAGGTAAAAATGTATTTGGGCGCTCACCATTTTTGTATTTATCGTAGCGAGATGAGTACTGACTGTACTGACCAATAAATTTACGCGGTGTACCAATCTTAGCCATGGCGTGTTTAAGATTGCTAAAGTTTGGCAGGTGCGTAGTCATCATTGCTTCCATGTAGAGCCGTTGATGTTTTTTTGCAGTCGCTAAAATAGCATTTAGCTCGTTATTATTAGCAGCCGATGGTTTTTCACCTAATACATGTTTGCCTGCTTCAAGGCACATGACGGCGTAATGTTTATGTAAGCTGTTTGGGGCTGCAATGTATACGGCATCTACATTTTGATCTTGGCATACTTGCTCAATTGAAGTAAAAATTTTTGCGTTTGAATTTTTTGGGTGTTTTTCTAAAAATGCTTTACCGCTTGAGGTTGCTCGCGAACACACGCCATATAAATTAAAATTGGCTAATGTATTTGCGGCATTAAGTAAGGTGTCGCTAATAAAATTAGTGCCAACAATAACAAAGTTCATGCTCACTCCTTGGAAAATAAGTTAATGTAAAGTGTATCATTTCTATAAAGCTGCCTTTGTAATAAATGATAAGTAATTACCTGACTTTTATGCATTGTGGTGTAGATAAAAAGTTCATGCTGGTGCTGTTTGAGTAATGTGTTTGATTAAATCCGCGGTAAAATAATGTACTCGATTGATATTAATAACGATGAGCAACTTATTGAGTTTATTAGGCAAACGGGCGATACCGAGTATTACCCTGTAGGGCTTGTAAAATGGGGTAAGATGAAATGGCAGTCGTGGATGCTAATTTACAGGCACATGGCATGAGCAAGTTACGCGTAGTTGATGCGCCTATTATGCCTTCAATAATTACCGGCAATACTAATGCACCGGTAATTTCGATTGCCAAAAAGCAGCTGATTTAATTAAATAAAGTTATAAATCAGGGGTGTGAACGTGTGCTATAAAACTGAGTAAGCCAAGCTTGCCAATCGCTTTCTAGGCGAAGCATTTGCTGATGTTTTTTAGCATTTATATGCTTAGTTTCATCCTCAAGCGCTATAAACGGACCAACACGACACAGCGAGCAATGATTAGGCGTTAAATAGGCAGGTTTTGAAAGGTATGGGCTTAATTCACTGACCCACTCAGGGCTCATTTTAGGGCTAAACACGTAGGTAATACCGCTGGTATCTTTTACATGTTTGTCACGGTCTACGTTTCTAATTTTATACCCTGCAAAGTGGCTAATATCAAATGGCATTTGGCCTAAATATTCAGCCTGTAAGCCTTTGTTTAAAGTGCCTTCAATATTCCATTCTCTGTACGGCTTTACATCTTTAGAGGTAATATAACAAAGCATGGGCCCGTTAGGGTTTAGCGCAAATTCGTTAGCGTACTTAATAAATTGATGAAGCAAAGCACGGTTAAGTACGTTCATGCTTGATTGTTGGGTATTGCTTTCATACGCTTCGCGCCCAACAAATGCAGGTATAAGCGGAAACTGAAATATAACCACATCAAAGCTTTGCTGGTTTTGGCCTAGTGCTTGCCAACAGGCAGGATTTGTTACATCAAAACTATTAAGTACATCAATGTTATGTGCTTTTAGGGTGCTCAGCGCATTATTTTCGTATTTTTGCTCAATAGTGGCTGCACTATCATAAGTTGAAGCCACTAATTTTGAAGGCTTTATGTGAGTATGCAGGGCGCTTGAAAACGATAAATCGCCATCACCTACGGTAAGTATTCGCCAATCAGCATTTAAATACATAAATTAAGCGGACTTACTGGGTGTTTGCTCATCATTACTGGCAATGCTTTGAGAGTGAGTTGCGTGTAAGCGATGAAATGCAAGGCGTGTTTTAAGCCCTTCAATAGCAATTTGTTTTAAAATTAAATTAAAGGTAATTAAAATAGCAAATACAATATGAATAGGGCCATGCGAAAACCCTGCTTCTGGGTTGTAAAGTGTTAAGCCAAATAGCATAAATAGCACAACTAAAAGTATTTCAATTAGCTGGTTTGAGTAAAAGCTTAATCGGCCTTCATTTTTGTGATCTTTTTTTATGCTTATAGCGCAAAAAAATGGAATAACTTTAATTTTAAACGCAGCGTTTTTTTCTACGTAGTTTTCGCCAAGTTCATTTAGTTGTTGGCGTAATGTATCAATCATGGAGCGTCCTCAAATAGCAGTGCGCGGATGTTACACCATTACGCTCGTTAGGTTAAGTGGCTGGTAGTTATTTAGGGTAAAGGCTCATGCCTATGGTAAGTATGTGGCACACAAAGACTACTGAGGTAAGCACAAAACGCATTTTTTGATAATCTTTATGGTAGGTTTTCCATTGTACCGTGGCTTTTTCAAGTATAAGTACCAACCAAAAACTGGCTCCTAGCCAGGCAAGTGCCCACTCAACAGGCAAAAAAGATAAAAATGGTACCGGGATTACAGGTAAAACTGCTTTTATTGCATCGCTGTAGCTTTGCATTCCAGCGCGCCATAAATTACCTGCCATAAAGGCAAGTATAGCAATGCTATAAAAAGTAAAAAATTCTAAGTTAACACTGTTACTTCCAAACATCAGCGGCCAAGCTACGCAGCCTAAAAAAGGCAATAAACCTAAATAGCCAAGTTGAATATGATTAATAAATTTTTCCATTGCTGCATGCCTTATCTGTAAGTGTTTTAAGCGCGGTTATTGTAGCAGTATTCTTAAAATATAAATTAATAAACGGCTAATAAATCAGTTACGAGAAATCCTTGTTAATAGTTCAATCTTAAAAATCGATTGTTTTAATCTAAACAATCAATTTTATTTAATTTATCAATGGGCTTATTGTATTAACCAAGCCAGCAGAGGTAGCCAACAAATCTAGCTTTGCTTGGTAACTTAAATTAATACATTAAATATAAATGAGGAATACTATGAGCACTTCATTAATCAACACAAAAATTCAACCTTTCAACGCAACTGCATACCACAATGGTGATTTTGTAGAAGTATCTGAAAAAGATGTACTTGGTAAGTGGTCAATCTTCTTCTTTTACCCAGCTGATTTTACATTTGTATGTCCTACAGAGTTAGGCGACCTTGCAGATTACTACGCACAGCTTCAAGAAATGGGCGTAGAAGTTTACTCAGTATCAACTGACACTCATTTCACTCATAAAGCATGGCACGATACGTCAGACACAATCGGTAAAATCACTTACCCAATGATTGGCGACCCAACAGGCCGTATTACTCGCAGCTTTGGTGTGATGATTGAAGAAGAAGGCCTAGCACTTCGTGGTACTTTTGTAATGAACCCTGAGGGCGAAATCAAAGTAATCGAAACTCACGATTTAGGTATTGGCCGTAGCGCTAAAGAGTTAGTACGTAAAGTACAAGCTGCACAATACATTGCAACTCACGACGGTGAAGTTTGCCCTGCATCTTGGCAGCCAGGTGAAGACACACTTGCTCCTTCACTTGACCTAGTTGGTAAAATTTAAATACAGGTTTACCCACTTTTATAAGGGCAGGTAACTGCCCTTAAACCAATAAATATTCATTTATTGGTGCCTCCTATCTCAATTTGATGATTAAGCACATGCATTAATTGGCATGGGAGGCTTGCTGTTTAAATTTTCCTAAAAGGGTTAAGCCATGTTAGATAACAACATTAAAAATCAATTAAAAAGCCATTTTGAATCGCTTACTCAACCTGTTGAGCTGCTTATTGCCTTGGATGACAGCAAAAAATCAGCAGAAGTAGAAAGCTTAGCAAACGATTTAGCATCACTAAGCGATAAGTTTACGGTAGTTAACAACCCAGACACCAGCGCACGACGCCCGTCTATGGTTGTACATTCACCGGTAAAAAATACCCACGTCACGTTTGCAGGCGTACCGATGGGACACGAATTTACAAGTTTAGTGTTGGCACTTTTACATACTGGCGGACATGCAAGTAAAGCTAAAAGCGAAGACATTGAACAAATACAATCACTTGATCAAGAGCTTAATTTTGAAATTTACATTAGCTTGAGTTGCCAAACGTGCCCACAAGTAGTGCAGGCGCTAAATACAATGGCCGCGACGAATAGCAAAATTAAAGCAACAATGATTGACGGCGCACTATTTCAAGAGGAAGTAGAAGAGCGCAACATTTTAGCAGTACCGGCTGTTTATTTAAATGGCGAACCATTTAGCCAAGGTGCATTAAGCCTAACAGACATATTAAACAAAGTAGACAGTAAAGGCGCAGCACGCCAAGCTGCGGCACTTAGTGAAAAAGATGAATTTGACGTGTTAGTTGTTGGTGGCGGCCCTGCCGGTGCATCAGCTGCAATTTACTCTGCACGTAAAGGGTTAAATACCGGCATTGTTGCAGAGCGATTTGGTGGGCAAGTTGCTGACACATTAGCTATTGAAAACTTTATCTCGGTTAAAGCTACTGAAGGGCCTAAGCTTGTTGCCCAGCTTGAAGAGCATGTAAAAGAGTACGATGTAGATGTAATGCATAACCAACGTGCTGCAGGGCTTGAACGCGTTAATAACAAATACGAAATTACGCTTGAAAATGGGGCTACTTTAAAAGCTAAATCACTTGTTTTAGCAACCGGCGCCCGCTGGCGTGAAATGAACGTACCCGGTGAGCAAGAGTACCGCGGACACGGTGTAGCATATTGTCCGCATTGTGACGGCCCTTTATTTAAAGGTAAACCGGTTGCTGTAATTGGTGGTGGTAACTCTGGCATTGAAGCGGCGATTGATTTAGCAAACATTGTTGAGCACGTAACGGTACTTGAATTTGCAGACACACTACGCGCCGATGAAGTACTTATTCGCAAAGCAAACAGCTTAAACAATATTACTATTATTAAAAACGCCCAAACTACAGAAGTACTTGGCGATGGTAAAAAAGTGACCGGGCTTACTTACACAGACCGAGTAACAGGTGATAGTAAAGCACTTAATTTAGCAGGTGTTTTTGTACAAATAGGTTTAATTCCTAACACTGAGTGGTTAAAAATTAGTGACTTAGAGTTAAGTAAATTTGGTGAAATATTAATTGACGCAAAAGGTTCTACGTCATTACCTGGTGTTTATGGCGCAGGTGATGCAACAAATACCCCATTTAAGCAAATTATTATTGCCATGGGCAGCGGTGCAACAGCGAGTTTAGGTGCTTTTGATTATTTAATTCGCAACAGTGAAGAAAGTGAGCAAGATAAAACCGCTGCTTAATTAAACCCCTCTCTTGATATAACAGCAAGTACACCCAAAGCTGTTTGTTAACCCAAGCCGCCCTCTCCAAAGGCGGCTTTTTTATGTTTTTGAAATCTTAGTGGGGTATTCGTTTTTCAAGCCAAACTCTAAGGCTTTCAGGGTCTTTGATGAAAGGTATCCTAACCCAGCTTCCATAGGCATATAAGTAGATTGTAGAATAACCACAGATACGGCCTAAAAAAGTTGTTATTTGTTCAATATTTTCGACGCTTTTGAAACCTAGCTTGTCTTCTCTTCTTGTTAGTATTCCACTAAATACGGTTATCGAGTTGTCTTTTGCAAGAACTTTAATGAAAACTGCTTCCAGAATTTTATGAGAATCTTTTAAGACATAAATTGCAGGTAAAACGACTAAGCTTAGTAGAACATCGTTTTTGAAC
Organism: Pseudoalteromonas sp. MMG007; assembly: GCF_018100985.1. Lineage (GTDB taxonomy): Bacteria > Pseudomonadota > Gammaproteobacteria > Enterobacterales > Alteromonadaceae > Pseudoalteromonas. Next base: position 136,748 of record NZ_JAGJEI010000003.1, on the reverse strand, counting down.
TGCTCACCTATTAACTCGTGTCCTATGAATGAAAAAATTAGATAGACTAATCCAAGACCAAGGATTCGAGTACAAATTTCTCCAAATGCTTCGATAGAACGCCAGAATTTAGCAATTTTAATGGTTGGCAAAATACCTCCGTTCTACAAAGTTTTAATAGGCTACTACAAATTATTAATCACAGCCGCCAGAATCTCCACCGCAATCTGTATGAGAGTGAGCATTACTTCCAGAATAAACAGAAGAGTCATTATTCGTATAAGGTGAAGAACCACGTGACGCTTTACCACTAATAAATGTAACTAATAGTAATACGCCAGATACAATAACAACTGTTATTGATGAATCCCATTGCCCAGTGGAAGCGCCTTTAAATATGGCTAAACACAGAACAGTAAAGAGTAAAGTTCTTATTATGTTTTTCATTTTATATCCTTATTTGACTGGCTAGTTTGTTGCATAGCTAGCTGACCTTCTCGTTATGCTCAAGTGCGTTAATAACTGCTTTTTCTAGGGTGGGTAGTTTAAAAGGTTTTGAAATAAACATATCCATACCGGCTTGCTGACATGCAAGTTTATCTTGAGATGAGGTATTAGCGGTTATAGCCACTATATAGGTTTCGTGTTTGGGGCAGATGTTATCAGCCCTAAGTTGTTTTGTTGCTTCAAAACCATCAAGAATTGGCATTATGCAGTCCATAAAAATAAGGTCATAATGCTTTTGTTTACATTTTAAAATGGCATCTTGGCCATCAACAGCAGAGTCGGCTTTAATATTTAATTTACTCAAAGAGGCGTGCAATACCAATCTGTTGATATCGTTGTCATCTACGACGAGTACAGATAGTTCACTACCATCAGTATCTTGAGCTGCTATTAAGCTGTCTTGCTTTTGCTCTTTGCCTAATTCAATGGGTATATTTAATAAAAATGTAGTGCCTTCATTTGGGGTACTTTTAACGCATATTGTACCGCCCATATATTCAACAAGCTCTTTAACTATGGCAAGGCCAAGCCCTGTACCGCCTTTCGAATTTTTTGCATCAACCTCTTGTGAAAAAGGAGAGAATAGCGACTCTAAAAATCCTTTACTCATACCTCGGCCAGTATCGGCTACTTCAATATTTAGACTTTGTGATTTTTTTGCGTGTTCAATACTGGTTTTAAGTAAAACTGAGCCACTTTCGGTAAATTTAAGCGCGTTACTTAATAGGTTTGAGGTTATTTGGCTAAGGCGTGTGTTATCGCTAAATGCCCAAAAAGAATCGTCAATGGTGTTTTCTACTTTAAGTGCTACGTGTGTATTTTTAAATAAGGGTGTGTATAACGACGTTAAGTCTGTAAAAATAGTTTTTAGTAAAAAGTCAGTCGGTTCTAGTTTAAGTTCACCGTGATTAATTTTAGAAAAGTCGAGCACTTCATTAATTATATTAAGCAGAATATCAGCGCTTCTTAGTGCTACTTTTATTTTTTCGGCGCGCACTTCTTCGCTATGCTCATCAATTAATGTAGTAAGCATACCTGTAATACCATTAAGTGGCGTTCTCAGCTCGTGGCTTATTTTAGCAAGTAGCATGCTCCTATCTTCAAGCAAGCGCTCGGCTTGTGCTTGTTTTTGCTTGAGTTCTTCGCGGAGCAGTATTGACTCGGTAACATCTTGAAAAGTACCAAATAGACGAATGCAACGATCCCCGTCAAATTCAGCTTCCCCAAAGGTCGATATCCATAGAGTTTGGTTTTTTGCGGTTACTATTTGTAAGTCTAAATGCCATTTATCGCCTTTTTCGGTAGCATTTTTGACCGCTTGACTGATGCTTTCACGGCTAGTTCCTTCTTTATAGAACTCTAAAGCATCTTCTATTACGGGCTGGTAGTCACTTGATACTTGATGAATACGCTTAGTTTGTTCGCTCCAGTATATTTTATTTTCTATTAAATCAACTTCCCACGTGCCTATATTTGCTACACTCTCTAATTTTAATAATGTATTACTGTTTTTTATAAGTTGTTCTTTAGTTTGTGAACGCGCTAATTCTGAGCCGAGCCATTGGGCGAATAGCTCTATATAGTCGTAGGCATCGTCATTAAAAGCAAGGGAGTCTTTTGCTGATGAAAAGTTAACAGTGCCAAATATTTCATCTCCAATTTTTATTGGCGCACCAATGTATGACTCTAGCTGAAAATTAATGTAGCAGGGATGGTTTGCTATGGCGCTTTGCGATGCTTTATGAAATGCCAGGGCAGAGCCTGCTTTTAAAGTATGTACGCAGTAGGTGCCTTGTAAGTCAAATACGGTACCTGATAAAAGCGCGTTGTCGGGGGTGATCGCGTGCAAAACAACATAGCTGCTTTCATCAATTTTACTAACAATACCTACTTCAAGATTGAATACATCTAGCCCAAAATTTAAGAGGTTATAAATCTTGTCTTCAAAATCAAGGGTTTGATTTGAGACAATGTCGTGAAAACGCCTTAAAAAATTCAAAAGAAAACACCCCGTAAGCTTTTGTTAAATTTATAAAATACATTAGCCAGTTAAGGCGCTTTTATTGGTTTAATGCCAGTTTAGCAGTTTTTATAACTAATAACTAAAATCGGTGCGTATTTAAACTTATAAGTCCATGTTTTTTATATAAAGCTAAGTATTGCGCTGAATATATAATACCCAGCGCGGTATATTTAGTAAGTTGAGTTGGGGGTGTACTCTGGATTAATATCGCCACCCACTTCATCAGGGTCAACATCGTTTATAAGCAATGTTTCTCGCACGGCTTCTATGTGATCAAGTACTGTTTGATAACGCTCGCCATACTCGTACTTTGTTACCTCAATGGCTTGTGGCATATAGGTAAAAGCAATTTTAAGTGCGTGTAAGGCTTCTGGATTAATTTTTTCGCTCATGATTTCCCTCTAATTAAACGTAAGCTAGGGTTAATAAAATAACACCAAATTCAATAGGGTAAATACTAAAAATTACAAAAAGCGAAGCCTGTTAAAAATATATTAAAGGACGTACAGATAAAAAAAGGGTGGCTATAAGCCTAGTAACTAAGCTAACACAGAGCTTTTTAAGGCTAAACAAAAGAACAAACTCAGTAAAGATATTACGATATCAGCCCACAAATATAACTTTAACTACTTTATTAAAGTGGTTAAATTGATACTGGCTGCTGTAAGGCAAAACGTGATCAATCAGTTAAAAATATACTGAAATGCTAATCTTATTTGCAATCTGAGTAGTTAGCTATTTTATTTCGACCTGTTTCTTTGGCGTTATAAAGTGCGCTGTCGGCACCGCTAATAAGGTTTTGCGCGGTAGTATTTTGTTTGGGGATCAGGCTGTACACACCCATGCTTATAGTGAGTTTTGAGCTTACGGATGAATAATTGTGCTCTATCGATAACTCTTCAATTTTTTTCTGAATGAGTGTCGCAAATTTTAGGCTATTGACAGCATCTGTAGCGGGTAAAATTATAGCAAATTCTTCTCCGCCATACCTTGCGGCTAAATCGCCTTGTCGCTTACACATTGCTTTTAATGCTTGCGCGACAGATTTTAAAACTTCATCGCCTTGCTGATGACCATAATTATCGTTATAACTTTTGAAAAAATCTATATCACACATTATCAAACCGATAGGTTGTTGGTGACGCGTGCAACGAAGTAGTTCGTTTTGTAATGTGTCGTCAAAGCAACGGCGGTTAGCTATATCGGTTAATCCATCTGTGTTTACTTGTTCATTTAGTTGTAGGTTTGCGGTGATGAGCTGTTGTTGAATATATTGAAGCTCATGCTTATAGTTTATGTTTTTAAGGGCGCTCGCTATCATCTCCCCGACTAGCTTTAATCTAATTAAATCTAAGTCAGACCATTCTCGTTTTTGCTTTACACAGTCACAACCTATAAATCCAATCAGTTCTTTGTCATAACGTAAACCGATGCATAGCACGGATTGTATTTGTTCTAACTGGAATTCTTGTTTTTCTTTAATTGCTTTTTCAGGCAGTGCAGCAACATCATTTACTTTAAAGATGTGAGTGGTGTTCATTAAGTTGAAAAAGTAGGGGAGTGCGTCTTTGGGGATATTTTGAAGCTGATCTTTGAACGGTTTAACGCCTTGATTAACCCATTCATGGGTATTTCTCATTGATTTGCCATCATCTGAAAATTTAAATAAATAGCTCCTGTCGGCATGGCATACTGTGCCAATCGCTTTCAATGCAAATTCTATATGTGAATCTATATTATCGTTTTGAATGTCAATTAAATCAGTAGAAATTTTTGAAATGATCTTATCAAAGTTGTATTGCTCATCTTTACTTTGCTTAATTACGTCGAACGTTGCTATGTGAAGGTTATTACTTAATTGAGCAAGCTTTGCATTTAATTGCAAGGCTGTATTATTTTTATGCAATAAAATATGGCAGCTTGTATTTATTACTAAATATTTTTCGAATAGTTGGTTAATTTTTAACTGTTTTTTACTTTCAGGGCTTGTGAGGATCACATTTTCAAAGTCGGCCTCAATGAAGTTATTTTGTGAGGGTAAATCAAATATACTCTGCGTTTGAGAGTTGACTTTATAGGTCTGTTTTTGCGAATCATAGAGTACGACGGCAAAAGGAATAAGCTTAATAGTACTCCAAATGTATTCTACTGATTTAAAGTCCACTTATTGCTCCATTTAAGATTAAACATCAACTCAATATTTTTTATTAATATGTATGTAGTATTTAGTACAGTTTTAGCCAATTTACTAAGTTTTTAGTGCGTTTATTCGGTCTTCGTATTACAATTGCAACTCTATATCATACCCTTTTCTACTCTAAGCCTCCTGCTGGCTTATTTGCAATTTAAGTATAGGTTATTTAAGCACTTCATGACAGAAATCACTACACACCAGGCCTCTCGCCGTCGGTTGCTTATTGCTTTGGCGATAACATGCTCATTTATGGTTATTCAGGTTGTTGGTGCTTACTACTCTAACTCTCTAGCTGTGCTTGCTGATGCAGGACACTTATTTGTGCATAACAGTTCGTTATTTATAGCTCTCATTGCGTCAAGCCTTGCTATTCATTTTGCTAAAACTTATAACGATGGACATCAGCGAGCGGAGCTGATTGGTGGTTTAATTAATGGCACTCTTTACTTAGCTATTAGTTTGATAATTTTGTATGAAGGAGGCGAGCGGTTCATTCATCAACATCAAGGTAACGAGCTGGCTATTAATAGCTATTTAATGTCGGTTATTGCTGCAATTGGTTTTTTATTTCATGGTGCTGCTGCCTGGGTATTATACAAAGGAAGAAAAGCGAGTATTAATGTTTATGCTGTTTTTTTGCATTCATTCTTTGATTTAATTTCAACGGTATCAACCTTTGTGGCGGGTATATTAATCTACCTAACAGGGTGGGCAGTTATTGATATTTTATCGAGCATGCTTATAGCCTCGTTTGTATTATTTACGGGTGTTAAAGTGATTATTAGCTGCTTAAAAGGTTTGCGTTTAAATAAAGCGAAATTACCAAAAGTAGTTGATATAGAAAAAGAAATTACGAATATGGAACATGTTCATAATGTTCACAATGTCACTGTTTCAAGAAAAGATAAAGATATTGTTGTCGGTGCGCACGTAGTACTAAAACAACATTGTACAATTGAAAAGCATGACGAAGTTTGCCGTATGAAAGTCGAGCAGCTACTTAGTAGAAAATTTAAAGTTAAAAATAGCGTGCTACAAATTGAAAGCCATGAATGTCATCATATCCATAGCTAGCTAATAAAGTCCAACTCTGAGGGCTCTAAGTTGCTTATATGATCATGGCACATATAGCGAAATTACTAAACGAACTGTTTTTATAACAAACTTAAAATCTTTTTAAAGCACTCTGCTTCACATAAATCCTGCGCAGTCATTGGTTTTGCAAAATAATACCCTTGTAGTATGTTGCAGCCAATAGCACTTAAAAATGCAATTTGTTCGCGGGTTTCTACCCCCTCAGCAATACAATACAGCCCAAGGTTGTCAGCCAAAGAGTAGATTGTTTTAATTATTGATTCGTTGTTTTTATCGTGTCCTATGGTTTGTACAAAGCTTTGATCAATTTTAATTACATTTATTGGAAACTGACTCAAATAAGTAAGTGATGAGTAGCCTGTACCAAAGTCATCTAATAATAATTTAAAGCCTGCCATTTTTAGCTTTTGTAATTGTTTTGACGCTTTTTGTTTATCTTCAAGTAATGTGTTTTCGGTTATTTCTAGACGCAACTGTTGAGGTGATATGTTGTGATCGTTCAATATAGATTCTAAACGGCTTGCTATGTGCATTTTTAAAATATGCTTAGGTGATAAGTTCAGCGATATATAAAACAGTGGATTATTTTTCAGTAACGGGGCTAAATCTGTTAACGCTCGTTTTAATGCCTGCTCAGTAAGTTTTTCGATTAAACCTATTTCTTCGGCTACCGGAATAAACTCAGTAGGAGAAATACACTGCCCTTTGTTCTCCCAACGCATTAGTAATTCAACGCCATTGATTACTTTAGTATCTAAATTAACAATGGGCTGATAATGGTTAAACAGCTGGTGTGCTTTTGCTGCATCTTTTAAATCATTTTCAAGAATGAGCTTTTGCTTTATTTGCTTATTCATTTTGTCGTTAAAAAACTTAAAACCATTACGTCCTGATTGCTTTGCTTGCATCATTGCAACATCGGCATTTCGGATCAGGGTATCTGTAGAATCAGCGTCGTTAGGGTAAAGTGCTACACCTATACTTGCCGATATATTAATTGAGAAATCTTCAATATTTACTTTATTGGCAAGTTCATGGCTAATTGTTTTTACTATCTTATTGAGCGACTCTTTAGATTCTATATTTTCAATTAATACTAAAAACTCGTCTCCGCTTTGACGTCCTAGTGCCGCGTTGTCATCAAGTATTGCACTTACACGTTGTGTTATATCACAGAGTAATTTATCGCCAACAGCGTGACCAAATGAGTCGTTTACAGGCTTGAATTTATCTAAATCAATAAATAGGAGAGCGCAATAGCTATTATTATTTTGTGCTTTGATTATCGCCTGTTCAATATTTTTGTACATTAAACTGCGATTTGGTAAATGCGTTAAAGGGTCAAAGTTTGCTAAATATCTGAGCTCTGTTTCAGCGCGTTTTTGCTCTGTTAAATCAGATATAACAACCACATAATAACTAATAGTGTTACTTTCTTTAGCTACGGCTGTAACGCTCAAGTGTACTGGATGATTGGGGTTCTTTACTGTTTTTATGTATGTATTCGTGCGCCAGTTTTGTTTTGCATTTAATGCTTTTAACTTTGCGGCAAATTCAATGCATTTAGTTTTGCCGATCGCTTTGATAATAAGCTTTGGGGTGAGTTTAGTATCATGCTGCTCGTAAGTAAACGTATCCATAAAGCTATTGTTTGCTGAAAAAGGGACTAGTTGATCATCTAAAATTAACAACCAATCGGTAATTTGGCGAAATGCTTCGCCCAAGATATTTGCCTGTTGCTCATTGGCGCGTTGCTCAGTAATGTTTGTATATATGCCTGAGACATACTGTGCTTCACTTGAGTGTTCTTTATACATAATTTGACCGAGATCTTGATACCAAAGCCAGTGACCTTCTTTATGCTTTAAGCGGTAGGTGCATTGCCAATGTTGCTGTTTATTTTGTTTAATATAGGCGTACCATTGAGCTTCAACTCTGCGTCTATCATCAGGGTGAATAAGTAAGAAATAACGCTCTATGCTAAGGCGTTCGGGTAAATTAAAGTAACCTAATTCTGAGCCTCTTTGCGTGCTAACTGTGTGATCACTAAAACGATAATTCCATATACCACTTTTATTATTTTTTAGCGCAAGCTCAGTTTGTTTTTGTGAGTGAATAGTTTCTCTTTGTGCATTTTCTATTGCTACTTGGCGATTTCTGTACTGCCAAAACAGTAAAAATAGTATTAAAAACATACCAATAAGATACAACGCATAAGCAAGCGGAGATTGCCACGGTGCATAGGCAACACTGAAGTTAAGTAATCGTTGTTCAGCCATACCTGTGCTGCTTGGTTTTACAACTGAAATGGTTAGTGAATAATTGCCAGGTGGTAATTTAGTAAAGAATACCTGATTTGTTTTTAATTCATCGTAAACAAGGGGGTTTTCACCTGACAGCACAACTCTGTATCGAGTACTTTCTTTATTAATGTAATCAAAGTTAGAAAATTTTACCGTTAAACCCACATCGTCGTAAGCAAGTTCTAGAGGTTTGTATTTATACTTATTCGGGTAGTACGTTAGGTTTTTGGAAAGTAAGTTGATATCAGTAATTTCTAAGTTAGTATGCGTTGATTGATCAGTGGGATTAAAATCGGTTGGATCGAACTGTAATATGCCATGATAACTGCCAAAAGCTATGTGTTTGTTATTTAAAATAGTACCGGCAATAGCACTAAACTTATTATTATTGAGTCCATCTTTTACTGTGTAGCTAGTTATATTTAGAGTGTCTAAATTTAACTGGTATAAGCCATTTTCACTACTTACCCATAAATTTCGATTATCGTCAGCGAGCAACTTATAAATGGAGTTAGTTCCAAACGTATTTTTAATGTTTAGAGTGTGCTTACGTTCATAGGTTTTACTATCGACAGCTATCAGGCCTTCTTGCGTAGTTGCAAGCCAAAGTAAATTACGCTTTGCGTCTAGGTAAAAGTTTTCTACGGTGTTGTATAAGTTGTTTTTTTTATTATTTGATTTAAATATCGTAGTTATTTTTTTATTTTTTTCGTTGTATCTATAAAGCGCGTTTGTAGTACTTAGAATTAGTTCCTCAGGGTGTGTCTCTAGAGGAGTGTGAAAAGTATAAGCCTCATTTGGAACGGTTATCTCCTTTAGGCCTTTTATTACTCTATTCTCACCTGTTTTACCATTAAAAATATAAAACTCGTTAGTCGAAACATAGGCAAAAGTGTCTGGCGCTATTAAAGCAAAACCAAATGAATTCAGGGTGTTTAGCTTATTATCTATTAAGTCTTTATTAGGAACTTTTTCCCCAGTCGCCTTATTAAATAACTCTAAACCATGGTAACGGGTTAACCATAAATATTGTCCGGCACTTAAATTAGATGGGAAAATATCAAATACAGCATATTCGCCATAAATTGCTTTGCTATCAGTTGATTCTATAAAGGTGCTAACGTCTTTAGTGTTTAAATTATACTTTGTAATTCCATCATCGGTGCCTAACCAAAGTACATTCTCGTCCTGAATTATTTTGTTGATTATATTATTGTTAGGAAGAGTAATATTTTTAAAGCGCTTTGTTTGTGTTGCCCAAGTTAAAACGCCTTGAGTGCGCGAAGCAAGCCATAGCAGACCTGATTTATCGACCATTACATCATTAATGGTATTTTCTGTAATATTAAATTTGCTTTCATCAAAGCTTAAAATAAGCTCAACGGCGCCAGAATTCCTAAAATATTGAAATAAGCCACTTTGTGTCGCAATAAACTCCCCATCTGCTGTTTGTACGTAATCCCAAATATTATAATCTGCAACTAATGTATTTATTTGATCTGGTCTAATATTTTTATTTTTGTCAAAAGCTATATGGTATAAGCCTTCTACAGTACCTACCAATAAACCAAGTTCTGCATCTACAGACAATAGCTTTACATTATTATTATCTTCGGTCACATTTTCGGGTGTGTGAAGTGAAAGTCTTTCTAACTTTTTATATTTAGTATCATACGAATACAAGCCATTATTAGTACCTACATATAATATATGCTTGTAAAAAGTCAGTGCCCTTATGTAATCGTCTTTGTTGTCTAAAGCGATTATGGGAGATAACTGCTTAGTATTGTGATTGTAAATTAGTATTTGCTCGTCAATGGCAATGTAAGAGTGCTCAGTGAGCTGTGCAATAGCTGAAATTGGTGAATAGGTATCGCTTTTATTATCAAGCTGCCCAGAGTAAATTTTCTCTGTTTTGAGTGTTTTAGGGTTTATTAAGAAGGCGCCAGACAAGTCGGTAGATACAATAATGTTTCCTGCTGATGTTTTAAACATGTCAAAAATATTTTGTTTGTCAAGATCGTATCCGCCTCGAAAAGCAGTAACTTGATAACCGTCGTAGCGGTTCAAGCCCTGTGCAGTGGCAATCCATACAAATCCAATATCATCTTGTATAGAACGTGTCACGAAGCTATGTGCTAATCGTTCATCGGTTGAAAGGCGTTGTAATTGTTGAGCATAGTTTTGAGATGCGCTCACATTTCCAATGCAAATAAAAACAACAGCGATGACAAGATAAACCATCTTACTCAACTGCACTAATAAACTCGCTCTTAAACATGTAGTGGTGGGAATTATTTATTTTAAATATAGCATATTTATCAAATGTCGATTACAAAAATTATCTATAAAATTACAAAGTACTCTTTTTAAATATGAGCTAACCTTTTTTCAAACTCGTTTTAAAAATAGGCCGTTTTATGAATGGATTTGTAGATATTAAGCTAACGAATAGCTTGCTTTTGATTATAGATTTGCAAGTTAAATTGGCCCCAGCAATATCAAATTTTGATTCTATTTTAGAAAGTACACTAAAACTGGCCAAAGCCAGTGAGGTGCTTAAGGTACCATCGTTGATCACAGAGCAATATGTGGCAGGTTTAGGGCTGACCAACGCTGAGGTTAAACATGCTTTACCCGACACACCATCTTTTCATAAAACATACTTTAGTGCTTGTGCAGAGCCAGGCTTTCTTGAAGCTTTAAAGATCAGCGGTAAAAAACAGATTATAGTAGCAGGAACAGAGGCCCATGTTTGCGTATTACAAACGTGCTTAGAGTTGATGCAAAATGGCTTTGAAGTAATAGTGGCAAGTGATGCCGTTGGGTCTCGAAATCCTGCACATAAAAAAATAGCATTGGCGCAACTCAAACAAGCGGGTGGTACAATATCGTGCGCTGAAATTATTATTTTTAAGTGGACAAAAAAAGCAGCGACACCTACGTTTAAAAAAATACTATCTATAATAAAGTAATAAACTAAAAATATTGGTATTATATTCTATGTATCATTTTGATCTATCTTGATATATGTAACGTATTAACTTGGTTATTTTTAAAAACTTAAAATGTATTAAAGGTATTTATGTCTAGTGTCGCACGTTTATTTACTCTTATATTTTCTCTTCTACTCATTGAGTCGATAGGGATTGGTTTATACTTCGACACGCTAACTCAAGCCTTTGTTATTGGGATACCATTGAGTCTATTACCTATTTGGCTTTTAAAAACCCAGCCTAACAGCGCTATAACTGCACATGTTGTAGCGGGTGCGATAATGATGTTTTCTTTTTTACACATACAACAAGCATACGGATTGATAGAAGTTCATTTTGAGATATTTATTTTAATGGCAATGCTGATAATGTTTGTTAATTGGCAGGTGTTTATAACTGCTATTGTGTTTGTTGCTATTCATCACCTCTCTTTTTACTATTTACAGACTCAAAATACTGGCTTTTATGTTTTTGACCCTGACAGACTTGCGTTTACCACCGTGTTAATGCATGCGGGATACGCTATTGTTGAGGTATTAGTTGCAGGTTACATTGCGATAACGTTACAGCGAGAGCGCCAAGCTGGCTTATCACTCAGTTATGCAACAGAGCAAATAATGAAAGATCCTGAAAATATTAAATTATCATTGCGAGCTGATGATACAAGCAGCAAAGCAGTCGCTGGGTTTAATACATTATTAGACTATATTGCTGATGTTATTAAGCAAGTTCAAACTCAGTCATTATCGTTACAAAATAACTCCCAAGAGCTTATTCAAGTCCATGATCAGCTAGCTGATGGTGCCACACAACGTACACAACAAACTGACGATATAGCAAATTCGGGTGCGCAGGTTGCTCATGGCTTTAAGATGGTAGAAGAAGAAAGCGAGGTATTAAAAAGTCAGGTTGATAATATTACACAAGCTGCAAGTAATGCATTAAAAGAAGTGCTACAAACGGATGCTAAAAGCCAAGAGTTACTAACACTGCTTAATCATACTGAAGAGCAGATAAACCATTTAGTAGCGGCTGGAGATGTTATTTCCAGTTTATTAAATGAAATCTCAGGTATTGCAGAGCAAACAAATTTACTTGCTTTAAATGCCGCAATTGAAGCTGCTCGAGCCGGAGAACATGGCCGAGGTTTTGCTGTTGTTGCAGATGAAGTAAGATCACTTGCAAATCATAGTAAAGCCACAACAGACAAAATAAGCCTAACATTAAAAGATTTAGTCAGTAATAGTAAAACATCAACTCAGTCAATGAGCCAATGTGTAAGCTTTGTTGTGGACCTAACAGATATCAGCGCCGCAATGAAAGAGAATATTTCAGCGATGAGCGAACAAATAGAAGCGGTGTCTACAAGCTCAGATTCAGTCGCACAAGTGGTTGCTGAACAAGCAGGCAATACAGAGTTAATAGCTAGTAGTACCGATAATATGCGCCAGAATCAATATCAAGACACTCAAATTGTAGAGCAGCTTACCGCAAAAGTTCAATTGATTGATGTTAGCATAGACTTGCTTGAGCAAAGTATTGCTAAATTTAAATAGATCTAATTTAACAACCTACTTAGTAATTGCAGTATGGTTTATTAGCGTAGTTGTTGGGTTGGTTTATTTTCAAGTGGCTCAGCTAAGTGACTTTGACAGAAACAAGTTATTAAATGAGCCCAACTGGTTTAATAATTTTAAACAACAAGTTAAATATGAAGAGTCCAAGTCTGCTTCTTTAGTTATTGTTACAGACCCTAATTGTGGCTGTACTATTCAAGCAAAACCGCATTTAAAGCAATTAACAGAATTCTCTAAACAAAAGGGTGTATCGTTAATACTCCTTGAGCAATCGCCTTCTTTAAAAACAGTAATACCTTCAACACCTGCAGCGGTCGTTTTAAATAAAGAAGGCGAGTTTGTATATGCAGGGCCTCTATCTGAAGGACTAGGTTGCGCTCAGGGCAGTGGCTTTGTTGAAACGGTAATTACCAATTTAATGGCTGGGTTCAATAACCAGCTATTACTTAATAATACTAAGGGTTGTTATTGTACAACTCAAACGTAATAGAGCAATGACGAGTTGCTCTATTACTCATAAATTATTAAGTTAATAAGTCATTAGTCCGTATACTCCTAGTAACACAAATACACTGGCAGCTATAAATCTTACCGTATTAAGCGATATTCTCTTTAATAGTGCATTACCTGCGTAGATTACAGGAATATTAGCGATTAGCATTCCTAATGTTGTACCAATAGTTACCCAAAATATGTTTTGATATTGTGCGCCAAGTAATACAGTGGCAACTTGTGTCTTATCACCTATTTCAGCGATAAAAAATAATACAAAAGATACTAAAAAGGCACCATATTTATCATATCGATGGCTAACATCTTCATTCTGATCAGGAATTAGCAACCACAAGCCAACAGCAATAATGCTTAAGTTAACGATTATTGGTAAATAGGAGTGAGTTATACTTTCACTTATCCAACTCCCAAGCCAAGCAGATAGACCATGGTTAATAAGTGTGGCTGCTAAAATACCAAAAGCCAAAGCAGCCTTATTGCGAAAGCGTACGGCAAGTAATAGTGACAATAGCTGAGTTTTATCGCCTATTTCGGCTAACGTAACTGTGACGGTTGAGGTAAAAAAAACTTCCATTAAAAATACTTATAGGCGGGAGTGTTAAACCAAGGTAAACACGTATCTCCCGCCATGAGGATAGTGCCTACCTAGGTCTCGCCGATAATGCTTGCTACAACATTACAAACTTACCATGCACATTAGGTGCAATTATGTTGATAAGTTTACTCATTACTGAGCGGGCTACTCCCCTAAGAGACGGGCATTATTCCATAACTTTATTTTTGGGTAAATATAGTAAAGAAAAGAGCGAGCATTTTTAGTGAATAAATTTAAATTTTAGTGAGGAAGCTATTGATAACAATTGTCGTTTAGATTAGTATGCATTTATTGAATGTAATTTACACGGTTTGTATTAATGTATATTTGTCTTTGTCACGGTGTGACTGATAAAAAAATTGAGCAAACAATTGACGATGGTGCAACGACCATGCGTGAATTAACTAAAGAGCTTAAAGTGGGCAGCCAATGCGGTAAGTGTTGTGGTTGTACTAAAAAGATCCTTAATCGTAAACTTATCGAAATTGCAGATATTACCGATCAAGTAGCGTAGTTACATTTTATAAATTCATAAAAAAAGCAGCTTTATTAAGCTGCTTTTTTTGTGTCTCGATTATTGCTTACAGTTGAGACTGTAAGTAATTTTCAAGCCCGGTATTTTTTATAAGCAATTGCTGTGTTTCAAGCCAGTCAATTTGCTCTTCTTGCTCATTTAAAATGTGATCGAGCGCTTCGCGGCTAATATAGTCTTGTTTACTTTCAGCTAATTCAACAGCGCTTCTTAGCTCGTCTATTGTATCAAGCTCGAAACTCATATTGGCTGCAATCATTTCTTCGCTGTTTTCACCAATACGTAATCGGCCTAAGTCTTGAAGGTTAGGTAAGCCTTCTAAAAACAAAATGCGTTCGATTAAACGATCGGCGTTCTTCATTTTTTGAATAGATACTTTGTAGTCTGCTTTATCTAGCTGGGTAAAGCCAAAATCTTTAAACATACGGGCATGTAAAAAATATTGGTTAATACCTACAAGCTCATTAGCGAGCACTTTATTTAATGCTGCAATAACGTCTTTATCGCCTTTCATAATATGCTCCTGCTAGCCTAGTTGTGCTTGGTGATAATTTGGCGCGCCAATTTTATCAATTAAGCCAATTTGCTGCTCTAACCAATATACGTGATCTTCTTCAGTATCAAATAATAGCTTTTCTAAAATACTGCGTGATTGGTAATCTTGTTGCTCTTCGCATATTGCTATTACATCTTTAACACATGCAACTACTTCAAGCTCAAGTGTTAAATCGTTTTGCATCATGCTTTTTACATCAGTACCAATTAATAAATCACGGCGTTTGGTCATATTAGGTACGCCTTCTAAAAATAGAATGCGTTTGATAAGCCAATCTGCGTGATCTTTTTCTTCTTCCATCTCGTGGTTAAGGCGCTCGTATAACTTGTTTAAGCCCCAGTCATCATACATTCTTGAGTGTATAAAATACTGATCGATAGCTGCTAATTCGTTAGCTAACAATGTGTTAAATGCATCGATTACTTTTTGATTACCTTTCATGATAAATCGCCTTAACTATTACAATTATCAGCAGTGTAGTACAAATGGTCTGTATTGCAAGTTTTTCTTTAAAAATCATTGGTTTACTATTGGTTTTGATTCTTATTTAAATTTGCGTTACTGCTTGGTTTATGAACAGTTTTTATTTGTATTTAAAGCCACTTATGCCTTTTAGCCCAAAAATAAAAACCACTTATAATAAAAAACGCTAGTGCCAATGCTATTAACAGCCATAAAAATTGCACAATTGGGCCTGCAAAAGCACCAATATGAAATTTATACTTAAAGTTCCATGCTTGAGTTGTGAAATTGGTTTTGCTGGCATCAAAGGAATTTAATACTTTACCTGTGAATGGATTTGTCCACACCCAGCTATAAGCGTGGCTTTCGCCAGGGTTTTTCATTCTCAGTGCTAGTGTTTCGTCGTCCTTTTTAGGCAGGTAAATCCTATATACTTCGCCATCAGGAAATACATCCACTGCATTTTTTATTGCTTGGTTATAATTTAGAGTCGTGTGTGCAGATGCAGTTATTTTAGGTGCTTTAGGCCTTTGCTCTACTTTGTTCATGGTTACAAATTCTAATACCGATTGAGTCTGCGTTTTCCAATTAAATGCCATTCCGGTAAATGCAATAAGCATAAGTGGTATAAAAAAGTATACACCAAGCACAGTATGTAATTGATACATAAGCACTCTAAACTTAGCCTTAGGTTTTATAGCGAGCCGTTTAATCCTGTTTTTTGGCTTTACCCATAAGTAAAACCCAAGTAACACATTTATTAAAAGTAGTAATGCACACACTGACATCCAGTTACGAAAGGTTTTTTCTCCTTTGCTATTTTCAAATAGCAGCCAGCGATGTACACCTTGAGCAAACCCATAAATAGTATCGGTGGATTCATAAACGTTTATTACATCTCCTGAGTAAGGGTTTACACTTGCATAATGTTTATTAGCCAACCTAAACTGCCACGCAGTATCTGATGCTAGTTCGGGCATGAAAAAGGTAATTTTTTGCTTAGTCTGTGCCTCTACATTCTGTATAAGTGCATCGTAGGGCATTAAGTTTTTTTGTGGTTTTACTTGCCATTTTGTTGGCTCTATTAAGTGTTGTATGTCTTTTGCATAGATCATTACAGCACCGGTTAAGCTCACTATTAGCAAAAATAGCCCACTAATAAGGGCAAGGCCTAAGTGAATTCTACGTAACCAAAGTTTCAAAGGTAGTATCTCATTATGAGTTAGTAGGAATATTGTAAATGATAATACGAGCCGTTTTCAATTAAATAGTTGTGTATCAGGGTTCGTTATTTACTAATTACACTTTTAGAGTTTGTATAGCTTTAAAGGTTAATAAGTTAATAAATAGGTATTATAAGTTTAATGTTGGTTTATTATTTTATCCAAAGGTACTTAAATGCTTCAGTCAAATTACTTTTTATAAAGCTTATTTTTTAAGTGACCGAGTTAGGGGGGCTTTAATTGTGATAGGTTGAACTTCTATTATGGTGTTTTCAATATTAAAATTATTGTGCAATAAGTCTTTGATTTCATTTAGAACTATTACATTTCGAGAACTAATAACTAGTTCACAGTAGCACTCTTTGTCGTCTAGCTGCCACAGCTTTATGCTAACTACTGCCTCAATATTAAATTTATCATTGAGAGCGTGTGATATTGCTGATGTGCTGATATTTTCCGGTGCCGCTTGCATTAAAATTGTGCAGCTTTGCTTTAATAGCAAAGCACCATGGTAAATTACATATGCAGAGATAAATACAGTTGCAATTAGGTCAACAACATACCATTGGTATAAAATTATTAAGGTACCGGCAATAATCACCACAATAGAGGCCATAGCATCTGACACGTTATGTATGAAAGCTGCTTTAATATTCATGCTGTGATTTGCTCCAGCTCGATAGGTTAAAAACGCGGTTGCTAAATCAATTAATAGTGCAAACGCCGCTACCCATACTATTATCCAGCCATTTACTGGTTCTGGATTTAAATAACCCGATACCGATTCAAAAATTAAATACACCCCAACCACTATTAATGTGCTGCTATTAAAGAGGGTAGCCAAAACTTCTGCGCGTTTATAACCAAAATGATGCGTTAAGCTTGAAGGCCTAGCGCCAATTTTACGTGCGACGAGTGCAATGAATATAGCCCCAGCATCGCTTAGGTTATGAAGTGCGTCAGCTATTAAAGATAGGCTTCCAGAAAATACCCCACCAATAATTTGCACTACAGTTAGCAATGCATTAATGACAACTGCGATGGTAAGTTGTTTATTACTTTGGCTATCGTCTACATGGCTATGTGCGTGATTGTGTTCCATAGTCCCTCATTAGTATAAATAACTTAATATTTATACTATGCGTATTTTTAGATCGTAAGTAAACAGCATTAATCTAGTAATAAATAATGGGAATATGACCACTACTTTATTTTTATCTAATTGCAAAATACTGATTTTTAAAAGACTTTAATGTCAAAAACTTGCGTGTTTAAGTATTTAGTGCATTAATGTAAGTAATATAAAATGACTAAAGTTGCTGAGTAAATGAATGGATAAACGTTTAAACTTCAGTTGGGTAACAGGGAAAATGCAATCAATTCGAAGTAAGCTAATTATAACTTTTATAATTATAGCTTTAGGGCCACTTTGTTTGTTGACTTGGTTTAGTTTTGGGCATGTAAACGATACGCTTAAACAAAGCTCAGATTCTGAGCTTAATGAGTTAAGTAATATTGGTAAGCACTTTGCTGATATTTGGTTTGCAGATCATATCAACGATTTATACCTGCTAAAGGCACAGCTTGAAAGTAGTACTACGCGCAATCAATATTTAGTAGAGCAATTTACTGCACAATATGCTTTTGTAAATCATGTAGAAATTGTTGATATTAAGGACGGGGAAATAGCGCCGACCTCTGACTTTTTTCGTTTATTAAATAAAGACGATTTTAATGCCATTTACAACACCGTATTTCGTACGAGCGACGTGCAGCTTAAAACGACTACTTTAGCAAACAAAGAATACCACATAGTTGCAATCCCCATATTAGATACTAATGAGCAGCTTAATGCTATTTTACTCTCCGATATAAACTTATCTGGTTTATTAAATAATCTAAATAAGATACATACCGAGAATAAAGACATAACTTTTAATGTTGTGCACAATAATAAAATTCAAAAATTACTAAACAGAAAATCAAACAGTCCTACTTTCTTATTCCAGCACGACCTTGTTCTCGACAGTGTTTTTTCTTATAGCACAGCTCAAAACGAAATTATGTACGGCTATATCACCAATTTAAATTTTCTAAATGAAGATGGCTGGCAATTATTGGTCTCCAAGCCAGTTAAAGTAGCGCTTCAGGGAGCTGATAATTATAAGCATTTAGCACTTCTAACTAATGCAGCGGCGCTGATATTAATACTTATTTCGTCTTTGTTGTTTGGGCGTAGGCTATCTAGGCCATTAATTGACCTAGCTAAAACAGTCGAAAATATTACTAATGGTGGCACTGGTAAAGTTGCAATACTCAACGACAGTAAAGAGTTTAAGCAGCTTTCATTAGATTTAAGTGAGCTGGTAAAAGTAAAGGCGGAGCAGCAAAGCATATTACATAAACAGCGCTCAGCCTTACAGATAGCACTTAAGCAACTCGCAGAACAAAAAAGTGCTTTAGATGAACATGCAATCGTCGCTGTAACGGACCTACATGGCACAATTACCTTTGTGAATAAAAGATTTTGTGAGATTAGCGGCTACGAAGAACACGAGCTAATAGGACAAAATCATCGCATTTTGAATTCAGGCAAACACGGCAAAGCATTTTTTAAAAACATGTATCAAACACTTAAGCGTGGTGACGTTTGGAACGGTCATATATGTAATAAAGCGAAGCATGGCGGAATATATTGGGTTGATACCACCATCGCGCCATTTTTAGATGAGCATGGTAAACCGCAAAGTTACATTGCTATTAGAACTGATTTAACCGCACTTAAACTTCAAGAATTAGAGCTTGAACAACACAAAACACAATTACAGCTGGTCATTGACTCAACTGCAGTGGGCATTTGGGATTGGTATATAGATACAGGCAAAGTTACATTTAATAATCGTTGGGCTGAAATTATAGGCTATCAGCTAAGTGAAATTGAGCCATGTAGTATAAATACTTGGTATACATACGCTCACCCTGACGATTTAATTGAATCGAAAGAAAGGTTAAATGAGCACTTTGCCGGTCATACTGACTATTATGTACATGAAGCCCGCATGAAGCATAAAAATGGCCACTGGATTTGGGTGCTTGATACCGCGAAAGTGGTTGAGTGGAATAGTGATGGCTCGCCAAAACGTATGATTGGGACTCACCTAGACATTTCTGCTCAAAAAGCCACCGAGCATGAACTACAGAGTAGTCGGGACAGGTTTGCGTCTTTGGTTGCTAATATACCTGGCATTATTTATCGCTGTAAATTCGATGATAAGTTAAGCACTCTTTATATGAGTGACCAAGCTATTGAAATAACAGGTTATTCACCTGATGAGTTGATACATGATAAGTTATTAGATTTTTTTGATTTAATACATGAAGACGATATATTAAACGTAAAAAATGAAATTTTACGTTGCGTAGGTACCCAGCAATCATGGTCGATTGAATATAGAATAAATGCCCGTGATGGCAGTTTGCATTGGGTTAATGAAAAAGGGCAGGCTATTTATGCAGATGATGGCTGCGTTTTATACCTAGATGGGTTTATTTTAGATATTACACAGCGTTATAACACGCAACTCGAAATAAGTCGTCAGCAAAGCTTACTCGAGTCAATGAGTAAACAAGGACAAATTGGTGCTTGGGAAATGGACTTAGAAGCACATACACTTTATTGGTCTGATGAAGTTAAAGTTATTCATGAGGTACCTGAGGATTTTGAGCCAAATATAGATACTGCTATTGAATTTTATAAGCCAGGAGTGCATCAGGATACGATAAGCACATTATTTGAGTGCGCTGTTACGCTTGGGGAGAGTTGGAGCGTTGAACTTATTATTTTAACTCATACAGGACAAGAACGATGGGTTAAGTCGATGGGGCAGGCAGAATTTAAAGACAATAAATGTGTACGTGTCTTTGGTTCTTTTCAAAGTATAGATGCTCATAAACGTTTAGAACTTGAGAGCGAAAAGGCAAACAGGTATAACAAAAATTTAGCAACTTTGACTGTTGCACCAGAGGTACAAAACAGTGATGTTGCGCAAGTTAAAAAGTTAGCTATTAAATCAATGTGTGAAGTACTAGATGTAACACGTGCATCTGTATGGATTTTTAACGCTCAGCGTGATGCAATGACTTGCCATGGTTTGTATATTCAAGGGCAAGGGTTTGTTGATTCTGATGCTGTATTAACTGCAAAAGATTACCCGGGCTATTACAATGCTATTTTTGAACATAATTTAGTGGCCATAGAGGATGTATATACGCATCCGGCAACGACTGACTTTACAGAATCTTACACTAAACCACTTAATATTAAATCAATGCTAGATGCTGTCATTGCTAGCGGAGACGGAAACTTAGGAATTTTGTGCGCAGAAAATGTAGGTGAGCACCATCACTGGAGCCAAAGTGAGGAGACTTACCTTCGCTCTTTAGCGACGCTAGTTGGCAGTACTTTAGTGTCTCAGCAGCGTAAAGTTATAAGTGAAGAGTTAAAAGTAGCGCTTGTAAAAGCCGAAGAGGCAGCGGTGGCTAAGAGCGATTTTTTAGCCACTATGAGCCACGAGATCAGAACACCTATGAATGGTGTGCTAGGTATGCTTGAGCTGGTGGAGCTTGAGCCATTATCTAAACCGATAGAAACTAAAGTCGGTATAGCTAAAAAAAGTGCTCATTCTTTACTGGGGGTCATTAACGACATACTTGATTTTTCAAAGGGTGAAGCGGGTAAGATTGAGCTTGAAAAAATTAACTTTAATGGCCGCGACTTAATAGGTGAAATTGCCGCAGCGCAAGCACTTTCAGCACAAGAGAAAGGCATTGAGATTATTCTTGATTTAGTATCACTAGAGCCTTCACAACTATGCGGCGATCCTGGCCGTATTCGTCAAGTTGTAACTAATTTACTTAGCAATGCCGTTAAATTTACTAGCCAAGGCGAAGTGGTTGTCAGCGCGAAAGTTAACAAGGTAGCTGATGGTTTAGCGTTTGTTATTAGTGTAAAAGATTCTGGTATTGGCATTAGTGAGAAAAAGCAGCAACAATTATTTACCCCTTTTTCTCAAGTTGATGCTTCAACTACCCGTGAATATGGCGGCACAGGGTTGGGCCTGGCTATATGCAAACAGCTTTGTGAATTAATGAGCGGGGATATATCACTTACCAGCCAAAAAGGGGTGGGCAGTGTATTTACTGCAACGGTAATGCTTTCACAAGGTGAGCAAACAGAGCGTTACATTCCTAATGTTAATATGAAGGAATTAACGGTTTTAGTTGTTGATGACAACGAAACAAATCGTATAGTTATTTCTCAACAGCTCCAACACTGGGGCGCTAAAGTCGTGCTTGCCTCTAACGCTAAACAAGCATTGGCTATGTGCGCGCAGCAATACAAAAATCATCAAGAAATGTATGATATTGCAGTGCTTGATATGCAAATGCCCGAAATGGACGGTATTGAGCTGTGTAAAGTTTTAAAAGCGGATGAATGCTATAAATCGATGCCACTTGTAATGATGACCAGTATTGCGGGTATGGAAGGTGCACAAAAATATTCAGATGCTGGTTTTCAGGCATACTTTCCAAAGCCGGTAACAACTGCTGATTTAATTTCGGCGTTATCAGTTATTACCAGTAATGAAACTGACGAAGTACTGCCATTAGTTACACCGGGATTTATTTCTTCGCTTAAAAAAGAAAAAGCAGAGGAGCCTGCGCAAATATTATTAGTAGAAGACAACCCTATTAACCAGCAAGTGTCTAAGTTAATGCTGAAAAAGCTTAATTGTGAAGCGACCATTGCTGAAAATGGTCAAATTGCTATTGATATACTAAAAGCGCACGAGGCAGATTTTTTTAAAGTTGTTTTAATGGACTGCCAAATGCCCGTAATGGATGGATTTGCGGCAACAGCAGCTATTCGCGAAGGATTAGCGACTGTTAAACATAAAAATATTAAAATTATAGCGCTCACGGCTAATGCAATGGAGTCTGATAAAGAGCGTTGCATAGAAGCGGGAATGGATGATTACTTGAGTAAACCAATCCAATTAGATATTTTAAAAGATAAATTAGAGCAGTATATTTAGGATTAAAAATTAATGAAACAACCCGTTATTATTCGTGACGCAAAGCCAAGTGATGCTAAAACTATTTTGCATTTTATTACCGAACTTGCCATATACGAAAAAGAGCCTGATGCAGTAAAAACAGATGAACAAGCAATTCTAGATACTTTATTCAGCGAAGGTGCAACCGCTCATAGTATTATTTGTTTGCAAGGTGATGAACCCATTGGTTTTGCTGTGTATTTTTATAACTATTCAACGTGGCTTGGTAAAAACGGTTTATACCTAGAGGATTTATACGTAAGTCCAGACAGTCGAGGAAATGGCGCGGGCAAAGCAATAATGAAGCACCTTGCTAATAAAGCAATTAGCAATAACTGTGGTCGTTTTGAATGGGTAGTACTCGATTGGAACAAACCTGCAATCGATTTTTACGACAGTATTGAAGCAAAACCGCAAAATGAATGGATTATTTATAGACTAACAGGGCAAGAGCTAATCGATTTTGCTGAGTAATGTTTATTATTAGCTAATTATTTACATTAGATTTTATAAAATTATAACAAAGCTAGGAGTTAGTTAAGGTCCGAAAATGGCTAGTAAAGTACTTTAGTTTCTATAAGCTATTGGCATCTTAATTTATTTTACTGAGCAGCTTTATGAATAATCAGCATTGGCAAAAGGCACGTCAAAGTAGAGATGCCCGTTTTGATGGGCTTTTTTATATTGCTGTTAAAAGTACAGGGATATATTGTAGACCTATATGCCCAGCACCTACCGCACTTGAAAAAAACGTCACTTATTATCAGTTTGCACATAATGCTGCCCAAGCTGGATTTAGACCTTGTATACGGTGCCGCCCCGACAGTGCTCCAGGCAGTGCTGCTTGGCAGGGCACAAAAACGACAGCGCTTAGAGCAAAGCAGTTAATAGATCTAAACGATGAACAAGACTGTGAAAAGCTCGCAGCTCGCTTAGGAATAAGCAGCCGTTATTTAAGACGGCTGTTTTCTCAATATTTTGGTGTGTCTATTACACAATATAGATTATTTAATCAGTGTCATTTCGCTAAAAAACTGATTCAAGAAACGAGCCTCCCGCTTACGCAAATAGCGTTTGCATCGGGTTTTAAAAGTATTAGACGTTTTAACGACGCTTTTTTACATCAATTGAATATAGCCCCTTCTAAGCTTCGTTCAGGTGACAAACCATCAAGCTCTACACTTAAACTAACGTTACCTTTTAGGCCCCCTTATAATTGGCAAGCGTTACATGGTTTTTTAGCTAAAAGGCTTATTAAGCCAATAGAGTGGCTTGATGATAAAAGTTATGGTCGTACATTTACCTACGCTAGTTGTAAAGGATGTTTTAACGCGCGGTTTGTCGAAAATAAAAATTATTTTGTGGTTGAGATAGATATAGACAACACGCTTTACCTGCAGCAGATCATTAATAATATACGGCGCATACTCGATTTAGACGCAGATATTAATCTAATTGAGAGTCATTTAGCTAATAACATCAATAACGCATTTACACTTACCCATGGTTTAAGAATACCGGGTATTTGGTCAAGTTTTGAGGCAGGAATAAGAGCGGTACTTGGCCAGCAAGTCAGTGTTACGGCGGCACATAATTTAGTAACAAAACTAGTTGATGAGCTTGGTGAAAAACAAGGCGAACTAGTTTATTTTCCAAGCGCAGAGCGCGTCGCTAAAAGCGAGTTTACATTTTTTAAAATGCCGCAAGCGCGAAAAAATGCATTACACAACTTAGCTGAGTTTTGTGCGTTAAACCCCGATTGTAATGATTTAGCACAGTGGCTAAGCTTAAAAGGTATTGGCCCTTGGACGGTAAACTATGCAAAATTAAGAGGGCAAAGCCTACCCGACATATTACTTGATGGTGATTTAGGGGTAAAAAAAGCACAGGCCGCGGCAATCCCATTTGAGAGTGAAAATTGTGCTCCATTTAGATCATATTTAACGTTTCAACTATGGCAGCAGTTATAATGATAATTCAAACACATATCCCAAGCCCAATAGGCGATATTGTTATTCAGGCAACCGAAATAGGGGTCAGCTACGTCGGTTTTTACCCGCATGTAGAGCACGTTCATACCCCTTTTGAAAAAGTTACTAATAATGCAATACTTTGCTGTGCTGAACAGCTCTTTGAGTATTTTTATAAAACACGCACCACGTTTAATGTACCCCTTGATACAAAAGGAACGGCATTTCAACAAAGTGTATGGCAAGCATTGTTAAATGTGCCTTTTGGAAAAACGAACACCTACGGTGATATTGCTACGGCATTAAGCAACCCAAAAGCAGTGAGGGCAGTAGGCGCAGCAAATGGCAAAAACCCTATCAGTATTATTGTACCGTGCCATCGCATAATAGGTGCAAACTCAAAGCTCACAGGGTATGCAGGCGGGCTTGAGAGAAAAGCTTGGCTATTAAAGCACGAAGGGATAATTTAATAGATGCCGTACTGGCAGCTTTATGATCACAAGCTACAATTTAAGATTATTTAACTAATAAAAATTATTATGAGTATCAGCAGCTTAAATTATTTATTTATCATAATATTAATGTTTTCTTCAGCGGTTTTTGCTAATTCTCAAACGCTCTTATTTTGTTACGAAGATAAAGATGTAGCGCCTATGTTTTTAGGTGTAGGACAAGAAGTTCCAATAGATCAACCGGGCGCCTCTATAGAAGTACTTCGTAAACTAGATGCTGAATTAGACGGTGTAAACATTGCATTTGTAAGAAAACCTTGGCGCAGATGTTTAAACGATCTTGAGTTTAATAAAGTAGATGCGGTTATTGCAAGTTACCGCCCTGACCGGGAGCGAATTGCGGCGTATCCATTTAATGAAAAAGGTGAATTACAAACGCAATTTGCTGTGAGTCGCTTTAGTAGTTGCTTAATTGGTAGCTCTAAGTTTCATAAAGAGTGGCGCTCTCGCGAAGTTTTTCAAAAGAAAGCATTTACTGTTGCTTTACCTAATGGCTATGGCCTTAATAGCACCTTAAAGGGTGAGCCCTTATTTATTCATAATACGTTTTCTAAAGCTAAAGCATTTGAGCTCCTTGATAAGGGAGTCGTTCAAGCCAGTGTTGATTTATGCAAAGTAGATGATTTAAACGTATCGAGCTACCCGCATAGTAAAAATGTTAAAGCCATTTATCCTCCTTACGAAACCACAAATGGCTATCTTATTTTTTCTAAACAATTTTATGCGCAAAACAACGCTTTAAGCTTAGAGATGTGGCAATGGTTATCTAGGTTTGATAGCGCATCTGTTTATGTAAAATACTTACAAGCCTTTGAGAAATAGCTAAGTAGAAGATGATATGAAATTGGTATTAATGGCATATTAAGGTAGCATAAGCGCACTTTTTCTCTTTAGGCACGGTAATGGCTCAATTATACTTTTACTACTCAGCGATGAATGCGGGTAAATCAACCACTTTATTACAATCGGCATTTAATTATCGCGAACGCGGTATGGAACCGGTTATTTTAACAGCTGCAATTGATAATCGCTCAGGCGTAGGAAAAGTATCATCTCGTATTGGCCTGCAGGCAGATGCACATATATTTGATGAATCTAAAAATGTATTTGAACTTATCAAAACGCTACAAGATGAAAAAAAACGCCATTGTGTGTTAGTTGACGAATGTCAGTTTTTATCAAAAGAGCAGGTTATGCAATTAACTGATGTTGTTGATGAATTAGGTATTCCGGTGCTATGTTATGGCCTGCGTAGCGACTTTAGAGGCGAGCTATTTATTGGCTCACAGTATTTATTAGCATGGGCCGATAAGCTGATTGAGCTTAAAACGGTGTGTCATTGCGGGCGCAAAGCAAACCATGTGCTGCGTACTGATGAAAATGGCAATGCCATAGCTGATGGTAACCAAGTAGAAATAGGCGGCAACGACCGTTATGTATCGGTGTGCCGCAAACACTATAAAGCAGAATTAAATATGGGCCGATAAAGCCCGAATAAATGTGTCTATATCATCTTTTGTTACATCAAGATGAGTAACTAGCCTAAGCGATTTGCTTGGGCTAATTAATATTCCTTGCTGCTTAAGCTCTCTGGCAATTTTACAGATCTCAGTATTGCCCGAGTAAGTTGCATACACCATGTTGGTGGTATTGCTCATATCAACGCTAAAACCATTGAGTTCATTTAATTTACTCGCTAAATAGCGCGCATTAGCATGATCATCACTTAAACGGGTTACGTTGTTTTCAAGTGCATATTGCCCAGCGGCTGCCAGCATTCCTGCTTGTCGCATCCCACCGCCGAGCACTTTTCTCCAGCGCCTAGCTTTGTTAATTAATTCTTGTGAGCCTAATAATAACGAGCCTATTGGCGCACCTAAGCCTTTAGATAAACAAATTGAAACAGAGTCAAAGTGCTTTGTAATTGCTGTTATATCAACATTTAGCTCAACGGCTGCATTAAACACGCGTGCGCCATCTAAATGCAGCGCTAAATTGTGATCATTCACGAAGCTGCGCGCCTGAGATAAGTAGTTAAGTGAGAGTACTTTTCCGCCAATGGTGTTTTCGAGGCTAAGCAAGCGAGTGTTAGCAAAGTGGTTATCATCTGGTTTTATAGCTGCAGCAATTTTATTAAAGCATAAGCTGCCATCTTTTTCGTTTTCGATAGGCTGAGGCTGTATAGAGCCAAGCACAGCGGCGCCACCGCCCTCAAACTTATAGTTATGTGCATTTTGCCCACAAATATATTCATCCCCGCGTTCGCAATGCGCCATTAAAGCCAATAAATTAGCTTGCGTGCCAGAGCTACAATAAAGTGCAGCGTCAAAATTAAAGTGCTCGCACGCATATGCCTCTAATTTGTTTACGCTAGGATCGTCGCCGTATACATCATCACCAACAGGTGCGCTGTGCATTACATCACGCATGGGTTTTGAAGGCTTAGTAACGGTGTCTGAGCGAAAATCTATCATTGTTGTTATTCCTTTATTGATTTTGTGGGTTCACACAAACTCTTCAAAAATTTGCTCACGGGTGGTTTTATCAAAATAACTCCACGCAATAAAGCGACTCACCTTTTGCCCCTGTGCCATATCTACAATTTTATATTCAGCAATAGGTAGTTTACTTAGCTGTTCTTCTAACGTAGTAAGTGTCTCTTTTTTTGAAACCAGTGATGTAAACCATATAACTTGCTCTGCAAATTGCTCGCTTTCATTAATCATATTACTGATAAACTGCGCTTCACCACCTTCGCACCACAACTCGTTATTTTGGCCGCCAAAGTTAAGGGCGCTTTGCGGCGTTTTACCTAAATTTTTCCATTTGCGCTCAGTGCCTTTGTTAGCCTCATCTGCGCTTGCATGAAACGGAGGGTTACACAGGGTTACGTGAAATAAATCTTTTTGCGTAATAATGCCTTTAAATATAAATGATGTATTTTTTTGTTGTTTTAAGGTGATTTTTAAACCATTAAACTGTGCAATTTGCTTCGCAATCTTTATTGAATTTGCATCTATATCACTACCTGTAAAATGCCAGCTGTATTCATGGCTACCTGTAAGTGGGTAAACTAAATTAGCACCTGTACCAATATCAAGCGCTTTAATTTTACGCCCTGTCGGTATGCTTTGTTGGTTATCCGTGCTTAATAAATCGGCCAAGTAATGAATATAATCTACTCGCCCAGGGATAGGAGGGCATAAGTTTTGATCGGGTATATCCCAAAACTCAACATTATAGTGTGCTTTTAAAAGAGCTTGATTAAGCGTTTTAACGGCTTTGTTATTGCTAAAATCTATGCTTTTACTGCCTGCAGGTGTTATTACTATAAAAGGTGCTAACGCATTATGTTTTTCGCATAACATATCTAAATCGTAGCCATCTAAGTGCTGATTGCGTGGGTGTAACTTGTTGCTGGTAGGTTTTGATTTCATAGCTTAAATTTAGCAATTTGATAATGATGTAATTGTATCAAATGCTTAACTAAAAAGTGCAATCATTTACTTTGGAATTCCCCATCGTACTGGTAGGATGAGTTTATAAAAATAATAAAGGATATGACATGGCAATCACTCAGCAATCACATTTTGTTCAATTAGCCGATCAGCAAACATTGCATTTACGCCGCATCGCGAATGATGAGCACGCAGGTCCGGTAGTGTTTTTAATGCATGGCGCAGTAGAAAACGGCAAAATTTTTTACACCCACAGTAATAAAGGGTTGGCCCCTTTTTTGGCAGAGCAAGGCTATTGTTGCTATGTCGCGGATTTGCGTGGACGAGGAGAGAGTAAACCGCTAATAACTCGTCATTCAAAGTACGGCCAAACAGAGGCCATAGTCGAAGATATTCCTGCTTTTATTAATCATATCGAACAACTCGAAGGTAAAAAGCCTGATTACTGGGTTGCTCACTCTTGGGGCGGGGTATTGATGAACAGCGTATTTGCGCGCTTTCCTTGCTATTTAAAAGACGTTAAAGCCTGTGCTTATTTTGGCTCAAAGCGCTCACTATTTAATAATCATCCTAAGAAATTACTGCAAGCGAATCTTATTTGGTACTTTATGGCGCCGTTGCTTGCAAAAAAATGCGGTTTTTTAAATGCTAAAGGCTACAAGTGGGGCAGCGATAATGAGTCGCAGAAGTCTCATTATCAAAGTATGCAGTGGGCCAAAAAAACGCCGTGGGTTGATAGCGACGATGGTTTTGATTACGCAAATGCGTTAGCTAGCCTGCATGTACCGCCCACACTTCATGTTGCAGCAGTAAATGACAAAGCTCTCGCACAGCCTATTGATATTAAAAAGTTTATAGCAGAGTCAGGGCCAGGAAAACAAACCTTAAAAATGTATGGTAAACGCCATGGCCATCGTGTTGATTATGATCATATTACTATGCTCACGCACCCAAGTGCCCGGGAAGATCAATTTAGTGATGTAGTCACGTGGTTTAATGAGTACAGTTAATTAGTGCCTTCTTCAAGTAGCTTTAGAAGCGGTGTTTTATAGCGCTGCCAATTCGCAACTGCAGATGTGTTTACAGGTTGCCTAATAGCGTGTTTGCTTAGTGTTGTTACGGCCGACCTTCGTGTATAAAACTGCAAAGACTGTGGCTCAAACGTGCAATTTAAAAACGAAAACAACGCGGTTAGTTGCTCTTTAGGCTGGTTTACTAATTGCTCATAACTCATATTGTAAATGGCGATGTCTGGTATGCTCTGCCAATGCGCCATAAGTTCGGTATAAAGGGAGTGGTAGTGTTTAAACTCCGTTAAATCACAAAAGTAAGGCTCATTTTGAGCAAAGTAATTACTAAATACCGAAAAAGCCGTTGCATTAAAATCCCTACTTAAATTTATAAATTTAGCGTTTGGAAACATCAAGTGAATAAGTCCAATAGTTTGATAATTACTCGGTAATTTATTAATTATGTAAGGACGAATTGGCTGTGCTGTTTTTAACGTTTCAATATAAATGTTACGCGCTTTAGTTATTAAATCATTCGTTAGCAAGCTTAAGCACTGCGGGTAGGGCATTTGTGTTTGTTGTTCTATAAAAGCCACCGCCTGGTTACTTATGTTTGAGTTTTCACCAAGCGTTGTAAACTGCGAATGATTTGCCAGCATTTGTTCAAGTAATGTAGAACCACTGCGCGGCATGCCTATTATAAACACAGGGGTTATAGAGTTTTTAAAAGTACGATCTGCACTTTTAATAAGTGCTGGCGTATTTTGATCTATAATACTTTTATAAAAAGGATTCAGCTCGGCGGTGCTAAAGTTAGTGAGTTTTTTTTGTAACTGATTGGCAAGTATATAGTAGTTAAACGCTTGCTCTGTATCGTCTAATTTATCGTAACTCTTACCTAAAGCGTAGTAACACACCATTTTTAAACGCAGGTTATTGGTTTGTGTTAAGAAATGATGCAAGTTACTGACGTAGTTGTGTTCTTTATTAAATCGCCCAAGCTGCACCAACTCAAATAAAATGTAAGCGGTAACTGGGTATAGTCCCATGCTGAGTGCATGAGCAAACGTAGTGTGCGCTTTGTCGAGCTCACCGTAATTTAAATAATGCTGGGCTAAGTAGTAATGTGGATCAGGGTTATGAATTGCTATGCTTTTGGCGTACTCAAGCACTTTTAGCGCATCATCGGGAGAGTTAACGCCATTAAATGCATCAGCAAGTGCATGTAGCGGATCTAACATATGAGGCATTAGCTCACATGCTTTTTGTAATAAATAAACTGCTGCGTCAAAGCGCTCTAACCTGAGTGCTATTTTGCCTAACCCGAATAATGCTTCGCCGCTTTGCGGGTTACTATTTAAAATTGCTTTAAAATGAAACTCGGCTTCTTTGAGTTTATGTTGTTCAAGTAACTGGTTAGCTTTATCAATTAGCATAGTAAAACATTATTATTTTTTTATTTAATATAAAATAAAAAAGGCGAAATGTCTTAACATTTCGCCTTGGTTTATCATGAAATACTATTAAAAAGTATAGGTTGCTTTTGCGTAGTAAAATCCACCGTTGATTCCGTATGGAGATGTCTCGTAGTACTGACCACCCCAGTTGTTGTTAGGAATACCTGTGCTGTCTTCAAAATCAAGCTTTTCAGCATCTTGGTCAAAGATGTTTTGTGCACCTAGCGAGAAGCTAACCGACTCATTTAAGAAGTAGGTAATTTCAGCATCAATGGTTACTGCCGCATCAGCTGTTTTTGCCGTTGCATCGTAATCTACGTGCACACCTTGGTATTCACCATAGTAGTTAGCACGAGTAAACAACGAAACTGATTCCCATTGCTGTGCCCAAGTAAGCGTTGCACGGTGATTTGGTAAATCTTCTTCTAAGCGCTGTACTTTGAATGCACCTGTAATGTCACTAAATTGCGTTACCTCAGTATCATTCCAGTTGTAAGCAAGGCTAAATGTAGAGCTGCCATCTAGTAAATCAGCTGTGTAGTTGGCTACTAAGTCGACACCTTGCGTTGTTGTATCAAAATCATTAGTAAAGAAGCTAACTTGTGCGTAGCTTTGTGCGTTAGGAACGCCAGCGGCTTCAAGTGTATCTTTATCTGCTTGGCTTAAATTAATTTTATCTGATTGACTAATACGGTCTTCTACTTGAATGTTGTAATAATCAAGTGTTAAGAATAAATCGCCAATGGTATAAACTGCACCAAATGTATAACTTTGTGATTCTTCAGGTTCAAGTTCTGTCCCACCTAATTGTACTGCAATTGGGTTTGTTGGAGGAAGAAGCGCCGAATCTTGTAACACACCGTTGTCTAAACTTGTTTGTACATTACTAACATTAGCTTGGCCAACTGTTGGAGCACGGAAACCGGTGCTTACTGAACCACGTACATTTAGATCTTCAGTTAGGTGGTACTGTGCCATTACTTTGTAGTTTGTCGTTGTACCAAAGCTGTCGTAATCCTCAAAACGTACCGCAAGGCCCATTAAAAATTCTTCAGTGAAAGGTGCTTCAATATCTACATATGCTGCGTAGTTACGTCGAGTGTATTCACCCGCATCAGATGGTTTAAAGCCAGGGAAACCGTTTGAGCCAATACCAAAACCTTGCTCAGTTAACGGACCAGCAGTAAAAGAAGCTTCATCACCGGAGATAACGGTAAATGTTTCTTCATGCCACTCTAAACCACCGGCAATATTTACATCGTACGCTAAATCAAAGTCAAAGCCTTTTGAAAGGTCAAAGTTAAAATTCTTCTCTAGTTGTTCATACTTACCTGGGCTGAAGTCACGTGGGCTATCCGCGCCTAAAGATGCATTAACTGTGTCATAAATAAAGTAACGTGATTCATTTAAACCAACTGTACCGCTTAAGTCATAGTAAGCGTCTTTTAAGAAGCCACCAGTAAACATACCTTTAGTACCGATAGTTAAAGAGGTATCAGTAATGTTTCCACCAAAGTTAGGTGTAAAACCACCAGGCAGTGTTTCATTGAATGCAAAACAATTAGCAGAGCTTAGTGAATCTATCGCAGATTGATCTGGTGCACCATTAGCTTGAATTTCTACTAATGGGCAATTTAATTGGGCGTCATAACCATCTAAAGAACCCACTAATACAGTTGGAGTTGCAGCATCCCAAGCAGCTTGTCCTGCTTCATCAGTAGGGCGGCGCATATTAACGCCGTTAACTTCACGTATGTTTCCACCATATACGCCAGGGCGAGTTGTTGGATTTCGGTAGTAAAAGCCGCCACGTACATCACGCTCTGAGTAGTTACCAAACATGTAAAACTCTGAGTCGTTAGTTAGCTCTAAACCAAAGTTACCAAAAATGGTAATGTCATCATCTACTTCAGGTGCGCCCCATACTTGAGCAAGTGAAGAAACGTCTGGCACACCTGCAGCAGAAAGTGCGGCTGCATCAGGGCGCTGCTCTGAGCGACTCGTTGCGTCAGCTGTTTTATATTGAAAACTTAAGTTGGCAAAACCATTGTCAGTAAATGGTAAACCCACGTTACCTGAGATTTGTGTTGTATCGCCATCGCCTTCGTAGTATTGACCGTGGCGCACTTCAAACTTACCGCCTTCAGAAGCGTCTTTAAGTTGAAAGTTCATTACACCTGCAATAGCATCGGAACCATATTGTGCAGCTGCGCCATCACGAAGTACTTCTACTTGTTTAAGTGCAATACTTGGGATAACTGAAATGTCAGCGCCCTGAGCACCATCGTTTATACCACCGCCTAAAAAGGCAATGACAGACGCACGGTGACGGCGTTTACCGTTTAAAAGAATTAGTGTGCTATCAGATGGCAAGCCACGTAAGTTAGCAGGGCGAACAAGAGAGGCTGCATCACTAATTGGGTTTTGGTGCACATTAAAAGAAGGAACTGAGCCTTTTAGAAGCTCAAGCATGTCGGTGTTACCTGATTTCTCAAGTTCTTCACCGCCAATAATATCAATAGGAACAGGTGAATCACCAATTGAACGAGGAGCAGAACGTGTACCTACTACGGCAATTTTTTCTACATTTTTGTTAACTTTGGTTTCACTTTCTTCTGCTGCAACAACAGAACCTGAAATAAATAAACCAGCAGTAGTTGTGGTTGCTAAGGCAAATTTAATTGCTTGATTTAGCGCATTGCTTTTAAGTTTCATTCTAATTTTCCCCAGTTAGAATATATTTTGTACATAATGCGTTATTTAACATTACTTATTTTTAATTCGGACACGTCGACATGGGGTTTAAAAGGCCAATCTGCTTGACTTTCCAGGACTAAAACTCCGCCTCATGTGATGTCTTATGTACAGCCTATACATAAAAAACTAAGAGGGCAATTACTAATTAACTCTTTAATAACAAAAAAGTACAAAACAAAATAAAATTGCAACATTGGTGCAATTTGCAACCGATATGAGCTAATGAAGTGCAGTTTTAATGCTTAAGGGGAAGTTTAATGCGTGAGGTGTATGCTTTAATGTTATCAGTTTGTATGCTTTTTTAAGTTTTTATTCGTACGCTGGGCTTGCCAAACATTTAATGCTTGCTTGTATTCGTCCCACACGCAAGGGCTGCAGCTTCCGCCGCCACAGCATTCATCTGGTTTGGGTTTTTCTGGTTTGGAGAGTAAAAAACATTCATTATTTTGCATTAAAAATAGTCCGCAAGCACCGTTGTGGTGCAAAAGAGTAGGCTAAGCCGATTATAAAGTAAATTATTCTTTGTCTAAAGCAACCCCTGTGTGAAAATACACGCTATGCGATTATATAAAGTTATTCACCGTGCACCTTGGCGGGTAGTTAAAATAAGTAAAAAGCGCCAACAGCTGCGTTTTCGTCGTGCTATGGTGGCGCTTAAAATTGCACTTGCCCAAGAAAAGCAAGAAACCAAAGAAATGCTCACGATTTACAGGCAATACACGCAAGGTCAAACAACAAAAGAAGATCTAAAACGCGCCAATGAGCAATTTGTAGATATATTAAAAGGACTTGGGTTGGGTGTGTTTGCATTGCTACCTTTTGCTCCCATTACTATACCTTTAGTTGTAAAGCTTGGCACTTTAGTTGGCGTAGATGTGCTACCAAGCTCATTTAACATGAACAAACCCGTTAAAGAGTTAGACGCCGAAATAGTTAAAGAAGGTTTAAAACAACACACTAAAGCGCCAAATAAAGAATAAATCCTCCTAAATTAGCTATACCTTTTAGCTAGCCTTATTGATATGCTTAATTACCATTTTTTATTATATGAGCTTTTTAATGAGTGCATTACTTCGTCATACTTCTTCTGGTATTCCTTTATCTTTTGTTCTTAAAAACGAGTTAACTGACTGGCAATCTCAACAACCTGCTTTTATTCAAACATGGTTAACCAATAGTGGTTTTGAAAAACAAGGCTTGGCGCTTGTGCCTGATGCGCAAACGGGTGAGTTAAGCCACGTATATTGTTTATTACATAGCAAAGAAGACTTTTGGGCTGCAGGCGAGCTTGCAAATAAATTACCGCTGGGCACGTATCAAATTCAAGGTGATGATGCCTTTATAGAGCAAGTAGCGCTTGGTTTTGTGTTAGGCGGCTATGAATTTAGCGAATATAAAGAAAAGCCAACGGCTAAAGCACAATTAGCCATTGCCGATGATGGTCTATATCAACGTATTAAGCAGCAAGCCGATGCTATTTATTTAGCACGTGATTTAGTAAACACACCGGCAGTAGATATGATGCCGCAGCATTTATCGCAAGTGATGGAAGATTTAGCCAATAACTACAATGGCGAGTTTACCCAGTGGATTGGCGATGAGCTACTCGAGCAAAATTACCCAACAATACATATGGTAGGTCGCGCGAGCGAAAACAAACCGCGTTTACTTGATTTAAAATGGGGCACAAAAGATGCACCGCTTATTACCTTAGTAGGTAAAGGAGTATGTTTTGATTCTGGCGGGCTTGATTTAAAACCAAGTTCGGGCATGCGAAACATGAAAAAAGACATGGGCGGAGCAGCGCATGTTATTGCGCTAGCACAATTAATTATGGCCGCTAACTTACCAATTAGATTGCGTGTTTTAGTACCTGCGGTTGAAAATGCGGTATCGCGAAATGCATTTCGCCCAGGTGATGTAATTAAAACGCGTAAAGGTATTATGGTTGAAATAGATAATACCGATGCAGAAGGGCGTTTAGTATTGTGTGATGCGCTTAGCGAAGCACAAAACGATAACCCTGAGCTAATTATAGATTTTGCGACCCTTACAGGTGCCTGCCGTGTTGCTTTAGGTACTGAGTTGCCTGGCTTTTTCTCAACAGAGCGCGATGTAGCAAATGGTATTGTTGATGCAGGAATGGATGTAAGCGATCCGGTGTGGCAACTGCCTTTGTTTGATCAGTACAAAAGCTTTTTAAAGAGCGATGTAGCCGATATGGCAAACTGTGCTAGCACACCCTTTGGTGGTGCAATTACTGCGGCGCTTTATTTAAAAGAATTTGTAGAGCCAACCACTCCATGGGTACATTTTGATGTAATGGCGTGGAATTTACGTACATTACCTGGTCGCCCAACGGGTGGAGAAGCGCTAGGGATTCGTGCGGTATTCAATTACTTACAAAGCCGCTTTAAATAAAGCCTGGTGTACGAGGGTTACACCTCGTATAGCTCAAGCGGCAGGTTATCTGGATCGGCAAAAAAGGTGAATTTTTTGCCGGTTATTTCATCTACTCTTATCTCTTCCACTGCTATATTTTGCATCTCTAAATACTGTTTTGCTTGGGCTAAATTTTTAACTTTAAATGCTAGATGCCTTAAGCCTTGTGCTTCGGGATAGCTTGGCCTTGCGGGCGCTTCATCAAACGAAAACAACTCTATTTGACTACCATCAGGCATGGCTAAGTCTAATTTATAAGAGTTACGCCCCGCTCTAAAGTGCTCGTTAACAACTTCAAGTTTAAGTATGTTGCTATAAAAGTGTTTAGAACGTGCATAGTCACTACAAATAATAGCAGCGTGATGAATACCTAATAGTTCCATGTAGTTAGTTTCCTATACTTTGCTCTATGAGTTCATTGCCCTTAAAAAAAAACGCACTAAAAAGTGCGTTTTATGTAAAGCTAATGCATACCTTTTAGCTTGGCTCAGCGTCTTTACATGCTTTAACGGCGGGTGCTACAAGCTCAAGGCCTGTTAGCTTACAAGGTGGCAATGTTGCATCACTTACTTTAATAGGTGTTACACGCTCGCCCCATTTTATGTAGCTTGCTGCCCACGTTAAACCGGCCCCAAATGCTGCCGACATAATATTTGAGTGTGGTTTAATTAACCCTTTTTCTACGGCCTCACACAATGCAATAGCAATAGTCGCAGCTGACGTATTACCGTATTCTCCAATATTTACCATTACTTTTTCATCAGCTACTTTTAAGCGATGCTGAATTGCTTGAATTATGCGTAAGTTAGCTTGGTGCGGGACAAGTACGTTTATGTCATCAAGGCTTAAATTAGCTTGCGTTAATACATCATCACACGCTTCGCTCATGCCTTTAACAGCACGTTTGAAAATTTCACGGCCTTCAAATAGTAAGTCCGATGGGCCAATTGGCTCATATTTATTTAAATCACTACCAAAGTTGGTGATATGTAAAATATCTCTGTCTTCGCTATCGCAACCAGTTTTAGTACCAAGTAGGCCAGCAGGAGTGTCTGCAGCTTCTAGTACTACTGCACCTGCACCATCACCAAATAGTACTGCACTGTCACGGCGTGCCCAGTTTACATACCAAGTCATACGCTCAGCAGCAATAACTACGGCCTTTTTAATCATACCCGCTTGAATTTGTGCAGTAGCTGCTTGAAGTGCATATAAAAAACCAGAGCATGCAGCATTCGTGTCCATAGCAGCAGCGCCTGTAGCACCAATGTTTTTTTGTACCAAAGAGGCCGTATTTGCCACGACGGTTGAGGGGGTACACGTTGCTAGAATAACTAAATCGATATCTTTTGCGTCAACGCCTGCACAATCAATAGCATGCTTAGCTGCAACAGTTGCAAGCTCTGCGGTACTTACATGACTCACTCTACGCGACTTGATACCAGTACGTGTGGTGATCCACTCATCGTTAGTATCAACTATTTCGCTAATTTCATCGTTGCTAATGCTTGCTGGTGGGATGCATTTACCCCAACCAGTGATATGTGCGTAAGACATAATGTGTTCTCTTAAAAGGTGGTCTGACATGTATTTCTAGTTGGGGAGTTATATCAAAAATTGCCCTTTAAGAGAAGTTATTACCCTATTTTGTCCCTTAAAGTTTTAATTTAGTGCAATTTTTGATTCATATGCGCGGCATTTAATAATATAACCGTTCGAATTTAAAGCAAATAAAGGTATTATTAATCTAAGTTTGTACTGATAAAGGGAAGTGCATGAGCAGCAAAATTAAAGTTTCGCTATTTAATCATTTAACAGATTCCGAGCGACAATTATTAGACCCCGATGTACGTCAATCAAGGGATGCATTAGATGCTTTGCTTGATGATGAATTCATTGAAATTGCAGCTAATGGCACTGTGTTCGATAAACATCATGTAATTACCCGCTTACCTACTGAAGTTGTTCCACAGTTTTATAATCAGCACTTTAAAGGGCGAATGCTTAGCGATGATGTAGCACAAATTAGTTATCAAGCTGCTTATAGGCGTTCAGCCCGAAGTGAATTTAATTACTCCTTACGAATGTCGCTGTGGCGAAAAAGTAATGAACAATGGAAAATGGTATTTCATCAAGGAACGCCGTGTGCGCTGTTTACCATATCAATGGATGATGACTAACTGCTTTTATTAACGTATTAAATTTTATAGGTAAAACACACCTTGTTTATGCAAACCGATCCCACTATCCGTCGTCTTTTAATGTTACGCAGCGGCGCTATTGCTGTGCAGCTAATTGCCGTGCTAAGTGCTTATTTTTTATTAAACCATCAAATCGCTTTATTATCTTTATTAGTCGTTATTGCAATAGAGGCGATCTTTCAAAGTGCGAGTGTATTTGCATATCGAAATGTGAGCCAAGCTCGCCCTGTAGGTATGTTAATGCAGCTCACTGCTGACGTTGTATTTTTAACTATTTTGCTCTCGCTAAGCGGTGGCGCTACCAATGCTTTTGTATCACTACTATTACTGCCAATAATGATTGCAGCAATCACATTACGTGAAAAAGGGCTGGCTTATATTGCTGTGCTTGCTATTGCTGCGTACAGTTTTTTATTAATTAGAATGCCCGATCATAGTATGCATCAAATGAACATGAGCGAGCACTTTATTGGTATGTGGATAAACTTTGTTTTAAGCGCAAGCGTTATTGCTTTAGTTATTGGCGCTATGAATAGAGCATTAAAAGAGCGCGAACGTACTATAGCCAAAGCTCGCGAAAAACAATTACGCAACGAGCAACTGGTAAGCCTAGATGGCGCGGCAGCGCAAATAACCCATCAACTCGCTACGCCTATCGCTAACCTACAATTGTTATTTGAAGAGCTATTAGAAGAGCAGCCAAATAACCCTGTCGCTCGTCAAATGCAAACGCCACTTAAACAATGTGCTACGCAATTAAATGACTTTAGAAAGCTCTCTGCTCAGCTTCGTAATAAAAATATTACCGAACATATTACAGTTAACCAGCTGCAAACACAGATCACCGATACGTTATTACTGCAATACCCTGATCAGCACATAAATTGGTTAAGTGAGCCGATAGCAGCCACTTTAATAAGTGATGCAATGCTATTGCCCGCCATTCTTAATTTGCTACAAAATGCATGCATTGCTAATAAAAAAAATAACCAAACCCAGTTAGAGCTAAGCTGGCAGCAAAATAACCAACACAGTGAATGTGTATATCTGCTGATTCGTGATTTTGGCAGTGGCTTTACTGACTCCCAGTTAGCAGAGCTTGGCGGGCAACTTATGCCTAGTAGCCAAGGTATGGGGCTTGCGGTATTGCTTTCTAATGTAACGTTTGAGCGCCTTAACGGCTCGCTAACTTTGTATAATCATGCGGGTGGCGGGGCGGTTGCTAAAGTAAAATTAGCCATAGTAAATGATGAGCAGTCACATACATGAAATTACTTATAATCGAAGACGATATAAACCTAGCCAGTACATTAGCTAGGCGTTTAACAAAACAAGGCTTTAGTTGTGAGGTGGCGCATAATCAAAGTGATGCATTACTTTGTGCGCGCAAACACTTGCCGGATTTAATTTTGCTCGATATGAAATTGGGTGACGACAACGGCCTTGCGCTAATTAAGCCGCTTCGCAGCTTATTAGCGCAGGCGCATATTGTATTACTAACCGGATTTGCAAGCATAGCCACCGCAGTTGAGGCCATGCGTTTAGGCGCTAACGACTACCTTACTAAACCCGTTGATATGGCAACGCTATTAAAGGCCCTAAAGGCAGATTTAAATACACAAAATGTGAGCAGTATTGTAACACCGGTTATGTCGCCAGAGCGTTTAGAGTGGGAGCATATTCAGCAAGTGCTACATAGTAATAACGGTAATGTGTCGGCCACTGCGCGGCAACTTAATATGCATAGGCGCACATTGCAGCGTAAGTTACAAAAAAAGCCGGTTCAGCAGTAACCGCTTAAAGGATATAAAATGAGTGATGATGCGGCTACATTAATGCGCAATCAAAAAATTATATTATTCGATGCACAGTGCAAATTATGTAGTGCGTGGTGTAATTTTATTATTAGGGCCTGTTTATCTTTCGAGGTTAAATTTGCAGCAGTCTGTTTGGTAATTAGGCAAGGCAGAGCCTATGTAGTGTGGTTGTTCCCCATAAATAGGCGATAACGTAGCATAAATGCCAAACAGGCGCTGCCCGAAGGGGTTCTGCCTAGGGGTCATTTACTCTTTGTTGCTCGGTTTTTACTTAGCCCACTAGGTTACAAACCTCGCGCCGCGATTAAATGGCCCCTAGGTTGAACAAATTTTAATCCTGAAAGGTCAACAGGCCCTAGTAACGATGCCAATGTCATTTTTAAACTGTGCAGCGTGCAATCACCAAAAGGTGCACTGCTGTTAACTCACTTTGGTTTTTCAACAAGTGAGTATGCCTCAATGGTGTTTGTTGAAAATGGTAAAGCTTATACGCAAAGCCATGCTTTTTTTGAAGTAGTAAAGCAGCTCGATTACCCCTATAAACTCGCCACTGTTTTTAGTGTTTTACCAAATATCTTTAATAATTGGCTGTACGATAAAATTGCTTTAAACCGCTATACCTTATTTGGCAAGTACAACTATTGCAGAATACCCAGACCTGATGATGCAAAACATTATTTATAAACTAGTCGTTCACACATTTCAGTATAAGTAGATGCTAGGTTTAGGTGGCTGTGCTAAAATCGCCGCGTTTTAAATTATCAGGGCTTTGAAATGGCAAGTACAGCACACGCACTCCACATATTGGTTAAACACAAAGAAATAGCAGAAGACATTATTAAGCAATTGGGTAAAGGTGCAAAGTTTCAAACCTTAGCTAAAAAATACTCGTCGTGCCCCTCGGGTAAAAAAGGTGGCGACTTAGGTGAATTTAGACGCGGTCAAATGGTTCCGCAGTTTGACAAAATAGCCTTTAATGGCGCAATTTTAGAGCCACACCTAGTTAAAACTAAATTTGGTTGGCATGTAATTAAAGTACTTTATCGTACTTAATAAGCTTGCTGACAAATACTCAAAAGGCTGCACTTTGTAGCCTTCAATATTTAAGCTTACCCGATTATTAATTATCCAAGTTAAACTCAATTGTCATTTCTAAGTTTTTGTCAGGTAAAGTAATACCATTAACAACCTTAGGTGAGTATTGCCATTTTGATAAGGCGTGTTTGGCTTCACTATTGAATACTTGCTCAGGTTCAGCGTTAATAACTTTAATATTATTAGGGCGTCCATAACTATCTACACAAATCACCGTAGCCATTGATTTACATGACATCGTTTCCTCTGATGAATGGGTTGTTACTCTGAAACGTCAAACTCCGACAGTGAGGCATTAGTGTTATGTTGCAAAATAGAAGTAAAAAATTTATCGTAAACATCGTTGATCTGTTTATTGTAATCGCTCCAACCTTCTAAATTTACTCTAAATTCCAAATTCGAATAAGCATACTCAGAGAGCGCATCAATATTAGTTTTGTTCCATTGCTCCTCCGGTGCAAGTGCTTCTTTTGTACCTGAGCCGTTAATATTGAATCCATACACCATAGAATGCAGTGTTAGTTCAATTCTTGCTTTTTCGGCCCAATCCAAACCCTCTGTTGCTTTATTCCATGCTGTTTTTACATGCAAAGGCGCATTAACAGGAGGAAAATGTATACTTCTAGACTCACCTATTTCAACGATGCCATCATTATTTAAATCAACCAAATCTGAGCCATCAGGTTGGCTTAATAGATTTTGAGCACCTTCGGCACTTAATGAATCAACATTAATAGTAGAGGCGAGGCTATTGGCTTTTTTTACGAGTTGTAGTTCATCAGTGGTGAGTGACTTTAAAAATGCTTTTGGGGTATTCAAGTCTTCATTTGCTTGCTTTAAAATGTCTGCAAAATCAGAATATTTCAGTTTCATTTAAATTACGGATTTGTAGTTTATTTAGCGAAGAGACGCTTAGTGTAGTATCAATATTTAACATTATACGTTCCCTATATGATTAGACAGGTAACCATACCTATTATAGTTTTGAGGATGGTTTTGATGTTGTTTATAGACGGCATGTTATTGCCGATGTCTTGTGTAATGGATTACTTGATCAAGCGGTACAAGTTACATGCCAAAATAGTTAGGCGTATAAATAAAAAACTCTTGAAGTTCGTTATATCAGTAGAAGACATTAAACTGCTAATCATTTGTGATGAAAAACAAAGTTTAAATGTTGTTAGTTATAGAGGATTGTAAAAAAACGCCCACTATTAATTAGCGGGCGTTTTATTGTTGAAATACTTAGCCAATTTTATTTATAAAGC
This sequence comes from Pseudoalteromonas sp. MMG007, assembly GCF_018100985.1. Taxonomy (GTDB): domain Bacteria; phylum Pseudomonadota; class Gammaproteobacteria; order Enterobacterales; family Alteromonadaceae; genus Pseudoalteromonas. The sequence goes on along the minus strand of NZ_JAGJEI010000003.1, from coordinate 94,090 downwards.
TAATAACTAAACTTCTTGCTTAGCCTCTTCTTCACTAATTTGTTTTAGTGCTTGAATAAACGAATCGCTTGGTTGTCCGCCACTGATTGCATATTTATCGTTGATAATAAATGTAGGGACTGAGGTAATACCGAGTTGTTTAAAGCGGTCTTGCTCTTGGCGTACTGTTTGAACGTATTTATCTGAGTGTAAAATACTACGCGCCAGTTCTTTATCAAGGCCAACACTTGCCACTACATCAAGCAATGTTTCTTCTTGATTTAAGTATTTCAAATCGGTGAAGTGCGCTTCAAAAAAAGCGAGTTTTAACTGCGTTTGTTTACCTTGTTCGCGTGCCCATGTAAGTAGGCGGTGTAAATCAAAGCTGTTGATCATGATGCGTTTGCCATCAAAATTAAACGTAAAGCCAGCACGCTTTCCTGCTTCGAACATGTTTTTACGATTTTCATCGCCTTGTTCCTCAGTTAGGTTGTACTTTTGCATTAAGTGTTCGTTTAAATCTTGACCTTCCAGTGGCATATCAGGGTTTAGCTCAAAAGGATGCCATGTAATATCTGCACTCATTTCGTCGTTAAGTTGGCCAAGCGCTGTCTCTAGGTTTTTATAACCTACCACGCACCATGGGCACATTACGTCTGACACGATATCAATTTTAAAGTTTTTCATATTCATCCTTTTGCGGATTGCTTTGGTATAAAAGGGATATTGGGATGAAGTATGTATTATCAATCCTTAAACTAAAAAGAGCAGCTAATGGCTGCTCTTTATTTAAGGGTTTAAGCGTTTAGCCCAAACGGGTCGTCAATACTATAACTTGGCTGTGTAAACCAATGCGGTCCGTTGTCGGTCATATAAAAGTGATCCTCTAAACGTACGCCAAACTCATTGGGTATAACTAGCATTGGCTCGTTACTAAAACACATGCCAGGTGCAAGTGGGGTTTTGTCTCCACCGACTAAATAAGGCCACTCGTGAATATCTAAGCCAATTCCATGGCCCGTACGATGCGGGCAGCCGGGTGTTTGATACTGTGGCCCCAGTCCTTGAGCCGCTAAATATTGACGAGCGCCTGCATCAACCTCTTCACACGTTGCACCAATTTTTGCAGCATTAAACGCGGCGAGTTGCGCTGCTTTTTCGTGGTCCCAAAACATGCGTTGGCGCATTGTTGGCTCGCCAAATACATAGGTGCGGGTTATGTCTGATAGGTAATCGTGTACTTTACAGCCGGTATCAATTAGTACCATATCGCCTTTTTTAAGTACTTGAGGGTCTTTAACACCGTGCGGAAAAGACGTTGCAACACCAAATAAAACAATACAAAAATAGTTACCTGGAGCACCTACTTTTTGATGTGCTTTTTTAATAAAGGCTTCCACTTCTGTGGTGGTAATACCTTCATAAAGCATACTGGCGGTTGCTTGGTGTACAGCTAAGGTCATGTCCATTGCGCATTGCATAAGCGATAATTCGTTTACCGATTTATGCATTCTACAATGTGCAGTAACGCTTTGTGCATTGATTATATTTAAGCCTTTTTGCGCTTTGTTAATACCATCAAATATAAAAAACTGCGCACTTTCATCAATGCCTATGGTGGCATTGTCATTAATGTTTAGTTGCTTTAATACGCTAACAAAGAGTGCATAAGGGTTTTCGTGCTCTTGCCACCCATGAATAGGACCTTCAATCACTTTAAAACCGTTTAGTGTGCCTATTTCAAAATAAGGGGCAATGTATTGTACGTCGCCTATAGCAGGTAAAATAGCCCCAACCATACGCTCACTGGCGTACCATTTCATGCCTGTAAAATAGGTGAGGTTTGACCCTGCGTTTAAATAAATAGCATCAATATTATTTGCTTGCATATAAGCTTGAGCTTTAGCAATACGCTGTAAATATTCATCTACTTGTGTGGGTGTTACCTTGCAAGTCATATTACTTAAACTTGCTAGTGCTTGTTCACTTGTTTGCGTACCAACGCCTAGTGTGGCCATAAATATCTCCTTGGTTTTTAGGCATTGTGCGCAATGTGAAAAGGTAATTCAATATAATGCGACAACATGCACGCTAAGGTTTTTTTGCATAAGGCAGGCGCATTAATTTATTACTCGTATGATAACTATCAAGCCCGGTTACAGCCACAGTATCAATAGCTTGTAAATCTAAAAAACCATCACTTTGAAGTGCTATCTCGTCTAAGTACACATCTGTAATTTCACCTATAACAAGCTCTGTACCATTTACAGCTAAGTGTTGGTGCTCAACGTAATTTACCGCATATTTTAATCGCGACTCTTGCACAAATGGGGCTGTGAATTCATTTAGGTATTCTGGCGTTAAACCGGTCGCATCAAATTCCGATTCGCCTTTATCATATCGAGCCGATGTCTGGTGCGCTTGTTTATAAATAGCTTTATTAACTTGGTTAATAGTGTAACTACCGGTGTCGATAATGTTTTCAAATGTATGGCGCGGCACACTATTTGGGCGCATTATCATGCCTACTAGCGGTGGGTGAGCGCCTAAATGAATGACCGAACTAACAATGGCAAGATTAGTGTTGCCTTGTTTATCTTGCGTGCCAATTAAGTTGGCGCTTTTAAAACCCGAAAGCGAGTTAATTAAATGAGTACGGGTGTGTTTTTCAAGTGCGTTTATGCGCTCTTTAGTAAAATGCATTAAAGGTCCTTACCACGGTATGGTGTCCCCTTGCCAATCTAAGTAGGCCGGTTCACCATTGAGTTCTAAATGGGGGTTATTAAACGTAAGTGTAAAAAGTTGTTTTGCTACAAATTCAGCTGTAAAAAGTTTTCCTGCGGGTACATTTTTTTGAAATGGCTTTGAAAGCGCTGTATCGGTAGTTCCCGGGTGAAATAAAACGAGCTTAGTATTTTTAGCGCGACGTGCAAGCTCAACTGCTGCTGTTTTAAATAGCATGTTAAGTGCTGATTTAGAGGCGCGATACGTATACCAACCGCCTAATTTGTTGTCGTTAATGCTGCCTACACGCGCACTAAGCGCAGTGATAGTGCACTGCGTTTTATGTGTTAAAAGTGGCAAAATACTTTGCAGGCAAAGCAGGGGGGTTAGCGTGTTTGAGTTTAGAAGTTGGTTGAAATACTCAGCATCTATATCTTCAAGTTTTTTTTCAGGCATGTGGGTTTTGTTATGCAGTGTACCGTTAAATATAACAACTTGTTGTATATTAGCGTTTTGCTCTTTTAAATAAGCAGTTACGCGCGCCAAGCTTTGTGTTGTGTAATCGGTTTGAAAATGAACAATGCTTCCCTCAAATTCAATACTTTTTGAACTAATACAAACGACTTGGTGAGTAGGCGTGTTTATTTGTAGATGCTCTATATATGCATTTGCTATGGCGCTGCTTGCGCCAAATAAAACAATCGTGTTCATTTAGCACCTTTCGATTTAATACGGCATTGGCCGTTAGTGCACTGAGTATTAGGCATTAATAAACGGCTAAGCGAGTGCCTGTACCTTGCAAAGAATAAATATCCGCAGTCTGCGAAAAAACGAATTACTGGCAAGCGAAAAATTTTCAACCATGTATATTTGCCAACCGTTTTCCATGCTTGGTAAGTAACATCAAGGCCATATATCATTTCACCAGAATTTGTTTGTGCTTGTAAATGAGTCATTGCTTTATCTTTATCAACATATGAATAACGCTCATTAAAATCGGGCGCATTTAGGTCTTCAAGTTTGATGTTGTTAGCGGTATCAGCCTGTTTAAGTTTAGTCATTTCGGTGCTACATAATGGGCAATTACCATCGTAAAAAATGATCATAAAATAGCTTAACGTTTATTTTTCATATACTTTTTTACGACATACCATTGCAAATGGATCTATTAAATATGCGCTCATAATGATATTAATAGCACTCCACGAAACAAAGGAGACTGAGAAATGAGTGAACAATATGCCGCCTTGCGAGGAAATGTTAATTTACTAGGGCAGTTATTAGGACAAACAATTAAGGACGCCCAAGGCCAAGCGATTTTAGATAAAGTAGAAGAAATTCGCGCTTTATCAAAGTCATCTCGCAGTGGTAATGAAGACGACAGACAAGCGCTAATTGAGGTACTGCATGCGCTTAGTGATGAAGAGCTTTTACCGGTTGCCCGTTCATTTAATCATTTTTTAAATTTAGCTAATGTAGCAGAGCAGTTCCATACTGTGTCGCGTTTTAATGATGTTGGCTTTTGCCAACTAAACCCTCTCACTCAAACATTAAAAACGTTAACTGCAAAAGCAAAAGAAGGCCAATTAGACAGTAATCATCTGGCCGAAACACTCTCAAAACTCCACATAAATTTAGTATTAACTGCTCACCCAACTGAGGTGACGCGCCGAACAATGATCAACAAACAAGTTGAATTAAGTGAATGTTTAGCGTCGCTTGAGCGAAAAGATAATTTAGAGCAAGAACGCACCGCTATTTTAAATCGTATTGCGCAGCTTATTAGCCAAGCATGGCACACAGACGATATTCGTCGTTCACGCCCTACGCCAATTGATGAAGCTAAATGGGGCTATGCAGTTATTGAAAATAGCTTGTGGCATGCTGTGCCGCGTTTTTTGCGTGAATTTTCAGATCAAGTAAAAGAGCATTTAAGCTTAGAGCTGCCTATTGATTATAGCCCTATTGAGTTTACCTCTTGGATGGGTGGCGACCGCGACGGTAACCCGTTTGTGACCGCGCAAGTGACCACACAAGTGCTTGACCATGGCCGTTGGATGGCACTTAATTTATACATTCAAGACTTAAAAACATTGTGCGCTGAACTGTCTATGTCTGATGCAAGCGATGAGCTTATTGAACTAGCAGGGCAAGAGTTTGAACCGTACCGTGCTGTAATTAAAAAGCTGAAAAACCAAGTTGCTGAAACAGTCTCTCACTTGGGCGCTAAAATTAAAAACAAGCGCAGTGATTCACAAGACTTAATTACTGATATTAATCAAATTAAACACCCAATAGAAGTATGTTACCGCTCGCTATTAAAATGCAATATGAAAGTAGTTGCTGATGGCTTACTACTTGATTTACTGCACCGTATTAACAGCTTTGGCCTGCGTTTGGCTAAACTTGATGTGCGCCAAGACTCAGACCGTCACAGTGATGTATTCTCTGAGTTAACACGTCATTTAGGCTTAGGTGATTACAACCAATGGCAAGAGCAAGACAAGCAAGCATTTTTGCTTACTGAGCTTAATTCTCGTCGCCCGCTAATCCCTAAAAATTGGCAACCAAGCCCAGACGTACAAGAAGTGCTCGACACCTTTGATGTAATTGCAAAGCAAGATGAAAAAACATTTGGCTTATACATTATTTCAATGGCGCGAACCGCTTCTGATATTTTAGCTGTACAACTACTTCTTAAAGAAAGCGGCTGTCAGTTCGATTTACCCGTTGCACCATTGTTTGAAACACTTGACGATTTAAATGCGGGTAGCGATGTAATTACTACCTTGCTTGATAACGTGTGGTACCGCGGGCATATTAAAAATACCCAAAATGTAATGATTGGTTATTCAGATTCTGCTAAAGATGCCGGCATGATGGCTGCAGGTTGGGCGCAGTACGAAGCAATGGACAAACTTGTACAGCTTGCCGATGATCGTGGTATTGAGCTTGTTTTATTCCACGGCCGTGGCGGTACAGTAGGTCGCGGTGGAGCGCCCGCTGCACAAGCACTGCACTCACAACCACCGGGTTCTTTAAAAGGTGGGCTACGTGTAACTGAGCAAGGCGAGATGATCCGCTTTAAGTTTGGTTTACCCGATGTAGCACTACAAAGCTTAAATATATACGCTGGTGCAGTATTGCAAAGCAATTTATTACCACCGCCGGAGCCAAAACCGCAGTGGCGTGAAGTAATGAAGTTAATAAGTGAGGAGTCATGTGAGCACTACCGTAATGTAGTTCGTCACGATGAAAACTTTGTACCTTACTTTAGAATGGCCACTCCAGAGCTTGAGCTGTCTAAATTACCATTAGGCTCACGTCCTGCTAAACGTAATCCAAATGGCGGCGTTGAAAGCTTACGTGCTATTCCTTGGATTTTTGCATGGAGTCAAAACCGTCTGATGCTACCTGCATGGCTAGGTGCGTTAACAGGCTTAAAAGCAGCGCTTGATAAGTATGGCCTAGAAACACTTCATGAAATGAGCCTGCAATGGCCGTTTTTCAGAGCACGCCTAGAAATGCTAGAAATGGTATTTAGTAAAGCCGACAGCTGGTTAAGTGAGCATTACGATAATGCCCTAGTAGAAGACATTTACAAACCATTAGGTGTATCTTTGCGTAAAGAGCTTGAAGAGGCAATTAGCCTTGTACAGTCTCTTAGCCCTCAAAATAGCTTACTAGCCGATCAACCATGGATAAAAGAGTCCATAGGACTTCGTAATCCGTACACCGATCCGCTTAACGTATTGCAAGTTGAATTATTAAGACGTGCGCGTTCAAGCGAAAAAGGCAGCGAAGGTGACATTGATAATGCATTAATGATCACCATGACAGGTATTGCGGCAGGTATGCGTAATACTGGTTAATACGTGATTTTATTATCGTGATAATAAATCACTAATTTAATGTAATCGGTATTTTAAAAGGGAACACGCTGTGTTCCCTTTTTTTGTCTAGCAATTTGGACCTTAACCTTTTAAACTACTTAGCCATTGAATAATTAAAAAATGTTATGGCTTCATCAACTTTTTCTGTGCAACAAGACACAGCACTTACTAACACACACATCTCTTTAAGCGTAGCGCAAACTCAAGCTTTACGCGGTCAGTTAAAAAACCAACGCGGCATTTTAAACTCTAATAATATTAAACAATTATGTTCACAATTTAATGTATCTGATGATGCGTTACTACAAGGTTTAGTGCCTTTGGCGTCTGAGTTTTCGGTGGCACCTGTTTCGCACTTTCATGTGGGGGCTATTGTTAAAGCACTTGATGAGCACGCAGAGATAAATTTTTACTTTGGTGCCAATGTCGAGTTTGATCATCAAGCACTTAGCTTAGTTGTGCATGCAGAGCAGTCGGCGATTAATAATGCTTGGTTAAATGGCGCTAAAAAAATAGTTAAAATAGCCATTAGTGATGCGCCATGTGGTTACTGCAGGCAGTTTATGAATGAATTGGCCGACGCTAAAGAGTTTGATATTTTATTGCCAAAGCAACACTTTAAACTGGCCGACTTATTACCACATTCATTTGGGCCTACCGACTTAGGCAACGAATTTAGTTTGTTTAATCCAAAGCCTCATCAACAAGCGTTTGCCAATTCTGAGATTGATGAAAAATTAGCAGCAATGGCACTTAGTGCATACGTACCCTATAGCCAAAATTTTAGTGCGGTAAAGATTAGCACCTTTGATGATGGTGATTATTACGGTAGTTACGCAGAAAATGCAGCCTATAGCCCAAGCCTTTCGCCACTGCAAAGTGCGCTCAGCCAGTTGTTTTTAGCGGGGCTTAGCTTTAATGGTAATACGGTCAAATCAATCACCCTTTTAGAAACTCAAGGCCATGAAAACCAAGGTGGGGTGGCACGTGCCGTACTTGCAAGCTTTGACAACCTACCTGAAATAGAAGTGATTAGCGCAGAGCTAAGATAACCTGAACTCTGGTTAAAATAACCTGTCAAAAACAATAAAGCACAGCAATTGCTGTGCTTTATACGTTTAATTAAAGTGCTGAAAAGGGTTTAACCTAATAGCACTTTTGCAGCTTCTAATACGACTGCTACTGATTTTCTTTCAATTTCACCGTGGTCTACATTTGGGATTTCTTGGCGAGTACGGTTAACCAGTACGCCTGCAACACACGCTGCTTGTAAGCCAAGAGCTGCACACATGGTAAATAATGTAGCCGACTCCATTTCGTAGTTCATCACGCCTAGGTTTTGCCACTCTTCACAGCTACCTTGTAATGACTTTGGTACATAACCAGAATGCGTATCGTAACGCTCTTGCCCTGGGTAGAACGTATCGCTTGATGCGGTAATACCAATATGAAAGTCAATATCTAGGTTTTTACACGCTTGAACCATAGCTTGTGTTGCGTAAAAGTCAGATACCGCAGGGTAGCTGAGTGGGGCGAAATGTTGGCTTGCACCATCTAAACGTACAGATGCTTGGCTAATTAAAATTTCGCCTTCATTAATGTGTGGCTGAATAGCGCCCGTCGTACCGATACGTAAAAATTTACGCACGCCAAGTTGCGCTAATTCTTCTACAGCGATTGATGTAGATGGGCCACCAATACCAGTTGAACAAATTACAACAGAGTGTCCATTTAGTTGGCCTAAATAAACATGAAATTCACGAGTCTGAGCTAGGCAGGTTGGGTTGTCTAGGAATTGAGAAATACGTGCTGCACGATCTGGATCACCAGGTACAATAGCAAGCTTTGCACCTTTTAAATCGTCAATGCATAATCCTAAGTGAAATACCTTTTCCATAACTAAGCCTTTTATAAAAATTTGTTGTCAATCTAGCATCATTGCCATAAACGTTTACCAAGTACAGGACGTTTGTCCGTTTTGCGCTAATCCCTTTTAAAAATATTAAGATACAACGATTTATTCATCTGATTTGAATATTCAATCAACAGCTTAGCCTGTAAATAAAAAGGCGTTGTTGACTTGCCCATGCAGACACTATATGTATCGGGCAAGAGCAACAACACACTAATGTTTACTGACAAAAATATGAATTAAAATTATTTAAATTCAATTGATTAGTGATTTATTTAAACTTTGATTAGTACCTTTTCACTGCGTCTGTAAAACGATAAAAATGGTTTATTAAAATTAAATTAAAGTTTAGGTATTTTTTATCTTTTTGCATAACTAATCAAAATAATTCAGCTTTTTACAGTAATAAATTACAGAGGTTTATTATGAGCACACAATTTCAAGCATTTAAAAACAAAGTTGAGCACTGCCTGTGCTCTCCTGGCGATGGTGTATTTACTGTAAATACCGCAAAAGAGCGCAAGGCCGCACTTCGTAATAAGCTTTATGGGCAAACCGAGAATGTAGATTCACTTTGGCGCGACTCTTTAAATGAATTGCCAAACTCGCCACATAAAGCGGTTACGCTAGGCATTAGCTCAGATTGCGGTGGTGGTATTTTGCGTGGTGCAAACTGGGGACCACTGTTTGTGCGTTCAGCACTTATAGATCAACAACCACAGTGTCACTCATTTGATTTAGGTGATGTGCGTGTTATTCCTCATCTGCTTCATGATAAATATTTAAACGATGCTACAATTTCTAATTGTCAAAAAGCGCTATATGGCGACGAAAACAACGATTACTACGTAAGCCCGCTATCTATTACTGAAGACGTGTGTGATAGTTTTTACGCGACGTTTAAAGATAAAGGTATCTTTGGTATTGGTGGCGATCATTCAATTAGCTACCCACTCACTAAAGCCTATTTAAAAGCAAAGCGTGAGCAAGGCAAACGTACTGCTATTATCCATTTTGATGCGCACACAGATTTGTTAGTAGAACGTTTAGGTATAGATTTATGCTTTGGTTCGTGGTGTACACATATTTTAGAGTTTTTACCGGCGCCACATCATTTAATTCAATTTGGTATTCGTTCAAGCGGTAAACCAAAAACGCATTGGGAAAGCACGTTTGGTGTAAAGCAGCATTGGGCGGCTGAAATTATAGAGCGCGGTGCAAAAGCCGTTGCTGCCGATGCAATTGCGCAGCTAAAAGCAGATAACGTAGACGAAGTTTACGTAAGCTTTGATATAGATGCACTTGATGCTGAGTTTGCATCAGCCACAGGCACGCCAGAAGAGAATGGTTTAACCCCGCAACACGCACTTGATATTTTATCGGCTATAGCCGACGAGTTTCCTATTACTGGCGCAGACATGATGGAAATCGCGCCGTTTACCGATAGCTCATTAGTGGGGCAATCAAGCTCAGAAACAACATTGCGCGAAGGGGCTAAAATTTCAGCATTTTTAATTAATGCGATGAACAAGTAGCAGATTGATACGTAAAAATCCTAGCCCTATCAGCGCATAGGGTTAGATTAAAACTAGCAGTTCTTTTACCCTCAGCTATAGTTGTTAGTATCAATTTTTAGTTAAAGGTGTAGCTGCATGAAGTTGTTTTTACTCGTACTGTGTTTTATATGTATTAGGGTTAACGCAGCTGAAATTTCTATTGTGACTGAAGTTTTTCCTGATTTTCAGTACATTGACTCAAATGGTCAGCTCGCTGGCCGTTCAGTAGATAAAGTAAGAAAAGCACTTGCTAGTACTGATATTCAATACAGTATGTCTGCTAATAGTTGGGCTGTGTCTTATAACGCGGTGCTTCGAGATGAAAATACGTGTATTTTTTCTATCGTTAAATTGCCAAATAGAGCTGATAAATTTAGCTGGGTTGCGGAGTTAGAGAACTTTGACTCTGCTATCTATGCACTTAAATCTCGTAATATTCGTTTAAACACACTCAACGACGCTAAAAAGTATAAAACCGCAGTACTACGTGACAATTTTAGCCATCATTATTTATTAGATCGTGGTTTTAGCGAAACTAAAAATTTACTTATTATTGATAGCCTAGACAAAATAGATAAATTAATAAGTACCCGACACAATATTCTCGATTTTGTCATTTTAAGCAACAAGCAGTTTAACTTTCGTGCAAAGCGAGAGCCTAAATTAAAATTACTTGAACCAGTTTTAACCCTTAATACCAAACAGTCCTCACTTTATTTTGCCTGTAATAAAAATATGGAGCAAAGCCTACAAGATAAACTTTCGGCCGCATTTAACGCTACAAAAAATAGTTACTAGCTTTTAATTCAATAGCTTAGATAATTATTTAAAGTACGCTTAAATATAAATTGCTGCGATTAAAAAACCGACTATAATCAGCTGCTTTTTATTGAAAAAGCGCTAACTTTTTGGAGCGTTAAATGGGTGATTTAATCGGGATTAGTTTGTTGATCTTGATCAGTGCGTTGTTTGCTATGTCAGAAATTGCAATTGCGGCGTCGCGAAAAATAAAACTGCGTGTCATGGCTGATGAAGGCAATATAAAGGCGGCGGCAGTACTTAAGCTGCAAGAAAACCCTGGAGCCTTTTTTGCCATGATCCAAATCGCATTAAATGCGATTGCCATTTTAGGCGGAATAGTGGGGGAGCAAGCCCTATCGCCTTATGTGCAAAGTGTACTCGTAATTTTTTATCAGGGCGCACACGTAGAAAAAATTAGCTTTTTATTCTCATTTTTTACTATTACCTCACTTTTTATTTTGTTTGCCGATTTAATGCCAAAGCGTTTAGCGATGATTCTGCCCGAAGCTGTTGCGGTAAGGGTGGTAAGTATTATGCGCTGGGTTACGTTTGCGCTTACTCCATTGGTAATGTTTTTTAATAGTGTAACTAACCTTGTACTGCGCTTATTTAAAGTACCCGCTGAGCGAGAGGACATAGTAACCACCGAAGATATAGTCGCGATGATGGATGCAGGCGCAGAGTATGGCAGCTTGCAGCAACAAGAGTACGAGCTAATAGGTAACGTTTTTGATTTAGAGGCTCGTTTTTTATCAAGTGTAATGACTCCGCGCGACCAAATTGTTTATTTTGATTTAAATGAAAGTAGCCACGATATAGCCACAAAAATTATAGATCATCCGCATAATCATTTTTTAGTGGTGTCGGGTAATTTAGATAAGTTACTTGGCTCGATAGAATCAAAAGATATACTACGGCAAGTATTAAAAGGTGAGGCAGCAAATATAAATCAGGAGCTTCTTGAGTCTGATGTATTTTACCTACCAGAGACATTGAGCTTATCTGAAGCCCTAAACGCGTTTAAAAGTGCAGCCAAACCGTTTGCTATTGTTGTAAACGAATACGCACTTTTAGTAGGTATTGTGACTGTAAAAGATTTAATGAAAGGGTTTATGGGTGATTTGATCACGCATCAGGGAGATGAATTAATTATTCAGCGTGATACAAACTCTTGGCTGGTGGACGGTTTAACTCCTATTACCGATTTAGCAAAGGTGCTTAATATAGAAGAGTTTCCGCAGCAGATGCATTATGAAACAGTGGCAGGCTTTTTAATTTATAACATGAAGCGTATTCCTAAGCGGGCTGAGCATTTAACTTTTTCAGGTTTTAAATTTGAAGTGGTTGATGTAGAGGGAATTAGAGTAGAACAGTTATTAGTATCAAGAGTTATATCAGAGCCAATTACTCACACTCCTCTATCTTAATTTTATATATAGCTAAAGTTACATATGCCAAGCTTAAAAAGCTTGGCTTTTTTATTGTTGTGATAAAAAGGTGTCCCTTAAATATAAAGCCCTGCCAACATATTAGAACGTTTAATTTTCATACTTAGGGCTTTCGGTTTTCATTGCGTTAACATCAAATACGACCTATTACGTATATTGCCCTCATCAGTGTAAGTTTGTGTAAAATTCTCTCAATTTAGATTCATTATCAGACAATTTTAATTTAGAATGATCGTTCACTCTAAACTAAAAGGTATTTAACATGCAGCGTTCCCGCATCGCTTTATTTGTATTGTCAGCCCTCGTTGGTTCTGTTGCTTTAACTGGTTGTGACAAAGCGGCTGATCAGTCACAAGCTTCAGCGCCTCAAGCTGTTCCAGTGGGTGTAATTACATTAAAAAGCCAAGCGCTTACTCTCAAAAAAGAACTTCCTGGTCGTATTAGCGCATTTCAAATTGCTGAAATTCGCCCGCAAGTAAGTGGTATTGTGCAGTCTCGTTTATTTGAAGAAGGTACACAGGTCAAAAAAGGCCAAGCTTTGTATCAAATTGACCCTGCTACTTTTGAAGCAGACTTAGCCGCAAGTAAAGCGGCTGTTGCCCGTGCTGAGGCAAGTATCGCAAGCTCTAAATCAAAAGCGTCACGCTATAAAGAGCTTTTAAAAATTAAAGCCGTGAGTCAACAAGATTTTGACGAAGCTGATGCAGCTTCAAAACAAGCAAATGCTGAGTTATTAACGGCCAAAGCACAGTTAAAGTCAGCGCAAATTAACCTTGATTACAGCCATGTATCTTCTCCTATTAGTGGCCAAATTAGTAAATCAAGCGTTACCGTAGGTGCATTAGTTAGTGCTAATCAAAGCACTGCACTTGCAACAGTGACTCAATTAGACCCAATTTATATTGATTTAACCCAGTCAAGTAACGAGCTTACTCAGCTTAAAAAAGCACTTGCTTCGGGCAGTTTAGGAATTGATGCTCAAAGCCAAACTGATGTTGAATTAACAATGGAAGATGGCTCTGCATATTCTCACAAAGGCACGTTGCAGTTCTCTGAGGTGACGGTTGACCCTAGTACGGGCTCTGTAACATTGCGTGCTAAATTCCCTAACCCTGAAAAATTATTATTACCGGGTATGTATGCACGTGCCTCTATTGTTGAGGGTGTTAAAGCCAATGCTATTTTAGTTCCTCAGCGTGGTGTAAGCCGAAATAATAAGGGCGAGCCAACAGCTATGGTGGTAGGCAAAGACAATAAAGTAGAAAGTCGCGTATTAAAAGTGGATAGAACCATTGGCTCTAATTGGCTTGTAAGTGATGGTTTAAGCGATGGCGATAAATTAATTGTAGAAGGCTTACAAAAAATTCGTCCAGGAGCACAAGTCACGGCTTCTGAAGTGCAATCGTCTACTAGTGCCAACAACGCGCAATAACGGAGAGTTTTAATGTCACGATTTTTTATCGACAGACCCATTTTTGCATGGGTACTGGCAATAGTAGTGATGCTAGCGGGTATTTTGGCGATTCAAAGTTTGCCAATTGCTCAGTATCCGTCAATTGCACCGCCAGCAATTAGTATTACAGCAACGTACCCAGGCGCATCTGCACGTACGCTTGAGGATACGGTTACGCAGGTAATAGAGCAAAAAATGAAAGGGCTTGATGGCTTGCTTTACATGTCATCTACGTCTGAATCGAGTGGTTCAGCAACGCTTACACTTTCATTTAGTGCCGAAACAGATCCTGATATTGCACAGGTACAAGTGCAAAATAAATTAGCAACCGCCACGCCTCTTTTACCTGAAGAAGTGCAAAGACAAGGTGTTACTGTTGCTAAATCTGCACGTAACTTTTTGATGGTTTTAGGTTTTGTATCAAAAGATGGCAGCATGACCAATATTGATATTGGTGATTATGTTTCGTCAAACGTACAAGACATTGTGTCGCGTGTTGAAGGGGTTGGTGAGGTACAGTTGTTTGGCTCTCAATACGCTATGCGTGTATGGTTAGACCCTGCCAAACTTCAAAACTACAAGCTAACAACCGCTGATATTAGCGCGTCAATTAGTGCGCAAAATGCGCAAGTGTCTGCCGGCCAATTAGGCGGCATGCCCGCAATTGAAGGGCAGCAGTTAAACGCGACCGTTACAGCGCAAAGTCGTCTACAAACTGCTGAGCAGTTTGAACAAATTTTAGTAAAAACAAATGCAGACGGTTCTTTTGTACGCCTTGAAGATGTAGCGCGTGTTGAACTTGGCGGTGAAAGCTACCGCGTGGTTGCACGTTACGATGGCCAACCAGCATCGGGTTTAGGTATTAAACTTGCCAGTGGCGCTAACGCACTTGATACAGCTGACGGTGTAAAAGCAGCCATTGAAGAGTTAAAACCCTACTTCCCTGAAGGGTTAGATGTCGTTGTACCTTACGACACCACACCGTTTGTATCGCTATCAATTGAAAAAGTAGTACATACCCTCATTGAAGCGATTGTGTTGGTATTTGTTGTAATGTACTTATTTTTACAAAACTTTCGCGCAACGCTTATCCCAACTATTGCGGTACCTGTAGTACTACTGGGTACATTTGCGATTTTGTATACTTTTGGTTACTCAATAAATACATTAACTATGTTTGCAATGGTACTGGCCATAGGCTTGTTGGTTGATGATGCGATTGTTGTAGTAGAAAACGTTGAACGTGTAATGAGTGAAGAAAAACTCTCTGCGCTTGAAGCAACACGTAAATCAATGGATGAGATTAAAGGCGCGCTGGTAGGTATTGCCATGGTGCTTTCTGCGGTATTTATACCTATGGCCTTTTTTAGTGGCTCAACGGGTATTATTTATCGTCAGTTTTCGATTACGCTTGTATCTGCTATGGGCTTATCGGTACTGGTTGCGCTAATTTTAACGCCTGCTTTATGTGCAACGCTTTTAAAACCAAGCCACGTTCATAATAACGACTCTTTATTTGGTAAGTTTTTTACAGGATTTAACCGTGGTTTTGATAAAACAAACTCGGGTGCTCAAAGCTTTGTAAGTCGTATGATCCATTCATCTAAGCGCTACTTGCTTATTTACGGTGTAATTGTAGGCGGTATGGTTTATGTGTTCTCAAGCTTGCCAACAGCATTTTTACCTGATGAAGACCAAGGTATTTTGTTTAACCAGGTTTCATTACCCGCTGGCTCTACAACACAAGAAACACTTGAAGTTGTTAAAAAGGTAGAAAATCACTTTTTGAATGACCAATCGGATGCAGTAAACGGTATTTTTACAGTAACCGGTTTTAGTTTTGCAGGTTCTGGTCAAAACTCAGCAATTGCCTTTGTTAACTTTAAGCACTGGGATGAACGCCAAGGTGATGGTTTATCTGTGCAAGCAGTTGCAGGTAAAGCAATGGGTTATTTTTCAACAATTAAAGAGGCATTTGTATTTGCTTTCCCACCACCGGCAATTGTAGAGCTAGGTACAGCCAACGGCTTTAACGTATTTTTACAAGACCGCGTAGGATTAGGGCACGATGCACTGCTAGCTGCACGAAATCAGTTATTAGGAATGGCTGCGCAAAGCCCAATACTCGCTGGCGTGCGTCCTAATGGTCAAGAAGATATGCCAGAGCTACAACTTGATATTGATTTAGCAAAAGCAGAAGCACTTGGTTTATCGCAATCTGATATTAACAGTACGCTTGCCACCGCGTGGGGTAGTAGCTATGTAAATGACTTTATTGATCGCGGGCGTGTTAAAAAAGTATACCTACAAGGTGATGCCGATTCGCGCATGGTACCTGAGGATTTAAACAAGTGGTATGTACGTAATGATAATGGCGACATGGTGCCGTTTTCAGCATTTGCTAGTTCATTTTGGACCTATGGCTCGCCTCGACTTGAGCGTTACAATGGTTTTTCAGCAATGGAAATTCAAGGTAGTGCTGCACCAGGTTACAGTACAGGCCAAGCAATGGATGAAATTGAGCGTTTAGTTAAACAGCTTCCAAATGGCATTGCTTCTGAGTGGACCGGTATTTCATTCCAAGAGCGCTCAAGTAGTGGCCAGGCACCATTGTTATATGGCTTGTCGTTATTGTTTGTATTTTTATGTTTAGCAGCACTTTATGAAAGCTGGTCTGTACCATTTGCAGTAATGATGATTGTGCCTTTGGGTATATTTGGTGCAATTATGGCAGCGCTTGGAGGCGGCTTATCAAACGATATTTACTTGCAGGTAGGCTTGCTAACAACCATAGGGCTCGCCTCTAAAAATGCGATACTTATTGTTGAATTTGCGATTCATAAAATGGATGAAGGCTTGGGCTTAGTGGATGCCGCTATTGCAGCTGTGCGCTTGCGTTTACGTCCAATATTAATGACTTCTTTAGCGTTTATTTGTGGTGTTTTACCGCTAGCCATTGCATCAAGCGCAGGGTCGGGCGCACAAAACGCATTGGGTATTTCTATCATTGGTGGCACACTCGCTTCGTCAATTCTAGTGGTGGTATTTGTACCGTTATTCTTTGTGTTGGTGCGTAAAGTGTTCCCTGGCAAAAAGAATGATACTGTTAAGGAGAGTGCACAATGAGCATCAAATCCTTTAGCCTAAGTGCAATTACATTACTTGTATTAAGTGGTTGCCAATTAGCGCCTGAACAAAAAGATTTAGCTTTACCAGTACCTGATGCATTTGCATCAGGTACTGGGCAGGCTTCAGCTGAGCAATTAAATTGGCAGCAGTTTTTTAATGACGACAAATTACAAACATTAATTACCCAAAGTCTTGAGCATAATAAAGACCTGCAAATAGCAGTGCTTAACGTGCAGCGAGTACGTGGGCTTTATCAAATTGAAGACTCAGCATTATATCCATCACTTGATTTAAATGCCTCTGGTACACGCCAGCGTTTACCTGGGGACTTATCAAGCACAGGTGAGGCGGCGATTAGTTCGCAGTACAGTGCAACCGTTGGTATTACCTCATATGAGCTTGATATTTGGGGAAAAGTACGTAACCAGTCAGCACAAGCACTGCAAAACTTATACTCTACAGAGCTTAGCCAATACAGCACGCAGGTATCGTTAATTTCAGAGCTAGCTAATGCATGGCTTAACTACGCAACAGATTTACAGTTGCTAGAACTTGCAAAAGAAACACTAACTTCGCAGCAAGAGTCACTTTCACTTACGCAAAAAAGCTTTGATTTAGGGGCAACGTCTTCAATTACACTTGAGCAACTTAAAAGCACCGTTGCTACAGCAAAAGTAGACATTGCAACCTACAAACGTTTGCTTAAGCGTGATAAAAGCGCGCTTGATTTGTTAGTTGGTAAGCCTGTGTCAGCAGATTTACTACCAACTAAAGATTTAACAAATCTGATTAGTATGCCTGAGGTACCTGTAGGGTTACCGTCTGACTTACTTTCCCAGCGCCCTGATATAAAAGCGGCTGAGCATCTACTACTTGCAGCTAACGCTAATATTGGAATTGCAAAAGCAGCGTTTTACCCAAGTATTAGTTTGACTGCTAATGCTGGCTCGGCTTCAAGTGACTTAAGTGGTTTGTTTGATTCGGGTTCGGGTACGTGGAGCTTTGTACCGTCAATTAGCTTACCTATTTTTAATATGAATCGTAACCAAGCAAATTTAGATGTGGCCAGAGCCGATCAAGAAATTGCAGTGGCTACGTATCAGCAAAAAATTCAAAATGCGTTTCGCGAAGTAGCCGACGCGCTTGCTGATAGAGAAGGTTATCAAGAGCAATTAAAAGCGCTTGATATGCTTATAAGTAGCCGTCAAACAACATATGACTTATCCAAAATGCGCTATGAAAAAGGTGCCGACAGTTACTTACAAGTACTTGATGCTCAGCGAACTTGGTACGGTGCGCAGCAGCAGTTGATTAGTGGACAGCAAGCATATCTTGCGAGCCAAATTAACTTGTACAAAGCGCTAGGTGGTGGATGGAACACTGCCAATGAAACAACTCAGGAAGAGCAATAATATACAGACGTGTTGGTTATATAAATTAACACGTCTTCGCGGCTTAAAACACGCGTAACATTTTATTTGGCGAGGCTATTTAATAGTGCTCGCTTTACTAAGTTAATAACTTGGTAATGGAGTTGAACATGAAGCCTAAATCAAAAAGGCAAACCGATCCTGCAATTGCTAACGCTAGGCGGGAGCAAATATTAACGGCTGCTGCAGAGTGTTTTCGCCGTAAAGGCTACCACGGTGCAGGCATGGCTGAAATATCTAAAACTGCGGGTATGAGTGCAGGCCATATTTATAACTACTTTGAAAGTAAAGAAGCGATTATTGAAAGCATAATTGAAAAAGACATGGAAGAGATGTTTTCTATCTTTCAAAAATTTGAAGACCATCCAGGCGATGTACTTCAAGCGCTTATTGATGGCTTAAATATCGGCGTGCAAAGACATATGGACACAGGTGCATGTGTAGTTGACTTAGATATGATGGCTGAAGCAGGCCGCAACGCTAAAGTGGCTTCATTGCTACGAGACATGGATATTCAAGCACGTGGACGCATGAGGCAACTTTTAACCAGTGAGCGAAGCACACTAAAAAACATTGAAGAGCAGGAGCTTGAAAGCCGGATTAACGTTATTTTTTCGATGATGGCGGGTTTATTACTGCGAAAAGTTTTATACCCAGAGCTAACTGAAGAAACGGTTTTAATTGCATTACGCCCAGCGATGAAAACATTATTAATGCCATTTGATAAAGCATAGCCGCATTTTTCTCATAAAAATAAGCTAGCCAGTATTGGCTAGCTTACTTTGATTAATACCTTAAAAACGTTCTATTGACCATTGCAGCGCAATGATTGCGATAGCAACTGAGCCCATAGGCATTACCCATTTCTTATACCAAGTGTAGTTTCTAACATAGATTAATACTGGCAAGGCAATAAGTAATATACTTAGTTGGCCTATTTCAACACCTAAATTAAATGCCAAAATACTCAGTAACTGATAGTCGCTAGAAAGCCCAAGCTCACCTAAAACGCTTGCGAACCCCATACCGTGTAATAAACCAAAAGCAAATGTTAGCCAACCTAAACGAAGTACAAGTGGCCACACATTATTTAGTGCTGCAAAAAGTACTGATAAAGCAATACCAAGCTCTACCCAGCGACTATTTGGCGAGACTAAGTTCATAGCTGTGGCGGTAAGTGTAATCGAATGCGCAAGAGTAAATGCTGTAACTATCCAAGCTGTGTGTTTAATTATTTGTTTTTTAGAGTCGATCCCTTGCCATGCTTTATTGCTACGAGTTAATACACAGGTAAGTAATAAAGCGATTAAAAATAAAATATGATCAATGCCAATCCAAATATGCAAAACACCTTGATACACGTATTGGTTAAACGTACTAAGGTAACTTGATTGTTCAAAGCTAAAGGTTTGCTTAGCATCGTCAGTGCTAAATACACGTGATACGTCATTAATATTTACAATAGATTTATGGTTTGCATCAGTGTTAAAAAAGGCTGAATAAGTAAGTGTAATGGGGGAGGCGCTATCACAACTAAATAAAAGCGGGATGACCAAATAAGGTTGATTGAAATGGTTATCGAGCTGGAGCATCCCTTTACTTTTTAAAAGGCACAACTGATCATTTTGTGTAACCTTTAGATTATCGTTAACAAAGCGCGTAATTGAGCCGCGTTTGGCTTTTATTTCGGTCCACGAAATTTGCCCATTTTTGTCTAAATCAAGTGCAACTTCATGCTCTAAATCAGTAATATTAATTTGCCAATTACCCATGTATTGGCTGGAGTGGGTGTTGTTATTTAAGGTGATATAACTAGTGCTTAACTGATGAGCAAAGCTGTTAGTTGAAAAAATGCATAGCATTAAAGTTATTATAAATAGATAAGGCGTTTTCATAGTGTGTCTCTTTGCATCGCTTGGGCTTGAATGAGTAATTGCTCATCGGCGCTCATTTTAGCCTGTTGCCAATTAATATGAGCCCAGTAAAGTGCTTTTTCGCGATTAGGTTGTACATCTAGGTAATATTTAGCTAAATCACTCGCATGAAAAGAATCTTTGCGAAGCTCACGTAGTGTAACTCTTTGCGCCATTAGATTTTGCCATTTTTTACCTGTTTTATTTAATTTTTTTTCTGCAATGGCGAGCCTGAGTAAAATAGCATCTTCTAAATTATTTTTGTCAGGGAGTAATGCACTCAATGTATTTAAAACATCGGTATGTTGAGCAAGGGCTAGGTGAATATCAGCCCATAAAACAATAAGACTTACTGGGGCGTTTACCAAATCAACACTTTGCAAGTGTGAGAGGGCTTGTTTGTAATTACCAAGACGATAGCTCATTTCGCTCAAAACATGTTTTGTAGCAAGGCTGATGGGTTTATTGTTAATTATTTTGACTAATGCTTGATAACTTTTTAATAAATCTTGATGCTGACTTTGTACGTCTAACACACAGGTGCTAGCTGTAATGGTGCTCACATGAGAAATTAAAGCAATGCAATGTTGCTTTGCTTTTAAAAACTGCCCCTGAACCATGTATATATTAGCTAATAATAAATGACTGTTGCTATGGTTAGGTTCGGTAATTAAAACCTCATTCGCTACAGCAATCGCTTGCTCAAAAAGGTGCTCTTTTTGCAGCACTCTTGCATACAAATAACCAATTTTAGGTGTGGGGGTTTGCTTATATAATTGTGCTAAACGCGTTTTTAGTAAACCTTGTAAGCGCTCGGTTTGGCCTGCATATTGGCTGTTAGTAACTAGTTCGTTTATTTCTTCAAGGGTAAGAGATGCGCTAAGAGCCGAGTTGCTTGTTGCAATTACTGCGTCTTCTTTTGGCGTATAAGGTGCAGCATTTAGCCCTAAAGAGGTTATGCTAAAAGCTATAAATACTATGGGTTTAAATACTGAAAAATGCATTTTATATCCTTTGAAAAAAGCCATCCATAGCCATCAGCTTAATTACTAATTACCGTTTGTTGAAATAAGTCCATCAACGTCGGTATCAGTGTTGGTAAACACTCTGCCATTTACAGATAGTGGCTCTGCATTGGGGGTTTGATTAAATGCATCAGTTGCAAATTGAGCAAAATCAACCTCTAGCGCATCGATTGTAACGCTGACCGTAGCCGTCACTTGAGCATTAACACCATCACTTACGCCGAACACAAAACTATCTGAGCCAGTCGCTTCTTTATTGGGTGTGTAAGTAAAATTACCATCACTGTTTACTATTACTACGCCAAGTGTTGGCTCACTTATTAACGAGTAGGTGAGCGAGTCGCCATCATTATCATTGGCACTGAGCATATCGGTAATCGTTACTTCTGTTTGTGTACTGAGCATTGCTTCACTTGCTGTAGGCGCTGCATTTACAACCGGTGTAGGTTGTTTGTTATCATCATCGCTACTACACGCTCCAAGTGTTAGGGCGCTAAGTAGTAAACATACATGGGTAGTTTTTAAATTACGCATGAGTAAACTCCTTATTTAGAGCCTGCAAGGGGCGTTGCAAGGTATGGGAATGTTGCGTCCATCATAGTTGCATCAACAGGAGCGCCATCAGTAAATGGAACTGTTCCTGTATTAGCATCTTCTGGTGCACAAAGACCAAGGTTCGTTTCTTCACCGTTTACAGGAATAGGATGACATAAGCGGCCCATTACAACGCGAAGTGCAATATCTACCACATCATCACCAGGTCGACGTCCATTTGGGAAGCCAGCTAAATCATCACCGGCGACACCAAAAGCTGATTGATCAGCTTGCGGCGTTGCTGCAATAGCTGTATTTAGACGTAACATTTCTGAAGGGGTGACTGTGGCTTGTTGGTTAACACCTGCAAAACCAGTTAAAAATGCGGTGATTAAATCAGTACGCGGAAAGTTAGTAGGGGCTAGGGTTTCAAGATTTGCACCAAGCGTTGTATTTACTGCATCTTTAAATAAAATATTTAATAGTTCAGGTAAAGAAGGGTGAGATACATAATCTAAAAACTGGGCATCATCTTGCGGTTGAGCACTTGAAAATGTGTCTTTATCTTTTATACCAATTACAAGTTCATTAACGAGCGGGTTACCTAGGCGTGAAACTTGCGTTAAAGCGCCGCCATTAACCGCATTATTTGCAAATTTAGCGTTCGGGTTCAATATACGTGCTTGCGGTAAGCTGGCCGTTGTCCATGAACCTATAACATCATTACCTTCGCCAGTAATACAACTTTTAGGTACTTCAATTGCAATTGATGTTACGTTTTTATCAGCTAGGTCGTCGTTATCTGCCGATTGTGTAATACCACCTGGGAAACCACCGCCATCTCCGGCACCTGGCGCACTATCACCTTCTACTGGTACATAGTTAACTAAATCGAATGTTTTACCTAAATTAACTACAAATGGGTCTTTACGTTGCCCAACAAAAACCTGTGCCATTGAATCACAATTAGGAATAGATACCTGATAAACAAACTGATCTGCGTAAGCTTGGTAATCGCTCATTGAGCCAAACGTCTTATCACCCACATAATCTAAAGGCTTAGAGAAGGTGCTAGAGTTTGAAGTGGTGTTATTTAATACAGTTGTCTCACCTGTACGCTGTGCTCCGCTAATCATACTCATAGTGTACGATTCACTAAAGTTAGCTGCGCTATCATCACCAGCTGCTACACCGCCTACATTTTTAAGGGGAACTGATACAGTACGCTGATTACCTTCTGGGCCAACAGTTAATTGCACACCTTGGTTATCATTAGGGAGCATGCTTTTAAAGTTAAACGCAAATGTAATATCTTCAACAGCATCACCATCGTTGTCGATATGAATGCTGTAAGTTGCGTCAGGGTCCATGGCAAAATAGTTTGGGCCGCCGTAAGCATCTTGAAGCGGAATATAATTAGCAATCAATGTGACGTAATCGCCACGGCCTTGCTCGTAACTGTTAAATACATAAAAATCAGTTGAATCTAAAGTCGGGAAACGGCTTATATTTGGCGCTTCTCTGTGGCTAGATGCTTCACTTGGTGCACTTACAAATGTACTGCATACTACTACTGCGAGTATTGATGGAGTTAAAGCTTTCATGACTTTGTCCTATAGTTTTGATTGAAGTCATAAGTAATAACGGAGCAGAGTTGAAATTGGATGCAAAAAAGTTAATTTATTTTTATTTTTTGTTAATTATATATTGTGAGACGAGCTGGTTGCTATGTAAAAGCAACCAGCTGAAGATTAAAAAATTAAAGAAGTATTAGCTCAGTGGTGTATAGCACCTCGGTTGGTAAACCGTTTGGTGAACCACCTAATGGCTCCAAACTTACTGCTAGTAGAGCGATATCGGAAGCTTTAAAGCGTTCATCTTTCATCAAGAGTTTATCACCTTGTTTTGGGAGTAAACCTAAAGATATTGGCGTATCTTGGCCTTTTAAGATCATCCACAGCTCGTAATCTTTGTTTGTTTGAGCCGATAATTGGCTACTTGCTTTTATAGAAAGGCCTTGCTCATTTACATCAATAAACCAAAGCGACTGTTTATCTTGGTTTTGTACCAAGGCAACTTGCTGAGTTTGTTTAATGCTGGTAGTGGGTTGTATAACTAAAAAGGCTAAAATAATACATGCAGCAGTAGCCACAAAGGACCACGTGCGCCAAATTGAAGGCTTAGTATGCACTACTGTTTTACTAGGCTGAGGCTTATTTTCAATACGCTGCATTATTTGCACCCATACTTCATCGTTGGGTATTTGCGGCGTGATAGCACTGGCTAAATTATTTAAATTTTGCTCCCACATGCTGGTGGCTTCACGCGCTTTACTAGACGTGAGCATTAAACGTTGAAAACGTTTACGTGCTAACCCAGTCAATGTACCAAGCACATATTGTCCGGCTAGGGAGTCGAGTAACTCTGGTTTGTTGTAGTTCATAATGTTAAACACCTTTGGAGCTGTAACAGCCCGCGCCTAATCCAACTTTTAACTGTGCCTAGCGGTGTTTCTATATGATCCACTAATTCGCTATGGCTCAGCCCTTTGTAATAGGCTAAATGAATAGCCTGCTTTTGTTGCGGCTCAAGTTGCTCTATACAATTAACTAGTTTTGTTTCTTCGTCGTAATTTATATCAATGCTTTGGCAATCGTATTCATCGTCGCCTAACGACTGCTCTTTACGTACTTTGTGATAGCGCAGCGAGTCGAGACTACGATACCTTACTATACTAATCATCCAGCTTATCACCGTGCCTTTTGAGGCATTATATTCTGATGCATTATGCCAAATTTTAATAAACGCATCTTGTAATGCTTCTTCTGCGTGGGCTCTATTGGTTAGCATATTTAAACTAATCGCAAAAAGTTTGCCGCTGGTTTGCTGATATAAGCTCGAAAACGCATTTTTGTCTCCCTGTGCTGTTGCGCACAAAAGAGGAAGTAATTCGTCGTTGTCCATAGGGTTCCTGTTTTTCTTTTTATCAGTGAGTTAACGATTGAAGGTGGGAATTGGATGCAAAAAATTATTATTGCTTTATAGATTAGCTCCTTTATACGTGAGTACAAGCATTAACCAGTCAAAATTAAGTTGTTAACATTTGAGAATAATTTATCCATAACTGTGTAAAAAGTGCATCAACGAGTTGTTTAATATAACTTATTTTTATTTATATACTTATAAATCAGCATGTTATGATTTTATAGGGCAGGCTTAGAGTGGCTTTTACTGGCGCGGTATTTGCAAACAAGCAGGTAATAACGTTTAAAAAAACGAATAATAGTATAAAAAGGAGAGGTTATGTGGGCTGCAATTAGTTATTCGCTATTAGCGCTAGTGCTAATTTTTATTGGATGGGAAGTGAACTCAGTTTACTTTGCTATTGTTTTTTATTGGACAGCGCTTTCACTTTTACTTGTAAGTGCGGCCTACATTTTTAATGCTGCTAAAATTTTCAGAAAACGAGAAAATGGTGTTATCCCTTTTTATATACGCTGGGCATTTGTGCCATTTTTGTTTGGTGTACAAATTTACAATGCCTGGTCGCGCAAACGCGATAAAGTACCGCCGATTCAACAAATAAACGATAACTTATTTTTAGCCTGTCGGTTATTCCCCTCAGATATAGACACATTAAAAGATAACGGTATTACAGCCATTCTAGACGTAACGTGTGAGTTTGATGGCCTTGAATGGAGTTCAACGCAGGAGAATATTAATTATTTAAATATTCCGGTGCTCGATCATAGTATTCCTACTCATTCACAATTAAATCAAGCTATTAACTGGATACATAATCATATTAAAGAAGATCGTCGAGTGGTTGTTCACTGCGCGTTGGGTCGCGGAAGATCGGTATTTGTTATGGCTGCTTACTTGCTTAGCCAAAACAAAAATGCAGATGTTCATGAAGTGCTTGCGAAAATTAAAGAAACCCGAGAGACTGCCAACTTAAATAAACACCAGTTACGCCATTTAGCCAAACGCCATAAAAAAGGTGAATTGGTTATTAAAAATAAAGCGGTATTAATTGCGAATCCGGTATCGGGTACGCGCTTGTGGGAAGAAAAAGAGCACTTAATAGTTGCACGTCTATCCGCTTATTACGATTTAAAAGTACTTACTACATCAAAAGAAGTAAACGGTGTTGAGCTTGCTAAACAAGCAATAAAGCAAAACCCAGATATTGTAATCGCTTGTGGTGGTGATGGCACCGTTACAGAAGTTGCCAGCGTACTTATTAATACAAAGTTTAAGCTAGGGATAATTCCTCTTGGCACTGCAAACGCCCTGGCACATGTATTAATGGGAATTAGCTCTAAACTAATTCCAGTTGAACAAGCCTGCGATTTAATTATAGATGGTCAAACAAGCATAATAGATACTGCTTATTGTAATAACGAATTAGTACTACTGCTCGCGGGTATTGGTTTTGAGCAATCTATGATTGAAAAAGCAGATAGAGAATCAAAAAATAAGTCGGGGCAACTTGCTTATTTAAATGGTTTTTTTGAAGCATTTGGCGAGCAAAGATCACAATTACTTAGTGTAAAACTCGATGATAATGAGCCAAAAGAAATATGTACAAATAGTTTTATCGTGGCCAATGCTGCGCCTTTTACAACATTATTGGCTCAAGGTGGAGGGCAACCTGATCATAGTGACGGGCTACTCGATATAAATTGGTTAACGCCAAATAATGAAAATTCAACCACAGTACTAAGTATTGCAGAGCTGATGTTTAGTAGCTTAACGCAAACACATTTAGCTATAAATTCGCATCATACAAATGCTAAAAGAGTCGAGATTACAGGCGAAGGGGAGCTTAAGTACGTACTAGATGGTGAAGTTAAAACCGCTCAAAAACTGGTTATTACTATTGAGCCGGCTTCATTAAATGTGATTTGCAAAGATCAATAAATAGCGTTAGTTATGATCAAAAAAGGAGCTAAATTAGCTCCTTTTTTACATCATTTTTTAATTGATGGCCAAACAAACCCTGTTGTATCCGGCGCTTGAGAAGATGTTTCTCTTAGTACACTTTTTGGTTTGCGAATAGGCTTATTATTGATAGTGTGAATATAAAGTGCTTCAACTTTATCTCGCGCCCATGGCGTTTTACGTAAAAATTTAAGACTCGACTTTATACTCGGTGAATCAGTAAAACATTTAATTTTTACTTGTTCGCCAAGTGTTCTCCAGCCAAGTCGTTGCTCTAACTCAACAAGAATTTGTTCTAACGTTACCCCGTGTAAAGGGTTTTTAGGTTGATTATTCATAGTAATACTACTTATTTAAACTGCGTGCATTGTAGCTTAAATCGGCTTTTAGCGCTAATTCACTGTAATGGTTTTGGGCTTTTTAGGATAAATAGCATTACCTTGCTTATCAATTTTAAGCCAAATGAGTTGACTGTTATTGTGCTCAGGTGTTTTAGCGCCGCACAACAACGTGAAAGAGTGTATTTGAATAAGTGCACCTTCGCTATATCGCTTATTATCATACCAACAACTTTTACTTTGATTTGAAATCTCATTTGCATCAACTATGGCGTGAGTTTTAATTGTGCTGGCATTGCTATTGGTTACAATAATTAAGCAAGTAAGACTGATGATAAGCGCTATTTTATTATACATTTTTGGCCTCAATAGATAGGTAGTTTAAAAATAGTACACTGCGGTAAAAAACATGCTAGGGTAAGTAATAGCTTTATACAACACTGACTTAAATACAGAACAATAAAAGGTGCACACACATGCAATTTAACCAAACTATGATTGACGAATTTACACTATTAGCCAAATTTCCACGCGATAGTAAAATGCAGGGTATAAAACTACATTCAAACGCAGAGGCTAACTTACTTAGTGCAGCGCAGCGTTTGTTCGATAAAGGCATTATAGATAGCCCTGATGGCGGTTATTTGACCGATTTGGGCTTAGATTTGATTGAACACGTTACTGTTATTCACAGCGCACTGCAAAATTAAATAGCATCAGGCTGGTGTTGAGGTGCTGCGTCATCGAAGGCCGCCAACTTGTTACAGCGTTCATAAATGGCTGCTATTTTAGGATATGCAGCCATATCGACCTTAAAGCGTATAGCATTAAATACCTGTGGTATTAAACAAATATCCGCAAGAGTAGGGGATTTACCTACACAGTAATCACTACTATCGCTGAGCATCAATTCAATTTTTTCAAAGCCAATTTCAATCCAGTGTTTATACCATTTGTTTTTAGCTTCATCATCAACATTTAACTCATTTGATAAATACGTTAAAACACGTAGATTATTTACAGGGTGAATATCACAAGCAATGGCATAACTAATATTTCGTATTTGTGCTTTTTGCCATGCTGAGCCTGTAATAATTGGCGACTGCGGGTAGGTTTCATCAAGCCACTCAAGTATTGCAAGAGACTGCGCTAAATGCCCTTCCTCGGTTTCAAGCGCCGGGAGTAACCCTTGAGGGTTAATCACTAAATAACCCTCATCTAATTGCTGAGACTTTAATAGGTTAACTATCGCAAGGTCATAATTTATTGATTTTAAGTTAAGCGCAATGCGAACCCGATAAGCAGCTGATGAGCGAAAATAGCTATACAGTTTTATCATTATTGCTCTGAGCCAGTAAATTGCTTTTTAATATTACGCCAACAATCAGTGTAATTTGATTGGCGCTCCTTACCTTCAAGTGCATATTTAGTTGGAGAAATGATGTAGCGCGATTCAAACATAAAGGCGAGTGTATTTTCGTATTTTTGTGGCGTAAGTTCTGCGCTTGACGCTTTTTCGAATACCTCAGCTTCTGGACCATGTGGCGACATGCAATTATGTAAACTAGCGCCTCCAGGTACAAATCCGTGCTCTTTTGCATCATATATGCCTTCAATTAAACCCATAAATTCGCTCATTATATTTCGATGATAGTAAGGTGGGCGAAAGGTATTCTCAGCAACCATCCAGCGGGGTGGAAATATCACAAAGTCAACATTTGCCATTCCCTCTGTCGCTGATGGTGATGTAAGTACAGTAAATATAGAAGGGTCTGGATGATCAAAGCTCACTGAATTCATAACATTAAAGCGGGATAGGTCGTATTTATAAGGCGCACTATTACCCGTCCATGCAACCACATCAAAAGGAGAGTGCTTTATTTCACAGCTAAATAAATTTCCGTTGAATTTAGAGACAAGCTCAAAATTGCCTTCTTTATCTTCAAATGCAGCTACAGGGTATTGAAAGTCTCTGTCGTTGGCATAACCATTTGCGCCAACCGGTCCGCGTTCAGCAAGCTCTAACGCATGGCCGTAGTTTTCACAAATATAACCTCGCGCTGTATCGTTTATTAAATCAACTGAGAATTTAATTCCGCGCGGTATAACTGCAATTTCGCCGGGTTTAACAGTAAGTTTTCCGCACTCAGTGTGTATTAGTAACTCGCCTTGCTGAGGCACAAACAACATTTCACCATCGGCATTATAAAAGTAGCGGTCTTGCATAGATTGATTTGCCACATATACATGAATACCAATACCGGATTGCCCATTTGCGCTACCATTTGCAGCCATTGTTATTAAGCCATCAATAAAGTCAGTAGATTTTGCGGGAATATCAATAGGATTCCAACGTAGCATGGTCGGTGGTGTAACGGCCTCAGTTATTGGTGCTGTTCTTACTAAGCCATTATCAATGGGGCGATAATCGCCTTGAACCACTGAAGGACGCAATCGATACATCCAGGTACGGCGATTTGCAGCACGCGGAGCTGTAAATGCGGTAGAGCTAAATTGTTCAGTATACAGATTGTAATTAACTCTTTGAGGAGAAAACTGACCAATAGGTAATGCACCGGGTAGTGCTTCGGTTTCAAATTCATTGCCAAAACCGGTTATATAATTTAATTGTGTGTGCATAACAGGACCCCTGTGAGAGTGGATTGCGTTGTCTTGTTTTGAGTTATTATTTGTATTTAGTTAAGATACTCTCAAGTGAGATTAGTTTCAAATAAGCTCACAATAATGGTTGTAAATAAAAATGCACAGGCTCTTTACGTTTTACGAGGCTTGGAGATTTAAAATGAAACTAAATTTAGACACTTTTTTACCCTACCAACTTACTAATATAGCCACGCGTGTTAGTAATGACTTTGCACAGGTATATCAAGGTAAATATGACTTAAACATACCCCAGTGGCGCTTACTTGCTAACTTAGCGCAGTATGGACAAAGTAATGCAAAGGATTTATGTACTCAGGCAAATATGGATAAATCCACGGTATCTAGAGCTTTAAAAGCACTTATTAATAAAAACCTAGTGTGTAGTAAGCTTAATGAAAATGATAAACGTGCAACGTTACTTGTGTTAAGTGAGAAAGGTGAGTGCTTGCACTCTAAAATTGCGAACGAAGCAATAAGCTGGGAAAAGCAATTATTGAATGGGCTTTCTGATAATGAATACCATGTATTAAATACTGTAATTGAAAAACTAAATAACAAATTAAGGGCATAAAAAAGCCCACAAAGTGGGCTTTTAAAAATTAACTAATTTGATGAGCTAAATTAGAAAGTGTAACGAACACCAACACGCATTTGCCATAAAGACGCATCAGATTGTACTGATGTATTTGCGTTGTTTTCGTTAAAGCCTGAGTAAACGTAACGGCCTTCGTCATCAATTGATGTTGAAATCATGCTAGCGCCAACGAAAGGACCTTTTTTAAGTACGCCCCAGTCATCGTTTAATAGGTTAGTTAAGTTATCAATTACGAAGAATGCTTCACCTTTATGACCTTCCATAAATCCTGGCAATTCTTGAGTAACTTTAAAGTTAAATTTAACAAACCAATCTGAGTTTTCAGCATTACGACCAGTGATTTCACCGCGCTCTAAACCGTTAGATGAAATAAAGTCGTTAAACGCGTTAATTTCATCTGCACTCATGTTGTAAACAACGTTAGGATCGTTTTCAAGTGGTACGTAAAGTAATTGACGGCTGCCATTCCAGTTCTTATCGCCAAAAGTAATATTTCCGTCACTATCCTCGTAATCGCTATCATCAAATGTATAGCTATATGGTAAGCCTTTATATGCTTCACCGTATAAATTAAAGCGAGTAGCATAACCATCTACAAACTCATGAGAGTAGCCAAGCGTCATAGTGAAACGGTGTGGGATTTCGTAATCTGATGAAGCAACACCTGGATTATTCGGATCTGTTAGCGCAATGTTACCGTAATTAGAACCTGCTGTAGAGCTAGTCATTGGGTTAACATCGTCTGAGTCAGTGTAAGCATATCCGAAGTTCATGCTAATACCATTATCAAACATTTTGCTAACAGCTAATGAGATAACTGAAGAGTCGCCGCTATTACCACTCACATTCGTAAGTAAAAGATCGCCTTTACGTCCATCAATTTCTTCATAAATCGGGCGACCATCAAATGTGCTAACACCGCTATTTTGAACTGAGATATCACGCAGTATTGCAGCATCTTTCTTCTTAGAGTATAGGTAATCAAGTGAAATTACGTATTCGTTTTCTGTTGTGTATGTTGCACCAATTGAGTATTTCCACTCTGAAGGGATTTCAAAATCAGGGTCAACCGCATTTGTTACAGAATCACCAGAGCCAATAACAGTATTAGCAACTTCGTCAAACATCTCTTGTGGTACTTCAAAACCTGGCGTGCCACTATTTACGTTTGGCGTATTGAATAAATCAACCGAACTGCGTTCAGTAGCGATGTTAGTAATTCCATCGTTTGAGTACGAGTTTGATAACCATACATTCGGGTTACCGCCAGAGAATAGACCAACACCCGCGCGAACTTCTAGTTCGTCAGTAGCATACCACTGGAAGCCAACACGTGGCTGAAGTAAATCAATACCATCAAATGTGCTTTGGTTGCTATAACCATAGCGGTCAGTAAAGTTTTGGTTTAAATTAGGTACATCATCACTGGTATATTTGTCGTAACGTAAGCCAAAGGTAATATTTGCATCTAGGTCTGTAAATGCGTATTCATCTTGAACATAAAATGTATGCTGAGCGTATGAAAAGCTTGCAGCCGCGTCGTTTGGATTATTAGTACCTGCTGCATTGTTATAGTAAACAACATTTGCGATACCTTGTTCAAATAAATCTATACCCGTTACATCTGAATCCCTTTCGTTGAAAAAACGGTACTCGCCTTCAGTATGCTGCACGAATAGATTAAATACATCTAACTCTTCAAATTCATAACCTGCAGTAATAGTATGTTGGTCAAGGTAGTAAGTCCCCGCAACTTTAAATGTAGTTGTATCATAGTCTAAGTCATTTGATTGACGAGAATCATCAGGACCAATGAATACTGTACCGCCATTAGGTGTGCTAATTTGCATTTCGCCAAAACTGCTTGCTGCATCTAGTGATTGTACTGTTGAGTCTAGCTCAGACTTACCAATACGAACTTCAGTAGAAAAATCATCTGACCAATCTGAGTAAACAGATGCGATGATTGAAGTAAATTCAGCACTTTGGTCGTAAAAGTGGTTTGATAGTGAAACACGGCTAGAACCAGTATCTGACTGAGAAACAGTGTTACCGTCGTTGTAATTATAGATTAAGTTTGCACGGTGATCTTCGCTGATATTCCAATCTAATTTAACTAAGATTTTTTCATCTTCAACCGGCATGCTTGAAGGCATAGCGCCTACGTCATAACCATATTTAGATTGAGCAACATTTGTAATACGAGCAATATCTTCAGCAGTTACACTGCCACTGCTTAAACCGTCGTAGTTAAACTGTTGTACACCTTCAAGCTTTTCGTATGAAGTGAACAAGAACAGTTTATCTTCAATTAGTGGTAAACCAACATTAAAGCCGTAACGTTTTTCAGTGTAGTTACCGTTATCAACGTCTTCGCCTTCGATTTTATCGCCTTTTAAAGAATCACTTGTGTAATCGTAGAAGATTCCACCGTGAACTTCATTACCACCAGACTTAGTTACCGCGTTGATGTTACATGATGTAAAACCACCGTACTGAACATCAAATGGTGCTAGCTCAGCAGATACTTGTTCAATTGAATCAAAAGAAAAAGGAGCACGGATAGTAGGGTAACCGTTTGAGCTTAAGCCAAAGTTATCGTTCATACGAACGCCATCAAGCGTTAAGCTGTTGTAACGAGGGTTACCACCACCACAGTTAATTGAACCTTGGCTGTCATCAATTGTGATACGCGGGTCAATACGGATGATGTCTTTTAAATCACGGTTAATTGCAGGCGTATTTTCAAGATCTGTAAGTGTAAATGTAGACGCTGGGCCAGTACCACCAGACATAGAGCTGATTGGCGCACCTGTTACAACGATTTGTTCCATGCTTGATTGTGACTCAAGAGACACATTTACTGGATAATCGTTACCGATGTTTAATATGATGTTATTGAATTCTTGATCTGCATACACATCAGAGTCTACAACTACTTTATATGGACCACCAACACGTAAGCCTTTAGCAGTAAAGTAACCAGCGTCATTTACTTCAGTTGTTTTAACTGAGCCAGAAGGAACATGTAAAATTGTTACCTTAGTACCCGCAGCTGGATTACCGTTAGGACCAGTTACTTGACCTTTAATAGCAGAGGTCGTTTCGTTAGCCATTGCTGCGCCACTCACACCAACACATGCTGCGATAGCAAGTGAAAGAGCTGTTTTGCGTAATTGAGTTTTCATTTAATTTTCCCGTGTAGTTATTAATTAAATTTTTATATATTTTTTATTTTAAAGTTTTGAGCCAAATAAATTAAAACCTACCTAGTTCAAAATTCTTATATAGTGTACCTCATTTACTTGTTACAAATAAAATACAACTGTAATATTTTTTTAATAAATTGCTATGTTTCTGACTCAACGAGCTTTTTTTGAGTAATAACTCTATGCTAAGAGATATTTTACGGGGCTTTTATGACAAATATGTGAAATTGAGGTGTTATATAATAAAAAAACCCATCACATAGCTGCAATGGGTTTAGTTTTACTACTTACTTTAGGGAGTTAGTAGTATATAGATATTTAAGTTACTGTTTAAAACTTGTAGCTAATACCCACTTTAGCTTGCCAAGCAGAAGAGCTACTAATTTGTGAGTAGTTTCTAACATCCGTGCCGCCATAAGTACTATCTAAGATGTATCTGCCTTCATCATCTAGTCCAGCAAAGTCATAAATAGTTTGATTTGAATAACTTAGGCGTTTTTCAATACCCCAATCGCTGTTTAAAAGATTAGCGAAGTTATCGATCATTAGGTAAACCTCACCACTGTGACCTTTAGCGAAACCAGGTATTTCCTGCTTAATACTCACATCCATAGTGGTAACCCATGGCTGTGTCGCTGTGTTTTTAGCTAGAATGCTACCACGTTGTGAAATACCAGCGTTTTGAAGTAATGGTTCTAATTCAGCCCAAGAAATACCCGACTTATCCCAGTTTACATTTGGATCGTCAGCACCTGTTGGAATGTATGGTAAATATGCACCATTTGTAAACAGTGAGCTTGTATCTCCTAAATCACCATCTTCATACATTCCCATTGTGTAGCTAAATGGACGTCCAGAGCGACGCTCAAAATAAACATTTAGTTTAGTAGCATAGCCAGAGAAGAATTCAGTTGTGTAACCTACGTTAACTTTAAAGCTATGCTCTACTTCGTAAAAGCCTCGAGCTGCAATATCTTCATTACGGTTTATTGTAATATTATGCTTATAGTTTGCCTCAGCTTGTGATGCAGAACCCGCTGATGCCTCTGTAACGTCTTGATGTGCGTAGCTTGCAGAAACAAATAAACCATTATCCCATTCTTTTGCAATACCTGTAGATATAATGATTGAGCGGCCATCATCAGATGAATTGGTCATTTCAATGTCAACATTATCAGCAAGCAAACCAGAATATATAGTTTGATTAATTACACGCTCTCCATCGGCAGCTAGACCAGTAGGTGTAATTGACGAGTTGTGCCACACAGCTTCATTTTCTTTTTTATGATAAGCGATTTCAGCTTGCCATTTAAAGCCATCGCCTAGTAACTCTGAGTCAAATTCATACTCAAAACCAACTTGTGTACGAATACTCGAAGGAAGTTCAAAATCAGGATCTATATACGCAACGCTACCGGCGCCTTGTTGTAAAGAGTTTTTGATTTCATCAGGTACTTGGGTAATATCAGCCGCATTATTTGCATAGTAATCGTTTATTACATCATTAGGTGCTGAAACAAGTGTTATGCCATCACTTTGGAACGAATTATTATACCAAACATTAGGAATGCCGCCTTGGAAACGACCAATACCACCACTAATTGTAAGGGCTTCGGTTGCGTAATACTTAAAGCCAATACGCGGTAGGATGATGTCTAACCCGTCAAGGTTTTCTTGATTAGTAAACCCATAAGTACTTGCAAAGCTCTCGTTCAGAGTTGGTTTATCGTCTGATGATAAACGTTCATAACGAATACCCGCTGTCACCTCCAAATCATCACCAACGTAAAAAGTATCTTCTATGTAAAGTGCAAGTTGACTACGTCTTACATCGTAAGCGGTATCAGCTGAATCGTTCGTGTAGGCATTTTGATATGAAAAATCATAATAGCCTACATTACGGTTAGCAAAGTCTTCTAAGCTATCAAATTTCCATGAGCCTAATGAATTTTCAGCAAACAGGTTATACAAACGTAGTGACTCGTATTGTGCACCAAAGTTTATTTCGTGCTCATCTGTTAAATAAGTTGCATCAAATGTCAGTGTTAAGTTTTGTGTTTCAGAGCGATTTGCATGGCGGTATTGATCTGTACCAAAGCTGTATGTTGGTCCGTTTCTGCCATCTTCGTCTACTGATATACTGCCTAAGTCTGAACGTGTTGCACTGTCTGACGTTACATCTTTATAAGCAATACCAATCTCTGTCGAAAAGTCGTCACTCCAATCAGAGTAAAGTTTAGTTGCAAAGTTATTAAACTTAGTAACATATGCATAGGTATTCGATTGCAGTACGATATTATTACCGCCTGAGCTTGAATTACGCTCATCTTGGTCATCTTGCCACTGGTAAGTAAAATCTAGACGATGATTGTCACTTGCATTCCAGCTTAGTTTCACTAATAAATTTTTATTTGTGTCTTCAGGAGAACCCGCAAGCGTATCGGTTAGTCCGTATTCATCATTTAAAATTGAAATGAAGCGGTTGTAATTAGCTTCGGAAGTATTAAATTCATTAGCTGCGCCAGAGTCGTTAAAGCCATACTCAAGATCAGATTCGCTAGACCATTGCGCGTAGTTTACAAAGTAAAATAGTTCATCTTCTATTAGCGCGCCGCCAACATTAAAGCCAAATCTTTTTTCTGTTTGTATAGGCTCTACTTTATTTGTAGAAAAGGTTTTTTGGCCAATTGCATCTAAATCATCTTCTTCAACAATATTAAGCTGATCGCCAGCCATGTCTGGCGTTGAAATTTCATAGAAACCTGAGAATTTGAACTCGTTTGTACCTGATTTTGTTACCGCATTAATAGTACCGCCACCAAAGTTACCTTTAGAAGCCGAAAATGGAGATACATCAACAGAAACTTGCTCAATAGCATCAAGTGCCACTGGCGGTTGAGAAGTAGGGTAGCCACCAAAATTTAAACCAAAGTCATCATTTTGGCCAATACCGTCAACAGTTAAGCCATTTGTACGCGGGTTACTACCGGCAAAAGTAAGCTCGCCACTACCGTTAATGCTTGCAAGTGGGTTTAAACGTGCAATATCTTTTATATCACGGTTAAAGCTTGGCATGTTTTCAATAGTATCAGAGCCAAAAGCACTGCTTGAGCCACCTGATTGCTGAATAATTTTATAACCAGATACTTCAATTTTTTCGATGTTTAACGGCGTCAGTTGTGAGCTTAAACGATAAGTTTCACCGAGGTTCAAGTAGATATTTTCAACCATCGCATCGTTGAACTTATCTGAGTCGATGATAACCATGTATGGTCCACCTACACGTAAACCATTAGCGATAAAAGTACCGCTTTCGTTTGTTGTTAACTCACTAATTGTGCCAGTTGGTTGGTGAACAACTTTGATTTTTACGTTTGCAGCGCTTGAACCAGAAGGCGTAGTGATTTTACCACGCATTGCAGATGAAGTATCTGCAGCCATTGCACTTGTAGAAACACCTAGCGCTAGTATTACAGCACCAGTTAATTTCGAAAGGCGAAGCTTAGTCATAATATTGATTTCCCGTGTGTAGGTTATATATAAATTTAATACTGTTTATTTGTCAGTCGTCATTTTTAATGCCGTTTTTAACTCTTTTGCAGAAGGGTCGAATAAGGCATTTAGTAATCCAGCTAATCGAATACCCGCTTGTTGTAAGCGCGTTTTAACGATTGGAGTGTTGTTATATATGTAGCTATAAC
Source organism: Pseudoalteromonas sp. MMG007 (assembly GCF_018100985.1). Taxonomy (GTDB): domain Bacteria; phylum Pseudomonadota; class Gammaproteobacteria; order Enterobacterales; family Alteromonadaceae; genus Pseudoalteromonas. The sequence goes on along the minus strand of NZ_JAGJEI010000003.1, from coordinate 56,842 downwards.
CAATTTCATCATTAGTATATTTGTAAATTTTCATAGCTAAGTTGTGTGACTCTTCAACCCACGTTTTAGGTGAGCTTTCTAAGTACTGTGCAATGAGCTCACTGTTATTTGTGTCAATAAACTGTGCGTACTCAGTAAATGATAAGTTCTCATTTTCAACTAGTTTTGTATCCCAAAGGCTGTGAAGGTTCGTTTCTTCATTAAAAAATGAAACCTTAATGCGGTTGCCACCTCTGTCTTCACCTCTGCCAGCATGAAATGGTTGATGACTATCTCCTACTAAATGCACTAAAAAACGTAGGCTAAATTGCTTTGCATCTAAGCTGCTATTAGCATCCGTGAGTGTTTGCATTGAATAATGAATTCCCTCAAGAATATTACTGACAGATTCTTTGTTTTTTGTATGCTCATGGTCAAAACTAAAAGATTTACCAGGAGCTGCATTTATATAATGCCAGCGAGAAGATTGTTTTTGCCAAAACTTTCCAGGGGCAGAGCGCATTTCATCTGGCCATGTTGAAATTTGCGCCAGTGATTCGCCATCTAAAAAAGGTGTAATAGCTTGCTTTGTAGTGTCGGTAATATGTGACTCAGCAACTTTCCCTACAATACGGTGCCCATTTTGGCCCCATGCATACGAATCACTGCTCGTGAAAATTGCACTAATCAAAAGCGCAGAAGAAATCGAATATTTTATTTTGCTGTGCATTTAAATTTCCTAGGAGTATGTTTCGTATTGTTACAGTACGGTAATACGGTCAATTGTCCGCATTTTTTGATGCAATAGGAAGGCGTTAATGTGATTCATAGTTTCCTATTGAATATTCTTTTTAATCAGTGGCTTAGTGTTGATAAGTAAAATTACCTATTGTAATAAGTAATTAAAATTGTTCCAATACACCTATAGCTTATTTTTGAGTGGCTTTATTTTGAATTTTGAAAACACGGTGTTGCATAAAACCACAGTTGTTACTTTTTTGTTTCTTTTAATGCTGGCTGTTTGGGTATGTGGACAGCTAATAGTTGATGACAATGATTTGCACTTTCCTGCAATGATTCAAACGTCCACTTCTTGTCAAACAACAGCTATAAATAACACTAATGAGCTAATTGTGTTTACTCAATCTAAAAAAATAGCCAAATTATTAACAAGAAGTTTGTGCGCCGATAACGTTGTTACTAAACAGTATGGCTCTGTAATTGGTTATTGGGGGGACAGAACCGCTGATAGCTTAGAGTTTATAGGTAAAGGAATTGCAGATTTAATCTTAGCAAAAAATAATATTATGGCTGCTTTTAAAGCCGAATCAACTTACAACTATCAACCTGTGGTCGGCTTTTCTAATTACACTGCTTTTTTTATATCTTCTAAAGAAAAACCTCGACTTACAAAACAGTATTTTTTAGATAAACGTATAGGCTTACTTGATTACCCAACGAGTCGATCTGGGCATATTTTACCAAAGCAAACGTTTAAAAAGCTTGATATTAACTTAGCTAATTTAAAAATTACGTATGCAAGTTCACATAACGAATTACGCGACCTTCTTGCCGACGGTAAAGTAGATATTATTGCTTCATTTTGGAAAGAAAGTGATACGGTGCGTTTTTCGAAAAATTACAGAACACCTTTAAGCAATAATATTGTAGGAACACATTGGTATTTAAAAATGCAGCAAAATAATACTGACCTTTTATGTGCTATTCAGTCTCATTTACTTAATATGTCAAAAGATCAAACGTTGCATTACTATCAAAATGTACATCCTTATTGGAATTGCAACACTAGGTCAGTTAGTTATATAAAAGGCCATAGCGATGAGTAAGGTTCAACTTTCAAGTATGGTTGCTGGTTTGTTCTTCGTTTTATCGCTGTTGTTCTATGTATCTGTTATAGAAAAAAAGCAGCAAGCTAATAAGCAAAAAATTATGCAGATAGAAAAGCAAATAGCGCTGGATCTGCCATTACTCGATTTATCAAATGAGTTATTAAGGCACTCGGGTGATAAAGGTGCAGTATTAAATTATATTAAAAAGTTAAACACGCATATTAATAGCGATGAATTAACAGTGTTCGCTATTTCTGCTAAACATGAATTTGAGTCCCCTTTAGAACCTAACCAGGTTAGCCGAACGTTGAAAAGTAATAGCGGTGCTGTATTAGTCGTTTTTGAAATAGATGAGGCTTATTTAACAACTCAAACTTTATCGTTTCATTTTTTATTCTTTGTTATGAGTGTACTTATAAGCTTTTGGTTAAAGCACGTGTTTACTTACAAGCTTACTCAAGACTTACTAAAGAGCGAAGATCAACACACTGCAGCGCAACTGCCATTAACTCTTATTATTGATTTAAATAATAAAACAATTTCAATTAATTATAAAAGTGACTTGCAAGTATCTTTAGCAAACAAGCCACTGTGTTTTTATTTAGCTCTGGTTGAATACTGTAGTCATCATTCAGATATATTACTCTATCATAGTAAAAATGTGCCAGATGAGCTCATAGAGCTAGCCAATAAGTATTTTTATAGATTAGTTGAGCTAGGCCACACGGTAAGAAAAAGACCTAACTTCAATAATAGTCTTGAAAAAACATTGAGCGAAATTCGTGCAGCTCTTGATGAAGTACTCATTGAGTACCCTGATCAAAAAGAGCTTTATTATCCGCCTAAGGCTTATGGGGAAGGGTCGCGTTCACGATTGCATAGTTACGCATTAACAAATATTGTAAACGGTAATGTAGAAATATTAGGAAAGTAAAATTACTTTCCTAATATCGTAGTTATTTAGGGGCAAATTCAGAGGCTTTAATCGGGCTGTTGTCAGATATAAAAGTTTTAAGAGCTTGAGCATCTGTTACATCAGAGCTTACAAAACCTTCTAAGTTATTAATAACAGGATAGCCGTCGCCACCTGATGCGTTATAGCTATTTAAGCTCATGCGGTATGTTTTATTTTTATCAAGGGCTTCACCATTGATGTAGACATTAGTTAAATTCCCCTCTTTATGCTCAAATGATATTTTATGGTATTGCAAATAAGCACCGGCATCTGGCGGAAAGCTTGTAACCGTAGCTAGGTAATTCCATAAGTCGCTACCTTTCCAATCCATGTAAGTAATTCTGTTTTTAAAAGGATGTACTTTTAAAATATCTTTATAACTGATTTCGCCAGCTTCAATACCGCTTCTTATTCCGCCGCCACTAATTAAACCAAAATCAGCACCGACTGCGTTCATTTGCGCTTGAATAATGACTCGCGCAAGGTTTGTTTGTTGGTAACGAACTTTATTTCTATCGCCTTCTAAACGCGCATCAACACTGCCAATTTTACCTGCTATTTGTTTTGCACCTTTAGCTTGATAAGTCGCTAAAAAAGCTTCAAGTGTTGGGTCTGGTTTTATGTATTCGTTTGCTAACACTTCTTTAGTTGAGCCATCGGCTTGTATTTTGTCTACGTATAAATTTACCGGCATTAATGTGTAGTCAATAAGCGTTAACTTTTCGCCTTCAAGTTTAAATTCAGCTTTACCTACGTATTTACCCCATTCGTGGGCTTGCATAATCCACGTGCCATTTTGCTGATCAGGTGTACATGCTAGGCCAGGTTTGAAGTTTGCATCATTAACGTTTGTATCGCTCATACACACAGGTTCTTGAGAGTGACCGCCTATGATCATATCAAGAGTATTAGCAGGCAATGAGCGGGCAAGTGTTACATCACCCGGTGCATTAATACCAAAGTTTGCATCAACATAATGGCCCATATGTGTGAGTGCGATAGTAACGTCTGGGTTATATTTAGCTTTTATTTTTTTAGCTAACTTTGCTGTCACCTCTGTAGGGTCTTTAAATTCTAAATGGCCAATATATTGAGGGTTACCTATTTTTGCTGTATCGGTAGTCGTTAAGCCAATAACAGCTATTTTCAATCCATTTTTTTCTAGTATTTTATAGCTTTCAAAGGCGTGTTCGCCTGTGCTTTTATCAAAAATATTAGCGGATAAAAGTGGAAAAGTAGCCCACTGCTGTTGCTTGTTTAAAACCTTAATCGGGTTGTCAAACTCATGATTACCAAGCGCCATTGCATCGTAACCTAGTAAAGACATGCCCTTAAAGTCAGGCTCGGCGTGCTGAAGATCAGACTCAGGAATACCTGTATTTATGTCACCACCAGAGAGTAATATTACTGCATGGCCTTTGCTTTTTGCTTCTGCGCGTAAAGAGTCGATGAGCGTTTTGCGAGCGGCCATACCGTATTCGCCTTTTTCGTTGTGCCAAAAACGACCGTGATTATCATTTGTATGAAGAACCGTTAAATATTGAGTAGGCGGACTGCTAGAAATAGAGTCTGGGGTAGAGGAGGTACACCCAATGAGACTAAGAAAAACCGAGAATAAAATGATTATGCGCATAAAATACCTTTTTGATTAAGCTCTACTTAATTTATCAAGCCGGTAGTTTAAACTAGTTTTGCGCTAAAAAAACGGACTTATTTATATTTCTGCTTTGGCGAAATTAGATTGTCGGTTTTTAGTACTTATCATCCAAATTAAAAAGCTGGCAGGCAACTTCGTGTAAGCTTCACCTTTATGTAAACCAAAATCACAAATTGTGTGTGCAGTATTTAGCATTGTCAGCTCCGCTGTATTTATTTTTTGAGGTAACAAATGTAAGTATTTTGCTTAAGATGATTTAGTTTTACTAAATCAGCTTTGTATAACCGAAAAGAATATAATTAGCTTAATATGTAATTAAAGTGTTATCAGTGCGGTCTAATTTGTATCTTCATAAATTTAATAATCGATTTTAATAACGTGACGTTTTAATCTGCAAGCAGGTTAATTAATCGTTAAAAATTATAACAACAGGAATAAAACATGAAAAAGCTTTTACTTGGCTCAGCACTCGCGTTCGCAAGCTTCACAAGCACCGCAACTATTGTCGAAATGAACACGAGCCAAGGCACAATAGAAATAAATTTATTTGATCAGCAAACTCCCAAAACGGTCGAAAACTTTTTGAGTTATGTTCAAGATGAGTCATATAACGAAACGGTGATTCATCGCTCTGTTGCAGATTTTGTGATTCAGGGGGGGGGCTTTACGTATTCTGATTCGTTAGATGCGATTGATACTAAGCCTGCTGTAGAGAATGAGCCTGTATTTTCCAATGTTAAAGGCACCATTGCTATGGCTAAGCTTTCTGGCGATGAAGACAGTGCAACAAGCCAATGGTTTTTTAATATTTCAGATAATAGTGCCTCGCTTGACACTCAAAATGGTGGTTTTACTGTGTTTGGCCAAATTACAGCCGCGAGCCAGTCTACACTCGATAAAATTGCAGCGCTCGTTCATTGCGGTGAAATACCGTTAGTAGGTATTACTGAGCAACAATGCTCAAGCAGTGATGTAAGCATTAGCGGTGCAAATTTAGTGACTATTCACAGCGTAGTTGTAATGGATGACGATCCTAATTCTGCAGCGGGTTTAACCGTTACAACAAACACATCAATTGATAGTGGCGATACATCTACCGACTCAGATAGCAGCTCAGGCGGTTCATTGGCATGGTTATTAGGTGGGGTTTTATTAGCGTTTACACGTTTGAAGCGATTTAAATAGTAGCGTAAAATTATTTATTATCAGCAGCATAACTTTATACCGCTGATAATATTTAACCGATGCTCTAATTAAGAGGTTTAAAATTTAGAGCGTGATTTGTTTAATTGACCTAAAAAGCCATGATTCGCCAAATCATGGTAAGCCAAATTATAAATACACAGCCGCAACCGAATAAAAAGACGTTAAAGCGAGCCCTTACGTTATTGCTTCCTAAGTGAATTATAGTATGCACAATGCGAGATACTACAAATAAGCAGGCTAAAGCGGCCACTAAATAACTAGCACTATTTAGCTGTAAAGCCAGTAAGCATCCGGCATAAAATAATACAGGAATTTCAAATTGGTTAGAAAAATTTCTATCCGCTACGCGCACCGTGTCGCCGGCTTTATCTAATTGCATTGTTTTAAAATCAGTTAAATTTAGCTGCTTATTTTTAGCCGCTGTAATACGCCTTTTCCCCATAACAATCATCACAACTAACGACAATGTTACTTGAGCGAACATAGCTAAGATAATAATTCTTTCCATAATGTACCTTTGTTATTGTTTTATAAACCTTAAGTATGAAGTGCTTTTTCACAATGTGTTACATATTTTAGCGTTAAATTGTGGCAAAGCCTTAATTGTTAATGTTAATTTAGGACTATTACGATGTTTGAGCGCATACCTAGCGCAATACTTTATTGGAAAAATAAAATGAAAAAAATTATTGGCTTTAGCGCCATAGCACTTGCTGTATTAAGTGGTTGTTCAAATACTTCGTCGGTTTCAACGCCTCCTAAAGCGAGTTTATTAGCTGATTCATTAGTTGTTAGCCCAAATGATAACCGAGAATATAAAACGTTAAAACTAGCAAACGAAATAGAAGTTATTTTGGTTTCAGATCCGAGCGCCGAAAAATCAGCGGCTTCATTAAGTGTTGGCGTTGGTTTGCTACATGATCCTATATCACAACAAGGTATGGCGCATTATTTAGAGCATATGTTGTTTTTAGGCACTGAGCGTTACCCAGACACAAAAGGGTATTCTGATTTCATGACCAAAAATGGTGGAGTTAATAACGCCTACACTTGGCTCGATATTACCAACTACATGTTTAAGATTAATAACGATGCCTTTGATGAAGGCCTAGATCGTTTTGCTGATTTTTTTAAAGCACCAAAACTATACCCTGAGTACGCAGAAAAAGAAAAAAATGCAGTAAATGCAGAGTGGTCGATGCGCAGAGAAATGGACTTTTTTGGTCAGTTTAAACTTGCGCGTAAAATGATGGGCGATCATCCCGCTAACCGTTTTTTAATCGGTAACCTTGAAACGCTAGGCGATAAAGAAGATAGCTCATTGCATAAGGAAACCGTCGATTTTTATAATAAATATTATTCTTCAAATATTATGAAAGTTGCACTTATTTCTAACTTGCCAATTGCTGAGATGGAGCAAAAAGCGCAAAAATATTTTGCTGATATACAAAATAAGCACATAGAAAAGCCTGCTGTAACCGCAAAAGTAGATTTTGATAAAGCGGGCGGTAAACGTGTATTTTACTCTCCGAATGAAGATGTAAAACAGCTGCAGTTAGATTTCACGATTGCCAATAACGCTAATGAATTTGCCGTTAAGCCAAATCGTTTTGTTGCCTATTTATTAAGTAACGAAATGCCGGGCAGCCCAGCGCAAATTTTACGTGATAAAGGGTGGGTATCGCAGTTATCAGCATCACCATCACCAACTCAATACGGTAATTACGGCACACTTAATGTAAATATTGAATTGACCGATGAGGGTATGAAAAATCGCGAAACAATCGTTGCGACGATTATGCAATACATCGATTTAATTAAAAAAGAGGGTGTAGATAGTAAGTACTTTAATGAAATTAAAACATCGCTTAGCAACCAGTTTAAATTTTTAGAAAAAGGCGATGAGTTTAACTATGTAAGCTCGCTTACCGGTAGCATGCAGGTTTATCCGCTTAATCATGCGATTAATGCCCCTTACTATTATGCAAAATTTGATGCTGATGCAGTCAATAACGTACTTGACCAACTAAACGCTAAAACGCTACGTGTTTGGTACATCTCTAAACAAGAGGAAACGGATTCACAACTGCATTTTTATGATGGTAAGTATCGCATAGACGATATCAGCGATGATGAAATTGCCAGCTGGAAAAAACCAAGTGAATTTAAATTAGCGCTTCCAAGTGTAAATAACTTACTGCCGGAGAGCTTTGCAATTAAAACTAAAGCGTTTAAAGAGCAAAAACACCCAGTACTAGCCTATGATAAAAACGGTGTAAAGGTATGGCGCCAAGCAAGTCAAAAGTTTGCAGAGCAACCTAAAGGACTTGTTGAGGTATATATAAACACGCAACCTGGTTTAAACGATATTAATGCCGAGGTGCTTTATTCGGTATGGGCTGATTTATATAATATTCAACAAAGCCAGCTAAGCACAGAGGCTGCAATAGCGGGTATGAGTGTGAGTCTTGCGCCAAGTAATGGCCTTGTATTATCAATGAGCGGCTTTACCGATAAACAAGATGTACTACTTAAACAAGCGCTTAATGGTTTGAAAGCGGATGTTACTGCACAAGCATTTAATCAAGCAATTGATCGTTATAAACGTGATTTATTAAACCAGCAAAAGCAGTTCCCTTATGCACAAGCCTTTGGTGAATATTCAAAACTCGTTCGCACAGGTAGCTTTGATACTGATGCACTTATAAAAGCAGCTGATTCTTTATCTGTGGCTGATTTAAACCAATTAAAAACAGCAACGTTTGCTAAAAACGATTTACGTGTATTTAGTTATGGTAATTATAACCAACAAGATATTGACGCAATAGCTGGCGAATTAAGCGCGACACTTGCAAGTAATCACACGCACAGCGAATTTGCCCGCAGCAAGGCATGGTTGCCTCAACCTGGTGAAACGTTGGTACTGCAAAAAGACATTGATGTGGCAGATGTAGCTGTTGTTGATATGACTGTACACCCAGTTGCAGGTTACAAGCAAAAGGCACAAGCTGCCGTATTACAAGGTCATTTTAGAACCGTTGCGTTTGATAAAATGCGTACCGAAGAGCAGCTAGCCTACGCAGTAGGTGCATTGGCTCGCCCAATAGAAGAATACTCAGCTATTGGTTTGTTTATTCAGACACCGGTTAAAGGCCCTAAAGAGATACAAGCACGCTTTGATCAATTTAAAAAAGAGTATGCGGTAGAGCTTGATAATATGAGTAATGACACTTTTGAGCAGCTTAAAAAGGCCACATTAGTGTCACTTAAAGAGCTGCCTAAAAATTTAAGCGACGAAATGAGCCCGCTTATTAATGACTGGTACCGCGAAAACTTTAAATTTAATTCAAAGCAAAAACTGATTGATGAAGTAGAAAAAGTAACCCTTGCAGATATAAGACAGTACTACAAGCAAACTATGTTAAACCCACAAGCAGCGCGTTTAAATGTGCAGCTGCGTGGTACTAAGTTTATTGAAAGTGAGTTTGCAGATTTACCTAATCAATCCAAAATTACAACATTCGATACTTACTACAAAGGCATCAAGCTTCAAAAATAATCGGCCACCTCAAAATCAGATAAGGCTAGTAGAAACACTAGCTTTATCTGCGACTCCCTTTCACAAATTCTAATGTTTAATTAAATCTTCTTCTGTTAGCTAAAAATAGCAATTTTAGTTATGTAAAAAGTTAATATTTATTGTTGCTAAAAATAGAAGATGAAAGATTGACAGCAGAAAAATAGCAAAAGTTATAAATTAAAATGTTTATTGCATATTTTTTATAAATATAAATGATAACTAATTATGCTATCTTTTCTTTCCCTTTTTTAGAATGTTTTACCCTCTGCGCAACCAGTAAATACTGGCTTTTATAAAGAAAGTAGTTTTTTTCTTAATTAATAAATTAACAAGTGTTAACATGCGGGGGCTCATTGTTTAGTTTTTTAAATTAAAATTATCGCTTGCATTTCGTACCTCGAGAGGGTAAATTCTCGTCCCTGTCAACCTATGCACCCATATTTTTTGCTTTTGTTAGGCTTAAAGTATTGGTTTTTAATTGATAGTAACTATTTTAAATAAATTAATGAGAAATGATAATGTTTGGAAAATTCAAAATGTTACCGCTTGCTGCGATAATGTTAACAGGTTCGGTTTACGCAGATGCAGTAGTAATTAAAAACCCAGGCTTTGAAAGTGGCCTAACTTATTGGACGATAATTGATGACGCTCGTGCATCAATTATAAGTAAATCTGGTACGCAATCTCTACAACTAATGGGTTCACCAGCGCGTGTACACCAGTGGGTTGACGTTGAAAAAAATACAGATTACATCCTTACCGGCTATGTAAATGGTTCAGGTAAGTTTGGTGTTAATAATGGCTATGATGTAGTAAAAAAAGTAGTGTTTGATGTGAGCAAATGGAGTAAAGCTGTTGTTCCGTTTAATTCTAAATCTCGCTCAAGAATTCAGGTTTACACTAAATTTAATGACGAATTCCAGCATGGCTATTTTGATGATATACAATTAGTTAGAGCGGACTCTATACCAACAGACCCAACAGATCCAACAGAGCCAACAGAACCGACTCCTGTACCAGAACAGTGTGGCGTGACTAAGTTAGAAGTTATCGAAGCTAGCGATGATGGTTCGTATAACAACAACTACTCACCAGAAAAAGCGATCGATGGATTCTTAACTAATTCATCTCGTTGGTCTTCTAAAGGTGACGGAAAATGGATCCAATTTGACCTTGGCGGTGAAACGACGATTGATAGTATAAAAACAGCATGGTTATCAGGCGATAAGCGTACTGCTTACTTTGATATTGAAACATCACTAGACGGTGAAAACTGGGTTCCTGTAGTTACAGATGCTGAATCTCAAGGTGATGACTCGCTTAATAAAGATGATTTAGGCGATGTTTATGCACGTTTCATCCGTATTGTTGGTTACGGAAACAGCTCATCTGAAGATTCTGAGTGGAATAGTTTACTAGATGTAGAAGTGTATGGTTGTGGTGAACTTAAAGAAAGCCCAATAGAAACTCCGACTGAACCAACTGAACCAACTGAACCAACTGAACCAACTGAACCGACAGAACCACCTGCTTCGTGTCCAATTACTCGCTTAAGCGCTTCAGCGAGTGATGATGGTTCATCAAGCGGCAATTACGGACCAAGCCTTGCGGTAGACGGTTCTTTGAAAGATGCTTCTCGTTGGTCTTCTAAAGGTGATGGCAAATGGCTACAGTTAGACTTAGGTGGCGAGACAACTGTTGATTCAATTCAAACAGCTTGGTATTCAGCAGATAAGCGTACTGCTTATTTTGATATTGCTGCGTCATTAGATGGTGTTAACTGGGATTCAATTCTTACGGGAGCAGAATCACAAGGTGACGAGGATCTAAATGCGAATAATTTAGGCGATGTGTATGCGCGTTTTATCCGAGTAATTGGCCAAGGTAATAGCTCTTCTGAAGATTATGAATGGAACAGCTTACTAGAAGCACAGCTTTACGGTTGTGGTGAGTTAGTGGATAGTCCAATTGAAGTGCCAACTGACCCTACGGAACCGACAGAGCCTACAGACCCAACTGATCCAGGTGAATCAATTCCAGACTTGAAGATTCCTGAAAATATCACCAATGGTTCAATTTTTGAACTGGAAGGTAGTGATCCAAGAATTAACGAATCTACTTTAGTGTTCCTTGCACTTGAAGAACAAGTGACTACGCCTAACGGTAACGGCTGGCGTCATGAGTACAAAATTAAAGAAAGTAAACGTATCGCGATGACTGATACGTACGAAGAGTTCCAAGCAACGATCAAAGTTGATCTTTCAACTGGCGGTAAAACTATCGTTGCACAGCATCACGCAGGTGATACTGGTACAATCATGAAACTTTATGTGTCTGATACTGATGAATCAGGTTTCTATGATAGTAAAGCTGCAAATGGTATTTTTGATGTGTACGTTCGTATTCTTAACAAGAGCGGTAAAGAAGAGAAAAAAGCCCTAGGTACTATTAAGACCGGCGATTCATTTACTTTTCACGTGTTAAATGATTACGGTGTAGTTAAAGTATCTGCTTTCGGTAAGGACTTAGAAACTGAAGTTGAAGATGATTCAGAGTCATACTTTAAATTTGGTAACTACTTACAATCACAATACCCTGAAGGTAATGATAACTGTGGTGAACATGGTGATTCTTCTAGCTTCAAGAAGTGTTTTGAGAAAATTGGTATTACAACGTCTAAAATTACAATGACAGACGTAACATATGTTCGTAAAACAAAATAGCCTTTGCGAATAACATATTTAAACCCGTATAGCGCTTGCTATACGGGTTTTTTATTTTTAATATTACTTATGTTTTATAAACTATTAGAAGTCCAGTCAACTAATTTTAGCCACAGTCTTTGTATCTAACCTCAGATTCATTTGGTTATAAACCAGCATTATAATGGTGTGATTTAGGGTTGTTGCAATAGTCGTTGATATACTCGCTTACATTGTATGTATCATCTTTAAAGTTATCATATCCAACCTTTTACCAGCTTCGTTTTATAGCTTCTAACTTCAATTGGTCCCGGTGATTGGACTTCCCAGCTTTCACTAGACAGTTTTTAATATCTATAGCAGCTGCGATGCACATTGAATACACTGCACGACATGCTAATTGGGTAATGCTCTCATTGGTTTAACTGGGCTTCCAAACTTCTCAATTATCAAGAATTGTTAAGGGGATCGGACATTAAAAGGGTGGTAGCCTTTTTAATATACCTTCTTTAATTCAATGCGTTGGATTGTTTTTTAAGTACATGAATTTTAAACTGTTCAGGCGATATTGGCGATATTGGCGATATTGGCGATATTGGCGACGTTGTGGTTGTCTGGCCATTTAGTTCTTATTTTAATTGAATAACTTATTTATTTACTGTTGTTTTATTGACTACCACCGCCTTGGCAGGATCTTTTTTATGTGTAACCTTGGATGACTACAATGTGAGTAGTTTCTAATTTGATTACCGAGGAGTAGGTGTCGCGTTTTGACTTCGTTATTTTTACCCAAATTAACTAAGCTAGTACAGTGTGACTTTGCTCATAAAACACCTCTTATTGTAATTTACAATGTACCTCACTGTGTTTAGCAAGCTATGGGAAGTCCAACTGTATAAAAGCATGGTGCAATAGGGTAGTGTGGGATTTTGTGTAGTAAAAATTATTACACGTAGTTGTTTGTTATAGCAGCTAGTTAAATCGTAAAATATTCACATTAGTCATTTACACTAATGTGAATATTGCACTTATTATGGTCTATAAAGAATTTAAAAATGTTAGTAGGGCTGAACGCTCTGTGTTGCTAAGAGATTCATAGGCAATACGAGATTGCTCTGCTTCCCCACTATGCCACATGATTGCTTCATTAATAGTACGTGCGCGGCCATCATGAAGATAGTTTGCATCAGGTGCACACACATCATCTCCTTGGTAACCTGTTGGATTAGTTACTCCACCCGTGACACATGCTGATAAACCAAGGCCCCAAAGCGGCGCTGTGCGCCATTCTGCTCCAGTTGCATTTCCGCCACCTAAGTTGTCAGCAAGGCCTTCCCCCATATCATGAAGCAATAAGTCAGTGAATGGACGAACAGTTTGGTTTCGAAGCTCTGCGTGCACAGCAAACTCGCTAGTTTTCATTGTGCTTCTATGACAGCTCTCACAACCCGTTTCGTTGAAGACTGTTTCACCTAAAATTACGTCTGGATCGTCAAGGTCGCGCTGTGCACGAACACCTAGTAAAGAAACATATTTAACTAAATCATTTAGGTGTTCATCAGACAGTTCTGAGCCAGTATTATTACCGCATGTGGTTTGTTGCGGTCCACAATCTGGTGTTGGTATTACTGATGTCATTACACCCATATCTGTATTTAATGCGCCAGCAACTTGATGCATAATACTTGTTGCATTACCTTTATAACCAAATCGTCCTAGGCGAGTTTCGCCGGTAATAGGGTCAGTAGATAAACGTGCTTTACCAGAAATGCCATCTCCATTGAGGTCTGCTTCATCTTCACGTTCTAATATTGTCTCCTCACTTATTGCTTCTAGTAAGCCAAGACCAACGAGTTGTGGTGCTAAGCGAGCAGAAAAACGGGCTGGGCGACCTTTTGAAAACTCATAGTTTGGTGAACGTAATCCGTTATTTTCAGTCCATGAGGCAATTTTTACTGTGCCTTCACCTAAATCTGTATTAATACCTATATTATTTGGTTGTAGGATGTAGCCGCGTAGCGGGTCTGGGTTCCCATTTTCATCTGCAATCGCAAAGACCCATTTATCAAGTGGCAAACCAACATCTGCTACAGATGCGCGTCCGTTTCTTTCATGGCAGCCTGCGCAAGTTGCGTTGACATAGTTAGGGCCTGCTTTACCAACAAGTTCTGAAAATATACCATTTTCAACACTTTCATCATGTCCACCAGTGTTAAAGTTCGTATGATGGACACGACGCCCTTTTACAAATGTTTGCCCATTGATATTAGACAAATTAGTCGCCATCTGCATGAAGTGGTTATCAGACTCTGCAGTGTAATTGTAAGGTAAAGTAGTGCCGCCACCAAGACGACCATTTTCTGCTATTGGGTAAGAATCTTCACGTTCGGATTCTTTATCTTCAAAGTCACCGACTGTTTTCCATGGCACCAGGCCTTCACCTACAATATATAGGTAAGTTGTACCGTAATAGTTTTCACGCCCTTCAGGCACATCGTCTAAAAATTGGCTTACTTCAAATTCCATACGTTGGCCTACGGCTAAAGGAATATTATCAGATGCTGACCAATTTAAAGGGCGGTATCGATCAATCACTAACTGATAGCGATATTGGTCGCCATCGTCACTAATTTTGTTAAAGTTATTATCGTAGCTACCATTGTCTAGCTCAACAACGTTACCACCTAAATTACCATGATACTCAGCAACTGTGTTTAAACCACGATACCAAGCTCTAAGTTCTTTTGGACCTAATTTCCATTCGGTTATAAATGTTATTTCTAACGTTGTTCCGCCTTTAGCGACATAGTCAACAAACTCAAACTGTGCCGTACGGTGTATCCAATAGTGAGATAGGTAATGATCATAGGCTTGAAATTGATCTTCTTTTGCATGACGGTCACGACCGCGATCAGCGAAGCGAGTAACTAATGCGTCACCTCTGTCAAATGTGATGGCTTGCTCAAGTTGTGTATTGGCGTCAAATAAAGGAACAATACTTGTTAAATCAATATCAGATGGGTTGTCAGCATTGTTATTGTCGCCATTATCGCCATTATCGCCATTATCGCCATTATCGCCATTATCGCTATTATCGCCAGTATCGCTATTATCGCTATTATCGCTATTGTCGAACACTGTGCTGCTAAAAACTAGGTTAAACCAAGGTGACGTTTTTACTCTGTTATCACTGTCTAAATAGGTGAAAGAGTAAACGATTTGATCGCCATCACTCAGTCCTGTAAGGGTTTTTGTATTGTTGTCTCCGTTGTTAGTCATTCTGAAATTACGCTGCGTACCTTCATTAACAATATAATGTACATCAGCCCAATCAGGTAAATTAACAACAAAATCTAGTGAACTTTGTGAAGTGATTTCAATATCTAAAGTATTAGTTTGTGTAATTTTGCAACCAGCTTCATCGACAACCGTCTCTGGTAGGGTATTAGTGCATTGATCTTGAGCATCAAGTACTCCATCATTATCACTATCAATAACCGTATTAATTACTTCTGGTTCTATAAGTGTCAACTCTAGCCAATTAAAATTAAAACTTCCGCTTTGAGCAGTAATAGTTAATGTATGTTGCGATGCTTCTAGTTCTACTGTGCTTAAAAGCAATGTTTCATATTCATGCCAACCTTCTGTCGCAGCCGTATTGTTTGTAATCACTTCATCATCAATAGATAACGTAAAACTACCCGTTACTGCAGAGGCAATTCGTGCGCTAATGTTGTATGTACCTGCACCTAAATCTAATGTGTAACTCAGAGATTCACCAGGCTCAATCCAGCCAACATTGTAACCGCCGCCTTGATCTGTTGTTTTTTGAACATCAACGGCATCATTACGGTATTCGCCACCAATATTTATCGGTGTTTTATCATAGTAGCTAGTGTAATCCTCAGCTTCTATGCGCACACTCTGTGCAGTTAGTATTTGGCAGCCGTTATTATCAACACTGTTGCCAACTTGAGTATCTGGACAGATATCATCAATATCTAATACACCGTCGTTATCTGTATCATCTGGCGTTGAGGTGGTTGCGCCACCTAACCATACAATGTCGTCAATTGCCATTTCAAATGGGGCTGTTGGTAAATCATTATCAAGGCTTGCGATATAAAAAAGGCCCTTTAATGATTGCAGTGCTATTAATTCACCACGTAACTCGTTAACAGGAATAGTTACAGTAGACCATTGACCATCACGAACTAATCCGTAATATTCTTCATCAGCTGGAAATTCAATCCAATTTATGTTCGTATATGTATCTTCAATGCCTATTTTAAACGACACGTCTGCTGGTATTTTAATTTTAAAACTTAATACACCATCTTCTGAAAAATTGCTTAGGTCTCTAATTTCGCGAGCTTGAATACCTGCACCAAACCATTCATTTTTAGACGTGTAATCCCACGAAATAACATTACTGCCTTCAAATGGTAGTTCATTGCCTTCGCTGATCGATTGTGTATTCCAGATAAAAATATCAGCACTTGTCCCTATTTCAAGCTGGTTGTTAGTGGCTGTTGTGTCTGTATATATGCCTAAGCTGCCATTTTCAGGCACTGTTTGGTCACCAATAAAAACCTCACCTTGGCCATCTAATTCATATACTCGTACGTAATCTACATACATTTTAGCCGGTTTTACGGCTGAAACTTGGCTGTTCGTAATTGCATCAGTGAAGTTGCCGCCAACAGCTAAATTTAGTAGTAAGTAAAACGGAGCTTGGAATTCGCTTGATTCCTCTGTGATAGTAAAAGGCGTATCAAATAAGTCAATTTCAACACCTTCGTCTTCAACAGTGAAACGAATGTGTGAATCAGTCCAATAGGTTCGGTATGTTACAAAGCGGTTTGTTAATGGCGTATTTGATACGTGAGCATTATCGTTTTGCCACGCGATACTTGCGGCACATGTTGGGTTTCCGTCGCTACATGCATCTTCAGTGTAAAATATTAAGTTAGATCCAACATAATGATTGATATCGGCTCCAGGGAAGCCTGCATCAGCACGAGCTTGTTCTTTGTGGCCCATTTCCATCATGTCAATTTCGCCTTTAGCAGGCCAAGATTGATTTGTAGTACCAAGTAACCACGCTGCAGGCCATAATCCGACACCCACATCGGGTACCATCATACGTACTTCTATCATGCCATATTTAACAGCTATTTTATTTTTTGTTTGCACTTTGCCAGAGGTAAAAGCATACCCGTTGCTTGTCTCGTCTTTAGCCTCTAAAACAAGTGCTCTATTGCCAATTTCATTTGGAATATCATCTATGTATGCATTTTCATTCGCATACCATTGGAGCTCTTGATTCCCCCAACCGCATAACCCTTGGTCACACCCATCGCCAGTATCTACTGTCCATGTTTGATCATTTAATGTGTTAAAATTTTCTTCCCAAATAATGGGTCCGACTGCAGCATTAGCGTGCATTGTGGTTGACAGCAGGGATAACGTTAGCCCTGTGAGTAATATACGTTTCTTCATCTATTATTTCCTAATAACTATCACTAATTAAAACTATATAAAAGATAAAATCCATCAAATTGAAAAAGACGTATGTGGGTTACTTAAATATTTACCGACATATCGTTGCGGATATATCACTTTCTATTTAAAGCAAGACACTTTGTTTTTGAACAATTAGTGATTGTTTAGGAAATTATTTCTAATGATTTAGTATTTTAATTAGTGAGGTTATACATTCTTAATGCTTATTTTGGTTGTAAGTGGAGATAATATAAAATAGGTACAGTTTTGTCATTATAAATTTAACGAAATTGTAACAAGAATCAACGTTTAGTGTTTTAATATGGCTTATGCAAAAAGTTAGTAGGTTTGTTGAGGCTATGTTTTATCAGGCCAGAAATAAATTTCGTACCTGATAAAACACATAAGTAGAGGGGGGGATTAAAGTCGCGATTGTTCTATTTTAATTGCGACGTTTGAATTTATCTCTTGCCATATTCTTTCAAGTGTCGATACAAGGCCATCATAACCGTCATCTTCTAAAGGAACTACATTTGAAAAGTTATGAATACTAATTAAACGTCGTCCGGTTTCAGGGTGAGTGTAATATAAGCGCCACAGGCCCGAGATATCCGCATTGCCCTCTAAATCACCATTAAAATGATGAACTTCGTATTCAAGTTCATAAAATGTTTGCTGATCAAGTTCAGTAATTACGGGCAACCCTTTTATTACCATCCAATTTGGCATGGCATTAAACAAGGTTTGTTGTGCGCTTGCCGTTAGCATAGAGTCTGGAGATTCACCCCATAAGTTGTAATTAGCAGCATGAATTTGGTTACTGTCAATTTTCATCGCAATACCCAAATTG
Organism: Pseudoalteromonas sp. MMG007; assembly: GCF_018100985.1. Taxonomy (GTDB): domain Bacteria; phylum Pseudomonadota; class Gammaproteobacteria; order Enterobacterales; family Alteromonadaceae; genus Pseudoalteromonas. Next base: position 38,558 of record NZ_JAGJEI010000003.1, on the reverse strand, counting down.
TTGAGCGCACCTCTAAGTACAACGGTTTGCACTCTAAGCTGTGCATCAGTAGACGCTACATTTCGAGATGATGCGCCAATAGGCTGTTCAAATTGATAGTACTGCGTTGCAGTTTGTATTGATGCGCTACACCCGGCCAAGAGTAATAAAAAACTAGCAGTTAAAAGTATAGATTTCATTGTTGCTTCCTTGGTTTTGGATCAGCGGGTAGCGACTTGTCAAAAATAAGCATGTTAGGTTGCTCGTTTAAACCACGGGTGAGTGGCTGCAGACCTTCACTTAAACGTTTAAACTCTTTGAGTGTTTGTTGAATTTGATGATGAAGTTCTGAGCCTGCTTGGTAACTGGCCATCGTTTTATCAAATTGACGCATGGTCACTTCAAACTGCTCCATGCTCTTTGTCATTTTTTCAAAGTTACGGTTAAAATCGCCTGGTAAGTTTTGTGTGTCTTTTTGGCTCAACAGTTCGCGCATTTCATTGGCAAGCGATTGGTAGTCACTAAATGTTGCTTGCATTTGCGCTAAGCTATCTTCAATTTTTAAGCTATTTACCTTATTCAATACATCAGACACTTGGTCTGCAAGTACAGTAATACCGCTAGATATACTCGGAAATACATCATATTGTGCAAGCTTATCTAGGTTAGCTTTAGGTGCATCGGGGTAAATATCAAAATCAACATACACAGCACCGGTCAATAAATTACCTGGTTTTAAAGAGGCACGCATACCACTTTCTATCCATCCGCTTAGGCTGCTTTGCCAAAACTCTTTAGCTGCAGCGCTATCGTAATATAAACGACCGTATTCAATTTTAATAAGTACTGGAACAGCTGTGTTGTGGTTTTTAAAATGAGCAGGCTTACCATTTACTATTACATTTGCAGGTGCTTCGACTACGGTACCAATGCGTGTCCCTCTGTACTCTACAGGTGCACCTGTTCGAAGGCCTCGAATTGATTGTTCAAAATCAATAATGTAGTAGTCAAAATCGTAAAAGCGTTCTTCAAGCGCCTCTTTATAACTTTGGCTAAGTGAATAGCTATGCCCATCTTGGGCTATTTCACCTGGGGTTTGTTGCTCAGGCAAACCGACAGAGATCCCCCCTTTTAATAACTTACTTAATGAGCCTGTGTTTATGTTAATACCATCAGCAGAAAGATCGATTTCTATGCCGGCGTTAACCCAAAAAATAGAGTTCATAGTTATTAAGTTTTGGTAGGGTTCTTTAATAAAAATACCGTATTTCATTGCTTGGTTTTTCCAGTCAAATGTGGCGGTTTCTACTTGTCCTATTTTATAATTTTTGAAAAATATACCAGTGCCTACTTCAAGTACTTCAGCGTTGTAACTCATTAACTTAAACCGCCCACCTTTAACATCTTTACCAATTAAAGCGGGTTCGTCTTGCAGTTCAAATCGTTCCTTTAATTCTTCACTTTCACCAGGCGAAAACTCTAAATACACACCCGAGAGTAGTGTACTCATACCGCTTATTCCTGTTTCATCAATGCGGGGTTTTACTACCCATATTTTGGCATCTTCAGTGAGTAATGAATCGTAGTTTTTATCTATTTGGGCGCGGGCAATAACGCTGTCTTGTGTATCCGAAAGTCGAATGTGATCTATTTGACCTATTTTTACACTGCGTACTTTTATTTCAGTTTTACCTGCAATAATACCTTCTGCTTGAGGCATCTTTATATAAATAGTAGAGCCTTTATTTGCCTGATATTGATAAAGCATCCACATACCAACAAGCAGCGCAATAACCGGAATAATCCAGATGGCGGAAATCTTCGGTTCTTTTGTAACGTTTGCCGTCTCTGTCATACTTTTTTCTCTGAAGTTTTATTTTTAGGTGAATCCCACAATAAACGAGGATCAAATGCGTGAGCTGCCATCATTTGGCATATTACCATAACGGTAAAAAATACGATGCCAAGCCCAGGAGTGACCGACATTAAGTTACCTAATTGCACTAATGCAACCAGTATAGCAACAACAAATACATCTATCATTGACCATTTACCAATAAATTCAGTTAGTTGGTAAATTTTCGTATAGCGTTTTGTATGGCAATTTGCGGGCCTTGCAACCATAAAGCATAAAAAGCTAAGCACAAATGCTTTTGCAAGTGGGACAACTACACTGGCTAAAAAGATAATAGCAGCAATAGGGTATGAACCACTGCCCCAAAGCGTAATAACACCACCAATTAAGGTTGAAGGTGATTCATCACCCAGGCTGGTAGTATGCATAATAGGTAATACGTTGGCTGGAATATAACAAACTACTGATGTTATTAGCCAAGCCGTGGCTTTTTGTACACTATTGGGATTTCTTACATGTGTTTTTGTATGGCAGCGCTGGCATACATCGCCAGTACATAGTTGATGGCATACATGACATGCCTTTATATTTTCGTCTATTGCACGTTTAGCATGCTCAGCGCCTTTGAGTTCTTTCGCCGGTTTTATTTGAGCCCAAAGTCTGGGCCTATTTAAATGAGCGAGCGCTGCAATATATAAAATTACAAACCCTACATATGCCCAAAAGCTTGTTCCAAAACTAATATCTGCCAGCGACATAATTTTAACCATACTGACTAGTACGCCAATTAAAAATATTTCACTCATAATCCAAGGCTCAAGTGAGAGGGTCACTTTTAGTAACCGCCTAGCAATGCCTTCAGGGAGCGCTTTTAAAACGCCTAAATGCAGAGGGATCAAGACAACAAGTAAACTCATTGGTAGTGCAATAATGCTCAAATCAATAAATAAGCCCAGCAGCTCACTGTCGTAATTAAATAAGATGCGTGCAGCGTCGGGCAGAGTGATCGTTTGGGTAATGCCGCTACTGCTAAATGAAATAAAAGGATAAAACATGCTGCTAAGCAGCATTAGCAAAGCGCTAAAGCTCAGTGCAACGATACGATTGTCGTGATTAACGTCAGCTTCGCAAAGTTTATGTTGGCAATGAGGGCAAATAGCCATTTGTTTTGCGACTATGCGAGGTATATCGATGATTAGGTCGCAACAGGGGCATACAGTTTGCAATTTAATACCAAGCTAAAAAAACATTTCTTCAATTTTGCTATATTTAATACATTAATACAACGCGTTCTATTAATAAGCTTGCTAATGGCCAAACAGCAAAACGTGTTTGGCCTGCTTTTAATCAAATAAAGCAACTGTTTGGCGTGTAAGGGCTATTAACTCTCCTGATTGCGACCAAATACAGCCATCTTCTAATCCGTAACCACCTTTTGAGTGATGAGTAATAGCCTCAAAACCCAGCCATTCACCAGGTTCTAAATTCGGTGATTGAACAAATTCTAAATACCACGACATACTGCTTGCTGGTGCGGGTTGTTTAAACATTTGTAATAATGTGGGTGGCCATGCATCTGTAAGGGCAATTACGTGCGCTTCTGTTATGTGTTCTGGCGTTTTTTTAAAGCGCATCCAACCACCTAAATGCGATGTGTGTGAACTACTAAAAGGCATACCACCTTGTTGCGGGCATAAATCAACATGTTGAAAAAACTCAGGCATCTGACCTTTTATAAAAGGTAGTGTATGACGCTCATCCACAGGCTTTAAACTTAAAGACTTTGATACAGGTACATTAACCCCCGATTCTCTGTTTTTTGCAAAACATGCTTGTACTACTACACACACTTGTTCGTTTTGAATAGCTTTTGCGAGTACTTGCGTGCTGCTTTTACCTTCTCGGAGTATTTCAACCGATAAGGAAAAAGGGGCATCGGCTAGTAATGGGCCAACAAAATTAGTGCTTAATGAAAGTAAACGGCGCTCTTCATTTACTTGTCCTCTAATAGCTTGATACAACAGCGCTGCAGAAAGTCCACCAAAAGCCGTACGACCTTGGCACCAATTTGCAGGAAACAGCATTGTTTGGTGATTTTTATCGGATTGTGATTTACCAAGGTGTGTTGCTTGGCTAAGTAATTGCTCAAAATGCATGAAGAAGTCCTTAAATAGTGCAATTTAATAAATTTATAACACACCTGAACTTGTCAGACCAGTATTTAAAACCACCATCAGCGGCGCAAAAATCACCATTCCTTATAAAAAATAGGGTTATTTGTTAAATAAATCATAAAAAATGAAATTATTTTCATTTTTACAGTTGAATTAAGTTTGGCGCATCCCTATTTACTATGTCATCGAACGTATTAATGAATATAGAAGTTGGAGAAATTTCATGGGTAAAATTATTGGAATCGATTTAGGTACTACAAACTCTTGTGTTGCAGTACTTGATGGTGACAAAGCACGCGTAATTGAAAATGCGGAAGGCGATCGCACAACCCCGTCTATTATTGCTTACACGCAAGACGGTGAAACTTTAGTAGGTCAACCTGCTAAACGTCAAGCGGTTACTAACCCAACAAATACACTGTTTGCAATTAAACGCTTAATTGGTCGTCGTTTTGAAGACGAGGAAGTTCAGCGCGATATCGGCATCATGCCTTTTAAAATCCTTAAAGCTGACAACGGCGATGCATGGGTAGAAGCGGGCGGCGAAAAACGCGCTGCACCACAAATTTCTGCTGAAGTACTGAAAAAAATGAAAAAAACTGCAGAAGACTTCTTAGGTGAAGAAGTTACTGAAGCGGTAATCACAGTACCTGCATACTTTAACGATTCACAACGTCAAGCAACTAAAGATGCTGGTCGTATTGCGGGCCTTGAAGTTAAACGTATCATCAATGAGCCAACTGCTGCTGCCCTTGCTTACGGCATGGACAAAAACAAAGGCGAGAACATTGTTGCAGTATACGACTTAGGTGGCGGTACTTTCGATTTATCAATCATTGAAATTGATGAAGTTGAAGGCGAGCACACATTTGAAGTACTTGCTACAAACGGCGACACTCACTTAGGTGGTGAAGATTTTGATAACCGTGTAATCAACTACTTAGTAGCTGAATTCAAGAAAGATCAAGGTTTAGATTTAAAAACTGATCCACTTGCAATGCAACGTGTTAAAGAAGCTGCTGAAAAAGCAAAAATTGAACTTTCATCTGCACAATCTACAGAAGTTAACCTTCCGTACGTAACTGCTGATGCAACTGGTCCTAAGCACATGAACGTGAAATTGACACGTGCTAAGCTAGAGTCACTTGTAGAAGACTTAGTTCTTAAGTCAATTGAGCCGCTTAAACGTGCACTAGCTGATGCTGATTTATCAGTAAACGATATCAACGATATCATTCTAGTGGGTGGTCAAACACGTATGCCACTAGTACAAAAAACAGTATCTGAGTTCTTCGGTAAAGAGCCACGTAAAGACGTTAACCCTGATGAAGCAGTGGCAGTAGGTGCAGCAATTCAAGGTGGTGTTTTAGCGGGTGACGTTAAAGACGTACTATTACTTGATGTTTCTCCATTATCTCTAGGTATCGAGACAATGGGCTCAGTAATGACTGCGCTAATTGAGAAAAACACAACGATTCCTACTAAGAAATCGCAAACATTCTCAACAGCAGAAGATAACCAGTCTGCGGTAACAATTCATGTGTTACAAGGTGAGCGTAAACGTTCAAGCGATAACAAATCTCTAGGTCAATTTAACCTAGAAGGTATTCGTCCTGCACAACGTGGTACTCCACAAATTGAAGTAACATTCGATGTTGATGCCGATGGTATCTTACATGTATCTGCTAAAGATAAAGATACAGGTAAAGAGCAAAAAATCACGATTCAAGCATCTTCAGGCTTAAGCGATGAAGAAGTTGAAAAAATGGTTCGTGATGCAGAAGCGCATGCCGAAGACGATAAGAAATTTGAAGAGCTAGTAGCTGCTCGTAACCAAGCTGATGCAATGGTTCACGGCACTCGTAAGCAAGTTGAAGAAGCGGGTGATGCACTTCCAAGTGAAGACAAAGAAGCGATTGAAGCAGCTGTTGTTGACCTAGAAGCTGCAATTAAGAGCGATGATAAAGCTGAAATTGAAGCTAAAACGCAAGCGCTTGCTGAAAAGTCTCAAAAGCTTATGGAAATTGCACAAGCTAAAGCTCAACAAGGCGGTGCAGACGCTGGCGAGCAACAGCAACAATCTACGAAGCAAGATGACGACGTAGTTGATGCAGAGTTCGAAGAAGTAAAAGACGACAAGTAATTGTTTGCTGAGCTTCTAGCTAACTTAAATACAATGACTCAGTTAAGTGTTTAAGTTAGGATGAACAATTGAGGCGCGCAGGCTAAAGCTTGACGCGCCTTTTGCATGTAAATTAGATGGTAAATCGATACGATTTATCGGTTTATCAAGCAGCCTAGCTGCAAACAGAAAAGAGTAGTGTGATAGATATGTCAAAACGCGATTATTACGAAGTCCTCGGCGTAAGCAAAGATGCGAGTGAGCGAGACATAAAAAAAGCGTATAAACGCTTAGCGATGAAATATCATCCAGATCGTACCGCAGGCGATAAAGAACTTGAAACTAAGTTTAAAGAGGTTAAAGAAGCGTACGAGATTTTAACTGACGATCAGAAACGTCAAATGTATGACCAATACGGCCATGCTGCTTTTGAACAGGGCGGTGGCGGCGGTCATGGTGGCTTTGGCGGTGGTCAAGGTGATTTTGGTGATATTTTTGGTGATGTGTTTGGTGATATATTTGGTGGCGGCGGTGGCCGACGTCAATCTCGTCAACAACGTGGATCTGACTTACGTTACAACATGGATTTAAGCCTTGAAGAGGCTGTTCGTGGTAAAGAAGTAGAAATTAAAGTGCCTACATGGGTAAGTTGTGACCCATGTGATGGCAGTGGTGCAAAAGCAGGTTCTAAACCAAAAACATGTCCTACATGTCATGGTGCTGGTCAGGTTCAAATGCGCCAAGGCTTTTTTGCGGTTCAGCAAACATGTCCTACGTGTCAGGGCCAAGGTCAAATTATTTCAGACCCTTGTAATAAATGTCATGGTCAAGGGCGAGTTGAGAAAACTAAAACGCTTTCAGTTAAAATTCCAGCTGGCGTAGATACCGGCGACCGTATTCGTTTAAGTGGCGAAGGCGAAGCGGGTATGCATGGTGCGCCTGCAGGTGACTTGTATGTTCAAGTATCTGTACGTGAACATAAAATATTTGTGCGTGAAGCTAACAACCTGTACTGCGAAGTACCTATTAGCTTTACTACAGCTGGCCTCGGTGGCGAAATTGAAGTGCCTACACTTGATGGCCGTGCAAAACTTAAAATACCTTCAGAAACACAAACGGGTAAAATGTTCCGTATGCGTGGAAAAGGTGTTAAGTCTGTGCGCAGTGGCGCTCAAGGTGATTTAATTTGTAAAGTTGTGATCGAGACGCCAGTTAATTTAAACGAGCGTCAACGTGAACTGCTTAAAGAATTAGAAGAAAGCATGGGCAAAGACAGCTCAAAAAACCGTCCTAAAGAGCAAGGCTTTTTTGATGGCGTTAAAAAGTTTTTTGATGATTTAACTAAGTAATTTGTAATTGAAAAATTATAAAAAACGGTGCTTGATAGCGCCGTTTTTTTTGCTCAAAATTAATGTTATTTTGTTTCTTTAACACTAAATGGTTTAGTAAATGACACCTGCAATAGAGCTTCTAAAAAAAGAGCGCATTACATTTGAAGTACTTAGTTATGAGCATGATGCTAATAATAGTAACTATGGGCAAGAGGCCGTCGAAAAGTTAAGCCTTAATAGTGCACACGTTTTTAAAACCTTAGTACTTGAAACAAGCGAAAGCCAACTCATAGTGGCCATAACGCCTGTTACACAGCAAGTGCAACTAAAGCAACTTGCAAAGGTGTGTGGTACTAAAAAGGTTGCAATGGCAGCGGCTTCCAAGGTGCAAGCTACAACTGGCTATATTTTAGGGGGCGTTAGCCCACTTGGGCAAAAAAAACGCTTAACCACGTTTATACATTCAAGTGCGTTAAGTATGTACAAAATTTATGTTAGTGCGGGTAAGCGAGGGCTAGAAATTGCGCTTTCGCCACAGGATTTAGCATCCACTATTAACGCAAAGTTTGCAGATTTTTAATCCCTATTAATACACTTCTTTGAGTAAACAACATAAATTTTGTGTTGTGAATTTGCTGCATTAGCTATTGTTAACTACATTCAAACTACCTTAAGCGTTAAGTTTTATGGCTATGTATGAATTTTACGGATGTGAATTACTTTGCTATTTTGGTGGCTTCGCTGTCATCTTTTATGCTTGGTGCAGTATGGTATTCAAAGATACTTTTTAAAAATGCATGGCTTGAAAATAGTGGGTTAACGGAACAAGATTTACAATTAGCAGATCCTAGGCTTATTTTTGCTGGGAGCTTCTTATTAACATTTACAGCTTCACTCGTACTCGCTCTATTTTTAGGACAAGAAGCCGGTATTGGAGAAAGCTTAGGCACTGGTTTTGCTATTGGATTATTTTGGGTGTGTAGCTCTTTAGGGCTAAGTTATATCTTTGAACAACGACCCTTAAAACTGTTTTTGATCAATGGCAGTTACTATGTAATGCAGTTTTCTTTAATGGGACTAATATTGGGGCTTTGGCCATAAAAAGCTTTTGAGCGTTATATTTGTAGTTGTTTATTATTAAAGTAACGTTAATTAATCAAAGCATAGCTATTATTTTATCTAAATAGGTCAAGCCTTATGGGAGTGCCCTAAAGGCGATTACTTTTTGTTATTGGGCTTTTAATTAGTTATTAAGTTATAAACCTCGCGCCTCTATTAACTCGCCTTTTGGTAGGACCATTTTAATCTTCAAGGGCCAATAAGCCACAATGGTATGGTAAACATATTGATGAGAATACTAGTTGTTGACGATATGCCACTCATGCGCCACGTATTAATTAATATGTTAAGAAAACTCGAGTATAGTAATGTTGTAGAGGCAACAGATGGTCTTCAAGCCTTAGCCTTACTGCATGAGCAGCATTTTGATTTAGTTATAACAGACTTACATATGCCAAAAATGAATGGCGTAAACTTGCTCGATAATATTCGAAAAAACGAACAACTAGCCAATATCCCTGTGCTTATGGTTACCTGTGAAGATAGTGCAGAGACTGTTAAACAAGTAATAAAGGCAAAAGTATCTGGGTTTATTGTTAAGCCATTCAATATGAATGTTCTTTCATCGCAACTCGGACGATTCTTTTTTAGAGATTGACATATATTTGTTACTCTACCCACATTTAAATCACCCATCTCATGAAAGGTCATAATGGCAAAACCAAATAAAAAAGGACCGACTAAAACGGTCGACATTTTTTGCTCTGCCTGTAAAGCTGCGCTATTTAAATATCGCAAAGGGGGCAAAGGCGCACTGGTTAAATGTTTTAAAGAGCGTATTAGTCAAGATTTTACATCCCAAGCCTGTATTTGCCCAAATTGTAACCGTCCATTTGCTCGAGAAACGATTATTCGGGGTACACCCGCATATAAAATTATTGGCGGAAAAGTGACCTTTAAATAAGCATCCACCTTAAGTGTTGAGCATACGGACATATGCCCTTGTGAGATTGCGCAATATTGATAGAATCGCCCGGTTTTGCTGTTTCAATGAATGAAAAAATACCCTCCCCATGGATCGGGCCAGTTTTTTGGGTTTTTTAAACGGATAAAGGATCGTTGCGTGATAGCACTCTTATTTGACATCATAGGTATGACAGGTACTTTTTTAGTAGTTGGCTCATTTTTTTTACTACAGCTTGGTAAAACATCCCCAACCAGCTTAGTGTATAATATGATGAACTTAACAGGGGCAATATTGTTGTTAATTAGCCTTTGTTATAACTTTAATTTAGCTAGTTTTGTGATTGAAATATTTTGGATAGCCGCGTCATTAATTGGCTTATACAAATATATTAAGAATAGACCGGCACTCGCTACAAATTAATAAACTATTATTTTTTAGCTTGATAAACGCTGTAAGCATGACTGTTTACGGCGTTTTTTGTTTTTTAGTATAAATTAGCGCTAAGTGCTTAATAAAATGCATTTGTTAACAAAAAGTTTATATCCCTGCCTCATATAAGTGGTTACACTAGCGCCCTTAAATTATTAAGGCTATTTTTACGGGTCAGCCATGTTTTCGTATTCAAAAAAAATAATAACAATTTGTTTATTATTGGTGTTAATTTTAGTTGTTACATTTTGGGCTGGACGTGCCCACGATTTAGAAAAAGCAACTGCTCAAGCACAGCGTCAAGTTACTTTATTAAATGATTATATAGACACCGAGCTTGCTCGCTTTTCAGCTATTCCTCAACTGTTAACTTATAATCAATTAATGATTGAATTTGCAAACGGGGACCACGCTCATTATAACGCTATAAATAACTACTTAGCCGATATACAGCAAGCAAGTGGCGCATCCGATATATTTGTTCTTAACCCTCAAGGTGAGGTAACAGCAAGTAGTAATTGGCAGGCTGATTACACATTTTTAGGGAGTAACTTTGCTTTTAGGCCTTATTTTAAACGAGCGTTTGCTGGCGAGAAAGTTGCTTATTTTGCGCTGGGTATGCGTTCAAAAGAGCGAGGTATATATTTTTCACAAGCGGTTTATCATAATAATAAAGCTGTTGGTGTTGTCGTATTAAAAGTGAATGTAAGCAAATTCGAAAATGATAGAGAGCTTTTAAATACATCTAAGGGGAGTCATTTTTACTTGGAGCTGCCCGATAATGTGATAGCAATATCAGATATGCAAACATGGCGCTTAAATAGCTTTAATGAGTTTGATATAGCAAAGCGAAGAAAAATAAAATTACGCCGTGCTTATTTAGATCACCAACCAATATATATCAAACAATCTCAGTATATAAGCCAGGGTATTTCACATTTTAAAATTAATAAAAAACGTTATGTAAGTGCCACAAAACCATTGCGTTATTTTAATGCAAGTATGCATATGCTTGTTGATATAACAAAAGTGAATGCGGCCCAATCAACACGACTTTTTTGGGCCACTAGTATTTACGCTTTAATTATTGTTGTAGGTTATAGCTTACTCGCGCGCTTTGCAGGTTATAAAAAGCTAGTTTACTCACGCCATAGCCTTGAGCAAAAGGTTATTGAGCGAACGCAAGAGCTTGAAAGGGCACAAGTAGCGCTTGTTCAATCAGCAAAGCTTGCAACCATTGGGCAACTAAGTGCGGGCATTAATCATGAAATAAACCAACCACTTAGCGCAATCAATACTTACCTTGCCAGTGCCAAACGCTTGCTGGCTAAGCAAAATTATACCGCTTTAGCTGAAAGTATAACGGTAGTTGAGGGGCTAGTAGAACGGGTACATAAAATAGTTGGTCAGTTAAAGCACTTTAGTAAGCCATCACAAACTCAACTAAGGCCTTACCCTTTATCTGGTTTATTAAATAACGCTTTAATGATTGCGAGCTCACAACTAAAGCAAGATAACGTAAACGTAGAGCAGCCTAATTTAGAGGGAAGCTTAATCGTGTGGGTTGACTCACTTAAATTTGAGCAAGTGTTAGTTAACCTAATAACCAATGCTAGCCAAGCGATGAATGGTGCACTAATACGTAAGTTAAGTTTTAAAGTTGAATGCTTTGAAAACCGAGTAAAACTCTCAATTTTAGACACCGGTCCTGGGATTGAGCAACATGCCTTTGGCAATATTTTCGAACCTTTTTATAGCACTAAAGAAGGGAATGGATTAGGCCTTGGTTTATCTATTTCAAAACAAATTATTGATTCGTTTAACGGCTCTTTAAGTGCCCACAATCGACTACAAGGCGGGGCTGAATTTATAATTAGTTTATCAAGCACGCAGGAAGAAGCAGATGATTGAAAACTCACAGTGTAAGCACATCGTTGTCATTGATGATGAAGCAATGATCAGAGACTCGTTAAAGCAGTTACTTACTCTTGAAGGCTATACAGTTGAGTGTTTTAGTGATGCAAGCACAGCGCTGACAAAGCTAAATCGACGTTTTATGGGCGTTGTACTTAGCGATATAAACATGCCTACTATGGACGGTCTGACATTGCTTGAGCAAGTAACGGCGTTCGACAGTGAACTGCCTATCATATTTTTAACAGGGTATGCTGATGTAACTATTGCTGTAAAAGCCATGCAGTTAGGTGCTTATGATTTATTTGAAAAGCCAGTAAACGAAACGCTACTTGATTGCATAGCAAGAGCTTGTGACAAACGCAGTTTAGTCATTCAAAATCGAGCACTCAAACTTGCTGTTAAAAAAACGTCAGCGCCTGGGGTTCGAATTTTAGGCGAAACGCCTAAAATGCAAGACATGATGCATTTGCTTAATACCGTAATTGACACCCCGGCAGATGTAATGATTGAAGGAGAAACGGGAACAGGCAAAGAGCTTGTGGCACGTTATTTACACGATCAAAGCATTCGATGCGAAAGTAACTTTGTTGCTATAAATTGCGGTGCGGTACCCGAGCAACTAATTGAAAGTGAGTTATTTGGTGCGGCCATCGGTGCATACACGGGCGCTACGCATGCAAGAAAAGGTAAGTTTGAATACGCACAAGGCGGCACCGTATTTTTAGATGAAATTGAAAGTACACCCTTGTCATTACAGGTAAAGTTACTGCGTGTATTAGAGGAGCGTAAAGTCACCCCTGTAGGTGAAAACACCCCCATTAATTTAGACATACGTATTGTAGCGGCAACAAAGGTTGATTTACTCTCGCTGGTTGAAAAAGGTGAATTTAGAGCTGATTTGTATTATCGATTAAGCTTAGTAAAAGTAGACATACCGCCACTTAGAGCTCGAAAAGCCGACATAGTATTACTGTTTAAGCATTTTAGCTCTATTGCCGCAACACGCTACCATAAGCCGCCAGCCCCCCTCAATAGTGAAATACAGCAGCGATTATTAGCATACGATTGGCCAGGCAATGTAAGAGAGCTTAGAAACCAAGCTGAGCGCGCTGTTTTATTAGGGGTAGACCTTGCATTTAGTGTTAGCCACACACAGCCTAAAGGTGAGCTTTCACCCGATTTAAATTTATCTGAAAAAGTAGCGTTTTATGAGCAATCATTAATAGAAGAGGCGCTGGAGCGTAATCATGGAAGTATTAAAAACACCATGGATACACTACAAATCGCCCGTAAAACTCTTTACGACAAAATGAGTAAATATAATTTAAACCGCGATATGTTTATAGATTAAATTGTGTGGTTTATGTGACAGTGTGTGTATTTTGATGTGTGGAAAACCACACATTTCTCCTCTTTATAATCTTTATATCATAGTAAGTTGTTGTAATTATTTGATATTTAACTATTGGCAGTAAAGTTGCGTTATTGGGCCTGACAACAAGTAGATTATAATAATTAGGACACATAATGAAAAAGCTTACACACTCTACTATTTTTCTCAGTTCACTTACTAGTATGGCACTTTGCGCATATTCAGCTAACGCAGCTGAATATTCAATTTATGGTAAAGCTGAGGTTCAAATTGCTAATACCGACACCGGCATTATGCGTTATGCAGATGAAGGCACGCAGATTGAAGCACCATTCTCACGTATTGGTATTAAAGGCCAACACACATTAAATGAATATTTTAACGTTGTTTATAAATACGAGGTGCAAGTTAAAGGCTTTGAGCAAGACGATACCGAAGAGCCCTTTAGTGCAAGAAATACATACCTTGGCTTAAAAGGGCAGTTTGGCGAGCTCGTTGTGGGAAGAAACGATACTCGGTTTAAATACTCAGAGGGTAAAGTTGATAACTTTAACGAAACACAAGGCGACATGGCTCAAGTTATTGCAGGTCAAGACAGGCTCGGTGATACGCTAACATACACGTCTAAGTATTGGCACAATACCCAGTTTTCGTTTACTTATGCTCCTAAAGACGATAACAAAGATAATGAAGCCGGATTTGCTGCAACCCTTATTTATGGTGATCGTAGCTTAAAAAATACCTCATACTACTTATCACTCAGTCATGTTGATTCACTAAATAATATTACAGCAAGCAGAGTGGCGGGCGTTTATAAGTTTGAACAATTACAGCTAGGTGCACTATACCAACATTCAGAATCTGTGGATGGGTCAAAATCGGGAAATGGTTATGTACTAAGTGCTAGTTACAAACTTGATAAATGGGTACCTAAAATTCAATTTGCCAAAGATGACTCAACACTTCGCCAAGACTCAGAGGCAAAACAATGGACTACTGGCCTTGATTATGTGTTTGATAAGCAAACTACGGCTTACCTTTTATATACTGACCTTAATTTAGAAGAGCAAGACGACAACAGTGTTGCGCTTGGTCTTAAGTACAAGTTTTAGAGGCTTACAATGACAGACAATATACTGACTCAAGAACCAGATAAGAACAAACATGTGCAATGGCTTTTTTTAGTACTGGGCCCTTTAGTAATGCTATTAACATGTTTACTCGACCCACCTACGGGTATGTCGGTTGCTGCATTTAAAACGGCAGGTTTAGCATTTTGGATGGCATCGTGGTGGGTGAGCGAAGTAGTGCCAATTCCGGCAACTGCATTGCTCCCTTTGGTTATATCCCCTTTGGCTGATATAGCATCAATAAAAAGTGTGGCCGCGCCGTACGCACATCCTTTGATCTTTTTGTTTTTAGGTGGCTTTTTAATTTCTATTGCTATGGAGCGCTGGGGTCTACATAAGCGCATTGCGTTAAGTACCATGTTGTATGCAGGTAAAAAACCAAGTTTACAAATTTTAGCGATGATGCTTGTTACTGCATTTTTATCTATGTGGATGTCAAACACTGCTACGGCCGTTATGATGTTACCGATTGCACTGTCTATTACGCATTTAGTAAAGCAATCAGATCCAAGTAATGAAGGATTTGGTAAGGCATTATTATTATCGATAGCATACGGTGCAAGCATAGGCGGTATTGCAACCTTAATTGGTACACCGCCTAATGCATTAATGGCCGCTTATTTGTCTGATAGCTATCAAATAGAGATTGGTTTTGCACAGTGGATGATCATCGGTGTACCGCTGTCTTTAAGCATGCTAATTATAAGCTGGGTTTGGCTTACTAAGTTTGCTTATAAAGTGGATAAAACAGTAGACAACAATGAAAAGATTGATACCAAAGCGGTATTTTCAGAGCAGTTAAAAAATCTAGGAATAATGCAACGTGCAGAAAAAGGCGTATTGTTTGTATTTGTTTTAGCTGCCCTTTGTTGGATTTTTAGACCTTTATTAGGTGAAGTTACGGGGCTTAAAATTTCGGATACCGCAATTGCCATTGCAGCGGCGTTACTTTTATTTGTTATGCCTGCAAATAAAGGCAGTGATGAGCGAATTCTTGATTGGCAACATGCATCTGAAGTACCTTGGGGCGTTTTGTTATTATTTGGCGGTGGGCTTACTCTTGCATCGCAAATCAAATCGTCTGGGCTGGCAGAGTTTATTGCTCACATGATTGAAGGTGCAAGCGCAATTCCACTGGTTATGAGTGTTCTGGTTGTTGTTGCCTTAATTACTTTTTTAACTGAGATCACAAGTAATACCGCAACAGCCGCAGGTTTTTTACCATTATTAGGCCCCGTAGCTGAGTCTATAACAGGTTCACCGTTAGTATGGGTAATTCCCGCAGCTATTGCATGTAGCTGTGCATTCATGATGCCTGTAGCTACACCACCTAACGCTATTGTTTTTGGTTCAGGTCAACTACAAATGCGAGACATGATACGTGCGGGTTTTGTGCTTAATATTGTGGCAATTGTACTGATCACTATAGTAACAATGACCATAGCAGCCAACGTTTTCAGCTTTTAAACGCTAAATTTCTGCTTCCAACCAACCATATGAGCAGCCTAACATTTAATTAGGCTGCTCTTTATTCACATTAGTTAGTGTTATTGCTCGAAAAACAGAACAAGGTTATAGTTCTGCATAACTTTAAATACTGAGTAACCTATTTTGAGCACTGACACATCCGACGCACAGCCTTTAACTTCCCAGTTTGATGAATTACAACAGCGCTTTAACAAGACGCCCTATTTAGCAGTCAATAAACGCATTGCTGTGTTAAAAACATTACGCGCCCGTATTATTGAACGAGAGCAACAGCTGGTGGATGCCGTTTCAAAAGATTTTGGTTATAGGACCGCATTCGATACTTTACTTGGCGACATACTGCCTACAGTACAAACACTTGCTCACATTATAAAAAAGTTACCTAAATGGGCCAAGCCAAGCAATCGTTCAGTGGGTTTAAGTTTATGGCCTTCCAAGGTAAGTGTTAATTACCAGCCTAAAGGGGTCGTGGGGATTATTGCGCCATGGAACTACCCAATTCAGTTAGCGCTAGTACCTGTACTTACAGCCATAGCCGCAGGTAATAAAGTGATGCTAAAGCTCAGTGAATTTACGCCTCACACTAATGCTGTAATTGAACAAATATTTAAAGATGACATGCAAGCGCACTGTAAAATAATACAAGGCGGCAGTGATGTTGCAACGCAATTTTCGTCGCTCCCTTTTGCTCATATTTTATTTACAGGCTCAACAAGTGTTGGCAAGTTAGTTATGGCCTCTGCCAGTCGTAATTTAACGCCAGTAACACTTGAACTTGGTGGAAAATCACCCGTTATAATTACCCAAAATGCAGATATCAAAAAAGCAGCCCAAGCTTTATTATTTGGAAAAATGGCTAACGCTGGACAAATATGTGTAGCTCCGGATTACGTATTTGTACCAAAAGCGCTTGAACATCAGTTGATTCAACAGCTATGCGAACTCTACAAAAAGCACTTTAAAGACGGTGTAGAAGGTAAAAATTTAACCTCAATTATTAGCGATGCACACTATAAACGATTATCAAGTTATTTAGAGCAAGCACAAGCGCTTGGCGCAAACATCATTAAACCCCTTGATCAAAATCAGCAAGATGCAGAAAAGCATCGAATGGGGCTGCATTTAGTGACTCAAGTGACTGATGAAATGAATTTAATGCAAGATGAGTTATTTGGTCCAATACTACCAATAATGAGCTACGAGACGCTTGATAGCGCCATTGATTATATTAAGGCAAATCATCATCCGTTAGCGCTTTATATTTTGGGTCAAGACAAAGAAGCCCAAGACTATATTATGAAGCAAACGCTTAGCGGCACCGTTGCCGTTAACGATACTTTAGTACAAGTAACCGCTGACGATGTGCCTTTTGGTGGAGTAGGGCATTCAGGCATGGGGCATTATCATGGTGTTGAAGGTTTTTTGACGTTTAGTCATGCAAAGAATACGTTGGTTTCAGGCTCATTTAACCCGCGTATTGGTTTGTTACTTAAGCAAAGTAAACTTATTATTAAATTATTAAAGTGGCTTTATATTAAATAGTAAACAATAAGGTATTAAATTAAAAAGGCTGAACTACACGAGTAATTCAGCCTTTTTACTATCTGCAATGCTTATTAATTTAGAATAAGCGACCTTCACCCGCGTAGGTGCCTGCTTGTATCTTGGCATAAATTGCATCAGCTTTTTCTTTTGCTTCTTCAATTTCTTTAGGTAGCATTTTACGCTCATCGAGTTTACGGCTATGGCTGGCTTCCATGTTGCCGTTATATTCTGCAATTGTGTTCCAAATATACGATTTTTCCAAATCTTTTGGCATACCTAAACCTTCAAAATACATAAGCGCCAAATTAAACTGTGCTAATGAGTAATTATTCGCGGCGGCTTTTTCGTACCAATTGCGCGCTTGCTTATAATCACGTGTAACGCCTACGCCGTTTGAGTACATTACGCCTAAGTTAAACTGTGCAGCAGGCAAATTCTTTTTAGCGGCTTTTTCAAATAAACTCACAGCCATTTGATGATCAAGCTTTACGCCTTTACCTTCGTCGTATAAAACGGCAAGGGCAAACATAGAATCAGGATGATTCTTTTTAACACCTTGTTGATAAAGCGATGCGGCTTTGTAGTAATCGCGTGTTACACCGTATCCACCTTCGTACAGTTTGCCTAGCTCATAAATTCCCGGGGCAAAGCCTTTATCTGCAAGGTATTCAAATTCTTTTAGGGCGACTGCAAATTCACCTTCGTTAGCGGCTCTTATACCATCTTCCAACGTTGCATTAGCAAAAGGGCTAGCGAGTAATACGCCTGCAAGAACGAGTGCTTTTAAATTAAACTGCGACATATTCATGCCTCCAATCAGTAACGGTTATTTAGTAACCAGAGTTCGGGTTGAGAAATACCAATTCGCCATAATACTCAATTAACTTAAGGAGTTAAATTTGACGCTAATGCCGTTAATCGTTCTTATATAGAACAACTAAAGCACGAAATTTTTGCCTCAAATTAGATCTTTTAATTGAGCGAATTGGTTTAAATACTAATTTATAAATTTTTGCACTTTTTTAAGATTATAAACGTTTAATACACAATGACTAAATCGGTTACTTTGATTAAATGCAAAAATGAGTGCATACAGGTATGTTTTACGCCTGCTTTAATAAAAACACAAGGCGAACACTTGTAAGAAAAAGTGTATTAGTCGTACCTTTGTATGCAACTCAATATTAAGCTAAGTATATAGGCTTATGATGTGTAAGGCACAGATATTACAGAAAATTTAATAAAATAAAAAAAGCCCGTTAGGGCTTTTTGGAGTCATATTAACCGTCACTAATATGAGCAATGTAGCAAGTAAATGTGATTCTTATGCTATTACTAGAACCGAGTAATAGTACAAAGCGCAGCGATTTTGTGTTTAATGTGTCAGCATCCTTGCTGTATACGCTTCCATAGGCACTGAGGTCGGTACGCTTTCTTGATAATGATTATTAGTTAGATTAAAGCGTAAGTCAATATGTAAATGATAACTATTACTGATTAACCAGTTTTTTTATTAAGAGATTATCTAACGTATTGAGCTATGGTGGTATTTAAATTTATTTTCTTTAGCAGCTATATTCAACACAGTTAGCGCTGAAAATAGCTGCTAGAGATTGGCTTATTATTCAGCGTTCAGGTTAATTAGTATTGCCATGACCATAAAACTCAAAATAAGGACTGGGATGTTTAATAACTCTATAACTAAAAAAATAATGCGTTCGTGTTTTGCTATTAGCATGGTGTTTTTGTGTAGCTGTTCAGCTTCATTCACATACAACAACTTGAGCTGGCTTTCGTCATTTTGGGTCGATGATTATATCGATTTAAATAAAACACAAAATAAGCAGCTCAAAGAGATTATTACTACAACCCAAGCGTGGCACAGAAGTACCCAGCTGCCTGCTTACAAACAAGATATTCAAAACATTAAGTCGCTTTTTAACAGCACGCTAAGCACCAAGCAATTAAAAGAACAGGTGATTTTTGCCAAAAAACATTGGCAAAACCTACTTGAATACGCACACATGCCTTTAGCTGAACTTGGGGCAACCCTGTCAAATAAGCAGCGGGGTGAGCTACTAAGTAATATTCAAAATCAAATAAACGAAGAGCAAGAG
The DNA here is from genome assembly GCF_018100985.1 of Pseudoalteromonas sp. MMG007. Taxonomy (GTDB): domain Bacteria; phylum Pseudomonadota; class Gammaproteobacteria; order Enterobacterales; family Alteromonadaceae; genus Pseudoalteromonas. The sequence continues at coordinate 19,073 of NZ_JAGJEI010000003.1, read as the reverse complement.
GAGTTTAACGAAAAGTCTCTGCTTGAGCGAAAAAATGAGCGACTAGAGGCGCAATTTGAATATTATGAAAAATGGGTGGATGAATTAACTACACAGCAAAAAACATTAATAACTAAAGCCAACGAGCAGCACAAAGACTCAAAAGCATTATGGTTAGCGTACAAGCAAAATCGGTTAAACGTGGCTATTGAGATATTTGAAAACACAGACTTAACCCAAAACGAACTAATTGCTCAGTTAAGTACAGTAATAAAAGAACGTGAGCGCTATATGAGCGACACGCTACTTAAGACCAATGAGCAAAACCTCAATTTATACATTGATTTACTATACCAATTAAATACAACGCTAAGTGATAAGCAACGACAAAGCGTAAATGATCAATTTGATGAGTTAATTGAGACCTTAGACGATATAATACAAGGCTAAATTACTGAATAGCTTATTTATTAACTGTTTTGTTAGTTTTTTAGCCACAGAGAACGTTTTAGTAAAGGCAATATATGGTTACCGATTTAAAAAGTATTTTAAATACTTGGCATGTACAAAAAGATACTCAGGAATGGGTGTTAGCAACCTTATACAAAATAGAAGGCTCTAGTTACAGAAAACTAGGCGCTATGATGCTTATATCGAGTCTAGGGCAACGGTTAGGTATGCTCTCAGGTGGATGTTTAGAGGCAGATATTCAGCGCCATGCTAAACAAGTAATGAGCACGTTAACAAGCAAAACTATCAGTTATGATGCAACCGATGAGGACGATTTAACATTTCAACTTGGCATTGGTTGTGGTGGCATTGTGCATATATTGTTGCAGCCAGTTCATAAAAATAATGAATACCTACAATTAGATCATGTTTTTACAGCATTGAGTGACAACAAGCCCGGTCAATACTCCCAACAAGTTACTCCAGTTTTACCCCAAGGTAGTGGTGCGTTTACACAAAATGATGAGCAACACGACTTATCGATGAACCGAAAAGCTAAACTCGTTGAAATTAATAACGCAACATGGCTTCAAACATCTATTTATCCACCCCCTCATTTATTAATAGTGGGAGGAGGGGCTGATGCAGTCCCTGTTTATGCGTTAGCAAAACAGCTTGGCTGGAGTGTGAGTGTGTGGGATACACGCGCAGCTAATGCAAAAAGGGAATACTTTAAAAATGCTGATGCTATTTTACGCAGCCCACCAAGCGAATTAAAAGCATATTGTGAAAAGCACAAAGTTGATGCGGCCATATTAATGGCTCATAGCGTAGAACTAGATGCCAGTGTACTTAAACAGATTGCAAACTTACCATTTAAATACATAGGTTTATTAGGCCCTGCGCACAGGCGAGAGCAAGTTTTACAACACGCTAATACCTCAATTAAAAGTATATACGCGCCAGTATTTGGGCCTGTAGGGTTAAATTTAGGGGGGGACTCTCCCGAAAGTATTGCGCTTTCGCTAATAAGTGAAATACATGCAGTGCTTAGTAATAAAAATGCGCAATCATTAAGTAATTGGGGGCAAGAAGCGTGCTAATTGCAAAAGTAATTTTAGCCGCTGGGCAATCATCGCGTTTTAAAGGCTGTAAATTAATCGCTAATGTGGGCTTTGGACAAACCATGGTTGAGCGAGCTGTTAAAACGCTTCAAGCACTTGATGACTCACCTGTGTATGTTGTTACAGGTGCTTGGCATAAAGAAATTGAACAAGCACTTTGTGGTTATAAAAATATTCAGCTTATTGAAAACAAACAGTGGGATAAAGGGTTAGGCGGCAGTATTGCAACTGCGTCTGAGGTTGTTTCTAAGATAAATAACTACGATGGTTTTTTGTTTATGTTGTGCGATCAGGTGCAATTACAAACGCAGCATTTAAGTGAGCTAGTTAAGGGGTTTACGCAAACACCTTCACGCTGGTGTGCAGATTATGGGGAGCGTTTAGGTGTTCCTGCTATATTCCCAGCTGTTGATTTATCCAAGCTTGCAAGCTTAACTTCAGACAAGGGAGCACAGCATTTACTGCGCAGTAAAAACGAAATAGTAAATACAATTAATATAAGCCATGCAAAATTAGACATAGATACGCAAGAGCAGTTAAGTGATTTTTTATCTAAGCATGAATTATAAGCACGCAATAGAAATCAAATTATATAAGTTTTAATAGAAGTTAGATTAAAACTTAAGGTATTAATCAAGGGGCAAGTTATGGTGACATTTACAATTAACGGCAAAGTGGTTGAATCTCACGCAAGTGAAGATACACCACTGTTATGGGTTATACGCGATGAAATAGGGCTAAAAGGTACTAAGTTTGGGTGCGGTATTGCAATGTGTGGTGCATGTACGGTGCATTTAGATGGGCAAGCTACGCGCTCTTGTGTACTGCCAATTGGTGCTATTGCGGGTAAAGCTATTACTACAATCGAAGGGCTAAATAACGAACACCCACTTCAAAAGGCATGGGTTGAAGAGCAAGTGCCACAATGCGGGTACTGTCAGTCAGGGCAAATAATGCAAGCAGCAACATTACTCGCTGCTAACCCAAATCCAACAGATGAAGAAATAGTTAGCCACATGAATGGTAACTACTGCCGTTGTATGGCGTATAAGCGAATAAAAACGGCGATTCAACGCGCTGCTGATGAATCTCAAAGTGTTGTAAACATTTTTGATCCAAATGCCCAAGACGCTTAACTGGAGCCTGTAATGAAAAAATTATTTCAAAAAAATAGCGAAACCGTTAATTTAAATCGTCGCTCGTTTATGATTGGTACTGCGAGCGCAGGTTTGGTGATGGCATTTGCACCGGCTCTGTTTTCAGGCTCGTTAAGTGCCAAAGAGTCAATCACACAGCAAGCTTTTTCACCTACTATTTGGTGGACTATGAGCGCTGAAGGTGCTGTTGAAGTGAGCATTGCTAAAGCTGAAATGGGCCAACATATTGGTACTGCACTTGCGCGTATTGTAGCCGATGAGCTTGAGTGTGACTGGGATAAAGTATCTATTACTTACGTAGATACTCACGAAAAATGGGGTTACATGGTAACCGGTGGTTCGTGGTCAGTATTTCAAAGCTTTAAGCCGCTATCACAAGCAGGCGCAGCGGGCAGAATTGCATTAATAGATGCAGGGGCTGCCATGCTTGGAGTGCCGGCGAGTAAATGCCACGCCAAAAAAGGTCATATTATAGCAGGTGATAAATCGGTAAGTTACGCTGACATAGTTAAAAAAGGCGAATTTAACCGTACTTTTAGTAGTGAAGAAGTAGCAAAACTGCCATTAAAATCGGCCAATAAGCGTCATTTAACGGGGCTAAAACAAGACTTTAAAGCGCTTGATATACCCGCTAAAACAAATGGGTCAGCCGTTTACGGCATTGACGTAGAAGTAGAAGGCATGCTGTACGCGCGCCCAGTTATACCACCAACGCGTTATGGCAGCACAGTAACTAACGTTGACGATAGTGCAGCAAAAGCAATTAAGGGTTATAAAGGTTTCGAAGTTTTGAACGATCCAAGCGAAACCGTTCAAGGCTGGGTTGTTGTATTAGCTGATAATTACCCAAGCGCTATTAAAGCTGTTGATGCAATAAAAGTAAGCTATAAAAAAGGCAAAACAGCCAATATAACTGAAGCCGATATTCAAAACGAAAGTAAACGATTGTGTGAGCAACCTGACTCAGGCACATTATTTGTAGATGAAGGCGATATTAAAAAAATACAAGCCGATGCCAATGAATCATTAGAGTCGATGTACACCACGGCTACGGCAAGTCATTACCAGCTAGAGCCGCTTAATGCGCTGGCTGAATACAAAGACGGGCAATGGATTATTCATACCGGTAACCAATGGCAATCACTCACGTTACCTGCAATTGCAAAAGCGCTTGAAGTAGCCCAAGAGAAAGTCATCATACGTCCTTATTACTTAGGTGGTGGTTTTGGCCGTCGTTTATTTGGTGATTGGACCGTCCCTGCTGCACTCACTGCAAAAGCCGTTGGAAAACCCGTAAAGCTTGTATTTACCCGAGCAGACGATAGCTTGTTCGATCAGTCTCGCTCTGCGTCAGCTGCAAAAATGACAGCATCGTTTGATAAAAATGGTAACTTTACTGGTTTAGAACATGCATTCGCTGCAGGCTGGCCTACTAAAGCAATGGCACCTGGGTTTTTATCTCCAGGGGTTGATGGTAATGGTAAGTTTGATGCATTTTCAGCATCGGGCGCGGATCATTGGTATAGCATGAATAGCCACCGCGCACGTGCCATTAATAACGAGATAGCACAAAGTACATTTACACCGGGTTGGCTGCGCTCAGTTGGGCCTGGTTGGATTGCGTGGAGTCTTGAGTCGTTTATTGATGAAATAGCGCATAAGCAGGGCAAAGATCCGGTTCAATTTAGAATTGACATGCTAGATGGTAAAGGTAAGCAAGCAGGTAAAGCGCCCGAAAGTGTGGGCGGCGCGCTACGCTTACGAAATGTGCTTCAAAAAGTATCAGCCAAAGTCGCCGCTGTTAAGCTTGATGAAGATGAAGGTATCGGTTTTTCTGTCAGTTCTGGTCAGGAACGTACAATGCCAGCATGGCTTGCAACCGCAGCGCATGTTCATGTTAATCGTGAAAGCGGCAAAATAACCCTTAAAAAACTATACGTTGTGGTGGATGCGGGGCTAATTGTTCATCCAGATGGTGCATTAGCACAGGTGGAAGGTTCGTTATTGTGGGGCAGTAGCCTTGCATTACATGAGTCAAATACGTATAAAGATGGGCAAGTATCGGCAACTAACTTCAATACTTATTTACCACTTAGAATGCAAGATGTGCCAGATATGGACATCGAGTTTTTACAAAGTGATGAGTTTCCAGTTGGTTTAGGTGAGCCTGGGGTGATAGGTGTTGCGCCTGCAATAGGGAATGCAATATTTAACGCTGTAGGCGTGCGTTTACGTGATTTACCTATGAAGCCTAGCGAAGTTATGAAAGGTTTAAAAGCCTAAGTAAATATAAATAAGGGGCTAGTTTGTTGCCCCTTAGTTATTATATCAATCCGTATTGTTAAGATTTACTACGGATTGGTAATTCATCATATTGTTATGCAATTATTATGTATCAATAGGTACGGCAACTGTTTTACCTGTTGGTATAAGTTAAGGTTTGTTTATGCTAATCGACCCTACAGGGCGAGAATTTAGTTATTTACGTTTATCTATTACAGACGTGTGTAATTTTAAATGTGTTTATTGTTTACCCGATGGTTACCAAGGCGGCAATGACCGCGGATTTTTAAGCGTTAATGAAATTAGTAATACGCTTAGCGCCTTTGCACATCACGGTATTGAGAAAGTGCGTATCACCGGGGGTGAACCCACACTTCGTAAAGACTTCATAGATGTTATTCGTGCTGCAAAAGATACCAGCGGTATAAAAAAAATAGCAGCCACAACAAATGGTTTTTCACTTCATAAAAATATTCATAACTGGGTTGATGCAGGCTTAAATGCAATCAATGTCAGTATTGATACGCTAGATTCGCGTATGTTTAATACAATTACTGGCCACGATAAATTTGCATCAGTTATGAAGGGGATAGATACCGCACTTGAAACCGGTATTGAATCAGTAAAAATAAACAGCGTGCTTATGAAGCAATACAATGGCCAAGAGTTTGAAACATTTTTAAATTGGATTAAACATCGTCCGGTAACCATTCGCTTTATCGAGCTTATGCAAACAAGCGATAATAAAACATTTTTTGATGCTAATCATGTCTCGGGTCAGTCTTTAAAAGTGAAGCTATTGCAAAGCGGTTGGCAGCAAATTGCGCGAAGCGCTTCTGCAGGGCCAGCTCAAGAATTTGCTCACCCCGATTACCAAGGTAAGATTGGGTTGATCATGCCATACAGTAACGATTTTTGTAGTACGTGTAACAGATTAAGGGTAACCGCTAAAGGCAATTTGCATCTATGTTTGTTCTCTGAAGAAGGTATTTCATTAAGAGAGTATATGAGCGATAACGAAAACGCCGCGCTAATGGATTTACTTTCACGGTATATTAAAACTAAAAAGCCTACCCACCTGCTACACCAAGGCAACACAGGTATAACCACAAACTTGTCTATGTTAGGTGGCTAGTATTTTAGCTAAAAGCTATATTCAGCGTACCTAAAAAAGTAAATTTGTCCCGATAATGTGAGTAACCTATTGTATCAATAGGGTTTATTTCATCAAAGCTTGTTAATTTGTTTTTTCAGGTTACAATTATTTTTTGTTTGTTATTAAGTTAATTGAATGGATATTGCAGCTCTTAATAGTACTAAATCATTAAGAAAGAACGTTCTTAGTCGGATGTGCCTTTGCTTTGGTTTCTTGTCGTTTGCATTTGCGGTCTTTAACTTAACAGCAAACAATTTTGCGCTACTGGGTTATATCGAAGTCTTCTTTTCAATTTATTGTCTTTTCACCTATATATCACTCTTACGTCGCCCATTAAGGTTTTGGCAGTCTATAGTAATGTGCGCACTTATAACGCTCATTGTTATTTTAGCGACTGCGCTTGCTACACCACATAATGGGGTATTTGTATGGTCGTTTGCATTACCTATTTTGTTTTACTTATTGTTAGGCAAGCAATACGGGGTTCTCTTATCTGCTAGCTTGCTCGTTATACAATCTTATATTTTAGGGACTAAATCGAGTCTTAGCCCGTTTACCACTTTCAATTTATCTTTAAATTTAATGTGTGTTTATTTAAGTATTTGGGCTATCTCCCACGTATTTGAAGGGAGCAGGGCACAATTTTCTAGGCGCCTAAGAAATTTAGCATTACTAGACCCGCTAACAGGCGCGGGCAACCGACTTTCTATGAACCATTATTTTGAAGTTGAACTTCAAGATAAGTCGCAACTCTATGTGTTTTTACTCGACTTAGATTTTTTTAAGGAAGTAAACGATAAGCATGGCCATGCAGTAGGCGATCAGGTTTTAGTAGAAGTCGCTACTTTACTTAGGGTGGCACTCGGTCGAGGTTATGTGTTTAGAGTAGGAGGGGAAGAATTTGCTTTATTTAGCTCTTTTTCAGACAAAGAGGCTGCTCTTAACGCAGCGGAAAAAATAAGAGCAGATATTGAAAGCAAACAATTTGATATTGATGGTTTAAATATTAACATTACCACCAGTATTGGTATTGCCAAGTTCAGAAGTAGTAATTCGCTTGAAGAGCTTGTTAATCAAGCAGATAAACAACTTTATAAAGCTAAGCGCTACGGGCGCAATAAAGTGTATTGTAAGTTTAAAAAAGAGCCCGCGCTGGATGAGTTAACCGCTTAGCTTTATTTTTAGTACATTTGTTCAAAGTTTGGAATACCATTTTCCCAAATTGGTTTGTCTTTTCCTAAGTGTTCTCTAACCGCATCAAAAAATAAACGGGTTCTTACCGGTAAATCACGATGTGGATAAACCGCATACATAGCACTAAATTCCATTAGTTTTACATCAGTGAGTATGGGCACTAGCTTTCCTTGCGTTATTTCGTCACCAATAATAAATGCAGGCGCTACAAAGTAAGTGGTGCCAGAGAGCGTTTTCATTAATAATGTTTCCGCATCGTTTGCTCTAAACACACTTTTTATTTTTTGCTCGCACTGCTCACCCTTGCTATTAAAGTAATCAATCCCTTCTACCCTAATTGAGTTACTGGCATAACTTGCAGCGGGTAATTGAGCTAAATCTTCCATGGTCTTTGGCATACCGTATGTTTCTATAAACTCAGGGGCAGCTAAAATAAGTAAGCGGTTACGTGCAATCTTACGAGCAATAAGGGAGGAGTCTTTTGGCTCGCCCACTCTAAATGCTAAGTCAAACCCTTCTGATACTATGTCTACTAACTTGTCGTCTAAACGTAACTCAACTTCTACTTGCGGAAAGCGCTTTTGAAAATCGTTAAGTACAGGTTGCAAATAACGTCTGCCAATAAGCGTGGATGAGGTAATTTTTAACACCCCACGTGGCTCTAAATGATAATTTTCGGCCATGCGCAAGGTTTCGCCAAGCAGCTCTCTTAATTCACTGGCTTTTTTAATCATTTCGGCGCCTGCCGCTGTGAGCGAAAATGAACGGGTGGTGCGGTTTAATAGCCTAACCCCTAACTCATCTTCTAAGCGGCTAATTTGTTTAGATATAACAGAGCGATCTATGTTGCGAATTTCTGCCGCTTTAGCAAAAGAGCCTTGTTCAACTACTTCGAGCAACATTAAAAGCCGGCTTGTTGTATCCATTGTGACACCTTGAATAAGTTATTGATGCCATTTTGGCATTAATGAATTTAAAAATCTACGGTTTTTGTACACGCGTTTAATCCGTATTATGCAAGGCTAATCAACAATGGAGCGTCTTCATGAACAAACATCTAATTGCTGCTGCACTTACTGCGGCAACATTAACACTTGCAGGTTGTGCTGATGAGAGCACAGCTCAGTCAGCCCCCGCACAGCAACTTCAACCGATTGATGTAGCACAGGTGCTTGTTAAACCAGTACAAAGCTGGCACACATACACAACACGTTTAGAGTCTCCACAAGAAGTTGCTTTAATGCCGCGTGTATCAGGTATTATCGATAGCATTGAATTTAATGAAGGCGATGTGGTTAAGCAAGGCGATGTGTTATTTCAATTAGATGCTCGTCCATTTAAAGCAGTTGTAGCAAGCTTAAAGGCGCAAATTACAAGTGCAGAAGCGGCGCTTGAACAAGCTAAAAGTGAAGACAAACGTGCAGTACGCTTATTAGACCGTAAGGCAATCTCTACAGAGCAAGCACAAGCACGTACCTCAACTTTACGCCAACGCGAAGCTCAGCTTTTGGCATTAAAAGCACAGCTTACATCAGCAGAGCTAGATTTAGAGTTTACGTCTGTTGTTTCTCCTATTAATGGCATTATTTCGCGCGCCAATATTACTAAAGGTAATAACGTACTTGCCGGCCAAAGTGTTTTAACGTCAATTGTGTCAAACCAAGCTATGTATGCTTATTTTGACGTTGACGAACGTACATGGAATAGCTCGTTTAATGAGGTAACAGCTGCGAGTCGTCAACCGGTTGTAATGCAAAAAGTAGGTCAAAGTGATTTTGCATACAAAGGCTACATTAACTTTATTGATAATCAAATTAACTCATCAACAGGTACATTACGTGTTCGTGCGGTATTTAATGAAGATAGCAATCAATTACGCGCAGGCTCGTTTGCACGCATTAAATTAGCGGCTAATGAAATAAGTGAAAAAGTAATTATTCCTGAGCGCGCTATTGGTACCGATTTAAAAAATCGTTTTGTATTAACCGTTGGCGAAAACAACGTACTTGAATACAAACTCATTACTGTAGGTGAGCGATACGGCGCTTTACGTGCGGTTACTTCGGGCCTGAGTGAAGGTGATGTAATTGCAGTAAATGGCCCTGCGCGCGTAGGCCCAGGCATGCCAATCTCACCACAAACAGTAACAATTGATACAAGCGGTGTTGCATTTACATTGTCAAACGACAACGCACAACTTGTGGCTAAGCAATAAGGTTTATTGATGAAATTTTCGCATTTCTTTATACAGCGCCCAATATTTGCGGCAATGCTGTCGTTGGTTATTTTAATTGCGGGTGGTATTTCACTATTCCAACTACCAGTAAGTGAATATCCAGAAGTGGTTCCGCCTACAGTGGTTGTTACTGCCAGTTACCCGGGTGCAAACCCTACTGTTATAGCGCAAACGGTGGCAACACCACTTGAGCAAGAAATTAACGGTACTGAAAACATGTTGTATATGTTTTCGCAAGGTACGAGTGATGGCCGCATGACACTAACGGTCACCTTTGCGTTAGGTACCGATTTAGACCGTGCTCAGGTTCAAGTACAAAACCGCGTAAACAGTGCGTTGCCACGTTTGCCAGAAGAAGTACAACGTTTAGGCGTAGTTGCTGAAAAATCATCACCCGATTTAACCATGGTGGTGCATTTATATTCACCTGAAAAAACGCACGACACAGCTTACTTATCAAACTATGCTGATTTAAACATTAAAGATGAAATTGCACGTTTACCGGGTGTAGGTGATATTCGTATGTTTGGTGCGGGCAAGTACTCAATGCGAGTATGGCTAAACCCAGATGCACTTGCTGCACGCGAATTAACAGCAACAGATGTAATAACAGCGCTTCGCTCGCAAAACCAGCAGGTTGCAGCCGGTAGCTTAGGTGCACAGCCAATTTCAAACGACAGTCAATTTCAAATATTGTTAAACGTTAAAGGACGTTTAAACAGTATTGAAGAATTTGAAAACGTAATAATTAAAGTAGGTGACGAAGGGCAATTAACACGTTTATCTGATGTAGCACGTGTTGATTTAGGTCAAGACACTTACTCACTACGAGCAGAGCTTGATAACCAACCAGCACTTGCAATGCCAATATTTCAACGCCCGGGTTCAAACGCTATTGAGCTTTCTGATCAAGTGCGCGAAACAATGGCGCGTTTATCAAAAGATTTCCCAAGCGGTGTTGAATACGACATTGTGTACGATCCAACTGTATTTGTACGTGGTTCAATTGACGCGGTAATTGCCACTTTGCTTGAAGCAATTGTACTGGTAGTTATTGTTGTTATTGTATTTTTACAAACGTGGCGTGCATCGATCATTCCGCTAATTGCAGTGCCTATTTCACTTATTGGTACCTTTGCAGTAATGCAGTGGTTAGGCGTATCAATTAATACCTTGTCGTTGTTTGGCTTAGTACTGGCCATAGGTATTGTTGTAGATGACGCGATTGTAGTTGTTGAAAACGTAGAGCGTAATATTGAAAATGGCTTATCACCGCTTGAAGCAACACGTGTTGCAATGAGCGAAGTTACAGGCCCTATTATTGCTATTGCATTAGTACTAAGTGCCGTATTTATTCCAACGGCGTTTATTACCGGGTTGTCTGGTCAGTTTTATAAGCAATTTGCGCTTACAATCACAATTTCGACCATTATTTCTGCGTTTAACTCACTCACGTTATCGCCTGCACTTGCTGCATTATTATTAAAATCGCACGATGCAAAACCAGATGCGTTCACGCGTTTACTTAATAAATTGTTTGGTCGTTGGTTGTTTGACCCGTTTAACCGCGTATTTAACCGTGGTGCTAAAGGGTACGAAAAGCTGGTACAAAAACTAATTCGAATGACTGTAATTGTAATGGTTGCATATATTGCACTGGTTGGCGGCACAATTAAGTTATTTGATACCGTACCAGGTGGCTTTATTCCACAGCAAGACAAGCAATATTTAGTTGCAATAGCACAGTTACCAGATGCGGCAAGCCTTGACCGTACTGAAGATGTATTAGCGCAAATGCAACAAATTGCATTAGAAGTACCAGGCGTTGCACATACTGTTGCGTTCCCAGGCTTATCGGTTAACGGTTTTACAAATAGCCCTAACAGCGGCATTGTATTTACGCCACTTGAAAGCTTTGATGAACGTACCGACCCAAGTAAATCTGCAATGGCAATTGCGGCACAGCTAAACCAGCGTTTTGCTGCCATTGATGAAGCTTTTGTAGCGGTTTTTCCGCCACCGCCAATTCAAGGTTTAGGCACAACGGGTGGTTTTAAACTGCAAATTGAAGACAGAGCAAATAAAGGGTTTGAAGCATTATTTAATAGCTTACAAGCTGTTATCGGTAAAGCGCAGCAAGATCCTGCATTAATGGGGCTTTACTCAAGCTTTAGAATTCAAGTTCCACAAATGGATATTGATATTGATCGTGAGCAAGCGCTTATTCAAGGTATTCCACTTGATGAAGTATTTAATGCACTGCAAATTTACTTAGGCTCTGTGTATGTAAACGACTTTAATATGTTTGGCCGTACGTACCAAGTAAATGCACAGGCTGATGCTGACTACCGTAAAGATCCAGAGCAAATACTTAATTTAAAAGTACGTAATCGTGCAGGTCATATGGTGCCGTTAGGTTCTGTATTAACGGTTACACCAACCATTGGCCCTGATAGAGTAATGCACTATAACGGTTACCCAAGTGCCGAGCTTAATGGTAGCCCAGCTCCTGGTTACAGCTCTGATCAAGCACAAATTGCTATTGAAAAAGTACTCGCCGATACACTGCCATCGGGTATTGAGTACGAGTGGACAGAGGTAACGTACCAGCAAGTACTTGCTGGTAACACCATGGTTTACGTATTCCCGTTAGTTGTACTACTTGTATTTATGGTACTTGCAGCACAGTACGAGAGCTTACGTTTACCACTGGCAATTATATTAATTGTACCGATGACTATTTTCTCTGCTTTATTAGGTGTGTGGTTTGTTGGCTCTGACAACAACATATTTACCCAAATAGCGCTAATAGTGCTGGTGGCCCTAGCATCTAAGAACGCGATATTAATGGTTGAATTTGCAAAAGACAGACACGACTCAGGATTATCGCACTTAGAGGCAATACTTGAGGCATGCCGTATGCGTCTGCGCCCAATATTAATGACGTCTATTGCATTTACAGCCGGTGTTGTACCGTTGGTACTTGCTACAGGTGCGGGTTCTGAGATGCGCCACGCTATGGGTAACGCGGTATTCTCAGGGATGATAGGTGTAACCGTATTTGGTTTGTTATTTACGCCGGTGTTTTACATGCTAGTAACGAGGAAAAAAGAGAGCGCGCAGGAGAATACTCATGACTAAGTTAATGCAAAAAAGGTTTAAAACTAGCCTAACAGTCAGTGCGGTTTTAGTGGCTTCGTTTTTAGCAGGGTGTGCAAGTAAAATAGACACAATAAGCGAGCAAAAAGCGGTTAACGACTTTGTCGCTCAAGCTAATATTGCTAGTAACGTTAGCGTTGCTGATGAAACAAACTGGTGGAGAAAACTTAATTCTGATCAGTTAAATGAACTTGTTACTGGTGCGCTTGCAAATAACTATAATTTGCAAACAAGCCAGTTAACACTTAAAAGTGCATTAGCGCGATTAGGCGAGCAAAAAGCCCAATATTTACCTCAAGGTGGCGTAAATGTTGGCGCAGCTCGAAGCGATGCACCAAGCGTGTATGATCGCCAATCAAGTGCAAACGTTGCACTTGATTGGCAGCTAGATTTATTTGGTCGTATAACGGCGTTGGTTGATGCAGCAAATGCATCGGCCATGAGCCAAGCAGAGCAAGTACGTTTATTGCAAATTGAAGTTGTTTCGTCGGTGGTTAAAGGTTTTGTAAGCTATCAGGGCAATGTTGAAAAACAACACATTGTAGCGCTTCAAATAGAAGCCCTTGAGCAAAGCATTGACGTTTTACAGGCACGAGTTGATGAAGGTGTCGCTAACGAGCTCGATTTAAATCGTACTATGGCGCAGCTTAGGCAGCAACAAGCACTTATGCCAGCCATTGAGTATGCAAAATACAGCGATTTATCTGCCCTTGCAGTACTCAGTGGTAAGCTAGCGAAAGACATTGCTATTGAAAATGAGCAAAGTGTGCTTGAGCGAGATTTTAGTGTAGCACTAAAAAATGCTAACAATGCCATTGCCTTACGCCCAGACATTAGCCGCGCATTGTTTGATTTTAGCCAAGCAAACAGTTTAAGTGTTGCAGCGAGTAAAGCGTTATTACCTGATATTAGCTTATCAGCACTTGCTGGGGTTGTGAGTATAGACAGCACAGGCTTAAAAAATACCGACCAACAATGGCAAGTAGCACCGCAGTTGCAATGGTCGCTATTAAGTTACCCCGCTTTATTAGCACAGCGCGATGCGCAGCAGTTTTTAAGTGAAGCCGCTTACAGCGATTATCAACAAATAGTACTAAAGGCATTAAGTGAAAGTGAACTTTCACTGCAAATGTTAGTCAATCAAGCACAGCAAAAACGTTTTGCAGATGAGCGCTATGACTTTGCTAATAAAGCATTTTTACAAGCACAAGCAATGTATGAAGAGGGCCAAATTCCTTATCTTGAGTTGTTAGATGCGCGCCAGGATGTTTTAATGGCGCAAGAGAATGCTGTTGAAAAAACGATAACTTCACTGCTTGCTAAGGTAAATGCATACCAGTCATTTAATGGCCAATGGAGTTATGCGTTAAACGATACTACTAAGTAGAGTTATATTGATGCCAAAAACTGATAATTTACATAACTACGATATACCGCAAATTATGCGCGCTATTGTACTGCCAGAGCCAAATCAAGCAATTAACTTAGCTGATGTTGAGGTGCCTGTACCAATATGTGCAGACAACGAGCTGCTAGTAAAAGTAGAATATGTTGGATTAAATCCAGTTGATGGCCACTTTGCTAAAACAGGCTTTTGTAAATGGCAGTATCCACATATTTTAGGCCTAGATGCCGTAGGTGTTGTGGTTAAAGCCAATAAAGGTGTTTTTCCAAATGTTGGCCAGCGCGTCATGTGGCATGCCAACATTGGTGAGCAAGGGGCTTTGAGCGAATACACTAAAGTACCTAACTTTGCAGTGTCGGTTGTACCTGATGAACTGAACCCGGCTATTGCAGCTACATTACCGTGTGCGGGGATGGCTGCACTTATTAGTTTAGATAAAATTGATATTACCGAGGGTGATACGGTTTTGATCGAAGGTGGCTCAGGTGCCGTTGGTCAATTTGCGATTCAATACGCCAAGCAGCGCGGGGCAGATGTATTTGTAACTGCATCAAAGCGTAATCATAAATTGGTTAAACAACTAGGTGCTGACGCTGTTTTTGATTACAACGACAAAAAGTTGTGTGAAAAAATACGCCGCGAGCTTGGCCCGCAAGGCTTTGATGCTGTTATTGATACGATAGGTGGAAACACAACGCTTCGTAACATTGAGCTTATGCGTTTTTGTGGACGAATTGCTTGTTTAAATCCGCTGCCAAATTTTGAGCAAGACTTAATGTACCATCGAGCACCAAATATAAGCGTAGTGTCAATTGGCGGCGCATGGCTTGCTAACAGTTTGTGTGCGCAGCAACGCTTAAGCTTTATGGGCAATTTATTACTTGAAGGGGCGGTTAATGGCGACATTAAACACCCAGACATAACGCCTGTAGATTTTAGTGCTGAGTCGGTATCGCAAGCGCTTAACAAACAACTTGCAGGCGGCTTTACTGGCAAGCAAATTGTTAAAGTTGCTCGATAAACAACCTAAAAAGTTAATTGCAAACGCAGCCGTATTTGGCTGCGTTTTTTTATGCCTTTAAAAAATACAAGCATAATGGCGAACATTTCATCGTTTTATCCTTTATCCATACAAAATTTATATATTTCAGAGTACAGGTGTAAGCCTTTTTGTTTCAACAGTTTACGTCTTCGTAAAGAAAATAAATTGAAAAAACTGTTAATTAATTGAATAGAGTAATTGATCTAAACGATTTTTTATGACGTAATGTAGGTATTATTATCTGGTCGGATGAGTTTAATCATGAGTTTACGTACAAAACTAAAAAAAGTATTACCAAGTATTTCAATCACTGAACAAGAAGCGTTAGACGCAGGCGATGTGTGGCTAGAAGGGTCTATCTACCAAGGTAAACCGGATTTCAGCGCATTACGCGATGTACCTGCAGCTACACTAAGCGCAGATGAGCAAGCATTCCTTGACGGCCCAGTAAAAGAGCTACTTGGTATGATTGACGATTCAGTTATCCAAAATGGTATTCACTTACCAGATGACATTTTAGAGTTTTTGAAAAAAGAGCGTTTTTTCTCGCTTATCATTCCTAAGTCGTTTGGTGGTTTAGAGTTTAGCCCTTATGCAAACTCTACAATCGTGGCAACTATTGCAACTAAAAGCTCAGCAGTTGCGGTGACCGTAATGGTTCCTAACTCGTTAGGCCCAGGTGAGTTATTACTTCACTTTGGTACGCAAGAACAACAAGCACATTACTTACCACGCCTAGCAAATGGTACAGACATTCCATGTTTCGCGCTTACAAGCCCAGAAGCGGGTTCTGATGCGGGTGGTATTCCTGATGTGGGTACTGTTACTAAAGGCTTATACAACGGTGAAGAAGTTCTTGGCCTTGAAATCACGTGGGACAAGCGTTACATCACACTTGCACCAATCGCTACGGTACTTGGCTTAGCTTTTAAGGTTGTTGATCCAGATGGCCTACTTGGTGGTAAAGAAAACCTAGGCATTACTTGTGCGCTTATTCCAAAAGAGCACCCAGGTGTAGAGCTGGGTAACCGCCATGACCCTATGGGTATTCGTTTTTACAACGGTACTACACGTGGTAACAAAGTATTTGTACCAATGGACTTTATTATTGGCGGGCAGAAAAACATCGGCCGTGGCTGGCAAATGCTGGTTAGCTGTTTAGGCGCTGGCCGTGGTATTTCTCTACCTGCGCTAGGTGTGAGTACTTCGCAAGTAGCATTTAAATCAGCATCTGAATACGCAGCAGTGCGCGAACAGTTTGGTTTAGCCATTGGTCAATTTGAAGGTATTCAAGAAAAGCTAGCCGACATTGCAGGTAAAACATACCTACAAGAAGCAATGCGTGTACTTACAACTGAAGGTTTAGGCATGGGCTTAAAACCATCAGTAGTAACTGCAATTGCTAAATACCACATGACAGAGCTTGGCCGCGACGTGCTAGATTCAGCTATGGATATTCAAGCAGGTAAAGCGATTCAAAACGGTCCACAAAATACATTAGCAAGTGGTTATGTTGCTCAGCCGATTGCCATTACGGTAGAAGGCGCGAATATTCTTACACGTAACCTAATGATCTTTGGTCAAGGTGTAATGCGTTGTCACCCATATTTACAATCTATGGTTGAATCTATCCATAGTGAAGACAAAGGCGCAGATAAAGAATTTAACGGCATTTTACGTAAAACAATTGGTTACAGCACAGCAAACAGTTTACGTGCGTTCCGTTTAGGTGTTTTACCATTTACTGCAAGCGCTAACTCTGATTTACCAGAAGTACGTGAATACGAAAAAGCAGTGCACAAGTTATCAGCTAAATTAGCGGTTTATGCAGACTTCTCGTTACTTGTACTTGGCGGTAAGTTAAAACAAGCAGAAATGCTTTCTGCACGTTTAGGCGATGTTATGAGCTTTTTATATGCGGCAATGGCATCAATCAAATACTACGAGCAAAAAGTAGCAAGTAGCGAGCGTGAGCAAGCAGCGCCATACTTCCATTACGCAACGCGTTTTGCACTACAAAGCGCTGAAGAAGCACTGCATAAGTTTTTAGATAATTTCCCTGCAAGTGGTACTCGTAAGTTTATACGTTTTGTAACTATGAACTACTCAACTAAAATGCCAAAAATTAGCGATGACTTAATTCGCGAATTAGCTAAGCAAGCCCAGCTTGATACTGCATTTAAAGCGCAAATTACGCATTTAGTTAAACCAGTAGAAGGCGATGGTCATTACATTAATGAGCAAGCTTACAAAGCTAAAATGGCATCACTTGGTGAGCTGGCTAAAGTTAAAAAAGCATTACGTGCTAGAACAATTAAGCCAGGTGCGCGCTTTAACATCACGCTTGATAACGCACTAGCTGCAAACGTAATCACGCAAGCTGAGCACGTTCAGTTAATTGATTACAACATTAAACGTGAAAAAGCGATTCGTGTAGATGAGTTCGATTTTGACATGAACCTACTAGATGACAACGCACAACCAGTTAACCCACTTAAAAGTGTAGTTAACCAATAACATTAAATTCAATAATGCAAAGCGCCGGCGGTATCGGCGCTTTTATTCATGATTAAAAAATTAGTGTGGAGCCTCGTTTGTTTAAAACCAAGCGGGGCTTTTTTATGTATTTTTTAAAGTAGAGATAGATAGCGGTATTGATTTGTAAGCGAGTATGTATGTGCAGAGGTTTAAAAGAGGCACTTATAATCTTGAAAAAGGGCTAATAACTCCGTTGGCACCTTGTTGTAGTACATGGGTATAAATTTGCGTAGTTTTAACATCAGAATGGCCAAGCTGAGCTTGAACAGTTCTTATATCGGCGCCATTTTGCAGCAAGTGAGTAGCAAAAGAGTGTCTTAATGTATGAGGTGTTATTATTTTTGTTAATCCTGATTTTTGGACAGCTTTTTTAACCTCTTTTCTAATACAAGAGTGATGAAAATGATGTCGTCTTATTTCACCACTTTGAGGATCTGAACTTAATATATGAGAAGGAAATAAATATTGCCACGCAAGCGATTTTGCGGCACTTGGATATTTTATTGTTAAAGCATATGGCATCCATACGCCAGAATATTTAGTATTATCCAAATCCAGTTTTAAATAGTCATCAACGTTCAAAATTTGATTTCTCAGCATAGGAATTAACTCTGTGGCCAGCGTAACAATGCGGTGTTTATTACCTTTTCCATTCCATACTTGAATGCATTTATAATCAAAATCAATATCTTTTACTCTTAATTGCACCGCTTCCATTACTCTTAAACCACTTCCATACATAAGGGCTGCAATTAAATAATAGCGCTTATTTAAATGAGCCATCAACATTTTAACTTCCTCTGGGGTCATCACTACAGGGAGCTTTGCTTGTTTTTTACTACGGGCAAAATTTAAATTTAATGAGAGTTCTTTTTTTATTATGTGCTTGTATAAAAATGACAATGAATTGAGTGCGGTGGCTTGCGTACGTGGTGCAACGTTTTGCTTTAACACTAAATGTTCTAAGTAGCGTTCGACTTCATTGTCCCCCATTGAGGCGGGATGGCGTTTATTATGATAATGGATATAAGATGCAATCCATCTTAGGTAGGTATCTACGGTGCGTAATGAATATTGACGAACTAGCATATATTCAGCTATGTAATTTAAAAATGGGGAACGTGTTTTCATACTATCACCAATAACAGTGCTGTTTTTATATACAGTATAGTTGTGATGCACACATATTCAAGAAAATGAGCGGCGAGCGCATTTTCTCTTTTATTGAGAGTTTGAATGCTAATAAAAAATTATATATAGCAATGTGTTAAGTTATTTGATAAAAATGATTTATAAAATATATGAGCGTATCGTCGGCATAAATATGCGCGATGAGCGCACTATTAAATT
>NZ_JAGJEI010000029.1 GCF_018100985.1 Pseudoalteromonas sp. MMG007 | reverse complement strand
TTAGAAAAAGGTCACTTAGGTGGCCTTTTTTAATGTCTGAAGAAAAGTGATTAATTTCAGCTATCAGTTATTAGTAAAATGATCTGACCCCGATAATTACTCTACCTATAGTGCGCTTAAATAAACTAATTAACTTCTATTAAAAAAAGCTCACAAAGCTATCCCCTAGATATGTGTATTTGATAAGGTAAAGTGTCACTTATTAAAGGAGTCCTTATGCTAAATAAACGAATATTTACCGCAAAAGAAGTTAGGGATAATGAGGCTCTCGCTGCCAAAAATAGTCATTGTGAGTTATTTACTCTCATGCAGCGCGCAGGGGAGGCTGTGTTCAGCGCTTGGAAAGAGTTTAATGCTGAGCATACATTGGTGATTGTGGGACAAGGTAATAACGCTGGAGATGGTTATATTACCGCGAGCCTAATTAAGCAATCGGGTAAGCTGGTGACTTTGTGTGCCGTCAACCCTGAACAAGCACTAACAGGAGATGCCGCTAAAGCATATAAATTGTGGCGTGATGAAGGCGGTGAAATTAATGCATATTCAAGTGAATTATTAAACCGTAGCGATTTAATTATAGATGCAATGTTAGGTACTGGGATCAAAAGCTCAGTACGCGATAATTTTGCTAAAATTATTAATCAAATTAACGCCTGTAATAAACCTGTATTGAGTATAGACGTCCCCTCAGGCATCAGCGCTGATTCTGGCCAACCTTTAGGTATTGCTATACAAGCAAGTAAAACAATAACTTTTGTTGGTATTAAGCAGGGGCTGACAACGGCTACCGGTAAACAACATTGCGGGCAGCTAATATTTGACGATCTAAATATTGGACCTGCATTTTTTGAGCTCGCTACTTCAAGCGGTACACTTATAAATATTAATAGTTTTAAAAAGCTTGGTGCGCGTAGCCTAAATAGTCATAAAGGTACTCATGGCAAACTACTCTGTGTTGGCGGAAATGAAGGGACTGCCGGTGCAATTAGGTTAACCAGCGAAGCTGCACTTAGAGCCGGTGCTGGTATGGTAAGAGTATATACACATTCAAGCTCTATAGCGCCTGTAAGCATTGGCAGGCCAGAATTAATGGTAGGCAGTGCAAATTTACAACAAGCGCTTGAATGGGCTAGCAGTGTGGTAATTGGCCCTGGGCTTGGGCAAGATGAGTGGGCACAACAAACGTTCGATGAAGTAATGCAATATTGCCAAAACAATAACACCCCATTAGTTATAGACGCAGATGCTCTTAATTTACTCGCTAAGCAAGCTTCATCATATATGTTAAAGCAGTGTGTATTGACTCCGCACCCAGGCGAAGCGTCGCGATTGCTAAGTGTTAGTACCAGCAATATAGAATCGGACCGCTTTAACTACGCCCGCCTCTGCGCAAAGCGTTATAACGCGACTTGCGTATTAAAAGGTGCAGGAACTCTAATTGATAATGCAAGCCATACATGGGTTTGTGAAAATGGTAACGCAGCACTTGCTGTGGGTGGAAGTGGTGATGTACTCACCGGTATTATAGGTGGATTGTTTGCACAAGGCCTTGATATGGACGAAGCAGCCCGGTATGGCGTAACATTGCATGCTAAAGCAGGTGAAATTGCGTCTGAATGTGAAGGGCAGCGAGGTATGCTCCCCTCAGATTTATTTAAAATAGTTAGATCGTTAATAAATTAAACTTTTTATTTTGGTTCAATTAAATCCCATTTATTACCGTATAAATCTTCAAAAACAGCAACTGTCCCGTAGGGTTCATTACGGGGTTGTTCATTAAAGACGACCCCGTTTGCTAACATGCTTTCATGATCGCGCCAAAAATCGTTAGTATGTAAAAACAGCCAAACCCGACCTCCCGCCTGATTTCCAACAGCACTCAGTTGCTCCGGCTCAGTGGCTTGAGCAAGTAATATATGTGTACCGTTTGATAGCGGTGGTGTAATTAAGACCCAACGTTTTCCTTCGCCTAAATCAGTGTCTTCAACTAATTCAAAGCTTAATTTCTTCGTGTAGAATTCAATCGCTTCATCATAATCTTTTACGACTAAGGCAATACTCCCAATGTGTTGTTTTATACCTGACATAAACTACTCCCTGACTGTGTTGCTGCGTATTTTTACATACCAGTGTGTGTTTTGTGTAAGGTTGTATACTTTTGTAGATTATACCTCTTCATCCGGCGGGTCGCCTGAGTCTCCCTTACGTTTACGCTGCTCTTGTTTAGCTTTTTGAACATTTTCGTAGGTAGGTGGCGGAATAGGCATCAGTGAAATAAGCGGAAAGAATGCTAAAAATAAATAAGCCCCCTTAGACATACTTTTACCCCAAGTGACCATTTTGAGCATAGAGCAAACTAAGAATGAAAATAATCCAGTCACAAGAGCAACAGAAATAAAGAAGGTGAATATTGTGTTATTACTTAATAAATCCATTTAATATAAATCTTAGTTATACGTAACTTAGTTATGGGTGTAAATTAAACAATATCAATAATACCTGTAAAAATAAGAAATTCTTAGAATCGACGTAAAAGAATAACTGCAAACATACATAATCAAACACTTACGAGTTTTGTAATAACCTTTCATGTATGCCCTAATTTGCGCCTCAGCATGTAAGGCAAAGCTCAGACCTTAACTTTTAGTGATTTATTGTCATCTTGTTAATTGTAACTTTTTTGTAAAAAAAGCTTGTTTTTCGTTCCTTTTCAAGGTATTTTCCCGCCTCGTTTAATTACTTGCACTTACTTTTTACGTTGTTACCTAATCAAAAAGACTACCTATTGATTATCTGCACACAATTCAAACAAATTAATGAGAAATAAATAATGATTCGAAAATTTAAATTATTACCGCTAGCATGTATTTTATTAACAGGTTCGATACAAGCGAATGCAGTAACTATTAAAAACGCAGGTTTTGAAAATGGGTTAACGTATTGGTCAATAGTTGAACCAGGAAGGGCTTCTATAATTAGTAACTCTGGTACACAATCGTTACAGTTGCTAGGTGCCCCAGCAAGAGTACACCAATGGATTGATGTAGAAAAAAACACTGATTATATCTTAACAGGTTATGTTAATGGTTCAGGAAAGATTGGTGTAAATAATGGTTACGACGTAGTAAAAAAAGTAGCTTTCGAGTTTAACTCGTGGAGTAAAGTGACTGTACCATTCAACTCTAAAACAAAATCAAGAATTCAAGTTTATACAAAGTTTAATGATACGCTTCAACATGGTTATTTTGATGATATTCAAGTTGTAAAAGCTGATGCAGAGCCAGAGCCAGAGCTCCCTATAGAGCCTACAAACCCTGTGCCAGAACAGTGTTTAGTAACTAAACTTGAAGTAACGGCGAGTGATGATGGCTCTTATGATAGTAACTATTCGCCTGAAAGAGCAATTGATGGCTTTTTAACTAGTTCATCTCGTTGGTCTTCAAAAGGCATTGGTAAGTGGATCCAGCTTGATTTAGGTGGCGAAGCAAAAATCGATAATATAAAAACGGCTTGGTTTTCTGGTGATAAACGCACAGCCTATTTTAATATTGAAACGTCATTAGATGGCGTGAACTGGACTTCAGCAGTACTTGATGCTGAATCACAAGGTGATAGCCTTTTAAATAGTGATGATTTGAATGATGCTTTAGCTCGCTTTGTTCGTATTATCGGCCGCGGCAATAGTTCTTCAGAAGACAATGCTTGGAATAGCTTGCTAGATGTGGAAGTACATGGTTGCCTCGAATTAAAAGAGAGCCCAATTGAAGTGCCTGTAGAGCCTACACCAGTAGAGCCTGCACCAGTAGAGCCTGTACCAGTAGAGCCTGCTCCAGTAGAGCCTGCTCCAGTAGAGCCTGCTCCAG
>NZ_JAGJEI010000028.1 GCF_018100985.1 Pseudoalteromonas sp. MMG007 | reverse complement strand
CGACTACCTGTTATCAAATCAGAACACGAACAAGCGCTTTCGAGTCGTGCTTACACGGCAGAGCAAGTAAAGCTTATTGCTGAGTCGCAGACTGACAAGCACGCCTTATCCACTCAACTCGCTTATGCAGCAGGGTTAAGAGCTCATGAGTTACACACGCTATCACGCGCATCTGAAAAACAAGCAAATGAAAGACCTGCATTGGATAGTAAGTTTCAAGGGAGGGCAGGTGTCATTTATACCGTTACCGGTAAAGGCGGACTAACTCGCGAAGTACTTATACCTAATAAATTAGCCGACAAACTCGAAGAACGTAGGCTTGATGTACCGCAAAAAATTACAGATCGCGGTGTTCATTACGAACAGAAATACGATATAGGTGCAGGTCAAAAGTGGTCTAATTCATATACACAAGCCTCAAATCGTGCACTTAGTTGGTCTGAGGGAGCGCATGGTTTACGCCATAGTTACGCTCAAGAAAGGATGAACGAGTTACAAAATGAAGGTTACTTTCGCGATACAGCTCTTGAAACTGTAAGCCAAGAACTTGGCCATTTCCGTCCTGAAATTACAGAGGTTTATTTACGATGAAAACAACTTATATCGTGTTTTTAGTGATTATAGCTGCAGGTTTAGGGCTTTGGTACTCAATCGATGTACTCAGCAATACAACTCTTTTAATCGAAAAAAATGGTGAGTTTTATAGAGACGGTTACACCACTGCAGAACGATTTTTTGCTCTATGGCCAGTCAGTATCATTGGTGGACTAATTTTAGCGATAGTCATAGGTGTTGTAGTCCTAATTACCTTCAATGTTAGCAAAGAATCAGAAGTGAAAGAGCTAAAAGCTAAACTTGAAAACCAAATCTCACATTATGAACAACTAAAAATTCAATGCTTATCAGATGTAAAAAATGCAAATGAGCTAGCCAATAAAGCACTAGGAAATGCTCGCACCCAAGCTGAACTTGAAGTAGAGCAGGAACGAACAGAAATTGAAGCTGAAAAACAACTAATCTCAAAAACTAAAGTGGAGTTAAACGAGTTCTATCAAAAAGTAAAAAGTAAATCTGACGAAGTTGAGAACACACGTATTGAAAATAACAAATTAATAGAGCACTACAAACGAGAAATGAAAATCACAAAACAAAAAGCGAGAAATCACGGTAACGCTCTTGAAAGAAGAAACAATTTTATAAATAGATTGAAGAACGATGCTGAATATCTAAACTCGTTCATCGAAGAGAATTATGAAACATAAAACAAGAACATATTTAGTCCTTGAATTCAAAACCACGTAGCAAATATAAACCTCCAAACAAAACAAAGAATGTCAGAGCAACAACAATTAAACACAATATTTGAACTACGCTCATTAGAAAGACCTCTGTAAGTAAACATATCTCTAAAATATCAGAAAAGCCCAAAAGGGCTACTATCTGATATGGCTTATTCGATCACTACAGTTACATCTTTAAGTAAAGGCTAACTGTACTTGCTGAAATGCCCAAATCCTGTGCTATATCACGATTTGAGTAACCTTGCTCTTTGAGTCTTAAAACCACTGGTTGTAGCTCCGACTTTGATTTGCCATTAGATGTTGGGCGTTTAGAAACCTTACCACCTTTAGCACCTTGTTTAGCTTGCCACTCACTAAAGCCGGCTGCACTAAAGTTCTTGTGCGTCCATCGCGCTACGCTTTTAGCTGTGGCTTTAATTTCACTCTGCGGCAGTGGCTCTTTAAACGTTTTTTTATTGTAACCCTCAGCCCTGGTTAAACACGCTTCGAGCCAACGTTCGTACTCCGGCCACCCCTGTCTAATCGCTTTGTAAGCCCACGTACTGAGATAATCGAACAAGTTACAGTTACGGCCTAACCCATAATCAGGAAGGCGTTTACGGCCACTATAGACGCTCAAATCGACATAATCAGCGAGCCAATCTAAATCATACAAGCACGGCTCCCATGTAGAGACTTGCCAGTGTGGATTTAAAGGGTTTTTACAAATAAGGCCGGCGTAACCTATATCGGCACCAAGCTTTTCTCTTAGCGCGTTTTCCACGGCTGCTGCGTAGCGAAGTGGCGCACTGCGACCATCGGGTGCTGTTCGGATCGATACTTCAAGACCGTAAATCAAATGTGCATGCCCGTTCTCACGGTTTGTTGCAACGATATTAGGTGCGGGTGCGCCTGAGTCGTACCAATCTAAGGATGCATTTGGTTTGTCCACGTCAAACACTAACCAGTATTTATGCGTCGGGCCATTTGCTTGAATATAACGTGATTTAATCGCGTTCTGGGCACGCGCAATCGCTAAGCCATTCGCGAACTCATCGGTATGGTACGGTTTTTTGGGTAAGCGTTGCTCAAAGAGTGAGAGCTGTTGGGCGTTGCTATTCAATTCCCACCGCGCTTATGGCGGTTTTGACTTGTGAAGTATGATCCATGTGTTATTATTCTCTCTGAGATTTATCTCGAACCCTGATATCGTAATTCTTCCGCCAAGATGATGTACGAATCGGGGTTTTGTTTTATTAGGGCTTAGGTTACGCCAAAAGGTTTGACTGGGCAAGAGACCCTTTAAAACGACAAAACACCTCAAAAAATGCCTTTCGATAAAAACACCGCCTGAACCACCAAAAAGGTCGCGATAGCCCATACCGGATCTTATGTTAAATATGTTTTCTTGCGTAAAATCAGCATTTATACCGACTCTAGCATATACTTATACACTGTTTTCGTGGATTATTTAGTGAAGCTCGCAAAACGAGTTTGGAACAGCTATGTGAGCCAACAAGCGCAGTGCGTCAGAGTGTAGTTACAAGTAAGAAAGTTTTTTAGGAATTATGGAAATTTAACTAGGAGTTAACAATTTGACATGGAGTGTTAAACGTGTTACAGTTACACTTAACCAATGTTTTGTGTGCTAAAGACACAATTCAATGGGAAACTTGAATTTTAATCCAAGCCTTTAGGAGGTATCAATACTGAGAATCAGCAAAGAAAAATATATAATATTTAATCAGCCCATTTATTATATAAAAATAATGACGATACCGTCAACAGTTGTTTTAAGTTTTTTGTTGTACAGCTCGATGTTTTGTGGAATTCCTCCTTCAAGCGATAAGAAGAGGAATGATCATGAAAGGCGAAGAAGTCTTATTGAACATCATTACTGTTTTGGCTAATGCAGAGCCTGTAACTTGCGCAATTATCACCTCAGGGTTGGTAATTTGTTACGCATTTAAGTGCATGTCAAAACAAAATAAAAACCAGTAACAAGGTTTAGCTGTAACGAAAAACCTAAATATAGCGCTCTGCGCTCCCATTAACTTTATGCAGCCTGGATAACTCAGGCTGCTAACCCACCCTAACTTTTATCATCTTTGCCTATTCGAATACAGGCAGACCATTTTAAACCCCATACTATAAAGCAATGCTAAAATTTAAGTTTTATGAATATCGCCCCCGCTAGGTACAACTTCGCTTTGCTCGTATAACCTAGCGGGAGCAAGACTTAAAATAATTTCACGCATGAAATTGCACGCACTGCGTTAAATTTGATAATTTCAAAATCATTCTGTAATATCAGAGGCTCTTAAAAAGTCCATTGCAACTTCGATGCAATCCAGCAGTCTTAAAAGGCATTACCTAACACTGGTTAAATAGTTAGAGTTTCATGCGGTATCCCTACCACCATAACTGGTTAGTCATGAAAATGTTAAACCCATTAATCAATAAAACTGGAGTTCATTAGAAACAGAGAGAGACTGCCAAACTCACTCATTATGAGGTAGACGCTTAGGCGTAAAACGAAGTTAATCAAAGGGTGAGAACGGTCAACACCTTGCTTAGTTAAACTAAACAAAACAAAGGCGAAGAGGCATTAAGTTGTCGCTGAGTTACACATAAGTGTTTCCAGTAAATCTTACAGAAATGAGGTTTAAGTTTTGACAGATTTTGATCCGGTAGCTGAAGTTGAAGCATTAAAGGCCCAAACTAAAACAATTAGAAAACGTAGCTACACACAGCGAAAAAGCCGCTTAGATAAATTCCACACAGAGCTAGTTGCCATGCATAAACACGGCGCAACAATCGCAGAGTTAACACGCTGGCTTAGAAAAAAGAAAGCTATCAAAGTAGCAGAGTCCACCGTAAACCGCTGGCTAAAAAATCATGGCTAGATTTGCTGTAAAATCCCCTGAACAACAAGCGCATTCGGTAGGAAAAGCGCTACAAAAATCTAACGAAATAGCCTCCACTCGCACCTTATTGAACTACACAGAGCGGTTAGAGCAAGTCGCTAAAAACATGCCTGAATTTAGCATTAAAGGTGAAATTAGAGATCTAACACCAGAAACAGCGATTCAATACCTTGAAGCAAGAGGCCAGGATATCGGGCAAAAAACGCTTGATATGGAACGCCAGGCAATTCAATCGATGCTTACTCATGTAACAGGCAAGCTAGAACAAGGTGAA
>NZ_JAGJEI010000027.1 GCF_018100985.1 Pseudoalteromonas sp. MMG007 | reverse complement strand
TCAGTCGAAGGACTTTAAACTTAATAAAAATAAGAAAATTGAAAAGAATTTTCTTGGTGACAATAGCGTTTTGGACCCACCTGATTCCATGCCGAACTCAGTAGTGAAACGAAACAGCGCCGATGATAGTGTAGCATTTGTTATGTGAAAGTAGGACATTACCAGGATTTAATTAAGAAAAACCCGTTACAGCAATGTAACGGGTTTTTTGCTATCTAGGATTAAGTAGATAACAATACCCCATGCCGTATTCAGTAGTGGGCTATCCTGCACACCTTGTGCGCCGAGGGATTTGTATAACTATACATCAAACAATACAGCTCGAAGGCGAGCCCCTTACAAGGCCGTCCCGATACTAAAATAGTATCCCATTTCACTGTGACTCTCCACCGCTGTGGGCACTACGACATCACCAGTACTTAAATAAGAGAAACTCGTTACAAAGATGTGGCGTTTTTTGCTTTCAATTTAAAAAATCTCACCTTTGAATTCATCAACAAAACTAGGTGCGCCTCTTGGCGCGTGCTAAAATCCAATTTTTACCAATGACGATATAGAGGTCTAGATTGCCGACTGCTGATTACCAAAAGGTGCTTGATGAGATAGCACATGAAGTACGTCCTTTGTTATCGCAAGGGAAAGTAGCTGATTATATACCTGCGCTTGCTGAGGTTGATCCTGAGCAGTTTTCTATCGCCATTTACACCACTGATGGTGAAACTATATGTGCAGGGGATTGCTCTAAACGTTTTACTATTCAATCTGTTTCTAAAGTAATGACTCTTACTATGGCCTTGCAGCGTTATGGCGACGAGCTTTGGCATAGGGTGGGCAAAGAGCCTTCTGGTACTGCGTTTAACTCTTTAACTCAGCTAGAGTTTGAAAAAGGGATCCCACGAAACCCATTTATTAATGCTGGTGCAATAGTTACCTGTGATGCGCTATATAGCCGTTTATCTGCTCCTCGTCACTCAATGCTTGAAACGTTTAGGTTACTCTCAGGCAATAGCACTATTGTTGTTGATAAAAAAGTAGCTAACTCTGAATATGAATTTAGGCACAGAAATGCTGCCATGGCGCATTTAATGAAATCGTTTGGCAATTTTGAAAATGACGTTGATGATGTGCTTTGGTCGTACTTTAATTTTTGTGCAATTGAGCTTAATTGTGTTGAGCTTGCTAAGGCGTATAACTTTTTGGCTAATAAAGGGATTGATTTTAGCTCTGGTAAACGTGTGCTATCAAGTAGACAAAACAAACAGCTTAACTCACTTTTATTTACAAGTGGGTTATATGATGCTGCTGGCGATTTTGGTTATAGGGTTGGTATGCCTGGTAAATCAGGGGTGTCAGGAACTATTTTAGCGGTATTACCGGGTAAATTTACAGTGGCTGTGTACTCTCCGGGGCTTAATAGTTTTGGGAATTCAGTGGCGGGGATAGCAGCACTAGAGCTGCTATCTAAAAAGCTCGATATTTCAATTTTTTAAAATACCGATAGGGGGACTAATTTAGTTCCCTATGTTATTGCTCCCAATACACTTGTTCAAGGCAGTCTTCGCGCTCTGGTAAACCACGGGATAAACGTGGAGAGTGCTGAACTAATACTTCATAGCTTGCACGGTTTGCATATTTACTAATTTGCGCAAGAGATGAGTAAGTAATGGCCTGTTGCTGATGCTTCGCTGAGTTCGCCACGTTTAATTTATGGTAAACGTTAGCTGATAAATCATGTAATACCGCTGCTAAAGCGCAATCGCCAGCACCGTTTGTATTTTTGATTGAATCAGGGCCACCCATAAATGGTGCCGTATGGCTATAAGCTCTAATTGGTGTTTTACAGTCTTCTTTTCGCATAGCGCGAGAAAACTCATAACGGTTAAAGTCTGGGATAGCTCCTGGCAACAACGGGTACTCAGTTTCACGCTTGAGTTCGTCATCAACATAGCCTGCCATAAACAAGCCTTTTTCACCTGCAGTACAAATAACTAAATCTACCCAGTCGAGAGCTTTATCTGCAGCAAGAAGAGGGTCTTCAAAACCTGTAATTGCAAGGCCTTCTTCTTCGTTCATAGCAAGTATATCTACATGGTTATTAACAAAGTTAGCCCACCAAGTAGGATCTTGCTCAATAAGGAACTTGGTACCAAGAGTGAGTACTACCGGTACGCCAGCATCATTGGCATACTTTACAGCCTGCATGGTCGCTTCGGTCATTGTCTCATTACCTTGAGTACGCATTAAGTAAGCGCTTATAACTAAAGCTGATGATTTCTCAATTAGCTCTTTGTCGATTGACTCCGGGCGTAAGTGGTTCATTAACCCTGCGCTAATAGCAAAAGTACGCTCGCCAGTTTCATCAATAAGTGTGAAACAGCGACCTATTGGCCCATCAACAGGTTGAAGGTAATCTAAATCTACTCGGCTTGAGGTATTACACAAAAAGCGATAAGCATAGCTACCTATTTTTATGTTTTCACTCATTACACCAAGTAAAACAGAGCGGTCATCTGCAAGTACCGAGTAATTGTGCATAGTGTTACCTATTGTTCCACCTGCAAACTCGTAATCAACCATGTCGTTTAATTTTAAACGGTCGTATAAGGCGTTTGTAATATCGCTATCAATAACTTGCGACATACCTCTGCGCAATTGAAACTCGTCTAGGAAAGCTTGATCAACTTTTGCCTCTATATCAACAACGATTTGATCGATACCCGTAATATAACTACGTTGTAATCGCTCTGTTGCGTTAAGTTGATTGGTAAGTGGATCTTTGGCTTCCACTGGAAAATAATGTTTATGCCTGCGGCGTCCAGGAAATTTCATTTGCTACCCGTGTTGTGAGCTAAATAAAAAAAGCGTGAGATTATAGCGTAAATCACTAGCTATGAGCCATGACAAACCACACTATTTTGTTTTATTTTTGCAATAAACCAATCTCAAAGGCACTTTATTAACCTAAGTTGGTATAATTAGAGCATAAAAAGTTAATTAAGTTGATTGAATGAACGAGCCAATTGATGATTCCTACTGGATGGAATTAGCCTTAGAGTATGCACTTAAAGCACAAGCACTTAATGAAATCCCTGTTGGGGCTGTTGTTGTAAAAGATAATAAGCTTATAGCAGCGGGGTATAATCGCTCTATTACTGATAACGATCCTTCTGCTCATGCCGAAATGATAGCCGTGAGAGAGGCGGGCAAAGTACTGAATAATTACCGTTTAATCGACTGTACTTTATATGTAACACTTGAACCGTGTTCTATGTGTGCGGGTTTATTAGTTCACAGCAGAATTAATCGCTTAGTATTTGGTGCCTCAGATGCAAAAACGGGTTCGGCAGGATCAATTATGAATTTACTGCAAGAGCCTAGGTTAAATCATCAGGTTGAAGTATGTGGTGGGGTATTAGCTCAACAATGTGGGAATACTATTTCTGAGTTTTTTAAAAATCGTCGAGCGCAAATTAAAGCAGCCAAAAAAGCTGCTCGTGATGCTCAAATAGATAAGCCTTGCTCAAGTTAACTGGCAAGTGGCTCTGATATTGGAGCTTCCATTTGCTGCATTGCAAACATGCGGCGGCGCCAGATTATTTTTTTATGTAAACCACGTAACATAATACGACGGCGAGTAGCGGTTGAATATATTACATTTCTTTTTAGTTTTTGCGTGCGTCTACGTTTTAGCATGTGTTCTCCTAATGCGTGAGAGTGAGAAAGGCACAAGGTATATCTGTATAAAAGTGCAGATATACTATTAACACACATTAGTGATCATTTGATGACAAGTAAACAGCTTTTTAATTTTCCTAGTTTTTGTTTTTAAAGTAATTCGATTATTTATAGAAATTTGCTCTTACTGATTACTTTCCTCTTCTTTTACTTTGCTTTGAGGCGCTGCTGGTTCAGTTTTAGCTGGTTCAGTAGGCGCTGGCTCTTTTTGTACTGGCTCAGGCTCAGGCTCCGTTTCAGGTTCCGGCTCTGGAGCAATAGCATTGTTTTCATCAAGCCATACGAGTGCGTCGTAATATCTGCGAATATTATCAACATATTTTACAGCCACATCTCCACGGGCATAGCCATAACGTGTTTTACGGTAATAACGCTTTTTAATTAGCAGCGGTAGGCGTTTTTTAACATCGGCCCACTTATCAGGACTTGCCCCTTGCTGCTCAGTGATAATACGTGCATCGTTAACATGTCCCCAACCTACATTATATGCCGCCAATGCTAGCCACGTGCGATCTGGTTGCGGAATGCGATCAGGAATGCGCTTAATGAGTTTACTTAAGTACTTAGCGCCACCGCGTATGTTTTGCTCAGGCTCTAATCTATTGGTAACTCCTACTTGCTTGGCTGTGCTGCGCGTTAGCATCATAATACCACGCACACCGGTTGGCGATTTGGCGCGTGGGTTCCACATAGACTCTTGATAACTCAATGCTGCAAGTAAGCGCCAGTCGAGAGTACCTGCATATTGCTCAAACCAAGGTCTGTAAGTAGGGAGCGTCTCTTTTATTGCCTCAATATAGGCAAGGGTATTAACGTAGTTAAATTGGCGCACATGGCCAAAGTACTTCTCTTCGAGCACGTAAAGCTGGTTACTTTGCTTTACATCACCAAAAAATGGCACCAATAACGCGTACAAAGAGTCATCTTTTGATTTATTAAGTATCCACGCGATCGGGTCATTATGTGATACAGAAAAGCCAATACTTAAATTAGGGTGGTAGCGCCTGAATAGCGATAATGTATGGGAGTCAGCTAGCGTGTAATCTATTTCACCATCTATAACGGCTTGAAGTAACTCCTCTTCATCAAATTCTTCGCTTTCGGTCCAGGTGAGTGATGGATTGTTTTTCTTAATTTTTTGTAGGGTAAGCGAATGGCTACTTTTAGCTATTACAGTAAAGTTACCATCTAAATCATCAAATTCTCGCGGACGAACGCGCCCTTGCTTATAAACAAGTTTTTGGCTAATTGTTCTGTAGGTGGGGCCATATCTATATTGCTGCGCGCGTGCTTTATTGTATGTAAGGCCTGAGGCAATTAAATCTAAGTCGCCACTTTCAAGGCGAGCAAACATGTCTGATAAATTAAAAAAGGGGACTATTTCAAGTTCAACACCTAGGTAATCGGCAAAAGCTTGAGAAAGCTCATATTCAAAGCCTTGCTCGCCTTGAACTGCTTGATAATAATTACTGGCACTGGCCAGCGTGCCCACACGTATTTTGTTTTGCTCTTTAATCTGGGCAAGTTGGGTTGACTGTTCTTGCATATCACATGCACATAACAGCATAACTAAAGTAATGATTATTATTAGTTTTTCTTTGAACATTGAGAGCCCCTTTAACGCGCCAGCACCCGTTATAGCAAAACTTAGCCATTTCGTCACTTTCCCTTTTATTTTATTAGCTAAAACGGATTATAAATAAAGCTAAAAAGTTAATTTTATGAAAAGCGCAATTTGGAGTTAAATCTGGATGCTACTTAGACTATAATGTCGCCCTAAAATATCGTTCAATCCCTAACCCCGGATGAAATTATCTATGTTGATCCTTCGTGGTGCACCAGCACTGTCAGAGTTCAGAGTTAATAAAATTTTAGCGCGTTGCAAACAATCGCAACTTCCTGTCACTAACGTATATGCCGAGTATGCTCATTTTGCCGATTTAACATCGCCTTTGAGTGTTGATGAGCAAACCAAGCTTGAAAAGCTATTAACTTACGGTCCTACTATTGCCGAGCATACCCCAGCTGGCACATTAGTACTTGTTACACCTCGCCCTGGTACCATTTCGCCTTGGGCTTCTAAAGCAACCGATATAGCGCACAACTGTGGCCTTAAACAGGTTCACCGCGTAGAGCGTGGTATTGCTTATTATATAGAAGGTGAACTAACTACAGAGCAACTTGCACAAGTAACGGCGTTATTACACGACCGTATGACTGAAGCAACTCATACTGAGCTTGCAGCAGCAGCGCAGTTGTTCCGTAATGATTCTCCACGTGAAATGTCCTCAGTTGATATTTTAGGTGGTGGCCGCGAAGCATTGGCTGAAGCGAACGTTGAGCAAGGTTTTGCTCTGGCCGATGATGAAATTGACTACCTAGTAGAGAACTTTAAAAAGTTAGGCCGTAATCCTAACGACATAGAATTGTTTATGTTTGCCCAAGCAAACTCAGAGCATTGTCGTCATAAAATATTTAATGCTGATTGGACAATTGATGGTATTGGACAGCCAAAATCGCTGTTTAAAATGATTAAAAATACCTTTGAGCACAACCCTGAAAATGTATTGTCGGCGTATAAAGATAACGCGGCAGTAATGAAAGGCTCAAAAGCGGGTCGCTTCTTCCCGAATGCGCAAGGTGAATATGCGTATCACCAAGAAGACATTGAAATATTAATGAAGGTAGAAACGCATAACCATCCAACGGCTATAGCACCGTTTTCGGGCGCGGCTACCGGCTCTGGTGGTGAAATTCGTGACGAAGGTGCAACAGGGCGTGGTTCTAAGCCAAAAGCAGGTTTAGTTGGCTTTACGGTTTCTAACTTACGTATACCAGGGTACGAGCAACCGTGGGAAAGCGACTTTGGTAAGCCTGGTCGTATAGTAAATGCCCTTGATATTATGATGGACGGCCCACTGGGTGGCGCTGCATTTAATAACGAGTTTGGTCGTCCTAATTTGTTAGGTTACTTTCGTACGTACGAAGAAAAAGTAACAAGCCACAATGGTGAAGAGGTACGTGGTTACCACAAGCCTATTATGCTTGCCGGTGGTTTAGGTAATATTCGCTCTGATCATGTTCAAAAAGGGGATATTCCAGTAGGTGCAAAACTAATTGCGCTAGGTGGCCCTGCAATGAACATTGGTTTAGGCGGTGGTGCAGCATCAAGTATGGCATCGGGTCAATCAAACGAAGACCTAGACTTTGCCTCTGTACAGCGTGAAAACCCAGAAATGGAACGTCGTTGCCAAGAAGTAATCGATAAGTGTTGGCAGCTAGGTGATGAAAACCCAATTGCATTTATACATGATGTAGGCGCAGGTGGTTTATCAAATGCATTCCCTGAGCTTGTAGATGATGGCGGCCGTGGTGGTAAATTCCAACTACGCGATATTCCTAACGATGAGCCAGGCATGGCACCACACGAAATTTGGTGTAACGAATCGCAAGAGCGTTATGTGCTGGCTGTAGCTGTTGAAGACTTTGATCGTTTTGAAGCAATTTGTAAGCGCGAACGCGCGCAGTACGCAGTAATTGGAGAAGCCACAGAAGAGCGCCATTTAACTGTTGCTGATAGCCACTTTGATAACAGTCCTGTTGATTTACCGCTAGATGTATTGTTAGGTAAAGCGCCTAAAATGCACCGCGATGTAACATCTCAGCAAGTAACAGGTACTGCCATTGATGCAAATGCTATTGACGTAGCAGATGCCGCGCAGCGCTTATTACGCTTACCGACAATTGCAGAAAAAACATTTTTAATTACCATTGGAGATCGCTCGGTTACCGGTTTAGTAGCACGAGATCAAATGGTTGGCCCTTGGCAAGTACCAGTTGCTAACTGTGCGGTTACTGCGGCAACGTACGATACTTACCACGGTGAAGCTATGTCACTCGGCGAGCGTACTCCGGCGGCACTACTAAATTACGGTGCTTCTGCGCGTTTGGCTGTGGCAGAGTCGTTAACTAATATTGCCTGTGCAAACATTGGCAGCCTTGAGAACATTAAGCTTTCGGCTAACTGGATGGCTGCAGCGGGTCACCCAGGTGAAGATGCTGGCCTTTACGAAGCCGTAAAAGCGGTAGGTGAAGAGCTGTGCCCAGCACTTGGTTTAACTATACCTGTAGGTAAAGATTCTATGTCGATGAAAACGACATGGAAAAACGAAGACGATAGTGCTGAACAATCAGTGACGTCGCCGTTATCGCTTGTTATTACAGCCTTTGGTCGTGTTGACGATGTACGCAAAACAGTGACCCCGCAGCTACGTACTGATAAAGGCGACACATCGCTTATATTAGTTGATTTAGGTGCTGGTAAAAACCGACTGGGCGCATCAAGCCTTGCACAGGTTTATAAGCAGCTTGGTGATGTTACACCAGATGTAGACAGCCCTGAGTCACTTAAAGGCTTTTATAATGCTATGCAAGCACTTGTGGCAGATAGCAAGCTACTTGCTTATCATGACCGCTCAGACGGTGGTTTATTTACTACTGTAACTGAAATGGCATTTGCAGGGCACACGGGTGTAACTGTTGATTTAGCGGAGTTAACAGGCTCAGACCTAGAAGCACTTTATAACGAAGAGCTAGGTGCAGTAATTCAAGTGGCTAACAGCGACTTAGATGCCGTAAATGCAGTGTTTGAACAACACGGTGTAGCTGCAATTAGTCACGTGATTGGCTCGCTTAATAGCGACGATAGCATTGTATTTAACCGCGGCGAGCAAACGGTACTTAATCATACTCGTACAGAATTGCGTACTATTTGGGCCGAAACAACGTACCAAATGCAAGCACGTCGTGATAACCCCGAGTGTGCTAAGCAGGAGTTTGATGCCAAGTTTGATGCAAAAGATCCAGGCTTAAACGTAAAACTTAATTTTGACTTAAACGAAGATATAGCTGCGCCATACATTGCAACAGGTGCTAAACCACAAATGGCTATTTTACGTGAGCAAGGCGTTAACTCGCATTTAGAAATGGCTGCTGCGTTTAACCGTGCTGGTTTTGCCGCTGTTGATGTGCACATGAGCGATATACTCGAAGGGCGTTTAACTCTTGAGCAGTTTAAAGGTTTAGTAGCATGTGGTGGTTTCTCTTACGGTGACGTTTTAGGCGCCGGAGAAGGTTGGGCTAAGTCTATCTTGTTTAACGATATGGCACGCGATCAGTTCCAAAACTTCTTCCACCGTGAAGACACCTTTAGTTTAGGTGTATGTAATGGTTGCCAAATGTTATCAACGCTTAAAGAGTTAATTCCAGGTACTGAGCATTGGCCTCGTTTTGTAACTAATAAATCTGAGCGTTTTGAAGCACGCTTTAGCTTAGTAGAAATACAAGAGAATCCGTCTGTGTTCTTCAGTGGTATGGCGGGATCGCGTATGCCAATTGCTGTATCTCATGGTGAAGGCCATGCTGAGTTTGCCAATGATGCTGCCACTCAAGCTGCGCTTGAAAGCGGCACTGTCGCGGTTAAATTTGTTGATAACTACGGTAACCCTACAACGCAATACCCGGCCAACCCGAATGGTTCACCAGAAGGTATTACTGGTATTACTTCTACTGATGGCCGTGCAACAGTAATGATGCCGCACCCGGAGCGTGTATTCCGCGCTGTAGCTAACTCTTGGCACCCAGATGAGTGGAAAGAGGATAGCCCGTGGATGCGTATGTTCCGCAATGCACGTAAAAATGTAGGCTAGTGATTACAATCACTCCCTATACAAGCTAGATTCATAATCTAGCTGTAAAATAAAAAAGGCTGCCTTCGCAGCCTTTTTTGATTGCGTAGATGTCTTGTCCTGAAATGTGTTTACAT
>NZ_JAGJEI010000026.1 GCF_018100985.1 Pseudoalteromonas sp. MMG007 | reverse complement strand
TACGCTAAAAACACAACATAACTAGCACTTTTTTAACATTTTAGGTGTGTTAATTGGTTTATATAGAGAGTTTATTGAAACAGCTTTATATAGAAACTTGCGCCCCACACGATCATAACGATCAACAATGAAAGTGTTACAGCTGCAGATCCCATATCTTTTGCCCGGCCTGATAGCACATGACGCTCAGTACTAACGCGATCTGTTAATGCTTCGATTGCTGAATTAAGTAGTTCTACAATTAATATGATCAGTAATGTACTTACTAATAATGCCCAATGTAATACTGATGTAGCTAACCAAAATGAAATAGGCAGCAACACTACACTAAGTACAAGCTCTTGCCTAAAGGCTGCTTCTTCTTTGAAGGCTGCTTTAAAGCCAAGGTAAGAACAATACGTTGCTTTAAAAACTCGCTTTAGGCCAAGACCATTTGGCTTGAATACATCTTTCATTTGTTAGCTCTGTTAATAATAGTCAAAAGAAAGCCCCGCTTAGCGAGGCTTTTAAAATTTATATTTACGCGACACCGTATTGATCACGATACGCTTTAACAGATGCTAAATGCTCATCCATTGTGCCTTGGCTTTCAAGGTAACTAATTAGATCTGCCAACTTTACAATTGAGATCACTTTGGTATTAAAGTCGCGCTCAACCTCTTGAATAGCTGAAAGCTCAGCTTTACCTTTTTCTTGGCGATCGAGTGCTATTAGTACGCCACTTAAGTCTGCGCCATTATCTGCAATGATTTCCATTGATTCACGAATTGCAGTACCCGCGGTGATCACATCATCCACCAGCATGATTTTACCATTTAATGGCGAACCTACTAATGTACCACCTTCACCATGTGCTTTTTTCTCTTTGCGGTTAAAACAGTAAGGCACATCTTTGTCATAATGATCAGCCAAAGCAACCGCAGTTGTTGTTGCAATTGGAATACCTTTATAAGCAGGACCAAATAAAACATCGTAATCTATTGCTGCATCTTCCAAAGCAGCAGCATAAAAGCGCCCTAAACGCGCTAAGTCACGACCCGTATTAAAAAGACCTGCATTAAAGAAGTACGGACTAGTACGGCCTGATTTAAGGGTAAACTCACCAAACTTCAGTACCTGCTTTTCAAGAGCAAATTCAATAAACTCTTTTTGATAATCTTTCATTGGGTTACTCGCTTATGCTAACGCTTGTTTTTGTACGTCGATGATCTCACGGATTGAATGCTTGGCTAACGTAAGTAGCTCATCTAACTCGTCGAATGAGAATGGTTCGCCCTCTGCGGTACCTTGTATTTCAATAATTTTACCTGTTTCGGTTAAAATTACGTTCATGTCAGTCTCAGCGGCAGAGTCTTCAATATACTCTAAATCACTAATTGCTTGGCCGTTGTAGATACCAACCGAAATAGCAGCAATCATATGTTTAAGAGGATTTGAATTGATCATCCCTTTTGCACGCATATGGGTAAGCGCGTCAACTAAAGCAACACATGCACCACTGATAGATGCCGTACGCGTTCCGCCGTCGGCTTGGATCACGTCACAGTCTATAGTAATCGTGTTTTCGCCAAGCGCTTTTAAGTCTACAGCAGCTCTTAATGCACGCGCAATTAAGCGTTGAATTTCCATTGTACGACCGCCCTGTTTACCACGTGCCGCTTCGCGAGCATTACGAGTATGCGTTGCGCGAGGTAACATGCCATATTCAGCATTAACCCAACCCTTGCCTTGACCTTTCATGAAACGAGGAACACCCGCTTCAACAGTTGCAGTACAAAGTACTTTGGTGTTACCAAACTCTACTAGTACTGAGCCTTCAGCATGTAAAGTGTAATTACGTGTAAATGTAACAGGTCTAATTTGGTTAGGTGTTCTTTCGCTTGGACGCATGGACGATCCCCTTTATTCTGAATTTGCGACATTATAAGTGCATGTGAAGGTAGATGCCATGCTGATTGTAAAATATTCAGCCTAATAAATTTTCCCTAGAGGTTAAGTGGTGTTACGGTATAATCACTGCAATATTGAATTTACAAATTTTAGGAACCTATCCATGATCCACAGTATGACTGCTTATGCACGTCACGAAGTAAAAGGCGACTGGGGCACAGGCACTTGGGAAGTACGCTCAGTGAACCAGCGCTACCTTGAAACATTTATTCGCGCACCAGAGCAATTTCGTGGCATGGAGCCAGTGATTCGCGAACGATTACGTAAGCATCTACAACGCGGTAAAGTTGAAGTGTTTTTAAAATTTGTGGCAAACCCAGCCCATGTTGGCGAGCTTTCAATTAATGAATCACTCGCTGAGCAATTAATAAATAGTGCTAAATGGGTGCAGCAACAAAGTAATGGCGACATTAACCCTGTTGATATATTGCGTTGGCCTGGTGTTATGGAAGCACAAGAAATAGATTTAGATACTGTAAATAAAGCGCTTATTACAGGATTTGACCAAGTAATAGAAGATTTTAAATCTGCTCGTGGTGATGAAGGTGCAAATTTAGAAGAAATGATTGCAACTCGCCTGGATGCAATACTTGAGCAAGTTGATTTAGTAGAAACTCATATGCCAGAGATTGCAAAATGGCAGCGTGAAAAACTTAACCAAAAGCTTGAAGACTTAAAAACAGACATTGACGAATCTCGCCTTGAACAAGAGCTTATTTATCTTGCTCAAAAACAAGATGTTGCCGAAGAACTAGACCGCTTAAAATCGCACGTTAAAGAAACACGAAAAATTCTTAAAAAAGGCGGAGCATGTGGCCGCCGTTTAGATTTTATGATGCAAGAGTTTAACCGCGAAGCAAACACTCTAGCCTCTAAGTCTATTAATAGTGATATTACTAATGCAGCTGTAGAGCTAAAAGTGCTCATTGAGCAGATGCGAGAGCAGATTCAAAATATTGAATAATGCTATTTCAATTTTGTGACTCACTTGAGCACAATTAGCTAAATAAAGTACAATAGTGTCATTAAAGGCTTGGGTTATTTTTGTAACTCAAGCCTGTTTATTTTTAAGTAGAGAAAAACATGGCTCAAACTCGCGGAAACTTATTTATCTTATCTGCGCCTTCTGGTGCGGGTAAATCTAGCTTAATTAATGCATTACTAAAAAAGCATGACGATATGAAAGTATCAGTATCGCATACTACACGCTCACCTCGCCCTGGTGAAGAAAACGCGGTCCACTATCACTTTGTAAGCGCCGATGAATTTAAAGCGTTAATTGCCAAAGATGATTTTTTTGAGTGGGCTCAAGTGTTTGATAACTACTACGGCACATCAAAGCAAGCAATTGAATCACAGCTAGATGCAGGTATTGATGTATTTTTAGATATTGATTGGCAAGGCGCGCAACAGGTTCGTAAGATTATGCCAAGCGTACAGACCATTTTTATTTTACCGCCTTCAAAAGAAGAACTTGAGCAGCGTTTAAATAATCGCGGACAAGACTCAGCTGAGGTAATTGCTGGGCGAATGGCACAAGCACAATCAGAAACCTCGCATTATAATGAATACGACTTTGTAGTTGTAAATGATGAATTTGATACTGCTCTTAGCGATATAGAAACTATTGTGATGGCTCAGCGTTTAACGTTAAAAGCGCAGCAAAACCGCCATCAAAACTTACTAAGCAGCTTACTTAAATAACTAAGCGGCGTTTAAATCAATATTAGATATGTAAAACTGATAAAAATTAACCACTGGCTATTGGCGAAACTTACTCCTTGGAGTAAACTACGCCTTTGCTTTTAAAATATTTTGGAGTGCTGAGATGGCTCGCGTAACAGTTGAAGATGCAGTAGATGCAGTTGGTAATCGTTTTGACTTAATTTTAGTTGCGGCTCGTCGTGCCCGCCAAATTGCTGTTGGTGGTAAAGATCCACTAGTAGATCCTGAAAACGATAAACCAACGGTAGTTGCTTTACGTGAAATTGAATTAGGTTTAGTTGATAGTTCATCAATGGACGTAATTGACCGTGAAGAACAACAACACCAAGAAGCAGCTGAATTAGCTGCTGTTGCTGCCATTGTTGGTGGCAACCAGTAATCGACCTCCCGGTCTGATTTAGCCAACGGCGCAGTATTTCTACTATACCCGTTGGCAATCCTCTCTTTTCATCGTATATTCTTAACTTACCGTTACCTAATTTGCTTCACGAGAACATTGGAGTGTGAATGTATCTTTTTGAAGGTCTTAAAAAGAAAATCTCAGAATACTTGCCCGCTGCTGATGTAGAGCTGGTTCAAAAATCTTACGTGGTAGCCCGAGAGGCCCATGAAGGACAAACTCGCTCGAGCGGCGAACCTTACATTACTCATCCAGTAGAAGTAAGCCAAATTCTTGCAGGAATGCACCTAGATCATGAAACGCTCATGGCCGCGCTGATGCATGATGTAATTGAAGACACCGATTTTAGCCAACAAGATTTAGCTGAAATTTTTGGTGAAACAGTGGCCGAACTCGTTGAAGGTGTAAGTAAGCTCGATAAGCTTAGCTTTAAAGATAAAAAAGAATTCCAAGCTGAAAACTACCGTAAAATGATTATGGCTATGACCCAAGATATTAGGGTTATATTAATCAAACTTGCTGATAGAACACATAATATGCGTACATTGGGCGCCCTACGCCCTGATAAGCGTCGACGTATAGCACGCGAAACGCTCGAGATTTACGCACCAATAGCAAACCGTTTAGGTATTCACGATATTAAAAATGAGCTTGAAGATTTAGGTTTTCAGGCTTTATACCCTATGAGACACCGTGCGCTTAAATCAGAAGTTGCTAAAGCGCGTGGTAATCGTAAAGAAGTTATTTCTAATATTCAAAGCGAAATAGAAGCACGTCTTGAAGAGTCGGGAATTAAAGCCACCGTATCAGGACGTGAAAAGCACCTATATAGTATTTATAAAAAAATGCTTAATAAAGAGCTGCTATTTAACGAAGTTATGGATATTTACGCGTTCAGAATTGCCGTTGATTCTATGGATACGTGTTATCGCGTGTTAGGTGTTGCACATAACCTTTATAAGCCAATTGAAACGCGCTTTAAAGACTATATTGCGGTGCCAAAAACAAATGGCTACCAGTCTTTACATACTTCTTTAGTTGGCCCGCACGGAATACCTGTTGAGATTCAAATTCGTACCCACGATATGGATCATATGGCTGATAAAGGTGTCGCTGCACATTGGATGTATAAAAAAGCAGGTGATGGTGCTGGAAATACAGCCCAGCAACGTGCTCGTCAATGGATGCAAAGTTTATTAGAACTACAGCAAAGCGCTGGCTCATCATTCGAATTTGTTGAAAACGTAAAAACTGAGTTATTCCCAGAAGAAATTTACGTGTTTACGCCTGATGGTCGCATAGTAGAGCTACCAATGGGCGCTACTGCTGTTGATTTTGCTTATGCGGTACATACTGATGTAGGTAATACGTGTGTAGGTGCACGTGTTAACCGTAAGCCACACCCATTAAGTAAGCCGCTTGATACTGGGCAAACCATAGAGATAATAACAAGCTCAGGGGCCCACCCTAATGCGACTTGGTTAAACTTTATTGTTACTGGTAAAGCTCGTTTGGGCGTTCGTAATTACCTAAAAAGCCAACACCACGAAGAAGCGATGCTTTTAGGTCGCCGTTTACTTGATTCTGCGTTAGGCGAAAACAAGCTCGATAGTATTGCCGATGAAAACATTGCCAGAGTACTTGAAGAGCATGAGCTATCTACAGTGCTTGAGTTACTTGTTGAAATTGGCTCTGGTAATTTAATGAGCGTATTAATCGCTAAACGTTTATTGCAAAACGACAATGACGATCTAACAGATATAACTAACCAAACCAAAGCGACCATTATTGGTACAGAAGGCATGTTAGTAAATTACTCTAAATGTTGTCGTCCTGTACCAGGTGATGCTATTACAGCACATATTAGCCAAGGTAAAGGTCTTACAGTTCACCGTCAAGAATGTAAAAACATTCGCGGCTGGGAAAGTGAGCGCTCTAAGTACTTAGTTGTAAAATGGGACGATAACCCAGAAAAAGAATACATTGCAGCTCTAAGAGTTGAAATTATTAATCATCAAGGGGCATTAGCTAAATTAACCAATGTCGTCGCTACAACCCAAGCCAACATTGTAGAAATTGCCACTGATGAAAAAGAAAGTAATTTATACGTGATAGATCTAGGAGTCACCGTTAAAAACCGTGTCCATGTTGCCAACATTATGCGCCGCATTCGCGTTATGCCTGATGTGCAAAAAGTCTATCGTAAAAAGTAAAATAGGAAAAACATGAATAAAGCATTTATCTCTACCGACAAAGCACCTGCAGCAATTGGTACATATAGCCAAGCAGTGAAAGTTGGCACTGCTGTTTACTTATCAGGTCAGATCCCATTAGTGCCTGAGACTATGGAAATGATCTCAGAAGATTTTAGTGAACAAACACATCAAGTATTCAAAAATATTACTGCCGTATGTGAAGAAGCTGGC
Source organism: Pseudoalteromonas sp. MMG007 (assembly GCF_018100985.1). Classification (GTDB taxonomy): domain Bacteria; phylum Pseudomonadota; class Gammaproteobacteria; order Enterobacterales; family Alteromonadaceae; genus Pseudoalteromonas. The sequence goes on along the minus strand of NZ_JAGJEI010000026.1, from coordinate 7,046 downwards.
GGAAAAATTCAAGATTTGGTAAAAATTAATATCTACCTTACTGATTTATCAAATTTTGCTACAGTTAATGAAGTAATGAGTCAGTACTTTAAACAGCCTTACCCTGCACGCGCAGCATTAGGTGTTAGAGCGTTACCAAAAGGTGCGCAAGTTGAAATAGATGGCATTATGGAGTTGCCTTCTACTAACTAAGCTTGACAGGCTATGGATCTGCTCCATAGCCTTATTCCTGTCTTTAAACTTCGGTTTCTCTCATTTCTTGACTCAAATACTATTTTCTAGCACTCTGTAATTGTTTTATAAAAAATTTAACTTAAGTAGTAGAAAAGGATCAACTAGTGTTTAAGCTCGCTCAAAACGGCAATGTTTTACTCGATATAGGAGCACACGTACCTCCTAGTGCTGCATTTATTATTGAGGCTCTCGAAAAGTCGACTTTTTGCGACTGTAAAATCGAGCATGACTCAATTAACAATTTTTTTAAAAATGATAGCACTGATAAAACACTCGTAGTTGCAACCAAGCATAATGCCATTTTAAATGTCACTATTAGCGATGATAAAATGCAAGCTATAGGCGAGCTTACACTTGCTCAGGGCGGTAAATTATTAAGTTTAGAAGAGGCAAAAAAACAACTCATAAAAGCTGGTATTGTTCGTGGATATAAGCAAGCTTTTTTAGAACAGTTATTGCAAAAGCAATTTGATAACGAAGCCGGAACATTAGTCAAAGGTATTTTAGCCAAAGGTAGGCTCCCAAGTGACGGTTTAGCAACTAAGCTCATAACCACAGTAGAAACTCTAAAAGATCGCTTAAAAGCACCAAAGCTAAAAGAAGATGGCAGTGTTGATATGCGTGACTTTGGTAAGCTGGCGAGTGTGGAGCCCGGCTCTGTACTTATTCGCCAACAACCAGCGACTCCAGGTAAAGAAGGTTTTACAGTACTAGGCGATATCCTCCCAGCTAAAGCGGGGGATAGCAAACAGTTGGTCGCCGGTGAAGGCACTGAAATATCAAAAGTTAATCCGCTAGAACTGGTATCTACTATTGCGGGTGTACCTGTTGAAATTAATAATGGTATGCGCGTAGATGATATTTTTACCATATCAGATGTCACTGTTAAAAGCGGTCATATTGATTTTGAAGGCAGTGTCATTGTTACTCGCAATATAGAGCCTGGGATGAAAGTAAGCGCTAAAGGCGACATCACTATTTTTGGCACAGTGGAATCAGGCGAGCTTACTGCTGGCGGTAACATTACTGTTAAGCAAGGTATTATTGGCCATCAAAAAGCTGATGATAAAACGCTTTCTTGTAAGTTAATTGCCCAGGGTGATATTCATGTGTCTCACTCACAATATTGCTATTTAGAGGCACACAATATTTTTATTGAACGTCAAACAAGCCACTGCGTAATGAAAGCAAAACGGTTGTTGCAGGTTGGCCAATCTGATGCCCCTAAAGGTAAAATATTTGGTGGTGAAATACTTGATGCCACAACATTAATCGCCGGTGAGATTGGTAATGAGTCAGGTGCTAAAATGACTATTAACTTGGCGGCATCGGGAGCAGAGATTACAGCTAACACAGACAATTGCTTTAGAGACTTAGCTAAAACAGATGAGCAGCTAGATACACTTCAAGCCGCTCTAGAAAAAACAGACTTAGTAAAAGATGCAGAAAAAAAGAAACTGTTAATTACTAAAATTGGCGCAACTCAGCAACATTACTGCCAACAAGCAGAGCAACTAGAAAAACACCTATCAGCATTAGATCATGACTTGCACGACCTGTTGAGCGATGCCAACCTTGCTGTGAACTTAGTGTTACACTCGGGGGTAGAAATTCATATTTTTGATAAAGTACTCAAAACTACGCGCAACTACCCACCATGTAATGTAAAACTTATAAATAATAAAATTGAAGTAGAATTTAAAACGCATTAAGTAATGAGTGCTCACAGAGTACTCATTATATTTTACAGCAAACCAACGACTGCATCATGTGTATGCTGCGGCCACACACCAACTTGTACTTGTCCTATATGTTGTTTTTGAAGCAATAACATAGCTAAACGCGACTGCCCTATTCCACCCCCTATAGTTTGTGGGAACTCGCCTTGTAAAAGCGCTTTATGCCAATCAAATGCTAAACGGTCTTCATCATTAGTTATGCTCAGCTGCGCCTTTAATACTTCTGGGCTTACGCGTATGCCCATTGATGATATTTCAAATGCATCATCTAACACAGGATTCCATACTAAAATATCACCGTTCAAGCCTTTATAATCATCAGCTGTAGGTGTAGACCAATCATCGTAATCTGGTGCTCTTACATCATGAATTTTACCATCCCCTAACGCACCACCAATACCAATTAAAAATACCGCACCGTACTCTTGTGCAATGGCTTTTTCGCGTTGCTTAGCGTTAAAATCAGGGTACATTTTACGTAAATCTTCACTATGTACAAACGTTATATCGCTTGGTAAAAACGTGTTTATGCCAAAGCTATCACTTACAAACTGCTCTGTTTGCTTAATGCCAGTGTAAATAGCTTTAACTGTATCTTGTAATCTAGAAAGCGTACGTTCACTGCGTTGGCAAATTACTTTCTCCCAGTCCCATTGGTCAACATACACAGAATGGATTGGGCTTAATGAGTCTTCATCTGGGCGCAGCGCTTTCATTTGTGTATAAATACCTTCTCCAGCTTTAAAACCATAAGTAGCGAGCGTTTTACGTTTCCATTTAGCAAGCGAGTGCACAACTTCATAGCTGCTATCACTTATCGCTTTAACATTTACAGCAACTGCATTTTCGTGGCCGCTAAGGTTATCTTGTGTGCCGTCCCCCACTTTAGCCAAAATAGGGGCTTGTACTTCAATTAGCCCTAATTGCTGCTCTAATTGCTGCGAGAAAAACTGCTTAACTTTGCTTATTTGCTGCTGTTGCTGCACATAGTGTGAACTCATAATAATTGGCCTCATTCCCAGTTATTGTTACTTGCTTATTTATGAAAAGCACCTCACTGGCGCCTTTAATGAGGTTACTGTAACGATTTAAACTTTTAATTCAATAACCCACAATAAAAATAGCTTTATCTTATTAAATCAATTAATTTAAGGCCTATTAAAATGAGAATTCACTAATTTAAGTGAGATAATATAATGAATAATTATTTAATCGATAATCTCGATAAACAGATACTTCACGCATTAATGGCAAATGCCCGTACAGCCTATGCGGAATTAGCAAAAAAATTCAACGTTAGTGCGGGTACGATTCACGTGCGAATAGAAAAAATGAAGCAAGCAGGCATAATCACCGGAACCCAATTAACGATTGATACTAAACAGCTTGGTTACGATGTATGTTGTTTTATAGGTATTAACTTAAGTAACGCACGCGATTACCCACAAACACTTATTAAATTAGAAGCTCTAGAGGAAGTAGTAGAAGCTTATTACACCACGGGCAACTACAGTATATTTATAAAAGTAATGACGAAATCAATTGATCATCTGCAAGATGTGTTGATTAATAAAATACAAGCAATAGAGGCAATTCAATCAACAGAAACCCTAATTTCTCTGCAAAACCCAATTAGCCGTACGGTAATGCCTTAAGCGCAAAAATCTCGTATAATTGCCAAAAAAAGAGGATAACCATGCAGCAAACTCGCTATCAAAGAATTGAGGGTGTACTTTCACGCCGTCAAACAGACTTAACCGTATGTTTAGAAGACGTACATAAACACCACAATTTATCTGCTATTGTGCGAAGCGCCGACGCTGTTGGTTGCCACCATGTTCATGCTGTGTGGCCAGAAAACCAAAAATGGTTAACTAACAATACCTCTGGTGGCAGCAAAAATTGGCTAGATACGCACCTTCACAAAAATATTGATGATGCTGTTGCTTTAATGCGTGAGCATAACCCTGATGTACAAATACTAGCAACTCACCTTAGTGAAGATGCCGTCAATTACACAGAAATCGACTATACAAAACCAACTGCAATAATTGTAGGTCAAGAAAAAACAGGGATTTCTGAGCATGCGTTAAAACATGCAGATCAAAATATTATTATTCCAATGCAAGGTATGGTGCAGTCACTTAATGTATCTGTTGCTGCAGCACTTATTTTATTTGAAGCACAAAACCAACGACAAAAAGCCGGTATGTATAACCGTAATATGTTAAGTGATGAAATTAAGCACCCTATGTATTTTGAAGGCTACCACCCTGTTATTGCCAAACAATGCAGAATGAAAAAGTTGCCTTACCCGCCACTTGATGAAAATGGTGAAATAATTGCGAGTGAACAATTTTGGCAAGCGTTAAAACATACTTGATGGACTAAGGCTCTGTAAGTACACTTAACTCACTCACATATAATAAGATTAGATCAAACTTGTCTAAACCTAGCTTAAACCAATACCCAATTACAGAACTCAAAGGGGTCGGCCCAAAAATGGCTGAACGTTTGTTAAAGCTAGGTATTATTACAGTACAAGACATGCTATTTCACCTTCCTCTTAGATACGAAGATAGAACTCGCCTTTACGCCATTAATGAGCTTGCACTACACAGTCATGTAAGTGTCGAAGCAACCATTGAAACAAGCCAAATTACATTTGGTAAAAGGCGTATGCTAGTTGTTCAAATAAACGATGGTACAGGTAGACTAACATTACGTTTTTTTAATTTTACCGCAGCGCAAAAAAACGCATTTAGTGCCGGTAAAATAATACGTTGTTTTGGTGAAATACGCCGCGGGCGTGTTGGCTTTGAAATGAGCCATCCTGAATATAGCATTAGTGATACACCTGATGAGCAACCTACCGCTACGACGCTTACCCCTGTATATTCAACAACAGAGGGGTTAAAGCAATTATCAATTAGGGCTCTGAGTGACCAGGCTATTGATTTACTCAACAAATATTCAGTAGATGAACTACTACCTGTAAAATGGCAGCCATCAAGTATGGCATTAAGTGACGCTTTATTATTACTGCATCGCCCACCAAATGATGTTGATGTAACTGCACTTGAGCAAGGTACTCACCCTGCCCAGCAACGTCTCGTATTTGAAGAATTACTTGCGCAAAACCTCAGTTTATTAAAAGTACGCGAACAAGGGCAACAGGTTAAAGCCGTAGCTTTAAATCCAGTAAACACTCTAGAAAGCCAATTTTTAGAACAACTTCCTTTTGCACCAACCAATGCACAAAGCCGTGTAGTGGCTGAAATCAAAGGTGATATGCAACACGCTCACCCCATGATGCGTTTAGTGCAAGGCGATGTAGGTTCAGGTAAAACTCTAGTAGCAGCACTTAGTGCATTAACAGCTATAGCTCAAGGGTTTCAAGTTGCTTTAATGGCACCAACAGAAATTCTGTCAGAACAACATGGTGTTAATTTTACGGCTTGGTTTAATCAGCTAGGTATAACAGTTGCTTGGCTTGGCGGTAAAACAAAGGGTAAAGAGCGCGTAGAAACACTTGAAAAAATAGCCTCTGGTGAAGCCCAAATGATTGTAGGTACTCACGCTTTATTTCAAGACGAAGTTAAATTTAATAACTTAGTGCTTATAATCATTGATGAACAACATCGCTTTGGTGTGCATCAGCGCCTATCTCTTCGCGAAAAAGGCAAGTTTGGTGATTGCTACCCTCATCAATTAGTCATGACAGCAACGCCTATTCCACGGACGCTTGCCATGACCGCTTATGCTGATTTAGAAACCTCTGTGATAGATGAGTTACCACCTGGGCGTACGCCCATAACCACAGTAGCACTTCCCGATACTCGCAGAGACGATATAATAGCGCGCGTTAGGTTGGCTTGTAATGAACAAGGCAGACAAGTTTACTGGGTTTGTACACTTATTGATGAATCTGAAGCCCTCCAATGTCAAGCTGCAGAAGATAGCGCTCTGCAATTAAAAGAGGCACTCCCTGAATTAAATGTAGGTTTAGTGCACGGGCGTATGAAATCAGCAGAAAAACAGGCCATTATGAGTGAATTTAAAGCGGGTAATATCCACGTTTTAGTCGCTACCACGGTTATTGAAGTCGGCGTAGATGTACCAAACGCTAGCTTAATTATAATAGAAAACCCTGAGCGCTTGGGTTTAGCACAGTTACACCAATTACGTGGTCGAGTAGGTCGTGGTGCCACGGCATCGCACTGCGTCCTTTTATATCACGCCCCTCTATCTCATACTGCGCAAAAGCGCTTAGGTGTATTAAGAGATAGTAACGACGGATTTGTCATCGCAGAGCGCGATTTAGAGATACGCGGCCCAGGTGAAGTACTTGGCACTAAACAAACAGGCTTAGCAGAATTTAAAATAGCAGATTTAACACGAGATAAACAAACACTAAGCCAAGTTAGACCAATTGCTCAACAAATGCTTAAACAGCACCCTAATTTAGTAGAGCCTCTCATTCAACGTTGGTTAGGCAATAAATCAAACTACGCACAAGCATAACCCGCCATACACATTCCGGCATTACTCTACACAATATATAATTTACTAAATGTAGAAACTCACCTTCTGGCTAGAGATACTTGGGAGCTAATTAATAAAAAAGTTAATTACTCACTTTCCTTCAAGCATAAAAAGCTCGACGCTTTCAAGTTAGGTTTGCCTTACTTGACGCCGCTGCAGGATGTCATAATGCTCACAGTGGTGGGAAGCCAAATAGCAAATGCTACACTATCGTTGTATCCAGAGTCGTTACGCTCGCCAGTCCTACGTGATAGGGGCTTGATGAGTGTCTATCAATTGTGCGTATTTCACTTTTCTTCAGACGTGAAAAAGCCCGACTCTTTCGAATCGGGCTTTCTACAATTTGAAGCCTGGTAATGCCCTACTTTCATATAGCAAATGGGATACTATCATTGTGTCGGGGCGGCCTTCCGCGGGGCTCGCCTTCGAGCTGTTTTTTTTCACTACTGATTTTGGCATGGCCTCTTAGCTATTTACTAAACGCCAGACAGCAAAAAACCCGTCACATTTCTGTAACGGGTTTCTTTA
>NZ_JAGJEI010000025.1 GCF_018100985.1 Pseudoalteromonas sp. MMG007 | reverse complement strand
AGTGATGGTAGAGCATAAAGGGTTACTTTCATTTACTTCTGAAAATAATTTTTTACAAGTCAACTCAGTAAGAAAAGTTGCAAGCTTTTCTACGTTTTCTTTCGATGCATTTGTATTTGATCTTTTTTATACATTGGCAAATAAAGCAACTTTGTATTTACTGTCTAACAATGAGATTCAGGTACCATCACTAACCAAGAAGGTATTGATAGATAATAATATCGATACAATGTTTATTACCACAGCATTATTTAATTATTTTTCTAAATCTAATGTTTTGAAGGGCGTACCATTAGTTAATCTTTTGTTTGGTGGTGAAAAAACCGATCTTTATGCGACTAAACATGTACTGAATACTTTACCAAATACTAAGCTTATAAATGTCTATGGGCCAACTGAAGGTGTGGTTTTTGCAACGTCACATTATTTTGAAAGAAGTCCATCTAATGCTCCTATAGGAACTGCGTTACAAAATAAAGTTCTATACGTACTGGATGAGTATCAGAATCCAGTTCCGACAGGCGTCCCAGGAGAACTTTATATTGGTGGAAAGGGGATCGCTAGAGGTTATCTGAATAAAGTTAAACAAACTGATGAATCATTCGTACAGCTGCCTCACCTGACAACTAAAAAGTCGTCAGCTAAAACACGTTTTTATAAAACGGGTGATATAGTCCGGAGATTAGCAAATGGTGAATTGGAGTTTATTGGTCGAGCTGATCATCAGATAAAACTTCGTGGCTTCAGAATAGAACTAAGTGAGATTGAATCTGTTATGGCAAGTTACCCCGGTGTACGCAATGTGGTTGCAGTTGTTGTTAATTCCAATTTACCGGATGCACAGATAGTTTCATATGTGACAGCAGAAAGCTTATCAAATTCAGATCTGCCTAGGCTAAAAGCATTTGCTAAACAGAAACTACCAGATTATATGGTGCCAGTACATTTCATGATTATTGAATCGATTCCTATGACTAAAAATGGGAAAATTGATTTTAAAGCATTACCAACAATTTCAAAAGAAATCTTTTCCGAAGGATATATGGCGCCTAGAACGACTAATGAGCAAGCCATTTGTGAGGTCTGGGAAGAAAATCTTCAAATTAAAAAGGTTAGCGTGACCGAAAATTTCTTTAGTTTGGGTGGCAATTCATTAATGGCTATGACTACAGTTTCGCAGATAAACATGAAACTGGGTACTGAATTAACTATTCGCGACCTATTTGAATGTTCTACAGTTGCTGAGTTATCTCAATGTATTGAGAGGGCCTCAGATGCTAATAACGCTAAAATATCAAAATCGACGATACAAGATTATTACCCTTTATCTTACTCCCAACAAGGTATGTTTATGGAATATTCTTTGGGTAATGGTGCTGCTCAAAATGTGTCAGTGGCCATAAGAGTATCTAAAGATTTTAATATTAATTTGTTCCAGATTTCGATTAACAATCTCATACATCAATATACTTCGTTGCGAACCCGATACCACATAATAAATGGAGAACCAGTTCAATCGATAATGCCTTTTCACTCTGGGTGTCAGGTTGAGATTGTAGAACTTAATAATAAGTATTTGAGCTCCGAACAATGGGAAGACATAGTAAGATCGGATTTTGCATTGCGTTCTGAAAAATCGTTAGATATCTTAAATGGTGAGTTGATAAATGTTTTTTATTATCGACTGAATGAAGAAAACCAAGTGATCGCCATAAATGTATCCCACATTGCCACAGATGGTCATTCAATGCAGATTCTTCAACGTCGTTTATTCGATAACTATGCAGTATTAGCTAGTGGGGGGGAATTGCATGTCGATTCAGATATGCTTCAATACCACGATTTTGCTTACTGGCAGAGAAACGAAGGAGCTATTAATTTAGCAAGAAGTAGAAAGTACTGGCGGCAAACCTTATTGGAATTTATCTCCAAGCCAACACTAAAACAAGACGTTACTGACCATTCCGGTGACACTTCCCCCAGTTCAGAAGTCTTAGAGTTTAACCTTTCTATTACAGAGCTCAATTTATTAAAAAATATTCAAAAAAGATATCATTGTTCTGATTTTTCTGTTTGGATGGCTATATTAAGTATGATTATTGCCTATCATAATAATGAGAAATCTACCTGTATTAATGTTGATTTTGCAGGAAGAAACCACCACCAATGCAGAGATATAGTTGGTCTATTTGTAAATCCACTGTGTGTTGTTAATGAAATTCCTTCTAACCTTCCCTTTGATGATGTTCTTAAAAACTCAGCTATTAACTTGAATACGGCAATTGCACACAGTGATATGCCATTTAAAGAAGTAGTGAAGTCTCTGGACTCTGGGAATTACGAACTAGCACGAAATTTGTTGAATATCAAATTATCGTATAACGATTTTTTCCAAACAGGGATGAATATTAATGATGAGAAGGGGCAAGCTTCAAGGCTGGATGCTCAACCCTTCAGTTTGGGAAAGGCTACCAATAAATACAGCCTATCTTTAACTATTTCTCCGTCTGAGTTTGGCATTGAAGGACGATGGGTCTTTGATCCTTCTAAGTTGAGCAGAAAAACTGTTGAATTTTTGCAGAAGGCACTACTTGAAGTATTAGTTTGTATCCAAGAGAGCATGACATTTTCATTAGAAGACTTGTCAGAACAGCTCTTAAAACATCAAAAGTTAGCAACATTGAAAAGGAAAAGTAAATTTTCGGCAAAATATAAAAAAAAGGAAGTCAATAATGAAGTTCAATAATTGGAAAAATATCAAATCAGAAAGTATCGTAGAGCGAAAGTTGAAAACTGGCTTACTTCCACTGACGTACCGGGCAGAAGAAAACGTGAGTACTCTTCAAACATGGTTTGCTGAAAATCAGACAAGTTTGTTTCAGGAGCTAACACGATTCGGAGCCATTTTATTTCGTGGATTTAGTGTGAATAGTACAGACGCATTTGAAGATGTAGTTAATGTTGCTCTTGAAAAAACGTCACAGTATGTTGAAGGTGCTACTCCGAGAACTTCGGTGTCTAGATCTGTTTATACTTCTACTGAATTTCCTCCCTCCGAAGAAATAGCGTTACATAATGAACTTTCTTATACAGTAGTGCCACCGTCAAAGATCTTATTCTATTGCAATGAAAGTAATTGCCAGGGGGGAGAAACCCCAATTGCTGATGTTAGGAAGGTACTTAAATACATAGATCCTGAGATAATAGATGAGTTTTCTAGAAGAGGAGGATATAGACTTGTTCGCAATTTTGGGGCTTCATTGGGGCCTTCGGTCGAAAAAGTATTTGGTACAACAGATCGTAAAAGGATCTTTACGTATTGTGAAGAAGCAGATATTAAAATAGAGTCATTCGAACACGATAAGATGGTTACGAGCCAAGTCCGACCTGCGGTGCACAAACACCCTACGACGGGTGAACTTTTGTGGTTTAATCATGTTGCCTTCTGGCACTCTTCCAGTTTACCAACAAATTACCGAGAAATGATGGAAAAGTCACTTGGAGCAGATGGTTTGCCTTTTCTAACCCGATTTGCAGATGACTCTCTAATTCCCGAGAGCTACATTGCAAATATCAGGCAGGCTTACTGTAATGCTGAGCAGTTATTCACTTGGAAACCGGGAGATGTCCTGTTGTTAGATAATTGGTTAGTGGCACACGGAAGAAAAGCTTTCAATGGTACACGTAAAGTATTTGTAGCAATGGGATAAAATTTTAAGGAATAGAAATGAAAGAGCAAAATTTAGACTATAAGAAATATTACAAAAACATTTCACCAATTCAAAAAAATTTACTGGCGAGCTCTTCAGGTGGAATTAATAAAGCTAGAGTTAGCGGTATCTACGAAGGGGAACTGGATATTGAGGCGGTTAAACGGCGTTTTAATCGAATTGTTTCCCAACATCAGGTTTTGCAAATCATTGAGAATGAACAAAATAAAAATCAACCATTTTTGAGTCAAGAAATACTAGATGTTGAAGTAATCGATTTACAGGCCGTACCGAAAGCTGAATGTAATAAAAAAATAGCGCAGATATCCAAGCAAATTTTACATGCTAAAGTTCCTATTTATTTACATGTAATTCTATTGGAGTCTGAAAGAAAGTGGCTAATGCTCTCTGCTTCATGTTTATCGGTAGACTATCACTCATTATGCTCAATTTTATCTGCTGTACTAGATGCTGAACACCCCTTAAACTTGCAGAAAGAAAGCGAAGTTGTGGCATATGAAGATGTAGCGGAGTGGTTACAAAGTATCAAGAATGATCCTGAAAATATGTGTCTGACCAATATTGTTAACGAAGATACCTTGACCAGGTTTTTTAACAGTAAACTAGGCATTTCGAGTTATCTGAATACAGAAACATCTTATCAAACAAGAAAGCTGAATTTAGATACTATGCTGCCTAATATTACAGAGATTGCACATAGATACAAATGTAACCTTGAGCAGGTAGTCAGCTCAGCTATTAGAATGGCACTTAGAAAATTTACGCCAGAGGTAGAGCTTGCACATTATTTTTCATGCCGGGACGATGAAGATTTACTTCATGTTATTGGTCCCTTAGAAAATGTTATCCCGATTCATGTGCAACATTACGAAGATTTAAATAATGCCGTGGCGTCTGAAACACTTGCACGAAAACATGTGGAAGGAATCACAGAGTGTCTCTATAAGCCTAGAAGATTTAACCAAAAACCGTACTTGTATAGCTTTGCGAGTCAGAATGTTGAAATGCCAGCACAGTTTGAGATTGACACATGTTATTGTATTTCAGAAGCTAGCCAAATTCAGTTCCTTTTCAATCACAATATAAAAAGTTGCGAACTGTTGATTCATTTTGACACTCAGATGCTTAATGATACTGCAATAAACTTGATTATTCGTGAAATTGAGCATGTACTCACAACACTGAATAATACTCGACAAGAAAAATGTTTGAGTGGGGATGTTTTCAACTGTGACTATCAAAATGTCATTACATGGAGTAAACAGGTATTTAGAACCCATCCACACTCAAATATTGTGGATCAATTTGGTAAAGCAACAACGTTCTTAGAATTTGAGCAGGATACAGCGAAGTTATCCCATTATTTACTGAACCAGGGGGTTGTTAGTGGCTCTAAAGTGGTTATTTGGATGAATCGGAGTATTGATTTTCTAAAGGCCCTTTATAGTGTGTTAGCAACAGGTGCAACTTATATTCCATTAGACGGAAGTGTTGAAAAAGGAAGGGCGGAAAGTATCATTGAGCAGCTTAACCCTGAATTGATTTTAACCGATGTCCCTCACTTGGAGATCAATCAACGAGTAAGAACTACTGCGTTTTCTGAAATTGATTTGTCGGCTTATTCACCCAACTTTATTACTCCTAATATACGTAAAAGTGACCTTGCTTATATCATATTTACCTCGGGTTCAACTGGCGAACCTAAAGGAGTTCAAATGAGCCATGGGGCGTTACTAAACCACATGAGCTGGATGATTAATGAGTTTCAATTCGGTCCTGCTGATACAATACTGCAAAGAACTAATGGTAGTTTTGATGCATCTATCTGGGAATGCTGGGCACCGTTATTGAGCGGAGCTAATTGCGTTGTGAGTGACACCAGTATGAATTATGCACCTGATGAGCTAATTGCGATAATTAAATCTCATAAAGTTAATATCTTACAAGTTGTGCCTTCTTTTCTAGAATTGTTGCTCGCATTTGATAACTTCAATGAAAGTCTCGAATTAAAATCGCTGTTTTGTGGCGGAGAACAACTAAAAACAAACACTGCACGTCAGGCTATGGGGAGCCTTAAATGTGACATTTTTAATTTATATGGCCCAACAGAATGTTGCATTGACACAACTTTTTTTAAATTTGACCCTGCTTTAAATTCTGATGTAGTGCCAATTGGAAAACCCATTTACAACTTACAATGTATGGTCTTAAATGCCAATAATGAAATTGTTGGTCCAGGCCAAATAGGTGAACTTCTTGTTGGAGGGGAATCTTTATTTGAAGGTTATTTTGATCGACCTGAACAGACTAAAAATGCTTTGTTCTTTGATAATTCGGGTAACCGGTATTATAAAACCGGTGATATTGTTCAAGTATTGTTTGACGGTACCATTGTTTTTATTGAGAGAAAGGACAATCAAGTACAAGTAAACGGTTATCGTGTCGAACTACCTGAGATTAGTAAAACAGCGGAATCCTTTTCAGGGTGTGAAAGAGCACACTGCATTTATGACGAAACTAACAAGGGACTGATATTATTTGTCATTGGCGATAATAATATTGATGTTTCCAAATTGAATTCTCACTTAAAAAGTACGCTTCCCGCCTATATGATGCCTGAGTACACCTTATTGGTAGATGAGTTTGCAGTAAACCCCAATGGTAAAATTGATGAAACTGTACTGTTGAATATTGCCAGGAAAAAGAAACAACAACAGCAATACGTTGCGCCAGTTACGGATCTGGAAAAGAAACTCGTTCACATATGGTCTGAAATTTTAGGTCAAACCAAACCCATCGGAGTTAATGATAACTTTCACTCGCTTGGTGGTGATTCGATTTTAGGGATAAAGGTCGTTTATGAGGCATCAAGACAAGGTGTTGAATTTACCATCGTTGAATTGTTTAAACACTCAACAATCGCAGAATTAAGTCGCGAAATTGAGGTAAAAGCTAATACAGAATATGTTTCTCTTGTTGAGAGTGTTACAGAAACACGAGAACAAAAAGAACTGCTTGAGCGCTTCGAAGATGCTTATCCTGCTACCGGTATGCAAACCTTTATGTTGCGTCAATATGAGAGAGACCACGCTAGGTTAGGGATGTTCCATCCTCAAGAAGTCATCAACGTTGATACAGACGAGATAACCATGGAAGCACTTGAAAAGGCAATTAACGGGGAGTTGTTTTCTGCTAATTTCAGAACTCGGTTCGTTGAATCAAATGATGACATATACCAAGTAATAGTGCCTTTCAAAAGGCTTTCTATAACTCATGTTATAGTTGAGAATGAGAAGCAACTAAATGAGGAAGTTAGAAAAACTCTTGAGCATGACAGGTATTTACCATTTAATTGGCGAAATATTGACGAATTATTGATACGGATTTATTTACTGGAGAGTAAAGACGGAGTGGGCAAAATTGTAATGTCAAATCTGCATGCTATTCAAGATGGGTGGGGCAATATTGAATTTAAAAATAATGTTTTGCGACGTATTCAGGATTACCAAAATGATGATCGCAGCGAAAATATTTTAGAGCAAAATGTGCCAAAAGAGTTCTCCATTCAGGAGCAAAGTTATAATAGAGACCCTGCCATAGAAAGTTATTGGATACAGAAGTCTGAGCAGTTTGAGACTTCACGCTGGGAGTATTCAACATTTGGATGTGAAACTATTCAGCAGCGACTATTTAGCCTGGATCCTGATGATTCTCAAGCATTGCAAAAGGGAGCAGAATTACTTGGTGTGCATGCTAAAAGCCTATACTTAGTCGTATTGCTTAATACTGTTAAAGACGTATTTGGTGAAGATAGAGCAAGTGCAGGATTGGTTACTAACGGTCGGAATGCAAGCCTATCCGATCCATTGGGTGCGAAAGGGTTATTTTGGAATCTTATTCCTTTTAAACTTAACGGAAAGTCTAATTTAATAGAAAATATTAAGGCCACTCAAGATGAACTTTTCGCACTTGAAAATTATGTGCGAATTTCCATAAACAAGCTATTCGCAATGAATGAAGGGAAGGTGCCTTTTTGGTTAACATTCAACTATGTGCACTTTCACAATCGAACCTACGATGTTCCTAAATCGGAGCCGGCAATGCAAGATCGTATACAATCTACCGACGATTTAAACATAAAGGATTATTTTGGCTTTCCACTGGAATTTTCAATTGCTGTTAATCAGAGCCAGGTGAGGTGTCTAATTAACTTTAACCCAAATGTTATTAATAGTTCTGACATTAATGGCTTTATCAAATGTTTTCATAAGAAATTGAAAGCATTAAAGGTGTTAATTGAGGAGGATGTTCATTATTTATGTGATGTTGGTTAACACCGGATAAGTAAAGGTTGGTTAAATCAGCATATAACCAACCTATAAAAATCATTGACAGGTGGTATCAAATGTCTACCTGCTTCAATAAAATGTTAAGGACCCATTTGGCCGAGTTGTTATGAGTAATGTGGCTTTGGGCTAATGAGTAAAATATGAAAAATATTGTATCAATTTGGCTAAGTTTTATTTTTTTATTTGTTTCGAATGTAAGTTATGGATATTCAAGTTTAGAAAAAAAATGGACAGAAGAAAAATCATTAATGTTATTGAATTTTATGAGAAAAAACAGCGTTAGTGAGAAAGTTCCCAGTATATCAGTGGAAATTTTCAATGCGTCTGACGATGTTTTTTCGTTTACTGCTGGTTTGCAAAATGTTTCGGAGAAAAAAAACTTGACTACTGATAGCTGGATGCATTTAGGGTCTAATACTAAAGCATTTACTGGATTATTGGCAGCTAAGGTTGTACAACGAGGTTTAATTAATTGGGACACAAAGATAATTGAAGTTTTTCCTGAGCTAAAAGATAAAATTCATCATAATTTATTGTCAGTTAATTTACTTTCATTGCTTAATCATACTAGTGGTATGGCCCCTACAACAGGTTTTAATTGGCGTAAGTGCACATCAAAACACAACAATAAAAGTGGTATAAAATTAAGAGAAGATTACGTGGCATGTATCGTTGTCGAGAAGCCGGAAAAAGTTGATAAATACCTTTACTCCAATTCGGGTTATATCGTAGCAGCTGCTATGCTAGAAAGAGTTACCAACTTGGATTGGGAGTCTATGCTCCTGCGAGATATTTGCACCCCTTTAGGCATTGATTGTTTGTTTGGCTGGCCAGCACAGCACTCACCTGATTATACCCTTGGATATGAAAAAAGTTTTTTTGGTAATTACACAGCACAAAACGTAGATGATTATGCCTTGCCTAGGGAATTTGGACCGGCTGGGGATGTTTCCTTGACGGTTAATGATTATAAGACTTTTGTACAGTTTTTTTTACGCGGTATAAAAGGGCAAGAGGATTTTCTTAATACAGAAGAGTTTGAATTTCTTTTATATAGCGGACTTGGGAAAACGCTGGGTGTTGGCTGGGGAAGTTATGTTACAGATGAAGGCTTCACAATTAGTAAGCATACTGGTAGCGCTGGACCTTTTGACGTGAGGGTTATCATAGTCAAAGAGTGTCAGTTGGCCTTTACAGTGATGTTAAATTCGGATGCTGGAGAGGTGGCAAAATTGATTGAAGAATATATTCTGGAGTTAGTTGTTTCAGAATGAAGGAACTAATAAGGGTCTATTGACCGGGACATTTACTAAAGAAAGCGATATAAATTAGTCGTTTTATTATTTTACTTTTTACATAAAAATTCAAAAAGGATAGTATTTTGCAAGGAATATCAGCGGAATCAGATACTTCATTAGACGTCAAGTATCTTATAGAACTTATCAATTTCCCATCAGTTACGCCTTTTAGTGCTGGTTGTATGGAATGGCTGTCAAAACAGCTTCAGAATTTAGGGTTTGTTTGCCGTTCTTTTAATAAATGCGGTGTGACCAATATGATTGCAGAGCTGGATTTTGGCAAAGTCGGGCCTACTTTTGCTTTTGCCGGACATATTGACGTCGTCCCAGCTGACACAAACGAGTGGCACAGCGACCCTTTTGAAGCACAAATTATTGGTGAGTGCATTGTAGGTCGAGGAGCCGCAGATATGAAGGGGGCCATTGCGGCGATGTTAGCAGCTTGTGAAATACTCATATCGTCAAAAACTCCTCTAACAGGAAAGCTGCTATGGTTAATTACCTCTGATGAAGAAGGTGAAGCAGAGTTTGGTACTTATGAAATCGTACAGAAGTTAAAGGAGCGCAACCTTAATATTGATTACTGTTTGGTAGGCGAGCCTACTTGCGACAGTAAAATTGGCGATACTATTAAAAATGGTAGACGAGGCGCTATCTCTGGGAAAATCATTTTTGAAGGCCGAAAAGGTCATGTAGCTTATCCGCAAAAGAGTATCAATGCCGCACATGTCGGCATTGAATGTGCCAAAAAACTAGTTGATATCGACTGGCGGTTTGAAGGAAAAGAAGCCGAAACAAGCCTTCAGGTCACGAATTTGCACGTTCCTTACGCACTGGACAACATTGTGCCGGGGCAGTGTCATGTCGACTTTAATATTCGTTATGGTCATGAGTTAAATAGCGAAATTGTAAAGTCAAGAGTTCACGAGGCTCTGGAATTTTGTCAGAAAAAATATTTCGTTAATTGGGAGAGGGCGTGTGAGCCTTATTATAGCAATTTCAAAGAAGAAGGCGCCAGTAATTTATTAGATATTCTTGAAAGGTCTATAAACATTAATGTGGGTATATACCCAAAGTTAAGCACTAGCGGAGGAACTTCAGATGGTCGATTCATTAGAGAAATTTGTGAGCAAGTTATTGAGTTCGGCTTACGCAATTATTGTATACACCAAATCAACGAGAAAGTAGCAATTTCAGAATTAAATATGCTAACAAAGATATATTCGGATATTCTCCGTTCGTTGTTTGTTAGTGCGAAATAATTTTAAACAGAATGTTATGGAGAAGGGGCTTATGAAGGTTAAAGTTAATGGGGTATATGTGGCAGGACGGTGTAAAAAAGCAGTAACAGTGATTGGTTTATCCTGTTTTGTATTGATCTTTTTAGCCTCGATTTCAATATTTCTCATGCCTAGCTTAGTAGCTGCAACATTGATAGTTGTTGTCTTTGCAATCTCACTGGGGGCGCTATCAATTGTGGTCAGCTTATTTAAGAAAAAATGATCAGAGTGAGTTATGGTGTCAATTTGATAACGAGGACTTAATAGCTGTGGGCATCACGATACTTTTTAATAAGGAAATTCCCAACCTCATTATTAAAAAAGATTGTTTTAGGTAACTCAGTACATTGCAGCTAAATGACCAAACAAGGTTGCGATGTTTTAACTTGTAGAATTTAAATACATTATGGAGCACTGTAAATAATGACAGAAGTAATTAATGAACCAACCATTTTCATTGGAGAAAAGAATGAGGATCCGGGCAAATGGTATATAGAAAATGAAGCGCTTGTAAATGATAAATTATTAAATAAGGGGGCCGTCTTATTAAGAGGGTTCAAAATGGCTGGACTAACAGATTTCGACAAGTTTGTCGGAAACTCAATTAGTCAAAATGCTAAGTACCTTGGAGGAGCAACTCCCAGAAAGAATTTGACACGAAAAGTGTCAACGTCAACAGAATTTCCTAAAGAACAGGAAATTAGTCTACATAATGAGTTATCTTATGAGAAGCAGCTTCCGGAAAAGCTTATCTTTTGTTGCCTTTTACCTTCATTAACGGGTGGACAAACGCAGTTATCGGATGTTCATCAAGTGTACAATTTGATTAACACAGAAATTATCGACGAATTTAAAAAGCGCAACGGCTGGAAGCTGGTGAGAAATTTTGGTAGAGGATTTGGCCCCACTATAAAGAATGGCTTTGGTACTGAAGATATTGATCTAATTCGTCGGGATGCTTTAGAGAGAGATATTGAAATTGAAATTATAGATGATAGGATCGTCAGAACAACTCAAACCGTTGATGCGGTCAAACGACATCCTGTCAGTGGAATTCCTCTTTGGGTGAATCACATTGCTTTTTGGCATAAGTCAAGTTTTGAGCCTGAGCAATTGAAGTTAATGTCAGATATTCTATCAGCAGATGAATTTCCTTATAATACATTGTTTGGTGACGGTACTGTGATCCCTGATGATTATATCGCCAATATTCGAGCTGCATACAGTGAGGCTGAATTTATGTTTGATTGGGTAAAAGGTGATATTCTTATTGTAGATAACTATCGTATTGCTCATGGACGAAAGCCATATACAGGTAAGAGGAAAGTGCTTGTTTCTATGGGTAAGTAGTCTAATACATTAATGACTCACATCATTTTTTCGATTTGATTCATGGCGTTAACAATAAGTTTTTGTTAAAAGCCATTTCATATGAGGTGGTTTTTTGAAAGTTGATTTCACTAATTTCACAAGACAGTCATAACTCATAGCAAATAGGCTTCCTTAAATATCGCTAGTTACACACAGGCTATATAAGGCAGGCCTCTAGATAACTTTGTAAAAGGCAGTAATGGTTAATTGGTTGATAGATGGATTAGAGGCACTGTAACCAGACCGATATGTACTCGTTCTCTACTATAGTTTCAAAATGACTTAAGGTTGTGTCGCTGGCATGTGCTTCAGTATAGTTATAATAAATAGCCAGATTTTTTCACCTTTTATCACTAATGGTTTTGTTGCTTGCCTTTTACGATTGCTATCACTACTCAGTCTGTGGCACTCAGGGTAACGTTTGAATTTATCAAACTTTTTTATCGTGTAATAGAGTGTTTTCGGGTTATGACTTAATTGTCGGTAAAGTTTCAAATGCATGGAATCATTTTATTTCGATACCAGGTCGAGTGAACAAAGTGTGCAATCGGGAATAGATTAAATTGATTTAATCTTTTGCGTAATGGTTTAATGATTTGTGAATCTGTCTAGACATTTAACAAATGGTATCTCATCAAAATATTATAGGGTGGCTCGGCTAAGAAAAAAATCATTACATCAACGTCTTTAGGTGCAAATAAAAAATGCATTGGAGCTGTGATATCAGCAATTGGTATTTATTAGAGAAGTGTGTCTAAACTCTGAGCTTTAATAATGTAGTAATCTCGACAAATATTTTGACAAACGCTGGTCGTGAATCAGATGACACACAGGGTCAAAACTTTATTCTCAAATAGAAAGTAAGTGCAGTCTACATGAGAAACTAGCCTGTACTTATCACAGAAATTTTTATCAAGACAGAACGTTAAACTCTGCCTAGCTGTGTCTACTTTAGATAGCCTAGCAACCTCAAAACCAAAATATCCTGAAACGTTATTGTAAAGTGCTTTGAATATGGATTCCTTTGCTGAAAAAATTAGCGTTGTGGAAAAGTTAATTGGGATATTATTTAACGTCAATAACTTTAGCTCTTGCTGGTCGTGTATCTGTTGTGCCAATTCTTTGGCATTATTGGTTTCTAATATTTCTTCCATATCAATACCTATGCCATTTAAGCTTTCTATATCACCTATTGCGCAGAGGGCGTAGGTATTTGTATGAGTTATGCTGCCCAGAACACCCGTTGGCCATATGGGCTCTCGGTGTTTACCTGAAGGAATGTCACATATTGCCTGATTTTCGCCAAAGTGTTGTTTGAGTGCCTGCTTGGCGCAATATCTACCAGCTAAGTACTCTGCTTTTCTTTTAATAACGGCCTGATCCAAATTGATATTTTGAACAATAGCATATTCTTGAAATAGGCTTTGTGTAAATCGTTCGGCAGAAAATTGAACGCCTGATATGATTAAGTCTGGTTGTTCGGTTCGCCAAACACTACATTGTAACACAAAGGAGTCCTGGGCTCTTTGTGTTATTAAAAGCCAATTTGGTTCAAACATTAGGATATCAGTGCCGTTTGATTTTTAATTTCTTGATTGGCTGATACTAGTATATCGGTAAGCGTGGTCAGAACCTGATTTTTCGCTTCATTTATAAAGAAATGCCCACCTTTGAATGCGATTGTGTTTATAGTGAATTTTGACAATTCCTGCCAAGCATTTACTTTTTCAATAGTCACAGCGTCATCTTCAATACCGTAAAAAACTGTTATTGGACATGATAGGGGTTCAGGTTTCGCCACATGTGATTCAGCAATTCTGAAGTCAGCCCTTAAAGATGGGAGTACTAGTTGCATCAGCTCCTTATTATGCAGAATTTCTTTGGGCGTTCCATTCAAATCCTCTAATTTTTTAGCAAATTCCCAATCAGATAGATTGTGAATAGATTCTAATTTTTCAGCTAGATGTGGTGCACGGCTACCTGATGCAATAAAGTGGAGTGGTGCGAGTAACCTTCTGTACTGTAATTCTCTGGCTACTTCAAACGCAACGCGGCTGCCTAAGCTATGCCCGAAAAACACATAGGGAACCTCTGTGATGAAATTTTGTTCTGCCAAGATTTCTGAGGTTAAGGACAACATATCTTCATGGGCGACTTCACTAAACCTGGAACCTCTTCCTGGAGGCTGAAGTAATACAACTTCAACGTCTTTTGGTAAATGTCTTACCCATGGTACGAAGGCTGTAGCCGAACCTCCAGCATAAGGGAAGCAAAAAAGTCTCAGTCTAGGTTTGAAGACAGGATTTGGTATGAGAAATAGATTCTTAGTCACAATTTTTCCTTATTTAGTGCATCAGCAGAGTTTTTCTTGGTCAGCTTTGACCAGACACTTAACTTTTCTAAAAGACGTTTCTAAAAAATATCTATGATTCATTTAGTCATATTCACCTTAATAATCATTTATTGAAATGTCCGGCTAATTCAACCAAAATAATGCTCACTAATCGACTTTCCATACATCTGCATTCGTGATTATATCAGTTATTTTATTTACTGATTTTTGCCAATGTAAATTACTTTTCTCTATCTTGCTCAACAACTCTAATAAACTTTCGTTTTTAAAGTCTATCTCATATTTTCCATGGATATGTTTATGCAATTCACTAATGAACTCCCAACTATAAGGATTGCTGGCTATGACACTTTCGAAGTTACGGAAAATCTCGTCATTTATAGCTCGTATGTTGCCTGAGAAGGGTTTATTTATATTAATCAACTCACCAGATTCAAAAATGATTTTACCATTATCCCAATAAGATGTAGGCATAATTATATCGACATCTTCTAACTTACTTATGAAATATGCAGCTCCTAGCATTGAAGGGTATATTTCATTAAATACTTTAGTGACTGAAAACGATCCCGACACATTAAAAACATCCACATATAAAGACAAGCAACCACCACTTTTTAGTTTTTTAAAACTATGGATCAGGTCTTTTCTATTATTAAGAGCAACATTTATATTTTTATACTTTGAAAGTAAATCAATATGAAAAGAGTTATCTTTTACTAATTTATCAGAAGCCATAAAGCAGGTTATATCCCGATTAATTTCTTCTAGTACTTCAGAGAAAGGAACTGCTCCTAAATAATGGAAACCAGAGTGAGTCATTAAAATTAATGTAGGTCTCTTTGATTTTAAAGATTCTTTAAAATTATGAGATAGCTTAACTTCTATTAAATTATCACATATATACTTATGATGTCTCTCTATATTTTTAGAGTTATATAGCCATTTAATATAAACCTGCAAAAATTTAAAGCTTATATAATTGAAAGCTAAGTTTTTTCTATTTTTGGTATCGAAACTTTTTCTTACTGCCATTTTCATATTTAACATGGTCTTGTTAGAGCAAAGCATCAAACACAATCTCTTTGGAAGTAAGTATGGGACTTTAGCTATAACGGGGATTAAGCTTGCTAATACGCTCATAATTATCGTTGATTTCCACTTTTATATTAATGTATTCTAATTCATCCACAACGCCTTTAGCGTATAGTTCATCAGCAATCATTAGAAGTATGTTGTAATTGTATTTTTCATTGATCTCTCTTGATTTAGGATTAAACAAGTGAATTATATCGTAAAATAATATTTTATATTTATATTTATTTAAATTAATCTCAATATTATTTAAAATCAGATCTAAAATATGGTTGACAGAATTTGTTTTATTAAATTCTAAGCTTCCTATATTCAATCTTTCATTTAATATGTGACACCTCATACCAGCAGTTGAAAGCATAGCTGGAAATGTTAATGGGATCATTATTTTCGATTGTCCAACATCCCTTAATAAAGAGAAGTTAACGGATGCATAATCAAACTCTACAAAATATAAAAATAACCCTTGATTGGCACCCTTCCATAAAGATGAAAAATTAGAGTAGATATAATAAGAAACTTTATCTGATTCTTTAAATCGACTTTTTAGTACATAATGGTTTGGTAAATATAATTTACCTGGAAAGCTCTTTATCAGCATCTCTATGATCAATATCGAGTTTGGTGTAAATACTGAGAAAACTAGAGCTTTTTCACCTTTAATCTTATCAGGAATACGGCTAGCACGGTATTTTCCAAATGTCTTAATAATTATTAAATCAATTAAAGTGTTTATGTAGTATTTTATGTGATTAATAATTAAGGATTTAATTTTAATTGCTTTTGATGACACAGGATGCCCTTTAAATACTTTAGGTAACTAATAAATTTAACCGGGGTTTTTATTGCGTTAATAATTAAAAATATAAAAATAAAAACCTTAAATGTTAAAATGAACCAATAAACACCATCTTCGTATAATGAAAAGTTATAGCTATAAGTGATTGATAAAATTGATATAAAAATATTATAAGCCAGGGTCAAGGTTAAGCAGTAATATAGTGTTGAAATTAAAATGACACTAAGAACAAAAATTAAATCTTTAAATGACTTGTCATTTAATTCAATGACATGTAAAAAATAAGACTTAAAACTCTTTTTCCCGCATAAATCTAACAAGGCCCAATACCCGTCAAATTTTACAAGTGGATTTAAAGCAAATATAATAGAAATAGCAATCATTAATGATGTAACGTATAATTCGTAGGAGTTAAAAACAGAGGATAATAAAAATATAATTGTCAAAAATAAAAATTGAAAATACACTCCTGCTAATGAAATGATAAGCCTTTTTCGTTTATTAACCTTCCAGCTTCTACTAACATCGGCGAAAAAAACTGGAATTGCATAATAAAAAGCTATTCCAATTGCACCGCATCTACCGGAATATTTTTTACATGCTGCCGCATGGCCAAATTCATGAAAGAGTACACTAATCAGATACATACTGAAAATTGATAGCCAAGAAGGGAAAGCTAGATATTCATAAGTTGGAAAGCCATTTGTGCTATTATACCAACAAATTGAGGATATTATAAATACAGAAAGCAACGCTTTAAAAACAATATTATCAAGCAAAAAATTAAATTTATCTGATAACTTGTTGGCAATACAACTATTGATAAACTGAAATGACAACTTACTTGCAGATATAGATTTATTTGTAGGCTCGCATTCAGATATTTTTTTTACAACACTTTTGGCTAATATGAGTTCATCATTTGTTAGATGAGACTTTTGAGGGAAATTCAAATAGTTAATAAAATCAATAATTAAAAGCCCTACAGTAGAATCAACAACCAAGTTGCTATCATTTGTTGATAAAAGACACTTCCCTTCTTTTAAATAATCTAAGTCAAACAAAACATCAATATTAATTGCGTAATCTTTTAGATCGTAGACTTCCATATATACTTACTATCCATTATACTTGTTGGTCGAATAAAAATTTATACATAGCTACATTAAAATTAATAGCTATGTATATATTACAGAGATACAATAACTTATTATTGATAGTCTCTAGGTTCACAAGCTCCGCCAACTTTTCCATCAAAGCATTGAGGTGCAACCGTAGGTGGAGCTGTTCCTGCCTCTAATAGTAAAACTGTTTGCATCTCTAACCTTGCTTCAAGTTTTTCTATTTCCATATTTTCTACGTTGATATTTTGGTTAGTATGTGAATGTTTTTTAATTTCCATAAGGTTTGTCCTTTTCAAAATTTCCAATCTAAATAACAGTAGCCGATCGATCCACCGAGCCGGCTCATAATTAATATACAAGCATTTTACGGAGGTTACAACTGTAAATATATTGTATAATTATTGTTTTATACAATTCCGCATAAAGATGAGTTCAACTTTTTCCATTCCCGATTACTCACTTTATCACTCGAACCGGTATTTAAATAAAGTCATTCCATGCTTTGAAACTTAATCAGCGATTTCGTCATAGTCCACTATTGGATATACAGTGTTGCCGTATCCAGCTCTATAGTTGGACC
>NZ_JAGJEI010000024.1 GCF_018100985.1 Pseudoalteromonas sp. MMG007 | reverse complement strand
TTTGCCTTTGCTCATAAAACACCTCTTATTAGAAGTTACAATGTAACTTAGTGGGTGTCTAGCAAACTATGGGAAGTCCAGAAATCTTGCATCATATATGTTGCAAACAAACCTATATAACATGAAATCTAAAAGTTGAGAGTCCTGGTGCTTGCATCATCAATCTACTTTACGTCTCTTTTGTGTGTAGCTTTTATTTGCTTAGAAAAACCCAGTCATAGCTAACAGAGGGTTACCCAAAATTATATGAGCATGTGGCTATAGGCAGCGTTGGTATCATGAATAGCAAATTTAGATTTTTTAGGTTGTAAAGGTCCATGCCCAAGAATTAGAACTAGAGCTTGGATAAGTTGTAATAGAATAGGATATAGAGGTAACTTATGTACTATCTCAAACTCAATCAGACAGTTATCCGCATTTTAATCGGCGACTGCTAGTTTAGGTTGAGCTAAATTCATTCAGCCCAAATCGTTATACCATTAAGTAATGTCTCTAAAAGCGTTCTTCCAGCACATTTTCCTTAATGTATTCGGTCGTTATTGTAATATACCATCCATTCGTCCAGTAAATTCTGTAATTCTTCTAACGAGCCATACAGTTTCTTAAGATTAAAACTCTTGCAGTATTGTTTTGTGGAAAACCTTGCAGACATCGTTGGTCTGTGATGGCAGTATGGTCGATATCATAATTGCTATATAAAGAAGCAGTTAATCATGGTGCTCAACTTTACTTAGTATTCAGTTCTTCGGGGAGTAATAAAACGAAAAATTGGGAGCTGATTTTTGCTGAAAGTATGATAAGGCGGACCTTATCCGAGAGCTTTGATTAGCGTCTTAGTGGTATGAGCTTAAAGGTATCAACAAATGTAAATGGCTAATGCCTTTTAGATTACTAATGTAAAATGTGACTTATGAGCAGTTGCTATTTCACCTACCCACAAACTTCATCATTGGGTTTTTATTCTCTAGCGCAGTAATTTGAGTATATGTAAGAATTACGTAATTATTTCCGGTTTTTTCTTCAAGAGCTTTCAATCCCCCTATGAAACTCTCGAGGTTACGACGTAACCAGGTTGAGCACACACCAGAGGCAGATATAAATTTTTTACTAGTTCTAGCTTACCGGTGTGCTGGGAGTTTAATGATCGGGTTGTTAGTATGAATGATGAGAGTTACATCTGTATTTGTTTTGGATTAAAGATTCGGCACCTTTTATCTAAATTAGCGACTCTCACTTTTTCAAATTTAGCTGCAGATCATATTGACTAAACAAATAGAATAAATATTTTCTTCATTATTACACCAGAGATAAATTAGTGTATAATCTATACGAGGTGTTGGATCAAATTGAGTTATTTATTGAAGCGTTATCTGATTATCAGAAACATCTATACTACTCGTAATCAGTTTTTCACCTACTGAGGCTCCAGACAGTATACGAATGAAATTACCACTTTTCTCACCAAATCGTATAGTATGCAATGTTGCTAGGTCTTCTTTCGCATTGAGCTTGTAAATTCCGATACTTTGATTTTCCTTCACAGTTTGAGGATTCTCAATGTATTTGACATTTTTTAGCTGCGCAATGACTATCGATGCATCAATGTTTTGCCTTGGCCTAAGCTTTATATCAGATGTTAAACTTAAGCTGCTTTCAATTATTACCGTATTATTATCAACAACCGGATCAATTCTTATAACAGAACCAGTAATCTCACGATTCTTAGTCTTTACTAAAACATTTTGGCCTATATTTATTAGGTGGGCTTTGCTTTGTGGAACTCTTAAACTAGCAATTAAATTTTCAGCACTTCCAATCACCCCTATTTCTTGTCCAGCATCGATATTTTCCCCAACTTCAATCGGCAACCTTTGCAATACACCATTTACAGGCGCTTTGACATTTAAACTTTCTAATAAGCTGATTTCAAATGCTAAAGCATCTTTACTTTGTTCAACTCGTTCTTTCAGAATATCTATCTGAGCTTTTTGTACCTCTTTTAACTGTTCAATTCTTTTCTGTAAAAGTGTAATACGTTTCGTAAGCTGCTTTTCTGCCAATACACTGTGACTAAAAGAAAGTTTTGAAATGATACCTGCATCAACGAGCTTTTCTTCAGCTTCCCTTTGAAGTTTAGCAAACTCATATTCAGATTTAATCTCAGTCAGTTCGAAATCTTCCAACAATATCTCGCGTTGATTCTTTAAAACTAATTCTTTTAGATCAGATTCCACCTTTGTGACTTCTCGTCGTGCAGACTTCACTCGCATCAATAATTCCTGATCTTCTAAGACAACAAGCAAATCGCCAACTTTGACTTCGACACCTGGTTTTATCAAAATTTGTTTAACTGTTGCTCTTGTCCTCGCTGATATTAACTGAGGCTCGTTAGAGTCAACAATTCCATAAGCATCAACACTAATCGGCAAGTCACCACTAAGCACCTTACTAATGTTTAGTCCTTCTTTTTCAATATTTGTAAATACAATATTTTTAAAAGAATAAGTGGTGCCAAGAATAACTAGAGCTACAGGAACCAGAATAATCTTACGGCATACGAAATCGACAAAATTACGTCCCTCCCTCCTAACAACAGTATCTGTCAAACTAAAGTTCCCTCTAATAGAAATGTTTTAAAAATTGCCTTGGACTAAAGCGAGTAGACCATGTGCATCGATTTATGATGCAATATCAATAACTAGCAACAGTAAGTATAGTTTTCAAAAGTCATCATCGATGATATCACGATAATTCTATTTTTCAATTATTGATAGTCATTTAATGCATACGGAATAAAAGGCAGATAGCTTTAAATAGAACAAGACTCCTTTTTAGGTTAAGCCTTAAATTTTACAGCTTTTAGTTATAACAAATAACTTCATCACTCTTGTCTTCCAGAAATAAATTTAACGCTCAAGGGTCGTGTAGAGAAGTTAACTACAAAGGTGTAACTCACTTCCAAATTCAGATATAAGCAGTTTACCAAGGCTACAAGATATAAAACTAAATATTTTTAAGTAGATAAGTCTTGATGTAATGAATGGATTGCTAAAATATTTTAATAATCAGATTTAGGTGGCTCGAAAGTAAGATAAATAATTGGCAGTTTAGTTTGTGCCAGACAGTTCAATAAGCCACCACGGTCTTGCCCAAGAATTCACAGCGGATCTTTACTTGGTGACAATAGGCTTAACAACAGACCCTTTCCGATCTAAGAACTTATTATATCACTATCTATCCATCTCTTTTGTCGTTATTTAGACATTCAGAAGTTGTAGAAAATAACCGCTCCTCTATCATCCAGCATAATTGCTTAAATGATTTCTTGTTTCTTGTCATTTTGGTAGTTACATTTGGTTGTGAAGGGTGAGATATTGAAGTGCTCTGGCTTAGTGAGCTGCCTTATTTAAGACTGTTCAGATATGTTTACTATGTTATTAACCGTTGATATTATTTAGCATATATTAGCTCTTCTATTTTAGCTGCATAGTAATACTTGTAGTTGATTCAAGTATCGACCACTGGCAATGTAATGCATTAATTGTGATGGCGATACTATTTTTATCTATTATTTCAATTGTCTACTGTATATTTGTTATCTCAGTATGCTCGGCCTATAGCGACTTGTTTTCTTTACAAATCCTCCTTAAGTGTTGCATTCGTAACCAGTTTCAATGCGGTCTTTTTGCCTCCTCAATAAACGCCACGTAGCACTTTGCCATCCCAGGTAATAATTTGTTAACCCGAGAGTTATTGTTGTCTATTTGCCCAATTAAGCATCGAATCTAAAAATTATTCTACTACCACAGATTTCGAGATCTGAGCTGTGGTAAGTGCATAGGTATTTTATTTTTGGATGACAAATACTGTAGCCTCCAGCCATTTGTTAATTCACTATTGCACTGAATATCTTGCAAGCCTTTCGCACCAGTTATAACTACCAAGATGACAAGGAATAGGGCACCCATTTAATCACGCTTTATTTGTAAGTATCAGAAAGTGTGTCTTCAAAAAATAAGGTGCTCGAGTTGGTTTATTGGTAAGGCTCAGTAATTGCTTAAGGCGGTATTTGTTCTTTATTACCTACAGAATTTAGTTGCTTTTATTTCAGCAGGTAATAATATGTTGTATAAAATTATTAAAATTATTAAAATTATTGTAACAAGTTTTGACGGTATTTGTTACATTGAAAGGCTCTTATTTACTTATTGAGTGTTTTGTGTAGTCATATCGGATATGGAATTTGAAGGGGAAAGGGATGACTAAAGCTATAATTCATATGGAGAATATTTCGAAGAGTTTCAGAACGGGAGAAATAGAAACGGAAGCTTTAAAGTCTGTTAACTTCAAAATCATGCAAGGAGATTACATTTCTATTACTGGACCTTCTGGTTGTGGAAAGTCTACATTACTATCCATATTAGGTTTGCTTGATTCCCCCACCGCTGGTAAATATTTTATAGATGGTGAAGATGTTTCAAAGTTGACGGCTACTGAGTCTGCAAATGTTCGTAACAAAAAAATTGGTTTTGTTTTTCAGTCATTCAATCTTATAGATGAAATAAACGTTTTTGAAAATGTTGCTTTACCTCTAACGTACAACAAAGCTGTCAGAGATGAAACGTATATTCAAGAGCGGGTGAAAGAGTGTTTAGATATAGTTGATATGTCTCACCGCATATTCCATAAGCCAAATCAATTATCTGGCGGACAACAGCAAAGAATTGCTATTGCTCGGGCATTAGTGAATAAACCATCGATATTGTTAGTAGACGAACCAACCGGTAATCTTGATTCTAAAAGTGGTGATAAAGTTTTTGAAACCTTAGAGCTGCTTAATAAAGGCGGTACCACAGTTTGCATGGTAACTCATGACCCTCGTTATGCAGATCGTGCACACACTATCTTAACTTTAAAGGATGGTGAATTAGTGAAAAATGGTGAGATTGGTGTTGTTGCATGATCTTAAGTATAAAGAGACTTAAAAACGCGTGGAATGCGTTAAAGAATAAACCATTTTACGCTTTAAGCATTATATCCACTATGGGTGTTTCCTTAGGTGCCTTAATTTGCGTTTTAACGTTATCATATGAGCTTTTATTCAAACCGTTGCCTTACCCAGAACCGGATAAAATTTACCAAGTGGTGCATCGACTAAGCAGTGACAAAGACACTGGAGAGTATATAGCTTATACCTATGCAGGATTGATGTACCTTTATGAAAATCAGACCGATTATGATCAAGGGGCGATGATTGGTCAGGGAAGAGCAATTCTGAGCCTTCACCCATCTCAACCTAGCTTAGTGACCGGCTATGCCACTCCGGAGTTATTTCCTATTCTTGGGGCTGAAACTGTTTCAGGTCGTTTGTTTAATAACAATGAAGAAGTAGACTCACATAACCCGGTTGCATTGATTAGCTACAATACTTGGCAAAATGAGTTTGATGGTGCTAGTGATGTACTTGACCAGACTTTGTTTCTAAATGGTGTGAATTTTAGGATTGTGGGCGTTTTAAAAGATAATTTCGTTGAGCCTGAACTTTTTCAGCGAGGTACTGAAACAGATGTGTGGTTACCATGGGACTACAACCCTCACAGTGATTTAAGAAATAACTGGCGTTCAATTCGTGGCACTATATCTTATATTGGTAAAGGCAATCCCGGTCATGATATCAATGATAGGTTAACCTCACTTGTAGCAGACAAGTGGATGGAATCAGTTCCCATAAGAATTGCAAACGACTGGCGAGTTTCATTGACCTCAGTGTCGTTGAAAGAAGCTATTGTCGGGGGGAGTTCTGGAACGATCATGTTATTTTTATTAGGGGTAACAGGTGTGTTACTCATCGTTGTCATTAATTTAGTAAATATATTCATTTCAAGAACATCTGAGCTAGAGAAACAGCTGGCTATTCGCGCTGCCGTTGGCGCTTCGCCAAAGGACTTGTTTCAATTACTTTTAAACGAATCGGGTTTATTGATGGGCATTTCAATTATTGTTTGTCTTTTGATAGCTTCTTTTGGATTTGGATTTTTAAAAACAGAAATGGCCACTTACCTTCCTAGGATGGGAGAACTATCCGTTAACCTTTTGAGTTTACTACTGGCCTTCGTTTTTTCAGCTATTTTTGCGTTTTTTTTCGCATGGTTAAGCTCAAAATTTGTCGATTACGACAATCTCAAGTTGTCTTTAGAGTCAAGTGGAAAAGGCACTAGTGTTCAGGTCTCACCAATTGTTAGAAAAACCTTAATTGGCGTGCAGGTTGGTGTTGTGGTGTCTTTGATCTTTGTCAATTCGATATTGTTATACAAAGCAATGCAAGAAGTTTTCGAAAACAGAGGTATTAAATTTGAGCGTTTGCATCGTATAGAACTTAGCGACTTATCACAGACTGACTGGAGTATAGAGGGCATTGACTCATTTCGCAGACAATTGAGCGAGAAACTAACCGATTTGTCAGAAGTTGAACATGTTTCTTATTCAGCAACGCCGTTGGACGTACATGGTTATCGAAGAGTGATAGATGTTTCCTCTCAAGAATTTTTCACGCCAGAAGTTATCGGTATAGATGACCAATATTTTACCACTATTAATCAGGAGTTACTTACAGGTGAAGTGCTGTCTAAAGATGATTATTTACAGCAAAATAATTATGTTGTAATCAATGATGTTTTTGCTGAACGACTCGCTTCTGATGGTGATGTCATCGGCAGACAGATTTCTTTGGGGAGTGAAATTTACCTTGTAAAAGGAGTTGTTAAAAAAGCTAGTATTCCCGGTGATTATGAGTTTGTATTGCGTATGTATTTACCAAATCCGGATTTTGATGTGCTAATGGTAAGTATGTCAGAGGACGGACTGTTAACGAAAGAAAAAATTATCGATATTGTCAAAGGAATTGATAGCCGCATTTCGGTAAGTGAATGGAATTCATTGCGTAATATTGAGCGAGAATTATTAGCTCCTCAGTATGTTACTGCGTCAATGTCTGCCTTTTTAGTTGTTCTCAGTGTCGTAATCGGAGCTGTAGGGCTTTATGGTGTAATGGCTTATAGCACGCAAGTTCGTCGAGGTGAAATTGGCACAAGAATGGCGGTCGGGGCGTCGCCTCGAGAAATATTTTTTCTATTTTTAAAAGAATACTCTGACTCAGCATACAATGGTATTTTAACTGCCGCTTTTGTCATCTCAATGCTAATGATTTTATATTCTGAAAAAATAGATGAATATTTAGACACGTATTTGTTGGGATTATCTGTAGGGGCATTCTCATTAGTTATGGCGATGTTAGGGACGGCAACACTGATCCCACTTTCGAGGCTTACCTTCAAACCTATTGTTGGCTTATTGTCCAGTAAAGAGTAAGTAGTAATCTATATATCTCCTAATTTAAGACATGTATAAGAGCATTAGGTGCCAGCACACTATGTTTTAATGGAGATTGTTTAAATATTTTAAAAATCACAAGGAATCAAGGTGTTTAAAAAATTCCCATTTCAGTCTAGGTTCATTATCTTTTTCTTGGTGCCTATACTTATCATATCGTTTGGGCTTTTTCAGTGGCTTGGAAAAAGCCTTCCTCTCACTAAGGGCGAGCAAACTGTCGCTGGTATTACATCCCCTGTAAGTGTGGGATATGATTCGATGTCTATACCGACCATTAAAGCGAGTAATGATTTAGACGCATTCTATACATTGGGATTTTTGCATGCTAAAAACAGACTTTGGCAAATGGAGATGAATCGTCGTCTTGCTGCGGGAAGACTTAGTGAAGTTTTAGGAGAAAGTGCTCTTCAATCAGATATCTTAATGCGTACTTTACGTTTGTCTCAAAATGCAGAAAATATGGAAAAGGGCCTATCAGAAAAAGACAAAGTGGTTCTTCATGCTTATGTCGACGGGGTAAATGAAGGTATCAACTCGTTGTCATTACTACCCCCTGAGTATTTGCTTACTGGATTCAAGCCTGAACCATGGACAATAAAAGATTCCATGTTGTACATGCAGCTCATGACTTATCAGTTATCAGGAAATATGCCAATTGAGCTTCAAAGTGGAACACTTTTGCAAACATTTGGACGTGAAAAGTTTGCTGATCTTTTTCCGCAAAAATACCTTTCTGACGATGAAGTCTTGACTGAGCTTGCTCAGCAAGGAATTTTATTTGAAAAACTAAACATCAACATTAATGAGGATGCCTTACAATCAAAGCCATATTTGGGAAGTAATGCCTGGGTTGTTTCTGGCTCCTTAACCGAGTCTAGTTTGCCTATTCTTGCCAATGATCCACATTTGAATAATTCGATCCCGTCCGTGTTTTATCTGACACACTTGATAGGCAGCAAAATTAATGTATCCGGAGCTACTTTCCCTGGCTTGCCATTTGTGGTGGCAGGAAAGAACAAGCACGTTTCCTGGGGGGTCACCTCTATGATGGCGGATACTCAAGATATTTATCTGGAACGTATAAACCCAAAGAACAAATTTCAATATGAAGTAGATGGTAGTTTTCATGATATGCAAATATTCCATGAAGAAATTAACATTCGAAATGGTTTTCTTCGCCCTATAAAAGCACCTTACAAATTAAATGTTCGCTTAACTCACAGAGGCCCTGTAATTAGTGATGTCATAGGAACAACAGGCGGCTATGCATATAGTTTGAGGTGGACAGGAAGTGACCAGGATGGTGGTACGTTCAGCAGTTATTTGAAAATGAATTACGCTGAAAATGCTGAACAGTTTATGTTAGCAATGAAGGAGTTTGTTGCCCCAGTACAAAATTTTGTATTCGCCGATGATAAAGGCAATATTGGTCGTCTGGCTCCTGGGAAATATCCGATTCGAAGTAAAGAAAATGGTGAGTTCCCTTCTCCTGGTTGGCTTTCGAAAAATGACTGGAAAGAGTGGATACCATATTCTCAGTGGCCAAAAAGTATGAACCCTGAAAGTGGATATATAGTGGCTGCAAATAACAATGTACTGAATGACAACAATTACCCTTATTACATAAGCAGTGACTGGGCTCCAGGGTATCGTGCTGAACGCATTGAGGCTTTAATTAATAAAGCGATTATCAGGGGTGAACAAAAACTGTCTGTACGAACTATGGTTGATATTCAGTTTGATGTTAAACACCCTCTTAAAGATTTAATGTTAGATGCAGTGAAAAACACTACTCTTGAGAAAGAAAAGCATAAATATATCTTAAGTATTCTATCAACTTGGAATGGAGATATGGATTTTAATGGTCCACAACCCGCTATTTTTGCTGCCTGGCTGGCTCATTTTACACGATTGGTTTTTCAGGATGATTTAAAATCCCAAAATATTGATCCTCAAAGACTTAGCATTCTTGGTCAGGAAGAGAGTATCAAACTCATTGAGCGAATTCTTACTGGTGAATCCCAGTTGTGGTGTGATTACTCCTATGGAAGTAAAAAGAAAGATTGTTCACAAATTTTGCTCTTATCTTTAGAGCATGCAATAAATGAACTTGACAAATTATTAGGTGGTGAAATCGAAGACTGGGATTGGTCGGAAATTCACATGGCACATTACGCTCACTTTCCTTTTAGCGATTCTCGTTATTTAGCACCGATAAATGATGCTGAGGATAAAATTTGGGCTGGCTTATTTCATAGAAAAATTGCAAGTAAAGGTGCGGGGCATACAGTAAGTGTTGCTACGGTAAGTTACGACGAGTTAACTCGGTTTGATGATTTATATGGTACCAGTTATAGACAGATCATTGATCTTGGGAAACCAGAGCTAAATCTTTTCGGCATTGCAACAGGACAGTCTGGTAATGCTGTTAGCCCCCATTACGACGACTTTTTAAGCAATATTGACCCCCAGCCTTTTGTACCTATGAGAAAAGTGAATGATTTCTCATTAAAACTCGTGCCCCAAAAAAATAAGGATAATTAAATGGAATTAAGAAAGTTGTCGGACATGTTTTGGAAAGTGTCGCCAAATATGTTCTTTGGTTCTATAGTTTTGAGTGTTTTTACTGGGCTTTGTTATGCACTCCTGATTCCCTTTGTATTATATGCCACAGCGACTCAAATGGCTGCATCAACAGATCTTGAGGTTATTAATTACCATATGTTTAACGCACCAACTTCGACGATGGCGATATTTTTCCTCGTTACTTGCGTTTGCATTATTTTGATTAAGTCTTTGTCAATGATTGTGTCTCTATACATTGGTAGCCATGCAAATATACAGCATCGATTGAGCTTAAGTAAGCGTATCTATCAATTACCTATTGTTAAATTGGAAGCCATAGGTCAGGCAAAGTTAATTACCCTCCTTAACATTGATGTTCCGAGATTGACCAATGCTGCTATCGCACTTCCTGTTGTCTGGGTAAGTGCGGTAACCATTCTTGGTACTCTTGGTTACCTTCTTTATATCAGCTTAGAAGTCTTTCTTTTTGTTTTTACTTGTTTAATTGCTGCAATTATCACATACCAAATCCCGATTACTGTAGGTACCCATTATCTGACTGCATCAAGAGAAAACTACGACAACGTTCAGACTGGAATTAAGGGACTAATTTTTGGAGCCAAAGAATTAAAGTTAAACCGTAAAAAGTATGAAGCTTATTTTAAAGAAGAGCTTCATGTTCCCGAACATCTGGGGCTTAAAAATTATCTTAAAGGAATGTCTGCGGTTGTACTGGCTGAAAACTATGGTGAGATAGTGTCAATGTTGGTTATTAGCGTGGTTATATTTCACTTGCCTTATGTTTATCAACTTGATCAATTACAGGTATTTGGTGTTGTAATGGCGTTACTTTATCTTGCTGGGCCTGTCGGCGCTATCTTTAACTCGATGGGAAATATTCAGACAGGGAAAGTTGCATTAGCCAAAATTAACAAGTTTTACGCTGAATTAATTGAAGAACCTGCGCAGTTAGGTGTTGAGCTCAGAAATGACTGGCATGAAATTACAGTCTCAGATTTGGCTTTTCAGTATCCATCGGCGGAAAATAGCTTCGCATTACACTCCATTTCAATGAGTTTCAGACGCCAACAAATCACGTTTATAGTTGGAGGGAATGGGTCTGGTAAGTCCACCCTTTCGAAGATTTTGTCGACGCACTACTTGCTTGAGAACGGTGATATTCGATTTGGACAGCAGTCTTACCATGAGCTTGATTTATCAAGTATCAGAGAATCTATTTCAGCAATATATACAGATTACCATCTATTTCCCAAACTCTATGGGGAAATAGATATGAAATCGGTAACCCGTTACCTTAAATATCTAGAGTTGGATCAAAAAGTAGAGATAGTTGACGGCAAATTCAGTACCACTTCTTTATCAGATGGACAAAAGAAACGTTTGGCTTTGCTGACATTACTATTGGATGACAGACCTATATGTTTATTCGACGAATGGGCGGCAGATCAGGATCCTAATTTTAAAAAGATATTCTATCGAAAGATACTACCAGAGTTAAAAAGTCGAAATAAAGTTGTAATAGTTATTTCTCATGACGATCTATATTTTGACTGTGCTGACCAGGTTATTGTCATGGAACAAGGAACCATTAGGAATGTGATTAATAATGAAGCTTTACTGGCAAAAGTTGATTAACAATTTTGTTTAATAGGTTTCAACACACTATCGAATAACAAATCATCATTGCCAATATTATTTGGCAAATTTATCCCCTTGATTACTTGTGCATTCTATTGCCTTTAACGGTAGGAGTTTGTTTGTCAAGAAATTTAATTACCTGATTATTTTGCATACTAGAGAGCAAAATAATTAGTTGAAACTTTTTGGGGTTGAAGCTGGAAAAAGGAAAGGAAAGGAAATAGTTATGGATAATTTAAGTGTATTTCTTGCAAATCACGCAAAAACACAAGGTGACGAATTAGCATTTACTTACATAGAAGATGATGGTGTTATATCAACCTTAACGTTTGATAATCTGCATTATACTGCAAAAGTGGTTGGTAATGCATTACTAAATAACTTCTCAATGGGTGATAAAGTTGTATTGCTAATCCCACAGGGAATGGATTATATCAAGGCCTTCATAGGGTGTTTATATGCTGGTGTCGTCGCTGTTCCGTTGTATCCACCGAAAAACAATCAACATGCGAATCGAGTTCACTCCGTTATTAATGATTGTAATGCGCAATTGATTTTAACAGTTCCGACTTTAAAAGACTATTTGTCTGAATTATATGCAGATATATGTGTAATGGATATAGATAGTTTACTTAAGTTACATAATCCAACTTTAGACTGCAAAGAACTCCCTGCTTTGCCAGGAAATACTCTGGCATTCCTTCAATACACCTCTGGTTCAACAGGTACACCAAAAGGTGTTATTGTGTCTCAAGATAACATAATTGCAAATTTACAATCTTTGGTTAGCGCAACAGCTTGTGACCGCAAGGATGTTTTTTGTAACTGGTTACCTTTGTTTCATGATCTTGGACTTGTAAATACCCTTCTTTTGCCAATTTATCTTGGCGCCCACTCTGTACTTATGTCTCCATCTCGCTTTATTCGTCGTCCAGCACTTTGGTTTGAAGCGATCTCACAATATCGGGCTTCAATCTGTGGTGCTCCAAACTTCGCTTTTGATTATTGTATTGAAAAAATCAAAATTGAAAAAGTGATTGAACTGGACCTGTCATGTTGGCGTGTCGCTTTTAATGCTGCAGAACCTATTAACCCTGATTCTTTAAAAATGTTTGCCGAAAAATTTGTCGCAGTGGGGTTTGACGAAGATGCAATTTACCCGAGTTATGGTATGGCGGAAGCAACGGTCTTTATCTCAGGTGGAAACCCAAAAACTCCATACGACGCTATTAGTTTTGACTCGGAAAGTTTACAAAAGCGCATTGCTCAAGAGGTTCCTTATTGTGACACTAGTCAGGAACTTATTGCTTGTGGTAAAGCACAACAGGGACATAAGGTTAAGATTGTTGATGAAAATTCTTTACAAGAATTGCAAGACGGTGAATTGGGCGAGATATGGTTTGCTGGTCCGAGTGTAGCAATGGGTTATTGGAATGATACTCATAAGACCAATTCGACCTTTGGTCTGGAATTAAAAGGTGACCGGTCCAAATACCTAAGAACAGGTGACCTGGGATTCATACATCAAGGAAATATATTTGTAGCCGGTAGAATTAAGGACGTGATGATAGTTAATGGACGTAACTTTTATCCACAAGATTTTGAGCTGCAAGCGTTTCATGCTTATCCGGGAACGCGACTCTCAGGTAGTGTTGCCATTGAGGTTGATGGTAAATGTTGTCTTGTTGCTGAGGTTCAAAGAAATAAACAAAACAGTTTTGATTTTAACAAGGCGAGTAATGCGATTCGCTCCGCTATCTTCGAACAATTTGATGTACTCTTGGATGATATCTTGTTTATCAGGGCGGGAGCACTCAATAAAACCTCAAGCGGTAAAGTTCAGCGGGCAAAAACAAAAACTAAATATTGTTCCGGAGAAATCGAGTTTCTTTATTCTTTAAAAGAACATGCAAGCAACTATTCATCAGACTTTGCAGGTCCTGAAACGGATACTGAGAGGGCGCTGTGCTCAATTTGGGAAATCTTGTTAGAGACGAAGCGGATTAGTGTAAATAGCGATTTTCTGTCCTTGGGTGGTCAATCAATTATAGCCGCAAGAGCTGTGGCAATGATTCGTAAAGAGTTTGACACAGAATTAAGTGTCGCGGATTTATTTGAATATAGCACTATCAGACGTCTTGCTAATCACCTTGATTTGAGCATTCATACAAAGGCTAAAGGCCTGCCATTGTTGGGAGAATTGACAGAAGCACCTGCCTCTTCATTACAGCGTAGCTTTTGGGTTAGTCACTGCCTTAAACCCTCTGCAGTTTATAATTTGTGTTCCACGTATCACACTGCACAAGAAATTAATGCAGATTATTTAGAAAGAGCGATTAATGCTTTGGTTACTAAGCATCCTGCCCTCCGTACCAATCTTAACCAAACATTGTCGGGAGAAGTGATACAAACAGTTAACGCCGTAGACAGGTTCAGATTGAAGGTGGTCAAGCAGGTTAGAGATGAAAATGAGTTGACTAAATTGATCGAAAATGAGGCTGAATCTGTTTTTGATTTATCTAATGACCTACTTATTAGAGTAAACCTTTACCGCCTTGAGGCAAAAGGAAATGTTATCCAAATTACGGTTCATCATGTTGCTTGTGATGGATTGTCTCAGAATATTTTATTGACTGAATTAAGTGAAATTTATGATCAGATGCTTGCAGGAAAGCAAGTAGAACCGAATCCTTTGGAGGTTTTCTATACCGATTTTAGTACCTGGCAGCATGGTCTTGCCCAAAACAACAAGTTGGAGAATCACAAGGAATTTTGGCGCAAGCAGTTATTGGGTGCACCAGAAATGCACTCTTTACCACTGTCTTATGTTCGTCAATTATCTGCTGACTATCAGTTGCAAACCTATGAGCAAAACTTAGAACATGGCTTACTTGAATTGCTCAAAGAGGTCTGTAAAGACAGCAGCTGCACATTATTCATGGTATTACATGCTTTATTTGTCACGCTTATCTCGCGATTGTCAAATGAAAGTGATGTTGTCGTTGCAACAGCTGTGGCAAATAGAGAATTTTCCGAACTTGAGGATGTTGTTGGCTGTTTTGTTAATACCATTGTATTGCGAACCGATGTTTCGGAGGCAGATAGTTTTGAGCAACTCTTGTCTATTACAAAGCAATCACTTATTAACGTTTATCAGCATCAACGTTATCCTTTTGAAGTTCTGGTTAAAGAGTTACAGGCGCAACGTTCACCTAATATTACACCTTTGACTCAAATTATGTTCCTGTTAGAACAGGAACCTAAACTTACCATGGGTAATCAACCATTGGTGGCCATGGAAACACCTGAATTTTCTGAATTCGATCTCACTTTGAGAGTGCAGGAAAAGCAGCAGGGGTTGACACTAAAATGGCAATATAATCCATCATTGTTTAATAAGTCCGCAGTAAAAACTATGGCTCACTGCTTTAATGTACTTTCGCGCGCTTTACTTAATAACCCTAGTCAATCATTAAGCCATGCCAGATTACAGGATAAGCACATTGACCTCAGATTGTGGGAGCAGTTTAATAACACTGCGGTTCCATTCCCAGACAAAATGTGTATCCATCAATTATTTGAAGAGCAAGTTTTAATTCATCCCGACAACGTAGCAGTAAGGATTGGTGAGCAATCGATTTCTTATAAAGAGCTAAATAATAAAAGTAATCAGTTAGCTCGATATCTCAAGCAAGAATTTGTCACAGGGGCGGACTCTGTCATTGGTGTATGTCTTGATCGATCACTGGAGATGGTTGTTTCCCTTCTTGCAATTACGAAGGCTGGAGCAGCCTACTTGCCCCTAGAACCTGAATATCCAGCTGACCGAATTTCCTACATGGTTAATGATGCCAAAGTGAGAGTGGTGATCAGCAATGCTAAACTTGCGGCTAATTCCACATCGTTAAATGCGAATGTTATCGCGCTGGATAGCACAAATGTTAAGGCACAGTTGCAAAAACTATCGGTTGAAAACTTAGCGCTGGAAGAGGGCTGTGAACGCAATTTAGCATATGTAATCTACACATCTGGCTCAACAGGCAACCCAAAAGGAGTGATGATTGAGCATCAGGCTTTGGTAAATCGAATTCATTGGATGCAATCAGAATATCAATTATCGTCCCAAGATAATGTGTTACAGAAAACTCCTTTTAGTTTTGACGTATCAGTATGGGAGTTTTTTTGGACATTAGGCTATGGCGCAACACTTGTCGTGGCCAAACCTGGTGGTCATAAAGACCCCTTTTATTTGCAGAGTATAATTAATAAAGAAAATATAAGTGTTTTGCATTTTGTACCTTCTATGTTGCATTCGTTTTTGAATACTAACGCGAGGCAAACCTTACAAAAAATGAGATACGTTTTTTGCAGTGGCGAGGCGTTACCACTAGATGTTCTTGTTAAGTTTAAGCAGAATGTAATAAATACAGAACTGGTAAACTTATATGGACCAACAGAAGCCACTATTGATGTTAGCCATTGGAGCTGTCAAATTCAAGGACAAAGGAGGGTGCCTATTGGTAGGCCTATCCAAAATATCCAGCTTTTCGTTTTAGACAGTAATCTCAATAGTTTACCAATAGGCGTAATTGGGGAGCTTTATATTGCTGGCGTTGGGTTAGCACGTGGATATTTAAATCAGGAAGAATTAACCTCAGAGAAGTTTATTAACAACCCTTTCTATGGCCAGGATGGCATTAAAACCAGCGAGCGTATGTACCGAACAGGTGATATTGCGCGTTGGAATGAAGATGGTTTGTTGGAATATATGGGAAGGGTGGACCATCAGGTTAAGATAAGAGGCTTTAGAATCGAGCCGGGCGAAATAGAACATATATTAAAAGCTTACGAAGGTATTGATGATGTTTTAGTCGCATTGCGTGATACAAAATCAGCTAGTAAGCAACTTGTTGCTTATGTTGCCAGTGAGTCATTGCTACAAGATGAACTTCAAAAGATTCGCCGATATGTATCTTCAATTTTGCCAGAGCACATGGTACCTACACTGTTTTTTTTACTGCCGTTTTTCCCACTTACAAGTAACGGAAAATTAGATAGAAAGGCACTTTCGGCAATGGATATTAGTCACAAATTTGACGAAACAGGACTGCCAATTACAAAAATAGAAAAGGAACTAGTTGGTATATGGGAGAAGGTGTTAGGTACGAAGGATATAGGAATTAACGACAACTTTTTCCAGCGAGGCGGGGATTCTATTTTGGCAATCCGGATAATTGCTGAAGCGAAAGAAATAGCAGTGCATTTTTCTTTACAAGACTTGATAGCACACCAATCCATAAGACAACTTGTTAGCGCCAAACAACTTGATTTCTCTCCATCCACGAAAATGCGCAAGATAGAGCCGTTCTCTTTATTATCTGAAGCTGAATTGCAAGCTATTAAAGGTAAAGTTTCTGCTGAAGGTGTTGTCGATAGCTTTCCTTTATCCATGTTGCAACAAGGGATGCTGTTTCATAGTGAGCAGGCTGGAAATTATGGCATGTACCATGATGTATTTACATTCAAGGTGAATGAAACTTGGTCTGAAAAGGTATTTCGAGGTAACTTACAAACATTAGTTGAGAATAATGAAATGCTGCGAAGTAGCATTGGATTTGCCAATAAGCGCCATGTTCATTTGATAGCTGGTAAAATAAACCTACCCCTCAATGTAATCGACTTACGAGAGTTGGATAATTGTCAGAAGAAAACGTCAATTAGTCAATGGGTTGAGGCTGAAAAAGTGGCGCCAATTGATTTGAATGGTCCTTTATGGTCAATAACAATTATGCTGCTTGAGGATAACAGTTTTGTTTATGCCCTAAGTTTTCATCACGCTTTATTGGATGGCTGGAGTGTTGCAACCCTTAACACAGTTTTATTCAGGTTGTACATTAGTGAGCTCAATGGTATTGATTTCCAACCACAACAGGCGCTGCCTTATCGATATTTTATCGCACAGGAATTGGAGTCTGCAGAGTCTTTGGATGCGATATCATATTGGAGGGGAGTTGCGAATGAAGCCCAGGTGCCATGGTGGACTTGCAAGGGTAAGGTATCCAGCATTGCTAAGGAGTTTCAATTAAGTTCAGAGCAAATGAACGGCGTAGCTCGCTTGTCTTCTGAGCTCAATGTGTCAGAGAAAAATATCCTACTAACTGCCTACTTGTCTTTGCTGGCGATGTTAAATGGTCAGGACAATGTGACTACAACAGTAGTAATGCATAGCCGACCTCCTCAATTAGGCAGCGAAAGTACCCTCGGGTTATTTTTGAATTCACTTCCATTTAATATGACGTTACAAAATTCTAGCTGGTACAGATTGATATTAAAGGTCAACGAGCAGTTTTTTAAAGCTACGGAATACAGCGCCTACCCTATTGCAAAAATACAGTTGGAAAATGGGGTCGATTTTTCAGGGGCATTATTTAATTACGTCAATTTCCATGTATATAACGAACTTCAAAACGATGTAAACCTCTCATGGTACGAGGGATTTGAAGAAACTAATTTCACATTTCAATTAGATTGCATTCAACGGGTTGAAAATTCAAAGGTGTCTTTTGTAATCACACTAGATGCTGATGTGTTTGACCAGCAAGATTTAAACGCTTTCTCTGATTACTTTTCAAATATAGTTTCTGATTTGTTGAACAACACTCAAAAAGAGATACATTTTAACAGGTTTTTTTCTACACAACAGTTTGAGAGGCTACTTCAGCCTTATCTTCCATTAACGCCAGAAGCCGAACCGACGT
>NZ_JAGJEI010000023.1 GCF_018100985.1 Pseudoalteromonas sp. MMG007 | reverse complement strand
TCCAAAAATCCAAAAATCCAAAAATCATTTATTCAGCACTAATAAAGTATTCCGTTGCTAGCATAAAGCTAACCTATTACTATTTTAGGAGATAATTATGGCCAGTGGTTGGGCGCGAGATGGCGCAATTCAAGATCAAATTGACGCGAGTGTTAACGATGCTGTGCAATATGCAAGGCAAAACTTAATATCTGGAGCCAGCGCTGAGTATTGTGATGAATGTGATTGTAAAATCTCTCAAGCGAGAAGATTAGCTTTGCCCGGGGTGAGGTATTGTGTTTCGTGCCAAAGCGAGCTTGAGGCTCAGGGTAAAAAGTTGAATGGCGTTAATCGTCGTGGCAGTAAAGATAGTCAATTACGATAAAAGGTGCTTAATGGCACCTTTTATCTTATTAAATTATTAAAACTCACTCATATTTTCTTTTTTCTGAATAAGTTCTATTGAATAACCATCAGGGTCTTTAACGAAGGCTATTTCAGTTGTGCCGCCTTTTACTGGGCCTGGTTCGCGACTCACATTACCGCCGGCAGCTTTTATTGCATCACATGCTTTGTAAATATCATCAAATTCAATAGCGATATGTCCGTAAGCATTACCTAGGTCATAGTTATTCTCATCCCAATTATATGTAAGCT
Source organism: Pseudoalteromonas sp. MMG007 (assembly GCF_018100985.1). Classification (GTDB taxonomy): domain Bacteria; phylum Pseudomonadota; class Gammaproteobacteria; order Enterobacterales; family Alteromonadaceae; genus Pseudoalteromonas. The sequence goes on along the minus strand of NZ_JAGJEI010000023.1, from coordinate 19,848 downwards.
CTAAAACGGTATTACTTTCTTCTTTTCCATAACCAATAAAAGCGAGAGTATAACGATACTCCTCGTTTTGAGAGCGGCGAAGTTCCTGCATACCTAATACTTGTGTATAAAAGGCAATCGATTTATCTAGGTCGGCTACACGTAACATGGTATGTAATAAGCGCATTTTAATTCCCTCGTTATTTTTAATTTAAAACCTTTTATTAAACAGTAGCTACTAAATTAAAGCGATTTAGCAATTGTTATAAAGGCATTTAAACCATTCACGTTAAACAGTGACGGTTGTTATATCGCACCTAATGGAGCGTTACTTAATATTATAAATACACATTTTATTCTTTTTGAAAGCTTTTGTAATCTATATCGTACGCACAAGCTAAATATAAATAGAAGCTCAAATCGCTCATACATACAATCTCTAAAACAAAAATTGACTAAGACTAGTCATTATAAATGAGCAATTTTAAAGTCAGTCAACAAGGTTTTATATATTTTGGTAATGATATGATGACTATTGGTCAACCCATTGGTAGAAAAAAAGTAACAATATTGCTAACAAAAAATGACTATGAAAATAAGCTTTTTTATCGGCTTAACTTACTGAAATTAATGGTAAATTGTTTTTTGTGTTAAAGCGGTTACTAAATTAGCTAATTTACTTGGTTAACTTATTGGTTGACAAAAAACATGTATGGTAATACAGTTTTTGCATACCAATTGGTAAGTTGCTTGGTTTGAGTGAATACAATGTATTGGTAATTAATCAGAGTTACATTTTTGCACAGGTTAATTAATAAAATAACTCAAGCTAAAATTTACTCTACAAATTGAAACAAAAGACACAGCGTATTTATTTATAGAGTAACTTTTACTCGTAATCATAAAAGTATGCGCCAACATATTTAGGAGTTATTCATGTCAAAACCTGTCATCGGTTTCATCGGCTTAGGCTTAATGGGCGGCAATATGGCCGAAAATTTACAAAACAAAGGCTATGAGCTAATTGTTATGGACCTTAGCAAAGATGCGGTTGCAGCATGTGTTGCTAGAGGCGCAAAAACAGCAAGCACTGCAAAAGAGCTGGCTGAAGCTTCAGATATTGTTATGTTTTGTCTAACAACATCAGCTGTTGTTGAAAAAATTGTATACGCAGAAGACGGTATCTTAGCTGGTATTAAAGAAGGCGCAGTATTAGTTGATTTTGGTACTTCTATTCCATCATCTACTAAAAAGATTGGCGCTGATTTAGCAGCTAAAGGTGCAGGCATGATTGATGCTCCTCTAGGTCGTACTCCTGCGCACGCTAAAGATGGCCTATTAAACATCATGGCTGCGGGCGATATTGATACATTTAATAAAGTTAAACCAGTACTTGAAGATCAAGGCGAGAACGTATTTCACCTTGGTGAGCTAGGTGCAGGTCATACTACTAAGTTAATCAATAACTTTATGGGTATGACAACGGTATGTGCAATGTCACAAGCTTTTGCAGTAGCTGATCGTGCGGGCGTTGATCGTCAGCAACTTTTCGACATTATGTCTACTGGTCCTTCAAACTCACCATTCATGCAATTTTGTAAAAATTATGCGGTTGACGATGTTAGTGACCTTGGTTTTTCTATTGCTAATGCGAACAAAGATTTAGGTTACTTCCTTCAAATGGTTGAAGACTTAGGTACTGAATCAAAAATTGCTGAAGGTTCATCAGCTAATCTACAAGCCGCATTTGATGCAGGCATGGGTCAAGGCAACGTACCAGAGATCTTTGATTACTTTAAACAATTAAATAAGTAATAAAGACTCAATATATGGCGCTTAACTATTTAGTTTAAGCGCCCACACACACTATCGATTGACGAGATTTAGTCTGCTTTGTACAAAAAACATATTTAAATATTCATAGAGCCTAATTCGAGTCACAATATAAAGAGTTAACTATGCGTTTTACTAACACAATAAAGCTAAGCTTAGTTCTCATTGGTTGTATATCTACACAATTAACAGCCAAAGATTATTTTGTAGATGATAAGCAAGCTTTCAGTGATATATCTTCTAACTTAGTCGCTGGCGACAAAGTAATCCTTAAAAATGGTACATGGTCTGACTTCGAAATCCTACTTGAAGGCCAAGGTACAAAAAACTCTCCTATTTTATTAACCGCAGAAACAAACGGCAAAGTAATTTTATCTGGGCAATCAAACCTAAGACTTGCCGGTAAATATTTAGAGGTTTCGGGTTTAGTATTCAAAAATGGCTACACGCCAAGTTCTGCTGTTATTGAATTTCGTAAAGATAAAAACCACTTAGCCTATAACTCACGTGTAACTGAAGTCGTAATCGATAATTACAATAATCCAGACAAACGCGAGTCAGATTACTGGGTTGCGCTATATGGTCAGCATAACCAGTTTGATCACAGTCATTTAGTCGGTAAGCGTAATAAAGGGGTGACTGTTGCAGTTCGTTTAAATACAGAGCAAAGCCAGAAAAATTACCACAAAATCAATAATAACTTTTTCGGTTACCGCCCTACATTTGGCTCAAATGGTGGCGAAACACTTCGCATTGGCACCAGTCATTACTCATTAACTGATTCACACACATTAGTAGAGAACAATTATTTTGAACGTACTAATGGTGAAGTAGAAATTATTTCAGTCAAGTCTGGCAAAAATATTATTCGTAATAACGTATTTTTTGAAGCGCGTGGTACGTTAACGCTTCGACATGGTAACGATAACCTTATTGAAGAAAACATTTTCTTTGGTAATGGGGTAGATCACACCGGTGGTATTCGCGTTATTAATAAAGGCCAAACTGTTAAAAATAACTATTTACAAGGTTTAACGGGGTACCGTTTTGGTAGTGGTTTTACAGTAATGAACGGTGTACCAAATTCATCGATAAACCGTTATCACCAAGTAGAAAACGCAACCATTGAAAATAATACATTTGTAAATGTTCAGCACATACAACTTGCTGCCGGCAGTGACGCTGAACGCAGTGCTGCTCCTAAAAATAGCGTCATGAAAAACAACCTCATTATTAATCAAAATGAGCAGCAGCCGTTTACTACATTTGATGATGTAAGTGGTATTGCTTTTAGTAATAACGTTGCAAACACTAAAGTACTTGATGAGTTAGCTTATGGTGTAAAAACACAAACTGTAGCGTTAACTAAAGCGAGCAATGGTTTGCTTTATCCTGAATCTACTAAGATTAAAGTGGGTGCAAAACGAGACTTAAAAGTACTTAAAAAAGAAGATACAGGTGTGAGCTGGTATCCAAAAGTACCTGCCTTAGTCAAATTTGATTCAGGAAAAACGCATACTGTAAAAGCTGATGCAAATGCCTTGTTAAAAGCGATTGAAAGCGCTCAATCAGGCGATACTTTAGAGCTTGAGAATGGCCAGTATGATGTATCAAAGCTTGTTCAAATAAATAAAGTACTTACTTTAAAAGCTAAAAATGTAGGCCAAGCAAAGCTTACTTTTCAGCGCTCTACATTATTTGAAATTCACGACGGTGGAAGTTTAAAGCTCGATGGGCTTAGTATTTCGGGTGAAAATGCACCAGATGCTATTAATAACAGTGTTGTGCGTACTAAAAAGTGGGGCATGATTGAAAACTACCGCTTTGAAATGCATAACTCTAAAATCACTCATTTAGATATTAATCACTCGTTTCACTTTTTTGTTACTGGCAAAGGTGCGATGGCTGATGAAGTTGTGCTAACAAGCAATACATTCGATAACGTAACTGGCAATGTAATTAGCCTTAATACCGAAATTGAAGACTTAGGTATTTACAACGCTGAATACGTAATTGTAAAAAATAATACATTTAACAACGTGGATGGCGCTTTGCTTAAGCTTTATCGTGGTGGTAATGACGAGAGTACGTTTGGCCCACACCTTCAAATGAGCAATAACACACTAAACAACGTAGGCCTTGGTAAGCGTAATAAAGAGCAAGCAAGCGTATATGTTCACGGCGTTCAAGTTACCAACATCAGTGACAATCAGTTTGTTGAATCGGCTCCAATAGTCGTAGAGCATACTGTGGGTGAACCTAAAACACAGATATTAAACAATACATTTAATGCTACAAAATCTCCAAGTGTTAAAGAACTGAGAGTAAAAGGCCCGCACACAGCGATAATAAAAAACAATAAAACGACAAACAAGAAGGCGGGGTAATAATGATGAAAGTACTTAAACGTCTAAAAAGTTTCAAAATCGCGTCTTTAGCAGCGACCTTACTTTTATCTTTAGGAGCACATGCAGCGCACCCTAATTTAGTTATTACAACCGACGATGTAAAGTTGATGCGCCAAGCTATCAGCTCACATGAAAATGGAAAGTTTGCACTCGCTTATGACACGTTAAAAGCGCAAGTTGATGAGCAAATGGCACAGCCAATTACTGTACCGGTGCCAAAAGATGGTGGCGGGGGCTACACCCATGAGCAACACAAAAAAAATTATCAACTTATGTACAGCGCAGGTGTGATTTATCAATTAAGCCAAGATGAAAAATACGCAAATTATGTGCGCGACATGTTGCTTGAATACGCTGAGCTTTACCCTACGCTAGGGTTACACCCAAAGCGTAAAATGAATTCTCAAAACCCAGGTAAGTTTTTTTGGCAAAGCCTAAATGAAGCAATGTGGCTTGTATACACGATTCAAGCCTATGACTTAATTCATGACTCGCTAAGTGATGAAAATAAAAAAGTAATAGAAGACGATTTACTTCGTCCTGTTTCATTGTTTACGTCAGTAGGTCAGCCTTCAACATTTAATAAAGTGCATAACCATGGTACCTGGGCGACTGCAGGTGTGGGTATGGCAGGTTATGTGTTAGATGAACCTGAATGGGTAGAAAAATCACTTTATGATTTAAAAAAATCTGGCAAAGGCGGATTTGTTAAGCAGCTAGAAATGCTGTTCTCGCCTCAGGGTTACTATAATGAAGGGCCTTACTATCAGCGCTTTGCCTTATTGCCGTTTGTTACTTTTGCAAAAGCAATTGAAAACAACGAGCCGCAAAGAAAGATCTTTGATTACCGTGATGGGATCTTACTAAAAGCAATCGATACCACTATTCAGCTTAGTTACAACGGTTTGTTCTTCCCAATTAACGACGCTATAAAAAGTAAAGGTATTGATACGATTGAATTAGTGCAAGGTGTTACCGCTGCGTATGGTTTAACTAACGATGCAGGTTATCTGGACATTGCTAAGTATCAAGATCAAGTCGTTCTTACGGGAGACGGTTTAAAGGTTGCTCAAGCGCTTGATAACAAAAAAGAAACGCCATACATATTCAAATCTGTTGCCTTTGGCGACGGTAACGATGGGAAGCAGGGCGCTTTAGTTGTTATGCGTACTGAGGTAGGTGGCGATCAAGCACTTTTGTTTAAACCTGCTGCACAAGGTTTAGGTCATGGCCACTTTGATAAGCTTACATGGCAGTTTTACGACCATGGTAACGAAATCGTCTCTGATTACGGCGCAGCACGCTTTTTAAATGTAGAAGCTAAGTATGGGGGCCGTTATCTTCCAGAGAACGAAACCTACGCTAAACATACTGTTGCGCACAACACCGTTGTTGTAGATGAAACATCTCACTTTAATGCCAATGTAGAAGTAGGAAATAATAACCATCCTACGCTTAACTTTTTTGAAACCAATGAGTTTGGCACTGTCGCAAGCGGTGAAATAAGCACAGCTTACAAAGGGGTTGAACTAGAGCGTACTTTAGCACTTGTTAACTTAGCAGAACTAGAAAGCACTGTTGCACTTGATGTGTTCGATGTAGATGCAAATAAAGCGCATCAATTTGACTTGCCTTTACACTATAAAGGTCAATTGATTGATACTAACTTTGGCTTACTTGCTAATACAAATCAGCTCAAAGCACTGGGTGAGAGCAACGGTTATCAACACCTATGGTTAAAAGGACAAGCTACGCCTGAAAAGGGGTTAGCAAAGGTGACATGGTTAAATGACAATGGCCGTTTTTATACGCAAACAAGTCTAGTTAACGGTGATGAATCATTTCTATTTACTCAAATAGGCGCAAATGATCCTCACTTTAATTTACGTAATGAAAACGGTTTTGTACGTCGTGTAGAAAAACAAAAGCAACATACATTTGTATCGGTGCTAGAGCCACACGGTGAGTACAATCCAAGTAAAGAATATACATTAGAAGCTGTTAGCCGTGTTTCAGATTTAAAATACAGCACACAAGGTGATGTGGTACTTGTTGAACTAAACGTAAAAGATACACCTTATTTAGTTGCAATTAACAAGTCACAAAGCTCAGCTAAAAACAATTTCACATTTCAAAATAAAGCATTCACCTTAAATGGCCGTCTTGGCGTTTATGCGTTGAAGAATACTCAGGAGTAAACAGGATGCAAAAGCAAAGCGCACATTTTTCATTTGGTAACGAAACCGAAATTGAAGACTTAGGAAATGGCCTAAAACGCCAAATGCTTGGTTATAACGAAGAATTAATGGCTGTTAAAATTTGGTTTGAAAAAGGAGCTATTGGTTATAACCATGCTCACAGACACTCTCAAGTAACTTACGTAGTTGAAGGTGAGTTTCACTTTAATATTGACGGCGTAACTAAAATCTTAAAACCAGGTGATAGCTGCCTAATTCCACCATTTGCAGATCATGGTGCTACTTGCCCAACTGGCGGTATTTTAATTGATACCTTTAGCCCGGCGCGTGAAGACTTTCTTGAGGATTAACCTATGAAAATTCAAGGCTTACGCTGGTGGGTTATAGTGCTAATTGCACTTGCTACCATTATTAACTACATCGACCGTCAAGCACTTAGTGTTTTATGGCCTGACATTGTAGAAGAAATGTTTCCTGATGAGTCTGCATTAGAACGTAAACAAATTTACGCAAATATATCGATTGTGTTTGTGTTTGCTTATGCATTTGGCCAAGCCATATTCGGTAAAATATTTGACTGGGTGGGTACCCGCCTAGGTTTTGTGTTGTCGATTGGTGTGTGGTCGTTAGCGACTATTGCTCATGCTTTTGCACAAGGTGTTTTAAGCTTAAGTATTTTCCGCGCAATCTTAGGTGTAGCTGAGGCGGGGAACTGGCCGGGCGCAGCTAAAGGTAATGCCGAGTGGTTCCCTACAAAAGAGCGTGCGCTTGCACAGGGTATCTTTAACTCAGGTGCTGCTATTGGTGGCATTATCGCAATACCGTTAATTGCTTATCTAACAGTATATTTTAGCTGGCAAATGGTGTTTGTATTTGTGGGTGCATTGGGCTTTTTATGGTTAGTTCCATGGATTATTTTAGTTAAAGCACCACCAGGTTCACATCCTTGGATATCAGCTGAAGAGCGTGAGTACATTTTAACAGGCCAACGTCGTGTTGATGACAATGGTGATGTTACAAATGATGAAGGTGAAGAATATAACCCATCTACTGGTGAGCTACTTTCTCGTAAGCAAAGTTGGGGTGTAATTATTGCCTCTGCAGCAATTGACCCTATTTGGTGGTTATTCGTTTTTTGGATTCCAATTTATCTAAATGAAGTATATGCAATGGATGTTAAATCTATAGGTATATACGGTTGGGTACCTTACGTAGGCGCAATGTTTGGCGCATGGTTTGGTGGCTTATTGGCGCAGAACCGCTTAAAAGCAGGTTGGAACACAGATAAAACACGTAAGCTTACTATTACGCTTGGTTGTTTAATTATGTTGCCTTCATTATTAGCAATGGCAAACCCTGGTGGACCAACAACTGCAGTAATTATTATGGCTGTTATTTTATTTGGCTTTCAAACGGCAATTGGTAACGTACAAACTTTACCAAGTGACTTATTAGGTAAAAAAGCAGTAGGTACCTTGTCTGGTTTTTCTGGCATGGCGGCTAAGCTAGGTGCAGTGGGCCTTACATCTTTAGTACCAATATTAACTGCTGACGGTAATTATGCGCCTGCATTTATTATTGGTGCATCGCTTGCCATTATTGCTATGGCTGCTGTTTGGATTCTTATTCCAAAAATTGAACCTCTGAAAAAGCCTGATTAATCTGAAAGTAACTGCTATGCCTACACAACAGTGCTTGCGCATAGCAGTTTATTACAAAGGATAATTTCCCAAAATGAAAAATATTTACTTTATGGGTGAGTGTATGGTGGAGCTTAGAGCAATGAGCGCTGCGACGTTACACCAATCATTTGCAGGCGATGTTTATAATTCTGCCGTATATTTAAAGCGTTGCTTTCCTGAAGTAGCAACATCCGTTGTAACTGCTTTAGGCCAAGACAACTTAAGTAAAAAAATGTTAGAGCGCTTTGAAAGTGAACAACTAGATACTCAGTTTGTATTTGCTCACGAAAGCAAAGTACCGGGTATGTACTACATAGAAACAGATGCTTTTGGCGAGCGCAGCTTTATTTATTGGCGCAGCGATTCTGCAGCTAAAAAAGTAGTTAGTTTTTTAAATACAGACGTTGTGAAACAGCTTTCACAAGGTGATATGTTTTTCTTTTCCGGCATTTCACTTGCTGTAATTGATGAAAATGCGCGTGAAGATTTTTGGCATGTAGTAAAACAATTAAAAACTGCAGGCGTAAAAATAGTATTCGATCCTAATTACCGCGCTCGTTTGTGGAATAGTGTTGATGAGACGAAAACGCAGTACGACCTAGCATTTGGTCTTGCTGATGTAACGCTGCCAGGCGTTGAAGATTTAACAACCCTTTACGATGTTCACAGTGTTGAAGACGTTATTGAATATTTAAAAATATATAACATAGACGAAATTATCGTTAAAAATGGCCCTGAATCGGTTATTACCCAATTAGACAACACACTTCAAAGTCACACAATAATACCTGTTACTAATGTTGTTGATACAACATCAGCAGGGGATGCTTTTAATGGCGTTTACTTAGGCGCTCGTTTATCTGGCAAATCTATTGCTGATGCAGTACAGCTTGGTGCTAAAGCCGCAGGGACTGTTATTCAACAGCCTGGCGCAATTGCTCCAAAAGATGTTTTTCAGCTTGCAATGGCTAAAGCTGGCATTTAATAAATTTATAGGCCGCTTATCTCGGCCGCACTACTTAAAAATAAAGGAACAACGTTATGACTCTCTTTTCTGAACTTATGTCAGGGCAAACACTGCTACCTATAATTCAAGCTGATACGCCAGAGCAGGGTGTACAAATTGCTAAAGCAATGGCAGATGCAGGCCTTACATTAGTAGAAGTTGTGCTTAGAACAGAAGCATCTTTAGATGCTTTAAAAGCAATAAAAGAGCAAGTGCCTGAGCTTAAAGTTGGCGCAGGAACAGTTATTAACGAAACTATTTTACAGCAAGCTATAGATGCGGGTTCTGATTTTATTGTAACTCCAGCAGTATCTCCTAAACTTTTAAGTGCACTTACAAAGTGTAACGTGCCTGTTTTACCTGGTGTATCAAACACAGGGGATATTTTGATGGCGCTTGAATATGGCTTTAAAGAGCAGAAGTTATTCCCTGCATCGCTTGCTGGTGGTGCGCCATTTGTTTCTGCTGTATCAAGCGTTTTTAGAGAAGTTAGTTTTTGCCCAACGGGTGGTGTAAGCGAGAAGAATAAAATGGATTACCTATCTTTAAGCAACGTGTTTGCAGTAGGTGGAACATGGGTCGCTAAGAAAGAGTGGGTCAAAGAGCAAAACTGGCAAGCAATCACTGACTCGTGTATTGAAGCTATAAAGTAAGAAGGAATCTAACAATGGAACATTTAGCCTCGGCAATACTGCCTGGCGTAATAGTTGGTGACGAAGTAAGTGTGGTATATGAACATGCTCGTGCTAACCAATATGCCTTACCTGCCGTTAATGTTGTAAGTACAACTTCAATTAATGCAACCCTAGAAGCAGCAAAAAAAATGAGCTCGCCAGCCATCATTCAATTGTCTAATGGTGGTGCGCAATTTTTTTGTGGTAAGGGCTTAGTGTTGCCAGATCAGCAAGCTGCTGTGCTTGGTGCTGTGAGCGCTGCTCGTTATGTCCATGCTGTTGCTGCACATTACGAGGTACCCGTAATGCTGCATACCGATCATGCAGCTAAAAAATTGTTACCTTGGATAGATGGTTTACTTGATGAAGGTGAAAGACACTTTGAATTAACTGGTAAGCCGCTATTTAGTTCACACATGATCGATCTTTCTGAAGAATCTCTTGAGGAGAATATAGAAATATGTGAGCGCTACCTAGCACGCATGGCTAAAATTGGAATGACGCTTGAGATAGAGTTAGGGTGTACTGGCGGTGAAGAAGATGGTGTTGATAACTCTCACCTAGATAGCTCGGCCTTATATACGCAACCTGAAGATGTTGCTTTTGCTTATGAGCGATTAAGTAAAATTAGCCCTAACTTTATTATTGCCGCATCGTTTGGCAATGTTCATGGTGTGTACAAGCCTGGCAATGTTGTACTAACGCCAAGTATTTTAAAAGATTCTCAAGCTTACGTATCAGATAAGTTCAACCTGCCTAATAATTCAATTAACTTTGTGTTTCATGGTGGTAGTGGTTCTGAATACAGTAAAATTGCAGAATCATTAACTTATGGCGTAGTAAAAATGAATATCGATACTGATACACAATGGGCGTGTTGGAATGGTATTTTAGATTACTACAAAGATAAGCAAGCTTATCTACATGGCCAGATTGGTAATCCTGATGGCGATGATAAGCCAAACAAAAAATATTACGATCCACGTGTATGGCTTCGTCACTCTGAGCAAAGTATGGTCACAAGACTCGAACAATGCTTTACCGATCTTAATTGTGTAAATAGGTACAATTAATGAAAAGATTAAATACAGTTCTTAAAGAAGACGGTGTAGAAACCGACCTTATTTTACTTATACGTACTATTTTAGCGACATCAAAAGAAATTGCTTTTAGAGTAAGCCAAGGCGAACTGGCTGGCGTTTTAGGTTCAACGCTAAACGAAAATGTCCAAGGTGAAGTACAAAAAAAATTAGATGTAATTGCTAATCAACTTTTGAAAGATATATTAATAGATGACACATTAGTCAAGTCTGTAGCATCGGAAGAAGAGGATCATGTAGTAGGGGCCCACCCTGATGGCAAATTTATAGTTGCTTTTGACCCTCTCGATGGTTCATCAAATATTGATGTGAATGGCCAAATAGGTACCATATTTACAATTTACCCAGCACGAGATGACGTAGCTTACGATAGTGACGAGCAATTTAAGCAACCGGGTACTAATCAAGTTTGCGCAGGTTATGTTTTATATGGCCCTTCGTCATTACTTATAATGAGTACGGGCGGTCCTACGCGATGCTATACGCTGGATTCTACTCATGGCGGGTACTTGTTAACTAATAAGCAGTTAGATGTACCAAAACAAAGCAGAGAATTTGCAGTCAATATGGCAAATTACCGCTACTGGGATGAGCCAACACAAGTGTATTTTGATAAATTGCTTTATACCTGCGAGAGCTTTGAAAAAAGCTCAATGCGCTGGAATGCAGCAATGGTTGGTGATGTTCACCGTATATTATGCCGTGGCGGATTGTTTTTGTATCCTCAAGACAAGCGAAGCGGTAATGATAATGGTAAAATAAGATTACTTTACGAAGCAAATCCACTTGCGTTATTAATGGAAAATGCCGGTGGTAAAGCCACCTCTAGAGGTAATCGGATTTTAGATATCGCTCCGTCTAGCTTACATCAACGAGTGCCTGTTGCTATGGGCTCACAAGAGCCCGTTGAGTTTTACAACAATACATTTAAATAGATAAGCACTGACCTTACGTTAAAGTAGGACGAAAATTTCTCCTGCTTTAACTTTTCAACCATTGACATGAAATTATAACTCCACTTAGGCAGCTACAAAAAATTTTACTACAGCTATAACCCCTTTTATTATTTTTTTCCTCTTTCACTACAATACCCATAAAGAACAACTCAAACTTTGTTAATTTCAAATTAGTTAAAAAATAAAGTTTAAGTGACAACTGTAAATTACCTTAGTTAATTAAATGTTTTTTATTGTGGTTTAATTGGTCAGCACACTGACAAAAATTTATTTGGATATGGCTGTATTAACAATTTTCAATTTCTTTAGACTTTAAATAAGTTGGTAAGAACTTTCGGGTGTTTTTTAACACATCAAATAACTAGCCAAATATAAAAAACATAAAGTCGCTTAGTGATAGTCTCCATGAAATTAAAACACTTCGCATTTTGTAATCCTGATGGTATATCAGGCCATGTTACTAATGCTATACAGTTGGTGAAGCCAGTGATGGGGCACATAGATTTACTTATAATTGTGCATGGCCTTCACATGGGTGATAGCGTAATAAATGAATCTCATATTCTCAATCCAATTGCTAATGACTGAGTAAAGAACCTGCAGAAGACGAACCTACTGCTGAAAATACACTCTTTTTAGGCTTATTTTATCCGAAGAGACCTGATAGTGATCAGGCATTTAAATACGCCTGTGATTTAATAAACCACAACCACTCAGTATTTAGCAATAACTTTGGCTATGTAGATAGTCGAGTTTCAGGTGATGACAGCAATGATTGGTGAGCAATTAGAAACCTTAATGGTAATGGTACATTTGAAACCGACGGCGCAATTGGCCAAAACCCAGTAGTCAGTTATAAAAAGGTACTTGAGTATGTTACTTTTGAAAGTACATTAATTGAAGTTGCTCCTGCAGGTGCATTAGCAGGCGCCAAACAGCTTACTTATATGCACCACTCTCAGCTAGGCGCTAGTTCTACTTAGGCAGCAGAAAAAATAAAACGCCTTTATAAACAATAAACCCCATGTTGGAACTTTTTGTTTTTAAATAATTACAAGTTATGCATTAAACCTACATGACATGTCGGTAATGCAGGTTATCTTTAATTGGTATACCTTATGGTAATATTTAAAGCTTAAATTGGTTGATCATGAATAGGTGTTTAAGTATATTAAGCCCAGAAGACACATTATATATACAAAAGCTTAACAGGCTAACACACTTAAATCACACAACAACAACCAGCGGAGAATTCAAATGTCGTTGAAGTCAATAAAGAATAATAATTCTATAACAGGGCAGTTTGCATTAAGACCTGTTGCCAAATGGGTAAGAACAGCGGTCATAGCAGGTATGGCAACTTCTTGTGCATTTTCGGCAAGTGCACAACAAGAACAGGGAAAAACGACAGAAGTTGAAGAAGACGTAGAAATTATAAGTGTTACAGGTACCCGAAGAACAATACAAGATCAAATTGCCATAAAGCGAGAAGCGACAACAGTTGTTGATGGTTTATCATCAGAAGATATTGGTGACTTACCTGCTCTCTCTATTGGTGAAGCACTAGAATCAATCACTGGTGCTGCATCGCACCGTGAAAACGGTGGAGCAACAGAGATCACTATCCGTGGTCTTGGTCCGTTTTTAAGTGCAACGCACATTAACGGTCGTGAAGCTACAAATGGTAGTGGTGACCGTTCAGTTAATTTTTCACAATTCCCATCAGAGCTTGTTAAAAAAGTAGCAATTTATAAAACGCAAGATGCATCAATGATTGAAGGTGGTGTTGCAGGTGTTATTGCGCTTGAAACTGTAACGCCATTAGATTACGGCAAACAACGTGTATCGGGTGAAGTTAAGTTAAACTATAACCCTGATGAAGGTAATGTTGATAATTCACTACAAAGTGATATGGGTTACCGTGGTACATTCAGTTATGTTGATCAATATGAGTTTGATAATGGCCAAGCAGTTGGTGTGTCTTTTGGTGTACAGCGCCAAGAGGTTAGCTCACCTGAAGCAGAGTATAGAAGCTCAAGCCCTTCAGGTTCATCGCTTTGGGCATGTTTAAACGATCCTAATAATACTAATGAAGGATTTTATCGTAGCAGCGCAGGTGATTGTGAAGATCAGGTAGCTGGTGAAAAATTAAAGAACCAAGGCTATGACGCTAATATAGATCCTGAAACAGGCAAAGCCTTTAGTGATGGTACTCCGTATGCTTGGACTGGCAGTAGTCGAAGCTTTCGTCAAAACGAGACATCAGATGAACGTGACGCAATGTTTTTTGCACTGCAATACCAACCTTCAGCTGATTGGGATATTAACTTTGATACGCAAATATCTGACCGTACTCAACAAGAAGCGCGTCATGACCTAATCTTTTTACAAAAACGTGCAACGCCAGGTGTAACGGGCCCGACTCTTGTTACAAATGATGTAGGCGGTATTCTACATTGGGAAGGTGAAGAACGTATTGAATCATCCGGTGAGCAATTTTCACGTGAAGAGAATTATCAAGGGTATGGTTTAAATATTGAGCACAATGTAACAGACCGACTGACAGTGAGTGTTGATTTAGCATACTCAAAAACAGATCGTGAAGAGTTACAAATATCAAACCGTGGCAGAACCTCTGATCGTAACTATTTTACATGGGATATGGGCGATGAAATTCCTCATTTCACATTAACTGATTTTGATGTAACAGATATTTCTAACTTTACTGATAGTTTAAGAACACGTTTAGATCGCGAGAATGTTCGCGAAAATGTTATTAAATCAGCGCGCTTAGATTTTGATTATGAATTAGATAGTGGCATGTTCACTAAAATTGAAGGTGGTATCAGAACATCTGAGCTTTCTTTCATACAATTTGGTGGTACTGGAAACGGTGGTAATGGCTCAAGAGTTGAGTACACAATAGGCGATGATACTGCACTTGAAATTCTTCAAGGTTGTCAAATTGACTTCCCTGAATCAGGCTTTTTATCAAGCGTGTCTGATGGCGATATCGTAACTAATGTTGATAGTGACGGTAACGTAATTGCTAGCGGTACAGGTTCATCATGGGCGACGTACGATAATGTGTGTTTCTCTCAAGCAGTAGCTGCAACAGATTCTGATTACAACGGTGAGTTTGGCTACCCAGACGTAGATTACCAAAATACAGGTACTGTTGATGTAACAGAAAAAACAACCTCTGCCTATTTAATGGCTAGCTACGATACAGAAATGTTTGGTAAGTTTATTCGTGGTAACTTTGGTCTTCGTATAGTTGATACTGAGGTAACCTCAGTTGGCTTCAGAGCAGATTACTCTGTCGGTACCGATGCAGACACCGGATTTCTTGAACTAGTATCAGATCCAACAACACTTGATAAAGTAGAAAGTGGCTCAAGCTATACAAAATACCTACCTAGCTTTAACCTAGTTGTTGATTACAGCGAAGATATACTACTGCGTGCAGGTATCTACCGTGGTATGTCTCGTGCAGACCCTTCAGATTTGAGCTATAACCGTGAATTTTCAACAAGTAGTAATGAAGATGGTGCAGCTACGTCACTTTCTGATTTATTAATTGGTGTTAATGGTTCGGGTAACCCATCA
Source organism: Pseudoalteromonas sp. MMG007 (assembly GCF_018100985.1). GTDB lineage: Bacteria > Pseudomonadota > Gammaproteobacteria > Enterobacterales > Alteromonadaceae > Pseudoalteromonas. Next base: position 4,403 of record NZ_JAGJEI010000023.1, on the reverse strand, counting down.
ACGCAACCTTTAATGTCGTGGAACTATGATGCGGCAGTTGAATGGTATCCTAATGAAGACTCTATTGTAGCGTTTAGCCTTTACTATAAGCAGTTTCAAGGTGGTTTTGAGAAACAGACTGTTCTAGAAGAATTTACAATAGACGGGGAAACGGTATCTCTGCCGATTACTAACTCTGTTACATCAGACGATGAAAGCGAAATAGTAGGTCTAGAAGCATCGTTCTCATACCGTTGGGACAATGGTCTCGGTGTGAAGTTTGGTTATAACTTCGCAGATACTGACTTTGAGTTTGAAGATAGCTTATACGGTGATACTTTTACTACAGATCTTGATGGTAATACAACACAGTTAAAAGAAGGTATCGTTGAGCCAGGTTCAGTTCCTGGTTTCTCTAAGCATGTATTTAGTAGCCAACTTTACTACCAAATTGGCGACTTCGATACTGCGGTTATTTATAAATATCGTAGTGAGTACTTCCAACCTTACACAAGCAACGGCACTCGCTTACGTTATGTAGACGGTGTAGGTGTATGGGAAATGCGCGCATCTTATAAAGTTAATGAACACTTCAGAATTAAAGCCGAAGCAATTAACTTATTTAGTGCACCTAAATCACAAGATTTCTTTGTGGAAGGTAACTTAGGTGAAGTAAATGATTACGGCCCACGTCTGTTCTTAGGTATGAGCTTTAAGCTTTAGTAAAAACAAAAGTACAATATAAAAAAGGCGGTTTACCGCCTTTTTTAATGCCCATAGTTAAACAACATCAACACTCCCTCTTAATTAAAACCACCTCCCTAAACATACTATTGAAATTTCGATCAGTAACTTATCCATGCTGCTAATGTAAAAAACTGATTTCATATGCCTAAATTTAAATATTAACTATTTAATTGAATAAATACTTTTATGACCAAAGTCTAGATTATACAGAGCGAATAATGTGTTAGAGGATATGCTTGGTTAACCAATTTGGTGCAATAAAAATTTCTTTATAAAGATTTTTATAGTTAATTTTTATTTTATTTGTAACAAAGAACCTTGCTAAATTGCGTATTTTTAATGATGTTTTATAAATTATCACCATTTTTAAATACATTTAAAAACATATATTTAGATTGTTTTTTAATCTTTATTTGAAACTATCTAATTTATGAACTTTACTTTTGGTAAGTTAGGTAGAGTTGTATTTGAATAAATCTAGCTTACCACTTACTTGACCTTTTAGTTGAATGGTGTAAATATTGAGTTAATGATTTGTAATAAATAAAGGTTTTACCAAAGATAAGCGTAGCGAGTTAAACATAGCATTTCACACACACAGGAAAAAAACTATGAGTCACAAGTTATCTAAAATTACTCTGGCGGTTATATCTGCCACTGCACTGAATTTTTCTTTGTCAACACAGGCACAAGAAGCTCAACCGCAAGCGAAAGACGATTTAGAAGTTATTGAGGTTTCGGGCATTCGCCAATCATTAACTAACGCCCTAGCTGAGAAGCGATCGGCAGATAGTCTAGTAGAGATTATTCAATCGGAAGATATTGGTAAACTACCTGACCAAAACTTAGCAGAAGTGCTAGAAAACGTAACGGGTATTCAAATTACTCGCCAAGCGGGTGTGGGTACCGGCGTACAAATTCGTGGTACAGATGCAAACCGTACTGAAATAAACGGGGTATCTACCGTGGGCTCTGGCTCAGGTCGTAGTGGTATTAGCTTTGAAGATGTTTCTGCATCAATTATATCAAGTTTGGAAGTTATAAAGTCTCCAGAGGCTAAAACCATTGAAGGTTCTGTTGGTGGAACAATTAACCTTAAAACCATTCGTCCTCTTCATTTAGGAGAGCAATTAGCCACAATCAGAGTACAAGGAGAAAGCAGTAGCCTAAGTACAGATAGTGGTTTACAACCTCGTTTTTCGGGTACGTTTGCTGATAACTGGGAGACAGATGACTACGGTAAATTTGGTATACTTGTAAGTGGCAGCTACGCAGAGCAAGATGTAACAGCATTTCGTCCTCGTGCAGACAGAGATAACATTATTACCTCAGACAGTGGCGTAGCCAGTGCACAGTCATTTGATTTTTTACCAATCCAGTTCTTTGTACAAGATTACGATAACTATGAATACGAAACTAAGAACTTTGTAGGTACCATTGAGTGGGCACCAAATGACAATACAAAGTTTTACTTTGACGCAGTCGTAAATGATCAAGAGCGACGCCAAGAAAGTTCGCGTGTGCAAGCATCTGGTGTAAGTGCACTTAATGATATTTCTATCCCTGATTCGTTTGAAACTGTGAACTTTGGTTCACTCGGTGGTACAAACTTAGGCTCTATTCAAGCAGCGCTTAGTGGTGTGATCCCAGTAAATTTAGAAAACGATGATGACGATCCAAATCTTCGTTTTTCAAGCGATACAAATTCTCGTGTTACTGACAGTAATATATTTAGATTAGGCGGTGAGTGGCAAGGCGATAAATGGTTTGTAAGCGCTGAAATTGCATCATCATCTTCAGATACAACAACCCCAAGCTTTAATACAACGCTTAACTTTATCAATCCAAATGTCCCTTTAGATGCTGGTGGCGGTAATGATAACAGTGTGCCATTTGAGTATGATTTATCGGGCGGTGCGTTAGCCTTTGGTATTGCACAAGAGGCAGAATACGCACCTACGGTTGAGCAATTACTAGATCCTGCAAACGTCGTGCTTCGCGATGTAAATATTGGCCAAGATACGGTAGAAAACTCTGAAGATGCATTTCGTATCGACTCAACTTATTACACCGATTCAATTATAACCTCTGTTGATTTTGGTTACCGTTACAGCAAATCACAAAGTAAGCAAAACGAAATTACATCAAGTATTGGTTTAAGAACAATGGCTGATAGTCCATCGGGAGATTTGTTTGCTGACTTATTAGTAGCTGGCCCAGATAACTTTAATGAAGCAGATGGTCGTTCGTTATACATTGGTGATTTTTTACTTATTGACCCAGAGCTTGTAGCATCAGACCCTGATGCGGTACTTGCTACACTGCAAGCTGCAATGACAGCGCATGGCTCAAGTAAAACATTAAACGCGCCAACATCAAGCTCTGCAGGCTTTTTTGATATAGAAGAAACTACGCATGCGTTATATGCGCAAGCTAATTTTGAATACGAAATGATTCGCGGTAACTTTGGCGTACGTTACATCCAAACTGACGTAGAGTCTACAGGTAATTCTGTAACCGTAGATGGCAGTGGTAATGAGCTTGTGACGCGCATTACAAATGAATCAGATTATGACTTTATTTTACCACGATTAAACCTTGTAGCCGACGTATCAGAAGACGTACTTGTTCGCTTTGGTGTTGGTAAAGATATTCGTCGCCCTGATTACAATGACCTATCTACATCTGTTACCTATAGCACTAGTCCAAATGACGAAGTTGAATTTGGTAACCCTGCCTTAAAGCCAGAAGAAGTGCTTTCTTATGACTTATCAGCTGAATGGTACTTTACTGAAGCAAGTGTATTTAGTGTAGGTATATTCCACAAAACGCGTAAAGAATTACATGTTAATCAGTTAACATCACCAGTAGAAGACCCAGTAACAGGCTTTCGTGATTTAACGGATCCGTGTGAAGGTGGTGGTATATTTAACCCAATTGCAGATATTAACGTATTTGGCCCTGAAAATGGTCGCGGTGTGTGTGTAGGTACAGAAACCAAAGTAAACGATAGCGGCGAAACAACCCAAAAAGGGATTGAGTTTGCCTTCCAATACGACCTTTCAAGCTTTGAAAAAGATATTGGTTGGGCGTCTGGCTTTGGTGTTTTAGCTAACTATACAATTCAAGAGTTCTCTGGCGGCGAAACCGAAAATTCAGCAACGTCTAGAGCAAGTAGTGTATTTGCAGCAACAACTGGCACGCCAGGTATTGATGTAAGCGAGATACAAGGCTTACTTAACTTATCAGAAAATGCTTATAACTTTACTTTGTACTACGAGAAATTTGGGTTATCAGCACGTATGCGCTACACATGGCGTGAAGGCTACCGCTCAAATGACTTTGGTAGTACGTCTAGCTTCCCGTGGGGCTTCCCAGTGGTACAAGAAGATCGTGGACAGCTTAATGCAAGCATTAGTTACGATGTAAACGAGCAACTAAATATTGGTTTAGAGGCGGTAAATATTACTGAATCTGAAATTAGCCAGTCTTGTGTAAACGAAAGCGCACTATTGTGTTTCCAAGGTCTAACAGACCGTCGTATAACACTAGGTGCTAGCTACCGTTTTTAAAAAATAAAATATTGAGAGTGTGTTGCCTGTACGGGCAGTAAAAGCAAGCCGCATGGCTTGCTTTTTTTTGTATTAAAGCTGTCTTGTCCTGAAATGTGTTTACAC
>NZ_JAGJEI010000022.1 GCF_018100985.1 Pseudoalteromonas sp. MMG007 | reverse complement strand
CCGAATAGGGAGATCCGAAAGGGAGATCCGAAAACAGATCAACCCTTTTTTTAGATCTTTTTACTGTTCGAACAAAAATACAGCAAAACACGGTAAAACCTCATTAAAACAGCCATAAGCTGATGCTTTTTTACACTCTTCTTTATTATTTAATACAAATATCATTGCTATGTTCAATTAAGACGTTAAGATAGCAAGCTCACAATGTTAAATTAATGTTTATTTCCTGTTTATTGGTAGATCTAAAATGAAATTACCCGATCAAAAATCTTTTATCTTCTCTGTTATTCTTGCTGTAGTTGGTTTTGTTATTGTTGAGTTTGCTTTAGGCAGCTTAGCTTTAAGCCCTGCACTACTATTTGGTGCTGGTTTATTAATAGGTGCAATTGCTATTGCTGCAATGTCACCTGAAGGTGTTGAAGAAACCGAAGTTAAAACGAAAACACTTTATGTTGGCAACCTACCTTATCGTGCAAACGAAGGTGTGGTTCGTGCTTTGTTTGAAGAACAAGGTAAAGTGTTTAACGTACGCCTATTAAAGGATAAAAATACTGGCAAGCGTCGCGGCTTTGGCTTTGTTGAAATGGCGCAAGCAGATGCAGATAATGCAATTGCTAAGCTTAACGACAGTGAGTTTCAGCAACGTACTTTAAAAGTACGCGAAGCAAAGCAAAAACAAGAAGATGATTCTAGTGCTCTTCGTACTGAGACGGATCAATCAGTGTAACTAGCTTTATTGCTAGCTTATCACTATTAATATCAGCCGTTGCATAGTAATGCAGCGGCTTTTTTATGTCTGAAGGTTTATTTGCCAGAAGGTTTGATTGAGCTAGTAGGAAGTGAACTCTATTTGCTATAGCTTGACCCGAATCTAATAACTGCACATCTCCTTTAAAGTATTCCCTAATAGGGTTGGCTAATATAGGGAAGTGCGTACAGCCTAATACAAGCACGTCAGTATTTTTATCTACTTTTAGGCTATCAAGCTCTTGATGGAGTTTGATCGTGTCTAAAGTTTGTGTGTAAAAATACTGCTCAGCTAAAGCAACCAACTTAACGCTGCTATATAAGTTAACCGTTACATTACGTGCGTGTTCAGTAATTAAAGTTTTTGTATAGGGGCTTGTGACTGTAGCAGGCGTTGCCAATAGCGCTATGTGATTAGTATGAGTAAGCTCTGCTGCAGGCTTTATTGCAGGTACTACACCCACAATAGGAATAGAGGTAATTTTACGTACAGCACTCAGTGCCGACGTTGAAGCCGTATTACACGCTATAACAATTAAATCAACACTCAACTTATTGCTATTAATAAAATGGATTAATGAATATAAGCGATTAATGATTGTCTGCTGGGACTGCGCTCCGTAGGGAAGTAGTGCGTTATCCATAAAATAACTGTACTGAGCATCAGGAATGCTTTGCTTTATATGCTCAAGTACAGTGGTGCCACCAATACCTGAATCAAAAACCATTATATGCGCTGACAAACAACTGTTCCCACTAAACGTTAAGAACGGCAGTTTGCCATGAGGTATTTATAAAAGAAAGTAGTTTAACTTTGCTGAGTTTCTAAATCAGCGAGACCATCTGCCGCTGTGTTTAACTGATTTAAATTTTCGAACATCGATTTAGTGTAATCAACTAGCTTATCGATTTCTTGTTGATCTTGGTTTAACCATTGTAAGATCCCAGCAAGTTGGTTTTGTAAGCCTAACTCACCTGCTTTTTCAAAAGCATTTCTTAGATCATCGTTAAAAGGAGCTAATGTATCAGCGATTTCTTTTTCTGGAGCAGGCTTATACTCTTCGTAGCTCTTAACTGTTGCAACCGTTTTTGTTTGACGTAAATCCATAGAAAAAGCCACCAGCTGTTCACTACCTAAACTTAACTCTTGCGCTTGTTCAAATGCTTTATCTAAATCACCACCAAAAAATGTTGAGCTTACATTTTGTAAGTCTTCCATCATCGCATTAATTGCATCTTGCTCTTGTTCGTTTAATTCACCATTAACCGACATTGAAAAAGATACCTGGCGAGATTGTGATGACGAACTTACATATGATTCGCTATCATTGGTTCTGCTATAACCGCTAGCTGATTGGGACTCGTATGCATCGGCAAAGCTTATGCTTACTTCATCACCTTCGGCAGTTGTAAACTTGTACTGAGCATCACTGCTCATACTTACATATTGGCCTTGGCTTATACTTACACTGGCAGGTTGAGGGTTAAATAACGACTCCTCTAATGTATCTATACCGTCGTAGATACCCTCTTGTGATTTTTTAATACCTTCTTCCATGTCGTCATTAAAAATTCCAGTGCCTTTAAGCTCGTCAACGGCATCATCAATACCCATTTGTACTCCTTTGCGCGCTTCGCCAAGCATATTCTTAAGCTTGTCATCGTCAGCGCCGTTTGCTTTTGCCTTATTAACGGCGCCACTCACAAAGTCGAGTACATTTTTTACTATTTCATCAAAATCAAATAGTGATTTCTCTGCTTTTTTTTCTTGAACGGGTAAGCCTAGCTGCTCAGCCATTTTATCGCCGAGTACTTTTGCAGCAAGCTCTCTGCCTCGTTGTTGATAGCTATCTTGAGGAGACTCAATTGTAGGCTGCTGAATATCAGCCTTATTATTGAATTTATTGACATTACTGTTTGGTGTAAAGTTATAGTTACCTATTTTCATAAACTGTCTCCTATGCTTGCGTAGCTCCTTATCGGCCAGCGCAAATAAAACTAAAGTTAAGCGAGCAAAAAAACACCATTAACTCTAACCAAAACTAGACAAATACACAGCGCACCCTACAATAACGCCGATAAACAGATCTTAGATAAGGTAGTAGCGTTAATGGCAGTTATTAAAATAGATACCACACAGTACCAAGCGCAATTAAGTGAAAAAGAGCAGCGTATAAGTGCACAGTTTCGACGTTTTGGTGTGGAGCAGCTAGAAGTATTTAGCTCAGAGCCAACTAACTACCGTCAACGTGCAGAGTTTAGAGTATGGCACGATGGCGACGATCTGTTCCATATTATGTTTGATCAACAAACAAAAGAAAAAATTCGCGTAGATACATTTGATCCTGCGGCCCCTCTTGTAGGTGAAATCATGCAGGTGATGATTGAAAATCTTAAACCATGTGAGATTTTACGCCGCAAGCTATTTCAAATAGATTACCTATCAACCCTAAGCGGTGAAATTTTAGTGAGCCTGCTTTATCACAAACCACTAGATGAGCAGTGGCTAACTGAAATAAAAGCACTTAAAGAAAAACTAAGCAGCAAGTACAAAATTGATTTTATTGGCCGTGCCCGCAAACAAAAAGAAGTACTTGGTGATGACTTTGTTACTGAGCGTTTAACTGTTAACGGCCAAGAGCTTATTTACCAACAAGTTGAAAACAGCTTTACTCAGCCAAATGCTAAAGTAAATATTAATATGCTTGAATGGGCGCAAGACTTATGTAAACCACTTAAAAATGATTTATTAGAGCTTTATTGCGGTAACGGTAACTTTTCTATTGCACTGGCGGGTTCTTTTAATAAAGTACTAGCAACTGAAATATCTAAATCGTCTGTTCACTCTGCTCAGTATAACATTGCCAAAAACAATGTAGATAATCTCGATATTATACGTATGTCGAGCGAAGAGTTTACTCAAGCAATGAATGGTGAGCGTACTTTCTCTCGTTTAGAGGGCATAGATTTAAAAAGCTACGACTGCCAAACCATATTAGTTGATCCACCGCGCGCAGGCATGGATGAGTTAACGTGTGATTTAGTGGCTAATTACGAAAACATAATTTATATATCGTGTAATCCAGAAACCCTTGAGCGTGATCTTGATCACTTGACTCGTACGCATAATGTTAAGCGCTTTGCGATATTTGACCAGTTCCCTTATACGCATCACATTGAGTCAGGTGTTTTCTTACAGCGTAAATAACCAACCAAAATTAAAGTGCCAGTACTTTTATAAGTGCTGGTATTTGTTCTTCACTAAACACTTGAATCCCATTCTTCATTAATAATGCTGCAGTTAAACCTAGACCTTCGATTTTTACTCCGCGATGCTTTCCATCATATATTGTATTTCGTCCGCAAGAAGGGCTCGATTCTTTAAGTAGAGCAAAACGAACTTTATTTTTTTTACACACTTCTAGCGCTATATTAGCCCCAGTTTGAAATTGCTCTGTTACATCCTCTCCTGAATTAGTAATTACTCTCCCCTGTATTATTTCAGCAGGAGCTCTAGGAGTAGATAGCCCACCAACAACTTCAGGACAAAAGGATATTATTTTCTTATTACTTTGCCATACCCGTAATTGTGGATGCTGTAATGTTTGTCCTTTTCCATCATAACGAACAGGCTGCCCTAGCAAACAACTCGATACTAATATTTTTTCCATTGCTACATCCTTATAAAGCAAAAAAGCTCCCTGAGGAGCTTTTTTAGTTTTAGCAAAACTTACTTGTTTGCTAGGTAATTAATTAATTTACCAATGTCTTCTGGGTCAGTAACACCCGACTCTCGGCCAAGGTTCAATTTGTACTTACCATTTACAATAAATGTAGGTACGCCACGTAGGGCGCCTTTTTCTTTAAAGTAATCTTGGTCGCGCTTCATTTTTGAACTTAAAGTACGTACTGAGAAGCTTTTAAAAAGTTTATCAAACTTATCGCCATCTACACCTTGCGCTACAAATATATCTTTTACATCAGCAAGCTCATTAAACTTAGCACGCTTGGTATGAATGTGATTAAAAATAGCAGAGATAATTTTATCTTTTTGTGGAAGTACTTCTGCTGTCGCGAGTGCTTGGCTCATCATTTGTTGGTTTTCTGGGTCACGAACACCCACAAAATCCACATGACTCTTTTTAAACTTAACGTTTTTATCAAGCTTAGGTTTAAACTCACCAATTAATGCTTCCATGTTATTACATGCAGGGCAGTAAAATGAGAAAAACTCTTTAACCTCTGGTTTTTTAGTTGCACGCTCAGATACCACGTCGTAATGCACGCCTTCTTCATACGTTGCTGCAAAACTAGTTGCTGCCATTGGCAGTAGTACAGCAAGTAAACCCGCTTTAACTAATTTGATCATTATTATTATTCTCCGAGATTAAAGTGTTAGTAAAAAAGCAACTAACTCATCAAGTTCTTGTTGATTTTTGATGGTGTTAATATTTATTTTATATTTATCGTTAACTATAAAAGTAGGCACACCTGTAAGTGCGCCAATTTTTGAATATTTATTTTGTTTGTTTTGCATTGCACGTTCAGCGGCAATAATTGGCATGCTTGCAATGTCTTGATCGAATGTCGCGCTATCAATACCGTTAACTTCAAGCAGCTTTTTAACATCTTTCATTTCAGTTAATGGTGCGCGTTGAACATGAATGCTTTTAAATATTTGATCGCTAATGCTTTGCGCCAGTCCATGTTTTTTACCAATTAAGTAGGCATAGCTCAAATTGCTTTGTGCTTGTGGCGAAACGCCACCCAAAAAGTTTACGTGATTTTTAATAAACTCAGTGCCTTCTGGTAGATTTTTTTCAATTGCTTTAGCAACGGGTTCAAACTTGAAACAATGTGGACAGTAAAATGAGAAAAACTCAGTTACCTGTGGCTCTGCGCTTTTATCTATATCAATAACTGTATATTGGTTATCGGCTTCAAACTGTGCAGCAAGTGCTGCAAATGGTAAACATAAAAGTAATAAACTCAGTTTCAATTTTTTAAGCATTGGTATCTCGTTGTACTTATCTTTAAATAAAATATTATGGCAATAACTTAAGCGGTGCTTCTTGCAGTGCTGCAAGTTGCTCTTTTAGCGCTAAAATTTGTTGCTCCCAGTATTTGTCATCTGCAAACCACGAAAAGTTCCGTACAAAAGCAGGATCGCTCCATCGTTTAGCTACCCATCCCATGTAATGAATAATACGCATCGCACGCAGTGGTTCAATCAATTTGAGTTGAGTGTGGTCAAAATCACAAAACTCTTCATACGCATTTACAAGGGTGTCTAACTGTAACAGTTGCGTAGCCCTATCGCCACTGAGCATCATCCATAAATCTTGAATTGCAGGACCTTGACGGCTATCGTCTAAATCAACAAACATTAACGCATCACCTGCCCACAATATGTTACCTGCATGGCAATCCCCATGTAAGCGAATACTGTGCGCATCTTTATACTGCGTTTGTGCCTGCTCTATTACTAAATCTAAAATAGTATAAAAAGCAGTGCTTATTCCCATTGGCACCAAGTTACTTTTTTGAAGATGAACTTTGGCTGTATGTAAGTATTCTTCACAGGTAAGTGTTGGTCTGTGCGCAAACGGTTTAGTTTTAGCAACTTGATGCATGCGGCCAATTAATCGCCCCATTACGTCGAGCTGATCTAAATTATCCACTTCGAATAAACGACCACCTACACTTGGAAATAACACAAACAAATAGCCTTGGTGTTCAAACAAGCTTTGCCCATTATATTTAACCGGTGCAACGACTGGTACTTCTGCCTCTGCTAACTCAAATGCAAAATCATGTTCTTCTTGAATTTGCTCTTTGCTCCAGCGTTCTGGGCGATAAAACTTTACTACGTAACGCAGGCCATCTTCAGCCTTAAATTGATAAACTCTGTTTTCGTAACTGTTCAGTGCTAATAAACCCGATTCAGCATAAATGCCTACACTTTCTATAGCATCGAGTATTAGGTCGGGTGTTAGGTCAATAAAGCTAAATTTACTCATACTCTTCTTATATAAAATAAAAGCGGGTTATTCACCCGCTTTTGTTAATTGCTATAACTTCCTACCCCTTGGGTAAGCCGATATCACCGTGCTTTGAAAAAGTTACTTGGCTGCGATATCGTTTCGTCAGGTTCACTGACTGGCGAAAGTACAAAGTTAAACTCAGTCATCGGCGCTTTTAAATCATATGGGTCCATGACAAGTGAAAGCGGTACATTATGAGACTGACCAGCTTGCACAGTAAATGATCGCTTACCTATGTATTTAAAGTTATCAAGTCCTTGCACCTTAATGTTAAAGGTTTGCTCATATTGCGCTTTGTTAATCACTTTTAACGTATAAGTGTTTTCTACCAAACCATCAAAGTCGACACGGTATAATTGGTTCCTATCACGGATAATATCAAAGTCCATGGTCTTACGCAGTGCTATATTTGCGACAAGCGCACCCGTAAGCACAACAAGCATGACCGTATAACCAATGATTTTAGCTCGCAGTGGATTCGTTTTATTTTCTGGTGTTTCTAGGTTTCGCTCTGTCGTATACGAAATAAGCCCTCGCGGATAGTCCATTTTATCCATCACACCGTCACAAGCATCAATACACGCACCACAGTTAATACATTCAGCTTGTAAGCCATTACGAATATCTATACCTGTTGGACATACTTGAACACACAAATTACAGTCAATGCAGTCGCCCATTTCTAGGTCTTCGTGGGCAACTTTACGCGAACGTGGGCCACGGCTTTCACCTCTTTTCTCATCATACGTTACGGTGTAGGTATCTTTATCAAACATAGCTGATTGAAAGCGTGAATAAGGACAAATATGTAAACACATAATTTCACGCATCCAGCCAGCGTTAGCATAAGTACATGCAGCAAAGAAAATAATACTAATTAATGCATAACCACCGACGCTAAAGGTGACAAAATCAGGGAGCAGTTCTCTAATGGGTGTAAAGTAGCCTACAAACGAAATAGCGGTATACAAAGAAAACAATACCCAGCTGGAGTGCTTGGCTGTTTTTCGCCAAAATTTATCAAAATCCATTGGCCGCTGATCGAGTTTTTTACGCTGATTTGCCGTTCCTTCAAACTTTTCTTCAAACCAAATAAAAATAAAGGTCCACACGGTTTGTGGACAAGTATAACCACACCACACTCGGCCATAAAAAGTGGTAACCAAAAATAGCGCAAACGCTGCCAACATAAATATAAACGCAAGAATAGTAAAATCTTGAGGCCATAGTGTTAAACCAAAAATATTATATTTTTGGCCTATCAAATCAAACAATACAGCTTGTTGCCCGTTAAAATTGATCCAGGGTAATGCCATAAAAGCGAGCATACCTAAAAAACCAATACGTTGCCTGAGTAACTGATGAAGGCCTTTTACAGCACGCACATAAATACGATTTCGGGGATTAAACCTGTCATCATCTCGGCTTAAATCCGGCTTTTGGATTTTTACCTCTGCAGGTATGTTTTTTACTTTAATTTGCTTGTCCATCGAAGTTCCTCAACGCCGCTTGGAAATAAAAATTCAGCACTACTCAGGTTCTCTACAACTAAAGTGTAGCAATTTGCTTGCTTGGCAGATTTAGGTGAATAAGTAGCCTCTTGAATAGTTTCAGATATTTCAGAAATATCTGACTGCTGTTAGCTATTATAACAATATTGGCTAAAATTACTGACTTAGATTGCTAATAATTTATTCATCTCAGTTACTTGCTTTTAAAATGCAGTTTATTACACTGCATGGTAATTTAACCCTACTTAGATCAAGGTTTATGTATCCATGAAAAAATTTATTATATTGGTAGTGCTGATCCTTGCCTTTTTTACTATTGACCACCCTTCAATAAAAGAACCCCGTGAAAAGTTATTAGGAGAAGGCATTGGCTTTTTAAGTGATGCCAGCAAAATAAACAGAAGCCCTGCAGCAAACATGGCTAAAAATAGAATAGCTGCTCAATTAAAGCTTTCTGAATCTGAGCACGAATACCTAGAAAAAACATTTACTACTGATGATTCAGTACAGCTTTTTCATTTGCGTTTCTGTCGTGAGCGCGATCTTAACTTGTATTTTTACGATGAGCGTTTAAACACTGTGTGTAAAATAGTTTCTGAAGCTTTAGAGCAAAAGCGAGCTAAGTAATGGATTTTTCTAATTTGAATAAGAAAGCCAGCGACTCGTTTTATAAACAACGCAATATGCTCAAGCAATTAGCCCAAGGTAAAACGCTTAAGTGTGAAAAATGTAATGGGGTTTTAACGCTTGATCTAGCCACCAGCGAATCTGGTAAAGGCTTAGTAAAGTGTAAGAAAGGCTGCACTGATATAGCTTTAGAACTAGGCGCTTAGATTAAGCGCCTAAAAAGTTAAGCGAATTACTCGTCCCAACTATCATCTGTGATTAAACCACTATTAATAGCAACCACTTCTATAAGCTCTGCAAAACCTAATGCAAAATCACCCATAGATTCATACTGATATTGGCACAGGGCGTCTGAGGTCATATTATTTTGCTGGGCAATTTGCGTTACTGCTTGCTGATCAAGTGCAAAAAAGCTAAGCGTACTAAGTGCGCTTTCTAGCGCTTGTTTAAACTCGGTATCTAACTCTGGGGCATTTAAAAGAGGCTCAGCATACGCTTTTGTCGCCACTAAAAAACCTTCGCTCCAAGGCTTACAAAACTCAAGGTTAAACTCTACTGGTAACTTGTATCCAGTTTCAAACACTTGCTCACTAATTTTATGATAAAGCGCCATGAATAAAAACAGCATCTCTTCGTCTAGGTCGTTAGCTGTGTTTGGTAGTATTTGTGCAAGCCATTCGTGTACATCAAGTGGGCTGGGCGAACAAATAACGCCAAATAAATAACCTTCGCTTTGCTCAAGGGTCATAGCTTGAGGCTGAGTGTTTAAAAACGTGCTGAGCTGCTTTGCATGCAACTCAGTAAATTGGGGTATTTGCATTAAAACTCTTTATATTAAATCAATTAAAAATTGAGCGGGTAGCGACCTTGGTTATCTGGTCGGCCTAAAAACTTAACCGCATCATGTACATCTTTTGGTAAGCTGGCATCTGGTTTTACATAACCGGCGACACTAAAATCAAAATTAGCTTTAAGTGTAGCATCTGCTTCAAGGCCTAACGTATTATCTGGGTCAATTAATATAGCTACATCACCCGACTTACAGCTTAACTTACCTCCAAGAGGGCCTATATTGAACCAGCCATTTAACCTTTGTACATCAATATTTGGGCTCGCTATTTCACCCTTTAACGATTCGCAATAAGGGGCACCCGAGCTATATTCTTCAAGTTCTAATATTACGCGACCTTTAGCTGTTACTGGCAATGGTAGCTGTATTCTACCCATCGCACGCTCAACCGTTGAGCGAACTAAACCATCGGTTACTTTTACTTTGTTATTAAATAACCCATAACTTATGTCGGCATATCCTGAAATATCACTACGTTCACGCGCATTACCAAATTTAATATTTGCGTTTAACTTACCAGTAAATAATTGCCAGCCTGCTATATCCCACCGTACATTATTTAGTTGCTCGCCTTCAAAGCGTACTTGCATCATTTGCCCTTCCCACACAGTACCAACAGTTTGGCCAATTTCTAACTGTTTAGGCAAGTAAGGCTTTGCTATATCAAGCGCTATGACCGCCGGTAATTTAATAATACAAAACACAATAAAACTGACTAAAAATACAGCCGATAACATTATTATTTTTTTCATTAATTAATTCTCTAATACCAAGCGGCTTACACGCACATAACCCGATTTGTCGTCACGGCTTAAATCTAAATTTTCAATTTTCAAACCATGCTGATTTACCAGTTCGTCTAACCATTCGATTAGTTGATTAAACTCTACAGAGTCGAGCGTTAAACGAAGTGACCCCGTACTAGGCTGCATTTTACTAATATCTATTTGATAACGACCACGTGTAGAGTTAACAACTTGGCTTAAGTTTGTATTGCTCGCTACGCTAGTATTGCCCGCCGCTTTTAGCTTTACTATGCTCTCGTCAACCCAAACAAGCAGCGCTTGTTGTTTTATTTGTGACTGTTGCGCTTTTTCTATTGCGTTATTTAATGGTCTAAATATACCCATAACTAAAACAAAAATAATAAATACGCCACCAGCGACCATAACTAATTGCTGCTCTTGCTCTTTTAGTGAGCGCCAATATTGCATTAACTGCTTTTTCATACCGCACCTCGCAGTTTAATTTCGCCCACAACATAATCACCGTCGTTATTTAAAGAGCCTTGCTCAACGGTTAAACCTTGTTTTTCGAGTATGGTTTTAACTTTGCCAAATGTTTGAAAGTCTTTTGCTCTAGCGCGAATACGCAGCTCATTTCGACGCTTATCGTAGCGCAGAGTTTCTGGGGTAAATTCGCTCACCTGAGAAAACACATCAACCAAATTTGCGGTTAAGTCTAAAAAGCCAGCTTCACTTGAACCTTGCACTCTATCAAGTGCGCCTTTTATTTGGCTTTTAATTAAGTTAGGGCGAACTTTTACGCCAGGAAACGCTTTTTTATATCTATCAACCACTTGCGCTTTAGCTATTTCTAGTTCCGAGTTGAGTTGATGCAGTTCTATTGCTTTAATTGCAACCGTAGAAACTAGCGCAACGCCTGCAATAATTGCTGCGCCTTTCCAGTATCCCCACCACAATGAGCTTTTCTTTTTAAGCTGATAAAGGCCTTGGCGCAAATTAAATTTAACGCTATCTAATTGCTTTGCAAATAAAGCTAAAGGCAAGTCGTATTCATTGGTTTGTGCGCGTAGGTTAACACTTTCAGGAAAATGATTCGCAGGGCTAAAATGCTTAATGTTTGGATTGCCTAAAGCCGTTAAATAATTACTTAACCAACTTGGTTCAACCGCACTAATATGCCATTGCCCTTGTTTAAATAACCACTGGTTATTAAGTTCAATAGCAGTGGCCTCACCTTCATCTCCCGCAGGGAGTAACAGTGCATCTGGTAATATTTTATAAACAGATAAATCATGCTCTGCAAATAACGCAAGCCATTGTTCAAACCATTCACGATCGGTCATTGCTACACGTATGGCATGTTGCTCGCCAAGCATCGTTGGCTCGCCTACTGCTATAAATAAGTCATCTACATCACAGGCTATATCTTCTTCAAGCATGTACGGCAATGCTTGCTCAAGTTTACGGTTCCACTTTGTGGGTAAGGCAACTGTCTTTAATTGCACTTGGTCACTTGGTAGTAAAACAATAACTTCTCTGCTTTGTGCTTTTTCACTTAACTCAGTTAAGTGGCTTGCATTGGGTAATTCACCACTGGCTATTATTTCTTGTTCTTGTGGTGAGTATATTAACCAGTTAAGCAGTTCTTGTTCGGTTTGACCCGTGCGGATCAACAGTATTTCTGTCACTGTACGCCTCCAAATTTTCGCGCCAGTATCGTTACGTCGCCATCTTTAGCGTGCAGTAATGTGGTCATCGAAAAACGCAATTCAACAAAGTTTGCCTGCGTTTGTAATTTAAAATATTCGCTATTAATACTAAATAAATCTTTTACAGATTCTATATTTGCTCCACCTTGTTGCTGCACCTCAGTGAAAAACTCGTCAATGCTATCAAAGCCTGTTTCAGGGCGAGCCCCAATAACAGCTTCAGCAGCAGATAAACTCAGTTCATCAATCATGGCGCTTAAGATAAGAGCTTGTTCTGGCTGCAGTGTATTTACATTAATCAATAATAAGGGGCTGCCTGGTATTACACATACATATGGTAATACTTTTTCCATTACTAATGGGTTAAATCCTTTCACTAAACGCAGCTCCGATGTTGACGCAAATAAGCTATTTGCAGTCATATACGGAAATTTACGAGATAAATACTCATCCTCCTCCGCGCCTGAACGATAAGTAATGCTGTCCTCATCAAGCCAATCAAATACGCTATCGGCCATCGCCTCTTCTGACTCATCCGCAGGTAAATCTTCAATATTTTCAAGTAGTGCAAATAACGCTTTATGCGCAGGGTTTGTTTTACTTGTACCGCTTATATCAGGTGCTTGCGCTAAAGCATTTAAGTTTAAGCAAGCTTGTAAATCAGTAATTTGACCACTCAATGTACCATTATCGACCGGGTACGCAGTATTACCTTGAGTTGCCCAAATTTGATCAAGCGATGTTTTATCGGCATCATCTTTCTTACTCTGTATGAGCCCTTTTATAGCTAGCTCTTCTGCGCCGTACGCATACCATTTAGCTTGTTGGTGTCCTTGTAGGTTAGTGCTTTTCTGAACTTGCACCATCAAATTAGCACTCATTTCAACCGCTAAAATAGCAGCTAAAGCAACAATAAATAAAACGATAACAAGTGCTGCGCCACGTGACGCTTGCTGTTTACCCATTATCCACACTCGTACTTTGTGTTGTACTTGGTGGCGCAACAACCTTACCCTGACCAGGAACTAAAAATACTCGACGAATAGGTTCAGCCTCTATTTGCTGAAGTGTTACAGCAACGGCTTTAGGAAGCGCTTTAATTTCCCATTGTTCTTGCCATGCGCTTTTATCATCTAAAAACTCAAACTTGAGCTCTTCTACATTTTCAAGTATTCGCTGTACACGCGGCTCCATATTATCAAGCTGGTCTACGTATACCCTGTAAACGCGTTCAAGATTGTCATCTAGTACTCTGTAGCCCACAGCTTGTAATTCAGAACGCGGTAATAAGTTTATAGGATTAACCCAGCCGTCGCGCACAAATGCGATGCCATCGTATTGGCTTTCTAACACATAACGACCTGCTAGCAAATATTGCTCTTGTACATCACCCGATTCGTTTCGAACGGCACGTTTGGTCATTTGGCTAAAATCTTGATCCATTAACCTAAAAGTAGTTTGTAGCCCGTTCAACTCAGCAATTTTTTCATCCGAAGCATCTTTTGCTTTGGTGGTGCTATCTAATATTTGATGGGTGGCAATAATTACAAAAGCTAAAATGCCCAGTGCAACCATTACCTCTAACAACGTAAACCCACGCTGCTTCACTTACTTACTACCTTTGTTGAGATAAGTTGAAAGCTCATATGCCGAGTTCTCATACTTTTCATCAGTAAATACATTAATTGTTACTTTAACAAAGCTTTTGTCGGCTGTAGCTGTTACCTCTTGTTGCCAAAACCATTCAACACCCGCCATTACTTCACTACCTCGTGCATTGTTTTTACCTTGCCACTGCTCACCTTTGGTACGTTGCTCAATAAGTACGTTTTCAGCAACCCAGGATGCGTACGTTTGCTCTTCAATCGTCGTTAAATGATGTATATGCTCGCCAGTGGCTTGCATAGCAGCTATACCTGCCATAGCACAAATGCTAAGCGCCACCAGTACTTCTAATAGCGTAAAGCCTCTATTAAGCTTCATTATTCTGGCTCTCGGCGAAAATTAACAGGTGCAGTAAATTCGCCTTCAATGAAATAAACAGGTTCACTTTGCTCTTTTAATTCAAGTATTAATTGAAATGCACTGACCTCACCCGATGATAAAATAAGCACTTGGGGTATTTTTACTTTTTTAAGCTCTAACAAGCTATCTTCATCACCGCCGCTCATTAGCTCGCGCCAATTAGCTTGTTCTAACAAGTTATCTTGCGCCCATGCTAAATCTTCTAAATTTAAAGTAAGCTTTAACCGCTCATCCAGCTCTATGGGTTTAAACAGCTCTTCACGGTCAAAAGCTATCCATTTTTGACCATCAAAGACTAAGTATTCTAGGGTGTTTTCTTCGACTAAAAAACCAAGTTCCACCTGATTTAAAATTGCAAATTCAGATGCCATATTAATGGTGGTATGCAGCCTAAGTGCTTGAGTGTCTAACTCATCTTCAGCGCCACCCTCTAAGCTGTATACCACCATTTTTGTGGCAAAAGCGATGATCACTAATACCACTAAAATTTCGATTAAACTAAAGCCTCTACTTTTTTTATTCAGCTGCTTAAGGCTTACTTGCATAGCAAGCCTCGAGCAGTTGTGTAATTATGCATAAAAGCGTAGTTAAACATTACTGTTCGTCTTCATCCCAGTTACCAATATCATCATCGGTGCCAACTTCGCCATCTGGACCCATAGAAAAAATATCAAACTTACCAATTTCGCCTGGGCTAATTAACTGGTACGTATTACCCCAAGGATCCTCTGGTAGCTCGCTGATAAAGCCGCCATCAGGAAAACGTTTAGGAATTGGCTCAATGCTTGTTTTATTAACTAGCGCTTCTAAACCTTGCTCTGTACTTGGGTAGCTTTTATTTTTAAGCTTGTACAAGCTCATCGCATCTTCAAGTTGTTGAATATCTAAATGCGCCTTATCGATAGCAGCCTCTTCTTGCTGACCCATAATATTAGGCGCAACAATTGACATAATCATTCCGATGATAACCAGTACCACCATTACTTCTAATAAAGAAAAACCTGATTGTTTATTCACGTAATTACCTCGTTATTCTAAAAACACTAAGCAAAAATGATTTAGGTAAAATCATTAATATATAAAAATTATTTAAAGCCCTACGGCTTTGTTCATTGCCATTATTGGTTGCAGTATTGCCATTACTATAAACAATACAATAACGGCCATTGAGGCAATCATCGCGGGCTCAAGTAATTTAAGTGATACGTTAACCATACTTTCAAATTCTCGGTCTTGGTTGTTAGCGGCGCGCTCTAGCATTTGCTCAAGCTCACCTGATTTTTCACCACTGGCTATCATATGCAGCATCATTGGTGGAAACAACTTAGTTTGTTGAAGAGCTGCTCTTAAGCTTGCCCCTTCACTTACCCTGTCGGAAGCATCGCCAACTGCTTTTTTAATTTTTTCGTTAACTAATACACCACCTGAGATACGCATACCTTCAAGTAGCGGTACAGAACTTGACGACAAAATACTTAATGTACGTGCAAAACGAGCAGTGTTAATGCCACGCGCTACTTTACCAATACCTGGCATGTGCAGTACTTTGTCATCCCACCAAAATCGTATTTTAGGCTGTTTAAGTGCATGCTTAATGCCTATAGCAATTGCGGTAATCGCGATTAAACTAATAAACCAATAATTTTGCACAAAGTGACTGCCAGCCATTACCCACTCGGTGGTCCATGGTAGTACTTGTTTGGTTTTCTCAAACGTTTTAAGTATTTTTGGTACAACCGTACCAAGCAATACCGATACAATACCAATCGCGAATATTACCAAAATAGTAGGATAAACCATGGCTTGCGTTATTTGGCTACGCATATGTTGGCGCTGCTCAGTATAATCGGCAAGTCGGTTAAGTACCTGATCAAGGTGACCTGACTTTTCACCGGCGGCAACCATCGCACGATACAAGTCGTCAAATACATGCGGAAACTCGCTCATACCATCAGCAAGCGTATAACCTTCTACCACTTTTGAACGTACCGACATAAGCATACGTTTTAAACGCGGCTTTTCACATTGTTCAGCAACAGCCATGACCGCGCCTTCAACTGGCAATGCCGATTGAATAAGCGTGGCCAATTGACGAGTAATAAGCGCAAGATCTGACGTTGAAATAGTCGGTTTTAAAAAGCTGCCAAGTAATGGCGCTTTTTCGCCTTTAACTTGTTTATCGCCCTGCGCAGCTGGAACTACCTCTAGCGGAGTTAGCTTTTGCTCTCGTAATACTTGGCGTATTTGCTTTGCAGTATCGGCCTCTAAGATGCCTTTTTTTTCTTTTCCGCGACCATCAAGCGCACGGTATTCAAACGCTGCCATAACTAGGCTTCCTCGCGGGTAACGCGAAGTACTTCTTCAAGTGTTGTTTTACCTGCAAGTACACGGCTACAGCCATCTTGACGAATGCTTGGACTTTTTTGGCGAATGTATTTTTCTACACTTTGCTCGCCTTTACCGCTGTGGATCATTTCACGTATAGCTTCATCTACAACTAACAGCTCATGAATACCAGTACGGCCTTTGTAACCATTAAAGTTACACTCTTCACACCCCACTGCACGATAAATAGTAGGTTGACTGTCAAACGGTACACCCAGTAATTGACACTCACGTTCGTCAGCTACGTGCCCTTCCTTACAAGATTTACATAAGGTACGCACCAAGCGCTGAGAAAGTACACCAAGTAACGATGATGAAAGTAAAAAGGGTTCAACGCCCATATCTTCCATACGAGTGATTGCACCTGAGGCTGTATTTGTATGTAACGTAGACATTACTAAGTGACCCGTCAGCGATGCTTGCACACCAATTTGAGCCGTTTCAAGGTCACGTATTTCACCAATCATAACTACATCGGGATCTTGACGTAATATTGCGCGTAACCCGCGTGCAAATGTCATATCTACTTTTGTATTTACTTGTGTTTGACCAATACCAGGGATTTCGTACTCGATTGGATCTTCAACCGTTAAAATATTGCGATCGCGCGAGTTTATTTGGCTCATACCGGCATACAAAGTGGTACTTTTACCAGAGCCCGTTGGGCCGGTTACCAAAATAATACCGTGTGGTTTACTAATTAAATCGGCAAATAATTCACGGTTTTGCGGCGTCATACCTAAATCTTCTAGATTTAAGCGTGCGTTGTTTTTATCAAGTAAACGCAATACTACACGCTCACCAAAACTCGATGGCATGGTAGATACACGAACATCTACTGCACGCCCAGCAATACGAAGGCTAATGCGACCATCTTGAGGAATACGCTTTTCAGCAATATCAAGCTTAGCCATTACCTTAATACGCGAGACGAGTAACGAAGCAAGTTTACGGTTTGGTTTTAATACTTCTTTTAAAACTCCGTCAACCCTAAAGCGAATTACTAGCTCTTGCTCAAAGGTTTCGATATGAATATCAGACGCACCTTCTTTAATTGCTTCACTAAGCATGGCGTTTATAAGCTTAATAATTGGCGCATCGTCATCGCCAGCAAGTAAATCTTCAGTTTGTGGGAGTTCATCGGCAAGTGAAAATAAATCGACTTCGTTACCAATGTCTTCCATCATCTGCTGGGTTTCAGAGCTATCTCGCTGATAAGCAGCTTCTAATAAAAGCTCAAACTTATCATCTGCTAATTGCTCTAAAGTAAAACCACTTCCAGCAATACGGCGTACCTCTAATAAAACACCTACATCAAGTTCACCACGATAATAAACCACCGGTTGATCATTGTTTTTACTTAGTAGCACACCAGCCCGGCGAGCATAGGAAAACGGCAAACGCTTAGGTGGCAGCTCTACTAACTCGTTAGCTGTCAATAATTCGTCAGAATCAGGCTCTGTAACGCGGTGTACCACATCTTCGTTTATTTCTTCTATTGCGCTAGTCATCTTCACGCTCTGCACGTTCTTTAGAACTCAATGCTTTTAAATGTTCTTCGTACGTTGGTGGCAATATAAGCTCATCATCCCACGAAGGCAGTACAGGAGAGTCTGAACTAGGCATAAGCTCTATGCCGTCTTCTTTTTCTTTAATTTGCTCGCCACGAATAAAGTTATATTTGTTAAAGCTTAACTTATTCATATTAACGCCATCACGGATAATGGTAGGACGAATAAACACGATAAGATTACGCTTGCGCTTTGTGGTATTAGTCGATTTAAATAAATGACCCAAGATTGGAATGTCACCTAAAATTGGTACCTTAGACACGCTTTCTTGTACGTCTTCATCAATTAAACCACCTAATACAACCATACCACCATCATCGGCCATAACCGTTGTAGTAATTGCACGCTTATTAACAGAAATATCAACAGCCGTTGCACCACTTACACTGGATACTTCTTGTTCAATTAATAACTGTACTGCTGAACCATCATTTATCTGTGGCGTAACTTTTAGTTTTACACCCACTTCTTGGCGTTCAACTGTTTGAAATGGATTATCGTTATTACTACCCGTTTGAGAGCCTGTAATAATAGGTACTTCTTGACCTACTATCATCGACGCTTCTTCATTGTCCATGGTTGTAATTGAAGGGGTAGCGAGTATGTTTGAGTTAGTATCTGTCGATACTGCTTGAATGATTGCACCCCAATCGTTTTTGACCAAGCCAAACGCTAAGCCGTTAACACCGCTTAATAATGAAGCAAGCGCGGTGTAATCACCCTCAGTTGTTTCATCGTAGCTTGTAGCAGTGCCTGTTTCTGAACCGATGATTGTTTGAGTTGTTGTGGTGTCTTGCGCTTGAATACCCGCAACGGCTAGCGAGCCAACAGGGACTGTTGAGCCATTATTAAACTGCAGCATACCGCCGTCTTCTGAAATCCACTGCGTACCAAGGTTAACACCATCCGATTCCATTACTTCAACAATAATGGCTTCAACAAGTACTTGCGCACGGCGAATATCAAGCCTTTCGATAACGCTTTCTAGTGAACGCATTGTATCTGGCTGAGCGGTAATAATAAGTGAGTTTGAATCTGGGTGTGCTTCAATACTGCTTTCGTTACTGTTACGGCTACGTGTTTTAGTTGTAGCGCCTTGTGCGTCATCTACAAGTGATTTACTTACACCCTGCAATACTTTTACTAAATCTTCGGCTTTTGCGTAATTTAAATAAAATACTTTTGTATTACCTTGGCTTTCAAGTTCACCGTCTAGGCGCTTAATCAATTCGATTGCTCGGTTACGAGCTTGCCCTTCACCACTCACAATCACGCTATTAGTTCGGCCATCAGCCACAACTTTTGGAATTAAAAATTCAGGTACACTGCCTTTACCGCTGTCTTTATAAATATTATCGACCACAGAAACCACATCATCTGCAGTCGCATATTTAAGCTTAACGATGTCTACACGCTTGTCACCAGCTTGATCCACTGAACGAATAATTTCAACTAAGCGATTTACCGACGCTGCATGCCCTGTAAGCATCATTACGTTAGCCGCGTTAAAGTTAGCAACATGGCCGCCATCTTTTTGATCGCTAAATTGACGAACTAATGGCCCTAGCTCTTGCACGCTTACATTTTTTACGCGCACAACACGGGTGATCATCATATCGCCAGATGCTTCACTATTTTCAGTAATTAGTGGAACATTTGATTTTTTAGCATCAGAACTTTTTTCTACTTTAATAATGCCGTTGTCCATTTCAACAGCAGAATAGCCATAAACTTCTAGTACATTTAAAAAGAACTGATAGTAAAGCGCTTCGTCCATTAACTCGTAACTACGTACATTTACTTTGCCACGCACATTAGGGTCAATGATTACTGTTTTATTTAGGTTTTTACCAACAATATTTATAAACTCGTTGATATCTGTACCTTTAAAGTTTGCAGCGTATTCAACAGCAGAAACAGACAAAGAAATACTTGCCGCCAAAAAAAGTGCTGCGTACTTAGCTAACCCTTTTTTAATTTTTTTGAGGTGTAGCACCTGAACCATTATGTTAAAACTCCAAAGCTAAGTTATTGCAGACTGAATTGCACATCTATTTGTTCGCCATCACGTTCAATTGTGATATTGGCATCTGTACTATTACGCAGCTCATTAATGGCTGACATGGCCTGTTTTAAATCTGTTAATTGGTAGCCATTAATTGAAATAGCTAAATCGTTATTTTTTAATCCCATTTGCTTAAATAGCTCAGGCTCTTTACCTGGACTTAAGCGATACCCAATAAGCTCACCATCACT
Source organism: Pseudoalteromonas sp. MMG007 (assembly GCF_018100985.1). GTDB lineage: Bacteria > Pseudomonadota > Gammaproteobacteria > Enterobacterales > Alteromonadaceae > Pseudoalteromonas. The sequence continues at coordinate 6,086 of NZ_JAGJEI010000022.1, read as the reverse complement.
CATTGCTTGCGAAACACGTATGTAATCAAATAATTTACCTGGCTCTTTTAATAGCTCTTCACGTGTTTCTATAATTGCTTCTTTTACTTCTTGATCAGCTGTAGCGTTTATTTGAATTTCACTTTGCTGCATTTTTTGCGGACCCATTTTAGCTTCATCGCGCGCAGCCAATACTGGCATAGAAACCTTTTTGGTGAAATCTAGCCCATCTAGCATTAACGTTTCAAAACGACCACTTACACTGAGAATGACGCGATCAGGTAATATTTGCGCTACTTTTGCACGAGTCCCAAGTACAACCTCTTCCACAAGGTAGCTTACTTGCTTACCCTGTGACTCTATAATAGCAACACCTGCTTTATCATCGTTACTCACAGCAACAATACCGGTGAGGTTTATACTTAAGCGAGTTTCAGGTGCATCATTGATCACTTGCGATTGTTTCGCAGCATTATTGTTTGTTACAGTTTTTTTACCAAACAAAAATTGCTCAACAATATGCTGAGCTGAGCGGTTGCTTGTCCCCGATGATTGATTAACACTGTGAGTAGGCGTTAACAGAGATACCGGTGGCCTAGGCCATAAAAGCCAAACTAATTTAGAAAATAAAAATGCAAGATAAACAACAACTAACAGTGTTACCAATGCGCTCAACTTAGCATGCGGTAAACGAGTTAAAAATTGTTTTAGTTGTTGGATTTGCTGTTCCATAAATAGTGTTCTTATTTTAATTTACTGCGTTAGCGCGTGCCCATAGTACCTTTTCATTTTTCATTCAACAAGCACACTAATATTAAACTTTGTAAACAGAATAAGTTTAGTTTACATGGCTGTATAAAAAACAAACGGGTGGTGTAATACCTTCATCCTACGATGATTTCATGATAAATTTTAAGTTATAAAAACGAGGGAAAATACCTTATGAGTAAAAAAAGTAACGCGAATACGGGTTCAGACCACACCGATGCGCTAAAAGTTCGATTAGATAAATGGTTATGGGCCGCTCGATTTTATAAAACACGTGCAATAGCTCGCGACATGGTACAAGGCGGCAAAGTACATTATAATGGCCAACGTACCAAGGCCAGTAAAATAGTCGAGGTTGGAGCAGTAATAAAACTAGCTCAAGGCGTAGATGAAAAGCTTATTACTATCCTCTCTGTGCTTGAAAAGCGCCAAAGCGCCCCCATTGCACAGACCATGTATCAAGAATCTGATGCAAGTATTGCTAAACGCGAAGAAAACGCCATCGCTCGCAAAAATAATAGCTTCTTTGCGCCACATCCGGATAGAAAGCCGGATAAAAAGCAAAGGCGCGAACTTTTAAAAATGAAATCAAGTTAGGTATAGCCGCTCATGCAACAAGATCTACTTCACCGTTATTTATTTGACGACCTCGATGTTCGTGGCGAACTCGTGCAAATCGAAAACGCCTACAACGAAATGATTGCCAATCATAATTATCCTCAGCCTGTTAAGGCCTTATTAGGTGAGTTACTCGTTGCAACGTGCTTATTAACAGCGACCTTAAAGTTTGAAGGTGAGATAGCCGTTCAACTACAAGGTGATGGTCCCGTTAAATACGCAGTTATTAATGGTGACGATAAACAAAACATGCGTGGAATAGCTCGCATGCAAAGTGAAGTAACAGGCTCATCAGTAAAAGAGCTTATTGGTAAAGGCTATATGGTCATTACCATCACGCCAACTAAGGGTGAACGTTACCAGGGCATTGTTCCTCTTGAGCATGATACATTAAGTGAGTGTATTGAAAGCTATTTTGAACAATCAGAGCAACTTAAAACGCGTCTTTGGTTTGCAACAGATACTAGCGAAGGTAACGCTAAAGCGTGTGGTTTATTTTTGCAGGTACTGCCAGTAGATAAACAAAAGTCGATTGATGACTTTGCACATTTAGAAGCACTAAGTAGCACTATTAAAGATGAAGAATTATTAAAACTTGACGCCAATACAGTACTAACGCGCCTATACCATGAAGATAACCCTCGTGTATTTGAACCTCAAGCAATTACGTTCAAATGTGGCTGCAGTAGAGAAAAAACAATTACGGCTCTTGTTAATGTAGGGCGACAGGCACTACTTGATGATGTTGCTAAAAATGGTTCTGTTAACATAAGCTGCCACTACTGTTTAAAAGAATATATTTTTAACGAGCAAGACGTAAAAAATATTTTTAACTAATTAAACGTTTCATCCAAAATCTCATTATAAGACCGCAAAATATGCGGTTTTATATTATAAAAAGATGATACCGGTGTCATGAATTTTGTTCATTTACTGACACCGGTATCATTGAAATTAATCATGTTTTTTAGCAAATATATGTGTTTTTAGGGGCTTTACGGGCTCGAATATCTCAAAACCTTCTGTTACTATCATTTCAGCTTAAGGGCACTGATAACCCCAGAGCTATCCCGTTCAAACTCTCACACATTATAGTTAGGTATAAACATGACTACAGGCGCTACACGTTTTGTCGATTTAACCGCAGCTGAACTTGTCGAGCATGCGATCCGCCGTGGCGAAGGTACTTTAGCCGCAAATGGTGCTTTTGTTGCAATTACAGGAAAACGAACTGGTCGTTCACCAAAAGATCGTTTTATTGTACAAGAAGCATCTACTCAAGATGACATACAATGGGGCAACGTAAACCGTCCATTTGATGCAGACAAATTTGACACTCTATGGGCTCGCGTAGCAGCACATGTTCAAAGTAATGACCACTTCACCTCTCACCTAGAAGTTGGCGCAGACCCTGAACACTATCTACCTGTAGTTGTTACTACAGAAACAGCGTGGCACCATATTTTTGCCAAAAACATGTTTATCGAACCAAAGAACTATAACGCTTCTAACTTACCACAATGGCAAGTAATGAACGTACCATCATTCGTTTGTGATCCAGAGCGTGATGGTACAAATAGCGACGGTACCGTTATTATTAACTTTGCGCAGCGAAAAGTTTTATTAGCAGGTATGCGCTACGCCGGTGAAATGAAAAAATCGATGTTTTCCGTTCAAAACTTCCTACTACCAGCTAAAGGTGTATTACCAATGCACTGCTCGGCTAATGTAGGCGAAGCTGGCGATACAGCATTATTCTTCGGTTTATCGGGTACAGGTAAAACAACACTTTCTGCAGATCCAACGCGATTTTTAATTGGTGATGACGAACACGGCTGGGCTCCAGGTAGCGTGTTTAATATTGAAGGTGGCTGCTACGCAAAATGTATCGACCTCTCACAAAAAAATGAACCAGTAATTTGGGATGCTATTCGATTTGGTACTATTTTAGAAAACGTAGTATTAGATGAATCACGCACACCAGATTTTAACGATACGAGCTTAACGCAAAATAGTCGCGCAGCTTACCCGCTTGAACACGTAGAAAAACGTAAAGTAGAAAATCGTGCTGACGAACCAAAAGCTGTCGTATTCTTAACCTGTGACGTAAGCGGCGTGTTGCCTCCTGTATCTGTATTAACAGAAGAAGCAGCAGCTTTTCACTTTTTAAGTGGATATACAGCAAAAGTTGGCTCAACTGAAATCGGCTCAACAAGCGACATAGAATCAACATTTTCTACATGTTTTGGTGCACCATTCTTCCCACGCCCAGCAGGTGTATACGCAGAGCTTCTTATGAAGCGAGTTCGTGAATTTGGCGCAAAAGTGTACCTTGTAAATACAGGGTGGACAGGTGGTCCTTACGGAACAGGCAAGCGCTTTGATATTCCAACTACACGAGCGGTAGTCGATGCAATCGTATCTGGAAAGTTAGCAGATGTTGAAACTCAGCATATTGATGTTTTAAACCTAGATGTACCGGTAGCCGTTCCAGGTGTAGATACTAACTTACTTAACCCAATTAATACATGGGAAGATAAAGCAAAGTATAACGAATATGCAGCTAAACTAGCAGCTGACTTCACTGAAAATTTCGCTAAATACGATGTATCAGATGATATAAAAAATGCAGGCCCTAAAGCATAATTAGCCTTTTAGCCTTTTAGCCTTTTAGCCTTTTAGCCTTTTAGCCTTTTAAAACGCCAGCCTAGTGCTGGCGTTTTTTTTAATACAATCAAAAACTGCGACATAATGTCGCACTTCATGCACATAAAACACGATAAAATAACCAAATATTTAAATTATTCTGAGCATGTACATATATGGTGTTGTTTTATGATATTTAGCTTGTCGTGGCGAAAAATAGCTAGGCAGGTACATCTATATTTAGGTATATCCATAGGCGGGTTATTAACAGTAATCGCCTTGTCAGGCTCTATACTCGTTTATTATCCAGAGCTTGACGGACAATTAAATAAATTAAGCGTACAGAATAGTAATACTATTAACTGGGATGAAGCCTACGCGACTTTAAAATATAATTACCCAGACAGACTAGGCTCCTGGCGATTAGAAAATACAGCTACAGGTTCTGTAATACCTGCACGATACTACAAACCAATTGAGACAAAAGGCCAAGCGTTTGCTCCATTAATGGTCTGGCTTAACCCTATAGGTACACAGATCATTCGTGAGGATTTTTGGGGAAGTTACTTTGTAACCTGGGTATATAACCTGCACTTTTCATTACTTACAGGCAGTACTGGGACAGTAATTGTAGGCTATATAGGAATAGGAACTCTCATTCTTATTTTATTTGGATTGTGGGCATGGTGGCCAAAAAAAGGCTACTGGGTTAGATCGTTAAAATTCAAAGCCCGTAGCACTAAGCTTGGGCTATTATATGATTGGCATAAGTTAATAGGGTTATGCTTTATGCTACCTCTGCTCGTTTTAACCATTACTGGCATTATGCTAGCGATACCAAATCAAACCGACCCGATAATCACAGCATTATTAGGTAAAGTTGAAAAGCCTACTACAGCAGTAATAAAACCAAAAAACTATATATTGTTATCCGATGCAATTGAATTAGCGCAAAAAGCTATGCCTAGCGCAAGGCTTGCTTGGATTGAAACACCTTCATCTAGTAACGCTGTATATCGATTTAGATTACAAACAACTAATGACCCATCTCATCGCTTTCCCCACAGCTATGTCGAAATAAATGCAAACTCTGCTGAGATCATAAGCATATTTAATGTTGATAATAAAAGTCCAGCGACAAAACTCAAAAACTGGCTACACCCTCTCCATGATGGGACTATTGGCGGTCATTCCCTTAGAGTTTTATGGGTATTATCAGGTATAGCGACCACCTTACTTTTTTACCTTGGTCTATATAGATGGCTACTCAAAACAAGAAGAATTAATAACTATTAATTCAATTATAAATTTATAGGATCATACTTACAAATAGTTACAGCCAGTAATTAAAGCTTATATATGTCTAATCAAGCAATATAAGCTTAAGTGGCCTTAATAGCACTCTGAGCGCTTTTATAAAAACAAGCTAAGATGTCGCTTTAATTCACCATTGTTGGCGATAGGCGATGATTTTCTAATTGTAATTTAACGCTTCTTAATATCGTGTTAGGAATAGCTAATGCCACATTATCTATGATAAAAGTGCATAGGGGCGGCCATGACTGAGTTCGCCATGGTTTCTAGTATTTACAGCACTAGATAGTAAACCCCATCATAGTACTGTATCGGGTTTCTCTTATTTGAAGCCGGTGCGCTACGCAGTAGAATGTCGTAGTGCCCATAGCGGTAGGGGCCACATAGCAAATGCTACACTATCGTTGTGTCGGGGCGGCCTTGTGTGGGGCTCGCCTTCGAGCTGTTTTGTTTGACTATTGAGCTCAACATGCCCTCTTGGCTATTTTACTAAACCCCAAACAGCAAAAAACCCGTCACATCGCTGTAACGGGTTTCTCTTATTTGGAGCCTGGTAATGTCCTACTTTCACATAGCAAATGCTACACTATCATCGGCGCTGTTTCGTTTCACTACTGAGTTCGGCATGGAATCAGGTGGGTCCAAAACGCTATTGTCACCAAGCAAATTAGGTGCAAAGGATTAATGACAAGCACGTAGTGCTGCTTTTTCCTTTGCGCAAGGTGCATCAACTTTAACGCTACGCGCTAAGAGTCACCTAA
>NZ_JAGJEI010000021.1 GCF_018100985.1 Pseudoalteromonas sp. MMG007 | reverse complement strand
CTCGTAATCCTCCACGGCTTTATACACTTGTTTTGCACTTAAACAGCCAAAGGCAAGCCAAGTACTAAATTTGGTTGTGTTGTTAAAGCCATCCAGCTCGTTGCGAGTCGTTTTATAGGTGCTTGGCAGTAAGCCCGAAAAGTACTGCGCTAAATGAGCTTGCGCACTTTTAAATCCGCCGTGCATTATCGCGTTGTTGTCATCAATAAGCTCAATTGGTTTAGCCGCACATAATGTTATAGGTTGGGGGAGTAAACCGTTTGGCAAAGTAGAAGGTGTAATGGGGTTATTAGCGGCCTCTACTTTTTTACGAAACGGGGTAAAGTGTTTAGGTAATTCGTTTAAATCAAAGGGGAGATCACTTTGTTTATAGAGCGTATCTTGCTGCGCCCCTGTAAATTTTGTATTGGAACAATGTGCTTTAAGTAAGTTTATTTGGCGTTGCTCGTACAGGCCAAATTGCTCACTGTATACCACTTCATCAATATTTTGCGCAGTTATACGCGCTTTTAAAAGCGATACAGGTTCGCCCTCAAGTACATGCAGGGTTTGACCGCGCTCAATAAGTGTTTGTTGTAGCTCGTACAAGCTTTGCATTAAAAACTGCTGTTTGTGTATGCCGTAAGGTTTTTGTTGGTAGTTATTATTTTTAAACCAGTGCGGGTTTATAACAAATACGATATCAAGCGCGCATTGCTGGGTAGCAAGTTCGCTTAAAATAAGGTTATCGGTTAGGCGTAAATCGTTTTGTAGCCAATATAAAATGCGTTTGCTCATACTTATGCTCTGGTTTTTATAATCATTAACCTTACGAAGCAAAAGCGGGTGAGGATTGATTTTCACTTGTATTTAATTAAGAAAGGATGAGCAAGTGTGACTTGCTCATATAGATTTACTTAGAAGATTGAGTTGCTTGGCGTATGTTTTCAGATATATAGGCAATTAAATAAACAAAAACAGTTAGTGGTAAACCAAGTATAAATAAGGCAATTTTGTACTTATTAGCAATGGTTGATTTAGGTAATGTGATTGCAAAGCAAACGCTCATGGCTAACCAAAAGAAAGCTAAAAGTGGTGATATGTTTGATTTAGAGTTAGATAAATCACACGTGCCGAATGAAATACTGGCAATAGATGCGTTACCTATTTCTATACACTTGTTGCTGTTGATAAGGCTTAATGTAATTACTGTTATGGTTAATACTAGTAATAGAGGTAATAAGTGTTTCATATTTTTTTTCCTTAATTGTTTAATTTTATGGGCTGCTCTACAGCGCCTAAACAAATTAAAACGATTGGCAAAAAATAACGATAACAAAGCCATTAACTAGTTATTATAAAGTTATAACCATGGTATTACCTTGGTTATAACTTTTATAAGTCATTATGATTCAACAGGTTGTGTTTTTACTTCAGCTATAAGCTGATAACCTCGCTTCATTACAGACTTTATATATTTGGGGTTTTTTGTGTCATTATCGTTAAGGGCTACACGTAGTTTGCTAATAACTCGCCTAACAGCGGTGTCGGTTACTATTTGATTCTCCCATACATTATTGTGTAACTCTTCTAGGCTAACTATCCTTGGTTGTTGTTCAGCTAAATAGCTTAGTACCTGTATGGATTTAGGCTCTAATGTGTAGAGGTTATCTTCTTTAATTAAAGCCTGTTGCATGCTGTCAAAAATGTACTCACCAATTATTTGCTGCTTAACGCTCGGTTTTTCTATAACAGGTTCTGCGCAATCATGGTTAGGTTGGGCTTTATTTTTTGCGGTGTTTGAATATTTTTTATAAATGCGATATACCATTATTCCAGTTAAATTCATTAATAGTACTAACGGGCTGAGTGGGAATGCACAGAGAAAAAGTAAATATTTAAAACCTACGTGTATATTTGGTTTATTAAGAGTCTGTCCGAATAACACGTTTAAAAGCATCCATATAATAAAATAAGGCGTAAGAGAAATTGAATCTGTTTGCTCCCCACAAACGCCATATTTTACGCCCTCTATGTAGTTTGATGCGTCTAAACAAAAAGCATTCGCTTGGCTGCTAAATAAAATGAGTAACATAAAAATAAGTAGTTGTTTCATCATAAAGTCCATTTAGAAAGAGGCGGTAAATAATACCGCTACTTTTAATGTTAAATAGCCGATTTTTGTTTTGCTATCCAATCGTTTATTACGTCTTCAAGTACTGCCATAGGGAGCGAGCCTTGGCCTATAACGGTGTCGTGAAAGCTGCGTATGTCAAATTTAGCGCCGAGTTCTTTTTCGGCTTTTGCACGTAGTTCGCGTATTTTAATTTCGCCCATTTTGTAAGAGAGCGCTTGGCCTGGCCATGAAATATAACGATCTATCTGATCTTCCACGGCGCTTTGCGGTAAAGCAGTGTGGCTTGCTAGGTAATCAATTGCTTTTTGGCGGCTCCAGCCAAACGCATGAATACCGGTATCAACCACTAATCGCACCGCGCGCCACATTTCGTATCCTAAACGGCCAAAATCGCTGTACGGGCTTTGATAAAAGCCAGCTTCTTTACCTAAACGTTCGGTGTAAAGTGCCCAACCTTCGCCAAATGCTGAGTGGCTAAGTGTGCGTCTAAACTGGGGGACATCTAACTCCATTGCAATAGCATTTTGTAAATGATGCCCAGGTATGGCTTCGTGTAAGCTAAGTGCTTCTAAATTATACAAAGGCTGCAGTTTAGGTGTTGAGGCTAAAAAGTAAGTGCCAGGAGAGCGGTTATCAGCAGGTGGCATATAAAACGCACCACGACTCGCTGAACCTTTAACAGTGAAGGTGTTACGCGGTAAATGATTAAAGTAGGTTGGTAATTTGCCATACATTTTTTGCGTAATAAAGGCTGTTTTTTCAAGTAAATCTTGCGCGTCCGTTGCGTAAAATTGCTCATCGGTTGCTAAAAATTCTAAAAACTCACTATAGGTGCCATCAAATTCTACTTCATCAATAATGCTTTGCATTTGCGCTTTAATACGCGCGACTTCTTTTAAGCCAAGCTCATGAATTTGCTTTGGTGTGGCGTTTGTTGTGGTGTAGTAATTAACGGTGTACTTGTAGTAATCAAGCCCGCCTTTAACGCTTGCAATACCAGGCTGCGCTCTACAGTGTGGCATATACTCATTTTTAAAAAAGTCGTAAAAATGCTGATAGGCAGGAATTACTTTGTCTTTAATTACTGCTTGTGCTTTTTGTTGTAAGTTTGCTTTTTGCGCTGTATTAAAAGTATTAGGTATACGGGTAAAAGGCTCGTAAAGGTCGCTGTTTTCGGGGTTGTTAACTATGTGCGCGCTAATGCTTTGGCTGTAATTTTCAAAGGTTTTACAATAATGAGTAAACCCTGTTTTTATACCTTCTTTCATTAAATCAATATTTTGCTGATTAAAGCGCGGGTAGTCGGCAAGGCTGGTTAAAAATGCGTTGTAATCATCGGGTGTTAAAAAAGCCATATTAGCGGGCGCTTCTGCAAAGTAAGTATGCCAGCCACTTAAAAAATTTACCGGAAAATACTTATCTTGATAAAGGTAGCTTTGTTGTTCGGTTTCTCGCTCATATTTAAATAAGCGGTAGTTCATTAGCTGCTCGTTGTTGAGCGTTTTTGGGTCAATGCTGGCTAAGCTTTTTAGTACGCTGTTGTTATAAGCTTGGCGCTTAGCAATGGCTTGCTCGCTCCAATTTGGTAATGTGCCGTTTGGTTTCCAGCCATCTGGATCGGTGCGAAAAAATATTTTTTCAGCTTTGGCGTTTTGCCAGTGGTTATCAATAATGGTTTTTAAATCACTGTTACTGTCGGCAAGGCTTGGTAGCGATGTAACAGCTAAGCAAATAGCTAAAATACTTTTTTTAAACATATTATTCTCATTTTTAGCGCGTTAATTTTTATTAGTTTACGCACATATGTTATTTTTGTTTCTAAGATAATAACAAGTTAATTTAATCAATGCGCTTACTTTTATAACCTGTACTTCTTAGTATAACTTTTTGATTGAGCAAATTTCACTGCATAACTCAGTGGCGCACTAGTTTATTGTTTTATCAGCGTTTAGAATGATTAAAACTTATTATAAAAAATGACCGTCATGTTTAATAAAGTAATCGCCCTAATTGATGAAGCTAACAGCCAAGACCCAAACACTGAGCAATTTAATGGGCAAAGCGTGCCCAAAGAAAGCCTTTATGCTACTCGAATGAGCGACATGCTTAGCCGATTTAAGCCTGATGCTGACGAGCTTATGCAAATTGCAGTGCGTGGGCAGCATATACAACGCTGGAAGTCGCCGCGTAGCGACTTTGCAATGAACAAGCAAGGCTATCATCAGTGGCGTAGTGCGCTTTACATATTTCATGCAAGTAGTGTTGTAGCGCTTATGCAGCAAGCTGGTTACAGCGAGGCTGAGCAAAACCGAGTGTACGATGCAGTCGCTAAAAATAATATTAAACGTAACCCCGACAGCCAATTAGTAGAAGATGTAGCAAGCCTTGTATTTATTGAGCATTACATGCTTGGGTTTGCAAATGCAAAACCTGATTATAATGAAGAAAAGTGGATTGGTATTATTCGCCGTACATGGCAAAAAATGTCAGATGAAGCACATGAGTTTGTATTGGCAGGTAATATTACATTGCCTGCGCCGCTTGTTGGGCTTATTCATAAAGCACTTGAATAATTTAGTGCATAAAAAAACGGCGTACTAAAAAGTACGCCGTTTTTATTGCAATAAACTAATTTTTAATAAATTTATTTATTACGGTTTTCTTTTGCAAATGCACGTATTTTACGTTTTTGCGAAAGCGTTACTTTATTAGTACGCCCTGCAAATGGGTTATCACCTTCTCTAAATTCAATTTTGATTGGGGTGCCCATAATTTTAAGTGCTTTACGGTAGTAGTTCATAAGGTAGCGTTTGTAGCTATCTGGTAAATCGTGAACTTGGTTACCATGAATTACAATACGTGGCGGGTTATAACCACCGGCATGCGCGTATTTAAGCTTAACACGGCGACCACGAACAAGTGGCGGCTGGTGATCGGCCTGTGCCATGTCCATAATACGGCGAAGCATTGCGGTGCTAATACGCTTAGTTGCTGACTCGTACGCTTCATCAACCGACTCAAATAAGTGGCCAACACCTGTACCGTGAAGTGCCGATATAAAGTGCAAGCGTGCAAAGTCAATAAAGCCTAAACGGCGATCAAGCTCTGTTTTAATACGGTCTTTAACGTAATCATCAAGCCCATCCCATTTGTTCACGGCAATAACCAATGAACGACCTGAGTTAAGCGCAAAACCTAATAAACTTAAGTCTTGATCAGAAATACCATCGCGAGCATCAACAACAAGTAGTACAACGTTTGCATCTTCAATTGCTTGAAGTGTTTTAATTACTGAGAATTTCTCAACTACGTCGCTTACTTTTTTACGCTTACGAACACCAGCGGTATCGATTAAAATATATTCTTTGTCGTTACGAGTCATCGGAATATAAATAGAGTCGCGGGTTGTGCCTGGCATATCGTATACAATGACACGTTCTTCACCGAGTATACGGTTTGTAAGTGTTGACTTACCTACGTTAGGGCGGCCGATAATAGCCAGCTTTACAGGTTTATCTGCAAATGCTTGATGGTCTGTATCGTCGCCTTCACCTTCTTGATAAAGGTCAATTAGGCTTTCGTCATCGTCTGTTACATCTTCGTCTTGTGCAGCTAGTTCAGCAATTACTGGCTGAAGAGTTTGCTCAAGTAGTAATGTAATACCACGGCCATGAGCAGCAGCAATATGGTGTATCTCACCTAATGATAACTGGTAAAATTCAGCACAGTTTGAGTCTGCATCAATACCATCGGTTTTGTTAGCAACCACAAAGCTCTTTTTCTCTTGCTTGCGCAAGTGATTAGCAATGGCTTGGTCTGCTACGGTCATACCTACGCGGGCATCAACCAAAAACAACACTATATCGGCTTCTTCAATGGCGAGTAATGACTGATCAGCCATTTCTGTTTCAATGCCTTCTTCAGAGCCATCAATACCACCCGTGTCTACCACGATAAATTCAAAGCCATCGTAATTAGCTTGGCCATATTTTCTATCTCGTGTTAAACCTGGAAAATCGGCTACGAGTGCATCACGAGTACGTGTTAAACGGTTAAATAATGTGGATTTGCCCACATTGGGTCGCCCAACTAGAGCGATCACGGGAAGCATAAACTACCTCTTTAAAAAACAACAAAAGGCTTCGCAGTGCGAAGCCTTACAAAAAACCTTTAAGTGTTAGCTAGTTAGTTAGGTATGTTTACCACACTAACTTCACCATCACGGGTGTATAAAATTAGCTTGTCGTCGGCAACAATAGGCTCAACAAAAAAGCCTGAGCTGTCAAAGTCTTCGCGAGATACTAACTCGCCAGTTTCTTTGTTAAGCCAATGTAGGTTACCTTCTTGGTCACCTAAAGCTAAGTGGTTACCCGCAACTGCAGGACCTGTTAGGTACCAACCACGTAGAGCGGGTTGGCTCCAACGTTCAATACCTGAATTTTTATCTAATGCGTAAATAACACCATCGCTATCTACTAAGTAGATAGTTTGTGCATCCATCGCAATTTCGCGGTAGCTGCTGTATTCACGTTTCCACACCACATTGCCAGAGCGAATATCAACTGCTGCAAGATTGCCGTTGTAGGCAATTGCGTAGGCATATGGGCCGCTAATAAGAGGCTGAGTATCTACGTCAACAAGGCGTTCAAATTCTGATGCACCTTTAGCAACTGCTATTTCGGCACTCCATGCAGAATAACCACTGTCTGAAATTAATACGCTAAGTTTGCCTGTTTCAAGGCCTACTAATACACCACCGTTTGCAACAGTTGGTGAGCTTTGTCCGCGTAATGTTAGTGGCGGAACTTCTTGTTCAAAGCTCCAGCGCTCTTCGCCAGTATCTGGGTGAAGGGCTAACAATTTACCCGAACCTAAATTTGCAAAGACTAGGCCATCACCTGCTGTTGGTTTAGACAGAGATTCGCCTGGTACTTGTTTACGCCAAACCTCTTCACCGGTTTCGCGGTCAAGGGCAATAATAAAGCCATGTTCAGAACCTATGTATATTTTACCATAGGCTTGTAAAATGCCACCTGATAATTTTGCAGTGCCGTTGTCACTCCAAGGCCAAAATGATACATCTTGGCGAACATCGGTTTCCCATTTTACATCACCATTAGCTAGCGATAACGCTTCTACTTGGCCTTCGCGGCTGGCAACAAAAATAGTATCTTTATATACCGCTGGCGATAAACGAGAGAAATAATGCTCAACGCCATCACCCACTGATTCTTGCCAAACTACGTCTGTTTCAAATTGATTGACAATTTCAGGTAGTACTAGTTCGTCTTCATCATCGCTTGATGAGCAACCCATTAATGTTGCCATACATAAGGCAAGCGTTGCTGTAGTTATTTTTCTCATACCTAAAACCTTATGCCGCTGGGCTAGTTACTGCTAGGTCATCTAACTTAATTTGTAAAAGTGGGTTACCTGTTAATCCACCTGCATCTACTGCTGCTTGATACGCAGTACGAGCTTGTTCTGCATTACCTTGCTCTGTGTAAATATCGCCTTTAAGCTCGGCAACGTTTGCATCAAATGCTTCTGGTAATGGTGCATTTAGTGTAGATAATGCATCGTCATATTTAGTTTGTGCAATTTGAATACGCGCTAAACGTGTAATAGCAATTGCTTTTAACTCTGTGTTTTCAACGTTTGATACTATCCAGCTTAATTTTTCGCTAGCAACATCTAACTTTTGCGCTTCTACAGCATCTTTAGCAGCTACAAATGCCGCTAGGGTTGCGTAGTTTGTGTCTTTGTTTTCGCTAATAAATGTATCTGCAGATGATAAAACATCATCACTTTCAACAAGCTTAGTGTATGAATCAGACGCTTGCTCAGCGGTAGTAATTTGGTTTTGGTTATATGCTTTCCAGCCATATAAACCGCCTAAACCAACAATTACACCTAGCGCAAGTGAAAGGCCGTTTTCACGGAAAAAGCGCTTAATGGCTTCTGCTTGTTGTTCTTCTGTTGAATAAATGTCCATTCTTACCTCTAATGTTCGCTTAGCCGTTTATAAGCTCAGCTAGTAGCGCTTTAGCTTGTTCTAATTCTAATGTGACTTGTTCTTTACGCTCGCGTAAATATTTTATGGTCACAACGCCTTTTTCTAATTCATCTTCACCAATAATCACTGCAACAAGTGCATCGCTTTTATCAGCACGTTTTAATTGTTTTTTAAAGTTACCGCCACCAGCATGAACCATAACGCGTAAACCTGGTACGTCGCTGCGAAGTTGCGCTGCTATAGCTGGTGCTTGAATGCTGGCTTTGTCGCCCATTGCCGCTAAATATACATCAGCATTACGACGAATGTCACCTACGCACTCAAGTGCTTGTAGTAACAGTACTAAGCGCTCTAAACCCATTGCAAAACCAACTGCTGGCGTTGCTTTACCGCCAAGTTGCTCAACTAAGCCGTCGTAGCGTCCGCCGGCACACACTGTACCTTGTGCACCTAGGCTATCTGTTACCCATTCAAAAACTGTACGGTTGTAGTAGTCTAAACCACGCACTAACTTTTCATTAACCGTGTATATGACGCCAGCTGCGTCTAAACGTTCACATAAATTTTCAAAATGTTCTTTTGATTCAGCATCTAAATGCTCAGACAATTTAGGCGCATCTACTAAGATTGCTTGAACGTCTGGATTTTTGCTATCGAGTACACGCAATGGGTTTGAATACATACGGCGTTTTGAATCTTCATCAAGCACGTCGGTATGTTGCTCAAGGTAGGCCACTAAAGCATCGCGGTAATCGGCGCGCGCTTCGTTAGATCCTAAAGAATTTAGCTCTAAACGTACGTGCTCGCTAATGCCAAACGCTTTCCATAATTGGGCTGTTAATAAAATAACTTCTGCGTCTATGTCGGCTGTGGCAATGCCAAATGTTTCTAAACCAAATTGGTGAAACTGACGGTAACGACCTTTTTGCGGGCGTTCATGGCGAAACATTGGGCCCATGTACCAAAGGCGTTGCTCTTGGTTGTACAGTAAACCATTTTGGTTACCTGCACGTACACACACTGCGGTGCCTTCTGGGCGAAGTGTTAGCAAGTCGCCATTGCGATCGGCAAAGGTGTACATTTCTTTTTCTACTATATCGGTAACTTCACCAATAGAGCGTTTAAATAAATCGGTTGATTCTACAATAGGAAAACGAATTTCTTGATAACCGAACGAAGCTACTGTCTCGCGTAAAATGTTTTCTACTTTCTGCCAAACTTGCGTGTCGCCCGGCAGACAATCGTTCATACCGCGAACTGCCTGAATTTGTTTTGCCACTGATAAATCCTAATTACTGTTTATGTGTAATAAAAAAATGCTTACACAACAAGAATGCTAAAAATTGACCCGACATTATATACCCAAATGACCCCATGATGCGAGTTTCAGTTGGAATTAAAAGCGATTTAGGCAAGGCATTGATTGAAAGTAATAGTGGTTCTATTGTTAAAATCAATAACGCAGTATAAATCGCTTTTAAACCAACCCGTTGGGCGGTTCACAGACACTTACTCTCATCGTTGTTACTTTTTAAAAGGGGTTGACATTCTTGCAAAGTAACGCCTTGATATTAAGAGCCTGTGAAACGCTGAATTCTGTATCTTGGGGTCGTTTGGGTATCCTCTAGCTATAAAGGTAAATGCCAAACACCGTGGTTTGGCGCTTTATACGGTATTTATTCGACTATTTTAACGTCGATAGGTGTTTGCTGCTCTTTTTGAGCAATAAAGTCGCGCACGTAGCCTTCAAGTTGGTCAACAATGTTGTTGTTATCTATACGTGCTTTTTGGCGTTCGCCGTTAATGTATAAACCTGAGCGACGGTTTGCACCTGCAAGACCAATATCACTTACTAGTGCTTCGCCTGGGCCATTTACAACACAGCCAATTACCGAAACCGATACCGGTTCAATAATATCTTCAAGACGTTCTTCAAGCTGGTTCATGGTGTTCACTACATCAAATTCTTGGCGTGAGCAGCTAGGGCAGGCAATAAAGTTAATACCGCGTGAGCGTATACGCAGCGATTTTAGAATATCAAAGCCTACTTTTATTTCTTGTACTGGATCGGCAGCAAGCGATACACGTAGCGTGTCGCCAATGCCTTCAGCAAGTAACATACCTAAGCCAACAGCTGATTTAACCGAACCTGAGCGCATGCCGCCAGCTTCAGTGATCCCTAAATGCAATGGCTGATCTATTTCTTTAGCAAGTAAACGATACGCGCCTACCGCTAAAAATACGTCTGACGCTTTTACCGATATTTTAAACTGATCAAAATCAAGGCGACGTAATATATCTACATGGCGCATTGCTGATTCGAGTAATGCCTCGGGCGTTGGCTCGCCGTATTTTTCTTGTAAGTCGCGCTCAAGTGAGCCACCGTTTACGCCAATACGAATAGGAATGTTATGTTCGCGTGCAGAGTCAACTACGGCTCTAATACGCTCTTCGCTACCTATATTACCTGGATTTATACGCAAGCAATCTACGCCATATTTTGCCACTTTTAAGGCTATGCGGTAATCAAAGTGAATATCGGCAACAAGCGGAATACTTACTTGCTCTTTTATACTTTTGAACGCTTGTGCTGCGTCCATAGTCGGTACTGATACGCGTACTATGTCGGCACCAGCATCTTGTATAGCTTGAATTTGTGCAACGGTTGCATCAACGTCCATGGTGTCGGTGTTGGTCATCGATTGCACTGCAATAGGGGCACCATCACCAATAGGCACGTTACCTACATTAATACGGGTGGATTTTCTGCGTTTAATTGGAGATTCTGAAAACATAGCGACTACTCTGCTAATGGTAATTTAAATTTAGCTAAACGATTTTTAGGGAACGATGAAATATCAACAGGTTCGCCGTTTAGGGTAATACTTACAACGTCATGCTTACCCAGCACAACAGAAAAAGGAGGGGTGCCGCTTACGGTCATTTTGTAGCCTGCTTTTTTAACACCAAATGCTACTTTTTCTCCTTCGCTATCGTAAATTTCAACCCAACTTTCATCGTTAAAGTTCATTACAATCGTACTTAGGCTATCTGTACTTTGTTCTTGTTGTGCCGCAGGTGCTGCTTCAACAGGCGTTTGTGGCGTGGGTATTTCGCTAGTTGCAAGTGTGCTTTGCGGCGTTAATAACGATTCGTCATCTATTTGGGCTTGTTGCTCTTGTTGTAAAACTGTTGGCTGCGCAGCTTGGCGTTCACTCATTTTTGAGTTCTCGACATTTATGTTGCTGGTTTGCTCTTCAATTGGGGTCGCATTTTGCCAAAACCATAAAGCAGACGAGCCAATAACAATCGCCAAAATTAAGTAACTAAATAGCATTAAGCGGCTATCGTTTGCTTCTTTTTCTGTGCGACGCGAAAAACTTTGCATGTTAGCTGGCTTTGTAGGCTCAGGCGGCGCAGGCATCATCGCTATTATCGGAGCGCTATCAACTTTTAATTCGCGGCAATAGTTTTTTATATACCCTTTTACAAACGTAATAGGACCTAGTAATGCAAATTCGTCGTTTTCAAGGCGCTGTACTTGTAATTCAGACAGCTTTAATGGGGCTGCGATAGTTTTTATGCTAACGCTTGCTTGCTCACGGTGTTTTTTTAGTATTTGGCCTACCGTAGGTTGCTCGCTTTGAGCTTGCGTATTTTCTTCATTCATAATGTGTACGAGTCTGGATCCACTAGTAAAAGTCTATGTCCTGGCGTTAATGCTATATCAGGACTTAATTTATTCCATCGCATTAATTCATCAATTAATACATGCCGCTGGGTAGCTATATCGTAAAGGGAATCGCCAGCTTTAATTTCGTGATAAATATTAGGATCGTTTAGGTAAATTTTACTTCCGTTCATCACCCGATCCGACTCTTTTAAACCATTCCATTGCAAGAGTTTTTGTAGTTTAACATTGTATCGCACCGAAATGCTAAATAGGTTTTCGCCAGCAGCAATTACATGAAACGGTACTCGCAAAGCGGGCACTTTAGGATTGAGCATTGGGGGCTCGGTTTTTTTCACTGCATCGTAAGGTTTAAACTCAATATCTGAGCTACTTTGGTAATCGTTATTTTTAAACACGCCGGCATCTTTAGTGGTTTCGTAAAATACTACGTCAGCGCCTTCATTTTTTACTGTACTTACAGGTGCAGTTATTGTGTTGTTTGTTGCTTGCGGCGAGTTAAAATTGGCTGTTTTAGGTGCGCCAAATGAAATTATTTTAACTTCATCGTCGGTTGTCGCAGGAGCGTTCATAGCGTTAGCAGTCGTTGGCGTAGAAACACTCGGTTTAGGTGTGCTTTTTTGTTTGCTTTCTGGCTGAGGAGCAATGTTATCTGCCGAGTCGTGCTCTGTAGTAAGTGCTAGCATAACTGCTGATGTATCGGTTGGTGCACTTGGTGTTAATACTTTTTCACTTGGTGCCGGTTTTGCTGCAGGGGCTTTGTTTGTAACTGCAGGTGCTACATTTGCTAGCTGCTTTGTGCTTTCATTAACTTGGTTGCTAGTTGCTGCTTGTGCTGGCTCTATTTGTGTTTTTCGGGCTATAACTGGGTTTGCGTCTTGCGCTGCTAGTGGTAGTGTTTCTGGTTTATTGTTTTTAGCAACTAAGCTGATAGAGTTATCAAGCGATGCGCTTTTTTTTCTGACAATTTTTATTTTTGGTTTAGCGCCAACGTAAGCGCCCGTTTCGTCTTCTTTTAACTCATCTAATTTAGCCTTGCGGTATTTTTCGCGTAGCATTTCAAACTCGTTAAAGCGTGTGCGATTTTCTCTTATTGCGTAAGCTTCGTTACTACTTGGGTAAGTTTGTAAAATAGTAGCGGCTATTTTTTCCGACTCTTCTATTCTGCCCATTTTATTTTTAACTAAGTAGCTAAGCATTAAAGCACGAGAAGATACTCGCCCTGTATCGTCATATCGTTTTACAAGTTCGCCGGCTTTGTGTAAATCGCTTTTAGCGTAGTACAGTGCTGCTAAACTTATTAAAGTAGATGTACGTTGTGAGCTATGATTGAGCGCTTGCTTAAAGTAGCTTTCGGCGTTTTCAAAGTCGTCAAACTCAATGGCACATAAGGCTAAGTTTTCGTAGCTTTCGGCAACTCGAATATAGCTGGGTACGTCAATGGCTTTCAAAAATTGGTCTGTCGCGCGGTCGTATTCATCAATACCACACAAAAATACGCCGTAGTTATTTAGGGTATTAGGGTCGTCTGGTTTGATATCAAGTGCTTTTTGGTAAGCTTTATCTGCACGTGCGTTTTCGCCAACTTGTTGGTAGTAATAAGCAAGAGAGTAGTGAACTTCAGGTAAGTTTGGGGCGAACTCAGATGCGCGTTCTAAATTATATTTTGCTTGGGAGTTATTACCCGCTTTTAAGTACTGAAGGGCTAAAGCTATGCGTGTGCGTGCTGCGCCAGCATTGTTAATTTTATTATTGACGACAGGTTTGTTACTTCCGTTATAACTACTTTCGCTAACACAGCCACTTAGGGCAAGTGCTGATAGTGTTAAAGCAAGTATAGATCGCATTACCTTGTCTCTTTATTTTTGTCCATAGCGCCTATCTTACCTAAAACCTCTCGTGTTGCATCATTTATTTAAAAATAAACAACTTAACCACCCTACATAGGTAAATTACGCAGGGTGGATATAGGCTTATGCTTGCTGAATATTAACGCTAATGGCGTTATCGTCACGCATTTTCTTTTTCGCCATACGTTTTGTACGGTCAACTACATCACCTGCTAATTGACCACAGGCTGCGTCAATATCATCGCCTCGAGTACGGCGCACAATACAGGTAATGCCGGCTGCTTGTAAAACCTTAGAAAAACGGTCAATTCGGCTATTGCTAGAGCGCGTGTATTCGTTACCCGGGAACGGGTTAAATGGAATAAGGTTCACTTTACACGGTGTACCTTTTAACGTTTTAACTAATTCCTGAGCTTGATCAGTGCTGTCGTTAACGCCGTTAAGCATTACGTATTCAATGGTTACGTCTTTATTTGCTTTAGAGCCATCAATGTAACGACGACATGCCGCTAAAAACTCTTCAATAGGGTACTTTTTATTAATAGGTACTAAAATATCACGCAGTGTGTTATCTGGGGCGTGAAGTGAAATAGCAAGCGCTACGTCAATCTTCTCTTTTAATAAATCAAGTGCAGGTACTACACCCGATGTACTTAATGTTACGCGGCGCTTAGATAAGCCAAAGCCCCAATCGTCCATCATTAATTCCATTGCTGGTACTACGTTTTTAACGTTAAGTAATGGCTCGCCCATACCCATCATTACTACGTTGGTAACAGGGCGTTTTTCGCTGTTGCCATCAAGGCCAATATCTTTAGCTACGCGCCATACTTGGCCAATTATTTCTGATACTTTTAAGTTGCGGTTAAAGCCTTGTTGCGCGGTAGAACAAAACGTACATTCTAAAGCACAGCCAACTTGTGAAGATACACATAACGTTGCACGTTCTTTTTCTGGGATCCACACAGCTTCTACTTCTTGGCCGCCTTCAAGTACTAATGCGTATTTGATTGTGCCGTCGCTTGCTTGTTGGCGTACAGATATTTCTGGTGCAACAATTTCGCATTCGTTTTTAAGCTTTTCTTTAAGCTTTTTATTTACGTTGCTCATTTCGTCGAAGTTATCTACGCCAAAATGATAAATCCATTTCATCACCTGGTCGCCACGAAATGGCTTTTCACCGAACGATACAAATAGCTCGCGCATTGCATCTCGGTTTAAATCTAATAAGTTAATCTTTTTTTGCTCGGTCATGAAACAACCTCAATCGGTGACGGTGGAGATAAAAATTTACAAGGACGAATTGTACACAATTCACTCAGTTTAATCATTAAGTAAAATATCAAAAATGTACTTATGAATACTTTACGTAATGACTAAAAAAGGGCCCGAAAGCCCTTTTCATTTTGTTAACGAGTTCGAATTAACGAGTACGTGAACAAAGCTCTTCGTCAGCGAAGAAGTACGCGATTTCGCGAGCAGCAGATTCAACAGCGTCAGAACCGTGAACAGCGTTTTCGTCGATGCTATCAGCGTAGTCTGCACGTAAAGTACCAGCTAGTGCTTCAGCAGGGTTAGTAGCACCCATGATTTCACGGTTTTTAAGAACAGCGTTTTCGCCTTCAAGAACTGTAACCATTACTGGACCAGATGTCATGAAAGATACTAAAGCGCCAAAGAAAGGACGCTCGCTGTGCTCTGCGTAGAAACCTTCAGCTTTCTCTTGTGAAAGGTGAACCATTTTAGCTGCAACGATTTTAAGGCCAGCAGTTTCGAAACGGTTGTAGATAGCGCCAATGTGGTTTTTAGCTACTGCATCTGGTTTTACGATTGAGAAAGTACGCTCTAAAGCCATCTTTATGCTCCAATAATTTATAAGTAAAAGTGTGAATATTAACGGGCGCGAATTATACGCGCTTTAGCTGAAAAATCCTAATTTTATTAAAAACCAGTTTGATTGCTGTTTTGTGATGTAGGTACATACCGGTTTTAAATAAAGCTATGTAAGACACCAATTAAGAATCCTAAAGTGGGAATTCAGAACTTTAATTCAAAGTCTTAATTGTTTTAATTAGTTCTTGTTCTCTTTTTTGTAGCTCTTTTATGGCTTGTTTCTTACAGGAGTTGTAAGGATAGTTTTTATTTAATGTCAGGTTCAAGTTTGTAGCTGCGGTGTGTAGTTCTTTTAAACTTGAGTGCAATAAGTTTGATTGAATTGCCTTTTCTTTTAACCTCCTAACTTTCCATTTTATGGCCAATCTAGTAAACATAATAAAGTATTTTGGATTTTCTTGTTGCGAATATATTATGTAAGGTTGAAATGAGTCATACATGTTTATGATGGTTGAACCGTATGCTCGGTATAAGAGTTTTTCATCAAAAGTTTTGGCTAAAATACCATTTGCTACACTTTCCCACTCGTTTAGTAATAAGTCTAGATTGTCTGAAAGTTGGATGTATTTGCTTATAGGTAGCTTTTTTGCTGTTCTCAGCTCCTTGGTAGCACGGAAAGCTTTGACTATTTTTTTATTGTGCTTATAAGATGCCTCAAAGTCCAAAGAATTTTTCTCTCTTGAGATATGTTTTTGAAGCGTAAAGCCTAATATAGCAACTATTGAGGCGATTATAGAAGCTATAATCGGAGCAGGTATTGTGAATATATATGTTAGTAGAATTAAGGAAGCTAGGGCAAATGAGAATATATAAAAAGGCCTGACCATCAGCTACAGTTGCTCCGTTTAAGGCAAAATAAGAGGCTAAGCCTCTTATTTTTAATCGCTATGTGGGACTTAAGTCCATTTCTCTTCTTCAGGGTTATGTTTTGAAATTAACATTTTAACTCTCCTATAGTTACCGAATACTGTTGTTTACAGTTGGTAATAAGCGCAAGTATGGCTAATAAATTAGTTGAAATCAACCATTACTAGAAAAGACCGGCGGGTATTTTTAAGAAGGTCTAACGATTAGTTCAGTAGGCAATCTATCCTTTTTTCTATCTTGAAAAAATGGACAATATTGACTTTGATCAAAATAGTTAATAAAAAGCCTCTTATAATACCGCGCTCGTAAATTAATCATGCAACCGACTTATACTCGGTTCGATGTATGGAGCGCACATGCCAACTGTTTCTTCTTTAACTTCTTTTGTACCTGAACTGTTATGCCCGGCAGGGAGTTTAAAAAATATGTGCTATGCCTTTGCTTATGGTGCCGATGCCGTATATGCGGGGCAGCCTCGTTATAGTTTGCGAGTGCGTAATAATGAGTTTGACCTAGATACTTTGCAAATAGGTATTAATGAAGCACATGCGCAAAATAAAAAGTTTTATGTGGTATCAAATATTGCCCCGCATAACGCTAAGGTTAAATCGTACTTACAAGATATTGAACCGGTTATAGCCATGGGGCCCGATGCGCTGATTATGTCAGACCCTGGTTTAATTATGCTGGTACGTGAAAAGTGGCCAGCCATGCCTATTCACTTATCTGTGCAAGCAAACGCAGTTAATTTTGCTAGCGTGCAGTTTTGGGCAAAACAAGGCATTGAGCGGGTTATTTTATCTCGCGAGCTCTCGCTTGAAGAAATAAAAGAAATACGCACACTCTGCCCAAATACGGAGCTTGAGGTGTTTGTACATGGTGCATTATGCATGGCGTATTCTGGGCGTTGTTTGCTCTCTGGTTATATAAACAAACGCGACCCAAACCAAGGTACCTGTACAAATGCATGCCGCTGGGATTACGATGTAAAACCAGGCATTGAAAACGAAACGGGTGAAATGGTGCATAAGTTTGATCCCAAACAGGTGATTCCTACCCTTGGTGAGGGCGCGCCGAGTAACGATGTATTTATGTTAGAGGAGCAAGGCCGCCCTGGTGAATATATGCCTGCATTTGAGGATGAACACGGCACGTATATTATGAACTCAAAAGATTTACGCGCCGTGCAATATGTTGAACAGTTAACAAAAATGGGTGTACATAGTTTAAAAATAGAAGGGCGTACTAAGTCATTTTATTATGTGGCGCGCACTGCACAAGTGTATCGAAAAGCAATAGATGACGCGGCTTTGGGTAAACCATTCGATACTAACTTATTTAAAACGCTTGAGAACTTAGCACATAGAGGCTACACCGAAGGCTTTTTAAAGCGCCATGCCCATCAAGAATATCAAAACTATGGATACGGTCACTCGGTATCCACTAAGCAGCAATTTGTGGGTGAAGTACTTGAGCGCGACGAAAGCGGATTAGTAAACATAGACGTTAAAAATAAATTTTGCATCGGCCACTCACTTGAACTGATGACCCCACAAGGAAACATTACTTTTGAACTTGAATACATGCAAAACAAAAAGGGAGAAAGTATTAGCGAAGCTAAAGGTTCTGGTCACATTGTAAAAATCCCGCTAGATGAGAGCGTTAACTTAGATCACGCTATTTTAATGCGTAACCTAGATGCACACCAAGATACCCGAAATCCATTCAAAGAGGTCAGTTAGAGTCTACTTTAATAACTGCTCAAAGCTATTTTATTAAATAGAGTGACGCTGAGCAGTTATATCTTCATCTGCTATTTTTTAAATACCATTTATGGAATTTACCTTATCATTTATGCTTATTTATAAAATTTTAAAAGCGAATATAATGGATATTCGTACTTAACACGTGTTGTTAAATCGCTCCTCACTGTTACCCCATAACTTTTTAAAGGAATCATTTTGTATGTGGATAATTTTTGCATTACTCGCGACCGTTTTTTTTGGTGCTCGAGGAGTATTGTATCAATGGACGTCGCAAAAAAAAATTAATCGTAACTTATTATTATTCGGTGTATTTTTTGTTGGGTTTATTATTAGTGCGCTAGGTACTGTGGTATTTGAGCACACATGGTATGGCTGGGCAGACATTACGGTTGGGCTGGCTTTAGGTTTTGGCTCTTTTGCTGCTAATGGTTTATTGCATAAGGGGTTTTCGGTTGGTAAAGCGTCTTTAATTAGTATTTTATCTGGATTAACGCCCCTGTTTGTCCTTTTATTTGCTTTTTTATTATGGCAGGAAACCTTAACAACAATTCAATTAATTGGCTTTTTCATTATTTTTGGTGGCCTTTATATCATTCGTTATTCAAGCGATATTTCGTTGAACAACCTACAAGGTGCACAATGGGGATTACTCGCTGCACTTGCCTTTGCGTTTAATGATTTAATGGGTAAGCAATCAACACTTCTTGAGGCCGATACGTTCGCCACTTTAACCTCTATGTTTGGGTTTGGCAGCTTTTTATTTGCTGTCAGTTGGTTAGTAAAACGTAAAAATGCACTTGCAGCGCAAAACAGCTCTGATACGTATTGGTCTGCGAGTAAAACATTTTCGTGCGGATTACTGATTGGGTTAACAAACGTGGCAGGTATGGTGGCAATAATATCGGCATTCTCGCTAGGTAACACAGGACTTGTTTCGGCTATTGCCGGAATGAACATTTTAATTATTTTGCTCTACTCACGCATCATTCTAAAAGAGTCGTTTACCCGCCAAGAAGTGATAGGATTAGCAACAGCATTTTTAGGTGTAATTGTACTTAGGCTTAGTTTTTAAACGTCGAATTAGCTTAATTATTGCAATGATTAAAACCCACACTGCTACACATTATTAAAGTGTTGCAGTGTATGGTCTATCAGTAATCGCACTCGATAAGGTATTTGTTTTCTGTCGCGATAAAGTATAGAAAATGGCTGCCCGTTACTTTTCCAGTCAGGAAGAATACGTTTAAGCTTTCCGGCTTCAATAAGAGGCAATGTTATATAATCAGGAATGTAGCTAATGCCTACACCAGACTCAACGGCTTGTTTCATCATTTGAATTTCATCAACTTCTAGCCGGACATGCGTGTTTGGATTAAAACTATACTCTTCGCTCGTTTGCTGATTTTTTAACTGCCACGGCACTAACCCAACGCACGTAACTTTTGGGTGATCTTTTAATTGCTCAGGATGAGTGATGGGATGATGTTCATAATTGGGGTGAACACACAGCAGATTATGAGTAAGCTTAAGTTCTCTAATAACCCAATTATCAATAGCAGGGTTTCGTATTCTAAACGCTATATCAATTCCTTCTTTTTCAATATCAATAAGGTTATTGGAAAAGCGTAAATCTAGTTGAATATCGGGATATAGCAGTAAAAAATCACAAAAAATAGCACTTAAAAAGTGTTTACCCATGTAAATGGGTGCAGAGATCCTAATTTTCCCTTTGGGTTGGTCTTTTTCATCACAAAGTGCCTGCTCAATACACTCTACTTCGTCAAATAACTTACTATAGCGGTCGTAATATAACTCGCCGGTATGCGTAAGTGTAACTCTATGGGCATCTCGATTTAGGAGTGTTAATTGCAAAGCCTGCTCTAATAAACGTATTCTACGGCTTAGAGTTGATAGTGACATATCAAGGCTTGTTGATGCTTTTTTAAAGCTACCTAATTTTACTATGGTGCAAAAATAACGTAAATCATCGAGAGAATAAATAGCTGCCATCAGAACTACTTTATTATTTAGGTTTTAGGCAATATTAACAGCGGTACTTTAAAATTTCATTAGAGATTAAGGGGTAAGAACTGAAGTTAGGCAATAAAATTTTATATAACTTTGATTTCATAACTCTGCAATAAAGGCACTGGTAAACACCGTAACTCAATCTGTTCAGCAAATAAATTAAAAGTAGTTTTAAGCCATGCTGGTTAAAGCCATTGAAAATAGATTTACAACGAGTGCTTTATTTAATTAAGTGAATTTATAAGTCATCTTTTTTGATGAGTCCTTAAAGAATAACTAGGGTCTGTTGATCTTTGCGGATTAAAATTTGTTCAAACTAGGGGCTATTTAATCGCGGCGCGAGGTTTGTAACCTAGTGGGCTAAGTAAAAACCGAGCAACAAAGAGTAAATAGCCCCTAGAAAGAACCCTTTGGGCAGCGTCTGTTTGGCATTAATGCTACGTTATCGCCCATTTATGGGGAATAACCACACTACATAGGCTCTGCCTTGCCTAAATACCAAACAGACTGCTGCAAATTTAACCTTGAAAGAACAACAGACCCTAGAGACTCCACACAAAAGTGGAGTCTCATTTTTATAACTTAAAAGCGATAACTTGCACCTAAATAAACAGTACGGCCATTTACCGTCGTATTGTATAAACGATCATTAGAGTCTGAATATTGCTCTTCTCGTTCATTAGTCAAATTACTGGCTTCTATAGTGAGCTTTAGTTTTTCATTAACCTGATAAAATGCTGATGCATCTATATAAGTACTGGCATGAAAACCATTTTCGTCTTCATCGCCGTTACCCGCTTGTACCGATGCAATATAGTCACTTCTATAAGCTGCTGCAACGCGTGCGCCCCATGAATCAGAATCGTAATATACTGTAAAGTTACCCGAATGCTCTGACAGGCCAGGGAATGATTTATATTGATCAATACCTGAATTTCCCACATTACGATACAGTGCTTCACCATCAGCAAATGTATAGTTAGCAATAACACCTAAGTTATTAAATGGGGCTGGTAAAAAGTCGAGGTCTCGTTGAAAAGCGAGCTCCCAGCCACTAATATCACTTTCATCTAAGTTTTGTGGCTGAATAACAGTAAAAACAGTATTTGCTGTTTGCGGATTACCGTTTTCGTCTACGTCGCCTAAAAAGCTAAGAGGATATCCAGTTTGACTGTATGGAATATCATATGTTTCGGTGATAATGAAGTTATCGATAGATTTATGGAAGTAACTTACGGCCGCGTACCCAATGTTTTCAAAATAATACTCGACTGAAAAGTCAAAGTTAACAGATTCGTAAGGTTTAAGGTTTGGGTTTCCTGAACTGATACTGAGGCCATTGGTTGATGTGGCATCATTTTGTACAACACCTGTTGGCACTAATGCACCGAGCGAAGGGCGGGTTAGGTTTTCCCCATAGCTTGCACGCAGTACTAAACTGTTATTACTATCCCAAACTAAATTTATAGCAGGTAATAGTCCTGAGTAGGTGTTTTCAACATCAACTACTTCTCCATTTATTAAACCAATGGCGGTGGTTTTAGTATCGTAATGACGTACACCGGCATTAGCCATTAAGTAACCTGAGCCTAGTTCCCATTCGGCTTCGTATTGCAAATAAGCCCCAAAGGTTTTTTCTTGTACGTTATCGGTAAAATCAGGATCATCTAAATTAGGATCGATGTTCATACTTGCTAGTGTGCCTAGTACATCGACACTTACCCATTGTTGTTTATTGTGCGCGGCATTTGTAAATGTCAGGCTTGAGTCGACTGTGTCGTTAAGTACGCCATTTTCCCAATCGCTGCGGTTGATGTTATCAGATTTAGTTTCACCGTTTTCACTTTCAAACTTTTTATTAGATACACCGAACTTTATATTTGAAGTACTGTTAAGTGTGTAATTAAAATCTAATTTTATAGAGTCAAATGTATTGGTTATTTCTTCTTCAGATATATCAATTTCGTGATAGCGGAATAAACTACTGTCAGTAGGATCAAACCCATAAGTATTTTCCCCATAATAAGCATCCTCGCGATAATCAATGGTTTCATCGCCAAATGTTTCTAGGTAAACTTTAACACTGCCTGTATTGAACTTGGTTTGTGAACGCCCAACTAAGGCGGTCATATTTAAATCTTCTGTAATTTGCCAATCACTATCTAATACAAACTGACTTATTTGGGTATCAGCATATTGGCTACGGCTTTCTGAATGAATAGCTGCATTTTCAAATACTGAATAAATAGCATCGTTATTTTCGTTTATTTCAAGTGTTGTGAGCTTTGAGCATATTTGTTCGTTATTGTAAGCCGGTCCAGTACAGCCAATAGCTGTTGAACTTGAGCCCCTGTTTTGTAGGTGATATTCATTACGATCGTTATTAAGTTCGCCATATAAGGCGTCAAAGCCGAGTTCAAAATTATTAGTGGGGCGATACTGTAGCGAAAGCGTTGTACCTAAGCGTTCTTGATCATTCTCAAATAACGAATAGCGACTACCGCGTGAAAAGCTCACTTCTTCGTTATTTATTTTTTCTTGTAGTTCACCTGAAAGATTTGAGATATCAGAGCCTGAAGCATTTTTTTTGCGCCAGCGATACGTATTGTAACCTTGCTCATTTACATCACGTTTGCTGTATGCAATTGAAAATAATGCGCCAAACTTATCATCCCAAGTATCTGAGATCAGAGCTGCAAAACGTGGGCTAACATCATCAGTTTGTGAATTGTCACCAAGTTGACCTGATATTGCAGTATTAAAACCATCAAAATCAAATGGTTTTGCTGTATGAAGTCCAACAGTTCCGCCTATACCACCTTCATCCATTTCGGCTGAAAAAGATTTTTTTACGTCAACGCGCTGAAATAGCTCAGAAGCAAATATGTTAAAATCAAAGGCGCGTGATCTGCTGACTGAGCCTCGGCTATCCATTGCCGAAGAAGACGTACCCAAAGCCTCCATACCGTTAAGTTGAACTTGTGTAAAGTTTGGCCCTAAGCCTCGTAATGAAATTTGTCGGCCTTCGCCACCCTCTCGAGTAATCGCAATGCCAGGCACTCGTTGTAGTGAGTCAGCTAGGTTTAGATCTGGAAAATCAGCAATATCCTCAGCGACAATAGAGTCTTGTGCGCCCACAGCATTTCGTTTTAAATCTTTTGCTTTTAACAAGCTGTTGCGATAACCCTGTACAACTATTTCTTCTACGTCTGGCTTTACACCTTGCTCTGCATGTAGGTAGTTTGAAATACCTAACGTGCTCATTATAGCAGTTGCTAAAAGCGCACGAGATGGTTTGTTTAACATGATGCTTCCTTGGTTTTTAATTTAAAGTTGATTATTAATAAAAGGGTTAGTGCGCACTAAATGACCTTCGTCAAATTGAACCACATAGTTAAAGCGCGCCTGTTGTGGCGAGCCGGGTATAAAATCGGTCGAAATTACTTGAGCACCGCTACTTTTTGCGGCGTTAAATTGAATTGTTCGCTGAGAATTGGTTGCACTTAAAGTTGCATCTGCGCGGGTACGCACCATGTAACCTTTAAGTACAAGTTGCTGAATTTTATAAAAGTTGCGTGTAGGATTGTTCACAACCATAAAAGCAGCTTCGGGCTCGCTTTCATCATAATTGGCAAACATACTAGCCCCTTTTAACGAGGGCCTATTTTGTTTATAAAGGGCTGATTGTTGTGTATTGCCATCAAATAAGAATATGAACTTACCTGCCAAGGCGCGTGTACTTGGCCACCCAAACTTAACGACTGTTTGGTTTAAAGATAACGGTATTTTACGTAAGTTATCAGGCGTAAATAATGAGCTAGGTAACGACTTTCGAATTACTTCATCGAGTAAATAATAATCTTTCGATGTAAACTTAAGTGGATTATTCCCAAGCACTAAATCTGATCGCGTTTCTTTTACATTGAGCATTACAACAATAGGAAAGTGCTGCGGGTTTGCCTCTGACCATGTTTTCAATGTATTCAAACATCCACTAAGCAATACACAATGGCTTTGCACATCAATATCTGGGATGTGCATTACTTTAAATCCGGGGGTAGCTAATTGCTTTTTTTCTAACTCATTAAACAAAGGAGGGGTTGCAAAAGAATTAGCCCAGGGTTTTATGTATAAATCCCCACTAGGGTCCTTTAAAACGTCAATTTCTAAATGGCGAACACCGCTATTTAGCTGCTTAATAATAGGAGAATGACCGTAATCAATATTAGCCATTAATTTAGGATTTAAATCATTTAATTTATGTTTAACGCCTACGTTTAATGTTTTTTTATAACTGTTATGTGAGCCAATAATTTGCATTGTGTTTAATGGCTTAGCGTTAACGCTGGTTATATGAACTACAAATATAATAAAAATAAAAAGTGGCATAGCATGTCTCAATTGTTGAGTTTGCTATCTAAGAGCGAGCATTTATAAATTAGGGGACATAAAAATATGGATTTAATAAAAGCTTCATAATAGAAAAACACTTTTTTAAAGTTTTATGTCCCCTTTTACCCTTTATTACTCTCTAGTTAATAAGGTGATTGAAAACTGGATAAACCATAATGATTAAAGTAAAAACTGTGTGGTTAGCACTATGGATTGGGTTATGTATCACATTTAAAGTGAGTGCTATTGAGTACTTCGAGGTTAAAAGTCAGGCGAAGATGGAGACGGTTAAAGTTGCATTTTTAGCCGATATTCATCTACATGATATTTTTGCTAATTTACATAATACAGACAACATAGAGCTACCAACGGATGTAGGGTCAAAGCAACCATTACTGGTGCGCAGTATGTATGCGCAGCTTCACTCAACGCGACTTTTCAATGAAAATTATTTCGTTTTTTTACATGTATTAGATGAGCTGGTGGAAAAAGAAATTAAGCTAGTCGTTTTACCTGGCGATTTTACTGATGACGGCCAACCCATTAATGTAAGGGCTCTGGCACGTATTTTAGGCCATTATGGAAAAAAATATGGGATGCGTTTTTTTGCGATTCCAGGCAATCATGACCCCGTAAAGCCATTTACAACTGTGGCAGGTAAAGCTGACTTCTTAACGGCTCAAGGTAAAGAGTTTGGCGTGTATAGTTATCAACATGAAAAGTGTATGACTAAGCAGTCTGTATGTGATGATGGTTTAAAAAACTGGGGATACACTGAAATATTAAGCACACTTAATGACTTTGGATTTAGCAAACATAAAAGTGACGTGTTATATGAAACACCCTATAAAAACCGAGAGTTTATATGGTGTGACCCTCATGATATGAATCATTGTATCACGATGCCAGATGCGAGCTACTTAGTTGAGCCCATAAAAGATGTTTGGTTAATGGCAATAGATGCCAATGTGTATGCACCACAATGGCAAAATTCGCCACTCACTTTTAAGGGGTCGTCTAGTGCCGGCTATAATGCTTTAATTGATGCAAAGCCCTTACTGTTAAAGTGGATAAAAACGGTTGTAAAAAGGTCAAAAGAGCAAAACAAAACACTGATCGCATTTAGTCACTTTCCAATGGGAGAGTTTTACGATAATGCGAATGATGAATTACATAAAGTGTTTAGCCGTGGCCACTTTTCCCTACCTAGAGTGCCTACACCCCGTACAGCACAAATACTTGCAGATACAGGACTAACACTACATTTTGCAGGGCATATGCATCTAAATGATACTGCGCTGGTAACAAGTAATCGGGACTCACAGTTAGTTAATGTACAAGTGCCAAGTTTAGCTGCTTATAAAGCTGCATATAAGGTTGCAGAGCTAAATTTAGCTGAGCAAACCGCATTGGTAAGTACTCATACATTAGACGATGTTCCTGGTTTTAATGATTTATTTGGTTTATATGAAGAGGAATGGTTATATCGTAATCGGCATAACCTTAGTAACTTTGACCGAACTATTTTGAGCTCAAAAAATTATGGTGATTTTACTAAACAGCATTTATTTGGACTTATTAGTCAGCGTTTTTTAAAACGCGATTGGCCAAAAGATTTAGTGACATGGCTAAACGATAATCACTATTTGGCTGATTGGTTAACAAATATGCAGTGTTTAAGTAAGGTCTCGCCTAATTTGTTAATTCAACTTAAAGCTTTATCAACAAAAGAATGGCTTCAAGATTTTTATGTATTAAGAAATGGCGATGTAACTGCAGATATAACGCCTCAAAAGCGTATGACTTATCAACAGCTAAATGATTTTTTAGCTAAATCGACATGTAAAACAGGTACGCAAATACAGCTATACTTAGCTTTGTTAATAAAAGTAATGGCAAAATTTAGTAAGCATAGCCAAGGTGAGAATTTTAGGGTTGATCTAAAAACAGGGGAGATTACCTAATAGTGATAACTCAACCCCAAGTAATAAGTGCGACCACTTGTGGTTGAGTTGTAGGCTCTTAGTGTTGAATTACTGTATTGTCGCTCTTGTTCATTGCTGAGATTAAATGCGCTAAATTTAAGTTTCCAATGATTAGAAAAATAATAATTTATATTTGCATCCCAATAAATAGTTGGCATAAACCCCGTTTCGTTTTCATCGAGCAAAAGACTGCCTGCCCGAACTAAATATTTATCTCTAAAAATAGCGCCTAGTTTAAAATTGAACTTAGGATGATCGTAAAAGATCATACTTGAAGCGGTTATTTTAGATAAAAAAGGTAGGTTTTTTTTAAATAAAGCTGAGCCATTATTTGAGTCGTAATACGTGACTTTGCCTTTATTGTAAGTTGTTTGTAGGTTGATACCCCAGTCAGAATTATGTATTAAATAATTTAAACTTATTTCCGCTCCCCACTGATAAGCTGATTCTGCATTACTTAGCCAAAGGTTATTTATATCGGGGGTTGTAGACTCTAAAGTTTCTGATAAAGGAACTTGTGTGGTAACTATGTAATCGTCTAAGTCTTTATAAAAGAGTGATATATTAAACGTACTACGACTACTAAAATCTGCCTCTAAGGAAATATCGGTATTATAAGATAAGTAAGGTTTTAGATTTGAGTTAAATGTATATTTTGTACTATTTAGGGTATCGTTTAAACCATCAAAACTTAGTGAGTTCAGTAATGGTTTTGAATAGTTTTTAGAAAGTCCTACACGTAATCGCCATTTATCGTTTATAAAATATGATCCATTAAAAGTTGGAAGCCAAAGGCTATATGAAATAGGAGAGTAAGGGGCTTGAGTGTGAGATGTTATGGATTCTGCTTGGTAACGTAAACCTATATGAGCTTCCCATTGTGCCTGCTCTGTGCTTATTAAAGTATAAGCTCCTCTGCTATATTCTTGTATATGCTCGGCTTCACTGGTGATTGATGAACTATTATTTTGTATGTTGAATGGGTCGATGCCATAAAGTTTAAGTGCCTCATTAGTGTTTATTTTTAACCATTGTAGGCTTTTATGTGCATTTTGCGGTGAAACGTACGACGCAGGAAGGTCAGTTAATTGTTGTGGTGCGTTGGTTAATTCATTAAAAAAAATATCGTTTTGCTGTGCGTTATACATTTTATTTTCAAACAGAGTCCAATCAGCTCCAAATTGCAGTTTTATTAAACTATTAATGTCATATTTAAAATCTAATTTTGCGAAGGTGTATTCACTATTTGAATTGTATTGTTCTATATCACCATGATGCATTTGCCACATTGTAGGATTTTTTAAATTTTCACTGTAGTTAATATCTGCATAAAATGAAGTTTTACGATAATCAATCGTAACGTCACTTATGCCTTGGGTATAAATCTTATTGCTGTAAGGAATGTCATACTTTGATTGTTCTTTTCCTAGTATGGCGCTTACTTTCCAATTTTTATCCACTTGTTGCGTAAGCGATAGCACACCTTGTTGATATGCAGTACTTATTTCTTGGGTTCTACTCTCGGTTGCGACTCGTGCATTTTCATAACGTGCAAACACTAACTCATTATTTTCATTAGCTTGAATGTCTGTAATTGTTGTTAGTCCTTTAATTATAGGCGTAGACTGCTCCCCTCTAGGGTATAAATGGTATTCATGCCTACCTCCTTTTAAAAAACCTGAGAGTATATCAAAATCAAAATGGGTGGTTTCATTTTTATACTCTACAGATAGATTTGCCCCAAATCGCTGCTGTGTAGCTTGCCATACCGAGTACCGATTACCGCGAGGAACTATATAATCGCCTTGAGTCAAATGCAGGGCCTGTGATTGGGTTAAAGCCGATAGGTCAGCCTCATCTATTGCGATATTACGCCAGCGAAATGTATTAGCACCTTGCTCTAACGACTCTCTGGTTGTGTATGCAACGCTTGCAAGTATTCCCCAATTATTCCATGTGTTAGAAATTAAGCTTGAATAGCGTTTTGCGCCTGTACCCACATAGTCGTTGTAGCCAACTTCTGGGGTAATAATAAATTTAAATCCCTCATTGTCTAAAGGGTTTATAGTTTGTAATGCCATTGTTCCAGATATTCCACCTGCAATTTTATCGGCGGAATATGCTTTAATCACACGTATTTGTTTAAAGAGTTCGGCAGGTAAAATATTGAAGTCGAAAGAACGATCGCGCTGTTTTTGCACTCGGCTATCCATAGGTGAATCATTATTTGCTAACACGGGCATGCCGTTGAGTGTCACCAAGCTAAAATCAGGATAGTTCCCTCGTATTGATACTTGGCGACCTTCGCCTGCTTCGCGAGTAATTGCTACGCCAGGAATATACTGTAAGGCCTCAGCCAAGTTAGTATTGGGAATATCGGTAATATCTTGTGCTGAAATTGCTTCACTAATTGTTTTATTATTGTGTTTTAAATTTCGTGAGCTAGCTAATGAATAGCGAATACCCTTTACTGTTATTTCTTCAAGCACTTCGCTATTGGTAGTTATTTTTTTTTGAAAAATAACAAAACCTTTGTCTTGAATTTTATATGTTAACTCGCTGCCTTTTAATAAAAAATCGAGTGCTTGAGCAAGTGTATGATCGCCCATTAAGGTGGACGTAGTTTTGTCGCTGATAAGTGAAGGGTTACTACTAAAAGAGACTGCATATGCATTTGCCACCTCTCTTAAGCTATCATTGAGAGAACCCGCTGGTATATAAATAAAGGTACTTGTATTTTTTGCTGCACTAGGCAATGTTGTTAAACAACTAACACCAATAAAAAAGTACGCTAAAATATTTTTATTTAATGTACGTCCCTGTTTTAGCATAATCGTTTAATCAAAGTAATACAGTCATATTTTTTTACTCATTTAAGGTAACGTTAAATGAAGTACGTTGTTCTTCTTATCTACTTTCCAGTTATAAGTTGATGCAATGAGCATAAGGCTTTGTTGTGGCGTTTCGAGATTAAATCGTCCGCTAATTAGTGTGTTATTTAGTATGTTATCCACTTTAATTACCATAGGGCTGTAACGCTGTAATTGTTTAATAACACTGGTTAGAGGTTCTTTTTCTGCATCAATCCAACCCATTCGCCAAGCAGGGAGTTGTGCTAACTGCTGGCTATAATCTACAGTTATATGTCCATTTTTTATAACAGCTTGTTGAGAGGGAGTTAATACCACTTTATCTAAAGCCGACACCTCTACTTTGCCTTCGTACACAGTTACCACTACGTCATCTTTATTGCGTTCTACATCAAAAGAAGTACCCACTACTTTAATGCTTGCTTGTCCTGAATTTATTATAAATGGCCGTGTTTTATCTTTGGCTACATCAAAAAAAACCTGTCCTTTTTTTAATTCGATTTGCCTTGAGTGTGGTAGCAAGTGCGCAGTTAACGCGCTATCTGCATTTAAGTGCAAATATGAACCGTCATCTAATAACTGCGATACACGTTTACCTAAATGTGCTTCTAAAAGCTGAGGCAGGTTAGATTTAACTGCGGTTTTTGCAATAGGTGTTGGTGACAATGCCTGTTGAGATATAGCAAGCCAGTACACTGCAAAAGCAATAGCGCTAAAACTAGCTGCTAACGCGAGCATAGGTAAGGTCCTAAAACGTTGACTATTAGACGTAATTATTGGAGTCGGTAAACTATTTTGATTAGTGTAAATGTGTAGAGCCTGTTTAACAGCAGGATCGCCAAATACATTGGCTATTTTTTCAAATGCATTCTTATTTTCTGTGCATTTTAACCAAAGCGATAGTTCTGCACGGTCATGATCATTTAAATCATTAATCCGATCTACCCAATCTGCTGCCTGTTCTAAGCGTTGTTCGTTCATTAAAAAACCTAACCTGCGTTTATTAAATATAAAGAGCGTAAAAGTGTGATAAAGGGGACATTTTTATTGATTTTTTTCAATGCTTAGCGTTATTTGTATCATTGCGCGCGTAATATGTTTTTTTACAGATTCTTGGCTCATATTTAATTGCAGACTAATTTCTTCGCGACTTAATCCGTCAATACGTCGAAGCTTAAATACTTTTCTTCTTAACGGTGGCAATTCTTCCAACGCACTTTTAACAAGCTCGAGCTTTTGCTCTGTAATAGACTGCGCTTCTGGATCGCTATTATCATTTGTAAAAAGCTCAATATCTTCTGCATTATTTGGCTGGCTTTTATTTTTTTGCCAATCACTATATATAACAGACTTTGCGACTTGATTTATGTACGCCTGAAAGTTTTCAATTTCTGATGTATCATTTCTATTTAATGTTCTTATTAGAGCTTCTTGCACAAGATCGTCTACGTCATCTGTATTATTGGTCCGACGACTAATGAATTTACGAATATGGCTGATAACGTTTTTTACATCGCTTTGTTCAGAAGAAATATTTAAATTTGATGGCAGGGGGCTTTTAAAAGTCTTCATTACTCAGTCTAGAATTTTGTTTTAAATAAATACTAAGTGAATAATATGACCAATTGATTACAGGTACGCTTGGTAAGTCAAAGAAGGTAATTAAGAACTGGACTTATAAGCTTTAATTTTTAAAAAGGATATCTATGAAAGTTAATGAACAGTATGTCTATATATACAGAGACCCAAAGGCTTTTCAAAATTAAATATGCGGGGCGGGGAAAGTCTGCTACACGAGCCTCATCGCACCAAAAAAAGACACATAACATCGAATTTGAGAATTGGCTGAAAAATGCAAGCTATAAGCTCGAAATAGCAGGCCCGTATGAAAATGAACAAACAGCAATTGATGTTGAAGAAGCATTAATTTCCACTCACCAGCCTGAATTTAATATGCGAAAAGAGTCTTCCAAGTACAGCTTTCGCCCTTTGGGTGTGCCAGAAAAATACGTTATTAGGCTTGAGCAACAACCTTTAAACTATGGCGATTTGTTTAAAGGGAATACAGAGTCAATTATATTAGTTAAGGTCACAGATAAAACGTTAGGTGATAGAGTTGGGTATAATTTAGTAGAGCCACCTAGTGATGCTGCAATAGTTGAAAGAGTAGAAAAATACTGGCAACTAGGAAATAATAAATATCTAGGTACTTGGATTAAAGATAAAAAACTGTCTCCGACGTTAATACTTGGTATTACGGGGAGTCCTGGAAACCAAGTAATAATTGCCTCTCTTGAAGTTGATATTTCTGCATGGGATGCGGTTGAAGTTATGAAAAAAAAGCTCATAACAGTACCTTTAAAAGATCGATCAAAGTTAGATAAACATTATTTACGTGGGTATCGTATAGCTTTATCAGCTGACATAAAATTTGGACGAAGTATCCAAGAGCACTTTAGAGTAATTCAAAAATGACTCCACACCATTTAATATAATGATCTCACACCGCCATTTATCCATTTTAGAGCTTGTGCCAATAGCGCCAAGCTCTATTTCGACCCACCAGTTGCAGCAAAAATTGCTTGAACGTGACTTTGATATTTCAATTCGCATGCTACAGAGAGATCTTCAATCATTATACGAGCAAGAGTGCTTCGGTATTGAAAAAGATACACGCAGTAAACCGTATGGTTGGTCTATCAATGCGCAGTGGCGAGGTGGTAATGCGAAAATAATGGGCAGTGAAGTGGCTCAACATTACTTGTTGCTAGAGCAGTTACTACCGCAATCTGTCCCCAGAGATGTTAAACAGTCGGTACGTATTAAAGCAGAGCAGGCGCTAAAACGTTTTAATGGCCATTTGCCCGATTGGCTTTCAACCCTGCCAAAACCACCGTTAAAAGTGAATATTGATAGCAAATTAGTTGCGCAAATTGAGCATGCGATTAAGCATAAGCGTGCGGTGAGCGCTGAGCTTTATAGGGTGCTTTATGATGAGGCATATTGGCTAAAATTTGCTGAATTGAGCTTTTATAACTTAGTCGAGCAAGGCGGCGTTTTAATGGCGCAGTTTATGGTGGGAGAGCTTCACGATAAATGTTACCAGATGCCGGTTTACCGCATTCGTAATGTACACATTTTGCAAAAGACACGACGAGAGCCAAGCAATGAGCAGTTAAAGTCGTTACGTAGTGCGATTAACAAAGGCATGTCGCAAGAAGCGATTGAGTTAATTGTAAAAGTACCCAGTCATTCTGCAGTTAATCAAGGGTTTATTGAGCTTGGTGAGCAGACTGACAAGCAACAAATTGACGATAAAAACGTATTACTTACCTACCAGGCTATTGATACGGAACAACTAACCGATGAGCTATTTAAATGTGCTCATTGGCTTGAAGTCATACAACCTGAGCGCATTAGGAAGAGAATTACCACAAAGCTTAAAGCGGCTGCTAGTAACTATCAATAACGTTAATCAACTTAGGTGCGTCAATTTTTGACGTACCTATTTGTTATGCTCCTTTAAAAGTTAAGGAGTGATTAGATTATGTTTCAATTAATTCAGCAAAATGATGGTTTATCAATCGGTGTATTTGGTATTGGTGGGTGCGGTTGTAATACGCTTAACAGTATTTTTGAGCAACGTGAGTCTGAACAGGCTCACCTGTATAGTGTTAATACCGACAAAGTAGTGCTTAAGCATACACAAAGTGATGAAGTAGTGCTTATAGGTGCTGAGCTTACGCATGGGTATGGTGCCGGCGCCGACCCTAAAATAGGGCTGCAAGCCGCGGAAGAAAGTAAAGAGCAGCTTTTAACGCTTATTAATGGCTGCGATATCATACTGTGTGCAATGGGGTTGGGTGGTGGTACTGGGACTGGCGCTAGCCCTTATATTGCACAACTTGCTAGTGAGCAAGGTAAGCCGATTATATTTGTTGCTACATTACCATTTAGTAGTGAAGGTGAGTTTAGAAGCAATATAGCGCAAACTGGTCTAAATGAACTCAAAGAGTATGCTAATGCGGTTATTACGCTCCCAAACGATCAACTCATTGAAGTGCTAGGTAATGATATTGGCTTATTTGATGCGTTTAAACACTCAAACCAAATACTCCACTCAATCATAAAATCATTAATCGATATGCTTTGCTATCAAGGCTTAATAAACGTTGATTTAAATGACTTTGCTAAAATTATGGATTGCCAGGGAGATGCTGTACTAGGTGTTGGTAAATGCGATGAAGAAAGCGAGCTTACTACTGCGCTTGATAGTGCACTTAACAATCCGCTGGTTAATCAAGTTGATATGTCATCAAGTACAGGTGTGATAATACAAGTAAATTGCAAAGATGAAATTTCACTAGGTAGTTATAACCTGATTACCGATACAGTACGTCAGCAGGTAAGCCCTAATGCGTTAGTTATTTGTGGTGTATCAAAAATAGAAAGCCTAGCGACTAACTATGAGCTGTTGATCATCGCAACCGATGCAAGCGCTAAGATGATTGTTGAACCTTTCAATAATGCGCCTAGTAGCGAAGTCGAACAATCGCCAGCTGCAAGGGCTAAACCTCAAACTTCTGATATTTTTGACATACCAGCGTTTATACGTAATCAAGCTCCAGCACCATCTGGAAAATAACTATTATTATATAGCTTAAAGGGTTGTTAGTTATTGTTTTCAGAGTCTGAATAAATTTTTCAGTGAGATAAACCTATGAATATATATTTAGATGATGAAAGAGAAACACCAGCCGGTTGGTTACGAGCCTATTGGCCTGATGAAGTGGTTGCACTTTTGCAGAGCGGCAAAGTAAAACAGCT
This sequence comes from Pseudoalteromonas sp. MMG007, assembly GCF_018100985.1. Classification (GTDB taxonomy): domain Bacteria; phylum Pseudomonadota; class Gammaproteobacteria; order Enterobacterales; family Alteromonadaceae; genus Pseudoalteromonas. The sequence continues at coordinate 5,052 of NZ_JAGJEI010000021.1, read as the reverse complement.
CAGCCTTGATCATGATTTAGGAAATGATAATAAAGGCACTGGCTATGACGTTTTACTTTGGATTGAGCGGGCAGTGTTTATTGATGGCTTTGTACCACCGATAATAGCCGTCCATTCAGCTAATAGCTCAGCACGAATTAAAATGGAATGCGCAATTGCACAAATTAATTTACTGGCTAAGCATTAATATTGAATGAGACTAAAAATAAGTCACGTTCTAAAGTGGTCGCCACTGAGCGAAAAGCATAAGATATTTTTGATACCCCTGCTCTTAGAAGAAATCAATCTGCACCACGTAGTAAAAGCACTTTGTAGGGTTTGCAAGCAAAGACAGCGGTATATAGCTATAGGTAAGCGCGACCACAGGACGATTTAGATAAAAATTTATTAGCTTTGCTATTACCTTCACAAATAGAGGCCTTAAGGCGATTTTTATTGATTGAGATCAACAAAGCAACAGAGAAAACAGGCATAATTCGCGGCTGTATCTCACACCAAAAAATTAAAAATTGTGGCTTTTTACTAAGCTAATGTTGAGTGTAAATTAGCCTCAACACAGCTGTAATTTTTCTCATCTTTTTGTCTTATAATGATTTTAATTGAAAAAGGGTAAAAAGTGGCTTTACTTATAAATAATAAATGCATTAACTGCGATATTTGTGTTGCCGAGTGCCCGAATACGGCCATTTATATGGGGCCTAAAATTTATCAAATAGACTCTGCAAAGTGCACAGAATGTGTAGGGCATTATGATAATCCTACGTGCGTTATTGTATGCCCAATTAATTGTATAAAGCCCGATCCTAATAATCGTGAAAACCTCGATGAACTAGCTCAAAAGTATGTCAGGTTAACTAGTTAGCGTTAATAAACCTTTCAACTGATCACAATATAGTACAAATATAGTTTCCTCTAAGGTTGCTTATAACTTGAACATACTTCAACCCCGAGAGGCCAATATTATTTTAGCTTCATTAAATGTTAATTATAGTGTGTTACTTTAGTACTTTATAAACTCAACGTTTAATCTAGATATAGGGTTAGATTTATAGGAGTCTATTTTGAAAATAGGTACTAACGCTATCCAAAGTGCACCCTCTAAACACGTAATGTCGCTAGATAATGATTGTCGCGTATTTGTTGTAGGCGATCTTGATGGTGACTTACCCGCCTTAAAGCATGAACTTAATAAAGTAAATTTTGACCCGCAAATAGATTTTTTATTTTGCTTAGGCGATTTTGTTGATCGAGGTGAGCAAACCCCGGATTTATTCTCTTACCTTCAGGCCATTAATGCATTTATGGTTTTAGGTAATCATGAGCATTTAATGCTTGAGTCGTTATCGAGTAACGATAAAGCTGCATATAAATTATGGACAGCAAATGGTGGTAATTGGCACAAGTCAATTTCAAGTGAAAAGCTTAAAGTTATGTGTAATGCGCTTTTAAGTAAGCCGCTTTCGATAATACTCGATTATCGTGGTTACAAAATTGGTTTATCTCACACATTTCCTAAAATATGGGATTGGAATAATTACCCCGATGATAAGTCAACGGTTGTAGAGTCGTTACTGTGGGATCGTGATGTAGTTAAGCACGATAAAATAATAAGCAGTGATGGCGTTGATTTTTCTATTCATGGGCATAATTCAACTAAAACGCCATTTTGGATTGGCAATAGCTATCATATTGATACAAATTATTTAGGAGGAAAACCAACCCTTTTAAAGCTTAGTGAAGTTATTAAAAGTATATCTTTAAAATAATTAACAGTAATGGCTGTTTAATAATCTATTTTTTATTTGCGTTAACAAACGATTAAGTTTGGCTGTGTAAAATTGGCGCAAATTTGCCATTACGTAACATAATTACGTAAAAGGATTAACTATTTGCTTTAGCTTGTGCAAAGCAAGTTTAAATGGAACAGCCTCTCTCATGTTATTAACACGCCATTTTTCACTCCCTTTTTCAAAACTTTCTAAATCATCACTTTATTTATCTGCACTTTCAGCGCTTGGTTCAGGTTACGCCTATGCAGATCAAGAAGCTTTAAATGCAATAAATAAAAAAGAGATAGAAGTAATAGAAGTACGCGGAATACGTTCCAGCATGGCCGAAAATTTAGATGTTAAGCGTATGTCGGGATCTGTAGTAGATGCAATTACTGCTGAGGATATTGGTAAGTTCCCTGATAAAAATGTGGCTGACTCATTACAACGTGTACCAGGTGTCGTTATTGAACGTGATGGCGGGGAAGGTGCGTCGGTGAGTATTCGTGGTTTATCGTCTGAGCTTACGTTTACTCAGCTCAATGGTAATTTTATTGCGTCTTCGCCGGGCGAGCCTTCGCGTTCTTTTGATTACACATTACTACCTTCTTCTATGATTGAAAGCGTTGAAGTATTTAAATCGCCAGAAGCACGATTAGACGAAGGTGGTGTTGGCGGTACTGTATTAATGCATAGCCGAAAGCCATTGAGTATGGAGGCGAACTCAGGTGTATTTAATGTAGAAAGCACTTACGCCGATGTTTCCAAAGAGTATGAACCGCAATTTACTGGGTTGTATTCGTGGAAAAACAATGATGAAAATTTTGGCATTTTAGTGGGTTATACCTATCAAGAGCGAACAAATAGAACGCTCTCAGGTGGTACCGATGCAAATGTATGGCGCTATACTGGTGACGGCCAACCTACTGATATTACTGGTAACGCAGTTGATAACAACAATGGCTGGGATACGATAAATGATGCAAGTGGTAATAGTTACGATGGGGTGTGGTTTCCGCAAGTAGTGCGTGGCTCAGTACTGAACGAAAAACGTGAGCGCGAAGGGGTTCAATTTAGTACGCAGTGGCGGCCAACAAATCGCTTAGAGCTAGGTTTTAATTATTTTGGTTTTACACTCGGGCAAGACCGAACTGAGTCTGTAATTGATATACCTGAATGGTCACTCAACCCAGACTTTTTAACGGCGGTTAATCTCGACGAAACAGGCACTATTGCAACAGGTATGCAGTACGATGCTATGGCAAGCGGCGTCGAAAATGATATGCAGTTTCCGTGGATGCGCGGAAGCTATGTGCGAGAAGAGTCAACTTCAGAAACGTTTGATTTTAATTTAACTTACGAGGGTGATAACTTCAAAGCACGCTTTGTAATTGGTAACACACAATCAGAGGGTGGCCCTAAGGAAAGCTGGGAAGCGGCGTATAAAAGTTCTAACGCGGGCGAAAGCGCAGCGACTATACAAAACGCAGCTCAAACAGCTGGTTGGTCACTAGAGCAAGATAACGTATCACTTAATATTGATCCAAACACACTCGCTAACTTACAAAATGGTATTGGTGGTGGGCGTGATGCGGGTTCATCAAACTCAAGCTTTGTACGCAGTGAGCTTGAAGAAGACTACTATCAAGCAGATGTCGATTTTTATGTTGACTGGGGCTTTTTAAAAACCATTAGAACAGGCGCTAAATATCGCCATGCGACGCTTCATAGAGAAACAGGTAATACTTTTTTTTTAGATCCTAATTTTGATATTGCTGCAGGTGAAGCGAGTGAGCAAGGAATAACGCAGTTCGATAGTTATCAATGGAATGGTGGGATGCCGCTGGCACAAGATGTATTTACTAATCAAACAAATATCATAGGTGGGTTTGGCATAAACCAAATGCCAAGTGTTGACTGGGACAAGTATCGTGATTTAGTGACAGCTAACTACAACCCATATACGCGAATTGAAGATAACTTTGTTTACGATATAGAAGAAAAAATATCTGCTTTTTATATTCAAGGTGATTTTGAGTTTAGTGAAGTAAGAGGTAATTTGGGCGTACGCATAGTACAAACTAAAACATTTACTTCATCAACCGACCTGTATACCTATCAATTAGATCATACAAATGATGAAACAGGGGAGCCAGTAACAGGTGACGCTCGCTTTGTAGAAGACTATCAATTAGTCACTCAGCAAAATAAAGACACTCAAATTTTGCCAAGCTTTAATATTGCGTGGGATGCTACCGATGATTTGGTTGTTCGTGGAGCAATTGCAAAAGGAATGTCGCGTCCTGATTACGGCGATTTAGGTGCGCAGCAGCGTATTACATTTGTATCGGATGAATGGGCAAATGATAGATCTGCATTTAACGAGCTTCCTGGTTTTAGTGGCAGCGGTGGTAATAAAAACTTAAAACCGTTTGAGTCAGTACAGAGCGATTTATCTATTGAGTATTATTACAGCGAAGGCTCAGCAGTAGGTTTGGCACTATTTTACAAAAAGGTCGATAACTTTGTCGTACCGCTTGTAATAAATGCACAGCAAAGCTTTGCAGGAAAAACCAACATAGTAGATAGTGGTACTATTACTATTTCACCCTACAGCACTGTGGGTAATGGCACCGATGCAGTATCAAAAGGCGTGGAAGTATTTATTCAGCATGCATTTGATAATGGCTTCGGGTTTTACGCAAACTATACCTATAACAAAACTAATAAAGCAGACGTTACTATAAATGGCGAAGCGTTCGGTCAATCGCCACTAATTGGCAGCGCTAAATATCAGTACAATACATCTGTTTATTACGAAGCTGATTATTTTAATGTACGTGCTTCTTATAATAAGCGAGGAGAAACAGTACTCGGTTTAAATAGCGGGTTAAATGTATACCAAGACCCTTACGAACAACTCGATGTAAATGCATCCGTAAATTTATACGATGGGCTTAGCTTTACTGCAGCGGTTATTAATTTAACTAAATCTGAATCAGTAACGCGTTTAGGAAATGACACCGATGCACGATTACTCAATACTAGCTACTCAGGTCGTCGTTATTACGCTGGTTTTAACTATAGCTTTTAGATATATGGCTTAATAGCAGATCAAAGACATTATTATTTGATAGAGCAAGCTATAACAAACAATTTTAAAAGGTATAAAATGTTAATAAAGTGCTGGTTATGTTGTTTTTTTATTGTGTTTAGCTCAAATACTCAACGAACAGTGTTTTATTTGAAGTTTTATCGATAAAACGCTTGCGTAAAAATCTGT
>NZ_JAGJEI010000020.1 GCF_018100985.1 Pseudoalteromonas sp. MMG007 | reverse complement strand
TCCTATATTCCTATATTCCTATATTCCTATATTCCTATATTCCTATATTCAGATTAACTTCAATATACCCATTGCAAACTCACACTGTTTTTCTTTAGCCATATTGATGATGCTTTATAATCTGGGAAGAAACGCTCAACATGTTGCCAAAAAGCGGTACTGTGGTTTAGGTGGCGTAAATGCGCTAACTCGTGGACAATCACATAATCAATAACATGATAAGGCGCTCCAATTAGATGCAAATTAAATGTGAGCTCACGTTTGCTATTACAACTCCCCCATTTTCGCTTATAAATAGCTATTTTCAGACTTGTAGGTAATTCTTCGTCCATTTGCTGACAAAAATACGCTAAACGCATTTCTATATATGCAGTTAGCTGCTCTTTTAGACATTCTTCAAGAAGTTGTTGGTGTTTTTGCAAAGTATTTTTGACACGCGAAGAGTGTGTAATAAGCAAACTATCGTTAGAGTTTATTACTTCAGACTTAACACTTTCCTTGAACGATAAATTTACAACGTTATTAAATATTAAAACTTGTTTGTCTTTAAGTGGTTTCTGCCTGCTGTCAGTTATATTAAGCTGCTTAGTTAATTGCGCACTGACCCATGCCTGCTTATCAAAAAGCCATATATCGATGTGTTTATTGCTTACAAAGTGAGGAGCATATACCGTCACTTTTTTATCATGCACTTTGATAGCAACCGTTTTACGTTTTGTACTTTTCTTTAACTGATATTCAAACACTTTCATACTCATTAATAGTATTGCGACGAGAATACTCACCAACAATTAATAAAACTAAATAAAGTATACCCTTTCTTAATTAATCCAATTCATTAATTTACTTCGGTTGTACAGTAAAAACTTAAATATAGCTCAATAAGTTTAATTCAGTCCTATTATAGGTACTGTATAATAAAAAACACCGACTAAAAAACTAACCGCTGATAATAAAGGAAAACGAAAGGTAATAAATTCGTTATTTTAACCAGTTCATTGAATTAACCATTTATTTATTAATTAATTAGATTAAACTTAATAAATAAAGATTATATTTTGAGCCATTATGCTATCAGCTTTTTTTATCACAGACCAAGATCCTAGCTTAATCGTTAATGGCGTTTACGATCCTCTATTAGTTTTAATGTCGTTGCTAGTTGCTATTTTTGCAGCCTTTTTTACCACTCGGCTTATAGACTTAGCAAAAGAAGCTCAATTTCCTAGCTACCAGCGTTTAGCTAATGTGACCGCTGCTACTGTTTTTTCTGTGGGCATTTGGAGCATGCATTTTATTGGCATGCTCGCCTTTTCTCTGTGTACTAATATTGATTATGACCCAATAATTACATTACTGTCTTTTATCCCAGCATTTGTAGCGTGTCAGTATGCTGTATCGATGCTTGTTAATAGTAGAGGTAACTTAAAAGTATTATCGATTTCTTCTGTATTACTAGGAGCTGGTATTGGCACTATGCATTACAGCGGTATGGCTGCAATGGATCTTGCGCCTTTACTTAGATATGACCCATTAATGTTTGGTTTATCGATTATTATTGCTGTTGCCCTTTCCTTTATAGCTCTGTATAGCCGCTTTAATCTGGAGCGTTTTTTACCTTTTTTATCACCTCTTCAAAATAACTTAATTAGCGCTATTATTTTAGGAAGTGCCGTTGCTTGTATGCACTATATGGGAATGGCCGCTACACGTTTTGTAGCTACATCACCTCTAATTTACGATGATGTTAACGCAACCGCAGGGCTAACCTTTATCGCCATCGCAGTCGCGACTGCAACTATAGCAATCACGAGCGTAGTTGGTGTAATAAATGGTATGGTTCGCTACCGTATGCTACTTGAAGATAAATCAGCAAACGAATCTCGTTTAAACGCTATTTTAGGCACCGCTATAGATGGGATTGTTACCATTGATCATACTGGCATTATTTTAAGCTTTAATGAAGCTGCAAGTAAAATTTTTGGCTGGCAAGAACACCAAGTTCAAGGCAAAAACGTTAAAATACTCATGGACGACAACATCGCTAAGCACCACGATAATCACCTTCTAAACGCTCAGAATATAGATTTAGGTAAAGTAATAGGCATAAACCGTGATGTATATGCTAAGCACATGGACGGACAAGTATTTCCTATTCGCTTAGGTATAGGTGAAGTAAATCAGCCAGGCTATAACCCTTTATACGTTGGTTTTATTACCGATTTGACAGAGCAGCGTGCTTTACAAAAAAGTTTAGAAGAGAAAGAGCAAAAGTACCGCTCTCTTATCGATAATATGCCGGGGGTGGCATTTAGGTGCAGGTTTGATGACAACTGGACGATGTTATTTATTAGTCCAAATATAAGTGAGCTTACAGGTTATAACCCCAATGAGTTTATAGAGCATTGTATCGAATTCAATGATTTGGTCTTAAAAGCAGATCAAAAAAATATCGTTGATGAAGTCACTAAAGCTGTTGAAACAAAGTCTCAGTATTCTATTGAATATCGAATTAGACACAGAAATGGCAAAATTTTATGGTTATTAGATAAAGGGAGTATTGATTTTGATTCTCAAGGTAACCCTAAATGGATTGATGGTGTCATAGTTGATATAACTGAGCGCAAAGAATACGAAGAAAACTTAGAGCAAGCTAAATTTAAGGCAGAAGAAGCCGCCCACGCTAAACAGTCCTTTATGGCTAATATGAGTCATGAAATTAGAACGCCGATGAACTCAATTATAGGCTTTAGTGATTTATTAATGGATACGCCGCTTAATCAAGAGCAGCAAAAGCATCTGGTAACAGTAAATAAGGCCGCACGCTCATTACTTAGGCTATTAAATGAAATTTTAGACTCCGCTAAACTAGAGCGCGGCAAACTAACTATAGAGCCTGTTCATTTTAGCTTAAAACCTGTCATAGACAGCATTATTTCTACCTTTTGGCTTGAGGCTAAAAAGAAAGATTTAAATCTAACGCTAAAAATAAAAGAGTCGGTAAGCAGCACCTATTATGGCGACCCAGATCGTTTAAGGCAGGTGCTTACTAATTTAATTGGCAACGCAATTAAATTTACAGAAAAAGGTTCTGTTACTGTCACTGTGGGTACAACACAAAACCAGCACTTATTTTTTGAAGTTCAAGACACAGGTATTGGTATTGCTAAAGACCGTGTCAAAGCTGTATTTCAACCTTTCGAACAAGCAGACGGAACTACAACAAGAAGATTTGGTGGTACAGGCCTTGGTACAACAATAAGTAAACAACTAGTCGAGCTTATGGGTGGAAATATCGACCTATTTAGTGAGCTTGGTAAAGGCACTTGTTTTTATTTTTCACTACCGTTAAGCATAGGTGATGAAACTAAAATAGACTTTTTTGATGGCCTTCATACGCAACTACCTGCACTCAGGATACTTGTAGTAGACGATATAGAACAAAATACCGAGTTGCTTTCAATATTACTGTCACGCGATCAACATCTTATTACCAAAGCATCTAATGGCCTTGAAGCAGTTAAAGTATTCGAGCAGCAAGATTTTGATGTCATATTAATGGATATACACATGCCTGAGTGTGACGGCATACAAGCAACACAAAAAATCAGAACAATTGAAAATCAAAGACAGTTAAAATACACCCCAATCATTGCGCTTACAGCCAGTGTGTTACAACAAGATAAATTAACGGCTAAAAAAGCTGGAATGAATGGCTTTGCCAATAAGCCAGTTGACATAAACCAGCTAAATCAAGAAATAGCGCAAGTACTAGGCTTAGGGGTTGCTAAGGAGGTAGCAATCACTCAAATTGACCCTCAAGCGCAGCACATTGATTTTGACAAAGGCTTGATGCTTTGGGGATCAAAATGCAAACAACTGACGGAAATTACTAAATTTATTAACGACAGTAATCAACGTTTTGAAATTTTATTCACTGAAAAGCTGTCTGATATAAAAGATGTACACAGTCTAGTGCACACACTAAAAGGTGTTGCTGGTAATTTAGGCTTAACAACGTTGATGAAATTATTAGCTACATTAGAGCAACAACCACCTCAACAAGAGCTAATAAGTACATTAGATGCAATTAAAAATGAACTCACTACGATTACCAAGCTATTAGCTAGTAACGAATGTGCTGAGCCAGAGTCAGTTAAAAATAGCTCAGACGATAACGTACTCAGTACTGCTGAAGTAGAAGCCTTATGCAAAGCATTGAGTCAAGACGCCCAAAACGCTGAACTAAATGATGATCTGCTGGCCAAACTACAACGTAACGTATCAGCAAACTTGCAAGGTGAAGTTAACGAAATCGTTGATGCATTTGACGAGTTTGATTTTGATAGTGCACAGACAAAGCTTGAACATTTACTTAAAAACCTAACATAAGAATGAGTATTTAATTAATGGATTTTTCCACAGATAGGCCTCGTATATTAATTGTTGATGATGAGCCTGCAAATCTTAAAGTAATGCGTGAAGTGTTAGGTAATCAGTACAGAATGTCGTTTGCTAAATCTGGCAATGCTGCACTTGCTTTACTTGAAAAAGAGCTTCCTAAGTTAATATTACTCGATATTATGATGCCAGATATGAACGGCTTTGAAGTATGCCAAAAAGTTAAAGCCAATCCAAAAACATCGCATATCCCAATTATTTTTGTAACTGCACTTGGTGACGAAAGCGATGAGTTTAAAGGCTTTGAACTGGGTGCTGTAGATTACATAACTAAACCTATTAGCCCTGCAATAGTTAGAGCACGTGTAAAAACACATTTATCGTTAGTTCAAGCTGAGCAACTTAAGCAAGCCCACGTTGATTTAGTACATCGTCTTGGCAGAGCTGCAGAATACAAAGACACTGACACTGGCGAGCATATCGCCCGCATGAGCCAGTACAGCAAAGTACTTGCTTTAGCACTAGGTATGGACGAGTCTGAGGCCGAACTGTTACGCCAAGCAGCCCCTATGCATGATGTAGGTAAAATTGGCATACCCGATGCTATTTTATTAAAGCCTGGGCGTTTAACAAGCGATGAGTTTGAGCACATGAAACAGCATGCTGTAATAGGTGCGCAAATTCTAGCCAATTCGTCATCACCCCTTTTACAACTTGCACATACCCTTGCTATGGAGCATCACGAAAAATGGGATGGAACAGGTTACCCAAATGGGATAAAGGGTGAGGAAATATCAGTTGAAGGGCGTATTGTAGCGATTGCAGATGTATTTGACGCCCTTACATCAAAGCGCCCCTATAAAGAAGCATGGAGCGTAGAAGAAACTGTTGAGCATTTGAAGTCCCAAGCAGGCAGTCACTTCGATCCTAATTTGATCAATTTATTTATTGAAAAGCTCGATGATATTATTGCCATTAAAGAGGCAAACCAAGAGTTAGTTTAATTAGCCTTAGCAGTATGAGAGCCTAACTCAACATTTTTATAAATACGCTTGATATACTTATAGTCATGAGAGGTAATCTCATGACTATTACTACTGTCGTCTTTAAAATACATCGAAAAAGTAACACCGTGGTCAGCTAATACCGTTTTTATCTTTAATTGCTCCAAATGCTGTAACCACATTACAAATTGCTCACCCGTAGCTGCAAACGCAATCCCTTTACTACGCCCGTCACCTTCAAATAATGCTAATCGGGTTGTTTTATTATGATCTTCAAGTGTTAACGGGCCCTTGCCATTTTCATTCCAAAAAGCGAGTTCCTCTACAACTTTAAAGCCAAGCACATTCTGGTACCAATCAAGCGCATCCTTTATACAATCAACATTTAAGTGACAGTGATCTATGCCAGATAATAAAGGGGCGCTCATATTATTGCCCTATCTCAGATTTAAGCTGCTCTAAAAAAGCATGCATGTAATCCGTGCGTCTTTGCGCCTCTGCTTTAGCCGAAGGCGTATTCATACTTGTAGCAATATGTAGCAACTTTATATAAAAGTGATCTAGTGTATAGGTTTTATCATCTGGCTCGCGGTTAAGGCAAAACGGGTCATCAGGGTTATACAATAAACGACTTATTGAGCCCCCTACTTTCATACATCGACTAACGCCAATAGCACCAAGTGCATCCATTCTGTCGGCATCTTGTACTATTTGCGCTTCTATGGTTTTAATTGCAATGTTGGCACTAAAACTATGCGCTGCAATCGCATGGTGAATATCATCAAACAGCGACTCGTCATAATTAATTGATTTTAAAAACTCAATCGCCTTATCGGCAGCCATCGTAGAGGCTTTTGCGCGATCAGGGTGATTCTTAGCAACTGCCACGCAATCGTGCATCCACGCTGCAGGTAGCACAACATGCATATTTGCCTGCTCAGCCTTACATAGTTGTACAGCAACGCGTACAACCCGTTCAATATGTGTAATATCGTGGGCAACATCAGCATGAACTAATGATGTTATAAACGTCCTACATTTTGAATTAAGTATTTCTAAATCGGGGCTTAAAGCTACATCGGGCACGTTACCATTCCAAAAACTAATTAATATCTGATTTATCCGTACTTTACCGTGCTTTATACCCGCCATGCAAAACATTCATTGTATGTTGCGCCCTGCTTGACTAAAATACAGCGCTTATTTATTACTACTGAGAAGCCCTATGTCATCTGCCGTTTACCTACAAGCTGGTCGCGAAAAATCATTAAAAAGAAAGCACCCGTGGTTATTTTCAAAAGCTATCAAAAAAATTAAAGGTAAACCGGGTCTAGGCGACACAGTTACTATTCACGATAGTGAAGGTAAGTTTTTAGCCACTGCTGCTTATAGCCCACATTCTCAAATAAGAGCACGAGTATGGAGCTTTGACGAAAAAGAAGTAATAGACCAACACTTTTTCGAACGCCGTTTACGAAGAGCTCTTGATGCACGTGAACACGTTATTTCTGAAGGCGGCTTAACAGGCTTTAGGTTGTGTGCCGCAGAGTCTGACTATTTACCAGGTGTGACCATAGATAAGTTTGATAACGTATTGGTATGCCAATTACTTAGCGCAGGCGCTGAGCGTCACAAAGGTGAAATAGTCGGCGCGCTTATGGCTATTTTCCCAGGCGCTAGCATTTATGAGCGCTCAGATGTAGATGTACGTACTAAAGAGGGCCTTGAACCAATTAAAGGCGTACTGTGGGGCAACGAGCCTAAAGAGCCTGTCCTTATTGAAGAAAATGGTTTAAAACTTGAAGTTGATATTATCGAAGGCCATAAAACCGGTTTTTATTTAGATCAACGCGACAGCCGCGCTGCTCTTGAGCGTTTTTCAAAAGATAAAACCGTGCTTAACTGTTTTAGCTACACTGGTACATTTTCGTTATACGCGCTTCGTGGTGGCTGTACTCACGTTACAAATGTTGATGTATCTCAGCCAGCGCTTGATACTGCAAAGCGTAACGTAGAGCACAACAATTTAGACTTAAATAAAGTCGACTTTGTGAAACAAGATGTATTTAAGCTATTGCGCCAATACCGCGATGAAGGCAAGCAGTTTGATACTATTGTGATGGATCCGCCAAAATTTGCAGACAACAAAGCGCAGCTAACCGGTGCGTGCCGTGGTTATAAAGATATAAACATGATTGCTATGCAAATATTAAAACCGGGCGGCACGTTATTAACGTTCTCGTGCTCGGGCTTAATGGAGCAGAATTTGTTTCAAAAAGTAGTGGCTGATGCAGCACTTGATGCAGGAAAGGAGCTATTAATCATGGAGCGATTAAATCAAGCAGCCGACCACCCTATTGCTGGTAGCTACCCTGAAGGCTTTTACTTAAAAGGCTTAATTTGTAAGGTTTACTAGTCGTATTTTCGAAAGAGACATTATTGGGTTATCCAAATCCACTAATGTCTCAACTTTAAATGCTTATTGAGTATGTCGATTAACTAATTAAATTGTATAAACTTTAATCCAGCTGTAATCGTGCCGTCCTCTTCTTTACTCGCACGAATAACCTTAGCGGTAGCATTAAGCGAAGCAATACTGGGGTGTGTAGATTCAATATTTACCTGCAGTAAAGTATCAAGCTCAAGTAAATCATCCAAATGTAGTGATAGCCCAGTAGCACTCAAATCTACGCACTCTGCGGTATATTTCAACCCTGCTATTGGCTCAATAGTAGTCAAGCTTGCAGGCGTATTTACCTGCATACGTCTAAAATCTCGCTTATCGTCAGTAAACATAAGTATCCTCTAAACAACCGTGTTAATTTCTTCTAATAAAGCACCCATAGAAAACGGCTTTACAACATACGCGTCGCAACCAGCATTAAAGCCCGCTTGTTTTTCAGATTGGGACTCAAGGCCCGATACCATAACAACAGGAATATTTTTTGTCTCAGGGGTGTGTTTAAGCATTCGACACGTATCATAGCCATCAAGACCTGGCATACATACATCTAGCAAAATTATATCTGGCGGGTTAGCAATAGCTGATGAAAGACAGCTTTGCCCTGAATCTGCATAGCTTACATCAAATTTCGAAGTCAGTGCTGTTTTAAGCATTTCATAATTGAAATACTCGTCATCTACCACTAATAACCGCTTTGTTTTATGTTCAACCAATGAGGACATAACTATGTCGCTTCCTTCTCAAAACAAAAATAAATCCCTCTATTAAGGTACTAAGCTTAATAGAAAATGCAAGTTTTATTCTATCTCTTTTATCGCATTTATAATCCGCTTTGCAGATATTGGGTAAGGCGTACCTAGCGTTTGTGCAAACAACGAGACCCGTAACTCTTGCTGCATCCAAAAGATAGCTGTCACCTCATCAGGTATTGGCAATCCTTTAGGTGTTTTATTTACTAGTTTTTTGTATTCTTGCGCTACTTTTTCTAGTTCTAAAACACATAAGCGATCTCTGTTCGGATCTACCGGAAGTTTTTCTAAGCGCTTTTGAATCGCTTTTAAATACCGAATCAAGTCTGTTATTTTATCTGCGCCATGAACACTTACAAATCCTTTAAAAATAAGCGACTCAAGCTGAGATTTAATATCACCATGTGCAGTAATCATGGTTAAATCGACGCGACCTTTCATTTTTTTATGAAGGCTATGTGCGATGCTCAGTACTTGCTCAACCTGTGTGGCAATTAATACGACAGCATCACCGAGCTCGCCACGTATTTGCTCTTTTACCGCTTCAAATGCGTGCTCGTCACGTATATCACCATGCTTAACAAGCAAGCTATCAACCCCTGCGGCAATACAGTCATCTATTAAATCTGCAATTTTTCCAAATGGATTAAAGTACAAACCAAGTTTGGCTTTATTGGGTAAGTTTTGTTGTAAATACTTAATTGGCGAAGGCACGTTTAATAAAACTAACCGGCGCAGGCCTTTTTGATGGGCCTGCTGCGCTTTTACTTCACTGTCGAATAACTCAACTGCAGCCGCTGATTTTTTATCCACCAGCGCAGGGTATGCTTTAATTTCATATTGGCCTTGTTTTTTAACATACGAGGCGGGTAACTTGCCAAAATCCCATTGTGTTAAGTCTGTTTTCTCAATACCTTTTTCGGCTACTTTTGATAGCGTATCGGTTACTTTACCTTGCAGCTGTGCTTTTAGCTTAGCTAAATCAAGGCCACGCGCAAGCAGCTTATTGTGCTCATCACGCACCTCAAATTGTAGTCGTAAGTGCGCAGCAAGTGCGCTTACGTCCCACGCATCAGCATCTACTCTTACGCCCGTCATTCTGAGTAATCGTGTAGTAAGCGCCTCTATTAGGCTGCCTTGTAGTGGCTCAATTGCCGCGAGTACTGCATCAGCATAATTAGGTGCAGGTACAAAATTACGACGCAGCGATTTAGGAAGCGATTTAATTAGACCGCTAATTAATTCGTGTCTAAACGCGGGTATATGCCAATCAAAACCACTCTCTTGTACCTGGTTTAATAGCGCAACAGGTATTTGTACTGCAACACCATCAACGGCTTGGCCCGGATCAAAATGATAAGTAAGCGGTAAAATAATGTTGTCTTGTTGCCACGTATCTGGGTAGTCAAACTCAGTAATATTACTTGCGCCGTGCTGCATAAGCTCTTCACGGCTCATGTGTAAGTAGTGTTTATTTTGCTGTTTTTGAGTTTTATACCACTTTAAAAATGCCGCACGGTTATTAATTTCTTTCGGTATTTTTTTATCGTAAAACTCATAAAGGGTTTGCTCATCAACTAAAATATCACGGCGTCGAGATTTATGCTCAAGCACTTGTATGTCTTCTATCAGCTCACGATTAAATGCTAAAAACTGCTCATTTAAACCCAGCTCTTGCTCAACAAGTGCAGTGCGTATAAATAGCTCACGGCTCACTTTTGGATCTATATTGGTATAAACACAGCGGCGTTTATTAACAACTAATAAACCATAAAGAGTTTGCTGCTCAAATGCGATAACCGCACCTGGCTTTTTCTCCCAATGTGGCTCTGAATAGCTACGTTTAACTAAGTGCTGAGCGAGTGGCTCTACCCAAGTAATGTCTATTTTTGCATTAATACGTGCGTATAATTTACTGGTTTCTACCAGCTCCGCCGACATCATCCATTTAGGGCTTTTTTTAAATAAACCTGAGCCCGGAAAAATATGGAACTGACTATTACGTGCACCTTTGTAAATTTGTTTTTCGTCTTTAAAACCAATATGACTTAGCATGCCGCTTAATAACGCTTTGTGCACTAACTCGCCATCAGCCGCTTGGCTGGTGGCTTTCATGCCCATTTCATTACATACAGTGCTAATTTGATAAACAATGTCTTGCCACTCACGAAGACGCATATAGGCTAAAAAGTCTTTTTGGCATAACTTTCTAAATTGACTATTGGTCAGCTCGCTTTGCTGTTCTTCTAAGTAATTCCACAGGTTTAAAAATGCAATAAAGTCAGAATCTGGATCGTCAAAGCGGCCATGTTTTTCATTTGCTGCAGCGCGTTTTTCTTGTGGGCGTTCTCGAGGATCTTGAATAGATAACGCCGCGACAATAATTATTACTTCGCGAAGTGCACCGAGTTTATGCGCGGTCAGTACCATTTTTGCTAAACGAGGGTCAACGGGTAAACGGCTGAGCTCTCGACCAGATTGTGTGAGACTCGTTTTATCACGATTTTTTGCAGGTTTTATGGCTTGTAGCTCTTCAAGCAGCGTTAAACCATCGTTGATATTACGGCTATCGGGTGCTTGAACAAACGGAAACTCACTCATATCACCGAGACCAAGTGCTAACATTTGCAAAATAACAGACGCTAGATTAGTACGTAGTATTTCAGGGTCGGTAAACTCTGGGCGCGATAAAAAATCATCCTCAGAGTACAAACGGATACAAATACCTGCCTCAACACGTCCACAACGCCCCATACGCTGATTTGCACTCGCTTGTGAAACTGGTTCAATAGGTAAGCGCTGCACTTTAGTACGGTAGCTATAACGGCTAATTCGCGCAGTACCTGGATCTATTACATAACGAATACCCGGCACGGTTAACGAGGTTTCGGCAACGTTGGTAGCTAAAATAATATGCCGACGTGAATGCGGTGCAAAAATGCGGTTTTGTTCAGCGTTAGACAAACGCGAATAAAGCGGTAAAACATCGGTGTGTTTTAAATTACGCTTACTAAGCGCATCGGCAGTATCACGTATTTCACGCTCACCGTTTAAAAATATGAGTATGTCACCGGGGCCTTCTGCGCAAAGCTCATCAACCGCATCAAAAATACCTTGTAGCTGGTCGCCCTCTGCTTCCATCTCATCTTTTTTAATATCAGAGATTGGATTGTAACGCACATCAACAGGGAAAGTACGACCAGATACTTCAATAATAGGTGCATCATTAAAATGCTTTGAAAAGCGCTCAGGATCGATGGTTGCAGAAGTAATAATAACTTTTAAATCAGGGCGTTTTGGCAGTAAGTTTTTTAAATACCCTAAAATAAAGTCGATGTTTAAACTGCGCTCATGGGCTTCATCAATAATAATGGTGTCGTATTGATTTAAAAACCGGTCTTGTTGTATTTCAGCAAGCAAAATACCGTCGGTCATCAGTTTTACATAGGTGTTGTTAGAAACCTGATCGCTAAAACGAATTTTAAAACCAACTTGTTGGCCAAGTTCGCATTTCATTTCCTCAGCAATTCGATTAGCAACGCTTCGTGCAGCTAAACGCCTTGGTTGGGTATGACCAATAAAGCCATCAACTCCACGGCCAAGCTCCAAACACATTTTGGGTATTTGTGTTGTTTTACCTGAACCGGTTTCACCAGCAATAATAACAACTTGGTTGTTTGCTATGGCGTCTTTAATTACATCCTTTTTCTGACTTACTGGTAATTGCTCTGGGTAAGTCACTTTAGGCAAACCAGCAAGACGCTTTTCGCGGTTTTCTTGGCTACGGGTAATGTCGGCCGCTATTTTTTCAATGGCATTGGCTTGTTTGTTTTCATCGCTTATTTTTTTTGCGCCGTGTAGGCGCTTTTTAAAAATAAATTGATCTTTTTTTAAGCACGTTTTTAGCTCGCCAAACAACTGACCTAGGTTTACCACCCGCACACCTTATAATATTAATAAAAGAGCGTTAATTGTATCAAACTAAATGCGCTGGGTTAATGCTACAAAGCGCATAACTATAGACTTAACAAGCTATTCGTCGTTAAAAATACCCACGTAAGTTGCTTGGGTGTTCGATTTACTGGCGCGATACATACCTGAGGTATTAAATGGCAAACTAATATTGCCTTTCGCATCGACAATGATCACCCCGCCCGTAGCACCTATGGGTGCAAGCACTTGATTAATAACTTCATCACCTGCTTGTGCAATGGTTTTATTTTGGTATTTAACGCGCGCACAGATATCACTCGCTACGTTGTATCGAATAAAGTATTCCCCATGCCCCGTTGCCGATACTGCACACGACTCGTTTTCAGCGAATGTACCTGCACCAATTACGGGGGCATCACCTATACGGCCAAAGCGTTTAGCTGTCATGCCGCCCGTAGATGTACCCGCAGCTAAATTACCATGTTTATCAAGTGCAACAGCGCCAACTGTGCCCATTTTATATTCAGTAGGAAGTGTTTTATGTACCGCTTGGTAATTTTTACTAGTTGCCTTGGCTTTATCTAGTTTTTGTTTAGCTTTTAAAAGTGCCTCATAGCGATGTTCAGTATCAAATATATTATTTTCGATAAGCTCAACGCCCTGCTCTTTAGCAAATTCTTCAGCACCTTGACCGCTAAGCATGACATGTACTGAGTTATCCATTACCAAACGCGCTAACTTAATTGGACTTTCTATGTGCTTAATACCCGCAACAGCGCCCGCTTCACGGTTTCGTCCATCCATTATTGACGCATCTAACTCATGGCTACCATCGTAAGTATAAACAGCACCTCGCCCTGCATTAAAATAAGGTGATTGTTCGAGTATTTGTATCGCAGTGGTTATTGCATCTAAGCTCTCACCGCCCTTTTCAAGTACCGCATAACCGGCTTCAACTGCTTCACTTAATTTAGCTCTGTAGGCTTTTTCTTGCGAGTGCGTAAATTTTGCTTTTTCAATTGTTCCCGCGCCACCATGAATCGCAATAGCAAACGGCGCTTGCTCACTCAAAGCACTATTACTTAGCGTTAAACACGCACTGGCAATAATTGATAATACTAATGTTTTTTTCATGGTGATCTCTTTTTGTATTAAGTGTTAAAACAATCTGAAGGGTTACAACGAAGATTTCAACTAATGTACGTTTAATGGCATAAAAAAAGCGCCCTAAGGCGCTTTTTAAAATTTAACGTATTTATAATTAAGCTTGTTTAGCTTTTAAACGCGCTAAACGTGCTACTTGGTGAGTAGACGTTAAGAAAGAGTAGATAGGTGCTAGGTAACCGCGCTTACGAAGCTCTAAGAAGTCAGCATCGCTTAACTCGTTTAGCTTTTTCTCGTCGATAAGGTAAATACCGTTGATGTCTTTTTTCTCGCCTTTAATATCTACTGTTAGCGTTTGTGCTATTAGTAGTTCTTTATCAGCAAGGAATTTAGTGAACGCTTCAGTTACTTGAGAAAACTCAATAAACGATACTAGCGCTTCTTTACGACGTTTTAGGTAATCAGTTTCTTCACCATTTTCAAATAAGGCATTACCTTCTTCTTCACCAACCAGTGAGCTTGCTTCATCAATAACAATACCGTATTGATCTTGGTCTGGGTGCTTAACTAAACCTAGTGGGTAACGAGTTGTTGCCATTGGTGCAAATGCTGCAGTCCATTTACCGTCTTCTACAAAAAGGTTTTCGCCTGGCTCTAGGCCAAACATAGCTACTGCTTGGTAAGTGCCAGCTTCGTTATTTTTAACGAATGACATTGGGAACTCATTTGCTACGCGTGCAAACTCATGTGCAACTACTGGCACTAAATGTTGAGTTTTCATAAATTCTACGTTGATGCCGTTTTGAATTTTAGTGTTGGCATGTTTTTCGTTGTGTAAAGGCTGTACTTGTTGCTCCGCCATGTTACTGCTCCGTTATTTTAATTTATATGTTTCATTGTTAATGCCTTTAGGCTAATGCTTTTGAAGTAAAAAAGGAAGGGAAACTTTTATGACAACCGCCATGAAAAAATAAAACATAGCTAAATCTGTGCGTTGCTAAAAAACGTACAGCTAACACTTATAAAATACGATTAAAAACAACGCACTTAATGGGTGTTTTTTAAACACAAACAGTAAAGCTGTTAACATTGGTTAACAGTTAAACGGTAGAATTAAGCTTTGCCCTGTATTAAATTTAGGCAAATAAAAAGGCAGCCTAAATAAGCTGCCTTGTCTTGGTAATTTAAAGCACTTAAATTAGGGTGCCCAATACACCTCAATATTAATACTTGGGTGGTTTAGTATAGCACGAAGAGGCATATCGTTTACCTCCCCCCCTGCTTTTGCTTGCTTATAAACTGCGAGTTTTTCTTCACCGCTTATAAGTAGCTTAACCACTTTAGAATTTGCAATTGCATTTAATGTAAGAGTCATACGCTCGGTAATACTACCGGTTACGTCACTTTGTATTGCGTTAATTGCGCATACAGTTTGCTCAGTAGTTAGACCGTGCTCTAAGCCCTCTGCATTTGGAAATAAAGACGCAGTATGACCATCTGGGCCCATACCTAAAATAGTTACATCGTATGGCGCCTTTAAAGCACTGTAAGCGGCTTCACATGCTTGTGTGCCCTCTTTTGCAGTTGCTGCATCGTTTTTCATTGTAATGAAGTTTGCTGCACTGCCGTAGTTTTGAAGTAACGTGCTATTAATAAACGCTTCGTTACTTTTTTCGTGGCTTGGCTCAACCCAGCGCTCATCAACCATGGCAACATCAACATTTTGCCAATCTAAATCAAGCGTTGATAAATGCTTGTACGCTGGTGCTGGCGACGAACCGCCAGAAACCATTAATACAGCACGGCCGTCATTTTTAATGCCATCACGTAATGATTGCTCAAGTGTTGCTGATAACTCAGCTGTTAGCGCGTCTTTATTATCAAAAAACTTTTCAACGAGTGTTGCCATGTTTATACCTTATCGCCGGTGTTAAACCATACATGGTTGTTTTCAGCCAATAATTCATCAGCGTCATCAGGGCCCCAACTACCAGCACGGTAAAGTGCAGGTTTACCTTTGTCCTGCCAGCGATCAATAATTGGATCAATCCACTTCCAAGCTTGACGTACTTCATCACGATGAATAAATAACGAAGGGTTATTTGCAGCCGCATCAAGCATTAAACGCTTGTATGCATCTGAGTGGAAACCATTACTGTAAGCTTGCGAAAGCTCAATGTTCATTGTTACCGGCTCTAGTTGCATTTCAAGATTATCAAGGCGCTTAGACATAAGCGTTAATTGAATCGTCTCTTCAGGTTGCAAGCGAATAACAAGGCGGTTTGGCTCGATATTACCTACGTTACCTTCGTAAATATTATGAGATACTTTTTTGTATTCAACCACAATCTCAGCACAGCGCTTAGCCATGCGTTTACCTGTACGAAGGTAAAAAGGAACACCAGCCCAACGCCAGTTATCAATGTGAGCACGAATAGCTACAAAGGTTTCTGTTTTACTTGAACCTTCATTTAGCTCTTCTAAGTAACCCGGTACAATTTTACCGTTTAAATCACCCGGTACGTATTGGCCGCGTACAATATTGCTATCAACATCGTCATCTAGTAAAGGACGAAGAGCCTCTAACACTTTAAGTTTTTCGTTACGAATACTATTAGCGTTAAGCTTATTTGGCGATTCCATTGCAACTAAACAAAGTAGCTGTAACAAGTGGTTTTGTACCATGTCACGCAGTGCACCGGCTTTATCGTAAAAGCCAGCACGGCTTTCAAGGCCTACAGTTTCAGATAAACTAATTTGAATATTATCAATAGATTTAGCATCCCACATATTTTCAAACAATGAGTTTGAGAAGCGTAATGCCATTAAATTTTGAACCGTTTCTTTACCTAAATAGTGATCTATACGGAAAATTTGCTCTTCATCAAAAAACTCTGCAATTTTACCGTTAATAGCTTCAGCTGAATCGCCGCAGTAACCAATTGGCTTTTCAACAACGACACGAGACGTCGGTGTAATTAAGCCTTTAGTTGATAGTATTTCACAACATGTGCCGTACACAGCCGGTGGTAGTGATAAATAAAATACGCGAGATTTAGTACTATCGTGCTCATTTAAAATACCTTTTAGCACGTCCCAATTATCGTCTGCTTCAGTTACGTTACAGACTACTGGCACTAAAAATGTAGAAAATGCTTTCCAGTCTTTAGCGTTAAACTCGCCTTTGCTTAAAAATTCTTGTAGTGCTTTGTGCGCTGTTTCTACGTATTCAGCACGTTTGGCTTCTTCGCGCACTGTTGGTAGGATACGTGAGCCTTCAGGTAAGTTACCTTCTTGATATGCTCTGTACATTGCAGGTAGCAATTTGCGTAACGCAAGGTCACCACCGCCCCCAAAAATTATAATATCAAAAGGATTAAGCATAGTTACTCTCTACGTTATGATACCCGGTGCATTAAAATAAACGCGGGTATGCCTATTTATTGCTAGATTAGATGGCTTATATAGCATGATTGTATAAAAGCCTGCTGAATTGTTGTGTTGTACGGATGTTTATTGTTTTAGTTTGCGATATTAAATGAGCCTTAGGGGTCCTGTATCTCCTCTCACAAAAATACAGACCCTAAGAACTCCAGCGCTACCCGTTCAAAGGTACTCGGTTTGCTTATCTTGCGATAAGCTAAATTGTTACTGCGTACGATGCTGCTTGTAGTACGCCATTAATCCATTTGTTGAACTGTCGTGAGCATGTTTAACGCTATTATCAGTCAGTTCACTTTCAATCTTAGAGGCTAGGCCTTTACCTAACTCAACACCCCATTGATCAAACGAACAAATTTCTAAAATTATGCCTTGGCAGAAGATTTTATGTTCATACAGGGCTATTAATCTACCCACTGTTTTTGCATCTACGGTGTCTAACAGCATAGATGTAGTTGGGCGATTACCCTTATGAATTTTATGATTTAATAGTTCATCAATTTCTGCTTGCGATTTACCCTTAGCGCTTAAATCTGCTGTCACTTGTTTGGCATCTACACCACTCATCATCGCTTCTGTTTGCGCTAAAAAGTTTGATAGTAGAATATCGTGGTGTTTATCCACATTTACTTGTGGTTTCACTGAGGCAATAAAATCAGCAGGTACAACTACATTCCCTTGGTGCAAGCATTGGTAAAATGCGTGCTGCCCGTTAATGCCTGTCATACCCCAAATAATCGGCACTGTTATATATGGTACTGTTTCGCCTGCAAAGTTAACATGCTTACCATTACTTTCCATTTCGCCTTGTTGCAAATACGCAGGCAACATATGAAGCGCTTGGTCGTAAGGTAAAATAGCTTGTGCTGTATACCCTAAAAAGCTGGTATTCCAAACACTAAGCAATGCCATAATAAGTGGTATATTTTGTTCAAAAGGAGCTGCTTTAAAGTGCTCATCTACTTCAAACGCACCTTCTAAAATAGCTTCAAACGCGTCATAACCTAAATATAAAGCAATGGGTAAGCCTATCGCACTCCACAGTGAAAAGCGACCGCCAACCCAATCCCACATAGTGAATACGTTTTCATCCGCGATACCAAAAGCGGCTGTTTTTTCTAAATTTGTGCTTACCGCAACAAAGTGCTTAGCAATAGTAGTGTCATCTTTTGCTGTTTGTAAAAACCAATCAACGGCTGTTTTAGCATTTGTCATGGTTTCTGAGGTAGTAAATGTTTTTGACGAAATAACAAACAATGTTGTTTCAGGGTCAATTGCCTTTAATACCGATGAAATTTGTACGCCATCTGCGTTTGATACGTAATGCACATTTAACGTGTCATCAGCCAACGCTTTCAGTGCCTCGGTTGCCATTTGCGGCCCCAAGTTTGAGCCACCAACACCGATACTTACCACATCTTTTACTGGTTTACCGGTGTAACCTAACCACTCGCCGCTACGTACTTTTCCAACAAATACTTTAATTTTTGCCAGTTCATTATCTACAGCTTGTGTCACGTTTTCGCCATCAACCACTAACGGTGTATGCGCACGATTACGTAATGCGGTATGAAGCACTGAACGACCTTCAGTGATATTTATCTTTTCGCCGCTAAACATTTTATCGCGCCATGAGGCAATATCACACTCTTTAGCAAGTGACATTAAGTTGGCAAAAACATTGTTATCAATTAGCTGCTTTGAATAGTCGAATAATACGCCTGGTATTTGAGTCGAAAATTGAGAGAAACGTGTGTCATCTTGTGCAAATAACGTCTTAAGATGTGTTTGTTTCATCTTTGCAGCATCTTGCTCTAATGCTTGCCAACTTGCTAATTGCGTTCGGTTAGACATGTAAGTACCCTCTAATTCTTTCAATCAATTGATTTAAAAATGCTTTTTATAAAAGCAAAACTCTCAACACTGTTTTTTATACTAAATTTAAATGTCGATAGCATAACTAAAAATGCAAAAAAAGTGCTGTTTTTATAATTTTAGATGCAGATGATAACGCAATTTTTAGCTTTTGACACCGGTATCATAAAAATTTTATAAATTAATTATCCCTTAATTTTAAAGGCACTGATATAGCTTAAACCCAAAAAACGAAATATTAATGACTTTTAACGAGTGTTTGTATATTTATCTAATAAGTATGCATAAATAAAAAAGTCGGCCTTAAAGCCGACTTATTATTAACCGCTGCTGTTAATTACTCAGTGCCAAGCCACCATTTAAGTTATAAACGGTTTTATACCCTAGCTGCATTAAATTATTAGCCGCTATTTTTGAGCGGTTTCCGCTTCGACACAATAAAATATAACTATTGTTTTTACTAAGCTGCCCTTCAAATACCGCATTAGCCATTCTGCTAAGTGGTATATTTAATGTGTTTACGTTGGGAGTATTAAATAACTGAGCTACATTTGTAGCGCCATGCTCATATGGTTCTCGTGTATCAATTAAATAAGTGTTATCAGTGCCAAGCATTACTTTTGCATCGTCAAAACTTAGCTGTTGTGTGTCAATTTTTGGCAGCGCATTTACATAACCACACAACTGAGTGTTACTAACTTGTTTTTGTACATCGTATTGCTGCTTTTGCACTGCAAACTTATCGATTGTAATCTCGCCATTGTTTAAAGCTTTTAATAAAGGCGTTTGCTTTTGCTGAACAGCCCAGTTCATAGCAAAACACTGCTGATAGTCATGCCCAGAGCAAATAATACTGCGGTCTGTAAGCTGCATGCTTAATGTTAAAATAGACTGCGCCATTACTTTAGCATCGCCCCCTTTGAGCGATGTGTTACCAAGCCCCGCAGGTAGTATTAAATCGCCACAAAAACAGTATTGCGTTTCACCCGCGCTATTTTTTAATAAATAACTGACGCTATCTTCGCTGTGTCCTGGTGTCGCTACTTTTTCAAGCACGTCATATGCTAAATTGATTTTAGCCAGATCAATAGGCCAACCAAGTGCATCAACCTCACTATTCACAAGCCTAGATGCTAATACACTGGTTAATAGCTGTGTTGCAGACTCTCGCTCTTGATGATTATGAGTGTTAAGTACAGCTGCTACCTTTAAGTTTTGCGTATTCGCTATTTTTTCAAACCGAGGGATAAGCTCTATAATGGGGTCAATAATAACTGCATGTTTATCATCGCTCACATACAACCAACTACACGCGCCATGATGCCTAAATTGAGTTAACCCCAGTGCGCACACTTCTTGTTGTGGTGTAGTGCTGTCAGATACGATTAAACAGTTTGCTTGAAGTATTTGTTTTAAAGCACGAATACGCTCACAAGCATAAGTTATATCTTGCTGCGTGGCAGCTGGGCCAAACGAGAGCCTAATTGCATTTTCGCTTTGCCATTTACTTGCGCCCATTGCATCAAGTACAAAGCTTTGCGCAGCACCTGTACTACACGCAGACCCGCCACTAACACGAATGCCAGCCGCGTCAAACAAATCAATTACTTCTTTTGACGTTAAATCGTTTACAGCAAAGTTTAATGTTGTTGGTACTGAATGCTCAAAACGATGGTTAAACGTAATATCGCCAAATGTATTTTTTAATGCTTCGTGTAACTCACTGCGATAGCTATTTAATGTCTCTAATGACTTAAAGGTATCATCTGTTTTATCAAGTAATAAGCTAAAAAGCTTATTTAAACCTGCAATACCTGGCAGGTTTTCTGTGCCTGAGCGCATACCGCTTTCTTGTCCGCCACCGGCTATAAATGGCGTATAAGCACTGCCTTTTTTAATATAAAGTAAACCAATCCCTTTGGGTGCATAAAGTTTATGCCCTGAAAACGGCGCGTAATCTATCGTTGTATCGCTAAGCGCAAGCGCTTGCTTACCAAGTGCTTGAACGCAATCAACCATCCACGATACATTTTTGTTACGGATGCGAATTACTTGCTCTATTGCCGCTAAATCTTGATACACGCCAGTTTCGTTATTAACCGCCATTGTGCAGATCATCAATGCGTTATCAATGTGCTTTGCAATAAAATCTAAATCTAAAATACCGTTACTATCAACGGGAATAGCAAGCACTTGGGCGTTTATTTCAAGTACGTTATTCCAATGTTTCAATGTATTTGGCACAGCTTTGTGCTCTGTAGCACCATAAAGTAATACTGGGTTTTTAATCGTGTGTTTTTTAGCATTAATAAGCGTAGAAACTACCGCCGTTTGAATGCCCTCTGTAGCACCAGAGGTAAACAAAATGTCGCCGTTTTTAGCACCAATAACGGTGCGCGCTTTATCGCGTGTTTGTTCTAATAAGTGTTTAGCTTGAATACCACTAATATGTGGGCTAGAAGGATTACCAAAACATATTTGCATAGTATGGGACACCACATCGGCAATGCATGGCAACACTGGTGTTGTTGCATTTGCATCAAGGTAAACTTGTTTTAGTGGTTCATCGGGCAATAAAAACTCAGACATTAAAAAACGCACCTTTATTACTAAAAAATATATCTTATTACCAATAGTACATAAATTTAGTGGTAATGAGTAATAACTCTTTAGCAACTTAGGTGCGTTTACTATTCTTTTTTATACTAAAAATTTGTTTGTAGCGTTACTCTGCCAACTCTTTAGTTATTTCTTCATGTGTTGATGACCACGCATTTATTAATGCTTTTACAAGCGATGCTAATGGAATGGCAAAAAACACCCCCCAAAAACCCCACAGGCCACCAAAAAATAACACTGCCACAATTATAAACACGGGGTTTAAGTCAACCGCTTCCGAAAACAACAGCGGCACTAATACATTGCCATCAAGTGCCTGGATGATTCCGTAAATTATTAAAATGGTCCAAAACTGCGTTTCAAGGCCAAATTGAAATAACGCCACAGCGGCAACCGGAATAGTAACAAGTGCTGCGCCTATAAAAGGAATTAATACCGAAAAGCCAACCAGTACGCCTAAAAGCGCCGCATAACGAAGCTCTAAAACAGTAAAAGCGATGAACGAAACGCCGCCAACAATTAAAATTTCAAACACTTTACCGCGAATGTAATTCATTATTTGCTGGTTCATTTCATTCCATACCTGCAAAATTAAGCGCCGTTGCTGCGGTATAAGTTTAGCAGCGCTACCTGTTAGCTCTAACTTATCTTTAAGCATAAAAAACACAAGTAGCGGCACAAGTACTAAGTAGATAAGCCATGCCACCACATCTTTTAACGACGTAAGCGAAAACGATAAAACCACTTGGCCAAACTCAATAATTTTGTCTTCAACAGTTGCGACTATCGCTTGCACCTGTTCAATATTAATTAAACTTGGGTATTGCTCAGGCAGTGCAATTAAATACGACTTACCTTGCTCTAGCATGTGCGGGGTTTCTTGCACTAAATTACTGGTTTGCTTCCAAAGTACAGGGCCAATAACCAAAATAAGGGTAAGCATAATGCTTATAAAAATTAGCATTACAATGACCGTAGCACCAAAACGTTTTACACCAAAGCGCTCTAAATGCACTACCGGCCAATCAAGTAAATAAGCAATTACCAGTGCCACTAAAACCGGCACGATTAACGAACCAAAAAAATAAAGTAAGGCTACCGAGGCTAATAATAAAAATAATAAAGTAACCGAATGAGGATCCGAGAACTTCCTTTCGTACCATTCTTTTACGTATTCAAACATGTAATGGCTCCACTAATAACAACCCTTGTTGTCTATCATAGTTGTAACGATAAGCATTTTTTTGCAAAAAGCGCTCTATGTCATGTGCACTTTCGTCTTTGTTTACACTAAAACGAATACGCTGTTTTGATGACTGTGCATTTTTTAAGGCAAGTTTAAACTGCACAAACTGCTGCGGACATTTAAACGGTTTTAAATCACGCTCTAACATAACGGCTTTACTCGCATAGTAAATGAATAATAAGTCGCATATTGTCGGTCAATATACTTATAAAGCATGAACAGCTGTAACTTTTTCTTAAAACAAATCATGCAATAGTTTATCCTTGTGAAATAGTTAGCAGTAAGGATAAGTTAATGTCTGGAACGCATAATAAAGCGCATCTACCAAGTAATCCAACACTCAAAGAGATTAATTGGTTTAAAAAACAGATTAACTGGGGCGAGCTGCCTCCTTTTTATCATTTAGTGGCGTCTTCGGTTAGTGAATCAGAAGGTGTGTTAGAACACGGATTTGATAACGCAGTAAAAAGCTTACTCGATAAACGCAACTGGAACTTAGACTTACTAGATGGCTACGAAGATAACTTTGGTGAAATACATACAAAACATAAACCACGCATAGCACTGCACCAAGTATTTACCGACAGAGGTTTTGAGCTGTGGGCTCAACCTTATGCAAAAGATGTTATTGTTGATCAATACATCAAAGACAACCGTTTTATGGAATTTAGAGTGTGGGATCCACATTCGATGAAAAACTTAATAAGAATAAACCAGCTTCATAAGTTTATTGGCTTTTATTTTGAAAGTGGAGATAAAGCCGATAAAGCACTTATTTTACATGCGCACAAAGTAGTACATAAAATTATTACTTTTTTACAGCGCGAATTGAACGTTGTAAAGCTTGACGGAGTCACAATAAAAGAACTCTACCAATTGTGCGAAAAAGACAGCCGCGCAAGCAGTGACGAAATAGATATTGCCAAAATAGCCATTGGCGAACCATTAAACAAGGAATAAAATGCAGCTAAAATCAGCATTTATCACTTTATGTAGCGCCGCACTAACATTTAGCTTATTAGTGAGTGAACCATTAAAGGCGCAGACTAACTTTACACTTCCTGATTTAGGAACCTCCGCATTACAAGTCTTGCCACTTGAAAAAGAGCAAGCCATTGGCGAAGTCATGATGATGCAGATACGCGGTTCATCACCTGTTATAAACGATCCTGTGCTTGACGAATACCTAACAACTATCGGCAGAAAACTAGTAGCAAATGCTAATGATGTACGTTTTCCGTTTTCGTTTTTTTGGATTAATAACTCAGAAATAAATGCCTTTGCGTTTTATGGCGGACATGTAGGTGTGCACACAGGACTGATAGCGCAAGCCGATAACGAAAGCCAATTTGCATCAGTACTTGGCCACGAGATTGCTCACGTAACACAGCGCCATTTAGCTCGTCGAATTCAGCAACAACAAGACAATAGCGCGATGACAATAGCCGGAATGATCGCCGGTATCTTAGCAACCGTTGTAGCGCCAGATGCGGGTATTGCTATTATTTCAGCAAGCCAAACACAATCTGCATTTAGCCAGTTAACACATAGCCGCTCTGCCGAGCAAGAAGCCGACCGTATTGGTATGCAAACACTTAACAACGCAGGCTTTGACGCACGCGCTTCGAGTGAGTTTTTAACAAAGCTCGCTGCACAAATTCGTTACAAATATAAGCCACCCGCGTTTTTACTTACTCATCCACTGCCTGAAAGCCGTGTATCTGATGTGCGTTTACGCGCCGAGCAATATCCTCAACGTCATATAAACCCAAGCCTTGAGTTTAATTTAGCTAAAAGTCGCGTACTTGCTCGCTACGATAACAAACCAGAACAAGCCGAAGATTTATTTAGAAAACTATTACGCGAAAATAACTACAGTAACATTGCCCTTAAGTATGGTTTAGCTATTAGCCTACTCGATCAAGATAAGTTAGACGAAGCAGCGCCAATTCTTGATAAGTTATTAAAAAACGACCCTAAAAACTTATTTTATATCGACACCCACACAGATTTACTTATAGCGCAAAAAAAGGCTGATGAAGCCGTTAAATTTTTAGCCGATTTAAACCAATACCGCCCTAATAATCAGGTTATTACGCTAAACTACGCCAATGCAGCACTTGAAGCTGAGCAATACAAGCTGGCAGAAAATATACTTAAAAGTTTTTTACTAGAAAAACCAGATCATAACTTAGGTAAACAATTACTTGCTGATGCGTATAAAAAACAAGACAAGCTTGCTGCCTATCATGAGGCAAATGCTGATGTACTATCGCAATACGGCGCATATATAAAGGCCGCAGACGAAGTACAAAAAGCACTTAATTTTGTAGAGCCAACAGAACTTGTTAAGCAACAACGCTTAAAAGCACTACTTACCCAATACCGACGTTTACAAAAAGAGCTTGCAAGACTTTAAGTCTGCAAGCGCTTGCCCTAAAATAGAGGCAATTCACACTTTGGATACATTTTATGTCTGTTACTATTTATCATAATCCTCGTTGTTCTAAATCACGCGAAACACTTGCCCTATTACAAAATAACAATGTAGAGCCAAATATTGTTGAGTATTTAAAAACACCTCTTACACATGAGCAAATTACAACCCTTGTAAGCCAGCTTGGTTTTGATTCCGTTCGTAAGCTTATGCGCACTAAAGAAGACGCTTATAAGGCGCTTAACTTAAAAGAAGAAAACAGCGAGCAAGCTTTAACCGATGCCATGGTACAAAATCCAAAGCTAATTGAGCGCCCTATTGTAGTTAATAACAATAAAGCAGCTATTGGTCGCCCACCAGAAAATGTATTAAGCGTTTTATAATGAGCGAAACCATTGTGGTGCTTTACCACTCAAGCCATGGCTCTGTAGAGGCTATGGCTCACGAAATAGCTGAGTCTATTGAGCAACAAGGCGCAACGGCCTTACTACGTACTTTTGTTGCTAAAAATCCGCACGACATTGTTATTTCAAAAGATGAACTAATAAATTGCGACGGCCTTGCTTTTGGTACGCCCACACGATTTGGCATGATGGCCTCTCAGGCTAAAAGCTTTTGGGAAACCACCAGTGATCTATGGCTAAAAGGGCAACTAATAGACAAGCCAGCTTGTGTGTTTTCGTCATCAAGCAGTATGCATGGCGGCAATGAAGCCACACTACTTAACTTGTCTTTACCACTTTTACACCACGGTATGATGCTACTTGGCATACCCTACGATGTACCTGAATTATTAGCTACTCAAACAGGTGGAACCCCTTATGGTGCAACGCATGTAGCCGGAAGCGCCAATAGCACACAGTTAAGTAAAGACGAAATTAAAATATGCCAAAGCGTTGGCAAACGCCTTACTCACATTGCGAGAAAACTAAAATGAACACCGCTGACACTCCAGCTAAAAAGCCAATAACTATAAAATTTCAGCGCGCCGCACTATTTGGTTATGTAGGCTTATTGATTTTACTTCCAGTGTGGATGTATTGCATTCCTCCTTTAAATGGCAATACGAGTTTAGCGTCAATATTTGCGCCTATCATCCCGTTGTTACTGCCACTAAGAGGCATAATTAAAGACAACACCTACACCTATGCGTGGGCAAACTTTATTGTAATGCTTTACTTTATTCACGGGTTAACCATGCTTTGGGCGGCGCCTGATGAGCTTATATGGGTGTTATTAGAGCTTATATTCGCATCGTCTATGTTTATTGGCTGTACATACTATGCAAGGCATCGCGGGCAAGAGCAGGGTTTAAAAATTCGTAAACTTAAAGAAGAGCTTGCTGAAGAAAAAGCCGCAAACGAGCACGGTAAATAACGCTTAAATATTATACCAACTCCATTAAGTGTGTGTTCTAAATTTTACGCCGAAAAAACAATTCAGTTATAGGCGTAAACTGATGTAAATGGTTGTTCCCTTTACGAAAATTACAACAAAGAAATGAGTTGTTTTAGCAAGTAAAATAGATCAGCTATTTATTGGAGTTGGTATTAATACCCTATAAGGTATCACGCTACATAAATTAAAAAACGCGCTTAAATTACTTTAAGCGCGTTTTTTATTAACTATTTAACAGTGACTAAACCAGCTCACTTAACGCAGCAAGTGCCACTATACTCGCAAGCCCAATTTGAGCCACCAAGCTTAATAACGAAAAGCCTCTTAATACAAACAGCCCCCAAGGGTGTTTGATGTGCGGGTATAACGCGCAGCGCTTTAAACTGGCCGCAAAGAAAAAACAAATCACAGCTACCATGGTTAAACCAAGTGTTAATTCACTTTTAATCGTAGCGGCTTCATCAAAAAAGAAAAACAACTGTAATGGGAATAATAACGTAACCACAGCGTGCAACACGTGAACTTTTTTGATTCGGTCAAATTGCCCTTCTGGCGATAGCTCTTTAATACCAAAATCGCGCTCTAAACATTTAACTAGATTATTAGCCTTAATACTTACCGCGAGTCTGTAACAGCTTAAACCTTCATTATTACGTGCTCTGAAATCGTATCCGGCTTTAATTAATAGCACCATCAACGACTCATTTTTAGCAATCACAGCATAATGTAATGCGGTATTACCTAAGTTATCGACTGCTTTTTTATCTTGCTTTGCAAGCAGGGTTTCTACTACGTTTACAAAGCCTTTTTCAGCAGCCCACATAAAAGCTGTTTTATTGTTTTCATCAGCCAGTACACCTGTTGCACCTTGCTCAATAAAGCGCATAGCCATAGTTTGTTTAGCTGTTTTTTTACGTAAATGAGTAAGTAAGGCCTTTTCAAGTAGCACAACCGAATCAACGTCCGGCGACACTTGAGTCAGTAAAGTGAAGTAATCTTTACCAGATGCCACCTTTTCACTAGCAAGCTCAGACAGTTTATCTAGATCAGCAATTGATTCTGGAATAAAGGCGCTTAAGCGCTCTCTAAAATCAACTTCTTTCCAAAGCGCTAAAGCATCCTCTGCAGAGAGTTTACTTTTATGATTTAACACATGCTCAATAAGCGTGAAATAGCGTTTACTAAATAATAAATCCACTAAAGAAAGTGGTGTATTAATGGCGCTTTGCGCAGCAACACTTGCGTACTTTTCAAGACGCTGAAATAACATAAGCGCTAAGCTTTCTGGGGTGTATTCATTATCGTAATAATGGGTTTTTACCGCACCAATATAAGCTTGAGCGTCTTCATCATATTCGCAAATATGTTGAAAATAACATTCTTCAAATGGTTCCAGCGGGGTTAACCATGCCAGGTAATAAATAGGTGGCAACACGGTAGTGCAAACACCATCGTCTTCATTTGTAGAACGACAAGCAGGCCAAGCTTCCAAAGCATCTAAAATAAAGGCACCGTTTTGTTCTACAAGTCCTTTAATAAGTAATGGGTATTCCTTTGGCCAAATCAGTACATTTTCCATTAAAACAACACAACTCCAGTGTGGCTTGGGGGTGGTAAGTTATATCAGTTTTTAGCTGACACCACGCTTAATCAAAGTCTCGATATTCTAGCACACCTTTATTTAGCTGCGAGCCTAAAGTTGCTCAATAACATCAATCCTTTACTTACAAATATAAAAACGGCCAAGTACATAAGTAATTGGTCGTTTTTAAGGTTGGAGTTGGACTTAATCAGAGCTAGACAAACAAATTATTTGCTTTGTAATTCGCTAATAACTTGCTCCAAACCTACTTCAGAAATACGTTGGATGATCTCTTTTTGTTTAGCGCTTAATAACGAAATGCCTTCAGCAACAATGTCGTATACTTTCCATTCGTTATTCTTACCTAAGCGAAGTTTAAAACTTAAATCAATAGTGGGTGCATTTGGCTCAATAATTTGTGTATTTACCGTTGCATATTCAGAGTCACTTTTAACATTGTTACGCTCAAATACCACCTTTTGCCCTGTGTATTTCATTAATGCACCGGCATACGTACCTGTTAAATAATGATCCACGGCATCAATAAAACGCACTGCTTGTTCGCGCTCTATACCTTTAATGTGCTTGCCAAGTAATTTAAACGACACAAATTTAACATCAATATGCGGCATTAAGCGCTCTTCAACAATTTTAGACATTGCGGCTTTGCTCGCGTTACCTTGCGCATTTACTTTACCAATGTCTGCAAATAACGAATTTGCAACCGACTCAAGAAGTCGATCTGGTGCTTCTTGTGGGTTGGCATAAGCCAAACTGCTAATAAACGCTGTCGCTATAAGTAAAAGCTTAATTAATTTCATGAGTGTTATGTCTGTGTGATTAAGATGGCTGTAATTTACGTGATCTACCTCAGTAAAAAAAGCATTAAATAGGCAACTTATTAATGCCCAATTAGCACCAATAAAATAAAAACATATAATTCAGTGTGTTAACACAAAGCGGTTAACAGCTCATATACAACCGGCATTTTGTCCTCATTGAAATAGTAAACAGGTCGCCCTTATTATTTATTTTATATTCTAAAACAAACAGTTGGCACCTATGAAAACGTCACTTAAAACACTTTATATTTCTTTTATATTAGTAGTATCGCTATTTGCAAAGAGTGCATCTGCTCAATCAGCACATGGCTATGCGGTTGATTTTCTCAAAGGAGAAGGTAACGTAAATGGCGTTAAACTAGCCTACCAATACCATGCCCCTAGTATGCAAAACCTGGTAGGTGACGCACGGTTTTATTTTGAAACGAGCATAAACATGTGGCAATACCGCCACGGCGATAAGTCACAGTCTAATGTTGTGCTAGCTATGTCACCAGTGCTGCAGTTTCCGGCGTTTAGCTTTAACAACACCCCATTTTATGTTGAAGCAGGTATTGGTGTATCACTTATTGATGAAACTGAATTTGCGGGTAAAAATATTAGCACCCATTACCAGTTTGAAGACCGTTTAGGGCTTGTCGCCGATTTTGGTAAAACTAATGTCGCACTGAGAGTTATTCATTACTCAAATGCCGGTTTTAAAGAGCCAAATCCAGGCCTTAACTTTTTAACGCTTTCGGTAGCTAGGCGCTTTTAATCCTTTAGCTAATGCAATACCTGTGTTTTTATAATACGGGGCGTATATACATACTATAAAAATTACAGTCATAAAAAAGCCCTGTAAATCAGGGCTCTTTTAATATTGTACTTGCTTGTTGCCTTGGCACTAGCCCACTAGCCAATGAGCCATTAAAGCAATAACAGGCAGCGTAATAAGCGTTCGCAAAATAAATATAACGAACAGCTCAAAAATATTTACTGGTATTTTACTACCTAAAATAAGCGCACCTACCTCAGACATATAAATAAGCTGAGTTACACTCATAGCAGCAATAATAAAGCGCGTTACGTCACTTTCAATGGTGCCAGCCGCCAATATTGACGGTATAAACATATCAGCAAAGCCAACCATAATAGTTTGCGATGCAGCAGCGGCTTCGGGTACTTGTAGAAGCTCTAAAAATGGCACAAACGGCATACCCAAATACTGAAATATAGGCGTATGCTCAGCAATAATTAACGCAAATGTACCAACAGCCATGACGACTGGCAATACACCAAATACCATATCAAGTGCATTATGTACGCCCTCTTTCACAGTGCCTTTAACGCCTGTTGAGTTATCTGCTTTGGCAAGCGCTACATCAAGAGAGTGACCAAATAAGGTTTTATTATTAGGGATAGTTTCTGCATCTCTATTTGGCTCGCTGCCATCTATAAGTACATCTTTTTTAAAGCAAAGAGGCGGTAAACGCGGCACAATAATAGCGGCCACAATACCTGCTAAACATACCGTGGCATAAAACGGCGCAAATAAGTACTCAAGCTTTACTTGCCCTAGTACCACTAAACTAAACGTAATTGATACCGCTGAAAACGTAGTACCTATAATTGCGGCTTCACGTTGCGTGTAGTGTTTTTGATCGTACTGTCTAGCCGTCATCAAAATGCCCACACTGCCATCACCTAACCACGATGCAGTGCAATCAACAGCACTTCGCCCTGGTACGCCAAATACGGGTCGCATCACTTTAGTCATCAAAGTACCAGCAAGCTCTAATAAGCCAAAGTTAATTAATAATGGTAATAATAACCCCGCTAAAATAAACACCGAAAACAACACAGGGAGTAAATCGTTTAATACAAGCGCACCTGTATTAGCAGAAATAATCATTTCGCTACCCACGCTTAAGTGAGTCATTAAAACAAATGCCATACCAAATAAACGCACTGCCAGCCACATCCAGCTCACATCAAACAAGTGTTTTAATAAGGGCGAGTTACAAATTGCGGCAGGCTTAAACGCTTTAGTAATTACAGAAATAACCCCTGTAATACAAATAATTAGAGTAATAATAGCTTGAGCAGAACCAAACATTATGGTTTGCACAGCTTTAGCCATCACGGCAATAGGAATGGTCATTCCCTGAGAGGTAGAAATCGGTGTCATAAATAAAAACACACCAATTAACGACGGTACTAAAAAAGTAAACCAAGTGCGCCACGTGTAATGTGAACGATGAGGTAACTGAGACATATTTTTTAACCTATAAAAACTACAAAAAGAGCTGAGCGCTCTTTTTGTAGTAAAAATTTATTATTATTTAAATTTTAATACCGCGCTGAATAAGTGCAGCTTCTAGCGCCTGTTGTAAACCATTCATAGTACCTGGCTCAAGCGTTTCCCCCTTGTCATCCATCCACGTTAAGCTAGTACCGCCCTCTTTAGTTTTACTTACTAAAATTTGGTACTGACCTTCATCTATAGGTAATTGAGCAACTTCGTCGCCCCAAATAGAATCCCATACACTGCTTTCTGGCGCATTATAATCGGCGGTGATTAAACCCGTTTCTTGGTTAATTTCAACAATTGTGAACGATAAACGCTCTAAAAACCCTGAAAATCTGTCAAACACTGCATCGTACGATTGCTCAGTAACAAGTGCTGCATTACCTTTGTTATCAAAGCCCATTTCTAGAGAAATAATACCTTGGCGTTGACGCATATCAACTTCAAGTTGGCGGTAGCGGTAGTCAAACTCACTCACTACTTGGTTAAGTGCACGTACTTCTAACTGCTGTTTTAATAAATCAGTTAACGTGTTATCACCTTTAAAGTCTATAAGCTCTACACGTAAAGAGGCAGTACGTTGGTGCGATTTTTCTTCAATAGTAAATCTGAATTTTTCTAAATCATCATTTACTTCATCGCCCCACCACCAAAAGCTCTCTTCGGTTTTTATAATTGAGTACCAATCGGTTTCAATTATTCCTAATAGTTTGTCTTCTTTTGTAGCCGCTGCATTATTCTCAGCAAGTACTGATTTAATTGTATCCCAAAGAAATTCGTCTAAATCAACAATGCCGTCGTTTTTATCAAAGTAAATACGCGCCTGTTTATCACCTTCTTCAACCCAGCTACCTTTAGCGATAGTAAGCACTTGTGCTGGTGGGCGATAATTTGTTGCTTCTGGATTGTTGTCGTATTGACCTACATCCATTTTATAAACTGGGTCTTGAGCTGGTTGAGATAACGACTCAGGTGCTTTTACTGGCTCATGAGTACGGTAATTACGCTCATTATGTGCTTCATTAATAAATACACTACACCCTGATAAACTTACCAATACACTTACTGCAAGCGCTTTTGGGATCCAATACTGCACAGATATTTCTCCTTAGCATACCCTTTAATTGTTTTAACAAGTATATGAGTGGGTGATGCTGATTTGGTTCAGTGTAAAATCAATATTAACTTTACATTTATTATTTGGCTGCCTAATTGCAATAAAGTTCAGCACTTTGAATTAGAAAAAATCTAAGCGCAATTAAGCAAATTTTAGCTATGGTACTTTCCCATGCCAGTAAAAACAAGAAACACCGCACTTTAAAAGCGCTTAATTAGCCCGCATTGTAGTTTAGAGCACTTTTTGTGTTAAACTTCGCCGCCGTGCAACGTATTGTATGTGCATCGGGCTATATCAACTCGGTTGTTATATTTCAAAAAACGTAGGTATTAAACTTCATGACTGCATTTTCAAATCATCAAATTGTTTTAACTGCTATTGGCGAAGATAGGCCGGGAATTGTAAGTGAACTTACGCAACTTGTAAGTGATTGTCATTGCAACATAGTAGATAGCCGAATAGCCATTTTAGGCAGCGAGTTTACCTTTACCATGCTGCTAAGCGGCGACATGTCGGCCATTAGCCGCATAGAGCACACCTTACCAACTAAAGGCATGGAGCTGGGCCTACTGACCATGATGAAGCGCAGCACGACTCGTCACACCGAAAGTGAATTTTGCGCCGGTTACACGCTCGAATATACAGGGATAGACACCCCTGGTACATTGAGTAAAGTAACGCGCTACTTTGCCGACAACAACATTAGCATTTGCTCTTTAAAGTCAGATACATACGATGAAGAAGTCGATACTAAAATGCGCTGTGAAATTGAATTTAATATTCCGGTTGATGTAGACATTGACCAATTTAAAATTAGTTTTGAAAACCTTTCTCACACACTTAACGTAGATTATATTTTTAAACGTATTCGCTAAGGAGCAAAGCATGAACAAAATTAGCCCACTACAAGCCGGTGATACCGCACCCGCTTTTAGCCTACAAAACCAAAACGACGAAACAGTCACATTAAGCGAGCTGCTAAAAGAGCAACAAGTACTTGTGTACTTTTACCCTAAAGCCTCTACACCGGGTTGTACGGTTCAAGCCGAAAACTTACGTGACCAACAAGCAGAGCTTGCTAAATTTAACACCCGCGTTGTAGGTATTAGCCCAGATCCAATTAAGCGCCTTAAAAACTTTGAAACTAAAAAAGAGCTTAACTTTGATTTACTAGCCGATGAAGATCACGCCATTGCAGAAGCTTTTGGCGTATGGGGCTACAAAAAGTTCATGGGTAAAGAGTACGATGGTATTCACCGCCTAACGTTTTTAGTAGCCCAAGACGGTAAAATAAAACACCTATTTGATAAGTTTAAAACCAAAGATCACCATCAAGTAGTGTTGGATTATTTAGCTGCTGAATAAGTTAGCTGCAGAATAAGCTAGTGGCTGAGTAAGTTAGCTATCAGCTATCAGAAAAATACAGAAAAGCGTTGCTCAAGGGCAACGCTTTTTTATGCCTATACATTTGCGCTTTATTTCTAGCTATAAGCTCCCAACTAACAATTGTTATAATTGCGGGAAAAATTGATAAAAAAGTAATTAAATAGATAAAGTTATTACTGGGGAGTCTGGTATTCAGGGTTATTTATAAAGCCACTTGGTATATATTAAGTTGTTGTCGTGTATTATCATCAACCGCTACAAAGTTTGGAATAGTATCAACTAAACTTGCACCTGATTTTAAAGCAATTTTAATGCTAGCTACATTTTGTTCTAAGCATCTAAACTCAATGACTTTAGCGCTTGTATTTTTGAGTATGCTTGGCACTCTTGCGATTACTTGACCGATAATACCATTGCCTTGTACATCACTAGTTAACCAGTAACCAAGTTCCGCTATATTCAAATCAGGACAAATAAACTTAACTGCAAAAACACCACTCAGATTATCTTTATAATAAATTTTAAACCACCGCGAACCATTAAGCCCGCTGTTTACTCTGTCGAGTATGTACTTTTTAGCTGATTCAATATTGTTTACCCCTTCTACCCAAGGCAAAAATTCACCTAAACTTGCCCGACTTAAATTAACAGTCTTTAACATGCCCGCAGCATCGCCTTCCACTAAAGGAGCCAGTTTAATGTGTTCTGCAATTTGGATATGCAAGTGTTCTTCCTTGTGAGTATTAATTTTATAGTTATAAGTTTAAAACTAAAGATCACCATTAAATAACCTTAAACTTATTTAACGGCTGAATAACATTTGAAATATTAAAAATATACAGAAAAGTATTATTCTAA
Source organism: Pseudoalteromonas sp. MMG007 (assembly GCF_018100985.1). GTDB lineage: Bacteria > Pseudomonadota > Gammaproteobacteria > Enterobacterales > Alteromonadaceae > Pseudoalteromonas. The sequence goes on along the minus strand of NZ_JAGJEI010000020.1, from coordinate 26,144 downwards.
GGCAACGTTTTTTATGGTGATTATTAAATGCTATGGTTAAATCGAAGTATGATCAAGGGGTAAATGAGCGAATAATAATTTGATGTATGAAGTCAAGATTTGGCCCTTTAGCTTTTAATATTTGACCCTTTGGCTTTTTATACCCTCGGGAGCTGAGCCGTATACCGTTATTTGAACCAACAAATTAATTCTAATATCTCCTATACAGAACTACATGGTAAACAATTTAAATAAGTTCAGTTAAACAAATGTTTATATTGAATATTTTAATATGTGCGGCAGTGTTCCATATTTGAAGTGCAAGTGGTAGTGTTATGAAAATGTTAACTTCAAATGTAGCCAGGCTGTTCTCAGAGTTTAATATTGACCATTTTGCTCATTAAACCAACGAAGTAACCTTGCAAAAAACTATCTCACAGTCAGCGCCGCTGCGTTATTACGATGTTTAAATTTTAAAATATTTTCACCCTTGTTAAGGAAACAAAACGTGACTTCGAGCCCTTTAACTAAATTACCATTATTACTGTTTTTATTTATTCTTTGTTGTCATGCGGGGAGTTCTGTAGCAGAAACTGTTGGCCCTGATACTCAAGGTTATCTCAGTGAACCTAGATTCACCTTGAGTGCGCAAGCCTGCATTGAATCCTTGTCAGAACAAGCGCTGAGTATTGATGACGGGTTTGAGGTTAATACACTGGTTTCAAGTGAGCTTAGTTGCTCACAGTCAAGTGATGGCAAAAATCTTATATATAATATTAGCTGGCGCGGTAACGATTTTAATCATGATGGAGACAAAGATACCTTAACCTTCGATGTCAGAGTTGAAGCTTTTTCGGGCTCTACATTCATTTATAGTGAATCAACAGGTGAATCATCAGTCACTGCATTAGGAAGTTCATCAACCGTTAGTTATTGGGCTGATGCAGATAAAAGTGTTTGGGATATTGATGGTGACAGTGGTGATGGGATTAGTGAAGGGCAGAGTTTGCGCTATAGCGTAGAAAACATTGACGTATCACTTAGCGATTACCGAGTGTTATTTAACGGCTTTTCAAAGATTAATGTGATGGAAACTAACGCCGGTTATGGTCATAACCATATTAGAGGATTTGGAACCGAGCTAGATTCTGGCACTTTTGATGGTTCCCAAACATTTACACTTGACGCTGTAGATAGTTTTACTATTACTGGTGCGGGTGATAGATATGCAGGGCGCGTATGGGGAATAAGTGACATTCAGTTCTCTTTCTCTATTGAAAATCCCAATGTGCCATCAATGAATAGTACACAATGGTTGGCTGGATCTTGGGGAATAACGTATCCAGTGTTTGGTGGTGAGAGACTTGATAGTGAAGTGGCTAATAATTATAACTACAGAGCTGGCGCGCAAGAAATTGTGGATGAATTACCGACAGTCGGGCATATCATTTCAAATTTATCGTATTTTGCCCATTCTCATTATTTTACGTTAAGACAAAATAGTAATGTGGATATTGCAAATGAAATTCATGAAACCTTAGTACCTACTCTCCAAAATGAACAGATTATTCTCGACGTATTACAGACATTTAAAAATGCAGATAAAAAAGTAATTCTATATATATCAACAAACTATGTTGGTAATGCAAGTGATGAAGTTAAAGCAGCATGGCAGTCATATTATACAACTGAGTTCGCTGGCAATGAATATTTGGCTTATGAAAATCTTATACAAGGATTTGTTGAACGTTTTAAAGATCTAGCAGATGGTTACTGGTTAGATACAACCTCAAATATTAACGACGATGGAAAACTACAAGATTTCATTAATATGATTAAAAGGACTGATCCCAGCTCTATTGTAACGGCCAACCAAGGAAAAAACTATTTTAAACAAAATGGTAGTCCGATTTTGGTGGATTCTGACGGACTCGATGACAATAATGATACAGAATATAAAGTTATTTTGCATGAGCCCTTAAATACATATCAAGACTTTACCCACGGACATGTTACTCCTATTGCTACAGGCGCGCCGGTTAATTCATGGGCATACGAAGAATACACATTACCAGATATGATTAACAAACCTTGGACAAGTTATAGTGGTAAAAAAGTTCTCAAACACGCTTGGTTTCCAGTCAGAGAAAGATGGCACGTACCTACACTACCTTTAGTATTTGATGTTGAACAAGCTTATCGTTTTGTAAAAAGTATTACCGATACTGATGCCTCAATTACCTTTGCTACGACAACAGCATATGCAGTTAAGCCGAATCCTGGATACTTGATGGAAGATGAAATGGCTATAATGAAAGTGATTAATGCCCGGTTATTGATGGAACCAGCGCCAGAGTTTGAAGAATATATAAGGCCAGAAGGAGCCTCATTAGTTATTGTTGAATAACATAACAACTTGGACATCCATTCTTACTTATAAACAAATTTAATCTCACGAGGAACTATCGGGGTCAGGTATTATTTTTTGCCAACTAATTACATAAAGACAAAATGCAAAACCTGGCCCTATTCACCACACAAGCTGGCGATACTGCACTTGCTTTAGCCTACAAATCCAAAACGACGAAACAGTAACATTAAGTGAGCTGTTAAAAGAGCAACAAGTGCTTGTGTACTTTTACCCTAAAGCGTCAACACCGGGTTGTACTGTACAAGCCGAAAACCTACGCGATGAGCAAGCACAGCTTGCTAAATTTAACACCCGGGTTGTAGGTATTAGCCCAGATCCAATTAAGCGCCTTAAAAACTTTGAAACTAAAAAAGAGCTTAACTTTGATTTACTAGCCGATGAAGATCACGCCATTGCAGAAGCATTTGGCGTATGGGGCTACAAAAAGTTTATGGGTAAAGAATACGATGGTATTCACCGCCTTACATTTTTAGTAGGCCAAGACGGTAAAATTAAACACCTATTTGATAAGTTTAAAACCAAAGATCATCATCAAGTGGTGTTGGATTATTTAGCTGCTGAATAAGCTTGTGGTTGGGTAAATTAGCTACCAGCTATTAGACAAATACAGAAAAGCGTTGCTCAAGAGCAACGCTTTTTTATGCTAGTTATTAAATATTTTGGTTAAGTGAAAGCATGATTGAGGGATAAGTAGGTAGGCAATGATTTTGATGTATGGAGTCAAGATTTGACCCCTTTAGTTTCTTGAGATCAGCCGTTTGTCATTAGGGCAGCACGTCGACTTAAGGTTTAGTACATTTAAAAATGCAGATAAATTAATAATTGATGGTACAGTTGAAAACATTTCTGCAGATAGACTTGAAAATGAGAGAGCTGAGCGGCAATACTATTTAGTCAGAATATCAGTAAAACCAGAAAGCCAACATTTATTAACGAAAAATGGTCTTAAGCTACTTCCAGGTATGCCTGCCGAGGTTCATATTAAAACAGGAACGCAAACCTTAATGGCTTATTTACTACAGCCTATGAAAAAATGTTCGCTAGATCAATGGTTGAGCAATAGCTCATGCCTTTCTCTAAAGCGGTTAAATCTTGCCGCTAATTTAGGAAATTTTATTTCTCTACTCTAATTAAAGCTACTATGTTAAACATGTGAATTTATAACTCAACCATTTGAATAATGTGAATTTCTCCTGTTTGGCCCACTTTTTGCTAAATTTAATTAAGCTATTAGTAAGCTACTCATCGCACCTCTAATAGGCTTTAAGTGGACATACATTAAAGGATAAGACTATGCAAATCACTTCCCCTAATAACAGTGCTTTCAACCAATATATTCCTCAAAAAAGTGAAGGAACTACCCTAAATAAGAATGAATCTAACGACCCAAATTTAAAAAACTCAACAAACATTATTTATAAAATTACAGAGCAAAATATTCATAAATCATCTAGCAGTGAAGAATTAATCTCTAAAACTGACTTTCGAGCTTTAAGTAACTCCATAGAAAACCTTGAAAAGTTCTACAAAGAAAAAGGGAGTAACGCGGATGTCGCTGCGATAGTAGAAGTAGATGGCCAAGTTATGGGTTACTTAAATCACGATGGCTCATTTTCTGGAAGGAGCGGGGTAGAAACTATCCTCTCAGAGTCTAAAGGCGATCCACAATCCTTAAAGCGTTTAGTTGAGGAAAAGTATCCTAGTAATGGTAGTGTTGAAGTATTTTCACTAGGAAAAGGGCCTACGAATGCAGAAGTTTTTGAGCTATACAATAATAAATCTTATAAATCTTTTGTATCTAACGAAATTAATACTCTTAAGGATGCTCAAGCATCAGAACAGCAGAGTATAGATAATTTCATCCGTCGTAAGTTGTTCTTTGAAGAAGCCCCTCAAACTTCCGTTTTTAAAATTGGGGATGATGTTGTGGGAAGTATGGATGAGTCAGGTTTCTTGGACATAGGTCAAAGATTATTGAAAGTGGCTGATGAGCGAAATATTAGTAGAGATCAATTAAAGCCCTTATACTCCCTAAACTTTGAACATACCTCCGCTGATTATAAAGGAATGCTTACAAATATTTTTGGTTCTGACGTTAAGGTAGAAAACTTTGAAGCATTAGGGGCACCTACACGCTCAGAGGTAAGAACAATGACAAACCCTTAGCTTTCTTTTAAAAGCCAGAGGGGTCAAATCTTGACTTCATACATCATAATTAGTTAGCTGTTTATATTCACCGAAACTCAAATATATTACTGCGTCGGATGGCGCTTCGCTTATCCGACCTACGTTTTCAAAAAATACGGGATTATTGGGGGTGTGGGTTTTGGAAGTTCGTTGGGTTTCGTTTCACTCAACCCAACCTTCGAATTAACGCCGAGCAGCTTATCGCTATTCACTTACAGCTGCTCTTGCGCTTTAACTAATTCCTAAATATTTATGTACTTGTATTGATAAGCGCCAGTTTTTGGCAATACAGGTGTCGATTGCGAGTTTAGTTGCTGATACTTTTTGGCTAATTGGCTGTAAGTAAACAAGCTTTGGATTAACACCTGTTTTAGCAAATAACGCTTCTAGCTCTTCTACGTGCTTTTGCATAGCAACGGGGTGTTTTATCTCGTCTGCACGTTTCATTGCGCTGGTAAGTACTTCATAACCGCCGCGCATATTGATTTTTGGTGATACCGTGACCCAGGTTTGCTCTGGGGCGAGTATTTCAAACGTGCCGCTGGTTTCTATTTGTGTGCTAAAACCGTGTTCGTGTAATAAGTTACATACTGGATTTAAGTCGAACATACATGGCTCGCCGCCAGTAATAACTACGTGTTTTGCGGTATAACCACGTGATTGAAACAACGCTAAAATTTGCTCTGCACTGGCGTTAGCCCAATGATCTGAGTCGGCTTTTTTCTCTACGGTTTCATCCAGCGATACTTTATATACATTATCAACATCCCACGTTTGTTTGGTATCACACCACGAGCAACCTACAGGGCAGCCTTGCAAACGTAAAAATATTGAGGGTGTGCCAGTAAAACTTGCTTCACCTTGAATGGTTTCAAACACTTCATTAATTTTGTACAAAAGAGATCTCACTTACTACCTAGTAGCCAAATTGCTACTATTAAAGACGAAAAAGCGCTGTGCAAAAATTGTTATTTAAGCTGCGGCCGTGTAGTATATCGCGCCCTGATATAAACCTCTATTAAAACTAAGAGCAAAACAGATATGACGCAAAAAGTAGTTGTTATTTATTCCGGCGGTATGGACTCATTTACCGTATTAAATAAAGCCCTGCAACAAGGCCATGATGTATATGCCCTCTCATTTGACTATGGTCAGCGTCATGTAAAAGAGCTTAAAGTGGCTGCACAAGTATGTGAAAAGCTTAACGTTCCGCATAAAATTGTGGATATTTCGGCAATTAACCAACTTATCGGTGGCTCATCACTTACGGACGATATTGAAGTCCCTGAAGGCCATTACGAAGAAGAGAGTATGAAGAGCACGATTGTGCCAAATCGTAATATGATTTTGCTCTCGCTTGCAGTTGGTTACGCGGTATCACTTAAAGCAAGTCAGGTTTATTATGGTGCTCACTCTGGCGATCATGCTATTTACCCCGATTGCCGTCCTGAATTTGTGCAAAAAATGGATGATGTATGTCGTATTGCAAATTACGACGCAGTGGAAATTTTTAGCCCGTACTTAAATAATACCAAAATTGATATTTTAACTGACGGTATAAAAATGGGCTTAGACTACAGCCAAACATGGACATGTTACAACGGCCGTGAAAAAGCCTGTGGTAAATGTGGCGCTTGCCAAGAACGTTTAGAAGCTTTTAAACTGAATAACGTTACCGACCCACTTGAATACGAATAACGCTAATTTATTAACACTTTAGCGCTAAACGAAAAAAGGCTATCATCTCGATAGCCTTTTTTGTTATTGCTTAAAAGTTAAAGCCAACGTTTAACCTTGTTTTTATATTCAGTAAATTCTTCACCAAATAATTTAGTAAGCGCTCGCTCCTCGGGAATTATTTGAAAAAGCGTTAAATACACAACAAAGCCAATAATACATAAAAGCGCCCACAGCGAACTCAGCCATATACCCCACCCTGCTAAAATAAACGCAAAGCCAACATACATAGGGTTGCGTGAAATTTTATAAATACCACTGGTCACGAGTTTTGATGCTTGTTCAGGCTTATTGGGATTTACCGTAGTGCGCGCAAGTTTAATACTCACCACCCCTGCAATACAAAAAACACAGCCAATGATTACCAGACTTGCTGCTAAATAGGTAATAAACGCAGTAAAATCAATAACACTATAGTGCGCAATTAACGCCATAATGCCTGCAAAAAATAGCACAACAATAACCGGAGGGATTTTATTATTTAACATAGCAACTCACTGTATTATTTATAAAAATGTAATTAACCTTAACGCTGGTTAAGAGGTTTTCAGTGAAAACAAGGCGAATCGACGCGTCAATAACTAGCCTGCTGCAAGTAAACTCAATGCAATTAACGCTCAAAATAGCTGCTAGAAATAGATTTATTATTCACCGTTCGAGTTAATTACTTTAATGGTGACTCTGTGACCATTTAACAACACCTTAAGTGTATAAATGATGAACATGTAGTGATACGCTCAGACAAATAAAGTTACAATTGTCAGGTTTAACCACTCTAAAATGCGGTTATACTTTGACACAAATAAAGCGATGAATATAAAAGGAAGTGGTTATGTCAGGCACTACAATGATAGTACTTATTGTGCTTATTTCGGTTGGCTCTGGGGTTATTTACGATATGTATAAAAAACATTTAGAATTTAAGCATAAAATGCAAAATAACAATCAAGACGCAAACAAACAGCTTGCCGAAGTAAGCGCACAAGTGGTTGCTTTAAAAGAGCGTGTGCAAACGCTTGAGGCCATAGTGACAGACTCAAGCTACACCACTAAAGAAGAAATTAACCGCCTTTAAAAACTATATAAATGGGCGTTTTCTGGCTGCTCTATACCATGAGCAGCTAAAAAGCCGTCTATAGCTTGCCCGCAGCCCTGTGGCGCACGAGAGCTATCTATTTCAAAGTTTAACTGATTAGCATGTTGCTTACCCATCGAACACAGTGCAACGGTCTTCGGCGAGCGCATAGCAATACTAAGCTCCCCTATTTGCTCAACATTTACATGTTTGCTAAATCGTGCGAATCCTTTGTACTTAAATTGCTCGTTTACGTATTCATTGCTTGTCGCAACAAGGGCTGCAATAAACCCATGTAAAAAGCTATTAGTTGACGAGTCAGGCGTTAAAAACGAAATAGTCTTGTTATTAAATTCGCTTAATTGGCAGTCGTTACATAACAGTTCAACGGTGTATAAGTGTTGCCCTGTTATTTGCTGATGGCTTTGTAATGTAACGTTTGCACCTGCAAACACAATACGCTTTAGTAACTCATTAATTGATGTGTTTGAACAGCTTCCTTTAACCAGCTCTGGATTTTGCGCCATAACAGGTAAGTCATGATGATTATTAAATGGTGTACTCGTTGCATGGTGTTGCGTTAACTGAAAAAGCTCTCTTACTTCGTGCTCACGCGCTATTTTAAGCGCTAAAAAAGCAGTTTGTATTAGCTCAGAAGTAGGTAAATTTTCCTCAACAAGCCAGCGCCTACCAAATAATAGTTTTTTAGATTTACTATCGCCTGGGTAGCTACTTGTTTTGTAATTGTCAGGGCTTAGCACTGCTACTTGCAAATAAATTTGTTCGTCTTTTTGTGCAGCAAGCACTCTAAAGTGAGCCGAAAAATCAATGCTTTCGAGTACTTCGTTAACGCTTTTAAGCGTATGCTTGTAGCGTAAAAAATGCTGGGGGACTACCCAATTACTATTAGCTAATTGCACTAAAGGAGCATATGAAATAGGTTGCTCGTAACTGTGTTGCCATTTTTGCTCATCACTGAGTAAGTGATTCATGTGACTCTTTTTATCTGACATAAATAAACCAAATAAACTCGCGCATTGCGATATAAACTATGAACATATTACGTCGTCAATGTCGTAATTAGATCACATGTACGCCCCACTTTAAGGCTTTTTTAACTATCACTGAGCCTTTGATAGTCTGTTATAACTTTTTGATAATAAACTGCATCTTTATTAAGCATTTTATTATAATGATTTATTAGTTGCTGCTTGTAGGCTTGGTGATGTGCATGATTAAGTTGCCACATACTTTGCCCTGTATTGCTAATTTCGTTATGGCTATTAACGCTCACTTCAATAACCTCGTAAAAGCGCTTATTATCGTTAACTATTTGCTCACTTATAAGGCCTAATTCAAGTGCTTTTAAACCCACTCGCAACTTATAAGTGTGATGCACAGGGCATAAAATAAAGCGCACATGCTCAAGATTACCTAACGCATTATTAGCAATAATTTGCTGCATTAAACGTAATAACAACTCACCGCCAACACCTGCTATTACAACTACTTGGCTTTTATTTTTGGGAATTTCAATTTTGCCTACATCCTGACATAAGACCTGCCACTGCGGTTTTTTATCACAGGTTTTTTGTAATTTATTAATAGATGATAATTGCGCACTTAAATCGTCCATTACAGTGGCGACTATATCAACAAATATGACTTGTTTTGCCGCTGCACGTTTTAATAACGCCATCCCTAAATAACCATGATCGCAGCAACAATCCCAAATAATATCGTGATGCTGCGAAATTAGTGTATCAATGGCTGTTAGGCGTTTGCTAAGCTTCATTTAATCAGCTGATTGTGACGATTTGTATATCAGTGCTTTTAAGCTTTTGTTGCTATCAACTTCAATAAAGCGTGCTGTGGGGGCAAGGCGTTCTACAAACTCTAATGCGCCTTGAGTGTGCTCATTTATTAATGCTTTAAAGTCTTCTTCGCTAAGCTCTGGGCTGTTAGCGCACAATAAAAGTTGAGTTGTATCGCTAAGTAGCTCAGGTAATCTACGCAATACTTTTTGATAATCTTTGGTAAGAATAAAGCTGCCTTTTTGAAAGCTTGGCGGATCAACAATAATTAAATCAAACGGGGCTGCTTTTTTTAATTTACCAAAAGATTTTAAAATATCATGAGGTAAAAAACTAACGCCGCGCTCAAAACCATTTAACTGATGGTTTTGCTTACCTACTTTAAGTACGCCTTTGCTCATATCCATGTTCATCACGTGATCAGCGCCGCCTTGCATAGCCGCAAGCGAAAACCCGCATGTATACGAAAACAAATTAAGTACTTTTGCATGCTTACTATTGGCAGCAACAAATTCACGGCCGCTGCGCATGTCAGGAAATATCCCGGTATTTTGACGGCTTTGTAAATCAACTAAAAACTTAATGCCATTTTCACTTACAACATGCTGATTAGGCAATTGCCCAAAAATCACCGTATTTTGGCTTTGCACGCCAGCACGCTGTTGATATACAAGCGATGTAATAAGTTCAGGTTGATGCTGCTGTGCCCACTGCCAGAGTGTATTGGTAAGCTGGTTTAATGTTTGCTCATCAACTTCGTCGTACGATACTAAAAATAAACTAGGCGGGTAAAAGTCTAAATTAATATGGCTTAGCGCTTCTACGCTGTGCCCTCGCCCGTGAAAAATACGACACAGTTCGTTGTTTACAATAGGCGCATCTTCAAGTGCGGTGATTAGGGGAGTAAAGTTTGCTGTCATTTTTAATTAATCAACTGTTGTTGTAGTTCGTGTATTTCATCGCGAACTGAGCCCGCTTTTTCAAATTCTAAATCGCTTGCGTACGCATGCATTTTGGTTTCAAGCTGCTTAATTTGTACGGCAATTTCTTTCGCGCTAAGTACCTTTTTAGACTCTTTACGAATTAGTTTAAGGTTGTCTTTAGGCTCTGCTTCTTCACCAACATCCATAATGTCGGTGATTTTTTTAATAAGTGCTTGTGGCTCAATTCCGTGCTCAATGTTGTAAGCGTGTTGTATTTCGCGTCTACGCTCGGTTTCTTCTATCGCTTTGGCCATTGATTTAGTCACTTTATCGCCATATAAAATAGCACGGCCATCTAAGTGACGTGCAGCACGGCCAATAGTTTGGATAAGTGAGCGTGCTGAGCGTAAAAAGCCTTCTTTATCTGCATCAAGTATGGCAACTAAGGCCACTTCTGGCATATCTAGGCCTTCTCGTAATAAGTTAATACCTACTAACACATCAAACACACCCGCTCGTAAGTCGCGTATGATTTCTACGCGCTCAACGGTGTCTATGTCAGAGTGAAGGTAACGTACTTTTACATTATGCTCGCTTAAATAGTCGGTTAAATCCTCAGACATACGTTTGGTTAATGTTGTTACCAGTACGCGCTCGCCTTTTTCTACACTTGTGTATATTTCTGAGAGTAAATCATCAACCTGATCGCCTACAGGGCGTACTTCTATTAATGGGTCTAGCAATCCAGTTGGACGAATAACTTGCTCTGCTACTTCGCCTGCGCTGCGCTCAAGCTCAAAGTCGCCAGGCGTTGCCGATACATAAATAGTTTGCGGCGCTATGGCTTCAAACTCTTCAAATCTTAGTGGGCGGTTATCCATAGCCGATGGCATTCTAAAGCCATATTCAACGAGGTTTTCTTTACGGCTTCTATCGCCTTTATACATGGCGCCAATTTGCGATACGGTAACGTGTGATTCATCAATAATCATTAATGCATCATCAGGTAGGTAATCAAGTAGTGTTGGCGGCGGATCGCCCGGTGTGCGCCCTGATAAGTAGCGGCTGTAGTTTTCTATACCTGAGCAATAACCAAGCTCGGTCATCATTTCTATATCGTATTGGGTGCGCTGCGCTACGCGCTGCTCCTCTACTAATTTATTTACACTAAGTAACTGTGCACGGCGCTCTTTTAGCTCTTCTTTTATTTTTTCTATGGCGCCAAGAATTTTATCCCGCGGGGTGACGTAGTGTGTTTTAGGGTAAATAGTGGCGCGTACTATGTGTTTTTCAATTGCACCAGTAAGGGGGTCAAAAATACTTAGGCGTTCTACTTCGTCATCAAACATTTCTACGCGTACTGCAAATGTATCTGATTCAGCGGGGAATATATCAACGACTTCACCGCGCACGCGATACGTACCACGGCTAAAATCTATATCATTACGAGTATACTGAATCTCTGCAAGGCGGCGGAGCATATCGCGTTGGTCTACTTTTTCGCCCACCTTTAAAAGAAGCATCATTTTCATGTATGACTGCGGATCGCCCAAGCCATAAATAGCCGAAACCGAGGCAACAATAATAGTATCGCGTCGTTCAAGCAGTGCTTTAGTAGCACTTAAACGCATTTGCTCTATGTGCTCATTGATTGATGCATCTTTTTCTATAAACGTATCGCTTGAGACAACATACGCCTCTGGCTGGTAATAATCGTAATACGATACAAAGTACTCAACCGCATTATTAGGAAAAAACTCTTTCATTTCTCCATAAAGCTGCGCAGCCAGTGTTTTGTTATGCGCCATTATTATTGTTGGGCGATTTAAGTCGCTAATAATATTGGCCATAGTAAACGTTTTACCAGTACCTGTAGCGCCTAATAGTGTTTGATGCGCAAGCCCTGCTTCTAAACCTTCTTCAAGTTGTTTGATAGCCGTAGGTTGATCACCTGCGGGCTTAAACTGTGATACTAGTTGAAAATGATCGCTCAATTGTTGCACTCCTGTAACGATTTGCCGCTCAGCGTTTCTAGTTCTTTCATAAACCATTTATACGCGACCATTGCTGTAAATAAATTACCTAATGCAGCACCAATAAATAACCCAATTAAACCGGCTATTTCATTGCCCATATAAGCAAATGGTACATAAAATATAAATAAACGAATGACACTTAGTACCAACGCATTCATTGGTTTGTGTAATGCATTAAACGATGAATTAGATAATATGATCACCCCTTGTAAGCCATAACTTAGCGGGATTGTATAAATAAATAGTTTAATTACATCTATAACGGCTTGTTCTTTACCAAATAACTGACTTATAACGCCTGAAAATACAATTAATAATACGTAAATTGCAAACTGCCATAGCATCACAAATTTTAATGTGCCTGTGTAGGCTTCTTTAACGCGGCACAATTTGCCTGCTCCAAAGTTTTGACTTACAAAAGGCGGTAATGTCATAGATAGCGCAAGCACCAATATACTCGCGATAGATTCTATTCTGCTCCCTACTCCAAATGCAGCGACGGCTTCTGGTCCGTGATGCGCAACCATAGCGGTCATCACTGCCATTGCAACGGGTGTTAGCATATTGGCGCCCGCTGCCGGTAAGCCTATTTTCAAAATTTTACGAATAGCACCAATAACCGTTTGGTTGCCTGCTTTTAAGCTAAGCAAGCGTTTATTAATGGCTAAAATGTATAAAATAATAACCACAGCCACCGACCATGCAACCACACTTGCAATGGCCGCACCTTCAATACCCAGTGCCGGAATAGGCCCAAAACCAAATATAAGGATGGGGTCAAGTACCGCATTTATAAGCCCTGCTCCACCCATTACAATACTCGGTGTTTTTGTATCGCCACTGGCACGTAACACTGAGTTACCAATCATTGGGGTAATTAAAAATACACTACCTATAAACCAAATATTCATGTACTCATGAATAAGCGGCAGTACCTGCGAGCCAGCACCAAGTAAGGTAAATATTGGGTCAATTAAAGTAAAACCAATAAACGAGAGCACAATAACCAGCACCACACCTACCATTAAAGACACACTGGCATCAAAACGTGCTTCATCTATTTTATTACTACCCAGGGCTTTTGCTATTACAGCCGACGTACCAATGCCTAAGCCTATCGCTAAACTTATTACTGTAAAGGTAACAGGAAAGGTAAAACTTACGGCAGCCAATGGCTCTGTGCCTAATAAACTTATAAAAAAAGTATCTACAATATTAAACATCATTAACGTGATCATGCCGAATATCATCGGGATGGTCATTGTTTTTAATGTAGGCAATATAGGATCGTTTAGTAAATCTGGGCGAGTCGGAGTTTTTGAAATAGCACGCATGGAATAAATAAGCCTCTTTTTACTGAGCTGAACATTTTAAAGCATCAAGGCACTTCAAGCCACGGATTTATCAATACAATTATCTTAATGTAAAAACTAAACATTCTAAAAAATAGTAAAGGCGCATTTTTGCATCTTCTTGTAAAAATAGAGCCTTAAGGCACTAAAAAACAATTAACACACATTTTTGCAACTTTTATTACAAACCCTACGCAGTACCTGGTGGTTTTTTACACAAACCATCAGGTTACTATATTATTACTAAATATCTCATCGCGTAAGTTGCAACATTAACTTACTAAAACATAAGTATTTGTTTTTTAATTAATAAAAAATAATGATTTAAAAGCTTGAAATCGTTGTAGTGCCCTAAAACATTGGTGCCGCTGATGTTCTTAAAGTTTCATAAACAGAGTTATCCACAGAAACCGTGGATAACTCATTCAACCCCGCATTTATAAAGGCTTAGAGGGGGCTACGGTTTTTAATTACCTCACGTAGTCTGTAGTTACCCTATTTTGTAGCATTTTTATAGTCTCAGCTAAAAACAACCTTTTACTATTTTTTAATCTTGGTAGATTTATACTCGACTAAGTCAGAATACGGTCATAATTAAGCCAAGTTATTGATTGTGCTATTTTTGAACGGGTACATTAATTGCTCTATTAAAAATAATCTAACCACTCTATCACTTAGTAGTAAAAATATTTTAAAGCGCATGGTTATAGGTATATTTGTAAAAAATAAAACTACGGATGCAAATAACAGAAAAAAATACCTCATTACAAAAATGGCTTTTTTATGTTTTTGGGCACCTTTTTAATAACGAGCCACTTTAATAACGTGTTTAATTTAACCAATCTAATAAATTAAAAACCTAAAGCTTCGATAAAATGCGTGATGATCTTATTAATTTTTTTTAAAAATCACTTTAATAGAGCTATAAAACACGCAGATCGAACATAAAAACAACGAAAAAACCTCTTTTTTAAATTTATGACTTTTATATGTTGACACTTTGCAGCTCCATCATTAATATTTCGCCCCGTTGAAAGGCAAGACGCTTCCCCCTTAGCTCAGTTGGTTAGAGCGACGGACTGTTAATCCGCAGGTCCCCCGTTCGAGTCGGGGAGGGGGAGCCAAGTTTTTCAACCATAAACGATTCCCCCTTAGCTCAGTTGGTTAGAGCGACGGACTGTTAATCCGCAGGTCCCCCGTTCGAGTCGGGGAGGGGGAGCCAAGTTTATGTATATGATGTAGTTCCCCCTTAGCTCAGTTGGTTAGAGCGACGGACTGTTAATCCGCAGGTCCCCCGTTCGAGTCGGGGAGGGGGAGCCAAATCATCATAATATCACTATTTTTAGTTCCCCCTTAGCTCAGTTGGTTAGAGCGACGGACTGTTAATCCGCAGGTCCCCCGTTCGAGTCGGGGAGGGGGAGCCAATTCTAATAATTTCATAGACATCTAAGCTTAATTCCTCTACTCTTCTGGTTATAACTAAAGCATTAATTGAGTTTTTGATGCGCTGTAACTTAGTTTATTAATCAAGGACTTGATTCCTTCCCTTTTGAATTGTTAAAAGACTGAAAACATGGCTGGATTTAAAAAACTTATTTTTATACAAATAATCTCATGGCTATTGTGTGTTGCAGCAGGAAGCTACCTCATATCTGTAAGTTTTGACAATGCAGTAAGTGATGCTCAAAAGGCTGCACAAATTACTGTAACTAAGTATATTAATGGCCTTACTCTAGACAATACCTCTGCCCAAAATCTAAAACAATCAATCGCAGATGGTAATACCTTTTCAAGCTTTACATTAAGAGACTACCAAGGTGCTGAGATATTTAGCATAAACTCCCCTACTCACTTACCTATGTTTGCTGGGTTTGTTCAATCTAGCTTTAACTCTGTTCGCCCCCAGTTTGCGGTAAACGATGCAGCCGATATAAAAGTTGAGTTTACACTTAATATTCAACACTTAGCTGAGCAACTACAAATTTCCTTATTTATTGTGATTGCCATTTCTGCAATTTTAGTAATTATTCCAATTATTTTAATGCAATCGATTTTTTATCAGTTAAATAAAAGTATTAGTACCACTGTTTCAGACATTATTGATATATACATAAATCAAGATCAGGTAGACGAAAATCTAGATACTGCACTTGATAGCTCAAGACTTAAAAAATTAGGCAAAGACTTAGTCCCTAGCTTTAATCGCTTATCGCACTTTTTAAAAACCAAAAGCGAAGACATGCAAAGCGCCGCAATGACTATTAAACATGAAGCATACAAAGATATAATTACCGCCCTAGGTAATAGAAATATGTTTGTTGAGTACTACGAGAAAAACATAGAAAACAGCGAGCAAAGTACCTTTGGTTCTCTAGCCATGATCCGCTGTAGTGAATTACAAGCAATAAACCAAAGTCGTGGCTACCAAAAAGGTGATGAATACGTAAAAGGTGTTGCTGATATAATTAAACACATAAGTGGTACCTACACTGGCAGCCAAATATTTAGATTAAACAGCTCTGACTTTGCTGTTGTACTACCCCACACGCCTTTAAAAGAAGCTGAGCGCTTTGGTGAAAACTTACAGTCGCGCTTTACACAGTACCAACAAAACCAAGAACTAAGTTCAGTAGCAAATACGGGGATTGTAGGATACGAAAAAGGTAAACCGTTAGGGGAATTGCTGTCTGTTGTTGATAACGCGATGAGTATGGCGCAATCAAAACAAGTTAACGCATGGCATGTACAACGAGAAAGCGATTTAGTAAATAACGTAAGTGCAGGATTTGGTAATCAAAACTGGCGCAAGGTTATTAACGAAGTCATTGAATCTAAGCGCGTGCATTTAGTAATGCAAAACATAATGCCACTTGGTAAAAGTATTAAAGCGTATGCCGAAGTGCAAGTACGCTTTAAAACCGAAGATAACCAAGTGCTACCAACGGCCTCTTTTTTAGCTATGGCTGAAAAGCTTGATATGGCCATAGATATTGACCGCCTTATTATTGACTCATCACTTGAGAAAGTAAAAAGCCGCAACTTATCTGAAAAGTTTTTCGGTTTAAACGTTACGGCCACAAGTGCGCATAACGACCAATTTGTTATATGGCTAGAGCGCCGCTTATTAAAAGATACACACATAGCCTCTAAATTAGTGTTCGAAGTAAGTGAATTTGGCCTGCAGCAAAACATAAAAGCCAGTAAGCGCTTTATTGATATGGTGCATCGTGTGGGTGCACGTGTAACAGTTGAACGTTTTGGTGTTGGTTTAACATCGTTTAAATTTTTCCGCGATTTAAAACCTGACTTTATTAAAATGGATGCCAGTTATACTCGCGGCTTAGAAGATGATAAAAATAATCAATACTTCATGCGCTTAATGGTCGATTTAGCTCACCGCATAGGAGTGAGTGTTTTTGCTGAAGGCGTTGAAAGCCAAGAAGAAAAACACATAATAGAAACCTTATGCTTAGACGGTGCTCAGGGTTATTACATAGAAAAACCTAAAGATATCTAATCCCGTCTTTAAAACAAAAAAGAGCACATGTTGCTCTTTTTTTTATTTTTAATATTTTATTCTAACCTCAAAATCACATAAATTTTACAGCTTTGTGATCGAAGCGTTATTTTCCGGTGTTTATTTAACTGATAACAACTCGCATATGTTGTTTATCGGGGCAGAAAAAAGGATAATACGCGGGACTTTAATAGCGCGAGGCACACATGACAGAATATGTCTTGTTATTGATTGGAACCGTTCTAGTTAATAACTTTGTATTAGTACAATTTTTAGGCTTATGTCCGTTTATGGGCGTATCAGGTAAGCTTGATACAGCGATAGGTATGTCTTTGGCAACTACGTTTGTGCTTACACTTGCCTCAGTAACAAGCTATTTGGTTAATCAATATATTTTAATCCCGCTAGATATCGAATTTTTACGTACCATGAGCTTTATTTTGGTAATTGCGGTCGTTGTGCAATTTACCGAAATGGTGGTGCGCAAAACCAGCCCTACACTGTACCGATTACTGGGTATATTTTTACCGCTTATCACTACAAACTGTGCAGTGCTAGGTGTTGCTTTATTAAATATCAAAGAAGATCACTCATTTTTACAATCAGCAGTATATGGTTTTGGCGCTGCGGTTGGCTTTTCATTAGTACTCGTATTATTTGCAGCGCTGCGCGAACGCCTTGCTGCTGCTGATGTTCCTACACCTTTTAAAGGTGCCTCTATTGCTATGATAACCGCAGGCTTAATGTCGATGGCGTTTATGGGTTTTACTGGATTAGTGAAGTTTTAATATGACCTTGTTTTATGCCTTAATAGCGCTTGGCTCGCTAGCGCTGATTTTTGGACTCATTTTAGGTTTTGCTGCCGTTCGTTTTCGTGTTGAAGGCAACCCTATTGTTGAGCAAATAGATACTATTTTACCGCAAACTCAATGTGGTCAATGTGGCTACCCAGGCTGTAAGCCCTACGCAGAAGCCATTGCTAATGGCGATGAAATAAATAAATGCCCTCCTGGTGGCGAAGCAACGGTAAAAAAATTGGCTGATTTAATGGGCGTTGAAGCTAAACCGCTTGCCGGCGGAGAACAAGCCGACCCAATTAAAACAGTAGCCTACATTAGAGAAGATGAATGTATTGGTTGTACTAAATGTATTCAAGCATGCCCTGTAGATGCCATTGTAGGTGCTACTCGCCAAATGCACACTGTACTTATTGATGAATGTACTGGTTGTGATTTATGTGTAGAGCCCTGCCCTGTAGATTGTATTGATATGCTGCCGGTTGCCGAAACAAAACAAAACTGGAAATGGCAGTTAGATGCTATTCCTGTTACGCAAATAGATTAGAGGTTTGAGTGGAAAAGTTACTTGAACAAATTAAAAAAGGCACCGTTTGGGCATTTCCTGGCGGCGTGCATCCACCACAGCAAAAAACACTTTCAAATAGTGCCCAAATTGCTCGCTTGCCCCTGCCAGACAAACTGGTAGTTCCGCTTAAGCAACATATTGGCGCTAACGGTAAATTAATCGTTGAGAAAGGCCAACACGTATTAAAAGGTCAACCGCTTACAGCACCTGCGGCTAATTGGTCGGTGCCCGTACATGCTCCAACTTCTGGAACCATTACCGACATTGCACCTATGCCATCTGCACACCCTTCAGCGCTTCCTGAGCTGAGCATTATTATTGAGCCTGATGGCAACGATGAGTGGTGCAATCTTAATCCAGCGATTAACCCTGCTAAGCTTAGCCACGATGAATTAGTAGATATAATTCATCAAGCAGGCATTAGCGGCATGGGTGGTGCGGGTTTTCCTACTTATGTAAAAGCCGATATTAAGCAACCTATCGAGTTTTTAATAGTAAATGCTGTTGAGTGCGAGCCGTATATAACCGCCGATGACGTATTAATGCGTGAGCATGCCAAGCAAGTTGTGCAAGGCATAGAGCTAATGCAGCAAATATTAAACCCAACGCTTTGTATTGTAGGTATTGAAGACAACAAACCCGAAGCCATTGCCGCTATGACACAAGCAGCAGAGCATAATGCTAATATTGTTATTCAAACAGTGCCTACGGTTTACCCCTCAGGTGGTGAAAAACAATTAATAAAACTACTCACCAATCGAGAAGTGCCAAGCAGTGGTATTCCGGCCGACATTGGTATTTTAGTGCATAACACGGGTACTTTATTTGCGGTGCAGCAAGCTGTATACGAAGGTAAACCACTTATTGAACGAGTAATTACCGTAACAGGCAATACTATTCATAAGCCCGGGAATGTGTGGGCATTACTAGGCACTGAAATAAAGCATTTACTTGATTGCCAGGGGTTTTCCCCAGTGCCACAACAACGCGTTGTAATGGGCGGCCCTATGATGGGCTTTACCTTGCCCACTGTACGTATTGGTGTAGTTAAAACCACTAACTGTATTTTAGCCCCTGATCATAAAGAGCTGGCAGAACCAGGCCCCGAAAAAGCCTGTATACGTTGTAGTGCCTGCGCAGATGCCTGCCCTGCTTCGCTATTACCGCAGCAATTGCAATGGTTTGCCAAGTCAAAAGAGTACGATAAGCTACAAGAACATAACTTATTTGATTGTATAGAATGTGGTGCGTGTGCCTACGTGTGCCCAAGTGAAATCCCTCTTGTACAATACTATCGCGTGGCCAAGGTTGAAATTAAAGAACAGCAAGCCGAAAAAATTAAAGCAGATAGAGCAAAAGAGCGTTTTGATGCCCGTAAGGAGCGCTTAGAGCGTGAGCAAGAAGAGCGTCAAAACCGCCATAAACGTAAACCGGCCGCTAAATCTGACGATGAAAAACAAAAAGTAGCAGATGCACTAGCTCGTGTTAAAAACAAATCAGATAACGGTGGCGAAAAATCAGCGGTTGCTGCCGCTATTGCTCGCGCTAAAGCTAAAAAACAACAAGGCGAAGAGTTAGAGCCTGATAATACTGAAGTAGCAAAAGAGCGCGCACTTCGAAAAGAGCAAGCGCGCAAATATAAAGAGCAAAAGTCACAAACAGATGACTCAGGTGATACTGCACCAGTTGATGATAAAAAATCAGCTGTAGCTGCTGCAATTGCCCGCGCCAAAGCTAAAAAAGCAGCGCAAGCACAAGGTGATCAAACTAATACAGATGATGCCAATACAGCAGCGCCTGTTGATGATAAAAAAGCGGCCGTGGCCGCCGCAATTGCTCGTGCCAAAGCTAAAAAAGCAGCGCAAGCACAAAATGAGCAAGTTAATACTGATGATGCCGATACAGCAGCGCCTGCTGATGATAAAAAAGCGGCCGTAGCCGCGATTGCCCGTGCCAAAGCTAAAAAAGCAGCGCAAGCACAGGATGAGCAAGTTAATACTGATGATGCCGATACAGCAGCGCCTGTTGATGATAAAAAAGCGGCCGTAGCCGCCGCAATTGCCCGCGCTAAAGCTAAAAAAGCAGCTAAAGCACAAGATGAGCAAACTAATACAGATGATGCCGATACAACAGCGCCTGTTGATGATAAAAAAGCAGCTGTAGCCGCCGCAATTGCCCGCGCCAAAGCTAAAAAAGCAGCTAAAGCTGCCGAGCAGACTGATCAACCGAATGAGCCAAGTATCAACGAAAAATCAACCGATAATGTTAAATCTGAAGAGTCACAAACAGACTCTCCAGCAGATAACAAAAAAGCGGCTGTAGCTGCTGCGATTGCACGTGCTAAAGCTAAAAAAGCGGCAAAAGAGGCTCAGCAGACTGAGCAATCGATTGAGCCAAATATTGACGAGTCGCAGGCCGATAATGTTAAACCTGAAGAATCACAAACTGACTCTGTAACAGATAACAAAAAAGCGGCTGTAGCTGATGCGATTACCCGTGCAAAAGCTAAAAAAGCAGCAAAAGAGGCCCAGCAAACACAAAGCAATGAAGATACTGAGCAAGTGACAGCAGCTGAGCCTGAAACGCCAAGTGAAACTAGCCCAGAACAAACCGCCGCCCAAAAGAAAAAAGCCGCAGTGGCCGCAGCTATTGCTCGCGCCAAAGCCAAAAAGTTACAAAAAGAAGGAAATGATCAGTCATGAAATTAACCATGGCCAGTTCGCCGCATAATCACAGCCATAAATCGCTAACACGATTAATGCTAACCGTTATTGCTGCGTGTATTCCTGGGCTCATTGCTCAAGTTTTCTTTTTTGGTACTGGTGTACTTATTCAATTAGTGCTTGCACTTGTTGCTGTAAGCGCATTTGAAGCTGCCATAATGTTAATGCGTAAACGCCCTGTTTGGCCTGCATTGAGTGATGGTAGTGCTTGGCTTACTGGTGTGCTATTAGCACTGAGTATTCCACCGCTAGCGCCTTGGTGGGTAATTATTATTGGGTGTTTATTTGCCATTGTAATTGTTAAACAGCTTTATGGCGGGCTTGGTTTTAATTTATTTAACCCTGCAATGGCCGCATATGTTTTGCTTTTAGTATCGTTTCCGGTGCAAATGACAGCTTGGCTACCTGTCAGTGACTTAATAAATACGCCTATTGGATTTGTTGATCAATTAAGGCTCATATTTACCGATTTTACGGCCTCAGGTTTTAGCCTAGATCAAATGCGTACTGGGGTTGATGGCCTAACAATGGCCACACCTCTTGATACTGTTAAAACAGATATAGCACACGGTTTAACCGTTACCGAGAGTATGCAAAAGCCACTATTTAATGAATGGGCAGGTCTTGGTTGGATGTGGGTTAATTTAGGGTTTTTAGCGGGTGGTTTATACCTTTTAAAAACCAAAATAATTAACTGGCATATTCCTGTTAGTTTTATTGTAAGTTTAGCGATATGTAGTGCAATAGGTTACATTGCGGCGCCTGGTACCGAGCCTGGTACACTATTCCACTTATTAAGTGGCGCTACCATGATTGGGGCATTTTTTATTGCCACTGACCCTGTCTCTGCTGCTACTACAAATAAAGGTCGCTTAATTTATGGCGCTCTCATTGGCTTATTAGTGTATTTAATTCGTACTTTTGGTGGCTTTCCTGATGCAATCGCATTTAGCGTATTATTAATTAATATTGCTGTGCCGCTTATTGATTACTACACGCAACCACGTACCTATGGCCACGGAGCAGTAAAATGATTATTTCATCAATGGCTAAAAATGGCGCTATTTTAACCGCGTTTGCACTAGTAACAACGGGTTTAGTTGCCTCGATAAACGCACTCACCGCAGATAAAATTGCAGAGCAAGAGCAGCTACAACTTACAGCGCAACTACAAGAAGTACTCGACCCAAAATCGTACGACAACGAACTATCTACAGATTGCGTTATATTTACTGATGAAACGCTTGGTCCATACGCTAATCAAGTTATTTACCGTGCTCGTAAAAATGACAAACCCGTTGCCGTCGTTATTCGCCACGTTACGCCAAATGGTTACAGTGGTGATATTAACTTACTTACAGCCGTTTTAAGTGATGGCTCTATAGCTGGTGTACGTACAACTAAACACGAAGAAACCCCCGGCCTTGGTGATAAAGTAGAAGTAAAAAAATCACTGTGGATCACAACCTTTAATGATTTAACCGTTGATGGCGAAGATGATGCACGCTGGGCAGTTAAAAAAGATGGCGGCCAGTTTGATCAATTCACAGGCGCTACAATCACACCGCGTGCAGTTGTAGGCTCTGTTAAAAACGCAGTCTTGTTCGCACAACGCAATTTTGACGATATTTTTGCAGCGCCAAATGCCGAATGTGTAGAGGTAAAAAAATGAGCGAATTAAAAACACTATACAAAGAAGGGGTCTGGGTAAATAACCCAGCCCTTGTTCAGCTTTTAGGGTTATGCCCGTTACTTGCCGTTACCTCAACAGTAACCAATGCACTTGGCTTAGGCCTGGCTACCTTATTAGTACTTGTAGGCTCAAATATTACTGTATCGGTTGTACGTAACTGGGTACCTAAAGATATTCGCATCCCTGTATTTGTAATGATTATTGCAGGCTTTGTAACCATAGTTCAGTTACTTATGAACGCTTACACCTTTGGTTTGTATCAATCGCTTGGAATATTTATTCCGCTTATAGTGACAAACTGCGCCATTATAGGCCGCGCCGAAGCATACGCATCTAAAAACCCAGTTCATTTATCAGCGTTCGACGGCCTAATGATGGGCTTAGGTTTTATGGCCGTACTGGTAGTGTTAGGTACAATGCGCGAACTAATAGGCCAAGGCACATTATTTGACGGTGCCGATTTACTATTAGGTCCATGGGCACAAAGCCTGCGCATAGAAGTGTTTAGTTTTGATAACCAGTTTTTACTCGCCATTTTACCGCCAGGTGCCTTTTTAGGGCTTGGCCTACTTATTGCGGCAAAAAATGTAATTGACGCACAAATAAAATCAAAACAAGTAACGCCGCCTGAGGCTGAAAAAGGCCCACGCGCACGTGTTACTAGCTTAACTTAAGGGGAAAACGCATTAACTTATTTAAAAGCTAATGCGTTTTAAGTTACATGAATAAAGAAAAACGTCACCAAATACTTTCGCGCCTACGCGATGATAACCCACACCCAGAAACCGAGCTTGAATACTCAAGCCCGTTTGAGTTACTTGTAGCGGTCACACTCTCTGCGCAAGCAACCGATGTAGGTGTTAATAAAGCCACGCGTAAATTATTTCCGGTTGCTAATACGCCACAAGCCATTTTAGATCTTGGCCACGATACACTGCGCGATTATATTAAAACCATTGGGTTATTTAATTCAAAAGCCGCAAACGTGTATAAAATGTGCCAAATACTGGTTGATCAACATAACGGCATTGTTCCTGAAAACCGTGAAGCCCTCGAAGCCCTACCCGGTGTTGGCCGAAAAACCGCAAATGTCGTACTCAACACAGCCTTTGGTTGGCCGGTAATTGCAGTGGATACTCACATATTCCGTGTTTCAAATCGTACTAAACTCGCCATGGGTAAAGATGTAGTAGCCGTTGAGCAAAAACTTGAAAAGGTTGTCCCTAAAGAGTTTAAAGTAGACGTACACCATTGGTTAATTCTACACGGGCGCTACACCTGCGTAGCACGTAAACCAAAGTGTGGCAGCTGTATTATTGAAGACTTGTGTGAGTTTAAAGAAAAAACGGATTAACTTCGAATAACGATATTTTGGTTTTTGAAAGTAAGACAGCTCATTATTTAGCTGTCTGTTGATTCTATACTATTTATAAATTGCGCTATATTCACTAAACGCTCACCGACAATAAATGCAATGGTGCGCTTAACCCAAGGCGCTTTAATATTTGTGTAGTTTAGTTTAGTTTAGTTTAGCTGATACGCAGCCTGCGGCAATTAAAAGTAGTAGTGATGACACGCTGTAAAACCAAACCATGTGTTGCTCTAGGTGTGCAAATAAGTCAATTTCAAATAACACATCAAACCCAATAAACACATAAGCCATATAAAAAGGGGCTGACATTAATAACAACTTAGTTAGTTGTAATTTATGTGAGCAAAGGCGGTAAACGTCTTTTTGTAGTTGGCTAATTGGCTTTGCATAATCAATGTTAGAAATATGCACTATTTGGCCAATATTACCCGCAAGGCCAACAATGGCAAATACAGCCAAGATTAAAGCAGATATTACAGGCGCTGAAACACTAACGTTTTTTGCAATATACTGGCCCAATAACAAAATAATAAAAAAGAATATAACGCTTTCAATAATACGTGCCCATTTCATATTGCTGAGTTCTTTCATTTGTTTATTCACTTTTGTTTCGCTCAGCATTGATTGGTTTATTGTAATAGCAGATTCGTTAAAACTATTTTGCTGCTGCCATGTGTTTTTAAAATTATCTAAATTCATACTAAGCCCCTGTTTTTCACATTGTTTTTTAGTGTTTCTTTAATTCGGCCTATTCGCGTAGCGACATTGGTTTTACTTATGCATAAACACTTTGCTATGCTTTCGTGAGGCTCTTCTTCCAAATACAGCAACATTATGGCTTTATTTAACTTATCGATCTTTCCTATAAATTCATATAATTGCTTAACGTCTTCGCTTTTATCGTCTTGTGCTGAAAAATCCGCTATATGCACAATGCAATGCTCATTTGCATTGGCTTTATCTTCTCGTTTACTGTCTTTGCGGTAATAGGAAATTGCCACATTAAGTGCGATTCGGTACATCCAAGTAGAAAATTTATAGTCTTTGTTATAGTTGTCATAAGCGAGCCACATGGTGGTGAGTATTTCCTGCGCTAGGTCTTGCCGATCATCTTGATTGTGACAGTATGAATTGACAATTTTATAAACAATGCCCTTATGCTGCTCCATTGTCTTAGCAAATAGCGTCTTTTTATTAGTCGTCATTTATTCAAAAACCCATCATTTAAGTGACTCACAGCAACTTATTATTTTTAATATCTATAGCATCAAAAACTATATACGGCTTTTTACATTGTGGTTTACTTCCATCGTATGTACACATTCGAGTATCGTTATTGTGGCTTCACAATAATACGCACAGTCTCGTCTTATTTAGTTATTCGCAGTAAAGCTAGAATAATCACAACTATTTTGAAAAATAATAGCTGAAGAAAGTGAACAAAGTAGAAAAGAGATTTAATTGGCTGAGTATTACGAATAACCAGCCGCGAAAACAGTGCTAGCCAGTAATAAAATACATGAGTAAAGAAGATTGTCCTCGTTTTAAATATTTACTTAATACGCCTTAGATATATTTGAATCCCACACTTTATACAATGCCAACGTAAATAGGTTTTAGCCTGAGACTAATTGCGCAATTTTAAGTATCACTAAATTTACGCTCTATCGCTTTAAATATATCGCTAAGATGTGACTTATTACTTAGTAACCAAACCCTAATTAACTCAAAATATGATTAGAGGATGATGGGCTCTATGGACTAAATTTGTTCTATGTTGGGGTTATTCTTCGTAACGTAAGACTTGCTAACTAAGTATTGATAAAATAAAGAGCTAAGTCTCCTGCTCTCGCCCTTCGCCTAACGTCGTCTAGGTTTAGCGTTTATGCTACATCAGCGCCTACTTATAAAGAACAACCACATTACATTAGCTCGCTTAG
>NZ_JAGJEI010000002.1 GCF_018100985.1 Pseudoalteromonas sp. MMG007 | reverse complement strand
ATATAGGAATATAGGAATATAGGAATATAGGAATATAGGAATAAAAAGAAGTGGTGGAGGGAGCTGGATTCGAACCAGCGAAGGCTGAGCCGTCAGATTTACAGTCTGATCCCTTTGGCCGCTCGGGAACCCCTCCACACTATTTTTGTTACATTTGGCCCCACTTAACTTAGCGGTAAGAAAAGTGGTGGAGGGAGCTGGATTCGAACCAGCGAAGGCTGAGCCGTCAGATTTACAGTCTGATCCCTTTGGCCGCTCGGGAACCCCTCCAATGCAACGGCGCTGATAATAGCAAACTTCGGATTTAAGTAAAGAAAAAAGCTAAAGAAAATTGAAATAAAGCCGATAAATATCTATCACTTACTACAATCGGCTAAAGTCTATGCAAATCGATGATTTGTTAATCACAGAAAGTCAGCTTAAGAGCAAGCTTAATAAAAGTGTGCATGAAAATCGCCGTGACGAATTTGCACTTTTATTAGCAATGCTCTCGCATGATGTATTAGATTTCAGTCAATTTCATCTGCCAAAAACAGAAATTGAAAATTTAGCCACATCTGAGGAAGCCCTAAGAGAGGAATTTGGTGCAGGCCCTAAGCAACCATTAGCCCCTGAGAAGTTTGATATGTTGATAGGGCAATTTAATAGCTCTTTAATCTCAGAGCTTGGTGCGCAGACCGGCATGAAATGCATTAAATTAAATCAGTACTTAAAACCTGAGCCACTTACAATTAGAGATGATGACAAGCATGTGCCACTTAATATATTAGATAATTGCGAGCTGTCAGTTAGGCGACGTATTAAAAACGAAAATATGCAACTGGCAAACCCGCCTATAGATGCCGGTGCTTTTTACGATAGCTTAAATGACGATACTATACATCAGCCTCTTCATCTTATAGCTGTTTAACGTTGAATTACCACATCAGGTAATGTGCATTAACTATGTAATATGTTTGTAATAAAAAGCAGACTAAATACACTTTACTCGCGCTTTACTTTATAAAAAGTCTAATAATCGATTTAATTAAAAAAAAGCATCCAAAAATTCAGAGCAATTGCTATAATGGCACCAAATGGTATGACATTAAATGCCGTTATCATTAAATCAAGGTAATTAGGAACGTAATGAAGAAAATATTCACGCTAAATCACGAGAAAATCAAATACCCTCGTATGGTTGATGCTGCAAAGCATGAAGTGAAAAAATATTTGAAAAGGGAGCGTAACAAGACGCTTCCTGAAGATGCTGATTATTGGGCATTTGACTGTAAGTTTGGTAATACAGCTGAAGAAGCACAAGTTGTGCATGTTGCTGAATTAAATAACCAAATTGGCGAAATTGAAAAGCAAGGCTTAACTTCTTTCTATGTAGAGATTTTAGCTCGCCCTGCACAGCGTCAACAGTTAGACCTTGATGATGACGAGTAAAAGTTAGTTTTAACTAATTTGTAAATCACAAAATGAGCCCTCAAAGGCTCATTTTTTGTTTCTGCTATTAATAACTATATATTTTATATTTTTAAAAGTAAGCAAACTCCTAATAAATAGCTCGTATTACAACCTCCCCTTATAGCTTATATAAAATATAAATGCTTAGTTACAGGGCATAGCCTCTTTAAGCATAGTGGGCGGTGTTACTTAACTGGGTTGCCTTAGCTATTATGGTTTAAAATTAAGTGAATCAGCAAAAGCTCACGACTAAACGCAAAAACAGTTTTTAAACTACTTACTTTCAATTGTTTTTTACATTTGCATAACATAAAGCAGTATTATAGTGTGTGTAGAATAATAAAAATTAATATCACAAATTATGCCAATAAATTACTCCAATCATGCATTAAAACTAAGTTTAAAAAGCTCCAAGGTGCTCATTGTTGAAGACCAACTACTAACCTTAATAATATTAAGAAAAGCTTTGGCTGAACGATTTAATGTTGTGACTTCTAGAAGTGGTGAAGAGGCCATGGAACTATGTAAGAAAGAACCACCTGATATCGTTTTATTAGATATTAATTTAGAGGGAATTAATGGAATAGAAACCTGCTTAAGACTAAAAAATACGTACGAAACACAAGATATCCCAGTTATATTTATTACATCACTCGAAAGTGAAGAGGAAGCGTGTTGGGAAGCGGGTGCCGTAGACTTTATAAAAAAACCGGTAAATCCAGAGACATTATTTAGAAGGGTGAGGGCCCATTTAATGATTAAAGCTCAACATGATTTACTTAATCAAAAAGTGTTTATTGACGACTTGACTCAAATTTATAACAGACGCTACTTTGATACCCATTTTATAAAAATAGAACAAAGTGCACTACGTGAAAATGCAGACTGCGCACTGCTATTAATCGATATTGATTACTTTAAACAATACAATGATATTTATGGTCACTTACAGGGTGATACGGTTTTAAACTTAGTTGCCCAAACAATTACTAAAAGTTTACAACGCCCTACAGATTTTGTATCACGATTTGGAGGGGAAGAGTTTGTTGTTGTACTCCCCTATACAGGTAGTAAAGGGGCTAATTTTGTAGCAGAGAAAATAAAAAATAATGTAATACAACTTGGTATATTACATAAACACTCAGAGCATGAATTTGTAACGATTAGTATTGGTGGTGCAACATTACAAACACGTGAAAACAGTAAAAATACATTACAGTTAGCAGATGAAAAAATGTATAAATCTAAGTTTAAAGGCCGTAACCAAGTTTGTTTTTAGCTCCGGTTTAAATTATGACTTTTGTTATAATGATCATACACTGTGGCACTTTTTATATTTTTTACCACTGCCACAGGGGCAATTATCATTCCTACTCACTTTAATATCAGCTACTGGGAATATAACCCCGTCTAAGTAACGCCATTTACCGTCTTCTTTTATAAATTGCGAATCTTCATGAAGCTCACAATATAAGTTTTGATAAAAGTAATGTGCCTTAAATTCAACTTTTCCTTGAGTGGCATCGTGATTTGTACTTACTACGTCTAAGCCTATAAACCGGCAACTTTCAGCAAAATCTTTAATTTCTTTTATAGGATTTTCAGGTTGTTTTTCAGATGCATAAGTAAGATAAATATACTTTGCATTTTTCATTACATAAGCACTGTAGCGAGAACGCATTAATTGTTCAGGGCTCGCAGCTTGCTTTGCGCCTACATGAAAAGGTTTGCAGCAGTGGACATAACTAAGCCCACTACAGCAAAAACATAGGGTGGTGTCTGATGAGGTCATAATAACAATACAGAATTTAAAACATTATTTTATCAAGCTTATTGAGCAAGTGGTATCTCTGTCGTTGTCGTATTTTTTGTAAAGCAATATAACTT
This sequence comes from Pseudoalteromonas sp. MMG007, assembly GCF_018100985.1. GTDB lineage: Bacteria > Pseudomonadota > Gammaproteobacteria > Enterobacterales > Alteromonadaceae > Pseudoalteromonas. The sequence goes on along the minus strand of NZ_JAGJEI010000002.1, from coordinate 404,087 downwards.
TGTTGCCGTTTTAGTTAAATCTAAAGAAAGATGGGTAAGCAATTGGTTATTAACTATGTCTGTCCAAGTAATTACAGCCGCAAAATTACCGTTATTCAACGCAGAACTTAAAACATATTCCAAGTTTACTAGGTGCTTTTGTCTGATCACTAGCAACTTACTTGTATCAATAGAGCACGAGTCGAGCAAGGCTCTGCTAGGAACGTGATCAGGAGCGATCAATAATGTCCATGCGTTAGAACTATTATAATGGTGCAGCACTTTTAAAAGCTCAAACGTTGCCGAAATCTCATCTTCGATTTGGATTAAGTTTACACAATCACGTTTATCATCTTGCTTATAACTTTTAACTGTTCTTACGGTAATAGGCTGTAACATAAATATCTCACTCACTGGGTTTTTATACAGTATGCGTATACAGTAGTTTATACAGTGCTTTCGTGCAAGCTATATTTGCTATTTATTTGTACAGTTATTCAGTTTTATTTATTGAAATTTAAAATAAGATAAATAAAACAATACCTTAAGCTTTTTTATCTGTGTTCTATCCGTGTTTTAATGTTTATATCTGCTAATCTTTTAAAGGAGCTATGTTGGGTAGGAATAGTCATTTTTATACAGTGCTTTATTCTCTATACAGTATTAAGCACACAATAGATTAATCGATTTGTGGATCATTAGGAATAAGCTGTGCGTACTGTAGCTGATGAATTTGTTCATATAGACTTGCGGCATAGCATTGTGCATCTTTTAACCGTTTAGTTTCTATATGCTTTCTTAGGTCGTTAATTGCAGCAGTAGCGGGCTCATAACCTTGGCTGCTAGCAAGACTTAGCCAAGCCGCCGCATGAAAAACACTTTGTGGAACGCCTTCACCTTTTACAAAAAATAATCCTAAGTAAAACTGAGCTCTCTGATTACCAGCCATTGCCGCTAGGCGCATCCATTTTGCAGCTAATGGAGGTTGCTTATTTTTTAAATAATATAGCGCTTTATTTAGTGTGCTTTGTTCATCTTTTTTAGCATTAGCTACTGCTGGGTTGTGATCAGGTTGAGTAACAAAGCCTAAAATATTATCTAACTGTTGTTCTAGGTCGTGCCCGCTGGGTGTTGTTTTAAGCATATTGATTCATTTGTTATTTTAGTTGCTTCGATAGTTTAGTATATCGCAAAGTAAAATGTCCTGTTAAAGATTATTTTTATGATAAAATCTGACTACTTTTTACTATTACAAGCTTATTATGTTCGAAGCCTTATTTAAACTTAGCGAAAATAACTCAACAGTTAAACGTGAATGCGTGGCTGGCCTTACTACCTTTATCACTATGGTTTACATTGTATTTGTAAATCCAGCCATGCTCGCTGAGGCCGGAATGGACCAAGGGGCTGCATTTGTTGCTACCTGTATTGCTGCTGCAATAGGCTGTTTTATTATGGGGTTATGGGCAAATTACCCGTTAGCACTGGCGCCTGGTATGGGGCTCAATGCCTTTTTTACTTATGGTGTTGTATTAGGTATGGGTTATACCTGGCAAGCTGCATTAGGGGCTGTATTTATGTCGGGGTGTATATTTTTACTTTTAAGCCTTTTTAAAGTCAGAGAGTGGATTATTAACGCTATACCTCTGGTATTAAAGCGAGCTATTGCAACAGGTATTGGCGCTTTTTTAGCGTTAATTGCATTAAAAAATGCGGGTATTATTGTCGCAAGTCCTGCCACTCTTGTTCAATTAGGTGATATAACATCAGCAGGTCCATTATTAGCAATATTGAGCTTTTTTGTTATCGCAGGACTTTTATATCGTGATTTCAAAAGTGGTGTACTCATTAGCATTTTATTAGTAACTGGCATTGCGTTAAGTTTAGGGCTTGTTGAATACCATGGTGTTATGGCTATGCCACCTTCAATTATGCCTACTTTTATGCAACTAGATTTTGCTGCTGCCTTTGAGCTGTCTATGCTAAGTGTAATTTTTGCATTTCTGTTTGTTGATTTATTTGATACTTCGGGCACTTTGGTTGCTGTTACACAAAAAGCGGGACTTGCAGATGAAAAAGGTAATATGCCGCGTTTAGGTCGTGCTTTAAGTGCCGATAGTTCTGCAACAATTGCTGGAGCAATGCTTGGTACTTCAACTACAACGTCTTATATTGAATCCGTAGCGGGTGTATCTGTTGGTGGGCGTACAGGCTTAACGGCTGTGGTTGTTGGTATATGCTTTTTATTAATGATGTTTTTTGCGCCCCTTGCACAAATGGTACCTGCATATGCAACGGCAGGTGCAATACTGTACGTTGCTGTACTAATGCTACAAAACCTAAAGTTTGTAAATTGGGATGATATGACAGATGCAATTCCTGTTACGGTAGTACTTTTAATGACACCACTTACTTTTTCGATTGCACATGGTATAGCCCTTGGCTTTATATCTTACACTGCGGTTAAAGTACTGTGTGGTAAACAGGATCAAATTAGCATTAGCGTGTGGGTTTTGACGGCATTATTTATTATCAAATTTGCGTTCTTATCATAATAGAATAAAACGGTAATGATAAAAAACCCATACAAATTGCTTTGTATGGGTTTTTTAATATTTGTAGCATGGATATAAATAGTCGATAAGTTATCGCTTTTAATAACACCATATATTATCTAGCAAATCTAATTTACCATTTCTTTTTAGGGGCAAACAAAACATCTAATTCGTCTTGCTCTTCTTCGGCTTTCTTTTTCAGGGCACTTGCATTTGAGGCTCTAAGCTCAACACTAATAGCTTCTAAGTAACCTTCAACCTCTTGGCGTTTTGAGGTTACGTATTCGTCAGAGTAAGTAACAGCACTAAGCGTTGCATAGGCTTTTTCAAAGTATTGTCTAGCAGAGCCAACCATATTTGCAGAGCGAGCTGACAAGCCTCGTTTGATTTGGCTTTCAATATTTATGCGTAACTGTAATTTTTCAAGCCGTTTATCTTCCACAGCAAAAACTTGGCTATCAATACGACCTTTACTGTGCTCAGAGCGTAAAACTGAACGTAGCTTCTTAATCCCTTGAATCAGGCTTACCAATTGCTTATCGTTACTCGGTAATGCTAAAGACTCGCTATTATTACCTTGCACTGGGTTTGATAAATTAGTTTTTGCTTCGCTTAAGCGAGTTTTAAGCGCTTTAGAAATTGGTGAGTTTGAAACCATTGTATTTAAAGCTTCATACACACGGCGTTGTAATGCGCGAATTATATTTTCGGATAAAGGGATATTTGCACTATTCATAAGTGCTTCTTCTGTTTCTTCAATAATTGCTTTTTGTTTTGTTAACTGTTTGCGGCGTTCAGCTTCTTGTTTTTCTTTGTGTTGTTGCACAGCACTAACCCATAGTGCTATCACTATAAGCGCTACTATAAGTATTATTATGATAGAAACAATCATCTTTTAATTCTCTGATTCATAATCTAATTTACCTAATCTTACATTAATTATACGTTAACTGTGTAGCTTTGCGTTGATTAACTTAAAAATACTCCGTTATTTAAGGTTTAGCTTTCTTAAAGTGTTGTAAGACGAAGGGATTATAAGATTAACCTGAATAAACATCGCTACCTCAAGCATATTTATTATGCTAGCCTTGAGTACTAATCAGATAAATGCATGCCTTAATTACTATTGTTGCTTTTTATTCAAATAACACTTGGTTTTAATAAGTATTGCCTTTATAAATAATATGAATAATAACGTTAAAATTTGCAGCCATGAAATTACAACAACTCAGATATATAGTAGAAGTACAAAACCATAAATTAAATGTTTCAGCGACCGCTGAGAGCTTATTTACCTCGCAACCGGGTATTTCTAAACAAGTACGAATGCTTGAAGATGAGTTAGGTGTGCAAATTTTTGGTCGTAGTGGTAAACATTTAACGCATGTAACCAGCGCTGGCGAAGACATTATTAATATTTCTCGTGAAATATTATCTAAAGTTGAGGGGATTAAAGCGGTAGCTAATGAACACACATTGCCTGATCAAGGTAAGTTGAATATTGCTACTACCCACACTCAGGCACGTTATGCATTGCCTAACGTTATTCAAGGGTTTATGAAAAAATACCCAGCGGTATCACTGCATATGCATCAAGGTACACCACAGCAAATTTCTGATGCTGCGGCCCGAGGTGATGCAGACTTTGCGATTGCCACAGAGGCATTGCATTTGTATTCAGATTTGGTGATGTTGCCGTGCTATCACTGGAATCGCAGTATAGTCGTGGCTAAAGACCACCCACTTGCCAAAAAAGCCGACAGTTTATCTGTTTCTGATATTGCACAATATCCTCTTATTACCTATGTTTTTGGTTTTACCGGTCGTTCAGAGCTTGATAAAGCGTTTAATGCTCACGGTCTTGAGCCACACATAGTATTTACCGCAACCGATGCAGATGTTATTAAAACCTATGTCCGGTTAGGGCTTGGTGTGGGTGTTGTTGCATCTATGGCTATAGATCAGCTAAGCGATACTGATTTAGTATGTATTGATGCAAGCCATTTGTTTGAAGCAAGTACGACTAAAATTGGCTTTAGAAAGGGTAGTTTTTTACGCACTTACATGTATGATTTTATAGAACGGTTTGCACCGCACTTAACGAAAGAGCGAGTAGAGCGTGCAAGTTTACTGCGTAACCAAGAAGACGTAGATAAACTGTTTGAAGACATAGAATTACCAGTTAAATAACAATTAACCTTATTGCTGTAATTTAGCTAGCAATAAAAAAGCCGCTTATTTTAAATTAGCGGCTTTTCTGATTTTATCGCTTTTAACATTCAATAATATTTACAGCTAATCCACCACGTGCGGTTTCTTTGTATTTAGTTTTCATGTCATTACCGGTATCAAGCATGGTTTTAATTACTTTGTCTAGCGATACCTTTTGCTCTCCGCTGCCGCGAATAGCAAGTCGCGAGGCGTTAATGGCTTTTATAGAGCCCATTGCGTTACGTTCAATACACGGCACTTGTACTAGTCCACCAACAGGGTCACAAGTAAGCCCTAGGTTATGTTCCATGCCTATTTCAGCGGCGTTTTCTACTTGTACAACATTGCCACCTACTATTTCTGTAAGTGCACCTGCAGCCATTGAACATGCCACGCCAACTTCCCCTTGGCAGCCAACTTCAGCACCTGAGATTGAAGCATTTTTTTTATATAAAATACCAATAGCCGCAGCTGTTAATAAGTAACGTGTTGCTATATCGCGATCTACTTCTTTAATAAATGTGTGATAGTACATAAGTACGGCTGGCAAAATGCCAGCGGCACCGTTAGTCGGCGCGGTAACAACACGGCCGCCAGCTGCGTTTTCTTCATTTACAGCAAGGGCGAATAAATCAACCCAGTCCATTGCGCGAAGTGGGTCGTTACTTACTTCAACGTTAAGCTTTAAATATAAACTGGGGGCACGGCGCTTAACTTTTAAGCCTCCAGGTAAAATACCTTCGGTGCGCATACCGCGCTCAATACAGGCTTTCATTACTTGCCAAATATTAAAGAGCTCATCTTTAATGGCATCTTCGTTGCGCAGTGTTTTTTCATTTTTCATCATCAAACTAGAAACACTCAAGCCTGACTCTTTACACATTTCTAGCAAGTCTTTTGCGCTATCAAATGGGAAGGGTGCGGGGTTTTCTTCTCTAATATCAAGCGCTGCTTGTTTTTCTTTTTCAAATTCTTCATCGGTTACAATAAAACCGCCACCAATTGAGTAGTAAACTTTACTGTAAATTTTTTCGCCATTGTTTGAGGCAATAATTTCCATTGCATTTGAGTGCTTAGGCAGTGTTTTTCGACGGTGAAAAACAATTGCACCTTGTTTAGGGAATTTAGCTTTATGTGTTTGATTCAGGTAAATCACCTGCTCATTTTCAATAGTGGCCAAAATATCGTCAACTAAATCAGCATCTATCGTTTCTGGGTCGTAACCGGCAAGGCCTAAAATTACCGCTTTACCAGAGCCGTGGCCTACACCTGTTTGCCCTAATGAGCCGTATAACTCTACTTTTATATCGGTAACATTTGCTAATAATTGTTGTTCTTGTAAGTCATTAACAAATAAGCGTGATGCGCGCATTGGGCCAACAGTGTGTGATGAAGAAGGGCCAATACCAATGCTAAACATATCAAATGCACTGATCATAGTGTGTGTCTCTACTTTGTTTCTCAGCATGAAGCTGTTCTTTGAACGGTCGAGTATAATAACTTGGAATTGGTGGCATGTAACCAACAATAGTGAAGATTTACACTGGTAGGGCGAGCTGCTTTGTAAAGTTTTTTATAATGCTTGCCGTTGCACCCCAAAGTAGTCCGTGTTGAGTTGCAAAGCCTTGTAAGGTAATTGTTTTACCAAAGCGTTGAAAAGGCAAAGGCTGCCAATTAGCATCGTTACTTAAATCGCTAAGCGAGAGTAAAAAGCTTGCTTGAACTTCATTATGATCGTTCTCCCATCTAGTGTTTTTATTAAGCAAACCCACAAAGGGGCTAATACTAAAACCAGTTAAAGTAGAGTATTCAGGCAGTTGCCCAAGCACAGCTACATTACTTGGCGTAATATTAAGCTCCTCCTCAAGTTCACGAAGTGCAGTAGTGCGAAGTTTAACATCGCTTGGCTCAAATTTACCGCCAGGCAAACAGATTTCCCCTGGGTGGTGGTGCAAATAAGTGGGGCGTTTACACAATAAAATATGCGCATGATTATCTATATCGATAATGGGTAGCATAACTGCACTGGCACGCTTTTTACGAGTATCTTTTAGCTGGTTAGGCGCAGCAATTGGGCTTAATTGAAACCGCGCTCTAATATGTTCACTATTCAAAGCCACCTACTGTGTTAATAAAGGAAGGATTTTATTCACTTTATCGTATGTTTCTTGATATTCCAATTCGACTTTAGAATCAGCCACTATGCCTCCGCCTGCCCAACAGTAAATTTGTTGGTTATGGCACACTAAAGTACGAATAGTAATACTGGTATCCATATTACCGCAGGCACTTAAATAGCCAATAGAGCCACAATAAATACTGCGACGATGTGGCTCGAGTTCTTCAATTATTTCCATAGCCCTAATTTTGGGCGCACCGGTGATTGAGCCGCCCGGAAAAGCCGCTTTTAACTGATCAACCGCTGTTTTACCTTCATCAAGTTCTGAGGTTACCGTGCTTACCAAATGATGCACTGCCGGAAAGCTCTCAATAGCGAAAAGGGAAGGGACGTGAACGCTGCCGGGTTTTGCTACTTTGCCTAAGTCGTTACGCAGTAAATCGACAATCATCACATTTTCTGCACGATCCTTTGCTGAATTGGCCAGTAAATTAGCTTGGTGCTGGTCCTCAAGCGCATCGGCTTTGCGTGGCAGGGTGCCTTTAATGGGTTTGGTTTCAACTTTGTTATTATTTACCAAAATAAAACGCTCAGGGGAGATGGATAATATGGCCCCTTGCGGATGATTAATAAAGCTTGAAAAAGGGGCTTTGTTAGCCTCGCGCAATCTTATATAAGCGCTCCATGGTGAGCCGTTGTAGTGAGCACTAAAGCGCTGTGCTAAATTAATTTGATAGCAGTCACCACTTTTTAAATAATCTTCGATTTTTGCAAATTTTGAAGCGTAGTCTGCTTGGCTCATATTAGATTGCCACTGGCTGTTAAGAGCAAATTTTTCAACTGTTACGTTTTTATCTAAATATTGCTGATAAAGAGCTAAACGATCAACGTTTGGCTGAGATACATAAAACCAACTTTGCTGGTGTTTATCGTAAATTAGAGCATCTAAATAAAGACCAATAGCCATTTGTGGTAAGTTAATATCATCAATCGCTTTACTTGGCATGCTCTCTATTGTGCGCCCGAGGTCGTAACCAAAGTAACCAAGCCAGCCACCATTAAAAGGCAGGTCGTAACCTGCTTTAGTGCAATCGAGTTTTAAAAGCTCACTGTTCATAATTTCAAAGCACGATTGATTGCTTTCAATATTATTAAAAAAACTTTGGTTATTTTTTACTTCAAGGGTACTTTGCGGCTCAATAGCAATAATATCAAAACGACTATTTATATGATTACTATTGGCTGAGTCTAAAAGAATTGCGTAAGGCAAATGCGAAAAATGCGCAAAAACGTCAATGCAGTTTTGCGTTATGGCTAATTTAGTACAATTTTTTTTATTGTTTAGCATTTACTACCCCTTTAAGAACTGGCTCGAAACGGGCTGGGAGGGTATCATAAGTCAAATTTTTTTGGCAGCGTTTAAGTAAAAGCGCTGTAATTAAACAGTGCAAACCACCGTCACCGGTTTGATATAGATTACGCGACTATGCGTAACGGTAACTTAAGGAACCACTAATGAGTACAATCCGTCAGCAAGACTTTATTGATAGCATTGAAGATGCATTGCAATACATCTCTTTTTATCACCCACTTGATTTTGTTCAAGCATTAGAAAAAGCGTACAACAAAGAACAAAGTAAAGCGGCAAAAGATGCAATAGCTCAAATCTTAATTAACTCGCGTATGTCGGCTGAGGGCAAACGTCCACTGTGTCAAGACACGGGTATTATTACGTGTTTTGTAAAAGTAGGTATGGATGTTAAGTGGGATAAAACAGATTTAACCGTTCAGCAAATGGTTGATGAAGGTACTCGCCGTGCGTATTTGAACCCAGACAACCCTCTACGTGCTTCTATTGTTGCAGACCCTGCAGGCACACGTAAAAACACGAAAGACAATACACCTTCAGTTGTACACATTGATTTAGTTGCTGGTGGTGAAGTAGAAGTAATGGTTGCGGCTAAAGGCGGCGGCTCTGAAAACAAAAGTAAAATGGTAATGCTAAACCCATCAGACGACGTTGCGGCATGGGTTGAAAAAACATTACCTACAATGGGTGCTGGTTGGTGTCCGCCAGGCATGCTAGGAATAGGTATAGGTGGCACTGCTGAAAAAGCAGCGGTAATGGCAAAAGAGTCGCTAATGGACCCGGTTGATATTCATGAGCTTATGGAGCGCGGCGCAGAAACTACGGAAGAAAAACTGCGTTTAGAAATTTTTGAACGTGCTAATAAATTAGGTATTGGCGCGCAAGGTTTAGGTGGCTTAACAACGGTTGTTGATATTAAAATTAAAACAGCACCTACGCATGCTGCATCAAAACCTGTGGTAATGATCCCTAACTGTGCTGCAACTCGCCATGTTCACTTTACTTTAGATGGTTCAGGCCCAGCTGACTTAAAAGCACCTAAACTTGAAGATTGGCCACAAGTAACATTTGAAGTAGGTGAGGGTACTCGCCGTGTTGATTTAAACACATTAACAAAAGCAGATGTTCAAGAATGGAAAATGGGTGAAACCGTTTTACTTTCAGGCACTATTTTAACAGGCCGTGATGCTGCGCATAAACGTTTGCAAGACATGATCAATTCAGGTGAAGGTTTACCTGAGGGCGTAGACTTTGATAACAAGTTTATTTACTACGTAGGGCCAGTTGATGCCGTTGGTGATGAAGCCGTAGGCCCAGCAGGCCCAACTACAGCAACACGTATGGATAAATTTACCGATATGATGCTAGAAAAAACTGGCATTGTAGGCATGATTGGTAAAGCCGAACGTGGCCCTGCTACGGTTGAGTCTATTAAAGAGCATAAATCAGTTTACTTAATGGCTGTAGGCGGCGCAGCTTACTTAGTATCTAAAGCGATTAAAAAAGCACGTGTTGTAGCCTTTGAAGATTTGGGTATGGAAGCAATCTACGAATTTGAAGTAGAAGATATGCCTGTAACAGTTGCTGTAGATAGCGAAGGTGCAAATGCACATACGCAAGGCCCAGCAATTTGGAAAGCTAAAATTGAAGAGTTAGACGGTAAATTAAAATAAGCCGTTAATTTTAAAAAGCGAGTTTAGGCTCGCTTTTTAATACTCTAAATTCTCTTATCAACTAATTTAACACCTCAGACCAGTTTTGATTACTCCCCTCTAATTTTCATAAACCTATACACTGTGCGCATTGCAGTATAATTGGCACTTGTACTTTAAACTTTACATCTATTAGTTTCTTCTCGTTTACGTAAGCGTAAGTAACTGTGGTTTTTATTAATTTAGTTTTTAAAATTAAAATAGTTGTTTATTCGGGTTTTTTTATCTTTAAAGTGGCTTTTGTTGGGTTGTTTAATTCAAGCTTGATGTTTTCATTGGGTTTATCATCCATTGGTGTGGCGAACCTTAATATGAAGTGGTAAAGTCTCGTGAATTTCCAGCGCGTATACCCTCTCACGGGTTCATTTTTCGGAGTATTTAAAGTGGCTGTATTTAACCAAGCTGAATTTGATAACCACGAGCAAGTGGTTTTTTGTTCTGATGAAGAGTCAGGCTTAAAAGCAATTATTGCTGTACATAATACGAATTTAGGCCCTGCTGTTGGCGGTTGTAGAATGTGGGATTATGCAAATGACGACGATGCAGTTTACGATGTGCTGCGTTTAGCTAAAGGCATGACATATAAAAATGCAGTTGCACGCCTGCCATTTGGCGGTGGTAAGTCTGTTATTATTGGTAACGCGAAAGAAATTAAATCAGAGCAGTTATTTCGCGCTTTTGGTCGTAAGCTAGAAGGCTTAGGTGGCAGCTATTACTGTGCAGAAGATGTAAATATCACTTGCGACGATGTTGCCCTGATGAATAAAGAAACAAACTACGTTTTGGGTCTTGAAGGTAAAAGTGGTAACCCATCGCCATTTACTGCTTACGGAACATTTTTAGGAATTAAAGCCGCATTACAGCATCAACGCGGTCATCAAAACTTTGCTGGTATTAAAGTGGCTGTACAAGGTTTAGGTTCAGTTGCTTATGCGCTGTGTAAGTATTTATCTGATGCAGGTGCAGAGTTGTTTGTTACTGATATAAACCAAGACGCTATTAAAAGAGTGGTCAATGACTTTAATGCAACAGCGGTTGGTATTGATGAAATTTACGACTTAGATGTAGATGTATATGCGCCTTGTGCTTTAGGTGCAACGGTTAACGACTTAACGATTCCGCGTTTAAAAGCGACGATTATTGCAGGCTGTGCTAATAATCAGCTGGCAGAGTCTCGCCACGGTGAAATTATTCGTGAAAAAGGCATTTTATATGCACCAGATTATGTAATTAACGCTGGCGGTATTATTAATGTTTATTACGAAACAGCACCTGAAGGTTACAGTAAAGCTGCATCTAATAAGCATGTTGAGGTGATATTCGATACCTTGACTGAAATTTTTGCTCGAAGTGAAAAAGAGCAAAAATCAACGCATTTAATTGCCGATGAGTTAGCACAAGAGATCATTAAAAACGGTCTTTAATCAGTAATTACATAATGAAAGGCGTACAGAGGTACGCCTTTTTTGTTTATACTTAAAAGTGTTAATTACACTCACACGGATATTATGACTTCTTCAACTCCTTTTATGCAGCCTTTTGATTTAGAAAGTTGGTCTCGCACGCAGCACTTTGAGCTTTTTAAAAACTTTGCTCAGCCTTACTTTAATGTTTGTGTGCGTATAGATGCACAGCAGCTTTATCAGTATTGCAAAACGCAGGGCTTATCTTTTTTTCAGGCTTATATATTTTGTACTTTAAAAGCATGCCATGCCTATGAGCCGTTAATGTTACGCATTTTAGAGCAAAAGCCTTGGTTACTTAATCAAGTGCGAGCGAGTGTGGTTGAGCTTGATAAAAATGATGCATTTGTTTTTAGTTACTTTAATAGTAAAAGCACATTTGCTGAGTTTGCAGTTCATGCTAGTGAGGTAAGTAAAAAGGCTAAATCCCAGCCGCTTTTTTCAGATGCGTTTAAGCAAACAGAAGGCCAAGCCGATTTAATTCACATATCAGTTTTACCATGGTTAAATTTTAGCGCGTTTTCGCATGCGTTTAGTAATGGAGAGAGTGTAGGGATCCCTAAATTTGTGTTTGGTCAATTCGATAAAAATACCGGAACAATGCCTCTATCTGTTGATGTGCACCACTCATTGATGGATGGATTGCATGTCGCTAAATTTATCAACGTACTGCAAAGTGCCTTTGATGACTTTTGTAATAGCTGATTGGCAGGTAAGCTAAAGCTTATTATTAAACAATTTTAAAATAACGTGTTGGCTCTATATTAAACGTGGAGCCATGTGCAGTTGAAAAACAACATCCCCGGACATATTTATATAACATAAATTAATTTAGGACGTCCTTATGATAAATGGACTGTTATTACTCATTTTAGTTGTGTTTGTTATTGTGTTTTGGCGATGGCCTTCAATACAAAACCGCTTATGGCAAAAAAAGTATAAAACTCTCTCCTTAAATTCTCAGCAAAAAGATATCTTACTCCGCTGCATGCCTATTTATAAAAAAATGACTGACGCAGATAGAGAAAAGCTAGAGCGCCATATCGTCTGGTTTTTAAACGAGAAACGCTTTTTAGGGCGCGATGGTTTAAAGCTAACACCTGCCATGAAATTAATTGTAGCTGCCGACGCGTGCGTACTTGTGCTAAATAAGCCATGGCCGCTTTATAAAAACGTGAAGGAGATATTACTATATCCAAGTGCTTACTATGCGCCGCAATCGACCCGTGATAGTGCTGGGCTTGTTAGTTATCATAACGCTGTACGTTTGGGTGAGTCGTGGCCTGGCGGCACCTTAGTGCTTAGTTGGCACGATGTGCTGGAGGGAAACAGATTACCTAGCGATGGCCATAACTTGGTATTTCATGAATTTGCTCATCAGCTTGATCAAGAAACAGGTAAAACATCGGGTACGCCACTTTTAAAAAACGCTGCGCAATACACAGAATGGGGGCGTGTATTTAGCCGTGCATTTACTCAGTTAAAAACACATGTGGCGTATAGTATGAGCCATGTTATACATAGTTATGGTGCAACTAATGAGGCTGAATTTTTTGCTGTGATCACAGAAACATTCTTAGAAAAACCAGCTGAACTTAGACATCACGATCCTGAAATTTACCGTCTGCTGGTGGATTACTATCAATTTGATCCTATTGCTTGGCATTAAACCTACATAAACTGCGTTTTATCATATAACGCTGGCAAGTTACGCTTGTTTTTGTTGCAATCATGTAAAATAGATTTAACTGCAACAATAACAAGCGAGAAACGCATGAAAAAAATGCTTCATACAGTATTGGCACTTTCAGTGTCATTGGCTCTAGGGCATGTAAATGCTGCCGAAAAAGATGAACAAAAATGGCAAGTAGATTCTCCTAAAGGCCAGTTTGTTGACGCTGCAATTAGCGTTGAACAAGGCACATGGATGAATATTGATGTAAGCCCGGATGGAAAAACAGTTGTGTTTGACCTGCTTGGTGATATTTATACAATGCCAATGAGTGGCGGTACAGCTACAAAACTTACCTCAGATATTGCATGGCAAATGCAGCCTCGCTTTAGTCCAAATGGAAAACACATTGCTTTTACCTCAGATCAGGGAGGTGGCGATAATATTTGGATAATGGATTTAAATGGCGAAAACCAACACGCAGTTACTGATGAAACCTTTAGGCTTTTAAACAGCCCCGCATGGAGCCCTGATGGCGATTACCTAGTTGCACGTAAGCACTTTACTGCAAGCCGCTCGTTGGGAGCTGGTGAAGTGTGGCTTTATCATAAGGCGGGGGGCAAAGGTGTTCAACTTACTAAGCGCGAGAACGATCAAAAAGATTTAGGTGAGCCAATGTTCTCCCCAGATGGACGTTATGTTTACTTTTCACATGATGCAACGCCTGGTAAAACTTTTCATTATTCAAAAGATTCAGTAGCGGGTATTTATAAAATTAAACGCTACGACCGTGAAACAGGCGAGATAGAAACTGTTATTAATACTATGGGTGGAGCGATAAGACCCACACCATCGCCTGATGGCAAAAAGTTAGCGTACATTAAGCGTGATGATTTTCAAACTAGCCTTTATTTATACGATTTAAGCAGCGGTGAGCACACAAAACTGTACGACAAGCTTGAACGTGACATGCAAGAAACGTGGGCTATACATGGGGTTTATCCGACTATTGCATGGACGCCAGATAATGAAGAGCTGGTATTTTGGGCTGGTGGCACTATTCACAAGCTAGATGTTGCAGACAAATCTGTTAAAACCATCCCTTTTAAAGTGCAAACAAGTAAAAAAATTCAAAAAGCAGTGCGATTTACACAAAACTTAGATACCGACGAGTTTGATGTAAAAATGCTACGAAATGTACAGGTAAGCCCAGATGGCGAAACGGCAATTTTTGAAGCACTTGGTTATATTTATAAACGTGATTTAGAGTCGGGCAAGATTAAACGTTTAACTAAACAAACTGAGCATTATGAGTTATTCCCGCAATACTCTCGTGATGGTAAGAAAATTGTATACACCACTTGGAATGATAACGAACAAGGTACGGTACGCGTTGTATCGTCGCGCAGCGGACGGGGCGATACCATTACCTCAGAGCCTGGCAAATATGTAGAGCCAACATTTAGCCCAAATGGTAAAACGGTTGTGTACCGAAAAGCCACAGGTGGCAGCATATTAAACCCTAAATGGTCTTTAAACCCAGGCATTTATAGTGTAAGCGTTAAAGGTGGTAAAAGTGAGCTGATTTCTAAAAGCGGGTATCAACCACAGTTTGGTGATGAGAGTGATCGCGTTTTTATTATGAGCCCATGGCCAAAACCAACGCTTAGCGTAGTAGAGCTTAAAAGTAAAAAAGTACGTAAGCTTTATGAGTCTGAGCATGCAACTGAATTTAGAGTTTCACCAGATGGTCAATATTTAGCGTTTGCTGAGCGGTTTAAAGTGTTTGTTACCCCTTTTGTAGAAAGTGGCTCAACAATTAATATAAGCCCTAAAGATAGCCAGTTCCCTATAGAGCAATTGTCTGCTCGTGCGGGTGAAAACATTAGCTGGAATACTAAAAGCAATACGCTTTATTGGACTTTAGGCCCAGAGCTTTACCATGCAAGTTTAGAGGGAATGTTTGCAATTAATAAAGCCGATGATGCTGACTTTAAAGTAAAAAGCGGTGAACGCATTGGTTTTAGTAAAAAAATGGCTGAGCCTAAAGGCATGATTGCGTTAAAAGGCGCAAAGATTATTACTATGGATGGCGAAAAGGTCATTGAAAATGGTGTGATAATTACAGATGGCAAACACATCAAATCAATTGGTACAGCTAATGAAGTAACCATACCAAAAAATGCAAAAGTAATTGATGTAACAGGTAAAACGATTATGCCTGGTATTGTTGATGCGCATGCACATGGCTCTCAAGCAAGTGATGAAATAATTCCACAGCAAAATTGGAAAAACTTTGCAGGCTTAGCACTGGGTGTTACCACTATTCATGACCCATCAAATGATACAACAGAAATATTTACTGCCAGTGAAATGCAAAAGGCAGGGATGATTGTTGGCCCGCGTATTTTCTCTACAGGGACTATTTTATATGGCGCAAATATGCCGGGTTATACGTCACACATAGACTCGTTAGAAGATGCTAAATTTCATTTAGAGCGACTTAAAAAAGTGGGGGCGTTTAGTGTTAAATCGTATAACCAACCACGGCGTGAGCAGCGCCAGCAAGTAATTGAAGCCGGGCGTGAACTTGAAATGATGGTCGTGCCAGAAGGCGGCTCATTATTGCAACATAACTTAAGTATGGTGGTTGATGGCCACACAGGCATTGAACATTCTATTCCTGTTGAGCACATTTATGATGATATAAAACAGTTATGGTCGCAAAGTGATGTAGGCTATACACCTACACTTGTAGTGGCTTACGGTGGTATATGGGGGGAAAACTATTGGTATGATAAAACGGATGTGTGGAACCACCCTCGTTTAAGTAAATTTGTGCCTAAAAACCAATTATTACCGCGCTCTATGCGCCGCGTAAAAGCGCCTGATCATCACTATAATCACTTTAATAACGCACGTGTGGCAAAAGAGCTGCAAGACTTGGGTGTACTGGTTAATTTAGGTGCCCATGGGCAGCGTGAAGGGCTTGGTGCACATTGGGAAATGTGGATGTTTGCTCAAGGCGGAATGACACCGCTTGAGGCAATACGTGCATCGACACTCGATCCGGCTAAGTATTTAGGGCTCGATAAAAACGTAGGCTCGCTTGAAGTGGGTAAACTGGCTGATTTAATGGTTATAGATGGCGATCCGCTTAAAAATATTCGAGATTCGGATAAAGTTGATTACACCATGATCAATGGTCGTTTATTTGATGCAAGTACAATGAATGAAGTGGGTAAAAAAGCACGTGAACCGCTTTATTTTGAATAGCGTTAATTATTATTTTTAACTGTTATAAAGCGGCTAATAGCCGCTTTTTTTAGCTCTGTATTATTAGTAAAGAATTTGGCATGCTAATTACCGCTTTTATTGGTGTTGTATTTGCTGTTTATTTGCATTTTTGGCTTGTTCTAAATGATAATTTTTATCGCAGGTGGCGACACGTTTAGGCCCGTAAAATAATTAAGTATTATTGTGGATTAATTGCATGTTCAATTAATAAATAACAGACATAAAAAAACCGCTTAACGCGGTTTCTTTAAAATCACAAATGGTGTTTAAACAACACCGCGCGGTAAGCGACAGTCATGATCTTTACGAGCTAAAATTACAATCCAAAGCTCTTCAGCTGTGTAACCTTCTTCATTTTCGGTAACAACAGAGAACGGTGCTTTTTTCTGTGCTTTAACAGGCGCAGCAGTTTTCGTTTTAGTTTTTTTAGCCGGCGCTTTTTCTGCAGCTTTAGGTGTAGTTTTACCAGAGCTTAATTCTTCAGTCAGCTCAGCTACGTCAGCTAGGCGTAGATTTTTTCCGCCATCGATGCTGTACCAGCCTGGTTTAGTTGTAATTTCAGGTTTTTTACCATTTGCAGCTTCATATGCTGCTTCAAAGGCAGATAACACTTCTGTTTTGTCTAGTTTGCTCATCAGAGACCCTATACGTTGTGAACACAGATAAAGAAGGGGGTATTTATACCTATTTTAAAACTGTTTTTCAATTTTTTGCGATTTTCCTTCCATTTTTCACCTATAAACGCCAAAATTTGCACAAAATTCAGTGTTAAGTAAGGTAACGTGTATGCAACGTAGAGAATTTAACCAACTTCTAAATGACATTTTAAAACCGCATTTAATTAAAGATTTTTGCCCAAATGGATTACAAGTTGAAGGTAAAAATGAAATTAAAACCATCGTTACTGGTGTAACAGCAAGCCAAGCACTTATTGATGCAGCTATAGAAAAAAATGCAGATGCTATTTTGGTTCACCATGGTTTTTTTTGGAAAGGGGAATCCCAACCTATCACAGGTATGAAAAAGCGCCGTATAAGTGCATTACTTAAAAACGACATAAATTTGTTTGGGTATCATTTACCTCTGGATATTCACCCGACTATTGGTAATAACGCGCAGCTAGCTAATTTACTTGATATTGAGATAGAAACTGGGCTTGAGCCAACTGCTAATAGTGTAGCAATGAAAGGACGTTTGAAAACTCCGCTTACAGGTAGTGAGTTTGCCAAGAAAATTGCAAGCGTTTTGCATCGAGAGCCATTGAGCAGTATTGTTCGCGATGAAAAAATACACACCATTGCACTGTGCACAGGTGGTGGGCAAGGCTATATAGACTTAGCAGCAGAGCAGGGAATTGATGCCTATTTAACAGGTGAAGCGTCTGAGCAAACTATTCACAGTTCGCGCGAGCAAAATATAGATTTTTTTGCTGCAGGGCACCATGCCACTGAACGCTACGGTGTTAAAGCATTGGGTGAGTTACTAGCTAAAGATTATGGTTTTGAGGTTACCTTTATAGATATAGATAACCCGGTATAACTAAAATACTTATTAGTTACTAAAGCACTTCTGGATTTATCCAGCGGCGCAAATTAATCCACGCATTTCCCAGCAATTCATGTGCGTACTGTGTAACGACCCTTAAAGCCTCTGCATTTGGAATAAACTGCTTATATAAAGGCTGCGCTGCAAAATTATGGTAATCAGTTGCAGCTGTTATTACATCTATTCCTTGGGCGTTGAATAAATTTTTTGCTCTAGGCATATGAAGCACAGAAGTAACCAAAGCAACGTGAAAATCAACCAGTTTTGGGGCTAACATTTTTGCCTCCGCAGCGGTATCCATAGCGTGCGGGTGTTGACTAATACGGTTTTTATTCACTCCTAAACTAATGGCTGTTTTATACATTAAGGCGCTATTAGTGACATTCTCGTAACCACCACCAGATACTATAAGTTGTGCATTAGGGTATTGCTTAGCAAGTTTTACACCTTCTACTAAGCGGCTAAGCGCACAGTTACCAAGCTGGTTGTTGGCACTGAGCCCGGTGTTTGGGTTTATGTCGCAGCCAAGTACAACAATTTTATCTATTTTAGAGTGTTTTAATGCATTAAACGCAAGTGAACTTGGCTCATTGCTTTTAATAATTTGATGTGCAAAAAACGGTGTACTAAGACAAAGCAGAGCGAATAAGCTTAAACTTGAAATAACAAGTGCTGATTTACGCCCTTTAAATGCAATCAACAGCATTATAAGAGCAAACAGAGAAAATAAAGGGAGCGGCATGAGTAAGCCACCTAAAATCTTTTTTAATTCAAACATAATAAGTAACACAAACATAATATTGCTTTATGTTACTTATTAGCATGTAATTTATCGACCGTTATTTAGCTTACACGTATTTAAAAAGTGACGATAAACGGGGTTATCTTTCATGTCTTTTTTCATTGCTAAATACATTGGGCGTGTTAAGCCAAGTGCACCAAGCGGAATTGATTTAATCAATCCTTGGCTTTCGTAAGGTGTAACAAGCCAGTCAGGTAGTGCAGCTACACCCATTCCAGCACTTACTAATTGAAATATAAGTAGCCCTTGGTCTACATTTTTGAGTGTGCCATCAAAGCGTGCATTTTGAATAAAATGTTTAAAAATATCTTGGCGTTCACGCGGAATAGGGTACGAAATAATAGTTTCGTTTTTTAGATCAAGCGCGGTTACATAGGCTTTTTTAGCAAGTTCATGATCCGGTGCCACAATTAGCTTTAATTTAAAATCAAATAAATGCGCATACTCTAGTTTGTCAGGTTCACGGATATCTGAGGTTAATACTAAATCTAGCTCATCACTTAATAAATCAGGAATAGCGTCGTAACTAAAGCCGCGCTCATAGTCTATTTTTATATCGGGCCAAAAATTATTAAATTCTTTAATTGTAGGCAGTAACCAATGAAAGCAGGCATGGCATTCGACGCTTAAACGCAGTTGTGAAATAGGTTGGTTAAGGCTTTCTTTTAATCTGCATTTAGTTGCTTCTACTTTTGGTAAAACCTCGTTTGCCAGCTCTAGTAATAACATGCCTTGTGGCGTAAAACGTACAGGTTGAGTTTTACGTTCAAATAACTGGCAATCTAATTTGTTTTCTAAGTCTTTTATTTGATGAGACAACGCTGATTGTGTCAAAAATAGCTCACGAGCTGTATTAACCAAAGATCCAGTGTCTTTTAGGGTCGCAATGGTTTTTAAATGTTTAATGTCAATCATCTTTAATAATTCTCATGGTGAAAGTGAGTTTTGCTTAGATTAACTACATACTACGCTTTTACAAAAAACGTTTCAACGTCTAGATGGCTAAAATAAGACTGTTTATTATAGATTACCCTCTAAACATTAAATATCTTAATGTGGCAGCTGGCTTAAAAGGTTGTTTGGTGGGTTGGTTATGAGTTTAGTTCATGTTTAGTTTGAATTTGCATGATTAACCTAGACTATAAATAATAAATCTATCATAAGTGGTTATATTAAGTGCTTTTTAGGTGTGAGCGAGGCTAAATAGATTGTTTTTTCAATGCTGTCAGGCATATGTAAGCATACCGTAAGGCAATTAAGTAATGCTTTATTTAATGTGGTTAAAAAGAGCATTACTTAATTTTAGTTGATGTACTAACGTATAGCTTACAAAGGCTTATTAATTAATTTAATTGCTTGGTTTGCGGTTACAGGCTTTGATTTTAAATAGCCTTGTCCGTACTTACAGGCAGTTGATTGCAAAATAGTGAGCTGATCCTGTGTTTCAATACCTTCAGCAACAACCTCGAGTTGAAGGGATTGTGCCAGAGATAAAATAGCCTCAACAAGAGGATTAGTTGAGTCTTGAAGGTGATCAATAAAGCTCTTGTCTATTTTTAAAATATGGATTGGTAATTGATGTAAGTAACCAAGCGCAGAATAGCCAGTACCAAAATCATCAAGGCACAGTTTTACCTTAAGCGGTGAAAGCCCTTCTATAATTTGTGTTGCTAAGTCTAAGTTTTCGATTAAACCCGACTCAGTGATCTCTAAACATAAAGAACCAAGAGGTAATTGGTACTTATTATAAATGGAGTGAATTTGAGCAACAAAGTCAAGGCTTGCAAAATGACGTGAAGATACATTAACGGTTACTTTTAAAAAGCGATGCCCCTGTTTATGCCAATTGGCAATGTGCTGCGCAGCTAAATCAAGAAGGTGTAAATCTAGATTAATTATTTGACCTGTGTTTTCAGCAATAGGTATAAAGTCATTAGGTGGTACAAAGCCTTTTTTAGGATGATGCCAACGTACTAATGCTTCAAAGCCTATAATTTCACTACTATTAATGGTAAATATTGGCTGAAAATAGAGTTCAAACTCATTATGCTCAATACCATGCTGTAAATCGTTTTCGATATCTGCATGAGTTTTAAGTTTTTTACGCATTGTGTTATTGAAAAACTTTACTTGTCCTCGGCCGGTTGATTTTGCTTCATACATAGCAGCATCGGCTTGCTGTAATAAAATATAGGCTTTATCGTCAATACTGTCGCTGTAAGCTATACCAATACTAGTAGAGGCCTGCAATAGGTGGCCATCAACATTTAATGGTTTACAAAGTGCTGTCGTAATGCGCTTTAACGCTTCACTTACCTGATTTTTATGAGTGATATTTTCCATGAAAATAGCAAATTCATCACCGCCTAAACGAGCAAAGGTATCAGTATTTCGCACTGTATTTTTTATAAGTTCACAGATTTTAATTAAAAAGTGATCACCCACTTCATGGCCCAGAGCATCGTTTATACTTTTGAACCGATCGAAATCTAAATATAAGAGCGCATGGCTTGTGCTTTTTTTAGCACGGGATAAGCGTAAAATAGCGTGTTTTATCCGCTCAATAAGTAAAGAGCGGTTAGCAAGGCCTGTTAGTTCATCATGGAGTGCTTTGTGCTCTAGCTCTTGACGGGCTAATTGTCTATCTATTGCCATACTTATTTGGCGGCTAACGTAGGTTAATAGAGCGCTGTCATGCTCATTATATTGCAGATTTTTATCATAACTTTGAACAACAATTACGCCGCTTATTCTCTCATTCGTTTTAAACGGGACGCCAAGCCAAGATTCAGATAACCTACCAACAAGTTTAAAGTCGCCGGCATTAATGTGTTGTTGATATTGTGATTGGTTAAGTAATAAAACACGATCTGATTTTAATAAATAGTAAGAGGCTGTATCTTTTAGCTGCTCTTTTGATATTTTTTTATGGGCATGACTTTGAATTCCTTCTTCTACTATATAAACCAGATCGAGAATATCAACTTGCTTATCGTAAAGAGCAATAAAAAAGTTATCGGCAGGTATTAAGCTGTTTATTATTCTATGCAGTGCTTCAAAGAAAGTGTCTAGGTCATTTGCTTTATAAGTCAGGTTAGCTATTTGTAATAAGCTATTTTCTAATTTTTGAGCATTATTGAGTTGCTCAACAGTTTGTTGTAAGTTGTTAACCGTATTTACTTGGTTTATTTTTGCGCTGAGCAAATGTGCCACTGTAGTTAAAATTTCTAAGTGGGCATGGGTAAAATAATTTTTAAAAGGGTGCTCACAATCGATAACACCTAATACTTGCTCTTTATATATGAGAGGGACGCATAATTCTGATTGAGCAGGGCGCTCGTCCGCAATATATCGGCTGTCCTTTGTGACATCGTCAATAATAACGGCTTTACCAGTGCTTGCGACAGCCCCAGTAATCCCTTCACTGAAACGAATTATTTTACGTTCAGCTTGGTACTTATTGCGAGCATGTGTAATACCCATAGAAGCAACTTGGTTTAATGTATCGGCATTGCGATCTGCCAAATAGATCACACAATCAACAAACCCTAAACGATTCACTACTTGTGTAGTTACATATTCAAAGAGCTCATCGAGGGTGTCGAGTTGAAGTAAGCTAGATGAAAACTGATTAATAATACTGAGTTCATCAGTTTTTATTTCTAATGCTCTTATTGCATCAATTTGATAAGACATAGACAATTTACATTATTCTTTTTATTTTTAAGTGCAACTACTAAGTTAACCCAATATTTCTATTAGTACAAAATAAAGTAATAAATAGATTTTCTAAAGTGTAAAGCGATTCTTTTTAATAAAATCTTTACTCCAAAACGCCATATGCCTATGATCGGATAAATTCAGCCGTGGAACAAAGTAATGACAAGCAATACATCTAATACCGTAACAACTCTCACTATCACTCGTCCAGATGACTGGCACGTACATTTACGTGATGGTGAACAGCTAAAAGATACTGTGCGAGACATTAGCCGCTACATGGGGCGGGCTATTATTATGCCAAACCTTGTTCCTCCTGCAACATGTACTGATACAGCGTTAGCTTACCGCGAACGTATTATGGATGCTGAACCACAAGGGCAGTTTGAACCTTTAATGGTCCTCTATTTAACTGATAAAACGACTCCAGACGAAATAAAAAAAGCAAAAGCAACGGGTAAAATCTTTGCAGCAAAACTATACCCTGCAGGGGCAACAACTAACTCTGATTCAGGGGTTACTTCAGTAAAAAATATTTACCCTGTTTTAAAAGCGATGCAAGAAGTAGGCATGCTACTTTTAGTGCACGGTGAAGTAACTGATTCATCAATAGATATTTTTGACCGCGAGAAGGTTTTTTTAGAGACTATTTTAGGTGATGTTGTTGCTGATTTTCCTGAATTAAAAATTGTGTTGGAACATATAACAACGAAAGATGCCGTTGAATTTGTATTGGCCGCACCACAGAATGTTGCGGCGACGATAACAGCGCATCATCTTCTTTATAACCGTAATCATATGTTAGCTGGTGGTATTCGCCCTCATTATTACTGCTTGCCTATCCTTAAGCGTAATATCCATCAACAAGCTTTAATGGGTGCTGCAATTAGTGGAAATAAAAAGTTTTTCTTAGGGACTGACTCTGCGCCGCACTATAAAGATAAAAAAGAAGCTGCGTGCGGTTGTGCTGGAGCTTACACTGCTCATGCATCAATTGAGTTATATGCAGAGGCTTTTGAAGATGCAGGTGCTCTTGATAAGCTAGAAGGGTTTGCTAGTCACTTTGGTGCTGATTTTTATGGTCTTGAGCGCAACAAAGATACAATTACATTAGTAAAGAGCCCATGGGAAGTGCCTGCAACTTACACTTTAGGTGATTCCAAAGTCGTGCCTATAAAAGCTGAGGATACGATTAACTGGCAAGTAAAATAATAAGATAAAATATGTGCAAGCCACAAAAGAATTTTTGTGGCTTTTTTGAGCTATAATCAATAGCTTTTTAGCTTTTTTGTAAAATATGATATTTGAGTACATATTTAAAATGTGCCCAAATAAGCCTTCTATTTATAGGTTTAAATCATACAATAGTATATTTCATATTATTTCTGCTTTTAAATTAACCATTTATCATTAATTTTGGGAAAGTTAAGTTTCTTCATAAATAAATCCCAATTAATAGAGCCAAAAAAAAATTAATGTGTTAATCTTAACTTGCTTTGAGTTTTTGCGTATTGAATTTACGGATATTGTGCTGCGTTTAAGGTTACCGGTTAGGTTAAAACTTGTTCCTGTACTATACCTCCAGAATTTTGGGCACTGACTCAGGGAGGATATAGCCATAATAATATGGCTGAATTTTAATTATTGACTTACAGGAAAATTAGTATGTCGGTTACTGGTAAAGTAAAATTTTTCAACGAAGCTAAAGGCTTTGGTTTCATTGAACAAGAAAATGGTCCTGACGTGTTTGTACATTTCAGCGCAATCACTGGTTCAGGTTTTCGCACTCTTAGCGAAGGTCAAGCAGTGACATTCAGCATCAAACAAGGTCAAAAAGGCCCTGAAGCTGAGAACGTAGAAGTAGCATAATTTAAATTATGTGAACCTTTGTTCATCGTGGTGGAGCAGTCATCTGTTTCACCATAATCCCCTTTAATACTCTCCCTTATAAATATTATTTCCTAGAAATGTTTAACTACAAATTTTAATCTCTGCTAATTTTTGGCGCCGTGAAAAATTATATTATAAACATTAGCTGTTTAAGTAAATCCTAAAGTGAATTTACGTTCCCAGATAGTAGGGCAGTCGCGTTTTTAGCTTTTTCTCTGTTTACTACTTAATAAATGTTTTAGTTTTGCAATTATACCTTATTTATAGACCTCATTAATTTATTCACATTTACAACACGCCTAACGAATGGATTGTTGAAGTTATAGGCATGCATAAAAATTAAAAATGGTTTAAAAGCATGTTGTGCAAAAAACCAATATTAATATTTAGAAATATCACTATTCGCATTGGAGTAAAAGTGACTCCATGAGCTGATTGTTGTTTTTTTGTGCGATAAACGGTTTGTTTTATAAGATGAGTTGTAAAAAATACACCAAAACGTATCAAAACAGTCTAAAAAATAACTTTTGTTATAACCGTATCGTTTTTTTTTGAGTTTTTTTCAGTGCTAATTCATTTTTGTTTAAATGTTGCAATTATGTTGTTATTTGTCAGTGGTCTGGGAATAAATACACCCCTTAAAAGGCTTCAGTTGGCATATTAAGAAAAGTAGTCGTTACAATAATGTTAACATTATTGAGTTGGTACTTTAGTTTAATCTTTATCATGGTTATTTATTTACAGAGAACAGTAAACATCAAGTTGACAGCATCCATTGCATTTAGCATTATTGGTAGGTTGATATCTATTAAAAGATATCAGGGTTGTTCTCCTCGGAGGATAATTAAATTATAAAAGTAACATTACTTAATTGGTTGGGAACTATGTCTGTTAAAATCAGAAAGAGTCTTGTAGCAACTGCGTTGGTTGGCGCTTTTGCATTTGCAAGCAGCAATGTGATTGCAGATCCTTTGAATGACGTGCAAAAAGCAGGTCAACAAATTCAAAAGGCTGCTGTTAAGTCTCAAACTAAAATTGACAATGTATATGGTCAAACTCAGGAGTTAATCGCTGAGTACCGTAGCGTTGTTGATGAGACTGAACTTATGAAAGTATACAACGATCACGTAGCACGTTTGGTCGCTGACCAAAATGCTTCTATTGAATCGTTTGACCGTCAAATCGCTACAATTGACAACACAAAACAAAACGTTGTGCCTTTGATGTATCGCATGATCGATACGCTTGAGCAATTCATCAAAGCGGACGTTCCATTTAATCTTGAAACGCGTCTTGGACGTGTTGAGAAACTTCGCGACATTATGGCTTCTGCGTCTGTAACGACGTCAGAGAAATTCCGCCAAGTTCTAGAAGCGTACACAGTAGAAACTGCTTACAGTTCAGCTGTAACAGCTTCACAAGGTACCTTAGAAGTTGATGGCAAGAACATTAACGTTGATATCGGTCGTTTAGGTCGTATTTCTTACGTAGCACAGTCTTTTGACTTAAAACACGCTTGGGTGTGGGATAACAACACTAAAGAGTGGAAGAAGTTAGGTGATGAATACCTAAAATCAGTTAAAGAAGTGATCCGTATGGCGCGTAAGCAAGCGACACTAGAACTTGTTAAACTACCAATTTTTGGCGCGGAGTAATTAAATAATGAAGAAACTATTTAAAGGTTTTGCTGTTGCAGCAGTACTATCTGTTTCTGCAGGTACCGCGCTTAATGCACATGCAAATACTGGTGCTCTAGATAAAATTCTTGAGCAAGTTAAGCAAGAGCGTATCTCTGAAGGTAAAATCAATAAGCAACGTGAGCAAGAGTTCCTTTCAGAACGTGCTGACAAGCAAGCATTACTTAACAAAGCGAAAAGCCAACTAGCTGCTGAAAAAGCACGTGGCGATAGCTTAGCTAAGCAATATGCACAAAACGAAAATACGTTAGCGGAAAAAGAGCAAGCTCTTCAAAACGCTCAAGGTACACTTGGTGAAATGTTTGGTGTTGTACGTCGTGCAGCTCAAGACGCTATCGGTTCTATCGAAGCTTCACTAGTAAGTGCTGAAAAACCAGGTCGTGCTGAAGTATTACGTTCATTAGCCGCTGCTAAAGAACTTCCAACAGTTCGCGAACTTGAAGAACTTTGGATTTCACTTCAAACAGAAATGACCGAGTCAGCTAAAGTTTCTACTTTTGAAACTGAAGTTGCTGGTCTTGACGGTAACGCTTCAATGAAGCAAGTAACTCGTATTGGTAACTTTAACTTAGTTACTGACGAAGGTTACTTAATCTACTCACCAGAGACTAAGTCTATTCAGCCTCTAGGTAAACAACCTGATAGCTACATTTTAGACGGTATTACTGCTCTAGAAGGTACTTCTGCTGATAACTATGCTGGCGTATACGTTGACCCGACTCGTGGTGCAATCTTACGTATCAACACGCAGAAGAAAACGCTGATGGAATACTACGAGCAAGGTGCTGAAGTTGGTTACATCATCACAGTACTATTAGTTGTAGGTCTATTAATCTTCTTAGTACGTTTCGTTGATTTAGCGCTTACTACTTCTAAGATCAAGTCTCAGCTTAAGAATTTGTCTACACCGAATACAAACAACCCACTGGGTCGTATTCTTAAAGTGTACCATGATAACAAGACTCAAGATGTTGAAAACCTTGAACTTAAACTTGATGAAGCGATACTACGTGAAACTCCACGTGTTGAAGCTGGTATCAACATCATCAAGATCTTAGCTGCAATCGCACCATTACTAGGCCTACTAGGTACTGTAATCGGTATGATCTTAACGTTCCAAACAATCACATTGTTCGGTACGGGTGATCCGAAGATCATGGCAGGTAACATCTCTCTAGCTCTTGTAACTACAGCGCTAGGTCTTATCGCAGCACTACCACTTATTCTACTTCACTCAATTGTTGCAGGTCGTAGTAAGTCGGTATTACATATCCTTGATGAGCAAAGCGCTGGTATCATCGCTACTCACGCGGAGAAGGAGAAGGCTTAATGCTAGTCCTGATGGAGATATGGGAATCTATCAGGGATTTTGTTGGCACAGGCGGTCAGGTTTTATACGTGGTCGCGATAGCACTCTTTCTTATGTGGGTTTTAATGATTGAGCGCTATTGGTTCCTACTTGCTGAATTTCCTCGTTTGACGAAGGACATTGTAGCCAAGTGGGATGCCCGCCAAGACACTACGTCTTGGTACGCACACAGAATCCGTGAAGCATGGATTTCTGAAGCGTCTGAAAAATTAGATCAGCGTATGTTGTTGATTAAGACATTGGTAGCTGTTTGTCCTTTAATAGGCTTACTTGGTACTGTAACGGGTATGATCGCGGTTTTTGAAACCATGGCTACTCAAGGTACTGGTAATGCACGTTTAATGGCATCAGGTATTTCAATGGCAACAATCCCAACAATGGCTGGAATGGTTGCGGCATTATCTGGAGTTTTCTTTAGCTCACGCCTTGAGGCAAGAGCGAGAATGGTGAAAGCCAAACTTGTAGATAGCATGCCTCATCACTAGAGAGAGAATTAAATATGGCACGTAAACAACGTTTTCGTGAAGAAGAAGAAGCAGCGGTAGATATGACGCCGATGCTTGACATCGTATTTATCATGCTTATTTTCTTTATCGTAACTACATCGTTCGTTAAAGAGGCTGGTATCGAGGTCAATAAACCTAAAGCGGCTCAAGCTACGAAGCAAAAAAATGCTAACATTTTTATTGCTATACGTAGTGATGGTGCTATCTGGATTGATAAACAACAAGTTGACGTTGAACGTGTTTCAGCGAAAATCGAAAGTTTATTAGCAGAACAACCTACTGATGTTGTAATTTTGCAAGCTGATAAAGAAGCAAAACATGGCACAGTGGTTAAAGTTATGGACCAGATCAAAGCGACGGGTGATAACCTAAGAATTTCAATAGCTGGAGATCAGTAATGATTCGTTTTCTGTTTTCACTGATTGCAGGTGGGGCAGTTACTTTCGGCTTGTTCTACTTCATGGCTTACCTCATCTCTGGTGGGGCTGACCGTAATACGGAACAAAAAGAGCAGATCATAGTCGAAATAATGACGAATCCGCCTGAATCTAAGGTGCAGGAGAGGAAGCGTGTACCGCCTCCGCCTCCGCCACCGCCAAAGCAGCCGCCTAAGCCGCAGCCGCCACAGCCGGAAAATAATAATCCTAACCCTGGTGCTATGTCATTTAACATGGGTAGCATTGATGTAGGTAGTTCAGCTGGTGGACTAAGTGGTCCAGGTGCATTTGGACGAGATGGTGATGCGACACCTATCGTTCGTATTGAACCAAAATATCCAACGCAAGCAGCGCGTGATGGTAAAGAAGGTTGGGTTCAACTTTCATTCACAATTGATGAGTTAGGTGGTGTGACCGACGTTGAAGTAATCGACGCTGATCCTAAACGTATCTTTGACCGTGAAGCTAAACGTGCACTGCGTAAGTGGAAATACCGTCCTAAGATCATTGACGGAAAACCACAAAAACAACCAGGTTTACAAGTTCAATTAGACTTTAAACTTAACCAAGGCAACTAAGGAGGCGAGTAATGAGAAATTTTTCTAAAGTAACTGCTCTTGCAATTCTTATGTCTGTGTCAGGTGCTACTTTAAGTGCATCTGTTTTAGCTGCGCCAGATTACGCAAAGATTGAAGAGCGTAAGAAAGCAAAAACTAAAATCATGGGCGAGCGTACTGGTAAAAAAGTAATTAAAGCATTTGACTTGTACAACGAAGAAAAAGTTGATGAAGCTATTGCTTTGCTTAGAGAGATTGAACCTTCGAATGACTTTGATAAAGCGACCGTAAATCGTTACCTAGGTAGCATGTACGCTCAAAAAGAAAAGTACGCCGATGCGATCAAATACGCTAAGCAAGCAGTTGCGCCTGATGTTTTAAACTTTGCTGACCAAGAACAAACGCTTAAATTGTTAGGTGATTTATACGCCGGTACTGAAAAGTATCAAGAAGCCAAAAAAGCTTATGTAGCTTGGATGGACTTTACAGGCGAAGAAGATCCAACAGTTTACACGCGTATCGCTCAAGCTAACTATCAGTTAGAGCAATACCGTGACGTTTTTGAACCAGCTGATAAAGCAATTAAACTTCAAAAAGAGCCTAATAAAGGCCCTTACCAATTAAAACTTGGTGCATACTTTGAGCTTAAAGATTATGCAAACATGGTTAAGATTGGTGAAGAAATTGTTCGAGTATGGCCAGATGATAAAAAAGCTTGGGTTAGCTTAGGTAAATATTACTTGCAAACCGAAGACTATTCTAAAGGCTTGGCAACTATGGAAGTTGCATACAAGAACGGTTACTTCGAAAATGAAGTTGAATATAAAGTTTTATCTAACTTTTACTCTTTAAACGAAATTCCTTTTAAAGCGGCAATAACGCTTGAAAAGGCCGTTAAAGGTGAAAAAGTTAAACGTACTAAGCAGAATGTTAGCGCGATTGCGAGTAACTACCATCGCTCTAAAGACTTAGAAAAAGCTGCAAAGTACTACGAAGAAGCTGCTAAATTTGATGAAGATGCTGAGCTTTACCGCAAAGCAGGTTCATTACTTTTACAGTCTGAAAAATTTAATGCTGCCGTTGTTCGTTTGAACAAAGCGTTAGAACTTGGTTCTGACAAAAAAGGTACTATTTATTCAGACCTAGCTGAAGCGTATTACTACCAAGGCAAGTACAAGCAAGCATACGCTGCTATTACTAAAGCTATGGACGACCCGCGCACTCGCAAGTTTGCAAAAGGTTGGGCTACTTACATTAAAGATAAAGCCGCTCGCAACGGTGTAAAAATTTAACTTTAATTAGCTAAAGCAACTTACTAAAAAGCCCCTCTGGGGCTTTTTTTATTGGAATAACTATGTACAAAACATTTTCTTTTTTACTAATTGTTTGTCTATTTTTAACTGCCTGTAATAAGCAACCACAGCCATTTAGCTCGTTTGAGGATGCGCAATCGGCTTTGAAGACTTTAAATGCCGCACTTATACGATCTAAAACAGTTGAAAATGAAATATTAACTGAGCAACAACTCGTTTTTTCAGAGGCGTACTTAGCAAAGCGTCATGCTATTTACCAAGGTTTAATGGATATGGATCTTGAATCAAATCAAATTGCTCAAGTAAACTATTTAGTTATTGCCGAGCGATTTCCTGAGCGCTACTTTAATTGGCCTGCACAAATAAACGTACTAAAAAATATGCTTGCTTTGAATGGCAAAGTATATAAACCGGACAGTATTATTAAATGGCTAAAGTTGACGCAAGACCAATTAGACAGCGCTGTACAAAGTAATTTGAAGCTCAATAAAGTCGAACTCTCTTTGTTACAATTACATGTCGATAAAACACTTCAAAATAATACAATACAAGGCGCTTTAAAAAGCCAATTAAGATCTTTTAGAGATTATTTAGATACCTACAAGGCGCGAGGCAGTATAGGGTTACGTGGACTTGCTAACGGAAGTGAGTGGTATCAAAGCAAACTTAATTATTTCAGTGGGTCTGTACATTCTCCTCTTGAATGGTCCTCAATACTCAATAAAAAAATCAATACTTTAAAAGTAACTAAACCGATATTGGTAAGCGACGTACCTGCAGAACACGAGCGCTCTTTTACAGTGCGATCTCTTCAGGGAGATACAATAATTGAAGGTTTAGATTGGCAAACACACTATATAGATTTACCCTCCATGGCTGCTAATACAGAGACTTCAGCTGATATATATTCCCTAATGTTAGTGATGATGGAGACTGATATCGGTATTCACTATCATGCGTGGACTCTGCCTCAGGCTAGAGTAAACTTAGTGAAAAGATTAAATATTAGCGATGAATTTGCTCATTATCTAGCTGAGGATATCATTTTATTTCCAGGGCAATCATTTAGCTTTGCATCAAAAGCATTGTGATATTCAGTAAGTGTGCTTATTTAGCACACTTATCGCAGCGCTGTGTGGCTGGATCTTTTTCAAGTAAGGCTGAAGGCAGCTCTTGTTCACAGTCGCAGCAATACCCGTACTGACCTATCTCTATCTGACTTATTGCAGCTTCAAGTTGAATCATTCTACTTATTAAGGGGGTGTATTCAGGCCCTAGCTTTTGGCCTATATGATCAATCCACTCGCTTTTTTTAATGCTAGATAATTCGTATTTCAATTGCTGATAGCATGAAAGGGGAGATTCAGAGAGCATTGCCATTATAGCTGATTGGACTTTAGCTATTTCCTGATCAAGTTTTTGCTGATGGTGCATATCAGTATAACCTTTAAAAATTGCCTTTTCGTTATACTGATATTATCTAGAGTTTATTATTTACTGTTATGATTTGAATCAAGTTGCGGCGCTTTGGCGTATTTTTTCAATACATTCGCCACATCCTCTTTACTTTTCAAACGTCTAATTTCATCGAATAACTCAATTGCTTCTGGGTATTGACGTTTTAAGTAACCGAGCCATTGCTTAGTTCGTGATGCAAAATATTTTTCATCCTTTGCTGGGTCTTGGTGGATAGCAGAATGAATTAGATGATAAATTATATGTTCCCACTCTAAAGTATTATATTGTTCATTATTAACATGAGCTTTTATTTTTTTTGCTAAATCGGGATGGGAAAGCGCGCCTCTCCCTAGCATTAAATCGCTGCAACCACTGCGTTTTTGGCACAGTAAAGCATCCTCAACCTGCCAAATCTCGCCATTAGCAACTACTGCAATATTTTTGTTTTTTATGATTGGTGGAATTTTTTCCCAGTATGCGGGAGGGTTATAACCATCTCGTTTAGTGCGCGCATGTATAGCGACGCTATTTGCACCTGCGTTTACTACTGCATCAACTATTTCTTGACTATTAGAGTCATCGTCAAATCCTAAACGAATTTTTGCACTTACTTCATGTTTATTATCTACCGCGTCTCTTACCGCTTTAATAATAGTGTACATATGCTCTGGATCTTTTAGTAGCACTGCACCACCACGACTTTTATTAACCGTTTTTGCAGGGCAACCAAAGTTTAGGTCAACGCCATGAGAGCCAAGTGCAATTGCTCTTACTGCATTTTCAGCAAGAGGGCTTGCTTCTTGTCCAAGCAACTGAATACGTACTGGCGTACCTGAACGAGTGTAACCATTATTGTGAAGCTCAGGACAAAACCTATGAAATACTTTGTCGGGTAAGCATGCTTCTACGACCCTTACAAATTCAGTAACACATAGGTCAAACCCACCTATATCGGTAAGTAGCTGGCGCATTTTGAAATCAACAACACCTTCCATAGGCGCTAAAACAAGCTTCATAAAATATTTAATGTTTTGCTAAAAATTGGACGCGTAGTTTAACCGTAAAAGTTAAATTGATAAATCTGTATTTGTCGTCCATATTTATTTGAATAAAGTGAATAGTAAAAAAAATGAAAATAAATGAAAGATTTTATTTTCATTCGGGTCTTCTTAACTATACCAGTTACATACAAACACAAAAATTGTGTATGTAGTTCTACAATATAATCCTTGATTAAAGAGAGTCACATTATGAATACAGTTAAAAAAAATACAATCGCGTTAACATTAGGTGCAGTAGTTGTTGGCTCTGCAAGTTTTGTATCGGTAGATGCACAAGCTAACCCATTTGAGTTCCAAGAGCTAGTTACAGGTTATCAATTAGATGCTGCAGAAGGTAAATGCGGCGAAGGGAAATGTGGCGGCGACGCAAAAGATAAAAAAGAAGGTAAGTGCGGCGAAGGTAAATGTGGCGGCGACGCAAAAGGTAAAAAAGAAGGTAAGTGCGGCGAAGGAAAATGTGGCGGCGACGCAAAAGGTAAAAAAGAAGGTAAGTGCGGCGAAGGTAAATGCGGTGGCGACGCAAAAGGTAAAAAAGAAGGTAAATGTGGTGAAGGCAAGTGTGGCGGCCAATAATCATTTTGATGTAATTGCCTGAGCTATTTAGCTGCAGTTATACTAAAAGGGCCATAAGGCCCTTTTTGCTTTAAGGAGACAATAATGAAAACAACTCAAAATACCGACTTTGGCATGGTAGGGCTCGGGCTTCGTCGTGAGATGCTTGATGAATTACTTGAAAATATACCTCACCAAGTAGATTTTATGGAAGTAGCACCAGAGAACTGGCTCAAGTTAGGCGGTCGATTTAAAAAGCAATTTAAAACATTAACTGATGCTAATAACTTTGTATGTCATGGATTATCGCTTTCTATTGGTTCACCTGAGCCATTAGATATCGAATTTGTTAAGTCACTTAAAACGTTTTTTGATGAGCACAATATTAAAATATTTAGTGAGCATTTAAGTTATTGCTCGGGCACGGGTCATATGTACGATTTAATGCCAATTCCGTTTACTCAAGATGCAATCGCACATGTTGTTCCTCGCATTAAGCAAGTACAGGATATTTTAGAGCGCCAAATAGCGATAGAGAATGTTTCTTACTATGGTGCGCCTGGTCAAGAGTTATCTGAGCTTGAGTTCACCAATACTATTTTAGAGCAAGCTGATTGTAAGCTATTGCTCGATGTTAATAATATTTATGTTAACTCAATCAATCATGGATACAATGCTGAAGAGTTTTTAAATGGGCTGCCTTCAAAGCGTATCGCTTATGGTCATGTTGCAGGACACTATAATGAAGCGGAAGATTTAATTGTCGATACCCATGGTGCTGATGTTATAGACCCTGTGTGGGAATTGCTAGATAAAGCATATGCAAAGCATGGCGTATTTCCGACGTTGCTTGAGCGAGATTTTAATATTCCTGAGATGAATGTATTAACTAAAGAGCTAGACATCATTCATAAGCTACAAAGTAAGTATTTAAATTCGTCTTTAACTAAGCAAAGTGCTTAATATTTGTTTAAAAGAGTATGCAATTATGAGTTTTATTGAAGTACAAAACGAATTTATGGCACATATTCGCCAGCCTCAACAAAATAAAAAGCCCAGCGACATAGAAGACAGGCGAATGGCTATTTATCGTGACTTATTTTTTAATAATGTAGATGGATTTATTTCATCAGGTTTTCCGGTATTGAAAACCTTATATAGCGACAAACAATGGAAAAAGCTCGTTAGGCAATTTTTTAGTAACCATGATTGCCATTCACCATACTTTTTAGATATAGCAGGCGAATTCATTAATTACTTATCAAGTGATTATAAAATACAAAAAAATGATCCTCCCTTTATGTTAGAGCTTGCTCATTACGAATGGATAGAGCTTGATGTATCTATTGCTATGGATAATCAGCAAGAGCAAAAGCTCAATGCAACTGATATTACAGATGCTCCGCTATACTTATCGGTTACAGCGCGTAATTTAAGTTACCAATATCCGGTTCAAACTATCAGTGTAGACTTTCAACCTAAGCACCCAGCCGAGCAACCAAGTTATTTTGTTGTTTATAGAGATGCACAAGACGATGTGCAATTTTTGGCAACCAATGCAATGACGGCTTTATTACTTTCAATTATTGAAAATAGTAATGGCATTACCTTTGACGAAATTTGTGAACAAGTATTAAGCCATGCTCCACAGTTTAGCCCAGAACAAATAAACCAAGGCGCACTTGCTACGCTTAATGCAATGGCGGAGCGCAGAGTAATAGTGACAAAAAATCAAGATTAAGCCCTTTATAGATGTTTTTACATCGTCTATCATGGCAACCTAATTTATCGTGCTTAATAAAAGGTTGTACCCATGTCAGATGATAAAGATTTTAAAGATCCGTTTAACGCTACTTACTTTATTGCTTTTTTAGCGGTATTTGCGGGTATTGGTTGTTTAAATGCGATTTTAGGCTGGATCACTAGCTTAACTTAAAATGCATTTGCATCGAGAGGCTGTTGTTTGCATCAGCCTTGACCCTTTTAATTTTAATCCTTGTAAATCTTCCCATTCTTTCTCTTTATAATTATTGCAAACTCGCAATTTAAGGTCAGTTAAGGTTATAATCACCTGCTTTGTAATATGAACCATTGAGCAGTTAAAATTATGACTCAAGTAACACCAGCGATTATCAAAAACAGCATAACTACAATTGCTGATTATCCAAAAGCGGGCATTATGTTTCGCGATGTAACCACATTAATGGCAAACCCTGACGCGTTTAAAGCAACAATTGATGCTTTTATAAGCGAGTATAAAGATCAAGGTTTTACTAAAATTATTGGTACAGAATCACGTGGCTTTATTTTTGGTGCACCTTTATCTTATGCTTTAGGTATTCCATTTATTCCTGTGCGTAAGCCAGGTAAATTACCACGTGAAGTTATTCGCCAAGACTACTTATTAGAATATGGTGAAGACACACTTGAGCTTCATGTTGATGCAATAGTACCAGGCGACAAAGTGTTGTTAGTTGATGACTTACTTGCGACAGGCGGCACAATTGAAGCAACGGCTAAGCTTGTAAATAAGCTTGGTGGGGAAGCAACTGATGCAGCATTTGTTGTTTCACTACCAGAGCTTGGCGGCGAACAGCGCATCGAAAAAATGGGTATTAAAATTCTAAAATTGGTTGAATTTGAAGGCGAGTAATCGATGAGTTATCAGGTTCTAGCGAGAAAATGGCGTCCACAAACCTTTCATGAATTGGTTGGGCAGTCTCATGTTAAACAAGCGCTGGTTAATGCGCTTACGCAAAATAGACTGCATCACGCGTATTTATTCACTGGAACCCGAGGTGTGGGTAAAACCACTATTGCGCGTATCTTTGCTAAAAGCTTAAACTGTGATGAAGGCATTTCTGCATCTCCGTGTGGAAAGTGTAGTAGTTGTACTGATATAGAAGCAGGTCGTTACATTGACTTACTTGAAATAGATGCAGCCTCTCGTACTAAAGTAGAAGATACCCGCGAAATACTCGATAACGTGCAATATGCGCCAACGCGCGGGCGTTATAAAGTATACCTAATAGATGAAGTTCACATGCTCTCAAAGCATAGCTTTAATGCCCTTTTAAAAACCTTAGAAGAGCCTCCAGAGCATGTGAAGTTTTTATTAGCGACCACCGATCCACAAAAATTACCTGTCACTATTTTATCTCGTTGTTTACAGTTTAACTTAAATGCTCTATCGCAAAGTGAAATTAAAACTCAGCTTGAGCATGTATTAACTCATGAGCAACTAAGTTTTGAAAATGATGCGCTTAGTATTATTGCAAAAGCGGCTGATGGCAGTATGCGCGATGCACTTAGTTTAACTGACCAAGCGATAGCGCAAACAAATGGAGATATAAATAATCAAGCAGTACAAACTATGCTTGGTTTAATGGATACGCATTATAGCCAAAGTTTACTTGCCGCATTACTAGCGCAAGATGGCGCAGCGCTTATGAATGAAATAGCGCAAGTAGCGAGTCGTAACCCAAATTATGTAGCATTACTTGATGATTTAATTGCACTTACGCATTTAGTCCAATTAAGCCAGCTTGTTCCTGAAGCTGCAGCACTTGATGAAAAAAACGTTGATTATATTGCACACGTTGCTCAGCATACGAGTGCGCAACAGATTCAAGTGTATTACCAACTCCTGTTAAATGGTAAAAAAGATTTACAGTGGGCACCAGAGCCTCGCCTAGGCTTTGAAATGATAATGTTAAGACTGTTAGCATTTGAGCCTACGCAAACTGAGCATAAACAGGCTACGCCTTTAGCAGCTCAAGAGCCTGCTGAGAATAAACCAAGTAAAGCGAGTGCATTGCG
Organism: Pseudoalteromonas sp. MMG007; assembly: GCF_018100985.1. GTDB lineage: Bacteria > Pseudomonadota > Gammaproteobacteria > Enterobacterales > Alteromonadaceae > Pseudoalteromonas. Next base: position 366,984 of record NZ_JAGJEI010000002.1, on the reverse strand, counting down.
AGATATATTAAATAAAAATAAAACACCGCAAAACACAACAGTTAGCCAAAGTATTCCTTCAATTAGCAGCACACAAGCTTTAGATAATACTTCACAGCCAGACACTCAAAAACAAGAGTCAATGGTTCAAGTACCACCTGCGAAAGAGCCGTTTGTTGCCGATGAAGTTTTGAATATGCAGCCCAGTGCAGCCGAGGCTAAGCCGTCAGTTCAACAACCTGAACATGTTAATGAGCAGCCAAAAAGTACTGTAATTTCAGATGAACAAGCTCAGCGTCAAAGTGAAAATGAAGCTTATATGCAGCATAGCAATGCTGAACAAACACTCGCTTCGCAATTTGACGATATAATGAGTAGTGCCGTAGATCAGGGCTTTAACCCTGCGCAAAGCACTAATTCAGAGTCACCTTCTGAGCCGGCATCAAGTGAAAGTGCAGTTAGCCAAAATACGAGTACACCAATTGCAGAGCAAGACGCTCAGGCGCAATCTGCTATAGCCCGTATATTACGTGACAGAAATATATCAGGCGCAGGCAGGTTATCAGGTGCGAACACTTGCACAGATGAAAATAACACATCAGAGCAGCTAACCAAGCCAACTGCAAAAGAACCTAGCCAGCATCCTAGAATGCCAAAAGGTGAATCTAGCCAAAATGCAGAGCCAGCGGCGAGCAATGAAATTACACCAAGTTATGATGCAATTGATGACGCACCTCCATGGGCAACCAATAGCGCAGGTGAGAGTGAAAAAAAGCATGAGCTCCCAGTAACAGGGAGCCAAACAGAGCCACTTAATCAAGCAAATACAAAACCTGCACGTAAGATTGATTTTAAAGAAAAACATCAAACAATTACTGAAAACTTAGCGCCAGAGTTACTTGAGCAAATTAATCCTCAAAAAGTGGTAGAAGCCGCCTCTGAAGAGCCTAGTATTCCAGTGCCTGATGATTTTCAAAGTCCGATCAGCGAAATTAGATTTGCACATCAGCAAGATGAATGGGCTTATTTAATTAAGCGTATGGGCTTAGGGGGTCGTATGCGCCAGTTTGCGTTGCACTCCATTTTTACTAAGCAAGGTAACAACTTGCATATTGATGTTGATGAATCGCAAAAGCATTTAGATACACCTGTACTTCGCCAAAAATTAGATGCAGCACTATCAAGCATTTACGAGCATAACGTATCGCTTAGCATTAATTTTGCAAAAGGGGTGATAGATTCACCTTACTTAATTCAACAAAAAATAGATGTAGGTCGTCATCAACAAGCAATCGATGTGATCACAGCGGATGAAAATATAGTGCAGTTTCAGCAAGTATTTAGCGCGGAAATTGACGAAAATAGCATTCAGGCATTGTAATTAAATACAATCGCCCTTATCTTCATGACAATTAAAGTTTAAAAGAAAGAGAGAAAATTATGTTTAAAGGTGGAATGGGTAACATGATGAAGCAAGCGCAGCAAATGCAAGAGCGCATGCAAAAAGCCCAAGACGAAATCGCAACACTAGAAGTTGTAGGTGAAGCGGGCGCAGGCCTAGTTAAAGTAACTATGCTTGGTAACCATAATGTACGTCGTGTTGAGCTTGATGAAAGTTTAATGGAAGACGACAAAGACATGATTGAAGATTTATTAGCAGCAGCATGTAATGACGCTGTACGTCGCGTGGCTGATGAAACACAAGAGCGCATGGGCAAAGTAACTGGCGGTATGCAATTACCACCAGGTATGAAAATGCCGTTTTAAGCAAATATGCAACTTTCAGATAGTTTAACTCAGCTTATTGAAGCATTGCGCTGTCAGCCAGGCATAGGCCCAAAGTCAGCGCAGCGTATTGCCTTTCATTTGCTTGAACGCGACCGCAAAGGTGGCACTCAACTTGGTAATGCGCTTACTAAAGCAATGATTGCGGTAGGGCATTGTCAATCGTGCCGTACGTTTACAGAACAAGCACAATGTGACATTTGCTTAAGCACTAAACGTCAAGACAGTGGTGTTTTGTGTGTTGTTGAATCACCAACAGATGTACTGGCAATTGAGCAAACAGGGCAATATCAAGGTTTATACTTTGTTTTAATGGGGCATTTATCACCTATAGATGGTATTGGTCCTAAAGAAATAGGCCTTGATGTTCTAGAGCAAAAGCTTTCTCATGGTGGTATAAACGAAGTTATTTTAGCGACTAACCCAACGGTTGAAGGCGAAACAACAGCGCATTATATTGCTCAGCTGTGCCATAAATATAAAGTAGGCGCATCAAGAATTGCGCATGGTATACCTGTCGGTGGTGAGCTTGACTTAGTTGATGGGACCACACTGATGCACGCCTTTAGTGGCCGACGTGCAGTTATGCAAGACTAAAGCAGCTATTTGAAACTTACTTTAAAAGCCTACATTGTAAAATATGTAGGCTTTTTTGTTTTTAAAGCAAAACATAAGGTAAGATTAGCGCTTTATATGATTAAGCATTAGCTAGTGACTAAGGGACAAAATGCAAAATAATAAAAAACATCCAAGTGCATTACTAAGCAGTAAGCGTTTTCTCCCGCTTTTTGTTACGCAGTTTTTATCAGCCATAAACGATAACGTATATAAGCAATCGGTGCTTATTTTATTGGTTTTTCAAGCGGCAAGACTTGCAGACGGTGCATTATATTCGAATATTGCTGCAGGCTTGTTTATTTTACCATTTTTTTTATTTTCTGGTATGGCAGGGCAACTTGCCGAAAAAACAGAAAAATCAAAGCTTATTAGGCTTGTAAAGCTATGTGAAATACCAATTATGGTCATTGGCGCTGCATCAATTTTAACGCAGCAAGTATGGCTAATGCTTGCAACAATATTTTTTATGGGATTGCAAAGCACCTTTTTTGGCCCATTAAAATATTCAATATTACCTCAGCATGTTGCTCCAAACGAGCTCACTAAAGCAAATGGTTTAGTGGAGTCTGGTACGTTTGTGGCAATTTTATTAGGAACTATATTTGGTACTTATTTTATTACTCAAACAGTGGGTCCTGTTGTAATAAGTATTGCAGTATTGGTACTGGCTACACTTGGGTATTTTAGTAGCCGCTTTATACCTGTAAGTGAAGCGAATGAGCCTAATTTGCACTTTACGTACAATATTTTTTCGTCAACTAAAAATGTATTTAAAGCGCTTAATGCACAAACAGAATCTGTGGGTAAATCTGTTTTAGGGATCAGTTGGTTTTGGCTTATAGGCGCTATTATTTTAACCGCACTACCCAGTTACGTTAAACATGTGATGGGCGGCGATGAATTAGTAGTAACCAGTGCATTGGTGGTTTTTTCTTTAAGTATTGCAATTGGTTCTCTGCTGTGTGAAAAACTTTCACGCTCTCGTATTGAGCTTGGTATTGTGCCATTTGGGGCTATTTTAATAACGCTTTTTTTGTATTTATTAAGCCAAGAACCAGCAATTGGGACGTACATTACTCCAAGTGAAAACTTATTAACCCTTAAGCAAATTTTAAATACCGGCGATATGATCTGGCATTTTATTTGGATGGCTGGAATTGGTATTGCTTCAGGTTTTTATACAGTGCCGCTGTATGCGTTAATTCAGCAGCGTACTGAAGAGTCGAGCCGATCACGCGTCATTGCCGCTAATAATGTTCTTAATGCATTGTTTATGGTTGGCAGCGCTATATTAAGTATTATTACGCTGTCTGTTCTTAAGTGGCATATTTCATCACTACTTTTATTACTCGCAGGTCTTAACTTACTTATTTCAATATATATTTATACTAAAGTGCCTGAGTTCTTCTTACGCTTTATTATTTATATATTAGCGATATGTATGTATCGCGTACGTACTAAAGGTGAGGTTAATATTCCATCTGAAGGGGCTGCGGTGATTGTTGCAAATCATGTTAGTTTTGTGGATTGGATGTTTATTTTAGCTGCTTCCCCAAGGCCTATACGCTTTATGGTGTTTGCGCCTATTTATTATTCTCCTGCTTTACATTGGCTATTTAAAATGGCCAAAGCAATTCCAATAAATAGCGAAAAAACAAATCCAGCAGCGTTTAAAAAAGCGTTTGATGATGTAGCCAGTGCGCTTGAACGCGGCGAGCTTGTTGGCATATTTCCAGAAGGGAAATTAACGAGCGACGGTTCAATTGATATGTTTAGGCGTGGCATTGAGCGTATTATTGAACGCTCCCCCGTGCCTGTTATCCCTGTGCATTTAGGTGGATTATGGGGCAGTATGTTTAGCCGTAAAGCTAAGTGGCAATTACCTCGATTAAAGTACTCTCTAGTATCGGTTACAGCAGGTGAGCCAATAGCAGCAGATAATGTGACTGCCGATAATTTACGCGAGCAAGTATTGGCTTTAAAAGCGCTGCATTCTAAAGATATTGATTAATGGTTGAACCTTTGAGTGCGCCTCATACAATTATTGATAATTTTGTAGCGCCCAAGTGCCATGAAGCTATTAAAATACTTTATCAAGATGATGCTATTTTGATTATTAATAAACCCAGTGGATTATTAAGTTTATCTGGGAAGAATCCACTTAACTGGGACTCAGTACACTACCGGTTAGTAAATGGTCAAAAAGGATTAACAACGGCCTTTCCTGAGGCTAAATTACCGCACCGGCTAGATTTTGGCACATCAGGTATTATGATTGTTGGGTTAAATGCCTCTGTGTCTAAGCATTTAAATAAACAGTTTCAAAGTCGAGCAATACAAAAGCGTTATTTAGCGATGCTTGAAGGAAGTGTGACTACCTTGCAAGGTGAAATAAATTTGCCTATAGCAAAAGACAAAGAGCGCTTTCCTTTAGTCAAAATATGCAAAACCACAGGTAAAGAAGCAATTAGTAAATACACAGTGCTCAAAAGGTTATTAAAGCCTGAACGTACACTTGTGCAATTTACACCTATTACAGGACGTACGCATCAACTACGCATTCATAGTCATGCAATAGGACACCCAATTTTAGGGTGTGATTTATATAAAAGTAAGCGCAGTGAAAAAATGGCTGAACGTTTATTATTACATGCCAGTGACGTATTTTTTGATCATCCAGTAACAGGGCTTCCTTTTCATGCAAAGTGTCCGTGCCCGTTTTAATCTTTTTTAAACTTTTCCCTTGAAGTTGATTCACCTCACCCCATATTAAGTGCATAACGCAGACACTTTGCAAATTGGAGATACATAAATGATTGCAGCACAAAAAGAAACATTAGGCTTTCAAACAGAAGTAAAACAATTATTAAACTTAATGATTCATTCTCTTTATTCAAATAAAGAAATATTTTTACGCGAACTTGTTTCAAATGCATCTGATGCAGCAGACAAGTTACGCTTTTTAGCGCTTTCTAATGGTGACCTTTACCAAGGTGATGCTGATTTACGAGTACGTATTAGCGCAGATAAAGAGGCCAATACGGTTACTATTTCAGATAACGGTATTGGTATGACCCGTGATGAAGTAATTAGCTCTTTGGGTACAATTGCAAAATCAGGTACTGCTGAGTTTTTCAAAAATTTAACTGGCGATCAAAGTAAAGATTCACAGTTGATTGGTCAATTTGGTGTAGGTTTTTACTCAGCATTTATCGTTGCCGATTTAGTAACGGTACGCACGCGCAAAGCCGGCGAAACAACAGCTTATGAGTGGGAATCTCAAGGCGAAGGCGAGTATACACTTCAAGAAATTGAAAAAGAAGGCCGTGGTACAGAGATTATTTTGCACCTTCGCGATGAAGAAAAAGAATTTGCTGATGACTACCGACTACGTAGCATTGTTACTAAATACTCTGATCATATTTCTACACCTGTACAAATGTACAAACCAGAAGTGCCTGAATCAGAAGGCGAAGACGGTGAAAAAATTCCAGCCGTGCCAGGTGAGTGGGAAAGCATTAACCGAGCTACAGCATTATGGACGCGTGATAAGTCAGAGCTTTCTGATGAAGAATACAAAGAGTTTTACAAACACGTAAGCCATGATTGGGAAGAGCCACTTAGCTGGGCACATAACAAGGTTGAAGGTAAAACTGAATACACGAGCCTTTTATATATTCCTAAAAAAGCGCCATTTGATTTATGGAATCGTGATCGTCAAAGCGGCTTAAAACTCTATGTACAGCGCGTATTTGTAATGGATGATGCTGAGCAGTTTATGCCAAGCTACTTACGTTTTGTAAAAGGTTTATTAGATTCAAACGATTTACCACTAAACGTATCTCGCGAAATTTTACAAGACAACAAAGTTACTCAAGCTATTCGTAAAGGGTGTACATCGCGCATTATCAAAATGCTTGAGCGTATGGCTAAAAACAAAGCTGATGACTACCAAGTGTTTTGGAATGAGTTTGGCCAAGTAATGAAAGAAGGTCCAGCGGAAGACGCAGCAAATAAAGAAGCTATTTGTAAGTTATTACGTTTTTCTTCAACTCATACTGATTCAGAAACGCAAGATGTATCGCTTGAGCAATACGTTGAGCGCATGAATGAAGGCCAAGATAAAATATACTACGTCGTAGCTGATACCTTCACTGCAGCTAAAAATTCTCCGCATTTAGAGATTTTCCGTAAGAAAGGCATTGAAGTGTTACTGCTAAGTGACCGTGTTGATGAGTGGATGATGAGCCACCTAACTGAATTTGCTGATAAGCAACTGCAATCAATTACGCGTGGTGATTTAGACCTAGGTAAGCTTGACGACGAAGAAACTAAAAAAGCACAAGAAGAGTCTGAAAAAGAAATGGCAGGCCTTGTTGAGCGTATTAAAACAGCGCTAGGTGATGATGTTAAAGAAGTGCGCTTTACGCACCGTTTAACTGATTCTCCAGCGTGTGTTGTAAGTGACGACAACGACATGAGCTCTCAAATGCAAAAATTAATGGAGTCTGTAGGTCAAGCAGCCCCAGAAGCTAAACCTGTGTTTGAGCTAAACCCTGAGCATCAACTTGTTAAGCACCTAAATGATGAGCAAGATGAAGATAAATTTGCACAGTGGTCAAATGTATTATTAGACCAAGCGTTGCTTGCTGAACGCGGTACATTAAAAGATCCAACAGGGTTTGTTACACGCCTAAACAAACTTATGTTAGAACTAAGCAAGTAATTGCTTATTAGCTAAGTAAATAAAAGTACAAAGTTTGTACATATTTTAAAAGGAAGCGTTTGCTTCCTTTTTTTATGCGCTGCAAAGTAGGCAATTAGTATAAGTTACTTGAGTATCAGTGGCGCTTATGGAAGAATTCAGGCTTTAAAAATAAACTTCCATACTAGGGGACAATGATATGCGCATTATTCTTTTGGGCGCGCCGGGTGCTGGTAAAGGTACTCAAGCTCAGTTTTTAATGGACAAGTACGGTATTCCACAAATTTCTACTGGCGATATGCTTCGTGCAGCTATTAAAGAAGGCACACCACTGGGTCTTGAAGCAAAAAAAGTAATGGATGCAGGTCAGTTAATTTCTGACGATATCATTATCGGTTTAGTTAAAGAGCGTATTGCTAAAGCTGATTGTGAAAAAGGTTTTTTACTTGATGGCTTCCCACGTACCATTCCACAAGCAGATGCAATGAAAGAAAATGGCGTAGTGGTTGATCACGTTATTGAATTTGATGTGGCTGATGAAGTTATTGTAGAGCGTATGGGCGGACGTCGTGTACACCCAGGCTCAGGTCGTGTTTATCATGTTGTTTACAACCCACCAAAGGTTGAAGGTAAAGACAACGAAACAGGTGAAGACTTAATCGTTCGCGCTGATGATACTGAAGAAACAGTACGTAAACGTTTAGGCATTTACCATGAGCAAACTATGCCATTAGTTGATTACTACCAAGCTGAGGCCGCTGCAGGTAATACGCAGTACCACAAACTTGACGGTACACAAGCCGTTGAAGTTGTGAGTGCACAGTTAGGTGAGCTTTTAGGTTAATTTAAAACGCATTAAAAAACCGCCAAATGGCGGTTTTTTGTTTTTATAATGTGTAATACACTCAGCTTGAATACTTAATTATCTAAAGCAGCGAGTAAAAACTTAAAGTGTTTTAAGTTTTTTAATCACACTATCATAATCAGGCTCTGTAGATAGGCTACTTACTAGTTGTTTATAAATCACAGTGTGGCTTTTATCTAAAACAAGTACTGAGCGCGTTAATAGGCCCATATCTTTAATAATTAAACCATATTTTTGACCAAAATCACGCCATACCGAGTCAGATAGCGCAGTGACTTTGTCTATATTTTCAGCTTTACAAAATCGTTTTTGAGCAAACGGTAAATCTGCACTAATCGTAAGCATGGCAACACCTGGAAATTGCGCTGCCACTTTTTCGTTAAAATGTTTAGTTTGCAAACTACAAATACCCGTATCAAGACTTGGCACTACACTTATTAGTACAGCTTGACCTTGATAATCATCAAGCGTTACAGGAGTAAAGTCACCATCAACCACTTTAAAGTTTGGTGCGCTATCACCCACAGCGACTCCGTTTCCTAATAAAGTTACAGGCTTACCTTGTGCAGATACTTTTCCTGCATCAAGCGTGTTTTCAGCGTAGTCGGCAGCTATGGCAACAGAGCAAAATCCACTCAATGCAAACACAACAGAACGAAACATAGGGTATTTCCTTTTAAATTAACGCAATAGTTGTCAGTGTATTATACTGCGTAATAGTAACCAAGTGATTATGTGGCTCTGTAGTGGTCTGCTTTGATGATCAACTTATAAGTTAAGCGCGTAAGTATGCAGTAGACATTAATTCTATAATATAAAAATTGTAACGAAGACAATCTTTGATTAACATGAAGTTACAAAGTATATCTTTAATAAAAAAAAGAATAGCCTTTATAAATCATTTTGAATCTTATAACGGGTCTAAAACAGAGAGTTAGTATGTCGACAACGGTATTAATATGTGATGATTCAAAATTAGCGAGACGGCAATTAGCTCGTTCATTACCTGAAGATTGGGATATTAAGGTTGAATTTGCACTCGATGGTGTGGATTGCATAAAGCAAATTAAATTAATTCAGCCAGAAATACTTTTCTTAGATTTAAATATGCCCGAAATGGATGGTTACGAAGTTCTTATTGCTATGAAAGAGCAGGGCTTAAGCATTCTTACTGTTGTTGTCTCTGGGGATATACAGCCAAGCGCGCATCAACGCGTTCTCGAGCTTGGTGCAATCGATTTCATACAAAAGCCTTGTTCCGCTGATAAACTCGCCCATATTATTGAACATCACGGAATTAAAGATAAGGCACTGCGTGAGCGACTATCTCATTCATTAGGTGAGCAAGTCGACCCTGATGTACGAGATATATATCAAGAGCTTACTAACGTTGCTATGGGCCAAGCAGGTGACTTATTAGCTCGCCTACTAAATGTATTTGTAGAGCTGCCAATTCCAAATGTTAACATTTTAGAAGTTAACGAGCTTGATATGGCGCTTCAGTCAATTGATAACAATGCGGCTACCTCAGGTGTGTGCCAAGGCTTTATTGGTGGTGGAGTGTCTGGTGAAGCATTATTACTACTAAATGACTCTAGCTTTAAAGAAATTGCCTCATTGATGAATTACGATGGCGAGCTAAACGACAAGGTTGAGCTTGAACTCCTTATGGATATTAGTAATATTTTGATTGGCGCAATTTTAACCGGCCTATCCAAGCAGCTTGATATGTCATTTAGTCAAGGGCACCCAATAGTCCTTGGGCAACACAGAGATGTATCTGATTTAGTAAAATCAAACAAATCACGTTGGCAACGTACGCTCGCCATAGAAATAAGTTACGGTATTGAAAACCATGATATTAATTGCGACCTCATGCTGTTATTTACTGAAGATTCACTTAAAACTTTGAAATACAAAGTTGCTTACCTATTAGAAGATTAAGTTATGGCCGCTGATTTAGAAATGAATGAGATCCATTGGTTAATGGATATGTTTAATACTGTAGATGTAGGCCTTGTGGTACTCGATAGGGATTATAAGGTATGTGTATGGAATGGTTTTATGGAAAATCATTCTGGGCTCCTTCCTAGTGCCGTTAAAGATAAAGACTTATTTGATTTATTTCCTGCAATAGATGAAAAATGGTTTAGAAGTAAATCAGAATCTGTATTTGTACTAAAAAATCGCTCTTTTACTATTTGGGAGCAGCAACCTTATATTTTCCGCTTTAAAAATTACCGCCCAATTACGGGTAAAGCAGATTATATGTATCAAAATGCCACGTTTATTCCACTGACTAATACGATGGGGGAAGTGAGCCATATTTGTATAATTTTGTACGATGTAACTGATATAGCCGTAAATAAAAAAGAACTCGAAGAATTAAACAAAAAGTTGGAGCAGGTTAGTCAAAGAGATAGCTTAACGCAACTTTCAAACCGTGGTCACTGGGAGGGAACACTTCGTCAAGAGTTTTTAAGAGTGAAACGAAGTGGTGGATGTAGCACTTTGTTAATGTTTGATATTGACCACTTTAAAAAAATTAATGATAAATATGGCCACAGCTGTGGTGATGAAACGCTTCGTCATTTATGTGATTTACTTAGAACAACACTTCGTGAAACTGATGTAGCGGGACGTTATGGCGGTGAAGAGTTTGTAGTAACTTTACTTGATACTGACAAAGAAGGCGCAGCCATTTTTGCAGAGCGTTTAAGAGCATTAATAGAATCAACACCTGTTAAATATAAACACTATGAAATTCAAATGACCATTAGCATAGGGTTAGCTGGTAGTAGTAATGACTTTAAAAACCACGAACGCTGGATTGAAGCTGCTGATAAAGCACTTTATCACTCAAAAGGTGCTGGGCGTAATAAAGTAACCGCTTATGCAGATATAAAAAATGGCGCTTAATCGACATTTTTTATAAGTATTAAATTTATAATTAGCATAATAGCTTTTTAGACAGTTACTTATAGATTATGTAAAAGTAACTAAGTACAAAGATTTTAATATATTTAGTCGGTTGTATTGCCTGAACTATCGTTTGGGCATTGTCCCAGCATTGATACATCACCCGTATTTGACTCTTGCTCAAGCTTTACCTTAAACCCCCATAGTCTGTAAAGATGCTTTAGTACTTCCTCATGGGAGTTTGCAAGCGGGATTTTATTATGTGGAACGTATCTTAGCGTTAGAGAACGGTCGCCTCTAATATCAACGTCATACACTTGAATGTTTGGCTCAAGATTACTCAAATTGTATTGTGCAGAAAGGGCTTCTCTCACTGCTTTGTAGCCACTATCGTCGTGTATAGCACCTACTTCTAAATGTGAGCTATTAGCATGATCAACGATAGTAAATAGCTTAAATTCACGTATGAGCTTAGGTGATAAAAACTGACTAATGAAGCTCTCATCTTTAAAGTTTTCCATAGCAAAATGTAAGGTGTCTAACCAATTACTTCCTGCATATTCAGGAAACCAGCGCTTGTCTTCCTCTGTCGGGTTTTCACAAATACGGCGAATATCTACCATCATATTAAAGCCTAGGGCATATGGATTAATACCTGAATAATAATTACTATTGTATGGTGGTTGGTAAACAACGTTAGTATGGCTTTGTAAAAACTCAAGCATAAAGGCGTCACTTAGTTTTCCTTCATCGTATAGATGATTCAAGATAGTGTAATGCCAAAAAGTGGCCCAGCCTTCGTTCATTACCTGTGTTTGCTTTTGCGGGTAAAAGTATTGCGAAATTTTACGCACTATACGGATTATTTCACGTTGCCAGGAACCCAAAAGTGGGGCGTTTTTTTCAATAAAATATAATATATTTTCTTGGGGCTCTTGCGGAAAATGCTTCTCCAGCTTTTTTGCTTCTTCTTGTTGAACAGGTATGGTCCGCCATAGCTCGTTAACTTGAGATTGCATATAATCTTCACGTTCTTGCTGGCGCTTCTGCTCTTCAAATAATGATATTTGTTGCGGGCGTTTATACCTATCTACACCGTAATTCATTAAAGCATGGCATGAGTCAAGCAGCGATTCTACTTCACTAATACCGTATTTTTCCTCACAGCGACTAATATAGTTTTTAGCAAACACTAAGTAATCAATAATTGATCCCGCATCAGTCCAAGTTTTAAATAAATAGTTACCTTTAAAAAATGAGTTATGACCATAACAGGCATGTGCCATAACTAGAGCCTGCATGGGCAGGGTATTTTCTTCCATTAAATACGCAATACATGGATCAGAGTTAATCACTATCTCGTAGGCTAAGCCCATTTGCCCGCGTTTATAGTTTTGCTCTGTTTGAATAAACTTTTTGCCATATGACCAATGGCTGTAGCCTAAAGGCATGCCCACACTTGAGTATGCGTCCATCATTTGTTCAGCGCTAATAACTTCAATTTGATTAGGGTAGGTATCTAATCGGTAGTGCTCTGCAACGCGAGCAATTTCTGTCTGGTACTCGTGTAATAAGTTGAATGTCCAATCGGGGCCATCATCAATACGTTTATTACTCATATTATTACCTCGCTTAGGCTTATGCTGTACCTTGCTGTTGGCGGCTCTTTTTAAATAGCTCCCTAAATATAGGGTAAATGTCTTGGACACCTTGAATGTGTTGTATAGCAAAATTTTTGTGGCTTTGTGTAATGCCTTCGTATTCACGCCATAGACTTTGATGAGCACGCGTTGTAATTTCAATATAGGCGAAATACCTAACAGCTTTTAAAAGCTTGTTCCGTAATATTTGCCCACAGTGAGGGGTATCGTCAGCCCAGTTATCGCCATCGGATGCTTGTGCAGCATATATATTCCATTGCTCAGCGTCGTAACGATCTTTTATTATTTCATTCATTAACTTAAGTGCACTTGAAACGATGGTGCCACCTGTTTCTTGCGAATAAAAAAACTCTTGCTCGTCTACTTCTTTTGCTTGTGTATGATGGCGTATATATACCACCTCAATATCTTTATAGCTGCGTGTTAAAAACTGATACAGCAAAATATAAAAGCGTTTAGCCATATCTTTTGTGGCTTGGTCCATAGAGCCAGATACATCCATAATACAAAACATGACCGCTTTGCTGGTGGGGTGAGGGCGTTTTTCATAATTACGAAAGCGCAAATCATAATTGTCTATAAATGGCACATTTTTAATTTGTTGTTTTAATAAGTTAATATCCTCTTGCAGCAATGCAATAGCCGCTTTATCGCTTTGAGGTTGCTCAAGCTCCATTGCAAGCTGCCCTTCAAGCTCTGCGAGTCGCCTTTTTTTACCCGCACTCATAGCGACTCTTCGGGCTAGGGAGCCTTGAAGTGAGCGCACTATATCTATATTACTGGGCATACCATCACTACAAAAACCAGCACGATGCGTTTTCATTTGTACTAGTTTATCAAGTTGATTTTCTTGCAAATTCGGCAGTTCTAAATCTTCAAATAGTAAATCTAGGTATTCATCTTTTGATATAGAAAATACAAACTCATCTTGCCCCTCACCAGAATCACTCGCATCGCCATCTCCTGCACCACCACCTTGGCCATTTTTAGGGCGTTCAATTTTATCTCCCGTAGAGAATTGATCATTCCCCGGGTGAATTTGCTCTCTATTTCCCCCTCTGCCTTGATGAAAGGTAGGCTCGCTGATATCACGCTGCGGAATAGAAATACTTTCACCAGAACTTGAGTCGGTGACACTTCGCTTGTTTATTGCATCTGACACAGCTTCTTTAATTTGCTTTTTATAGCGCCTAATAAAGCGCTGGCGATTGAGCGTACTTTTGTTTTTTCCGTTTAAACGCCTATCAATAAAATTCGCCATAATGACCTCCTAAAAACTACGAATATGAAGGCTATTGCGATTTTCTAACTCGTAAATACCATTCAGAAAGCAAGCGTACTTGTTTTTGTGTATAGCCTTTTTCGACCATACGGTTTACAAAGTCTTCGTGTTTTTGTTGATCTTCCGCTGATGTTTTAGTGTTAAACGAAATAACGGGTAGTAAGTCTTCTGTATTTGAGAACATTTTCTTCTCAATGACAGTGCGTAACTTTTCGTAACTGGTCCACAGTGGGTTTTTACCGTTGTTATGGGCACGAGCGCGAAGTACAAAGTTAACTATTTCGTTTCTAAAATCTTTAGGGTTAGAAATACCGGCTGATTTTTCAATTTTTTCAAGCTCTGCATTAAGTGCTTCACGGTCAAATAGTTGGCCTGTATCTGGGTCACGGTATTCTTGGTCTTGAATCCAAAAATCAGCATAAATAACATAGCGGTCAAAAATATTTTGGCCGTATTCAGAATAAGACTCTAAATAGGCTGTTTGTAGTTCTTTGCCAATAAATTCTACATATTGTGGAATTAAATAGCCTTTTAAAAAGCTTAAGTAGCGCTCTTCAACTTCGCTACTAAATTGCTCTCGTTCAATTTGTTGCTCTAGTACATAAAATAAATGTACAGGATTAGCTGCAACTTCAGTGGTATCAAAGTTAAACACACGGGACAAAATTTTAAACGCAAAGCGGGTAGAGAGCCCCGTCATACCTTCATCTACGCCAGCGTAGTCGCGATACTCTTGGTAAGATTTTGCTTTAGGATCTGTGTCTTTTAAGGTTTCACCATCGTATACCCGCATTTTTGAATAAATACTCGAGTTCTCTGGCTCTTTTAATCGAGATAGCGTGGTAAATTGTGCCAGTGTTTTTAGTGTGCCCGGAGCACATGGCGCATTGTAAAGCTCGCTATGCTCTAGTAATTTATCGTAAATTTTAATTTCTTCGGTTACACGTAAGCAATAAGGCACTTTTACAATGTAAACGCGGTCTAAAAACGCTTCATTATTTTTATTATTTTTAAACGTTTGCCATTCAGATTCATTAGAGTGGGCGAGGATCATGCCATTAAATGGCAGTGCACTAATGCCTTCGGTTCCATTATAATTGCCCTCTTGAGTAGCGGTGAGTAAAGGGTGTAGCACTTTGATAGGCGCTTTAAACATCTCTACAAATTCCATTAAGCCTTGGTTTGCAAGGCATAATGAACCCGAATAAGCGTATGCATCAGGATCGTTTTGCGCAAAATGCTCAAGTTGGCGAATATCTACTTTACCAACCAATGCAGAAATATCTTGATTGTTTTCATCACCAGGCTCGGTTTTGGCAATACCAATTTGGTTTAAAATAGAGGGGTAGCGTTTTACTACTCTAAATTGGCTAATATCGCCGTTAAATTCTTTTAATCGTTTGCCAGCCCAAGGTGACATAATCGTTTTTAAATAGCGGGGTTTAATGCCGTATTCTTGCTCAAGGACGCTAGCATCTTCTACCGCATCAAATAAAGATAAAGGGTGGTCGTTAACTGGTGAGCCTTTTATAGAATATATAGGCACTTGTTGCATTAGGTATTTTAGTTTTTCAGCAATAGATGATTTACCGCCGCCAACAGGGCCGAGCAAATAAAGTACTTGTTTACACTCTTCAAGCCCTTGGGCTGCATGTTTTAAATAAGACACTATTTGTTCAATAGCGTCTTCCATTCCATAAAAATCTTCAAAGGCGGGGTAGCGTGCTACTACTCTATTGGAAAACAATCGGCTTAATCGTGCATCCGTTGCAGTATCAACCATTTGGGGTTCGCCAATAGCCATAAGTAAGCGCTCTGGTGCGCTAGCGTAGGCAGACTTATCAGTTTTACAAATTTCAAGGAATTCGCTAATACTGTACTCTTCTTCTTGTGCCGCTTCGTATCGTGCTTGGTAATGCTCAAAAATCGTCATAATAACCTCCGAAACCCGCTAAAAAAGGTGCTTACTTTTTAAAGTTTAGTCATTGTTTCGTATTTTTGTGCAATAAAATTAAAAATTTAAGTGAAAAAAGATCATGTTGACCAATTAACGAACTGCCGTCGTATAACACCACTTTTGTTGAAAATTGAGCATAAAAAAAGACGCCTAAGCGTCTTTTTAAATTAGCTAAAAGCGCTAATTAAGCGAAGTTTGCGTTTGCAAATTCCCAGTTAACTAGTGACCAGAAACCTTTAAGGTAATCTGGACGCACGTTACGGTAATCGATGTAGTAAGCATGTTCCCATAAATCCACAGTTAGGATTGGAGTAACACCTTCATCTGTTAATGGAGTCGCTGCGTTAGACGTATTTACGATATCTAATGAACCGTCAGCAAGTTTAACTAACCAAGTCCAGCTAGAACCGAAGTTATTAACTGCTTTATCATTTAATGCATCTTTAAACGCATCAAAAGAGCCCCATTTAGCGTTGATTGCATCAGCAACTGCACCAGTTGGCTCGCCGCCGCCATTTGGAGATAGGCTGTTCCAGTAGAAAGTGTGGTTCCAGATTTGTGCTGCGTTGTTAAATACGCCGCCTTCTGAAGAACATACGATTTCTTCTAGAGATTTGTTTTCAAACTCAGTACCAGGAATTAAACCGTTAAGTTTAACAACATAAGTGTTGTGGTGCTTACCGTGGTGAAACTCTAGCGTTTCTTTTGAAATATGTGGCTCAAGTGCATCGATTGCATATGGTAGTGACGGTAGTTCAAATGCCATTTTTCTATCTCCATCTTCTTTTGGTTGATAATCCGTTTGGTTATACGTAATACCTGTACAAACAGGCCACTTACCTATACCAACCGGGAATATAGTGTTACTATAATTGTTGAGTATTTTACTCAAGTTTTAGCAAACAGCAATGCTATTGCTAAAGACTATTTCAATTGCGGCTTTATTTGCCCATTTTAAGTTATATATCTGTGGCCACAATGATTTATTTTCAAGGCCTGGGTATATTCAGCTATCGTCATTTTGAGGTTGTAGATGGAAACCATTGATAAAATTAAACAGCAGATTTCAGAAAACCCAATAATCCTTTACATGAAAGGGTCACCTAAATTACCAAATTGTGGTTTTTCTTCACAAGCGTCACAAGCTCTAATGTCGTGTGGCGAACCATTTGCATATGTTGATATTTTACTTAATCCAGATATTCGTGCTGAACTTCCAGCATACGCAAATTGGCCTACGTTCCCACAACTATGGGTAGAAGGCGAGTTAGTAGGTGGTTGTGACATTATTATCGAAATGTTCCAACGCGGTGAGTTACAGCCGCTAGTTGCAGAGACTGCAGCTAAATATAAAGAAGCTGACGCAGAGTAAATTTTACTCAAGCTTTGAGATACTATTACAAGGCCACGTATTTTATGTGGCCTTGTTGTTTATAAACTACCCTTCATAACTATCATTTATTCAACCACCTATTTTTGCTTAAAGTCGTAAACCCTAAATTTTAAAATTGAAGCGATTAATTAAACTCTTTCAAAATGCGGTGTTCTAGTTGTATTTAAATCATATGACCCACTCATGTCCACATCATTAATCCACTTGGTTTTTTACTTACCACGTTGACCAAAACAAGAAGCTATCATTAAAGGTTTGAATTAAACCTTTTTAGAGTATTTTTGCCGAAAAGTGTATCCGTGGAGCAATGAATTGCCCCTCCGACTTCCTATTTATTGGATAACGTCTTACAAAGACTGTAATTAAGTAGATAAAAATTCACAAAAAGCATAAAAAATTGACATAAATAGTAATAACTATACTAATGAAACTACAAAAATAGAGATCTTAATCTGCAAAATTCAACTTAACTAATAAAACTATCTAAATGTTAACTGAATCAACTGTTCGGTAGTGAATATTTATTCAATCCGATATCGCCTTACGTTTACGTAAGGTGTAAGTGTTTCAGTCCTTGGTTTTTACAAAATATTAAACTTGACACCAGTGTCATGAAAAAATAGCGGTCAAATAAGCGCTAATTGTTAAAACTTATAAGTACAAAAGAAATCTTGCCTTGAAGTGAGAAATATTCAAGAATGTGAATATGTATTCAAAATAATATTGACTCTATTTACTATAGAGGCTAGTTTTGTGCGTCTGTTAGCAAATCGTCGAGCAGTTCATTCACGTTAACAGTGCAGCAAGGGGAGGGGTCTATGTTATACGACTCAAAATTAGAAAAAGATAATTGTGGCTTTGGCTTAATAGCCCAAGTTAATGGTCAGGCTAGTCATAGGCTTATACGTACAGCCATAACTGGGCTTGATCGCATGCAGCATCGTGGTGGTATTTCTGCCGATGGTAAAACTGGTGACGGCTGTGGTTTATTACTGCAAAAGCCTGACAGTTTTTTCCGTGCTATTGCCAGTGAACATAATTGGCACTTAGGTAAAAATTACGCCGTAGGCATGGTTTTCTTAAATTCAGATCCCGTTTTAGCACAAGCTGCAAAACAGGTTTTATGTGAAGAATTAGAACAAGAAACACTTAAAATATTAGGCTGGCGTGAAGTGCCAACCGACCCTTCAATGCTAGGTCCTATTGCTACTCAGCAGTTGCCAGGGTTTGAGCAAATTTTTGTTAGTGCGCCTGAAGGCTGGCGCTCTAAAGATTTAGAACGCCGATTATATGTAGCACGTCGTCGTGCAGAAAAGCGTTTAGCGCAAGATGAGTCATTTTATATTGCAAGTTTATCTGGGTTAGTCACTATCTATAAAGGCCTTATGATGCCTGCAGATTTGCCTAACTTTTATTTAGATTTAGCCGACATTCGCATGACCAGCGCTATTTGTGTTTTTCATCAGCGTTTTTCTACTAATACTCAGCCGCGTTGGCCTTTAGCGCAACCGTTTAGGTATTTAGCGCATAATGGTGAAATAAATACGATTGAGGGTAACCGTCAATGGGCACGAGCTCGCTCATATAAGTTTTCATCGCCACTTATTCCTGATTTACAAAGTGCAGCGCCATTTGTAAACGAAACTGGCTCTGATTCATCAAGCCTAGATAACATGCTTGAGTTGTTTTTAGCCGGTGGTATGGATTTATTCCGTGCTATGCGCATGCTAGTGCCGCCTGCATGGCAAAAAAACCGTGCAATGGATGATGATTTACGCGCATTTTATGACTTTAACTCTATGCACATGGAACCATGGGACGGCCCTGCGGGTATTGTTATGTCCGATGGTCGCTTTGCAGCATGTAACCTTGACCGAAATGGCCTTCGCCCAGCACGCTATGTTATTACACAAGATGGTTTTATTACGCTTGCTTCAGAAGTGGGCATTTGGGATTACACCGCCGATGAAGTAGTCGAAAAAGGCCGTGTTGGCCCAGGTGAGCTATTAGTAATTGATACTAAACTTGGTAAAATCTGGCATTCAGATGAAATCGACCAAGATTTAAAATCACGTCATCCTTACAAGTCATGGCTTGAAGAAAACGTTAAACGTTTAACACCATTTGAAGAACTTACTGAGCAAGATGCGGGTAATCGCTCATTTGATGATGAAACGCTTGCTAAGTACCAAAAAATGTTTGGCTACACGAATGAAGAGCTTGATAGTGTTATTCGTGTAATGGGTGAAAACGGCCAAGAAGCGACAGGCTCAATGGGTGACGACACGCCATTTGCTGTTTTAAGCGAAGGGCATCGTTCACTTTACGATTACTTCCGTCAAAAGTTTGCGCAAGTAACTAACCCGCCTATCGATCCGTTACGTGAAAACCACGTAATGTCACTTGCTACTTGTATTGGTAGTGAGCAAAATGTATTCAACGAAACAACAGGCCACGCTAAGCGTTTACAGTTCGATACGCCTATTTTAATGTACGCAGACATGCAGCAGTTACTTAATGCTGATGACGAGCACTACAGCTACTGCAAAATCGATATTACATACACAGCCGAAGAGGGCTTAGAAAAGGCAGTAGCGCGAATTTGTGATTCGGCACAAGAAAAAGCCGCAGCGGGTTGTGTCATGCTTATTTTGTCAGACCGCAACTTTAGCGAGAGCCAACTACCTATTCCTGCTGCTATGGCGGTAGGTGCAGTACAAAAGCGTCTTGTGGATACAAATCTTCGCTGCGAATCTAACATTATCATTGAAACAGGTAGCGTTCGCGATGCACACCAATTTGCCGTACTACTTGGCTTTGGCGCAACAGCGATTTACCCATACCTTGCGTACGAGTCACTCGTTGCGATGAGCGACAGTAAAGTGATTGAAAAATCGTACTGCGAAGTAACACTTTCATACCGTAAAGCCATTAATAAAGGCTTATACAAAATAATGTCTAAAATGGGCATCAGTACAATTGCATCGTACCGTTGTTCAATGCTGTTTGAAGCGGTTGGCTTATCTGACTCTATGGTTGAGATGTGCTTTAAAGGGGTTGCAAGTCGTATTAAGGGGGCGTGTTTTAGTGATTTTGATAGTGATCAGCAAAAGCTACATAAACTTGCATTTAGTAAGCGTAAGCTACTAAGCCATGGTGGTTTATTAAAATATGTGCACGGTGGTGAGTACCATGCTTATAACCCAGATGTAATTCAAACGCTGCAAAAAGCAGTACGCTCTGGAGATTATAAAGACTACGGTGCTTACGCAAATTTAGTTAATAATCGTCCAATAGCTACTTTGCGCGATATGTTAGCGCTTAAATTACCTGAAAAGGGCATCAACGTTGATGATGTAGAGCCAGCTGAAAACCTATATAAACGTTTTGATTCAGCAGCAATGAGTATTGGTGCACTCTCGCCAGAAGCGCATGAAGCGTTAGCTATTGCGATGAACCGCTTAGGTGGTTGTTCAAACTCTGGTGAAGGCGGTGAAGATAAATTACGTTTTGGCACTGAGAAAAACTCACGAATTAAGCAAGTTGCTTCTGGACGATTTGGTGTAACGCCGCATTATCTTCGTAATGCCGACGTAATTCAAATCAAAGTGGCGCAGGGTGCTAAGCCTGGTGAAGGTGGACAACTACCGGGTGAAAAAGTAACGCCTTATATTGCTAAACTTCGTTATTCAGTTCCGGGCGTAACACTAATATCACCACCACCGCATCACGACATTTACTCGATTGAGGATTTAGCTCAGCTAATATTCGATTTAAAACAAGTAAATCCTGAAGCGATGATTTCGGTTAAGTTAGTGTCGGAGCCTGGCGTGGGCACAATTGCTACGGGTGTAGCTAAAGCATACGCTGATTTAATTACTATTTCGGGTTACGACGGTGGCACAGGCGCAAGCCCGCTTACGTCTGTAAAATATGCAGGTAGCCCATGGGAGCTTGGCCTTGCTGAAACTCAACAAGCACTTGTTGAAAATGGCCTTCGTCATCGTATTCGTCTGCAAACAGATGGCGGCTTAAAAACAGGTTTAGACATTATTAAAGCGGCTATTTTAGGTGCCGAAAGCTTTGGTTTTGGTACCGGCCCAATGGTGGCGTTAGGGTGTAAATACCTTAGGATTTGTCACTTAAATAACTGTGCAACCGGCGTAGCAACGCAAGACGAAACGCTTCGTCAAAAGCACTACCATGGCTTACCAGAAATGGCGATGAACTACTTTAAGTTTATAGCGCAAGAAGCACGCGAGATCATGGCAAGCTTAGGTGTTGCAAACTTAACTGATTTAATCGGTCGTTTAGATTTACTTGAAGCGATTGAAGGTAAAACAGCTAAGCAAAAGAAAATAGATTTATCATCTGTGATTGCTCAGCCTAATAACCCAACGGGCGAAACGTTATTTTGTAGCGCACCAAATAGCTCTCATTATTTAGGTGAGTTAAATGAAACGTTATTAGGTAAAGCACAGCAGGCGATTGATACTTCATCAGGTATCTCGCTCGTGAGCCGTATATGTAATACAGACCGCTCAGTTGGGGCAATGCTATCTGGCTATATTGCTTCTAAACACGGTAACCAAGGTATGGCCGCAGATCCTATTGCAATTGAGCTACATGGTACTGCAGGGCAATCATTTGGTGTTTGGAATGCGGGTGGCCTAGAAATGACGTTAATAGGCGATGCAAACGACTATGTTGGTAAAGGCATGGCTGGCGGTAAGCTTGTTATTCGCCCACCACTTGGCTCATCGTTTGAAAGTCATAAAGCGACTATTGCAGGCAATACATGTTTGTACGGCGCTACGGGCGGAAAATTATTTGCTGCAGGCTGCGCAGGTGAGCGTTTTGCTGTTCGTAACTCAGGTGTACAAGCGGTTGTAGAAGGTGTAGGCGACAATGGCTGTGAATACATGACCGGCGGCGTTGTGTGTGTACTTGGTAATATTGGCGTTAACTTTGGCGCAGGTATGACAGGTGGTTTTGCTTATATTTTAGATGAGCGAAATGACTTTGAAAAACGCATCAACCCGGAGCTTGTTGAAGTTGTAACACTTGATGATTTAAGTTCGCACCAAGAGCATTTACGCGGCTTAATTGCCGAGCATTTAGAGCTGACAGGCTCGTGCCGTGCAGAAACCATTTTAGCTAACTTTGAATTGTATTTACCTATGTTCAAGCTAGTTAAACCAAAATCAAGTGATGTAAAAAGTTTACTCGGGCATCGCGCTCGCAGTAGCGCAGAACTTCGTGTTCAAGCGCAATAAGGGGGCAGTATGAGCGAAAATGTATATCAATTTATAGACGTGCAGCGTGTAGATCCGCGCAAAAAACCAATCTCGTCGCGTAAAAAATCTTTCGTGGAAATTTACGAACCCTTTTCAGAGAACCAGGTGAACTCGCAAGCTGACCGTTGTTTAGATTGTGGTAACCCTTACTGTGAATGGAAATGCCCAGTGCATAACTACATTCCTCAGTGGTTAAAGTTAATTAGGACAGGCCGTATTTTAGAAGCCGCTGAGCTTTCTCACCGTACAAACAGTTTGCCAGAGGTATGTGGACGTGTTTGCCCACAGGACAGACTGTGCGAAGGTTCATGTACGCTTGATGAAGAGTTTGGCGCAGTAACCATTGGTAATATTGAAAAGTATATTACTGATACTGCATTTAAAATGGGCTGGAAACCAGACATGTCATACGTGACGTGGACGGATAAAAAAGTGGCTATTATTGGCGCGGGTCCGGCTGGTTTGGGCTGTGCTGACATTTTAGTGCGTAACGGTGTAAAACCAGTGGTTTTTGACCGTCACCCTGAAATTGGCGGCTTACTTACTTTTGGTATTCCTTCTTTCAAACTTGAAAAAGAAGTAATGCAAAAACGTCGTGAAATTTTCACCGAAATGGGTGTTGAATTTAAGCTAAACGTTGAAGTGGGTGTCGATATTACCATGGATGAAGTTTTAGCTGACTACGACGCGGTCTTTTTAGGTGTAGGTACGTATCAAAGTATGCGTGCTGGCCTTGAAAATGAAGATGCACCGGGCGTGCACGATGCACTCCCATTTTTAATCGGCAATACTAACCGTGTAATGGGTTATGACGAAAAAAATCAAGCCTGCATTGATATGGTCAATCAAAAGGTTGTAGTACTTGGTGGTGGTGACACCGCAATGGATTGCGTACGTACATCAATTCGCCAAAATGCAGCTAAAGTAACGTGTGCGTACCGTCGTGATGAAGAGAATATGCCAGGTTCTAAGCGTGAAGTTAAAAACGCTAAAGAAGAGGGCGTAAACTTTACGTTTAATGTACAGCCAACGGGTATAGTGCTTGACGATAATGGCCACGTTGCGGGTGTCAAAATGGTCAAAACACAATTAGGTGAGCCTGATGAAAATGGTCGAAGCCGTGCAGAAGTAGTACAAGGCTCAGAGCATGTACTTGAAGCTGACCAAGTGATTATGGCGTTTGGTTTTAAACCACATAAGATGGATTGGTTAGAGAAGTACGATGTAGAAATTAACCATTGGGGCGGTATTAACGCACCAGAACAAGGTGAATTTACACACCAAACAACTAACCCTAAAATATTTGCGGGTGGCGATATAGTGCGCGGTTCAGATTTAGTCGTAACGGCTATTTTTGAAGGTCGAAACGCAGCTGAAGGCATCATGGATTATTTAGAAGTTTAGTCATTCATTTTATGAGTATTAAAAGCAAGCCATCTGGCTTGCTTTTTTGTTTGTGCGATTTAGATGCAATAGACCTAGCTCGTATTGTATAATAGTGTGTCAGTGCACCTGTTACTTAGTTCAGCCTATGCCTTTAGGCTTTTACCTTCATGTAATAGTTTTTATAACAAAGCCTTTCCCACAGTTCTTTCTTTTTTGCGAAATAGTACATCATTGAGCCCGCTTTTAACGGTCATATTCATCATTTTTCACTCTTTATAGTAACTTGAGCGTATTTAGCAGAGCTTTCATAAAAAAGCCAATGATGACTTTGGATATAATTTCGTAGACTAAATATTTATGACCTAGCTAAAATATATTAAAAAAACATTCTAAAAAATGCGACAGCTTCTGGCTGGGGCGGTGAAGAATTTTTAATTATTCTTCCAGATTAAAACCTTGAAAAAGGAAGAATAATCGTTGAAAAAATTCATAGCTCAGTTAAAAGCCCAAAGGTAAACATTTAAATAACAGTATGAGTTTAATGCTCAGAATTGGTGTTATTTCATCGTCCGGTGGGCGCTCAATAGACTCGGACATTAAGCATGATGATAAACTACACTATAAGGTAAAAGAGCAACGGAGGAACAAAACATGCTCTTTCATAAATCTAAGGCGTGCCTAGTCCATCGAAAATGAGTCTAATGACGGCCTAGTTTTAGCTTTTCGACGTTTTACACTCATAAAGCATATTACGTTTAAGATAATTTGCAATCCAATTAGTAGCCATAAACTAGAAACGAAAGTGGTTAAACTATCAGCTTTACTGTTGGTAAAGTAAAAAGTTGTAGTTACTGTTTGAAATAATAAAACAGCATTTAAAAATTTTAATAATCGCTGCTTAAAATGAGTATGCTTATATTTGCTAAATAGCACTAAGCCTGTGCTGAATACAAACAAAACCCAGCTAATAATAATACAAAAATCAATTAAGGGATTTTGCATATTGAATCCTATAGTATGTTAATACGCTAACTCAGTAAGTAATCTTCTTAAAATAACCGCTATATTTACAACATTTTAAAGTAGGCTAGATCTTATGCAGTCGTAAAATAGAGTCTCTTAACAAAAAATAAATACCAAATTTAATTATTGTACGAGTAGAACAATGTTAAAAACCCGTACTTATCATATCCAAGCTAGCCGTGAGCCATTATTAGTTCTTTAGCATTCGCTTTAGCTGTTTTACTTATGTTGTCACCACCAAGAAGGCGTGCTATCTCATTAATACGGCCATCTTTATTTAATGGCAGCATGTGCGTAAAGGTCTCTCCTTGTGCAATTTCTTTTGCGACAAAAAACTGCTGATGCGCACTGCTTGCTACTTGAGGTAAATGGGTAACACATATAACCTGCGTTGACTTACCTAATTGGCGTAATAATTTGCCCACTGCCGATGCTGTAGGTCCCGAAATACCTACATCTACTTCATCAAAAATTAAGGTTGGAGTTGTAACCTTTTGTGCAATGATAACTTGTATAGCAAGACTTATACGAGAAAGCTCACCACCTGATGCTACTTTAGCAAGAGGTTGTAAAGGTTGGCCTGGATTGGTTGATACTAAAAACGATACATTATCAAAGCCTAAGCTATTTGGTGTGCGGTCGCTTTGCTGTGTTAGCGCTATTTCAAATACACCATTTTCCATTGATAAATTAGCCATGCTTTCACTTATTAATACATTAAGTGTGCTGGCATATTTATAACGGCTTTCGCTTAGCTGCTCTGCAGAATGTTTGTAATCAATTAAGGCACTGTCTATTTCAGATTCTAGTTGTGTTAAACGGTTTGAATTATTACTAATTGACTCTAGCTCTTGTGAAATAGATTGATGAAAATCAACGAGTTGTTGCGGTTTTATATGGTGCTTACGTGCTAAGTCCATTGCGCCACTTAAGCGTGTTTCTACTTCGATTAAACGAGCGGGATCTAAATCAGCTTGCTCGGTGTAGTTTCTTGCTTCACGACTTGCTTCTTCAACTTGTACCGCTGCTTCATCGAGTAATGCAGCGACGCTTGCTAAACTTTCATCATACTGAGCAAGTTGAGCAAACTGTTGAGCACTGTGTTGTAGCATAGAGCATGCATTTTGTTCATCACTTTCATATAAATGTTGTAGCTCACGTTGGCAAGATTCTAAGATTGTTTGGCTATTACTGAGCTTATAATGCTCAGCTTCTATTTGCTCAAACTCGCCTTCTTGCAAAGCAAATTCATCGAGTTCAGCAACTTGGTACTCTAAAAGTTGCTTTTGCGCAGCTTGTTGTTGTTGCTGTTGCTCTAGGTGTTTAAATTCTTTTTGTAGGTTAGCAAATTGCTTATAATTTAAAGTTACTGCCTCAACTAAATTGTGGTGGCCAGCGTAGGCATCAAGAAGCTGTAATTGGTGCTCAGCTTTTAATAAATGCTGGTGAGCATGTTGCCCATGAATAGAAATTAAGTATTGGCCAAGCTCTTTTAATTGGGACGCAGTGACTGCGCTGCCATTTATATAGCTTTTACTGCGACCATTTTTACAAACTACACGGCGTAATAAGCATTCACTATCATCAGTACTTAATAAATGTTGCTCTAAAAATGATTGAGCAAGAGGCAATGCTGATAAATCAAACTGCGCACATACCTCCGCTTTATCAGTACCTGGGCGAACAGCAGAGGCTTCTGCGCGCTCACCTAGGCATAGTGATAAAGCATCAATAGCAATAGATTTACCAGCCCCGGTTTCGCCTGTTATGGCTGTCATACCGCTGCGCCACTCGGTGCTTAAATTACTTACAATTGCGAAATTTTTAACTTCTAAACCAATTAACATACTGTTTATCCATCCAGTCAATTAACTGTTAATTTATACAGTGTTTTGGTTTTTTGCAAATTAATTTTATTTTATTTAAGCAACACTCGCTTCTTGGACGAATCGAGGATCGGGCGTTAATGGGATTGTATTGGCCGTTTCATTTTCTATATCAGTAGGTTGTGAGAAATCTTCGGTTTTAATATTACTAATAAGTGTAGGTAACTTATTTGTATAAAATTGCTTATTATACAAGATACCTTGTTGGGGTAACTCAGACACAAAGTGCTGCACGTTATCTATTAAAGATTGAATAAAGTTTGTTTGGTTTATCTTTATTAGCTCGTTAGTAAGCGTACTAATAAGTAAATCGGCTATATCCTCTAATTGTTGTAAGTTTTCGTCTGTATGGGGTTGTACTACAAAAAAGTTGCTTAAAATAGCTTGAATACGAGGGATGTACTTAGGACGAATTACTTTAGCATCAAGTAGTTCGTTTAATTTAGTTTTAAGACGTGCGTTCACTTGCGAAACACGTTCATTAAATAGCTTTTTTTTAGCTTCTATTGCTTTTTTACGGTTACTTTCAATTTTTAAGTAACTTGCTAAAAGCGTAATTAGTAGCAGTAGAGCAAAGAATACTACATAAGTCATTGCTTTATGTTTCCAAAATCGTTGATTATTATTAGACGCCGTATTTTGCTCTATAGTACTAAATTTGGCAATAAGATTAGTATAAACGACTGCCCCAATTTAATTTAGTACGTAAAACGTTGTAGTAAGAGTAGTTTTTTGGATGAATTAAGCGCAGCTGTTTATCTGCTTTTTTAATTACTACTTCGTCGCCCGGTAAAACGGCAAGCACAACATGGCTGTCACAACTTACTTGCAGGCTATCGGTGTTTTCTAGGCTTAACTTTAAGCGCACTTCATTATCGGCATCAACTACTAAAGGCCTGCTTGATAAAGTATGTGGAAACATTGGCACTAATGAAATTGCATTTAGCTCGGGTGTTAATATGGGGCCACCACCTGAAAGAGAATAAGCTGTAGAACCTGTAGGTGTTGATACAATTAAACCGTCAGAGCGCTGCGAAAATACAAAATCGTTATTAATAAATGCCTCAAACTCTATCATGTGAGCCACTTTGTCGGCATGAAGTACGGCTTCGTTTACCGCTGAATTTGCACTTTTTAATTCGTTATGACGGTAAACTTCAACTTCTAATAAAAAACGATTCTCTTCAAGGTATTCGCCACTTAGTACTTGCTCAAGGCTTGCTTCAAATCCTTCTGGATTTAAGTCAGTCAAAAAACCTAAGTTCCCTCTGTTTACGCCAATCACTGCGATATTAAAGCGAGCAAGTACGCGCGCGGCACCTAACATATTACCGTCACCCCCAACCACGATGGCTAGGTCGGCTTGTTCGCCTAAGTCGACTAATTTAACAAGATTATCGTGAGGGATATCCTCTAACTGACTCCCTGTGCGCTTTTCTACAATTACCTCAAAACCTAATGCGAGTAAAAAAGTATGTAATCGCTGTAGAGTCGCCGCTGCGCCTGGGTGATTAGGTTTGCCTATAAGGCCAATAGTTTTAAAAGGAGAGTCCATAATGTACGCACATAAAGAGTTTATATTTGTAGGGTAACCCAAAAGAGAAGTGTTTGAAAATACTGATTATAGCAATATTATAAACCTTCAATATTATTGCGATTGAGTTAATTAAGTGACTTGAATTACAACTAAACGCCCCGATATCTCTTTCATGCAACAAGATGTAGATAACATGAAACTAAACCCTAGAGATCAACAAATTTTTTCAGCTGTTATGAACATGTACTGTAATGGTGAGGGCCTTCCAGTCCCATCAACAAAGATTGCTAAACTCAAAGGTATGGCAGTGTGTTCGGCAACGGTACGTAACGCAATGGCACGATTAGAAAAAATTGGCTTGCTTTATTCGCCGCATACTTCTGCGGGCAGAGTCCCGACAACACAAGGGTTTGATTATTGGTTTGATGAGTACTTTACACTTGCTGATATTGCAAATTATTGGCAACCAGAGCAAGCACAACTTGTTGAGCTTGCTCACGGGCTTAGTCAAAAGTATCAAGTGTGTTGCTGTGTGGGGTTGCCACAAGCAAGCTCTCAGCAAGTATTTAGAGTAGAGGTACTTGATTTTGACTCAACCGATTGGCTTATTTTATTAATAGATAGAGCAGGGCAGAGCCATAATATTTGTATTGATAAACCGCACGATTCATCAAACAGCGTACGTTATCAGTTTGCAACGTGGTTAAATACTGTATTTAGTCAACAAACGTTGATGGAAGGCCTTTATAGAATGCAAGCTATGGCAAATACTGCGCCCCACAACTGCCACGACTCATTAACCCAATGGACACGTCAGCTTAGCCAAAAGCTAGGTTCTGATAACAGTATTGTAGTCGGTGAAAATTATTTATATAAAAAAATAGACTGCGAACAAAATCTAAATATTGGTGTGTCGTTTTTAAACTTTGTTGAAGATAAGCTTGCCTTTAAAAATGGTGTATCGGTTTTAAATACTGGTAAATTGCCCTTCACTGAGTGCGATGAACTTATTGTACTTAGTGTGCCGTATTTTCAAAATCAAGAATACCAAAGCCGCTTTTGCGTAATTTGCCCTAAATCGGCGCAAATTGAAGAAATAATCCAAGAATTTAAATTATTAGAGTCATCTAACTCTTGAATCTTTTTATTCAATCCCCATAATTACCGCAGTTGTAAAGAATTGGAGCACGTATTTTATGTCTGAGCAGACAAAAAACCCTGAGCAAGAAGTAGAACTAAATGAAGAAGTAGCTCAAATGGAAGCTGATGTTGAAGCAGCAGTAGAAGCCGCAGAGCAACACGAAGCAGATCAAGAGCAAAGCCCTGAAGCGGAAATCGCAATGCTATACGCAGAGCTTGAAGCTGCAAAACAGACTATTGCTGATCAAAAAGACAGTGTAGTACGTGC
The DNA here is from genome assembly GCF_018100985.1 of Pseudoalteromonas sp. MMG007. Taxonomy (GTDB): domain Bacteria; phylum Pseudomonadota; class Gammaproteobacteria; order Enterobacterales; family Alteromonadaceae; genus Pseudoalteromonas. The sequence continues at coordinate 337,283 of NZ_JAGJEI010000002.1, read as the reverse complement.
AGCCGCTGACGTTGATAATATTCGTCGTCGTGCAGCGCAAGATGTAGAAAAAGCTCACAAGTTTGCACTAGAGAAATTTGCTAACGAATTACTACCAGTTATTGATAACCTAGAACGCGCTATTGAGTTTTCTGATAAAGAAAACGAAACATTAAAGCCGTTACTTGAAGGTATTGATATGACGGTTAAAAGCTTTAACGATGCCGTTGCTAAATTTGGCGTTGAAATTGTAAACCCGCAAGGTGAGCAATTTAACCCTGATTTTCATCAAGCAATGTCTATCCAGCCAAGTAACGATGTAACGCCAAATACAGTATTGGCCGTTATGCAAAAAGGTTACACATTGAATGGCCGTTTATTACGCCCAGCAATGGTTATGGTTTCAAAAGCGGCTGATGCTTAATTTAGCCCTTTAACATATTTAAAAATGCCTCAAATTGAGGCATTTTTTTTGTCTACTTTATAGTGAATTAACTGTACCAGCATAGTTAAAAGCACGGCACTAAACATCAAGCTTGAAAACGGAACAGAGCTTTTAGCGTGCATTAGCGCTAGTATTGGCCCAACCAATGCGCCACTGCCAAAACGAAGCGTGCCAATAACGGCTGTGGCAGTACCTGTGTTCTTTTCAAATTTCATTAATATTAGTGAGTCGGCGTTACTTGCGGTCACCCCTAAGCTCATCATTAATGGCGCTATGGCAGCCACTATGTAGTATAAAGAGAGGTGTAGCAAACTAAATGTTAGTAGTGCCAGCCCAGATATAAATCCGCATACAAGCCCTACGTAAAGCATTTTACGAGAGCCAAGCCTTGGTACAATTCGCGTATTTAAAAAGTTACCAAACATAAGTGCCATTACGTTAAAGGCAAATAACACACCAAATAATTGCTCAGATACCTTATATAAATCTAAATATATAAACGGTACTGAGGTTAAAAAGCAAAAAAAGCCAAACGATACAAACATAGAGCTTAAAATATCTGCGCGAGCATCTTTATTACTAAGCACGGTTTTATAACTATCAAAAAATAAAGCGAGGCCTTTTTTCTCGTTTTTATGAATAGGGATATCAATTAAGTATATTTGTACAAAAGCAAGTATCATAAAGCTGTAGGCCGCGAGCACTAAAAATATGCTAGACCAAACAGATAGCCCCAAAATAAATGAACCTACAGAAGGCGCAATTAGAGGCGCTACCATCATGATCATCGACACATACGACATTCCTTTCGCTGTGTTTTTTTGATAAATATGTCTAATAATACCTGGTACAACGACAGTTGCTGCCGCGCCAGTAAATGCTTGCACTGCTCTTAGTGCCCAAAAAGTATTTATTTCAGAGGTAAACGCCAGCGCAATAGAGCTCGTGCCAAATAAGGTTAAGCCAATTCGCGCGAGTTTACGTCGACCAATTTGATCGGCTACAGGGCCAAAAAACAACATACCTAATGAGTAACCCGCCAAATAAATACTCAACGAAATTTGTACATTAGGCATAGTAGTTTGTAAATCATTCGCAATCACCAACATTGCGGGTAAATACATATCTATTGCCAGTGGGGTAATTGCTACAATACTAGCTAATAGAGGTAATAAAATACGGGTATTAAAAGACGAGGCTGAGGCGTCCATGAATAAACTCAACAATCACTAAAAACAAGACCTACAGTGTAACAGGGCATTAGAAGTGTATAAACTTAGTTTGCCTGCTAAGTTAATAAAAATAAACGAGTAGTAACATAGTGTAAAGATTCTAAACTGGCACTGTGTTTGCTATTCTACAAGTAATTAAAAAAATGACTTGAGAGAAATATTATGAAAAAACTGGTACTTGCTGTATTAGCAACGGCGGTTTTAGCTGGTTGCAAAACATCGCCAACCGGACGTACGCAAATAGCACTTTACTCAGATCAACAAATGAGTGAGATGGGCACCGCTAGCTTTGCAGAAATGAAAGCATCTCAGCCTATTAATAAAGACGCAAAAACTAATTCTTACGTAAATTGTATTGCTGAAAAAGTAGTCGCTGTTTTGCCTCAAGAATATGCGTCGCAAAATTGGGAAGTCGTGGTATTTGAAGATGAGTCAGCTAATGCATTTGCGCTACCGGGTGGCTATATCGGTGTTCATACGGGATTATTAAAAATAGCCACCAATCAAGATCAACTTGCCACCGTGCTTGGGCATGAAGTAGGGCATGTTATTGCTGAGCACTCAAATGAGCGTGTATCACAAAGCTCAATTTTAGACACTGGCTTGCAGTTAGGCAGTGCTGCACTTGAAATGGGCAATATTCAATACCGCAACGAAATAATGCAAGGATTAGGGTTAGGCGCACAATATGGTGTTGTTCTGCCTTTTAGTCGCTCACATGAATCTGAAGCCGATGAAATTGGGTTAGATTTGATGGCTCAAGCAGGTTTTAATCCGCAAGAGTCAGTCACGCTTTGGGAGAATATGAGCGCTGCTGGCAGTGGTACAACCCCAGAGTTTTTATCTACTCACCCTGCGCCAAGCAGTCGTATTAAAGACTTACAAGCACAAATGAGTAAAGCACTGAGTGAACAAAGCACTGCTAAATCTCAAGGTAAAAACCCGCAGTGCACACTTTAGTTATGTGTCTTATTAGTTAAAGTAATATGCGTTTAATAACGTACCAATAAAATAAATCCCCTGTAAGTGCATCTCCTACAGGGGTTTTATTATACTCTTACATAGTTTATTCAGCTGTGAGGGCTTGTTTAAATACCGTTTTAAAACGTTCGAAATCTTCTATTTGTGGTAAGTGTCCTAAATTATCAAGCTCATATAATTTAGCGTTAGGGATAAGCGAAGCGGCATTTTTACCTAACTTATCATAACGGCCAAGCTCATAATCTACACCGTCTTTTTTCCAGTTTCTGCCGGGACCTGTTCTATCTCGGGTGCCAATAATTAACTTAACAGGTACGGCAAAGTCCTTAAATTCAGTAATTACCGGTTGAGTGAAAATCATATCGTATGTTTTAGCGTTAACCCACGCCATTTGCTCTTTATCTGGACCTTGTATTTGCCCGGTTATAAAGTCTGTAAGGGCGGAATATGTGGCGTTCCACTTTCCATCATAATAGTTTTTTTGCTGATATTTTTTTACGCTCTCGGGGGTTTTGGCAAGCTCATTTTTATAGAAAAAATTTGTATCTTTGTAATCTACATATTGTAAATAGTTTTCAAGCCCAATTGGGTTAAGCAAAATCAGTTTAGTTGTTGTACTTGGGTACATTAATGTAAACCGACTAGCCAACATACCGCCCATAGAATGACCAACGACTATTGTTTCTTTTAAATTAAGAGACTCAATTAACGCATGTGTATGATGGGCAAGTACTGCAAACGAATACTGGTAGTTAGTGGGTTTAGATGATTTACCAAAACCAATTTGATCAGGAATTAGCACCCCAAAGCCAAGGGATTGTAAGTATTGTGCTGTAGTCGTCCAGTAATCAGCATTAAAATTTTTGCCGTGCATAAGTGTCACTGTAGGCATATCTGCTTTGGTAGGCTTTAGGTGAATATACGCCATTTTAAGAGACTGCTTTTGTGACTCAATATTAAAGTAATTTACTTTAAAGTCGTATTGGTAACTACTTATAAGCGCATCGTAAGAGAGAGACTCAGTATTCACTTTACTGCTTGCTAAGGCATTGTTAGTGAAAGCTAACAATGCAGAAAAACACATAACGTTAATTGGCGACATTTTGTTACTCCTTTAAAGGACCAGCACTAGGCTTAAAAGAAGTACGACAATAGCTAAGTATTAAGGACTGTTCAATTAAATACTTAAAATGGCATAAAAAACGGAGCGCTTAAAAGGGCTCCGTTTAACTTATTTTGAATTAAGCGTGGTTGCTTAAAAGGTCCATTCTACATGTATTTGTGGAACTGACTCTGTGACCTCTGTGCCTAGCTTGTTGTGCCAGTATTGAAGCTCCATACCAATTAATAAGGTATTTTCTTTCATTTCAAGGGCATGGCCCATATCCCATACTAAAATAGGCTGTGCGAGTATCCATGCTTTTACATCGTTACCAAATTCGTCTTCACGTTCAGCGATATATTCAGCGTGGCCTTTAAAGCTAAATTTTTGTGAGCCAATAGTAAAAGGGTATTCAAAAGCAACATCAAACATCCAGCTATTTGTTTCAATAGGTGCACCGCCTTTGGCTACACCTTCACTATCGTCAATGTAAGCTGTGAACAACGTTTGAAAAAAGTTAAAACCAGGTACATCCCAGCTTAACTTAACGCCCGGCAAGTATTTCATCATTTTAGCATCGCCAGCTACGTTAATTCCGCCAGTAAGACCCACATCTAATAACGCGCCTGCGCCAATTTTTTCACCGCTAATCGCCGATAAGCTTACCGTTGAATACCACTCAGCATAAAAATCAGCATCTTGGTAACCATCGTCAGTATCGTCTTTACTGTAATCGATAAAAAAGAAGTTATCGCCGTAATCGTAACCCGATGCATGTTGAATAGAGTAAACAGTAGTATCTGACTCTTGCTCTGTGAAAGGGTTTTTTTGGTCGCCATTATTAATATGTAATGCTGTGCTGCTCCAATTAGCGGCAAAAGCAGAAGACGATAAAGCAATTGATGTAAGGGTAACGAGAGGAAGTAATGTTTTAAATTTCATATCTGTATTTAACTATAATTTTAGTGACACGCGAAGGCGCGCATTATAGCAAAAGTGATTGATATGTAGAGTGTTATTTTAACATATGTTGCAGCTTACTTAGTAAGCTGCAACATATAAGTACGTGTTAATTATGCTTTATTGCGGCGTAAACAAATTATAGCAATTGCCGTAAACGCTAATATAAAGCAGTAATACGACGAGGTAGACACTTCCCACGGGCTAATTTTAAACGTAGCACCTAATAGTAGCGCCTGTGCGCCATATGGCAGTGAGCCTTGAGTTACACATGCAAAAATATCAAGTAAACTTGCAGAACGCTTACCGCTTATTTCGCCGTCATCAGCAAGCTTTTTAGCAATAGGGCCGGCCACAATAATAGACACGGTATTATTAGCAATACATACATTACTTGTTAAAACTAATGCGGCGATACCAAGTTGGTCGGCCACTTTACGATGCCATTTAGCGATTATTTTAGTAATCGCTTGAATTTTTTGAGCAATATAATCAAGGCCGCCATTAATACGAATAAATTCAGATAAGCCACCAATAAACATAGAAAGTAAAAATATTTCCTGCATATCAGTAAAGCCTTTGTATATATCTTTTACAAAGCTTGCGCCTTCGTAGCTGCCAGTAAAGCCCATTAACGCAGCAAAAATAATACCACTAAACAACACTACAAATACGTTTAAACCCGCTACCGCCAACACTAAAATAAAGGCATAAGGCAGTACTAACCAAACATCGTAATCTTTAGTTTCAACAACTTGCGCAGCAGGCGTGAGATAAAATAATAAAGCAATGGTGAGTACGGCTGCAGGAACAGCTATTTTTAAGTTTTCTTTAAACTTATCTTTCATTTCACAGCCTTGCGTTCGAGTCGCTGCAATAGTGGTGTCAGAAATAATAGATAAGTTATCGCCAAACATAGCGCCAGATACAATAGTACCTGCCATTAATGCTGGATCTATACCTGTTTTAATGGATACTGCATAAGCAATAGGGCCTATAGCACCAATAGTACCCATTGAGGTCCCCATCGCAGTAGAAACAACAGCCGCAATTAAAAACAAACCAGGTAATAATAGTGATGGTGGAATAAGCGATAAACCGGCATTAACAACCGCATCAACACCACCAGTTGCACTTGCTACAGCTGAAAAAGCACCTGCAAGTAAATATATTAAACACATGGTAATAATATTGTTGTGTCCGGCACCTTTAATAAAGGTCTCTACACATTGGTTTACCGTGCCTTTATTTAATATAAACGCAAGCATAATGGCGGGTAATATAGCAACAGGTGCGGGTAGTTGGTAAAAAGCGTAATCAACCCCTTGCGATTGCAAATACAAACCAGAGCCTAAAAATAGCGCTACAAAGGTAAGTAGGGGAAGTAAAGAAAGTATTGCTTTGTTTTTATTAAATGATGGCTGCATCATATTCCTCATAACCAGTAAAATTTATCACAGCCAAAACTCCTCTTTTAGCTGAATTTAGCAGTACAACTTTTAATTTAAAAAAGTTGTTAGCCGCAGCGTCCGCAAGCCAAAGACCAAATCGACGCGAAAGGGAAGTTTAAATGTATAGATGGCTAAAGTAAACTGGTATTGTTATTATTATAAAATTAAAAGGTCACCTGACTATTGCATGACTTTTAGATAATATCTACAAAGCAACGCGATTTTCAGCGATTAATATTTATCCAACTGCATAAAAATACCCAGCTGCGTATTTTGCAATGTCCGGATATATGACTAATAAACGGATTCAAATTAAATTAGGTAAAAACCATGACGACAAATCGAATAGGTGTATTTGGTGCTAACGGAAGAATGGGCTTAGCTCTATTAGAAGCTGCGACAATTAAAGAGCAAACACAACTTACAGGCGCATACGTTCGTAGCAGTTCATCGTTATTAGGTATTAATGTAAACCAAGTAAATAGTGCAGCCGACAGCGCAGTAAGCTTTAGCGTTGAAAGCGAAGTAGATAATGTGGATGTGTTAATCGACTTCACTTTGCCGCAAGGTATGCGTAATCATCTAAAAACAGCCGTAGCGCAAAAGCTACCAATGGTTATAGGTACTACAGGCCTTAGCGCCGATGATATGGCGCTTTTGAACGATGCGGCAAAGCACATTCCGATTGTATTTGCCCGCAATTACAGCGTAGGCGTAAACGTGCTCTTAAATTTAGTACAAACAGCGGCTACTAAATTTGGTGATGATTTAGATATAGAAATATTTGAAGCGCACCATCGTCATAAAATAGATGCACCATCGGGTACTGCCTTAGCTATTGGTGAATCAATTGCAGATGCAAAGGGCTGGAACCATGACGAAGTTGCTGTATACGACCGCAGCCAAGTAGAAACGGCTAAATCGCAAAATGAAATAGGTTATTCGGTATTAAGAGGCGGCGATATAGTAGGTGAACATACCGCATATTTTGCAACTATGGGCGAAAGGCTCGAATTAACCCATAAAGCAAGTTCAAGAATGACCTTTGCGCTAGGTGCTATAAGGGCTGCGTGCTGGTTGAAAAATAAACCGGTAGGACTTTATGATATGCAAGATGTGCTTGATCTTAAGTAGTTTAGTTACCTTTTTGCGTGTTTGGGTCTAATTTTACCTAAAACTACTTATTTGTAACAATTTACCAAATAGTATTAGACCTAAATAGCAACTTAATGTAGAATGCAGCCAATTTGCCAAAAATTACTAAATGCGTGTTTCCAATTATACCCAAGTGGCTAGTAAAACCAGGGGTTTCAGTGGGAATGAAAAGAGTTTTAGGCAAGAAAAAATGATTGAAGGTTTAGCGTTTTATATCGGCATCATTTAAGACTGCGTAAAACAATTTAAGCTCACAAAAATCTGGTTTTGACGATCCCTCTGGGTATTGGCGGGGTGTTAAGCAATTGCTTACTCCCGTTTTTTACTGTTAGGAGGTTTAACTTGACTAAATCCGCTCTGTTAGTCCTAGAAGACGGCACAGTGTTTCGCGGTACTGCAATCGGCGCTGACGGCATGTCAGTCGGTGAAGTAGTATTCAATACGTCTATGACTGGTTATCAAGAAATTTTGACTGATCCATCATACGCGGAACAAATCGTAACTTTGACGTACCCACATATCGGTAATACGGGTACCAACAGCGAAGACGAAGAAGCGAATCAAATATGGGCTAAAGGCCTAGTGATCCGTGATTTGCCACTGCTAGCAAGTAACTTTCGTAACGAGCAATCGTTAGATGATTACTTAAAAGAACGTAATATTTTAGGTATTGCGGACATCGACACCAGAAAGCTAACACGTATTTTGCGCGATAAAGGCGCACAAAACGGCTGTATTATCGCAGGTGACGAATTAGACGAAAACAAAGCGTTACAAGCCGCGCAAGCCTTCCCAGGTTTAAAAGGTATGGATTTAGCAAAAGTTGTCTCAACCAAGGAAAATTTTGAGTGGCGCGAATCAAGCTGGACATTAGGCGAAGGATTTAAAACCCTAGATACCGCTGATGAAAAGTTTCATGTTGTTGCCTACGACTTCGGTGTTAAACGTAACATATTACGTATGCTAGTTGATCGCGGTTGTAAACTAACCGTAGTACCAGCGCAAACCTCAGCAGCCGATGTACTTGCTTTAAACCCAGATGGTATCTTCTTATCTAACGGCCCTGGCGATCCTGAGCCATGTACCTATGCTATTGATGCAATTAAAGCCTTTTTAGAAACCGACACACCTATTTTTGGTATCTGTTTAGGTCATCAGTTATTAGCCCTTGCCTCAGGTGCTAAAACAGCAAAAATGAAATTTGGCCACCACGGTGGTAACCACCCAGTAAAAGATTTAGACCGCGACGTAGTAATGATCACCGCACAAAACCATGGTTTTGCTGCTGATGAAGCGTCATTACCAAGTAACTTACGTGCTACGCACAAATCGTTATTTGACGGCACGCTTCAAGGTATTCATCGTACAGATAAGCCAGCGTTTAGCTTTCAGGGTCATCCAGAAGCAAGCCCAGGCCCGCACGATGCAGCCCCATTATTTGACCACTTCATCGACTTGATGCAAGCGCGTAAACACTAATTTAACTGGAGTAATAATGCCAAAACGTACCGACATAAAAAGCATTCTTATCTTAGGCGCAGGCCCAATTGTAATTGGTCAAGCTTGTGAATTTGATTACTCTGGTGCTCAAGCGTGTAAAGCACTCAGAGAAGAAGGCTATAGAGTTATATTAGTTAACTCAAACCCTGCAACTATCATGACCGACCCAGAAATGGCCGATGCAACGTACATCGAACCAATTCACTGGGAAGTGGTAGAAAAAATTATTGAAAAAGAAAAACCAGATGCAGTACTGCCAACTATGGGTGGTCAAACTGCATTAAACTGTGCCCTTGACTTAGACAAGCACGGTGTACTGGCTAAGCACGGCGTTGAGCTAATTGGTGCAACGGCTGATGCAATCGACAAAGCAGAAAACCGTGAACGCTTTGACGTAGCAATGAAAAACATTGGCCTTGAATGTCCTCGTGCTGAAATTGCTCATTCAATGGAAGAAGCTAAAGATACAATGAGCCGTATTGGCTTACCGTGTATCATTCGTCCTTCTTTTACTATGGGTGGCACCGGCGGCGGTGTTGCTTACAACATGGAAGAGTTTGAAGAAATTTGTGAGCGCGGTTTAGACTTATCACCAACAAACGAATTATTGATTGATGAATCACTGATTGGTTGGAAAGAGTACGAAACAGAAGTTGTTCGTGACAAAAAAGACAACTGTATCATTGTGTGTACTATTGAAAACTTTGACCCAATGGGCGTGCATACAGGTGACTCAATCACGGTTGCTCCAGCACAAACATTAACCGACAAAGAATACCAAATTATGCGTAACGCCTCTATGGCGGTACTGCGTGAAATTGGTGTTGAAACAGGTGGTTCTAACGTACAGTTTGGTATTAATCCAAAAGATGGCCGTATGGTTATCATTGAGATGAACCCACGTGTATCACGCTCTTCTGCACTTGCATCAAAAGCAACCGGTTTCCCAATTGCTAAAATTGCAGCAAAACTTGCAGTAGGCTACACGCTTGACGAGCTTCAAAACGATATTACTGGCGGTAAAACACCAGCATCTTTTGAGCCCTCAATCGATTACGTTGTAACTAAAATTCCTCGCTTTAACTTTGAAAAATTTGCCGGTGCTAACGATCGTTTAACAACGCAAATGAAATCGGTAGGCGAAGTAATGGCCATTGGTCGTAACCAACAAGAGTCATTACACAAAGCATTACGTGGCCTAGAAGTTGGCGCAACGGGTTTCAATCCAATTGTGGCACTTGACGATCCAAAAGCCCGTGAAAAAATCATTCGTGAATTACGCGAGCCAGGTGCTGAGCGTATTTGGTACATTGCCGATGCAATGCGCCACGGTATGAGTGTTGAAGATGTTTACGAGCTGACTAAAGTTAACCGCTGGTTCTTAGTGCAAATTGAAGACATCTTAAAAGACGAAGCTAAAATTAGTGAAGTAGGCATGGCGGGCTTAAATGCAGACTTTTTACGCAAGCTTAAGCGTAAAGGTTTTGCCGACCCGCGTATTGCTGAAATTGCCGGTGTTTCTGAAGCTGAAATTCGTAAAAAACGTCATCAATTAAACATTGTGCCGGTGTACAAACGCGTTGATACGTGTGCGGCAGAATTTAGCTCAGATACCGCTTACATGTACTCATCGTACGATGAAGAGTGTGAAGCAAACCCGTCAGACAAAGACAAAATCATGGTTATTGGCGGCGGTCCTAACCGTATCGGCCAAGGTATTGAATTTGATTACTGTTGTGTACACGCAGCGCTTGCGCTTCGCGAAGACGGCTACGAGACCATCATGGTTAACTGTAACCCTGAAACAGTTTCTACCGATTACGACACATCTGATCGTTTATACTTTGAGCCAATCACGCTTGAAGACGTACTAGAAATTGTACGTGTTGAAAAACCAAAAGGCGTTATCGTACAGTACGGCGGTCAAACACCACTTAAACTAGCGCGTGAGCTTGAAGCGAATGGCGTGCCAGTGATTGGTACTTCACCAGATGCGATTGACCGCGCAGAGGACCGTGAGCGTTTCCAACAATTAGTAGAGCGTCTTGATTTACTACAGCCTGAAAACGCAACGGTAACATCAACTGAAGAAGCATTACTTAAATCAGTTGAGATTGGTTTCCCACTCGTAGTACGCCCATCGTATGTACTAGGCGGGCGCGCGATGGAAATTGTATACGACGAGCAAGATTTACGTCGCTACATGACTGAAGCCGTATCAGCATCAAACGAGGCACCAGTATTACTTGACCGTTTCTTAGATAACGCAATTGAAGTTGACGTTGACGCTATTTGTGACGGCGAGCAAGTGATTATTGGTGGTATTATGGAGCACATTGAGCAAGCGGGTGTTCACTCTGGTGACTCAGCATGTTCGTTGCCAGCACATTCTTTATCTCAAGATGTGCAAGATGTAATGCGCAAGCAAGTAACCGATATGGCTCTTGAGCTTGGCGTTGTTGGCTTGATGAATACACAGTTTGCTGTAAAAGATGGCAAAGTGTACTTAATCGAAGTAAACCCGCGTGCAGCGCGTACAGTACCGTTTGTATCAAAAGCAACCGGTGTTGCACTTGCAAAAGTGGCAGCACGTTGTATGGCAGGTCAGTCTTTAGCAAGCCAAGGCATTACTAAAGAAGTCATTCCTCCATATTACAGCGTTAAAGAAGTAGTTTTACCATTTGCTAAGTTCCAAGGTGTGGATCCTATCCGTGGCCCAGAGATGCGTTCAACGGGTGAAGTGATGGGTGTTGGCGATACTTTCGCCGAAGCGTTCGCAAAAGCACAATTAGGTGCAAGCAACACTTTACCACGCGGTGGTCGCGCGTTACTATCTGTACGTAACAGCGATAAGTCTCGTGTTGTAGAGCTTGCAAAAACCATGACAGACCTTGGTTTTGAAATTGATGCAACAGGTGGCACAGCAGAGGCTTTAAAAGAGGCCGGTATTGAAGTACGCCGTGTAAACAAAGTATATGAAGGCCGCCCGCATATTCTTGATAACATCAAGAATAAAGAGTACAGCTATATCGTAAATACCACCGAAGGTCGCCAAGCGATCGAAGATTCGAAGGTGTTGCGTCGTGGTGCATTGCAAAACAAAACCAACTATACGACAACCTTGAACGCGGCATTTGCTAACTGTACTGCTAACCAAGCAGACGACCGTAGTAAAGTGACGTCAGTTCAAGAGCTACACCAGCGATTGAACTAAGGAAATGTACCAAGGCCATTAAGGCCTTGGTGTTAAGTGAGAAAAGTATGCAATCAATTCCGATGACAGTTCGTGGCGCAGAGTTACTGCGCGAAGAGCTTAACGAATTAAAAACAGTTACCCGTCCTAAAATCGTAAATGATATTGCGATTGCACGTGAACATGGTGACTTAAAAGAAAACGCTGAATACCACGCTGCGCGTGAGCAACAGGGTTTTTGTGAAGGTCGTATTCAAGAAATTGAAGCGAAACTTTCGAATGTGCAAATTATTGATGTAACTAAAATGCCTAATACGGGTAAAGTTATTTTTGGTACTACTGTAACTATAGTAAACGTAGAAACAGATGCTGAAGTAAAATACCGTATTGTAGGTGATGATGAAGCAGATATTAAAAACAACTTAATTTCTGTTAATTCGCCTATCGCGCGCGGTTTAATTGGTAAGCAAACAGATGATGCTGTAACCATTAAAACGCCAAAAGGCGACGTTGAGTACGAAATCATTGATGTTGAGTATCTTTAATATTTAGCTCACTGCAACGTTTAAATAAAAACCGATGCGACTGCATCGGTTTTTTTATGTCTTGAATAAATCACTATACTAATACCAACTCCAATAAATAGCCGATCTATTTTACTCGCTAAACCCCCCCATTTCTTTGTTGTAAATTACGTAAAGGGAACAACCAATTACATCAATTTACGCCTAGAGCTGGAATTGTTTTTTCGGCGTAAAATTTAGAACACATACTTAATGGAGTTGGTATAACAAAGGTATTCATATTGCATAAAGAGTAAACATGATGATATAGGTACATAATCACTTTATACAAATCTGCTTATATATGGGGTCTATTTAACGTTAAGAAAATTACGCTAGAACTAGGCAAAAGTTTTTATATCTAGTTGTTCTAAATAAAAAACTTTTAACGACGTTATAGTGCAATTTAATTCGTTAAATTGATCAAAGATTTATGCATGTTGGTATTATTAAAAAGGAACACTCAATGGCTAATATACTTTATCCAGCGCCTTTAAAAGTAGGCTCTAAAATTGCTATTTGCTCACTTTCATCTGGTCTAAAAGAAAAGTACCACGGACGATTAGATATAGTGATAGACGGACTTAAACACCGTGGATACGAAGTGGTCGAAGGTGAGTTTTTACGCCAGAACAAACCGCGCGAACAACTTAATGCCAAAGCCCATGCAGAGCAGTTAATGGGCTTTTTATTGGATGACGAAATAGCCGCGATTATGCCACCAATGGGCGGTGAGCTTGCAATGGAAGTGCTGCCGTTACTGGATTTTAATGCTATAAAAGCGGCAAAGCCTAAATGGCTGGTGGGCTTTTCTGATGTGAGTACTATTGCCTGTGCATTAACAGCTAAGTGCCAATGGGCTACTCTACACAGCGCAAATTTAATGCAATTACACCCTGATGAAAAAAACCCGTATAGTTTACAAATTTTTGAAACTTTGACCTACGAAGCGGGGAGTAAGTTTGAACAAGGTCCTTCATCTTTACATCAAAAAGTGAAACCCAATTATGCTCAAAACCCTGATGAGCTTTTAAACCTCAGTGAGGCTACTTATTGGCAGTGCTTAAACTCTACCGATAAACGTACAATTGAAATGTCAGGTCGCTTATTTGGCGGCTGCCTCGATACTGTAGGTTTATTGCTCGACTCACCTTTCTTAGCATTACACGAATTTAAAAAACACAGTGCAGCAGAAGGACTCATTTTATACCTCGAAAACTCAGAGCTGACGCCGACGACGGTTGCTCGATTTTTACTTTCACTCAAGCTAGCCGGAATATTTGACGATATTAATGGCCTTATTTTAGGGCGAAGCGAAATCACTCAAAGCAATTACGACGCCTTTGATTACCGCCATGCGCTTTATGTGGCTTTAGGCGGGTGTTTGTTTCCGGTAATTTTTGATGCCGATATAGGTCATGTACAGCCTAATTTAAACCTGGTAAATGGCGCTTCATGCTCGCTTATTGCGGATATTAATGAAGGCAAAGTACTTAAAGCCTCATTAAAGACTGAGCTTTCTTAACTTTTGTTTTTGAATAACTTATAGATACAGGCGTATAATGCGCAGGCCGTAAACGTATAAGTTTGCGGTAAATTCTCAGGGCGGGGTGAAATTCCCCACCGGCGGTATGTTTTACTCAATACTTTTTTGACTAAAACGAGCCCGCGAGCGCTTTATTTAATTTATTTTTACAATATTGAAAAAGTTAAATAAAGGTCAAGCAGATCTGGTGAGATGCCAGAGCCGACGGTTAAAGTCCGGATGAAAGAGAATATAGCTTATTACACTACGCCATAAATATCGCTTTTTGGCGTGTGTTTTAATGCTGTTTTTTGGCTAAACATGCAAATTTATTTTGTATGGCTTTGCCATGCCTTTCAGTGTCCTGAATCTATTTATTTTTATTTGGAATATAATGATGATTCAGTCTTTACTTACTCAATTTGGCGAAAGCCACACCCGTGTAGAAAATGCCATAGCGGCACTGCAACAAGGCCAAGGCGTGCTTGTTGTTGATGACGAAAACCGCGAAAATGAAGGCGACTTTGTATTTTCTGCCGAGCATTTAACTCCCCAACAAATGGCCGAAATGATCCGCGAAGGAAGCGGTATTGTGTGCTTATGCATGGGCGATGAGCGCATTAAACAGTTAGACCTACCACAAATGGTAACTAACAACACCAGCCAAAATAACACAGCCTACACAGTAACCATTGAAGCTAAACATGGCGTTACAACCGGTGTATCGGCAGCCGATAGAGTAACCACAATTAAAGCGGCTACCGCCGATAATGCTAAACCGAGCGATTTATCGCGCCCGGGCCATGTATTTGGTTTAAAAGCGCAAACTGGTGGTGTACTTGTACGCCGAGGCCACACCGAGGCATCTGTTGATTTAATGCAGCTGGCAGGCTTAAAACCATTTGGCGTAATATGCGAGCTAACAAACTCTGATGGTTCAATGGCGCGCTTACCAGAGGTAAGTGATTATGCTAATAAGCACAGTATGACCGTGGTATCGATTGAAGACTTAGTGCAGTACATTCAAGCACGCGAACTAAAAGTATGCTAGTTCAACGGATTATTTTGATTTAATTATCAGGCCCAACTATAAAGTTGGGCTTTTGCTATGTAAAAATGAATTTATACTTCAGTTATAAAAGAGGTTTAAACATCTGCTAGCTCAATTAAACTAAAGGAATTACATTCATTTCAGTTTAAGTTCTGCCGTGGCTCAACGTTACTTCAATCGTTTTGCTTGTCAGTTGTTTAGACTTGCTACCACCTATTTAAACTTTGTACTATTCGTGGAGTGATTTATTTATGGGGTCCATCTGGTGAGCTATTACATATTACAGAGCTTAACTAACCAGAACTTACATAACCAAAATTGAGGCTAATTAACTTGTATAATGCCACTCAGTTTAAGCTGGTGGCATTACATTATTGTTAGCTTAATTAACTGAGTTTGTTATTAAAAAACTCAACGGTACGTTGCCATGCAAGTTCGGCATTGTCTTTATCATACCGCCCAGTCGAGTCGTTATGAAACCCATGGTTTGCACCTTTGTACATATGCATAGTGTACTCAACGTTATTAGCTTTTAAATCTTGCTCATATTCAGGCCATGACGCGTTTACACGCTTATCAAGCTCACCTAATTGAATCATTAACGGTGCTTTAATATTTTTACGTAAATTTTCACTGGCAGGAGTACCATAAAAAGGCACGCCAGCGCTAAGCAAATCACTATCAACCGCCGCTAAATAATTAACAATATAGCCACCAAAACAAAAACCCACAGCCCCCAGTTTACCGTTACTATGTGAATGACCTTTTAAAAAGTGGGCAGCGGCTACAAAATCGTTTTGAATTTTAGCTCTGTCCATCGTTTTTTGCATTGCACGTCCTTCATCGTCATTACCTGGGTAGCCACCTAGAGGGAAAAGTGCATCGGGGGCAAAGGCAATAAAGCCACTTTTGGCTAAGCGACGCGCTACATCTTTTACGTAAGGGTTTAAACCACGGTTTTCATGGATAACTAATACCACTGGCAGTTTGCCCTCTACTTTACTAGGGACTGCCAAATAGCCTTTACCTTTACCATGTCCATTTGGCGAGTCAAACTCTTCGTAGGTGGCTTTTATATCGTCATCGTTAAACGATACTTGCTCTGCAAACGCGTAATTGGGCAGCAAGGCACTGGTCAGTACGCTCATTGAAAACCCAAGTGCAGCTAAACCGCCAAGTTTTTTCATAAAAGTACGTCTGTCCATCAAGCCGTGGGCGTATTCGTCGTACCAATCAAAGGCTTCTTGAGGAATGTGATCTGATTGCGAGGTATTCATGGCTGTTCCTTAACTTTATTATGTATATTTATTATTTAAATACCATAACGTATTAGGGATAAAAAACGAGCAGTTTATCTCTTTATTTATCGAACCTTTTTACTCTATAAAACTGGCTATTGAATGTGTTTTAGTTTGTATGAAAGATTAACCTACATCTACGCCTATTAAAAAGTCGAGCCCCACAAATGCGAACGATATAGCAACGGCGCCTAATAGCATTAAGTTGCAGCTATTCTTTTTGTCACTAAGTGTGATTAAAACGGAAAATGTAATAAATAAAATAAGCTGAAATATACCTATGGTCAATCCTTTAAAAGTGAGGTTAATAAATAAATCCCCATTTGAGAAAGCTGGCCAATAGTTGCATGTTCTTTTTGAGCCAAGAATAAAAAGCTCGGCAACTTGCCGAGCTTTATTGGTTGGGGGGAACTCAGTTTAGCTGTTAGTAGGCGCTGGTTGGGCATCCAATAGTGGCGGCTTGCCACGCATCTTACGTACTAATCGCTTTGCGTCTTCTAGTGCTACGTATTGGCAAGGTATAAGTATTAAAGTAATTACCGTGGCAAATAGCACACCAAAGGCCAGCGATACTGCCATAGGTATTACAATTTGTGCCTGCAAACTCGTTTCCATAATAATAGGTAATACGCCAATAAAGGTGGTCACTGAGGTCAGTAATATAGCTCTAAAGCGCTTTGCACCTGCTTGCATAACAGCTTCTTTTATAGGCACACCCTCAGCACGCGCTTTATTTACAAAATCAACCATAACGAGGGAGTCGTTGACTACAATACCGGCTACTGCAATTATGCCAAACATTGAAAGGCCGCTCATGGTCATTCCTAATACCATATGGCCGAACATTGCACCGACCACACCAAATGGAATGACCGACATAATAATTAATGGTTGTGAGTATGAGCGAAGAGGAATGGCTAATAACGCAAATATAATCATCAGCGATATGGCAAAGTCGCGTAACTGCTCATCAGCGCTGTCCATTTCTTCTTGCACGCGTCCTGCTACATTACTGGTAACACCAGGGTAATTTTGTAAAAGGGTTGGTAAATACTCGTCAGTGATTTCTTTTACAATGGCAAAAGGTTCAACTTTATCAGTATTAATGGCTGCCCATACATTGACTGTTCTGTTTGCATTTTCACGACGAATTCTGTTTACACCATCTACAATGTTGATTTGTGCAACTTCGCTCAACGGAACCTCAGCACCTGTTGGTGTAATGATTCGTGTACTGTGTATGTTACTGATAGAGTTACGTTCGTTTTCAGGGTAGCGGATCATGACTTTAATTTCTTCGCCTTCGCGTAAAATACGCTGTGCTTCTAATCCGTAGTAACTAAAGCTTACTTGCGATGCAACATCGGCAAGTGTAAGTCCCATGCTGTAGGCCAGTGGTTTTAAATCAAGCTGTACTTCGTCGGTAGCACTTTGTAGTGAGTCGTTAACATCGCCTACACCTTCCATGCTTTGTAATTTAGTTTTTAATAACGCAGCAACTTCTTTTAGTTTGTCAGTATCCTTGCCTTGAAGTCTAAAACTTACGTCGCCGTCATCTCGTCCACCGCCAAATAAGTTATCTTCAATAGTTAACGTTTTAACTCCCGGCAGTGGTGGCATTTTTTCACGCCATAATGAGCTTAATGTAAAGGTATCGATAGGGCGTTTATCAGGTTCAATGAGTACAGCCATTAACTGTGCAGTCGTACGTCCACGAAGGCTTACCGACAGGTCATGAATCATTTTTTGACCGTATTGTGCTTCAAGCTCTTCATCTACACTAAGTAGTACCGCTTCAATTTTTTTAGCTGTTTCAAGTGTTGCATGCTCAGACGATTCAAGATTCATTTCGACAACAATACGAGGAAAGTCATGTTGTATTTTAGGGTTTGGTACAAATTTTACTAAACCGCCTGCAAACATGCCTGCACTCACTATTAATATACATAAAAAACCTATAATTACGGTATAACGATAATGTATACAATGGCCTATAAAAGGCGTGTAGTAGTTTTGTACAAAGTGTTTTAAACCGCTATCAACCACATTACGTAGTTTATGTAATGGGTTTTTAGGGTTTGGTTTACGCGGGTTCATTGCAGCAATATGCGCAGGTAAAATAAGTTTTGATTCGATTAACGAGAAAATCAAACACAGGATAATAACGACACCAATCGCTTTAGATAATGCTGCGCCTGGGCCTGATGCCATAGCTTGTGGTAAAAAAGCGGCTATGGTAGTTAGTACGCCAAATGTAGCGGGCATTGCAACACGTTTAACACCACGGATTACGTTATCGAGTGAGTGACCGTGTTTTTCAATTTCGGCACTGGCCGATTCACCCACGACGATAGCATCGTCCACTACAATTCCGAGTACAATTATAAAGGCGAATAACGACACCATGTTAATGGTGATATCTAAAAAGCCTATCGGCATGAACAAAAAGGCACCCAGAAAAGACACCGGTAAACCCATCATTACCCAAAATGCCAATCTAAGAGGTAAAAATAATGCTAATACCAGCATAACTAAAACACCACCCCATACCATGTTGTCGATCATCATATCGAGACGGCCTTGCAGGTAGTAGGTTAAATCAACCATAGGTGTTAGTTTTACGCCTTGTGGTAATTTAGATTCTTTTTCGGCCATGTAATTTTTAAGTATTTTGGCAACGTCGCTAATGTCTTGATCTTTAGATGCTGCAATATCAAACATTAACGAGTTTTTACCATTGTACTTTGAATATAATAAGCCTTCTTCAAAACCATCGTTAATCGTGGCTACATCGCCTAAATATATTTGTGCGCCATCAGCAAGGGTAATTAAAGGCAACTTTTCAAACTCATTACCTTTATATGCTTGTTTTTCAACACGCATAGAAATATAACCATTATCTGAACGAATTTGCCCTGCCGACATATTAGTTGAGAAGTTTCTTACTGCATTTGACACATCTCTAAATGTTAGGCCGTATTCACGCAGTTTGTCGGGGCTAATCTCAATGCCTATTTCATAATTTAAGCCGCTAAAAAAGCTGACTAGATTAACACCCGATAAGGAAAGTAATTCATCTTCTATATCTGTACCTAGTTCTTTTAGTTGTGCATAGGTCATATCCCCATATAGCGCAATAAACATCACTTCTTGTTGAAACTTATCACGCTGAATTATTGGCCTTTCCATACCCGCAGGAAACGAGTTGATAGAATCTACTTGGGCTTTTATTTCGTCTAAAGCTTCTTGAAGGTCGTATTTTTCTTCAATTTCAACCCATGCTTGTGCATAACCTCGGTTAGAGTAGGTTATAAAGCGTTTAATGCCCTCTAATCCCTCAAGGTTTTCTTCAATTTTTATTGTAATGCCTTCTTCAACCTCTTGCGGGGCTGCGCCTGGGTATACCGCTTGAATACTTACCCAATTATTTTCAAGTTGTGGAAATGCCTGTTTACGAATTGTCAGCGCCGTTAAAAGTCCGCCAATCAGTATAAAAATCATAATTAGGTTTGCCGCAACTGGGTTACGTGCAAACCAAGCAATTAAGCCTTTTTCTGAGGTACTCATGGCGTATCCTCTTTAAGTGCTAACTGAGTTACATCGCTTTTAGGCTCAATGCCTTCTAGCTTAACAGCCATGCCTTCTGTTGGGTATTCAAGGGCAGAGATAATAAGTTGCTCGCCACTGTTTAACCCTTGGTCGGCTATTACCATGCCGTTTTGTTCACGTACAATATTAAGCGTTTTAAAGCTAAGGGTTTGATTGTCGTTTAAAATAGCAATTTTGTTATTTTTAACTAAATGGTGCGGGACAATAATCGCGTTATCCAGCGCTCGCCCTTCAATTGTGGCGTTAATGTACGAACCAAAACGAAGTGGCTTAGTGTTATCAGCATACGGAGTAGGTAACTGCGCAACTAAATAGCTCATACGGCTGGTTTGATCAACAATCCCTTCACTACGTACCACTTTGGCTTGCCACGTAGTTTGCTTACCAGCAAATTCAGCGCTGAGCGTAACCAGTGCGCCAATACCGCCATTATTTAAATATTGCAGCTCTTTATCTGCAACTGGTAAACGTACCTCTGCAACTGCTGTCGCGCTAAGCTCACCAAATTTACTGCCTGCGCTTACAACAGAGCCTAAGCTAATAGTGCGCTCATTTATAATTGCATCATATGGGGCTTTTATGTACGTACGTTCTAAGTTACGTTTAGTGCGTTTTACACGGGCTTGAGCAGATTTAAAATTTGCCATTTTTTCAGCAAGTTGTGGTTTACGTAAATAAAGCTCCGAAGCAATCGCATCGCTTGAGTCTGATTTAATACGTTCCCATTCAGCTTTAGCAACGTGAGCTTGTGCACGTTCTATTTCAAGTGCTGAACTTGCTTGTGCAAGGCCTGCTTGTGCTTCAATAAAGTCGGCTTCGTAATCATTTGGATCAATTCGTGCTAAAATATCGCCTTGCTTAACAAACGCGCCTTCTACAAATTGCCCGGCTACTGAAATAACTTGCCCGCTTACTTGAGCAACCAGCTCGGTACGGTCTTTAGGTTTTACAACGCCGTACGATTTTACATCAAGCGTTATAGCATCAATGTTTACGCTTTTTGCCGCAACCAGCGGGCGAGTGTCTTGCTCTGGTTTTTCTTCTGGTGGCGTTTTCATTGCTGAAAGGCCAATTGCCAGTGCAATCCCGGCAGCTAAAACCGCGACTGGTAGTAAAATTTGTTTTTTAGTAGCCACAAGGCATTCCTTCATATATTTGGTGACAAGGCAATAATACGCAATAAAGTGTTTACAAGGCGTTTGAAGATGTAACAAAGCATTACATGTGTGTATTACAAATAAACAATTGACTATGCATGGGTGAAAATACACTGCAAATTGCATAGTTTTATTAACTGAGGTTATTATGAAAACAGAGCCTATGACGTGTCGTTTAGGCTGCGGTGCGTGTTGCATTGCACCGAGTATTAGCTCCCCAATCCCTGGAATGCCAAATGGTAAAAAAGCTGGAGAGCGTTGTATTCAGCTAGATGAGCGTAATTTATGTAAATTATTTGGCGATGAAAGCCGCCCAAAAGTATGTAGCGATTTTAGCGCCACATTTGATGTGTGTGGGTCAACAAATGCAGAGGCTCTAGCGCTTATAACCGAGCTTGAGCAATTAACCTAGCTTACGAGGTTAATACACATATATTTACATTTATCTATTACCGAGTGATTTTTATAAGTAATTAAAAGCTGCGCTTTCACGCGAGCAAGCTCAGCGTCTACCGCTAATGTGTAGATATACGGTTATTTTGTAGACGTGAAGCTTGCTTACGTGACAGGTAAAACCTGTAAAAGTGATTTATTCAAAAAGAGGGGAAGAGATTAACTTTAAATAATAGTTGGTTTGTGTTTTCTCGTTCGCTTCTTTTTGTACAATATTTTTTTCTAAAGTAGCGCTTTTATAAAAAACACAGCGTTTACAAATCAAAGTATAAATTGAGTTTGTAAACGCCGCTTTAATTTTACCAACTATACGTTGCGCTTAACGTATATTGTTCACCGCGTCCTGGTGTACCTGGTATTTCTTCAAACGACTCATCCCATAAGTTATCTGCCGCTAAGGTGATAAATAAATTACTCAACTGTGGCGGCGTTATTTTAAGCGTTAGCTGGGTGAATAACGCGTTGTCGTGGCCGTTTCTAAGCGCGTTTTTGTGTTGTGTACGCCATTCGTTATCTATTCTAAATTCTAAAATATCAGTTGGGTTGTACACAGCGCCGAGTGTTAAACGGTGATCAGGAAAGTTTAACGCGTAAAAACTGGCATCAATATCGGCAGCGCCATAGTTTTCTGATTTGTGTAAATAGGTATAGCTAGCAATAAGTTTTGCAGTATCAAAGTGCTTAGTCGCTAAAAATTCAACCCCTGCAGTATCAATATTAACCGGGTTTGCAAAGCGCGCAGAGGTGGAGTCAAAATTAAAGGTCCAATCGGTTAAGTTATTATCTTTTCGATAAAAAATAGCCGAGTTTAACTGCCAGCTTTGCTCTTCAAGTAATAAGCCTAGCTCTAAGTTTGAAGTCGTTTCGCGCTCAAGGTTGTAGTTACTTCTAAATAACCCGCCAGAATCGCTGCCGCCAATCGCTGTGTAGCCTGCAACTTGACTCGCTTGCGCGTATGATAAATAAATACTTTGCGCTGTGCCGTCACTGTTTTGGGTGTTTAAGGTTATATCACCAATAGCTGATACTTCAGCATCATCGCGATTTGTATCATCATACGCAGCGCCTAAACGAAAGATAAGCTGCTGATTCTCTTTTAAAGCCATTGTGTATTGGGGCAATACGCTCAGCTTGTAATACTTTCGTGAGGTAAAGTTGTTTTCAAGTGTTGTTGATTCAATCGAATCATCAATAAATTGTGCTGAGTAATTTATTGCCAGCGCATCGCTTTGTGCATGGCGACCCGAAAGTCCAAGTGATTTAACTTCACTTTTATGAAAAGCTTCAAATGCACTTGGGTTTTCGCGAGAATAAATATAGTGATCGTCATGGGTACGATAATACGCCGATACTTCAAAATGACTGTTATCAGCGTAGCTTTGCTTGTGATTAAGCATCCAAAGGCGGGTTTCTAAATCTTCAGTTTCGTTAACGCCAAAAGGGGTGTACAAGTTAGGCCAGCCAAAAAACTTATCTTGCGAGCCATAAAATAAATCGGTTTGGCTGTGCTCGCTTGCTAATTGGACGCGAGCTGAGGCGCGCGAAAAGTCATGATCGCCATTATCAATGGTTCCATCACTTTGCGAGTGAGAATACTCACCTTCAAAGCCCAGAGTATAGTTAGCTAAGCTATCAAGTTGTGTGTTTTTAGCAGCGTGAATACTTTGAAGATTAAAGTCATTTGTACCAGTACCAAGCGATATACTGCCACCTGTAATAATTGGTTTCCAACCAAACGAAACTGTACCTACAGAGCTGTTCATACCGTATAGTGCGTTATCGGCACCGGTTAAAACTGCTGGGCCGCTTAGCATTTGTGGTGCAATAGGTATTTCAGCAAAATAATGGCCAGATTGCGGGTCAAGCAGGGTAGCGCTTCCTACTCTAAAACCGGTGTTTTCAAAAATCCCACCGCGAATAGTTACATCAGCTTGTGCCTCACCCATATTACGCGACTGCAAATCAACACGCGGGTCATATTCTAAATTAGAAATAGGCGAATCAAATGTACCCACAGGCAGTTTATTCGCAGTAGGTGAGGCCTCGACCGTTATTTGCTCAATTACTGACTCATCAGGCTGTGTATTGGCATATACAAATGGGGTAACGCTGCATAATAGTGCAGGTATTATAAGGTGTGGTGTGCGATTCATGTGTTACTCGTCGTTTATTATTTGTAGCGGCTGTTACAATTAATTTCAAAGCTTATATTTGAGCATGATAAAATAACTAAATATAACAGCAGACATTTTGTGCGCGATTGTACATTAATTTGTTAATAACTGCATTTGATAACCATTCACACTTTTCTCATTAGGTAACATTTATAATGGATACTAAAGAACAAAATACTATTTACTTTGCTGGTGGCTGCCTGTGGGGCGTACAAGAATTTTTAAAGCACTTACCAGGCGTAATAAGTACTGAAGCAGGGCGCGCGAACGGTACAAATCAAACGACAGACGGCGACTATGATGGTTATGCAGAATGCGTAAAGGTAATTTTTGACCTAAAAGTCGTAACCCTAAATAAGCTGTTTGACTACTTTTTTGAAATTATTGACCCATACAGCATTAATAAACAAGGGGATGACGTAGGCCCTAAATATCGCACTGCTATTTACAGTAAAAACCAAAACCATTTAGACGCAGCAAGCAATTATATAAATAAGCGCAGTGATGCCGAAAAAGTTGTAGTAGGGGTAGAGATGCTAACTAATTACGTACCAAGCGATCCTGAGCATCAAGATCGTTTAACTAATCACCCCGATGACTATTGCCATATACCCTTTGATTTATTGTATAAGTATAAGTTGACATAGAGTTATACTTAGATTACAGGTTACTCAGGCCTTTCAAAGCGATACAATTTAAACGAGCCAGTTTGAAGAGTTGTACCTTTGTGGTTTGAATACATATAGCCTTTGAGTTCTCGGTTGTCTTTATGAATAATTAGCTTATTTGCAAAGGTTGAATTGCTGGTAGTGATTTTCAGTACGTTGTCTATTTCTTGAATATCTTGTGGCATAAAAGTGGTGCTGATTATGTCATTGGTTCCACTTGCAAAATAGGTGAAATATGACTCTTTATTTGGGTGAAATTCAATACTTACGAGTTTTTGATTGCCGTCTAAATTTAATAATCCTACCCAAAAACCATATAAACCTGACTTTTCTATAGCTGCTAATTCATCTATTCTAGAGCGGTATTTATCTATAAATGTATGGACGGTAGATTGCCTTTCTTGTTTTTCCAACCGGTAAGTTTTTGACATGACAAAATCATCGTCTGCATTAGAATAAATTTCTAACACCTCAAATGAATTATCTAAATAACGGCTTAAAATTAATGTAAATTGCAGATGTTCTTTATTAGGGCTAATGAGTTTGATAGTGCAATTAATGCGATTGCATTTAATATCGTTATCATTAAACGCAATTGATTTATTTCTATGAAATGCACTGGCGATATTTGCAATGATTAAACGGTGTT
The DNA here is from genome assembly GCF_018100985.1 of Pseudoalteromonas sp. MMG007. Classification (GTDB taxonomy): domain Bacteria; phylum Pseudomonadota; class Gammaproteobacteria; order Enterobacterales; family Alteromonadaceae; genus Pseudoalteromonas. The sequence continues at coordinate 312,138 of NZ_JAGJEI010000002.1, read as the reverse complement.
CTCCGTTTTCTTTTATTTCCAGTACATTGTATTCGAAATTATCTTTGTTAATTCCTTGCCAAAAACCTGGAGTTAATTTTAAGTTTTGTGCATGTGCATGTGCATGTGCATGTGCGGGGAGCGAAGCAAAAAAAGCGAATAGAGTGACTGTAAAATACTTTAAAAATGCCAAGGTATGATTCCTTTGTTAACAAAAAAGCTCACATACTGTGAGCTTCTTAAAACTTACTCAACGCTAATTCTAATTTATTGCTGCTTGTGCGGCGGGAAGTTGCTTAAAATATTAGCGACTGTTTCTTTAATTGACGCTTCGCGTTGCTCGGGTGTTTGTTTTTTCTTTAAACGACCTTCTTTAGCACCGCGCCATATCAGCTGGTTAGATTCGCGGTCGATAATATCAATAACTAAAGTACCCACTTCGTATTCGCGGGCAGAAACATCACGTTGAAAACCAGTGCCCCAATGACCCCAGCGATTGCCGTAACCCACGTTAAAGCTATCTACTTCAAGCTCTTTATCTACCGATGCATGGTAGTTAACAAGTACATCCGCTTGTGCAGCGTCTACTAAGCTCATCCCCAACGTTTGGCTAAGCTCTTTATTAACAGCGGTACGAACGCGTTTTTCCATTAAGCCATTAATTTGATAATTTGTGGTGTCTTTAGTTAAGCTCGCGTTTTCTACCCAAGCAAATGTTTTAAAATTACTAAAGTTGGCTGATTTGTCGTAATCCCAATCAGGGGTTTGTGTACAGGCTGAAAGTAGTGCTAGCGCTGCAACAATAAGTATATTTTTCATTACGTTTGCTCCAATAAAATGCGTTACCTTAAAATAACACACATCATTTAAATGTGTATTATTTTAACGTTCTATATTTTAGTTTAATAGCTGAGCCTTAATGGCCAATTAACTGTGTTCAACTTCTATCCAATCTTTTTCGTCTACCCAGTTTTGTGCGCCATCTTTTACTGAACGAATAGGCACAATGTAGTCACAACTTATTTGTGGCTTAACCGAGGCAAATATAGGTACAAAGCCAAAGCTTAGTGCGGTTTCTATAATTGCTTTTTGGTTTTGCGGGTCGATATCTGCCGCTTCATCTATATAAATAGGTATACGGTAAAGGTTTTGTTCTTGATCGCTTAATAAGTAACGAATAAATAACATGCCACATAATAACTTAATAGTAATGCGTGTTCCGTTTGAGCCGGCTGAATCTATTTTTTCAAAGTGTTCGGTTTCACCTGCGCGATTTACCACTTCAAAACGAATATCAAATAAATCAGTAAGCGTTAAACCCGCTTTATCTGAGGCGAGTTTTATTAAGTGATCCTTTGCTTCGTTTACTGCGCTTTCGCTGTAGGGTTCCTGGCTTAATAAATCAAGGGTGTCGCCTTGCTCAAACTGATGCGACGTGCTGATAATAGTATCAATACTATCAACCAGCATTTTGCGCGGTATTACGTTAATTTTAAACGCTTGAAGGTTAGAAATACGGTGCTGGCTTATGCCTTTATTAAAGCTATTCATCTCGCGGCGAAGGCGGTCTAAATCTTCACGCAAGCCTTTAATGGTTGCGGCTACTTCGGTCAATGCTACGCGTCCTTGACGCTCAACGGCATCGCGTTCGTTATCAAGGTTGTGAAATGCGCTAATTAGTTTTTGGTATTTAGTAAATTCGTCGTTTTCGTTATCAAACTTAGTAATGCCTGCGTTATATACATGCAAATAAGTATTACGCACGTTTATGTCAAAGTTACGCAGCTCTTGGCAATCTTTATTAAAGTGATGTACTAGGTCGCTTAAGTTATCAAAGTCGACTGTTATATCAATCATGTATGGGGTTACTTTACCGCTGTATAAATCGAGTGTGTGGTCAATTCGCTCGCTTTTAACTTGGCGTAGGCGCTCGGTTTGGCGATTAATTTGCTCTTGCTTAGATTTAATTAACGAGCGTCTGTCTGCAATTGAGCCACTATTTTTTTGAATGTCTTGCAGGTACTCGTCAACTTGTTCGCGCTCTGCTAATAATTGCTCTTTTAGCATGGCTTGCGCTTCAACCGATTGCTGCATTACCTCAAATTGCTCTAAGCGTTTTAGGGCGCTCTCTGCGCTCATTAGTTCATCGTAAAGTGCGTCTTTTTCTTTTTGTTTGTCGGCTACATTAGCGGCTACTTCGCGCTGTTGTTTAAACTCTTTTAATGAGTGTTCAAGTGCACTTAACTGCGCCGTTAATTGCTCTTTGTTTTCACCGCTTTGCATTTGCACAGGCGAGAGTTTTTTAAGTTTAATACTTGCGCCAGGAAGGGTAAGCACTCCGCCTTTAACGTTTTCACTTAATAGCGATAAAAACTCCCCAAAGGCGCCTTCATCATCAATGGTTATATCGCCATTAGTGGTGGTTGCAAACGAGAGTAGGTCGGGATTTAAAATGCGCGATATTTCTTCTACTTCTTTAAGTGATAGGTCTTCGCGCATCCGAGTAAACAAATTAAACTCAAGGTTTTTAAGCTGCAGCTTTAAGCTTTTTATTTGTTTTTGAGTTTCGCTAATGCGGTAATCAAGCGTGTGTAGGCTTTGCCCTTGTGCACTGGTTATAGAGTGCGAAAGCGACTCGTAATCGTGTTTGAGCTGGCCAAGGCTAGTTTTAAGCGTGGCCTTATTTACCAGCTCAAACTCGCTTTTAAGGGCGCTGTAATCTAAAAACCATTGCTCAATTTGGGTTTGTCTGCGCTCTATATCACGCGATTGCTGCACGTATAGGCTTTGCTTTTGTTCAAACTCATGTTTTTCGTGTTCTATGTCTTCAAGTGCAACACCTAGCTCATTTAGCTGCGCCTCTTGGTAGGTATCAAAGTCAATGAGTGCTTGGTCAATTTTAGGTGCATAGGCTGCTAACTTACCTTTCAGTACAGTTTGATTTTCAAGCATTGATTCAAGCGCGCTTATTGGCTCTTGCATTGATTCAAGGGCTTTTAATTCACGTTTAGCGCGGTTTACTTTATCAAACGAGCGACGCCAGACTTCGTAAAAGTCGACCTTTGAGTTTGACATATGGCGCTCAAACACGCGTAGCATAAAGCGTTTAACATCGCTTGCGCCCAATTTATGTAAGTTAAGAATACGTCTAAAAATTTCTTTATAAATGGCAGAGTCTTGTACATTATTAAGCGGGATCATTTTTAAGTTAATGTCGCCGTCAAAGGGCGTTGCGCCACCGGTAAGTAGGGCGTTTAGCTCTTGTGCTTTTAGCTCAATTGGGTTGTAATTAAGCGACTTTAAATGATTAAACAGCTTGGTAAACTTAATTATGGTATTACCTTGCGTGTACTGCTCTAAATCAAGTTTGCCTTGATAACAAAAGTACTGATGTGCGTAACCGGCTATTTTACCAAGGCCCGCTACACCAATAACGACCGAGCCATGAGGGAGGTTGGCTTCAAGTAAAATGTACGACTGATCCGATGAAAAATAAAACTTACGGGTTTCATCTAAATCGTGTCCGTCCCATTCGGTTAAGCGTAAATCGTTTATTAGCGGAAATTGCAGAGCGTTAATAACCGAGCTTTTACCGGTATTATTTGGCGCACAAATAGAGCTGCTTTTATCAAGCGGGATCACACACTTTGCATAGCCTGCGGTATTAAGTAGGGCGAGTTTACTCAGTCCGTATAAGTTTTTCATTCCTCGTCCTCCGTAATGTAGGTTTCTTCATTTACTTCCATTAGAGCATCAATGTAGCGGTGAATAGGTGCTTGTAGCATAAAGCCGCCTTCTACTTCGCGAGCAAGGCCTAAACGTACCATGCGCAGGTATACGTCTTTACGTAAATCCGAGCCCGAAAATATCTCAAGCTGATCAAATAAGTGTTTGTTAATTTGCACTAAGGTTTGCATCAGTTCTAAATCGTTTACTTCATCAAACAAAGCGCGCATTGGGTCTTTACCCGTATTGGCAAAATGCTCAATTAAAATGTAAATAGTAAGTGCGATAGCACGGGATATTTTGCCCATATTTGGTGTGCTTTCGTCGCTGGCAAAATAGTAAAAGCCGCGGCTGTCGTGTTTTAAATCGTGGCCAAGGGCGTTAAATAAAGCACTGTAGTCGTCTATGTGTTGGTCAAGTTCTTGCCACATTACGTTGTCTTGTTCGCAAATGTGGTAACCCGCAGTTAATTTTTTATTAATGGCTTGCAGGTGTGTTAGCTCGTCTAGGTTTATATGTGTCATGTGTTACTCGTCTGCCTTTGTATCTGGCTGAGGCGCTGAATTAAATGGGTATAACGAAAAGTGTTGGCCGGCTATTTTTACGCGCGCTTTTTCATCGCTTTGGCTAATATGCACGTCGCTGTCGCTGACTAATTTTTGATATAAAAATAGCATTTCGTCGGCGTCTAGGTCGGGGTAGCTCTCATCTAAAAATTGCAGCAATGGTTGAGGCTTTTTACGCTTTTTATTAAAGCGTTTTGCAAAGCTTTTTTTAACATCGTGGTAATCAGGAATGTTAGGCGTTACAAATGCCGGCACGTCTTGTTGCTCTGGAAGCTGGTATTCTTCGTGCTCAAACTCTACCAAGCTTGCCATGTAAGCAACTATATGGCGCTGCTGCCCAAGTGAATAGCGCTGCGCATCGCTTACAAAGTTTGGTTGTACCGCACTTAGCATGTTGTCTACGCCATTTTTACGCACCAGCCCGAGCACTTTGGCTGCTTGGCGGGTAATTAAGTTATTACGGCGCAGTTCTTCGCGCAGAGGCATAAGCATATCGGCGCTTTTACGTAAGCTTTCTCGGCCAACTAAATGCATTTCGAGTATACGAGTACGTAACTGCTCAAGCATGCGTTTGTCGTTGTAGGCCTTACCCGAGCGCTCAATGTGCTCTATTTGCTTACTTATTTGTTGCTCAATAATTGTAAAGCAGGCATGAAAATCGCCCCTAATATCGACCATTTCAAGCATAGGCTCTATGTATTCGTCAAAGGCTTCTATTACGGCTTTGTAGCGCTTTTGCAAAGATTGCACCGCGTGATCAGATTTAGCTTGCTCTACAATATTTAATATGGCGTTTTCGTTGTGCGCGTACAGCTTCATTATTTTACGCACCCGATCATCCATAATGCGGCTAAAGCGGCGTAAATCATCAAAGTCTTCCATTTCGCCCGCGTTATCTAGTCGGTTTCCTAGGCGGGCTAAATCATCAACCAAAACGCTAATTTCTTGTGCTAAACCTAGGTGTTCTTCTTGTAATAAAAAGGTCGCAAAATCGGCAATGGCACGGTTAATTTCAAGCTGAGAAGATTTAGCCAATGGAATGAGTATATCTTGATTGAGCAAACGATTTGTTTCTTTATATATGCGCTCGTTTGTCCATGTGGGCTGCTTTTGCTTAATGGCGTTTTGTACGTCTTTTAGGCTAAAGTCGGCCATTTTAAAACGTTTAAATAATAGCTCTAAAACACCCCAATGTTCGCTAAGGGTATTTAGCAGCTTTTTAGCTGGGATCATATGAGGTTACAACATCCTAGTATTTTATTATTGAGTTCTTAAAGTTGACTCATTATTACGTATTCTACCAGTAAATAGTATTCGTTTTTAAGACCATTTAATAATAGTTTTTGCATGAGGGCGGTGCTAAAATTCGCGCCGAAATTGGGCACGCACAAAGGAGTGATTTTTGTGTGTTCTTTAAAACTATATCAAAGGTTATTTAACTACCATGGTCCCCTCGATAATTTTAACCCTAATAGCGATTGCCTTCTTACTGATCGTTATAGAAGATATAATTCACGTAAATAAAGCTAAAACAACGTTATTTTTTGGCACACTTTGTTGGATTATACTTTTTGTAAACCCTCTTCATGGGCAAAGCCCAGCCACAATTCAGCATCTTCTTAACGAAAATATATTAGAAATAGCCTCACTGTGGCTGTTTTTAATGGCCGCCATGACCTTTGTCGCGTATTTAAACTCTAAAGGGTTTATAGAAAACATAGTGCACCGGGTAATGCCTAAAAGGATTAGTGAACGACAACTTATGTTTTTAGTGGGCGGCTTTGCATTTTTATTTTCGTCTATTTCTGACAATGTAACCGCTACGCTTATATCGCTTGCCGTGGTTATGTCGCTAAATCTTGAAGCTAAAAAGCTCATTAAATACGCCACACTTATTGTATTTGGGGTTAACTCTGGCGGTGTATCGCTAATAACCGGTGATGTAACCACTTTAATGATATTTTTGGACGGCAAGGTGTCTATTGCAAACTTATTACTGCTCATAGCGCCTGCGTTTATAAGTGTAATGCTACTAGCGCTTTTACTCTCTATTGGTATGAAAGGGCAAATAGAGTTTGTTGGCTCGCAAAAAAAACGCATAGAAAAAACCGACATTACCATCGCTGTTATATTTTTATCAACCGTTGTGAGTACGTTAACACTTAGCGTAATTTATAGCGTACCGCCGCTATTAACGTTTTTATTTGGCTTATCGGTTATGTTTTTAGTAGCGCAATTTTTAATGCGCAAAAAAGATATAAACAAAGACATAATAGATTTTGTACGCGACATAGAATACGACACGCTACTGTTTTTTGTGGGTGTGCTTTTACTTGTTGGCGCATTAAAAGAAATTGGTATTTTAAGTAAATTTACCGATTTATACACAATAATGGCACCTGAATACGCTAACTACTTAATGGGCATATTATCAGCTGGGGTTGATAACGTCCCGCTTACTGCTGCGCTATTAAAAGCAGATATAGTAATGAGCCAGCAACATTGGTTGTCGTTTACTTATGCAACAGGTGTTGGTGGGTCAATGCTTATAATTGGTTCGGCAGCGGGTATTATTGCCATGAGCAAACTTAAAGCACTTACTTTTACTAGTTACTTTAAATTATCGCTGCAATTATTAATTTGCTATACCGTAGGTTATGCAGGCGCTTACTTTATGGGTGGTTTTGTTTAAAATTTACTATAAATGCTTGACACCTAGACGTCTAAACGATAACTTTCAAAGCCCCGCTAATTAGCGGGGCTTTGTTTTATTAGCCAATGGTTAATAAAGCATTCAGAAGAGGTGCGATACTTAGGTATTTAATGGTAGGTGACGAACGCCCATAACCATTAAAGAGGGAAGTACTCGCCGAGAAAAACAATGGTACGTCGCAATTGTTTTTCGGTTTATGGGGCTGAATCCTCAAAACTGTCACCAATATAGGTGGAGAGCTTCTGGCAGCGGACACATCAAATGCATTCCTTTGCCAAGTTCTTCTTGTTTTTTAGCGGTTAAAATACCGCGAAAGGAGACTAAATGACTACCCAATCAGTGCCACAAACAGTACAAGGCGCAAAATCAGATTACATCGTTGCCAAATTTGGCGGAACCAGTGTTGCAAACTTTGAAGCGATGAGTCGCTGCAGCGAAATTATTGTTGCAGATAAAAGCGTACGTATTGTAGCTGTGAGCGCCAGTGCCGGCGTAACTAATCACTTAGTTGCACTGTGTAAATCAAGTATTACTCCAGAGCAGCGCCAAGAACACATAGACGGCGTGTTAGCCATTCAACACGCTATTTTAGATGAATTATCGCTTGATGCCGATTTAGCAGGAGGCTTTAACGAAACATTAAAAGCATTTCAAACGCTAGCGCTTGAAACACTAACAACTGATCAGCAGCATGATGAACTGCTTAGTTTTGGCGAGCGCTTATCGTCGTACTTATTTGCACAAGTACTGCGTTTAAAAGGCTTAAATGCCGACCGTTTTGATGTACGAAAAGTACTAAAAACCGACAGCCAGTTTGGTAAAGCAACACCTAATGTTAGAGCCACAGCGCAAGCGGCTAAAGAATTATTAATTCCGCTATTAGATGAGCAAGTAATTGTAACTCAAGGTTTTGTTGGCAGCGACGAATTTGGCCAAACTACCACCCTTGGCCGTGGTGGTTCAGATTACAGCGCAGCATTACTTGCTGAGGCGATTAACGCTAAAAGCGTACATATTTGGACCGACGTAGTGGGTATATTTAGCACAGACCCTCGTTTGTGTGCAAAAGCAACGCCTATTGCCCGTTTGAGCTTTGACGAAGCCGCAGAAATGGCCACATTTGGCGCAAAAGTATTGCACCCAGCCACTATTTTACCAGCCAGCCGTAGTCACATTAATGTATTTGTAGGCTCAAGCCGTGAGCCAGAGCGTGGTGGTACGTGGATTGAGCGCGAAAAATCGCAGCAGCCGGGTATACGCGCTGTAACGCAACGTAAAAACCAAATATTGCTTACTCTTAAAAGCCCTGAAATGCTATTGGCAAGTGGCTTTTTAGCCCGCGTGTTTACTATTTTAAGTGAGTTTAATATATCGGTAGATTTAGTGACTACCTCTGAAATAAGCGTAGCCATTACCCTCGATAACGCGCCTAATGCCTCGCGCCCAGAGCTTGAGCAAGCGTGTTTAGATAAGCTTGCTGAATTTTGTCATGTATCGGTTGAAAACAACTTAACGTTAGTGGCGCTTATCGGTTCAGAAATACAGCTTCGCCAGCACGAAATGAACCTAATGAATGTTTTAAAAGAGTTTAATATTCGTTTAATTTGCCACGGTGCAAGTAAGCACAACCTTTGCTTTTTAGTAGAGCAGGGCGAGTCAGATAACGTGGTACAAGCTATACACAGCCGCCTACTAGAGGCATAAAAAAGCTAAAGTATAAAGTCTGTTATTAAAAAGCATCGCCAGTCGGTGCTTTTTTTATGCGCGACAGTTACATCAAAGTGGGTGTGTTCGTTATTACTTTCAACGGGAACACAGTTACTTGATGCACTCAGTGTTGCCATATTTAACTCGTTAAACACATTAGGGCTAAGCAATTTAGCAATAGGGCGGCTGGTGGCTTTAGCAAGCGACTCTTTTAATGTCCAAATTCTAAAAAAGGTATTAGCTTGGGTTTGCGTATTACTTGGCTTGGTAATTAGTGCTATTTCGTCTGGGTGATAAAAATGCTTAGCGAGCTTTTCAAACGGGCGCTTTAGGCTTATTTTTTCAATATCAAAACCAAACTCAGTTTTAGTTAAGTTAAGGGCTACGCCAACCAAACCATGAGAGTGCGAAATACAGGTATTAAAAATGTCGCCACTAACATGCAGTTGTAGTTTTGCGCTCGCTTCGTCAAATTGTGTGCTCATACTATTTAGCGTTATGTTAGCGTATTGTGGCTGCGTTATTTTAACGAGTTGTTTTAATAATATGCGAGTAGCTAAATACTCTTGTTTTGCTTGCGCGCTTTTACGGCGATTTATAACGCTTAGCTCAAATGGGCTTAAGTAATCAGGTAAATTAAATTTACTTACATCGAGTTTTTTAGCATCAAATAATAAAATACTGTTATTAGCTAACGGTAAGTTTGCTAATTGAGCAGGGGTAATACTTAAGGTGTTTTTAAAATAATGTGCGGTCATAAATGCTTAAATTGAGTGAGCCGCTGCAATTATGAGCGGTTAACAGAGCTTATTTATACAACGAGCAATTTTATTACTCAGCTGGCATGAAATATGGTTTAATTCACAACTATCAAAATAATAACAGATTTGTAGATGTATGGCACAAGTGCGTGATGGCTTTCAAAGCCGATTTGGTTTTGTTTTAGCCGCTGCTGGCGCAGCAGTGGGTTTAGGTAATATTTGGGGTTTTCCTACACAAGCGGCCAACCATGGTGGTGGTGCATTTTTACTCGTTTACTTTATTGTCATTTTTTTATTGGCATTGCCGGCGCTTTATACTGAGCTTTACTTAGGTCACAAGGCACAAGCAAACCCAGTAAAAGCCCTTGGCGATGCATGGCAAAATACTAATAAAAAAATAGGTGCTGCGGCAGGTTATATTGGCCTTGCGGGCGCTGTGGTTATGCTTAGCTTTTATTCTATTGTAGCTGGGTGGATGCTTTCATACGCCATTGAGCCCATAACCTCATTTTTTAGCTTTGATGCCGCAAGCGACTTTTTACACAGTGACTCAGTGCTGCGTAATTTTGTATTTACGCCACTTATGCTTATTTTAACATCCAGCATTATTTTAAAAGGGGTTAAATCGGGTATCGAAACCTGGTCACGCCGTTTAATGCCATTACTGTTAGTTTTATTGGTTGGCTTAATTGTTTATATAGCCAGCTTAGATGGCGCAAGCGAAGGCTTTGCCGCGTATTTAATACCTGATTTTAGCCAAGTGCTCGACCCAAATTTAATTATTGCAGCAATGGGGCAGGCGTTCTTTTCGCTCTCATTAGGTGTAGGGTGTATGATGATTTACGGCTCGTACTTACAGCCAGATGCAAACCTGCCAAAACTAACCGCAAGCGTTGCATTACTCGATACAAGCGTGGCATTTTTAGCCGGTTTACTCATTGTGCCTGCAATTTATGTAGCGCAACATAACGGCGTTGAAGTGTTTAACGGTGGTAAATTAATTGGCGAAGGGCAGCTTATTTTTGCCATTTTACCAGAGTTATTTAGCACAATGGGCAAAATTGGTTTATTAGTCGGCTTATTGTTTTTTGTACTTATGTCAATTGCATCGGTTACATCTACTATATCAACCACTGAGATCCCGGTTGCCTTTTTAGTCGAAAACCATAATGTGAGCCGCACTAAAGCAACGTGGGCAGTCAGTTTAGTCGTACTTATTTGTGCAAGCGCAATTATACTAAACTTTGATTGGTTATTTGGTTTGGTAATTATGCTGTTTACCCAATACCAATTACCGCTAATGGGGTTGTTTTACTTTATTACAGTAGGTTGGATGTGGCAGCGAGGGAATAAATTACATGAGGCAACAACAGGGATTCACTATTGGTTTGCTCAGTACATTCGTTTTGTGTGCCCAATATTAATGACCCTGGTATTTGCTAACGTAGCCTTTGGGTGATTATGGCTAAGCCATAAAGCTAGCATTAAAAATAGATTAATAAAGCGAAGTGAACTTATAAACTCACTTCGCTTTTTTGTGCCTATTAATTAAGTATAAATAAATTATAAAACCTCATTAGTTAGAGGCTTACTTTCACAAACTTCCAGCGCGTTTTGTATGGTTGTATTGGCAATTTCGGTAAGTGCTTCTTGGGTAAAAAATCCCTGATGACCAGTTACTAATACATTTTTAAAGCTGACTATGCGCGAGAATATATCGTCTTGATTTATTTCGTCACTGTGGTTTTTAAAAAATAGCTCAGACTCTTGCTCGTACACATCGAGCCCTAAATACCCCAGCTTTTTAGTTTTAAGTGCGCTTATACACGCTTTACTATTAAGCAGCGCGCCACGCGAGGTATTAATAAGCATAACGCCGGGTTTCATTTTATTAAATGCGTCATTATTTATTAAGTGGTGAGTTTGATCTGTTAGTGGGCAGTGCAGTGAGATTATATCGCTTTGAGTTAGCAGCGAATCTAAATCGGTAATAGTGTAATTACCAGGTTGTGCATAAGGGTCGCACACTAAAACGTTGGCACCAAAACCATTTAATATATTACAAAGCGCAAGGCCAATTTTACCACAGCCAATAATGCCCACTGTTTTATTATGCAGATTAAAGCCTAACAAACCGTTTAAATCAAAGTTGTCTTCGCGTACGCGGTTATAGGCTTTGTGTGTTTTACGGCTAAGCGTAAGCATAAGTGCAATACAGTGCTCTGCTACGGCTTCTGGGCTGTAAGCAGGTACGCGTAATACGTTCATGCTATTTGCTTTTGCTGCAGGTAAATCTACGTTATTAAACCCCGCACAGCGTAGTAAAATTGTTTTTATCCCAAAGCTTGCAAGTTGCTTTATTACAGCGCCATCTACAGTGTCGTTTACAAATACACATATAGCATCAAAGCCTTTAGCTAAAATGGCGGTATTTTGATTAAGAGATTGCTCTAAATAAGTAATCGATACACTACTTTGCCCTGTAATGCTTTGCTCAAAAAAAGGCTGCTCGTACTTTTGGGTGCTAAAAAAAGCAATGTTCATGTTATTGGCTCCAACGCTTATATGCTTATATGCTTATGTATATAACATTAAACTACTTTTAGGTAATGCGCTTTACTAAGCGCCACTTTATTGTTTTAGAATAACTAAATGCCTTTTAATGCTGCAAAATTTGTTACTATTTTTGGGCTTTTTTTACCACTCGCTTTTTTTTGCAAGTTGGCTTCGATAACGTGTTTAAGCGTTTCGGGCTTGGTACGAGGTGCGTAACGCGCAACTAGTTGCCCTTCGGTATTAATTAAAAACTTTGTAAAGTTCCACTTTATTGCGCGGTTTTGAGAAATACCACGCGTATGCGATTTTAAATAATTAAACAGTGGGTGTGCTTCAGGGCCGTTTACCATTACTTTTCCAAACAACTCAAACGATACGTTAAATTGCGCTTGGTAAAAGTCTTTAATGGCTAAATTATCAAGAGGCTCATTTTGCCCAAATTGATTACACGGAAACGCCAATATTGTAAATCCGCTGCTTTTGTATTCTTGATATAGCTTTTCTAGGGCGCTTAATTGCATCGAAAAGTTACACTTACTAGCTGTATTAACAATAAGTATGGTTTTGCTCTTTAACTGGCTAAGAGGAAAACTTTCACTGTTATAAAGTGGTGCGTTAAATTGATAAATGCTATCCATAGGTTACCTACTTAATTTCCTAATAGTGGAAATTTTATAAAGACTTTCATTCGCTTTTTAGCCACCCGATTGACATAATCGAGGCCTAGTTTCTAAGTTATCAGTTTAATAGGTCATTTTTATGTCAATGAAAGTCGCATTTATAGGTTTAGGCGTAATGGGTTACCCAATGGCGGGTCATTTAGCAAAAGCAGGGCACAGTGTATGTGTTTATAACCGTACTACAGCTAAGGCTCAAACGTGGACAGAACAATACTCTGGTTGCTTTGCGCCCACTCCACGCGAAGCCGTAAGTAATGCCGATATAGTGTTTATGTGTGTTGGGAACGATGACGATTTACGCTCTGTAGTATATGGCGACGATGGTGTTTTAGCAGGCATGCTGCCGCACACTATTTTGGTTGATCATACAACAACCTCTGCTGAAGTTGCCCGTGAAGTAGCAGCAAAGGCAGCCATGCAAAATATCGACTTTATTGATGCGCCAGTATCTGGCGGCCAAGCGGGCGCTGAAAATGGTGTGTTAACGGTAATGGCTGGTGGTAACGAAAAAGTATTTGCAAAAGCACAGCCTGTAATGGCGGCATTTAGTCGTTTTAGCCAGTTGCTAGGCGAAGTGGGTTCAGGCCAATTATGTAAAATGGTTAATCAAATCTGTATTGCGGGTGTTGTGCAAGGCCTAGCAGAAGGTCTACATTTTGCTAAGCAAGCAGGCCTTGATGGCGAAAAAGTAATTGAAACCATATCAAAAGGTGCTGCTGGCTCGTGGCAAATGGAAAACCGCTACAAAACAATGTGGGCAGGTGAGTACGAGTTTGGCTTTGCGGTAGATTGGATGCGTAAAGATTTAGGTATCGCACTTGATGAAGCTAAAAACAACGGCGCAACACTTCCAATGACGGCAACGGTCGATCAATACTACGCCGATGTACAAGCCCTTGGTGGCGGCCGATACGACACCTCAAGCTTACTTGCACGAATAGAAGCGCTACATAAAAAATAACGTTTCACATTTTAAAGATTAAAAGCTTCGCTTTTCACGTGAGCAAGCTCTGAGCCTACCGCTAAAGTGTAGATATGGGGCTTACTTGTAGACGCGAAGCTTGCTTGCGTGATGGGCGAAGCCCGTAATAATTTAAACAAAAACACGACGCTTTAATTACTAAAGCGTCGCGTTTTTATATGCGTTTTACAGACTTAAAACAAATTACATGCTCTGCGCGTAGTTATAAAGCGCCTTTAAAATGGTCAGGTTCTTTTCGCTGTCGTCGTGTTCATGGGCCAAGTTTTCAAGGGTGATCATAAAATCTTGTGCGCTAATTGATGGTTGATCTTCCCCGTGCATTAACTTGTTTTGGCAATACTGGCGCCATTGATCAAGCTCTTGCTGGTTTAGGGTTTCAGGCCAGTTACGTGCGCGGTATCTAAACAGTAATGTATTAAACTTTTTATCTTCAAAATCTAAATTTAAGCCCGCTAATTCATCTGGTTTAGCGTCGCGAATAATCGCAAATTTTGCTTTGTCGGCGTGGCTTGTAAAGCCATCGTAAAGTAAGTAATCAATGTTAGTAGTCGCGCTGTAATCGCCTTTTTCGTTAAATACTTCAGTTACCTTATCGCGAAGCTCGGTATTGGCTTTTAAAATAGCTAAATTAGCGAGGCACTGCTCGCGGTCAATTCCTAAATGGGCTGCGTTTTCAGGCAATAATGTTTTTGCAGGCGCTAAAATAGGGCACTTGTTTAAATGCACCAGCTTTAAACCAACAGGTAAATCGCCCTCGGCTAAATCAACGCGTTTGGTGTATAAACGTTTACGAAGCTCTTCTACGTTTAAATCAATTAACACTTGCGGGCTTTGGGTTAAATCAAAACAAATAACCGCGTTTTTATTTACCGGATGAAAGCTCATGGGCGCCACCCATGTTGTACAACCCTGCGTTGCAGGAATACGCGATGAAGTATGTACAAGCGGAGTCATGTTAAATACATCAACTAAATCGCCAAGTGCTTTTTTATTGCGCAGTCCAAAAAAGAAGTTATAAAGCTTTGGTTGTTTTTCTTTTATTAGTTTAGCCAATGCAATAGTGGCGGTTACATCGCTTAGCGCATCGTGCGCAGCAGCGTGTTCAATACCGTTGGCTACTGTTAAATGCTCAAGCTTAAAGCTTGGGCTGCCATCTTCTTTTAACGGCCATTCAATACCTTCAGGGCGAAGTGCATAGCAAGCGCGTACTAAATCAATAATATCCCAGCGGCTATTATTGTTTTTATATTCACGCTCGTACGGGTCGTAAAAGTTACGATAAAAGCTATAACGGCTCACTTCGTCATCAAACCGAATACTGTTATAACCAGCCACACAGGTGTTTGGCACACTAAATTCGGCATGAATTTTTGCAATAAACTCAGCTTCAACCAAGCCTTTTTTCATCGCCACTTGTGGCGTAATACCCGTAATTAAACACGCCTCAGGGTGAGGTAAGTAATCCGCCTGCGGCTTACAATATTCAATAAGCGGCTCGCCAATTATATTTAAATCAAGATCGGTACGAATACCCGCAAACTGGCTCGGCTTATCTTTTTGAGGGCTCGCGCCCCAGGTCTCGTAGTCGTGCCAATAGATTGTTGCTTGATTTTGCTCTTGATATGCCATGCTGAAAACCCTGAGTAGTTAACTTAAAAACGCCTAAATGCGCGCCAAGTTACTAAAATTTTGAATTATTTAGATTATGGCATACGGGCGAGGGAGTTTATAGGTTTGCGATTGATAAGGGAGTTAAATTAGTTGGTGTTTACTAATTATATTTAATGTACTTGCTATGAATTGATTACTAGTTTGGCATTAGACTAAAGTCTATAAGTTAATTTTCTTCACTCATTAGGTTTGTTTTAATCGTTTGTCGTTTTTATGGTAATTCTCTAAAGTTTAATTGTCGGCAACAAGCACGACTTAACCAACAGGATCATGACCATGAAAACTTTTATCAAAACTATCGCTCTTAGCTCACTACTTACTTGTTCAGCTGCTGCAATGGCTGATCAAAGTGATTACAAATTAATGGTTATCAAAACTGCAACGGCGCCACAGCCACTTGAGCAATCATTTAATAGCTGTGCACTTAATGTTAAGTCTAAAAATTATGCGCAAGCTGAAGAAATTTGTACAAAAGCAATCGCACTTTTAAAAAATGCTGATGGCCCTAAATTTAAGGTACGCCAGCTTACTTCTTACGCTTTAAGCAATCGTGGTGTAGCGCGTTTAAAATCGAATAACGAAACCGCAGCAATAGCCGACTTATACGAAGCTAACCAAATGTCTAATAGCACGATGGTATCGCACAATTTAACTCGCGCTAAAGAAGAGCTTTCTTTATAAAAGATTGCTCATAAAGTGTTTTATAAAACATTTTAATTAAGCCACGGTACAAAAAAGCCATGTTAGGTTAGCTCCTAACATGGCTTTTTTGCGTTTTTACAACAAGCGTATACGGCCTAACAAAACAGTAAACTAATGTTATACGGATTAATAAAAATGGAACCCACGAGTAGCTTAACTATATTTGAAATTAGCGCGATATTTTTATCGATTACTGCCTTACTTACCTATGTGAATCATAGGTTTATTGGTTTGCCAACCACAATTGGTGTGATGGTTATTTCTATGCTGGTTTCTATTACCGCGATATTTTTGGGCTTTTTAGGGTTTGATGATCTGATAGATTATGAGGTGAGCTTACTCGATCAGCTGAATTTTACGGAGGTTTTACTTGATGGCATGCTTTCTATGTTGCTATTTGCCGGGGCGCTGCATGTAAATGTAAGCGATTTAAGGCGTTATAAATTACCGATTGGTATTTTGGCATGTGTGGGTACGCTTGTATCTACCGTTATTATTGCTGGTGCACTTTATTTGTTACTGCCATTACTTGGTTTTGATTTATCGTTTATTTGGTGTTTATTATTTGGCGCGTTAATTTCGCCCACCGATCCGATTGCTGTTATGGGGATTTTACGTTCAGCAGGAGCGCCTAAAAGTATCGAAACTGTGATAGCGGGTGAGTCGTTATTTAATGACGGAATAGGGGTAGTGGTATTCGTTTTATTACTGGGTATTTTATCAAGTGGTGATATTCCTACAACCTATTCTGTAGCGCATACGTTAGCTGTTGAAGCGGGTGGTGGAATTATTTTTGGATTAACACTTGGTGGTATTTTATATTATTTACTTAAAAGCATAGATAGCTACCAAGAAGAGGTATTACTTACTCTAGCAGGTGTCATTGGCGGTTATGCGCTGGCAAGCCATTGGCACCTATCGGGGCCACTTGCGATGGTTATGATGGGGTTAATGGTGGGCAACCATGGCCGTAATTTAGCCATGAGTGATAAAACTCGTCATTACGTTGATTTATTTTGGGAGCTTATTGACGAAATTTTAAATGCCATTTTGTTTGTTTTAATTGGGCTTGAAGTTGTAATGATTGCCTATTCGGGCAATTTATTAGCCGCTGCCGTGCTAACCATATTAATTGCTTTATTAGCACGCTTAGTTGTTGTGGGTATAACAACCACCACCTTTAATAAGCAGTTAGCGTTGCCTTCTGGTGCGTGGAAGGTATTAACGTGGGGAGGATTG
This sequence comes from Pseudoalteromonas sp. MMG007, assembly GCF_018100985.1. Taxonomy (GTDB): domain Bacteria; phylum Pseudomonadota; class Gammaproteobacteria; order Enterobacterales; family Alteromonadaceae; genus Pseudoalteromonas. The sequence goes on along the minus strand of NZ_JAGJEI010000002.1, from coordinate 294,856 downwards.
CGCGGCGGTATTTCGGTGGCGCTTGTTTTGCAACTTCCAGATGGAGCAGAGCGAAATATTTTACTTACCTTAACTTATGCTGTGGTGGTGTTTTCTATTTTGATCCAGGGTTTAAGTGTTGGCAAAGTTGCTAAAAGTATTCGTAACTAAACTAAAATAAATTATATGTGTTTTATTTATACAGCTAATGTTGCAAAAAATAGCGTGTTTTACTGGCATTACTTAAATTTTGTTTAGGAATCAGTTGCTAATAAGGGCTAATTGTTACTCGATTTTATAACAAATCAGCTCACGCATTAGACTAAAGTCTATAGGTTAATTTTCTTCACTTATTACGTTTGTTTTTCTCGTTTGTCGCTGTTGAGCTAATACTCTAAAGTTAAGTTGTCGGCAACGAGTACGACTAACTTAATTAGGAAAGGCAAACCATGAAACGTACACTTTTAAAAACCATCGCTCTTGGCTCATTACTAACTTGCTCAGCAGCTGTAATGGCTGATTCAAGTGACTACAAACTAATGGTTATCAAAACCGCTACTGCACCAATGCCACTTGAAGAGTCATTCAATAGCTGCGCACTTAACGTTAAATCTAAAAATTACGCTCAAGCTGAAGAAATTTGTACTAAAGCTATCGCACTTTTAAAAGATGCTGAAGGCCCTAAATTTAAAGTACGCCAGCTTACATCTTACGCGTTAAGCAACCGTGGTGTTGCACGTTTAAAAGCGCATAACGATACAGCAGCACTTGCAGATTTATACGAAGCAGTAAAGGTTTCTGACAATTCAATGGTAACGCATAACTTAACTCGTGCTAAAGAAGAGCTTTCTTTATAAGAAGCTCTAGCTAGCGCAAGTTTCAAAAAAGCCCCTGCAAGGTATAACCTGTAGGGGCTTTTTTGTGCACGACATAAAAGTTTACCGTTGTTTGCGGACCCTCACTTGCAAAAAATTTCATACCCAGACTCTTCTTTAGATAGATTTAGTATTTAGCGATTGGCTAATGTTTTATTTTTTACCTGTTTTTTAGACGGTTATTCTGTAAAATCAAGCATTAACATTTGTGAAAAAAATTTACACTTGTGATTAAGGTGATTATTCAACTAAATATAAGTAGGAATTATGATTTTTTATATTGTTGGGTTGAGTACATTGGTTATTATTTTGTGTTTAGCTATTTATGTCATTTATAGCAATGTACGCACAAGCCGAGTAAGAAAAACAAAAGAATATAATGTGTTATTTGATAAAGATACCATTGTGGATGATCTTATTACTCAACTTACTGATAAAAACCAAGCCCAAGCAGACGAGCATAAAACAATTAAAGGCAAAGAAGAGATCCTTGCAACATTTATTGAATTGCATCGCTCAGGTAGTTTTTGTGCGCATTTAAGCGAGCAAGAAATTATTTACTTTGTTAAGAAAAAATTAAACATGGAGAGTAGTAACAATGGATAACGAAAAAGCAATCCCAGCAGAAAAAAATGAGTCGTTTATGAGCCGTTTTGGCCGCCGTAATGTCATTGTGGTGTCGTCAATTGTTGTTGTATTAGCGGTTATTGCCACGCTTACATCGCAGGTTATATCGTGGAACGAAGCAGATGAGCGATTAGTACACCAATCAGCATTTACTGGTAATTTAACGGTAATAAATCAGGCTGGCCCTTATTTAAAAGCATTTGGTACTACCTCGGCCTATAAAAAAGTAATTTCTATTAACTTTACTGGTGATAGTAGTGCAACAGCAAGCGCGATTGTACCGTTAATTCCTATTCGCTTTTTAGATACAACAACCGGTGGTGCCCGTGGTGTATCGCGTTTTAGATTACCGGGCAATGTGCCAGCTAGTGAGTCTGGCGCATTACGTGGTTTACTTAAAATACACGAAGAATTTGGCTCACAAGAAACCCTAATTTCTAATCTACTAATGCGTGCTACAACTGAAAATGTTAAAGCGTCTGCACGTATGATGTCGGTAGAGCAACATTACTCAGGTGGTAATGGCCAATTAAGCCAAGATTTTTCTGATCAGCTAACAAACGGTATTTTTGTGACTGAGCAAATTATTAGTACTGGTGAGCGTGATAAAACTGACGATTTAAGTAATTTGAGTAAACAGCAACGCGTTACTATTAATATTAAAAAAGACAGCGAAGGCAATGCACTGCGTAACGCACCTATTTTGGGCGCATACGGTATTACAGTCGTTGATGCGAGCATTATTGATATTGACTACGAAAGTAAAGTAAACGCTCGCCTAGAGGCGCAAAAACAAGCGGCAGCAGATGAAGCGCTTGCGCGTCAAAACCTTAAAAAAGCAGAGCAACAAGCGCGTACAGAGGTTGCACTAGGTGAGCAAGCCATTGCTAAGCAACGTGCAGAATCTGAAAAGCTAAAAATTAAAGAGCAAATTGATGCTGAGCGTATTAAAGCAAATGCGATTATTTCAGCGCAGCAACGAGTGGCTGTAAAAGCGGAGCTTGCAAAAGAGCAAGAAGAGATATTAAAGCAACAACGTTTAGAAGCACTTGGTATGGATGTGTTAGCTGAGGCACGTTTACGTGCTAAGTCGGCAGCGCTTGATCCTAAATACGTTTTTGACGAAACATTAAAAGCTGAAGTTAAAATTCAAACTGCTTTATTTACAAGTTTAGGCAATAGCCGCCTAGTACCTGAAATTGTTATTGGTGGTACAGGGCAAGGCGAGCAAAGCAACGGTTCTGAATTTATGCGTTTACTCGCTGCTGATGCCGCTTTAAGTCTTAAAAAGCGTTTAGAAAAAGAGAAAAAATAAACGATTTATTAAATTTAAAAGTTATGCTTAGCCTTAGATTATACAGCCTATACAAATCAAAACGCTGCCTGATATTTCAGACAGCGTTTTTTATTATGTGCAATTTGCTATTGTATTGTGCAGATAAGCCTATATTTTTGTAAAAATAGTTTTTTAATTACACAGTAAAAAAAGTGAGCAGTATTGATGGATAGCAGAAATCAGCTTAATTTAGACTTAGGGCAAGAGCATATTACCATCCAACGTCGTTATGAAGCGCTGGGAGCATTTAACGATTTCTTGATTGCAGTGTGGTTTTTAATTGGTAGTTTTTTCTTTTTAAATGACTCATTAGTAGAAAGTGGAACATGGTTATTTATAGCTGGCAGTGCGCAATTGCTTATAAAACCTGTTTTAAAGTTGATAAGTCTAGTGCATGTTAGTCGGGTATTTCACTCAAACAATGCACCGTAAATACGACTCACAATGCGTTCATGTATTATGGTTAATAATTTAAATTAACGACTATTAATATTAAGGATAAAGCTTTGAAAGTACTTAAGTGGGTTTTGGCCGCAATCATTATTTTATTAATAGTCGGTTTATTAATACCTGAAAAAATTATGATTCCAGTAAAAGGCGCTACAGGCAAAGATTGGAACCACAGCACGTTTTGGTATGAGCCGTGGGGTAAGTCGGGTGTGCATAAAGGCATTGATATTTTTGGCACTAAAAACACGCCCGTTGTTGCCTCAACAAACGGTATTGTAATATTTGCAGGTGAGTTAAATCGAGGTGGTAAGGTAGTTGCGGTACTTGGACCTAAATGGCGCGTGCATTATTTTGCACATTTAAATGACTACAATGTAAGTGCAGGGGATGTAGTTAGCATAAACAGTCAAATTGGCTCATTGGGTGATACCGGTAACGCTGCAGGAAAACAGCCCCATGTGCATTATTCTATATTATCGCTTTTGCCTATGCCGTGGCTTTTTACAACGCAAAGCCAAGGTTGGAAAAAGATGTTTTTTTTAAGCCCACATGAAAAGCTAACAGCTAAGTAGCTTCGTTTTTTAGGTAAGCGAGTAAAGCCATTTATAAATAGTTGAGCCCCGTATTACTGTAACTTCGCATTTTAAGAATCGATCATTAAAAAATCAGCAACGTTTTAATAAATCGTTAAATAAAGCATTAAAAAGTAAAGTAATTTTTGCAGAAGATGGTCTACTTATAGATTTATAGCGGTTATATGAATTAGGGTATTGCGAGCACTTTATTTTATCGCTATGTTAAAGACTGATTTTTTACATGGACTTTCTTATGCGCATATCTTTTTTAGCGAGTTTTTACTCTTTTGTGCTTATATTTTTGTTTGGTTGCGATAACCAAACCTCTTCGCATAACAAAGCACAACTTGACCATATAATAAAACCTTCTTCAAACTCACAATCAAAAATCCCAGCTGCAAAAGGGAACGAGCCAGCAATTGTTTTAGGCTTACTTGCCACTCATTGCAAAACCAACGAAACGGCTTACATAAACGCTAAAATGCAAAAAGTAATGCGTAATCCTAGCAAAGATAAAGCGTACACTTTAGAGCCTACCGAAAATGTACTTTCTGTATGTCTTGCCAAAGATGGCTCTACACTTAGTTATCGCTTTGGGCGAATTGACGACATAGGACTTGAAAAAAAGGCGAGTATAGATGCTCCTTTTGGTAGCTATTATCGTCAAGTTGGTCGAGTTGGAGAAAGTATCTTGTTTTTTAATAATGGGCCGTACCATTATTACATTATAAACTCTGGCGGTATGGGGAGTGGGGTATCGGTTAATGTATTTAAGGACCAGGCACTAATAGCGGAGCTATTTTCCGGAAACGATCCCTATAACGATTTTATAGTGGCCACAGACTTACAATTACCAAAAAACCTAGTTAAAGAACTACAACCTTTTAATCAGCAAATGCAATAAATGATGAGCCCCGAGCAACAACGTATAATTGAACAAGGCGAATGGTTTAAAAACCGTAGCCCTTATTTAAAAAGTTTTTTACTCACGCAAGGTAAAACACTGTCGCTTAATGCTCAGCAGTCTTTGTTTTTACGCGGCGATCAGCACGATGGGCTGTATGCTGTTCTCTCTGGTGTAGTTAGAGTGAGTGGCGTAAGTAGTGAGGGTAAAGAAGCTGTACTTAGCTTTATCGATTCATCACTTTGGTTTGGTGAATTAACGTTATTTGATGGCGGCTTACGGACTCACGACGTACACGCACAAACTAATGTAACTTTATTTTTTGTACCACAGCGCTGCCTTGGACAACTTTTAAATGAGCAACCCAAATATTGGCAAGATTTTGGGTTATTACTAGCGCAAAAACTGAGAGTCATGTTTACCTCCATGGAAGATCATGCCCTGTTAAGCGCTGAACAAAAAGTATGTAACCGACTTTTAATGTTAAGTGAACATACAGAGCACTTAACACCACTTGTTTTATCTCAGCAGCAACTTGCTGATATGACCTACCTAACACGTCAAACTATTAATCAAATTTTGCAGCACCTAGTCAGCCTTAAAGCAATAAGTTTAGGCTATCAGCGCATAACTGTTTTAGATAAGCAAAAGTTACAGGCGCGTGCTACACAAGCTTAAATAGAGACTTTTTTATTTAGTTGGAACCAAAATTGCTACAGATAATGTAACGCAACAATGGATTTGAGCTAATGACTACAATAACCTTTAAAAATCAATATAGTAACTATAACTCTCCTGCAGTAAATAAAGCGGTAGGACTAAGCGAAGTTGCGGCAACTAATACCCTCCCGAGCGAAAAAACAAATGATATTAAAGGCATTACCTCAGCTCCTAAAGAACCAACTTTTTTAGAAAGTGCCCAAGAAGCGCTGGTTTATAAGCGCTTAGGTGTAAACAAAAACAAAATAGACGAGCTAAAAGCGGCAATAGAAGAACTCACTAAAGAGCAGCAAAGTGAAGGCGCAGACCCTAGCGCAATTGCTGATAAAATTGAGGAGCTTCAAAAAATGCTTGAGCAAGAGTATCAAAAAGGGCGCGAGCAAACGGATATGAAAGGTGAGCATGAACCGGGTAAAATAATTTCTGCATTTGTTTAATTTACAAAATGTCGGATACCTGACATTGTTGTTGTACTTACTTTTGCTAAATTAAGTTTTATATATAAAAATAAAGGCAAAACAATGAAAACCCTTCAACAACAACTAGGTACCTATGGTTCGTACCATCGCTCTAAACGTAATGTGCTCACTCACTTTTTTGGTATTCCGCTTATTGTATTTGCAGCGCTGTGTTTATTGGCACGCATTCAAATTCCGCTTGGTAGTGCAGTGATTGATGGCGCACAGCTGTTTGTACTCGCCTCTGTTGTTTATTATTTTATGCTGAGCTTTTCGCTTGGGTTTATTATGGGCGTACTATTTACGCTACTGCTAGTTGCAGCGCAGCCCATTGCCGCTATGGCTTTTTGGCCTTGGTTAAGTATTGGTGTGGGCGTGTTTGTGTTTGGTTGGGTGCTGCAGTTTATTGGCCATTATTATGAAGGTAAAAAACCGGCTTTTGTAGATGATTTAATCGGTTTAATAATTGGCCCGTTATATGTAACTGCTGAGCTGTTATTTTTAATGGGTTTTTATAAAACCTTAGAAAATGAAGTTAACAACATAGCAGGTCCTACAAAGGCTTAACTAATAAAAATTAATGACAGGTGCTTATGCATTATAATAATAAAACCGTGTGGATCACCGGCGCATCATCAGGAATTGGCAAGGAGCTCGCAATACAGTTTGCAGCACTGGGTGCCAACGTTATTTTATCTGCTAGAAGCGTTGATAAACTTAACGAACTAAAGCAAAGTTTACACGGTGATGGGCACAGTATTGTGCCTCTTGATTTGTCAGCGCCTGAGGCTGTTTTGGCTCAGGTTACAGATTTACTCGATACATTACCTGCTATCGATATTTTAATTAATAACGGTGGTGTATCGCAGCGCAGCTTATTTTTAGAAAACGAATTTAATGTTTACCGCCAGTTGATGGAAGTTAACTATTTTGGCCTAATTGCACTCACTAAAGCGGTTGCGCCTACTATGGTTGCAAGGCGCAGAGGCTCGATAGTCTCAATTAGTAGCGTTGCGGGTAAAGTAGGCTCTAAATTTAGAAGTGGCTATTCAGGCTCTAAATATGCGGTAGTGGGTTTTATGGATTGCCTGCGTGCAGAGCTTGCGGAGCATAACATTCATTGCTTAACTATTTGCCCAGGCTCTATTAAAACAGCCATTGCACATAATTCGTTAAACGAGCAAGGAATAGCGCAAAACAAGCCAGAGCACTCAATAGAAAATGGCATGGATGTAAGCGTAGCCGCTAAAAAAATGCTCCATGCAATTGATAATAAAAAAGACGAAGTTATTGTTGGCAAAGGCTTAAGTGGCTTAGCGCCTACAATTAAACGTTTTTTTCCTCGTTTATTTAATCGATTAACCGCTAAAACAAACTATAGGTAGCATCAGGTGATTTAGAGATATAAAATGCTGTAAATTCGATCAGTTTAGACAAGGATTCTAAATGAAGTATTTATGGCTTGGCCTGTTTTTTATTGTATTAATTTGGTCTGGTATTAACCCAAAAGATCAGTTTACTTGGCTGCTTGAAGTTATCCCCGCAATCATTGGTTTAGTGCTTATGGCAAGCAGCTATAAGCACTTTAAACTCACCCCCATTTTATATGGCTTTATACTAGCGCATTGTATTGTGCTAATGGTTGGCGGGCATTACACCTACGCCGAAGTCCCATGGTTTGATAACTTATTTGACAGTGAACGTAACAACTACGACAAAGTAGGGCACTTTTTTCAAGGGTTTGTGCCTGCATTATTAGCGCGTGAAATATTACTACGCAAAAACGTAGTAAATGGTAAAGGTTGGTTAAATGTGTTTGTTGTATCGATATGTTTAGCGTTTAGTGCTTTTTACGAACTAATAGAGTGGTGGGTTGCAATATTAAGCGGTGAAAACGCAGAGGCATTTTTAGGTACGCAAGGCTACGTATGGGATACTCAATCTGATATGGGAATTGCGTTACTTGGGGCTATTTGCTCATTATTGCTGCTTTCAAAAGTACACGATAAACAGCTAAAAAATGTTAAAGATTATTGATTCAAATTTTGTTACTAAAAGACTATAGATTATGGCTGTAAATACCCACAATTTCACGATAAGCACAGATAAAAGCAAGCTTAACTTTAACGTTATTTATAACTTTATTGCTAATAGTTATTGGGCCAAAGGAATACCTAAAAGCGTGATGCAAAAAGCGATTGATAATTCAATGTGCTTTGGTGTTTACAGCGCACATAACGAGCAAGTGGGTTTTGCCCGCGTAGTAACCGACAACGCCACTTTTGCCTATTTAGCGGATGTATTTATTGCCCCAGATTTGCAAGGTAATGGCTTGAGCAAGTTATTGGTTAAAACGATAGTAGAACACCCTGATCTGCAAGGGCTTAGGCGTTTTTTATTAGCGACATCGGATGCGCATGGTCTTTATGCACAATACGGGTTTAAACCGATAGACAACCCAGCAATTCTAATGCAAATAAATCCTGAAAATGTGTATGATAAAAATAATAGTGAGACCTAGTGAATGGGGGAAGAGCACTGTCCCTGTTTATTTGCTTGTTATATTACTTTTTTAGCCAAGCCTTGATTGATTTTATATTGCATATAAATAACATGAAAAATTGATGTAATAAAAGGATTTAACCAAAGGTTGTCACCTTTATTAGAGCCCGCTATTAAATTAATACGATTACGAACCATGACAATCCAAGTTACATCGAAAGCACTAGATATAGCATGAATACCAATTGAGCTTTTTAGAATCATAAGGTCATAATAATTAGCTAAACCATAAATTAAACTACCTAATGAAATAACGAATAAAACAATGGTTGTTGTAATAAATAAGTTAGATATTTTAAGTTCGGTATTATGATTGATTTGGCTTGTAAAATGATAAAGCTTATAAATTAAATAAGAGCCTATAGTTAGCACACATAAAACGAGAGTCTTAAGTACTGAGTCAGTTTCAAATATACCCGTAAATCCTTTTTTCATTTATGCTCCAGAGCTGAAAGTAGATTGGCTCTACGTAGCAATAACTCCCAACTAAGGGCTGATAATTGTTGACTATAATGTGCAGCGAAGCGGTATTTATCCAACTGTTAGCTGTCCTGTTTTAGTTAGTTGTAATATGTGAATTAATTCAACTCTATATCAGGGTGGTCTTTAATTCCGTGCATTTTTTCCATTATCTTTAAGTAAAAATCTAATGGGGGCATTTTCATTTCTTGACGCCGTTTATCTACATTCACCTCATCTTCTATAGGGTGAAACACAACCTTACCTTCAACTATGTCAGCTTGAGTACCATAGACTTGTTTCTTTCCTTTTGCAGTTAGAACTCTATCTGTTAAAAGAGCAACTTGTTGCCCACTAACACCTTCGCCATTCAAATATGACTTTTTTAGATAAGGGAGCATTTTTTCTTTAAATGCCATATTAGGTGAATGCTGGATGACCAAAAAAGCCGCTCCAACTCCCTTAACTCCGACTAAATCCGTTGTAACCCATGAATGTTTTTTAATAATAGCTTTAAGTTTTTCTGTATTACTCTTATCTATTTGCATCATTTTTTCTAAGAGAGCTTTCGGTGGCTTTTGCCACCCTGCTTCTCCTATTTCATTCCGAATATTTTGATCTTCGACCTCCATTTCAATTAATTCTTTTTGCAGAGGAAGGTTAACTTCGGCAAAAGTATAAAAAGGTATTAACAACAGTAGAAGTGGGTGACGAATCAATTGAACTCTCCTTGTATATATGCGTCCCAGCCCGCACAGCGGACTAACTTAATTTTTTTATTATGTATGTGCTAACTCAGAGCGGCTTTTCAATTTTTTAACGCAACGTACAAAAACAGATACAGAAGTGATTCCAGCACATATGATTCCGATTTGAGGAATAGATAGTTCAATAGAGCCTAATACGTACATTCTTCCAATTGTTGAACCGATTACAAATATAGCAGCCAAAAACACGACCAAAGCAATAACTAACATTAACCACGTCCCAAGCTTTCTCCATTTAGACATACTCTCTACTTCCTCAGTATCTACTTTAGTACACAGGACCCAAATAAGGAACTTATTAATAGTTTGCTAAATGTGAAGCGGAGCGAAACCGAGCAAACTGATAGCAGTCCCGCTTTATTTGCCTTGTTATGTGCTTGATATATCTCTGGTTAACATTTGATAAATACTTATCAAATAAGTTAAAACAATAACGCAAGAGATAGCTAAAATAATACTGTTAGGGAATAAATACCAAGCTGCTACAATTAAAATACTTCTTAGCACAGCATGAATTAAGCCAACAGGGTGTTTAACGATCCAAGAATATACTACCCAATGAAGTCCTAATCCAACGCCTAAACTCAAAGGAACAAATTCAGGTGCATTTAAAAGTAATGGTATATGGACTACCCAAAGAAGATTGACCATTAAGATGCATAGACCCATTAGTTTCGCTAAAGGGTTGGATGAGGAAATTAAGTTCTCTTTCCTAAATTTAGCAATTAATAAAGCTATAGGAAAAATCCCGCCTGTTGAAAAAAGTAAAATATAAATAGAGATATTTGCGCTAAATTGTGTACTTAAAAGCCCAACTAAAGTCCAAATAATGGTTCCAGCAACTGGCATTGAAATAGATCTGTTTGAAGATTGTTCAAATTCTTTTCTGTATTCATCTAATGTCAAAATACTCTCTCCTTGCTTGAGTAATTCTCAGACTTATTGAAGCACAAACGCCTCAATCAGCTGCCGCGTTAGCGGTCGGCTGCATTGACTTGTTAGCTTTCTTCTAACAATTACTCATCCCATTCAAACGAATTGCAAAACTCTTCAAGCTCATCAGGCTTGAAAAAGTGCTCAAAAATATGCTCTTTGGTCATTACCCAATCAGGATTAACTCTTTCTAAAAATTTCCGCCAGTCAGAAATGAGCATCCAATCACGAACTACTCCATATATTGTGGTTAAATGATTTTCAGATTTATAAATATCTGAGTAGTTTTTAGGGATAATTTCTTGAAGCTCAGAAGCCTTGCTTATATCAATTGCGTTAAGCTCTTCGAGTAATTTGGCGTATTCGATTTTGTGGGGATAGTCTTCAAGAGCGATCCCTTGGTTTTTAGCCCAGCTCTCTACAAATTCAGGTAGGCTAATAGAGTCTAAACCAAAGTCCAGCTCGCCTTTATCTGCACGATCATGGACTGTTTCAATGTAGGCATCGATTTTTCTAGATAGCTCGTCAAACCCTTTATCAGCTATCTCTAGCATGCCAGCATAAAGGAACAGATTTCTTTCGATATCTGGCGGAAGTTTTCCTGAAAACTTGTAGTTTCTATCATGCGCAAGTTCAGCCCATGCGTGTTGTAGTATAGTTCTAACTTGAAATTCAAACTTTAAGCCTTCTAGGCCAGAGAACTCCGGAAGCTTCACCCTTTCCTTTCCAAGATCACATACAAAGTGTACAGACCTGTAACCTATTTGATCTACGGAAAGTCTTTCATCCTGATTAAGCGAATTATCATGATCAATGTTAAAAGATCTCGAAATGAGGTCGCTTAATTTTGAAATATCTGACTCGAAATAAACAATAATCCGAATTCCTGACAAGTCGGTTAACTGTCTAGACGGGTCTTTATATCCCTTTCGCTTGAGCTTATCTAAAATACTGGGTTTAGATTTAGTACGGCCACTAACAGACAAATATTCTATTCCTTCTGCTCGCAGCAAATTATCCATTATCATGACAACGGCATCCGTCAGCCTTTCTTGCTTAGGAATAATTTGATCAATCCATTCTTCGTACTTACTCATGACTCTCCTAGAAAGCTAACAACTTTATCAGAGGACACTTTCCTCTTTTTATGAGCAATGTATGTCCTCTTAATTATTTTTAATATTAATAACAAATCTTGTAACACATTGCGAGTATTAAACTTTTAGTCGGGCTGTTCTTTTAATAATATGCAAAAAAGAGGAAAGCGTCCTTATTTTCTGACTTAAGAGGAAAATCTTCAACGCTTTAGTAAATGCAGCAACTAAAGTTTTAAAAATGAAAACCAAAACACTTTTTAAATCATTTAATATTCATTAAAAACAGTGGCAATAACGTGAGTAATCGCCTTAAGCACACTTGTTTATGTAAGCATGTTATAAAAGGTGATTTTTGGCTGGTGGAGGCTTTAAAACAAAAGGTGATGAATTATTTACTAAACGCGTCTTCCTTCATTTTAAATAGGGCAGACACGATGTTTATACCAATCGACTTAAATATTTAGCCTTTCTAACGTGCTAAATAAAGCGTTAACGGCGTTATAAATTTTTATGTAGAACAACTACATGTCGAAATTTATGCCTTGTTATCACTTTATTTATCCGTTGCTATAAATGTCTAATAACTTAACACGATTGGTATTATTTGGATTTTTTAGCCTCTAGAGTTTCTATTTCACTCCAGATTTTTTCGGCTTCTGCGCTTAGCATGGCGTAACTTTTAATATCGCCTTTGCGCTGTGCTTGCATGCCTTGCTCTAATTTTGCGTCGTACTCTTTGCGGAGTTTTTTTGTTGGGTCTGATTTGAATATTGAAAACATGGTGACTCTCTTTAATAAATAGCAGTTATGAGTCTATCCTACGCTACAAAGAGATAAATAGTTCTTTTAGTGGCAAGGCGTTTACCTTATTAAATAAGGCAAACGCTGTATTTATTATACTTTGATGTTTAAGAGGCTTATGTTTAAGGAATTTAAGTTTCTGGCTCCAGGCGTTTAATACCTTGGCCATCAATACCTAAATAAATATACCCATCAGCACCTTGCGCTAAGCTGCGTACTCTGCCAATGCCATCGAGTATTTTATATTGCTTAACAACCTTACCTTTTGAGAGTTCCAGTGCGCTAATGAATGCAAATTTCATTGATGCTAGTAATAGTTTACCTTTAAGCTTTGGGTATTTATCACTCGTTACATACAACATATCGGAAGGGGCAATTGAAGGGGTCCAATGTAATGCGGGCGATTGCATACCGTCTTTTTCTTTAAGGTCGGTAAACTTGGTACCGCTGTAGTTAACGCCATAACTGACTAAAGGCCATCCGTAGTTAGCGCCTTTTTTTATTATATTAAGCTCATCGCCGCCACGAGGGCCGTGTTCGTGAGACCATAAAATATTATTTTGTTTATCAAACCACATGCCCTGTGGATTACGGTGCCCGTAGGACCAAACTGCATGCTTTGCATTTTTTTGTTTAACAAACGGATTATCACTTGGGATACGACCATCTTCGTGTAAGCGATAAATTTTACCGCCATCGCGGGTTAGATCTTGTGGGTTTATAGTACGCGCACCGCGATCGCCAATTGAAAAATAAACATAACCTTCGTCATCAAACACAATACGACTGCCGTAGTGCTGGCCTTTAGTACTGTTGTGTTCGCCTTTGTATAGTAATTGCTGATCAGATAACTGCGTATGATCATCACTTAGCTTGGCGCGCATAATAGCGGTGTTACTTCCACTTCCTGTGCCCTGACTGCTTGAGTAACTAAAGTACAACCACTGATTTTGATTACTGTCGGTATGTAGTGCTAAATCAAGCAATCCACCTTGGCCATTTGCGTCTATTATAGGTAGCCCAGAAACCTTAGTTAATGTGGTGGTATTTTTAGGTAATAAAAATAATGCACCACTGCGCTCAGATATTAATAAATCACCATTGGCTAAAGGTTCAATAGCCCAAGGTATAACCACACCTTCTGCCGCTGTTACTGCGTTAACGTTAAGCGCTAAACCATCGAGCTGTTTGTAGTTTTTTATATAGTCATTATTAGCATTAACTGGTGTAGACATACCAAGTATTGCAACAGTTAAACCCGCAATTATTAGTTTAGGGAGTGTGTTATGTGGTACTGAGTTGATCATAATGGCTTCCAAAATTAGTCCGATCTTACATAACCTTAGCATGGCATAAATAATTTTGTTAAGCGTTGAGTTGAACGAAAAATACACATTCCTATTTTAATAAAAAGGCTTTTAACCACAAATCTGTTTTATCAATTAACGCTAAGTAAAGTTGAATATTTACTCTAATACGGTTGAAATTAATATTTTTGAGCGTACACTTGTGCGCTGAAGTTTGAGCGTACACGTGTACGGTCAAAGTAATTTAGTTTAAGTAGAGATTTATCCATGATGATGACTCAGGTATTAAACCAATTTTCTAAATGGTTTTTACACCATCAAAGTTTTGCCGGTTACATAGAACCTATCATGCAAGCTTTTAAACCAGCATGGCGCGCTAATGTATTTAGAGCGCAGGTTGCTGAAATAGATGAATTAAATGGCAGTTTTTTAAGTGTATTACTTAAACCAAGTAAACATTGGAAGGCACATACTGCTGGGCAACATATTAGTTTAACCGTAGAAATTAATGGCCGGTTACTCACGCGGGTATTTACAGTTGCCTCAAGCCCCGAGCAATTTAAAACAACGGGATTGGTGCGTTTATTAATTAAAACTAATGAGCAAGGGCGCTTTACACGCCTTTTAAGCAGTGCTCTACGAGTGGGTGAGTGGTGTAATATTTCGGCGCCTAGTGGTGAGTTTATTTACAAAAACACGCAAAAAGCAGCAACTTTTATTGCTGGTGGCTCAGGTATAACCCCAATGCTTGCCATGCTTAGTGAGCATTTAAATACTACGTCGCAAAAAGTGTCGTTGATATATTTTGCTAAAGCCACAGAGCATCAATGTGTCGATGAGCTAAGTAAACTTGCTGGCAAGTTTTCACATTTTTCTTTTTTACTGTTAACGCGTGAACAGTCAGGCGATATTACTCGCAACATTAATGTATGGGAAAATCCAGATATATACTGTTGTGGGCCAGCGGGCTTTATGAAAACGGTGAGTGATTTTGCTATAAAGCACGATTTAAATTACTACCAAGAGGCATTTGGTTTAGCACTGCCAACGTTAAACGACGACAGCCAATTTAATGTGCAGCTTAATAGCAGCGCCTATGTAGTAAGCGCCAATAATGCCTTATTGCCTCAGTTTGAAGTAAAACAATTACCGGTCAAACGTGGCTGCGGTATTGGTATTTGCCATCAATGCCAATGTATTAAAAAATCAGGCGTGGTGCGCAATTTAAAAACAGGTGAACTGAGTGATAACGGCGAGCAATTAATTCAACTTTGTGTAAGCCAACCTGTTAGCGACTTGGAGTTACAATTATGAAAAATATAAACTTTGATCAGCTTGCAAGCGATTTAGATGCTATAAAAATGGATACGCTTGGCAAAGTAGGGCAACAGGATGCTGATTACATTCGCTCTGTTGTACGCAAACAGCGAGTGTGTGAATGGAGCGGGCGAATTTTACTTATGCTTGGTTTTATTCAGCCATTACTGTGGGTTGCTGGTGTACTGTTATTAGCGCTTGCTAAAATTTTAGACAATATGGAAATTGGCCATAACGTTATGCACGGCCAATACGATTGGATGAACGACAAACAGCTTAACTCACAACATTATGAGTGGGATATAGCCTGTGACGGGCAAAGCTGGCACCGCGTACATAACTTTGAGCATCATACGTATACTAATATTATTGGCAAAGACAGAGACTTTGGTTATGGGCTTTTACGTTTAAGTGATGACTTTAAGTGGCGCTTTAAAAATGTATGGCAGTTTTTTACGTATATTAATTTAAGTGTGCTGTTTCAGTGGGGGGTGTCGTATCACGAACTGGCAGCTGAACGCGTGTTTATTGGTAAAAAGAAAGAAAACCGCGAAGGGGGTGTATCGCACGCGACTTTAAAACAACGTTTTTTTAGTAAGGGCGCTCGTCAGTTAATTAAAGATTATGCGGTATTCCCATTACTTGCAGGGCCTTTATTTTTATGGGTGTTAGCGGGGAATTTAGTGGCAAACTTAATTCGTAATTTATGGACATCAACCATAATATTTTGTGGCCACTTTACCGAAGACACCGAAACCTTTAAAGAAGAAGACTGTATAAACGAAACCCAAGGGCAGTGGTATTATCGCCAAGTGTTGGGCTCGTCTAATATTAAAGGGTCGCATTGGTTTCATGTTTTAACTGGGCATTTGAGCTGCCAAATTGAGCATCATTTATTTCCTGATATGCCGTCGTCGCGCTATCAAGAAGTGGCACCACAAGTTCAAGCTGTTATGCAAAAGCACGGTATTGATTACCATACAGGTGGTTTTTTTAAACAGTATAGCTCGGTATTAAAACGTATTATTAGGTACTCGTTCAAATAAATGGTGTGCCATTAAGGAGCCGATTAATAACCATGTATTAATCGGCTTTTTTGTATGCGCTTAGCAATATGTTTAATTTATAAACAGCACTTGCAAAAAATTCTTTTTGTTAATTAAAAAAGCCTTACTTTAGCTATGGTTAAATGATGTGTGAATGTCATACAATGGAGAAAAATAGACCACACAAGAGAGATTAAAATGGCCGCATTTGGTACCGTGTTTATGCCGCAGATGATTCAAGCTCGTTTTTCTGATAACCAATGGAGCGAAAGCTCAATTGTCCCTTCCGATAAACTTGAACTTCATGCTGGTGCGCACGTTCTTCATTATTCAAGCACATGCTTTGAGGGCTTAAAGGCCTTTCGTCGTGAAGATGGTTCTGTTTATATTTTTAGAATGGATGCAAATATTGCCCGTATGCAGCAAAGCTCGGCTTTGTTGAGCTTACCTAGTTTTGATGGCGATATGTTAAAAAACATGATTTTAGATATAGTGCGTGAATACGCAGACGAAACGCCATTACCACCAGGCTCTATGTATATTCGTCCTACGCATATAGGCACTGAGGCTGCAATTGGTAAAGCGGCAGCACCGTCTATGAGCTCAATTTTATATACGTTATTATCGCCTGTGGGTGATTACTTTGCAGGCGGTGCCACCGCACTAAGAGTGTTACTTGAAGAAGACGGCATGCGCTGCGCACCGCATATGGGTATGGTTAAAAGCGGTGGTAACTATGCCAGTGCACTTGCACCTATTAGTGCTGCACGTGAAAAGTATCAAGCAGATCAAATTTTATTTTGCCCAGGTGGCGACGTACAAGAAACCGGCGCGGCTAACTTTATTTTAATTGATGGCAACGAAATTATTACTAAAGCGCTTGATAGCACGTTTTTACATGGTGTAACGCGTAATAGTATTTTAACCATAGCTAAAGATTTAGGTATGACGGTAAGCGAGCGTAACTTTAGTGTTACTGAGCTACTAGAGCGCGCAGCTAAACCAGGCACAGAGGCTGCACTTTCGGGCACTGCTGCAGTACTTACTGCTGTAGGTACGTTTATTCATAACGATAAAGAATACAAAGTAGGTAGCGGCGAGCCAGGCCCAACTACAGCTCGTTTACGACAAGCATTGAACGACATTCAATGGGGTAAAAGCGAAGACAAACATGGTTGGTTAACTAAAATCTAATTGATTTGATAAGCGCAAATTAAAAAGCCACCAATTTGGTGGCTTTTGTGTTTTAGCGTGTTTTATACAAAATTTATTGCTTAAAACTTCATTTCAATTTTGCCGTATACGTAGCGGCCGTTAAATCCATACGGTGAAAAGCTTGAATAAGCAAATAAACGGGAGAAGGTTGATAGCTCTTCAACGTTTTCTCGTGTTGCATCTGGGTAAACGTCAAAAATGTTATTTGCACCTACGCTCAACGATACGTTATTGGTAAGCGCGTAGCCGATGTCTAAGTCGGTGATCCATTTTGGTTTTAGCACTTCATTTAGTTCAGCCGTTGATGATGGATCTTGTGTTTCGCCGTAACGGGTTGTTCTAAGCGTGGTTCGTATATCATCGTTAGTCCACGTAGCACTTAAATTGTATTTGTTACGGGGTGTACTTACCTCAAAACGACGCAGCTCAGTGCCTGAGAATAAGTTGTCTTGATCGAATCCAGCGCCTTGTAGCTCGGCTGGTGGATCAATAATATTTGTTACTTCGTTTTTGCCGTAGTTGTAGCCTAAGTTAAAGGCAATATCGCCATAGCCATCGGTTGCTACATTGTACGAAGCAACTACATCAACACCACGTGTTTTACTATCAATCGCATTTAAGAAAAAACGACCCTGTGTTGCGCCAGTGCCTGCTAATAGCTCTTCAATGGCAGCGCCCGACAAATTGTTAGACAGTACAATACGGTCATCAATTAATATTTGATAGTAATCAACCGATAAGCTGAAGTTAAAGTCGGTAGACCACGTAAAGCCGACACCGTAGTTAGTGGCTTCTTCTGCATCAAGACCTGGTGAGCCAAGGGCTTGTGCTACATCGCTACTTGGTGCGAAGGTACCTGTTTCGGTTGGCTCGCCATCAACAAATACTGTTGCAACAGATGTAAAGTATTGCTGTTGTAAAGAGGGCGCTCTAAAACCTGTTGATGCCGATGCACGAATGGCTAAATCTTCAGTGAGCGAATAACGCGTTGCAATTTTACCATTGAGCGTATCGCCAAAATCAGAGTAATCTTCGTAACGCGCTGCAACAGCTATGTTCCAATCATCTGTAAGGTAGGTTTCTAAATCTATGTAAAAGCTAACATTGTGGCGGCTGTTGTCACCTTCAGACTCTGGGGTAAAGCCTGGAAATACTTGTGAGCCTGCAGCACCAAACGGGCCATCTTCACCAGTAACCTCACCACCTGGGCCAAATGTCCCTTGTGCGTATGACGCTTCTTCACCTGCTTCAATTTCGTAACCTTCGGTACGATATTCTGCGCCAAAAGCAACACTTACCGAGCTTTCTAAAAAGCTTACGTCTACTTCACGATTAAAATCTACGTTGAAAGTAAGTTGATCGTAAGTCAGGGTGCCGGCATCAAAGCTTGTTTGGCTAGTAGGGCCGTATGATGTATTTAAGCTATTTATAACACCAAACTCAAATGCATCTTGCCCATATACTGCGGATACATCGTAATTCCATTCGCTTAAAAAACCTTTAACGCCAAGTGCTAATGAAAAGTCGTTTATATCTGAGGTGATCACTGGTAAAAAGCCGTCTGGGTAAATTTCTTCTATATTACGGCTGTCGCTTGCACGGCGATAAAACCCGCCACCTTCACCTTCACGTTTAGAGTAAGAACCAAATGAATAGAGTTCTGCATCGTTAGTGAGTTGTAGCGCTGAGTTATAAAACACAGAGAAATCTTCTACATCACCATTACCAAAGTTATGGTTGTAACGGTTTACTGTGAGTTCACGAGGGTCGAGTGAGCCATCATCTAAGCGATCGTAGTTTTCGCGTTGATCGTAGTCTGAACGGTTTGTAGAGTGGCGATCGCGGTATTCAGTCGAGATGTTCAAAAAGCCATTTTCACCCAGTTCAAAACCCATATTACCTTGAAGCGTTAAAGTTTGTCCGTCGGTTAATGAGCGATCGCCGCCTTCGGTAAATGCTAAATTACCATCGCTACCCTCAGATACAGATTCAAGCTGAGGTACGCCGTCCATTTCGGTTACATTTGCGCCATAAATTGCAGCGACAGATCCGCCGCTGCTTGCACTTTTAAGCACAATATTAATAACACCCGCTATTGCATCAGAGCCATATTGCGCTGCGGCGCCATCGCGTAAGACTTCAATGCGCTCAATAGCGTTTGCTGGTATAGCGTTTAAATCTACCGAGGAAGAGCCACGACCGGTTGAGCCATTTAGATTTAGTAATGCATTACTGTGACGGCGTTTACCATTTACAAGTACTAGAGTGTGATCGGGTGCTAAACCACGAAGCTGTGCAGGGCGTACGTGATCACTACCATCGGTAAGAGATGCCTGCGGAAAGTTAAAGCTTGGTAATAAGTTACTTAATAATGCGTTTGTTTCGGTAAGGCCTGAGCTTTTAAGTGCATCGGCACCAATAATATCAATAGGCACCGCGCTATCTTCAACTGTGCGACCTAAACGGCGAGAACCAATAACGCTTATTTGTTCTATGTCTTTTTGTGCTTGTGGCTCTTGCTCTGCTGCTTTAATTGAAAAACTACCCAGTAAGGCTGCTGATACGCTTAACGCCAGCAGTTTTTGTGGTGCAGTTTGTTGTAATTTAAATAATGGTCTTTTATTCATGTTGTTTTTCCCTCAAACCCATTGAATTATTTTGTTGTTGTATAAGTAAATCTTTAGAATTTACCAAGGCTTTTATGTAAGCCTGTTTTTAACAAATTGCTTTGTTACTTAGAACATATACGGCATTAACAAACTGAGTCAATTGAATAACATTCAATTAAACTGAATGTTTTTATAATTACATTTTACTAATTCTTATATTCAAAGTGATTTTAGTTATATAGAAATAGAGATGTGTAAGTTACTGATGGGAAATAAGTTATTTTAACAAAGGCAGGTTAACGTTTAATTAACTGGTAAGATGAGGAGATAACTTAAGGTATTTATTCGTGAAGGTGTATTTTTATTGGCTTGGCAATTAATTAAGAACTGATTATAAATAAATTTTAAACATAAAAATAAAAAACGACCCATAAATGTTAATTAAATTAACATTTATGGGTCGTTAAAAAAATAAGTACGCTGAAATAGATGACTATATTTTAAACATAGAGGAAATTGCTTTTTTATAAAAAATTGATATAAAAATAAGCTAAAATTTTATCTTGCCTGTTAGCATATCTTTAAACATGACCCAATCTCCCCACAAACTATAAAAAGGGTGTTTAAAAGTTGCAGGGCGGTTTTTTTCAAAAAAGAAGTGCCCAACCCAAGCAAACCCGTAGCCAATAACAGGCAATAACCATAATAGGCTATATTGCTGTTTTAATAGCGCAATTACGATAACGGCAAGTACAAGTACGCTGCCCACAAAGTGTAAACGGCGGCAGGTAACATTACGATGCTCTTTTAAATAATAAGGGTAAAATACTTTAAAGCTTTTAAACGTGTGTTCGTTTTTCATAATGTAGTCTTTTATTGTTATTAATTATAAATACAATTAAAGCCTAAGTTTACATTTGTTTACAGCAATAAATGTTACATAACGCATCTGAATAGACAAAAGCACTCAAAGTTAATAGCTTAAGGCTACTATTTATAATAAAGAAGAACGGAACTCCTAATGTTTAAACATACTCTAGCATGTGCTCTACTTGTAGCACTTAGTGGCTGTTCAGAGCCAACCAATACGGTAACGCAAGAAGAAGTAAAATCACCTATGAAACAAGTTAACGCAGTTATATACCCAGAAACAAAAAAAGGTGACGTAGTAGATACCTATTTTGAAGAAACTATTGCAGACCCTTATCGCTGGCTAGAAGATGATATGAGCGAAGAGACCGCTGATTGGGTTAAAACGCAAAACAATTTAACGTTTTCTTATTTAGAGCAAATACCTTATCGCGATAAGTTAAAGCAGCGCCTTGAAAAACTAATGAACTACGAAAAAATAGGCCCTCCTTTCACTGAAGGGGATTACACCTATTTTTACAAAAACGATGGACTACAAAACCAATATGTTTTGTATCGCAGTAAAGATGGTGGCGACGTTGAAGTATTTTTAGATCCAAACAAATTTAGTGACGATGGTACGACGTCGATGTCGGGTTTATCGTTTTCAAAAGATGGCTCATTACTAGCGTATCAAATATCTGAAGGTGGCAGTGATTGGCGCAAAATTATTGTTATTGATACTCATACTAAAGAGCAAGTCGAAGAAGCACTTGTTGATGTTAAGTTTAGCGGCATAGAATGGCTAGGTAACGAGGGCTTTTATTATTCAAGTTACGAAAAACCTAAAGGTAGTGAGCTTTCGGCTAAAACTGATCAGCATAAAGCGTATTATCATAAGTTAGGAACAAAGCAATCTGATGATATTGTGGTATTTGGTGAAACCGATGCGCAAAAACATCGTTATGTTGGCGCTGACGTAACCCATGATGGTCATTACTTACTTATATCGGCAAGTACGTCTACCTCAGGCAATAAGCTGTTTATAAAAGATTTAACAAAAGAGAACAGCGAATTTGTAACGGTTGTTGATAATACTGATTCAGATGTATCAGTGATTGATAATGAAGGCAGCAGGCTATTCATCGTTACTAACCTTAATGCGCCAAACAAGAAAGTAGTGACAGTGGATGCTGGCAATCCAACACCTGACAACTGGGTCGATTTAATTCCAGAGACAAAAAACGTATTAAACCTTACAAAAGGTGGCGATACCTTTTTTGCCAATTATATGGTTGATGCGATCTCGAAGGTTAAACAGTACAACAAAAAAGGTGAGTTAATTCGTGAAATTGCCTTACCGGCTGTAGGTACTGCACGTGGGTTTGGTGGTAAAAAAGATCAAACAACGCTTTATTACTCATTCACTAATTACACAACACCGGGCACAACCTATACATTTGATGTATCAACTGGCGAGTCGGGTGTTTATCGTAAGTCGGCTATTGATTTTAATAGCGATGATTACACCTCTGAGCAAGTGTTTTACACATCAAAAGACGGCACTAAAATACCAATGGTCATTACCTATAAAAAAGGTATTGAACTAGATGGGTCAAACCCAGCTATTTTATATGGTTACGGTGGTTTTAATGTAAGTTTAACGCCAAGTTTTAGCCCTGTTAATGCACTTTGGCTTGAGCAAGGCGGTGTATATGCCGTTGCTAATATTCGTGGTGGCGGCGAATACGGTAAAGACTGGCACAATGCAGGAACAAAACTTCAAAAGCAGAATGTGTTTGATGACTTTATTGCCGCAGCTGAATATTTAAAAGATAAAAAATACACCTCTAAAAAGCGTTTAGCACTTCGTGGTGGCTCTAACGGAGGCTTACTAGTTGGCGCTGTAATGACGCAGCGCCCTGATTTATTTCAAGTGGCTCTACCTGCCGTAGGTGTACTTGATATGCTGCGCTATCATACATTTACTGCGGGTGCTGGCTGGGCATACGACTATGGCACCAGTGAGCAAAGTAAAGAGATGTTTGAATACATAAAGGGGTATTCACCACTTCATAATGTAAAAGCAGGTGTTGAGTACCCAGCTACAATGATCACTACGGGCGATCATGATGACCGCGTTGTCCCATCGCATTCGTTTAAATTTGCCGCTGAGCTTCAAGCAAAGCAAACGGGGAGTAATCCAGCACTTATTCGAATAGAAACAAATGCAGGGCATGGCGCTGGTACGCCAACAAGTAAGGTAATTGAGCAATACGCTGATATATTTGGTTTTACGCTATATAACATGGGCATAGAGTCGTTATAAAAGCGCTGACTAGCTAAGCAAAAAGGCCGAGTAAATTTAATTTACTCGGCCTTTTTAAATTAGCACTATTATTACTGCACTGGTGAAAATAAACGCTGATAGGTTTTATAAGCGTATTCGTCGCTCATACCACTAAGATAGTCGCATATTATGCGCATGCCTTGGTTTTGTTTTTCAGCGTCTATATAAAGTGCTTGAGTTGTTTCGGGTAATAAACGCAGCGGGTCGCTTGCAAACGCAGTAAATAACTCTATAAGTAAATTTTGGCCTTTAAACTCAATTTGTTGCATTTCGGGGTCGCGTATTAAGCGCTGAAACACAAAGTGTTTGAGTATTTGTAGCACTTGCTCGTACTGCTCGTTTAACTTTGCGGTGTATTTTAAAATAGGGCATTCAAATGCATCGTTTTGTATATCTAACTGTATATTAATAATAAAGGTATTAACCAGCTCGCCTATTGCATCTTTTCGTTCAAAGTCATTTTTTGAAAATAAACGCTGCGTGAGAGATTCAAGTATGGCGTTTAACCACTCATATTTAAGCGCTTTTAAATGAGGAATCGCATGCGTTTGCCAATCATCTAATGTGAGTACTTGCGTAGCTATTGCATCTTCTAAGTCATGCACTGCGTAGGCTATATCGTCAGCGTGTTCCATTATTGCGCTGTCGAGTGATTTATATGTTGTTTTAGCGCGGTATTTATCTATAGGTGCATTGTTACTTAAAAGCTGTTTATCGCTTTGGCTTAGCGGCTCTATGATCCAGTTAAATATAGCGCAATCATCGTTATACAATCCTTTGGCAGGACGCCATTCATCCGCTTTAATAAATGCGCGTGTGTTATTTGCCTCTGGAATGGTGTGCCATAGCTCGTTAATGAAAGCAGGGTACTTGATAAAACCAAGCAAAGTACGGCGTGTTAAGTTCATGCCATGGCCGTTCGAGTAGGGCTCAAGCTTTGCAACAATACGTAATGTTTGCGCGTTGCCTTCAAAACCGCCGTGATCTCGCATCATATAATTCAGGGCTATTTCGCCGCCGTGGCCGAATGGCGGGTGGCCTATATCGTGAGCTAAGCATAAGGTTTCGAGTAGCCCTGTTGAAGGAAAGTGCTCAAAATCACTGTGCTGAGCTCTTAAATGGCGCAGTATGCCGGTACCAATTTGCGATACCTCTAAAGAATGTGTTAAACGAGTACGGTAAAAGTCGTTTAGGCCAATCCCCATAATTTGAGTTTTGGCTTGTAAGCGCCTAAATGCTGCAGCATGAATAATACGAGAACGATCTACCTGCCAGGGAGAGCGGTTATCGTTTGGGCGATGTTTATATTGTTCTATTATTCTACTTTGCCATTGTTTATCCATACTGCTTTACTCACAAAACGTCATTAAACACGGTATTGGCTCAGTATACCTTTGCAGTTATAAATTGCGAATGAACAAAGTACGCTATTCGCCTTTATAAAGTGGCTTAGGTATAATGCGCGTCCGTATGTATGTGTATCACCCATACATAACTAAGTTTGATAGAGAGAATAGATGTTAAAAACGATTTTTAAGCTTTTACTAACTGTATTTTTTGTTTGGGCTCTTGCTTACCCGTTTATACAAAGTGGTGACATTGATTTAGACGAGCAAACATCTGAACAACCTAAAAAAGTTAAGAAAATAGAAAAGCCACTTCATAACGTTAAACTGCCTAAGTTTTCGGAATTTGCTGATGTAAAAGAAAAAAAGCATGCCTTTTTTAGCTTTATTCGACCCCATGTAGATGCTGAAAATAAAAAAATATTACAGCAACGTGCAAAATTAGAAATTGTTCGTATGATGCTTGAAAATAACGAACCTCTTTTGAAAAAACAAAATAACGATGCGGCTCAAATATTAAAGTCGTATGGTTTACCACAAACGGTTAATACGCTTAATATTACTCAAGCGCTGCGCCGTGTGGATATTATTCCTAAAGAGCTTGCGCTAATGCAAGCAGCGAATGAATCGGCGTGGGGGACTTCACGATTTGCACGCATAGGCCTTAACTTTTTTGGCCAGTGGTGTTACTCAAAAGGCTGTGGCATGGTGCCAAAGCGCAGAAATACAGGGGCTGCACACGAAGTTGCTGCGTTTAAGTCGGTACGTGCTGCTGTTAGTGCATACTTTAAAAATATAAATACTCACAA
Organism: Pseudoalteromonas sp. MMG007; assembly: GCF_018100985.1. GTDB lineage: Bacteria > Pseudomonadota > Gammaproteobacteria > Enterobacterales > Alteromonadaceae > Pseudoalteromonas. Next base: position 269,465 of record NZ_JAGJEI010000002.1, on the reverse strand, counting down.
TGCTTATAAAGAGTTACGTGCCATACGTGCAAACTTACGTTTAGAGCAAAAGCCAATTTTGGCTACAGAGTTAACACGCGGTTTAATGTCGTACTCACAGCGTGGCGAAGCTTATATAGAAGAGCTAAACACAATGATTAACCAAAACAGAGCTTACTTTGATGAATAAAAGTATTATAAAAAGCACTAAAGCTATATCGCTATTATTGCTAAGTGCTGTCGCACTAAACGTTAACGCTAAAGAATTTGTTATGTCGTATGATGGATTTTACGATCGGTTAAAGGTGGTAAATAAAGGCGATTTTCAATATGCACGAGTCAACTTTTACATTAGCGATATTGCGACCAACGAAGCGTGCGCAATAAAAAGCGGCACAATTTTAACTGAAAACAACGAATACCCGCTTAATTTTACCGATAAAGCGCAATTGCTTTTACCGTTTGATAAACAGCTCGATACCGATAAAGCTGTTATTGTTGTAGAGCCGCAAAACCCCAATCATGATTGCCAACTTAAATTGCAAATAGAAGCAAATGAGCTTGAAGGGCTGACCCTTTCTAAGCAATCCTTATATACCATTAATACAGAATTAGATGAGTTATTAACTGATTTATCAGGTTTTTTTGTAAGTAAGCTAATGTGGTTTTTATTGCCAGAGCAACAAGGTGTCGCAGTTACATTTAATGCACCAACAGAATTAGCTGACAAAAATATTAAGTGTGAAAAATCAGTTTGTTACTTTGCAGTTGAAGATGACTGGGAAGACGATGCAACCATACTAGGTAATATTAATAATGTAGTTAAAGTAACGCCTTGGATTGCAAAGTAAGTCTTTAACACTACATACAAAAAACGGCGCTTTTGCGCCGTTTTTTATTTTATTTTTATAACGCTTGCGTAGAATCTCGGTTAATAAGTGTTGGCTCAAATACGCGATTTATATATAAGTTTTTATACTGATACACATTTTGAAGTACCATTTTTGCTGCCATTTCTCCCATTTCTTCAACCGGGTTATCTATTGTAGTGAGAGTTGGGTACAGGTAATTTGCAAAAATAACGTTATCAAAACCAATTACCGACAAGTCTTTGGGTAAATTAAAGCCATGTTCGCGGGCATACTTCATAGCACCTGACGCCATTTCATCATTAGCACATACTAAAGCGCTAAAGGGGAGTTGAGTGTTTAATAAGTGCTCAAGACCTTTGCTACCGCCAACTTCATTAAAGTCACCCTCGTAAAACAATGCATCGTTGAACGGAATGTTTTTTTCTAAAAGTGCCTTTTTATGTCCTTTTAAGCGGTTGCGAGCATCGGCTTTGACTTGAGGACCTGCAATATAGGCAATATTAGTATGACCTTGCTCAACTATAGATTTACTCGCTAAGTAGCCACCCAGTTCGTTATCAAGGCTAATACAGTTGTCTTTAAGCTCATCTAAGTAGCGGTTAATTAAGTAAATAGGCGTGCTGCCTTTACTGAGTTCAATAAGGTATTCGTCAGATACTGACTCTACATGTAATATAAGCGCATCGCACTTACGGCTAATTAAAAATTCAATACCGTCTTTTTCTTTATCGTCTTCACTGTGGCCTGTGGTAATAATGACGTGCTTTCCGGCAGCTCTAAGTGCAGATTCTATTCCTGCCATCATTTGCGCAAAGAAAGGGCCATGTAGTTCTGAAACCAAAATGCCCACACTATTAGTGCGGTTAGAAGCAAGCGATTGCGCAATAGAATTAGGCTTGTAACCAAGCTGCTGCATAGCATCGAGTACTTTTTTAGTGGTTTTTTCACTTACGCGGGTATTTTTATTCATGACTCGTGAAACAGTCGCTAATGATACCCCTGCAAGTTCTGACACTTCATAAATTGTGGCCATGTTATTGTTAACTCACTTATATCCTTTATTTTGGCGGCCAAATAATAGCGCACCCGTAAAATGTTAACTAGTACTAGTTTTCAGCGATGCCTGAATAGACTCGACCTGTGTGTTACTGAGCGTATATTTACGCATAACAAACGCTACAAATAACGAGCCAAAGGCTGGAAGCACGGTAAACGAAAGTAAAATACCATTTTGAGTATCAATGGTTTGTGTTACATCTGCCTGATAGCTGTAAAAAGACAGTAGCCATCCTGCAATTGCACCACCAACAGCGACGCCCATTTTTATAAAAAATATTACGCCGGAATACACTAAGCCTGTTATGCGTATTCCCGTTTTTTTATGCCCATAATCTATGGTGTCGGCCATTTTTGCCCATAATAAAGGCGTGGCCATGTCTAAAAAGAACTTCCATAAAATAAAGGCTGTAAATGCCAGTACTAAAGAGTCTTTACTAATAAAGTAACTAAACCCACAAATAGCAGCGGCAATGAGTTGTAAGCTAATATAAGCTTTTATTTTACAAAAACGCTTTGCCAGAGGTTGTGCTAATGCACAGCCAAGCATGCTAGCTGCAACACCTAAGGTCATAAATAGGGTAATTAAATCGTCGCGGCCTAAATAATATTTTACGTAGTAAACGGCAAGGGTAAGCCTTAACACTTGACCGGTTAGTAAAAAAAATGCGGCAAGGCACAGAGTACGCCACTGATCGTTTTTAACTAGTGCTTTAATACTTTTTATAAAAGGAATGTTCTGATCTTTTGGCTGCTGTATTCGCTCTTTAGTACCAAAAAAACACAGTAAAAAAAGTAAAAGGCCTAACACACTCATGGCGGTCATGGTGTATTGATAGCCTTTAGCCGCATCGCCTTGGCCAAAATAGTCAACCATTGGCATGGTACAGCCTGCGACAATAACACCGCCTAACATGCCAAATACAAAACGATATGACTGAATTGTAACGCGCTCTTTTGCATCGCTTGTAAGTACACCGCCTAGGGCGCAATAAGGAATATTTATAGCGGTATATGCCACCATAAGTAACGTATAAGTTGTAAAAGCATAGATTATTTTATCATTGCCTTTTAAATCGGGAGTGGTAAACGCCAAAATACTAATAATGGCAAAAGGCAGGGCGAGCCATAATAAATAGGGACGAAAATGCCCCCATCGTGTATGCGTTTTGTCGGCAAGGTTACCCATAACGGGGTCGGTTACGGCATCAAAAATACGCACTGCTAAAAACATGGTGCCTACAACCGCAGGCGAGAGCCCAACTACATCAGTGTAGTAGAGCATTAAAAACATCATAACCGTTTGAAAAATAATATTGCTGGCGGTATCGCCAAGGCCATATGCTATTTTTTCTTTTACACTTACCATGTTGATTTTATCCGCTTTATTTTTATTTTATCGATTAGAAATAAGTGATTTATAAGCGTGGCCACTTGCTTTAATAGTACGTTGTTGGGTTTCATAATCAACGTATACTATGCCAAAGCGTTTTAAATACCCTTCAGCCCATTCAAAATTATCCATTAAACTCCATGCAAAGTAACCAATAATTTTGACCCCTTGCTCGGTTGCATTATGAACAGCATTTAAATGCATGTTGTAGTAGTTAAGTCTGTCTTGATCGTTTACCACCCCATTATTTATGGTATCTGGCATGGCAGCACCATTTTCTGTTATATACATTGGTGGTAACGTGTACGTTTTATGTAAATCAACAAGTAATTCAGTGAATGATTGCGGGTAAATTTCCCAGCCCATATCAGTAAGCGGACCATTTGGTGCTATTGCTTCATATATTTGAGTAGGGTGTGCTTTATATACTTGGCGAGTATAAAAGTTAATGCCTAAATAATCGATAGACTGCGAAATTAATGCCATGTCACCTGGGTGTATCTCAGGTAAATGATCTTTAGGTAATTGGTTTATTATGTCTGGATATTCTCCATCCATAATCGGCTTCATGTACCACTGATTAAAATAGTCATCAGCGTATTTGGCACTGTCTATATCTGCTTGCGAGTCTGTAAGCGGGTAGGCCGGGGTAAAATTAAGCACTATGCCATTTTGTGTGCTAGGCGATGTTTTATTAAGTACTTTCATAGCTAAACCATGAGCAAGTAATAAATGATGTGCTGCTTTTTTACCGTATTGTTTACCTACTAAACCCGGTGCATGTATACCAATTTCGTAACCTAAAAAAGCACTACAAAATGGTTCATTTAATGTAGCGTACGAAAATACACGCGTTCCGAATGCGGTGGTAATTAACTCAACATATCGCTCAAATGCGTAAGCTGTTTGTCTGTTAAGCCAGCCACCTTCATCTTCTAGATGCTGTGGTAAGTCCCAATGGTAAAGTGTTACAAAGGCTTTTATATTCCGACGATTTAGTTCATCGAGTATATCAGTATAAAATTTAACGCCTTCTGGATTAAGTTTGCCTGAGCGCGTAATAACACGTGGCCACGATATTGAAAGCCTGTATGCATCTACGCCTAATGACTCGATTAAATCAATATCTTGTTGCCAATTGTTATAGTGATCGCAGGCTATATGACCATTCGAGTTGTCAGCAATTTTACCTTTCGTGTCGCAAAATGTATCCCAAATACATGGTAAGCGGTGCTCATAACCTCCTTCTATTTGAAATGATGCAGTAGCGACACCATAAACAAATTCTTTTGTTAATAGAGGTGAATGAGATGGTAATGATATTTTTGTCATTAGTTACAAACCTTTTTGAGATCTAAATTGCACACTTAACGCTTTTATTTATTGCTTTTCGGCGGCTACAACACATTAATAAAAATAAAAGTTGTTGAAATATGTAACATGTTCGTATTTAATTAGCCGTGAAAGCGCTTACATTTTAAGGTTAATGTTAATTAATCTTCAGGTCAACTCTTTAATACTGTGCCCTAGCGGGGTTTTTATTAATAATGGTCTGAAGATCAATTTATAATAATAAATTGCGGAGAGCACATGGCTAGTTCAGCACCACTGACATCACACACACAGTCGCAAAATTACCAAGATAAAAACTATGGTTTTGCACTTACTTCTTTAACCTCACTGTTTTTTATGTGGGGTTTTATTACCTGTTTAAATGATATTTTGATCCCGCATTTAAAAGCGGTTTTTGATTTAACGTATGTGCAAGCCATGCTTGTGCAATTTTGCTTTTTTGGCGCTTATTTTTTAATGTCTTTACCTAGTGGGTATATTGTTAAAAAGCTTGGTTATAAAAAAGGAATAGTAGTTGGACTGTTAATTGCGGCGTTAGGGTGCGTGCTTTTTTATCCCGCAGCCGCTATGCACAATTATCCGGTATTTTTGTTTGCCCTGTTTGTATTAGCAAGCGGCATAACATTACTGCAAGTATCTGCTAACCCTTACGTTAGTTTATTAGGCTCACCTAAAACAGCATCATCTCGTTTAACGCTTACACAAGCGTTTAACGCGCTAGGTACTACAGTTGCTCCAACGTTTGGTGCTTTCTTAATATTAGATTCGGCGTCTGAAGCTTTTTTAACGCCTGCGCAAAATGCAGAGTCGGTACAACTTCCTTATTTACTTTTAGCAGGCATGCTTATCTTATTAGCCGGTATTTTTGCATGGCTTAAATTGCCAGACATAATGAGTGAGCAAAAAGAAGCCGCTGAAAAATCAAATACTATTGAGGGCAGTGCATGGCAATACCGCCACCTTACGCTCGGTGCTGTGGGAATTTTTACGTATGTAGGTGCAGAGGTGGCGATTGGTAGCTTTTTAGTAAGCTTTTTAGCACTAGAAAATATTGCCGGTTTAAAAGAGCATGTTGCTGCTCATTACATTACTTATTATTTTGGTGGCGCTATGGTTGGGCGTTTTATTGGTGCTGCTGTAATGCAAAAATTACCCGCTGGTAAAGTACTTGGCTTTAACGCAACCATGGCTATCATTTTAGTGGTTATAGCTATGAGCACATCGGGCCAATTAGCCATGTGGTCAATACTATTGGTTGGCTTATTCAATTCTATTATGTTCCCCACTATTTTTAGTTTAGCGTTGAATGGGCTTGGTAAGCATACCGCGCAGGGCTCTGGTATTTTATGTTTGGCGATTGTAGGAGGGGCAATAGTGCCGCTTTTACAAGGTGCGCTTGCTGATAGTGTGGGTGTTCAACTTTCGTATGTTTTACCTATTTTATGTTACATATTTATCGTGTTTTATGGTTTAAGCGGAAGCAAACCAGTTCAAGCTCAGGAGACTCTATAATGAAACCCCCTTTTATACTAAATAAAATAGCACTTGCAACATTAATTGCATCACTAGGTAGTTTATCGGCTTGTTCAAATGACGCGACAACAACCCCTGAAACTAATAATGCGTTATCTAAAACAGAGCAAATTTGGCCAAAACTTAATATTGCCGTAAAGCAAGACCCAGCAATTGAAGCCAAAATAGCGGATTATTTAAAAACGATGACGCTTGAGCAAAAAGTAGCTCAAATGATTCAACCAGAAATTCGCGATATTACCGTTGAAGACATGCGCAAATACGGCTTTGGTTCATACCTTAACGGTGGTGGTGCATTTCCTAATGGCGACAAACATGCAACACCTATGGACTGGGTTGGATTGGCAGAGAGTTTTTACCAAGCCTCTGTAGATGACTCGCTTGATGGCACTAGTATTCCGACAATGTGGGGCACCGATGCTGTACATGGTCATAACAATGTTATTGGCGCGACCTTATTTCCGCATAACATTGGTTTAGGTGCGGCTAATAACCCTGAATTAATAGAGCAAATAGCATCTATCACCGCTGTAGAAGTAATGGCAACCGGTATTGATTGGGTTTTTGCTCCTACCGTTGCTGTTGTTCGTGATGATCGCTGGGGAAGAACGTACGAAGGATACTCTGAAGATCCTCAAATAGTACGTGATTACTCTGCTGCTATTGTAAATGGTTTACAAGGCAAAGCCGATGGCGACTTTTTAAGTGATAAGCGTGTAATTAGTACCGTTAAGCACTTTTTAGGTGATGGCGGTACAGTAGATGGCGATGACCAAGGTAATAATATCGACAGCGAACAAGATTTGTTTGATATACACGCCCAAGGTTACGTTGGTGGGTTATCGGCAGGTAGCCAATCTGTAATGGCGTCTTTTAATAGCTGGAACGGCGTTAAAAACCACGGTAATAAATACTTATTAACTGACGTTCTTAAAACACGTATGGGTTTTGATGGCTTTGTTGTTGGTGACTGGAATGGTCATGGTCAAATTGAAGGCTGTACAAACGAAAGCTGTGCGCAAGCAGTTAATGCAGGGCTGGATATTTTTATGGTACCAACAGGTGCTTGGAAGCCTTTGTACGAGAACACAATTGCACAAGTTAAATCTGGCGAAATCAGTATGTCGCGCATTGATGATGCGGTAGCAAGGATTTTACGCGTTAAATTACGCGCAGGTTTATTTGATAAGCCAAGCCCTGCTAAGCGTCAGTTTTCGGGTAAAACAGAGTTAATTGGTGCACAGGAGCATCGTGAAGTTGCTCGTCAAGCGGTCCGTGAGTCGTTGGTATTACTCAAAAATAAAAACAATATTTTACCACTTGCTGCCAACCAAACTGTACTGGTTGCAGGCTATGGTGCCGATAACATAGGCAAGCAGTCGGGCGGGTGGAGTATTACTTGGCAAGGGACTAATAATAAAAATGCTGATTTCCCTGGTGCAACGTCAATTTACAAAGGACTTGAAGAGCAAATTTCAGTCGCTGGTGGTAAAGCGATATTAAGTGCTGATGGTACGTTTGAGCAACGTCCAGATGTTGCCATTGTTGTATTTGGCGAAGAGCCATACGCCGAAGGGCATGGCGATAGAGATAATTTAGAATTTGAACGCGGTAATAAAAAATCTTTAGCACTTTTAAAGTCATTAAAAGCAAAAGGGATCCCAGTTGTTTCTGTATTTATATCGGGGCGCCCTATGTGGGTTAATAGTGAGCTAAATGCGTCTGATGCGTTTGTCGCCGCCTGGTTACCAGGTACCGAGGGCGCAGGTATTGCTGATGTAATATTAAAAACTAAAGATGGGGCGACCCAACATAACTTTAAAGGTAAGTTGTCATTTTCTTGGCCTAAATCGGCTGTGCAAAGCACCGTTAATAAAGGTGATGAAGATTACAGCCCATTATTACCGTATGGCTTTGGTTTAACATATGGTGATAAAAATGTACTGGCTGACAACCTAGATGAGGACTCTAAATTAGACAACTCTGCACTTACCAGCATGGACATTTTAGTGGGTGCGCCAATAGCTCCATGGAGATTACTACTTAAATCGGGCGATGAACTTTTAGATGTATCGAGCAGCACACACGAGTTTGGCGCAATCAAATACCGCACTGAAGATAAAACAGTCCAAGAGGATGCACGTCAATTTAACTTTAGTGGTACTGAAAAAGCCAGTGCAGAAATAGTGACTAGTTTTGCAGAAGACACTATTGCCTACTTAGAAGCCGATGCGGTTATCAGCTTTGACATAAAATTAAATGAGGCTCTAACTGGCCCTGTTGATTTAGCAATGTCATGTTCAGGTGCATGTGGCGCAGGCATTGATTTAGCAAAAATAGTAGACAAAACTGTTATTAATAAATGGCAAACAGTTTCTGTCGATTTAGGTTGTTATGCTGATAAGGGCGTTAACTTTGCAAGCTTAACCAGCCCATTTAGCTTACATAGCAACGCTAAGGCTTCGGTATCAGTTGCAAATATACAGTTTTTGCCTAATAAAGCTAATGGCGCAACACTCTCTTGTAAGTAATTAAAGCTTTTAGATAAAGCGATATTGTGTTTAAGCCCTTCTACTGAAGGGCTTTTTTATGCGATAGATAAATTTAAGAAATGATAATTTAGTTTTGTAATAACAACTGTCTTTCATCTAGGGTAACTACTTTATCTCTGCCTGTTTCTTTAGCGAGGTAGAGTCGTTTATCCGCTAATGAGAGCAAATCCTTTATGCTCATTTTGCCGTTTATTGTAGAGCTTACACCAGCACTAACAGAAAGGTTTATATAAGTGCCTTGATAATAAAAAGGCTGTTTGGATATATTTTCGCGTAAATACTCTGCTGATTCCCTTGCTGCATTTAACGTATAATCAGGCAGTAGAATTGCAAATTCCTCTCCGCCTATTCTAGCGCTAATGCCTGCGTTCATAAATTGTTCTTTAATACTTTGGGCGATCCATTTAATTGCATGATCACCTGTATCGTGGCCATATTTATCATTCACCCGCTTAAAAAAATCAATATCTAAAATAATTATACTAACGCTTTTACCCTTATTACTTAGATGATTAAGTGACTCTTTGGCTTTATTAAAAAAGCCTCGTCTATTGAAAAGCTGAGTTAGCGAGTCAGTATTAGCTAGGTTTGAAAGCGTGTATTCAGTGTTTGAAAATAGTAAAAACGGAAGAAGAAGTGCACTCAGAGTTGCTAATATTAAATGACTGATCAGGATTGCTTGTAAGGGAGCGGTTATATCAACTATGTTTCTACTAAGAACGGGTATTGATAGTACTGCTACTTGTAAAATCATAACTCCGCTGTGTACTAAAAAACAAGTAGTTAGTGCCTTCTTGTGGATTTTAGCGACAAAAATCATACTTTTAATTAAATAACCTGAGTAAAAAAATAGACCCGAAATAATTAAGCTCGTCAGCATTTTTGCAGCATCATAAGGGTAGATAGCCAATAAAAAAAATGCAGAAAAACCTAAAATACAGTACAAGGGCGTTAAGCTGGTATTTTGTACATTTTTATATTTTATCAGTCCTATAGTTATTAGGAGTGGGCTTAAAATAATAAAAATGTTTGCTAAATAGTGAGTTACAAAATGAAGTTCTATATAAATTCGAATACTCGCAAGTACTTCTGCAGTAGCAAAGGAAAAGCAAGCTAGGCTAAATAATAAAAATGCAGATTGGTCTTTATATTTATAAACAGATAAAAAGAATATACCTATTATGACGTTAAGGATAAAAGAGAGGCAAATCACAGTAGGGAGATGTAACACGTTTAGCTCTCTTTATTGGTAATGGATACTAATGTTATAACTATCTAATTATTATGTATTAACTAAAAAAGGTCAACAAGGGTAAAAGTACCGCTTTATTTAATTGCCATACTAACCCTGTGTATATTAACGTGCGCTAAACCAAACTCTCTAAAGCCGATTTTATATCGGTATGATGAAAACGATAATGATGTTCTTGAAGCTTAGTAGGCTTTACAAACTGACCCGTTGTGAGCAAATCAGACATTTCGCCCATTAACGTTTTAAGCACAAAGGCGGGCATAGGCATAAATGCCGGGCGTGATAGAGCTTCTCCTAAGCATTTACTAAATTGAGCGTTGCTAACAGGGGTAGGGGCTGTTGCGTTTACAGGCCCCGATATTTCGTTGTGCTTTATTATAAACAATATGAGCTGTGTCATATCATCAATGTGTATCCACGACATACCTTGTTCACCACTTGCGATAGGGCCGCCTAGACATAGCTTAAACGCAGGTAACATTTTGGCAAGTGCCCCTCCTTTTATTGATAACACAATACCAGTTCTTAATAAGCACACACGAGTTTGCTCTGATTGAGCTACAAGCGCTGCGTTTTCCCAATCTTTACACAAGGTGTGCGCAAATTCATTATGCGGTTCATTAAAACTTTCGTCGATGACCTTATTGCCTTGACGGCCATAAAAGCCTATAGCGCTGCCAGATATAAACGTGTGTGGTGGAGTAGAGCACGCTTTAATAGCGCTTGAGATTTGCTCTGTGATAATAAGGCGGCTATCTCGAATTATTTGTTTTTGCTTATTGCTCCAGCGCTTATTAACAATGGGCTCGCCCGCAAGGTTTATTACAACATCAACGGTATTAAAGTCGACCTCGTTAATAGCACTTACAGCGTTTACTTTATGGCTTAACAGTACATTTGCTTTGGTAGGATTACGGCTAAGCACGGTCACCGTGTTGTGATGCAGTAAAAAAGGGCATAAATGTTTGCCTATTAGCCCTGTAGCGCCGGTAATAAATATATGCATAGTAAACCTCAAGTAAAATGTGTGGTCAGTGACTATTATGAACGAGAATCAGCCTGAAATTGCGATAATAAACTTATCTATAGCTGCTATTTTTGACGCTAATTGCGCTAAATTTACTGGAGATAGACCAGCTATTGACATATAAATTCGCCTCGCCTTAGCTGAAAACCTCTTGCTCGAGAAAATAAATTTAAATATCAAAATGATTCAATATGTTAGTAAATCTCTTAACCAGAATTTAGGTTAAATAAAAAATCCATCTCAAGTGATAATCACAGCTAAACGCAGATTTTATAAATAATAGACTGTTTTAAATATATAGACTCACATTATGTTTAATAATAATAACAAGTTGTTAGTTATCTAACTTTGTACGTAAAGCTCACTTTTATGATCACTTGGTAAATATTTCATTTAATTGGCTTTTGCCTTACACTAAAGCCTTATTTTTAATAAAAGGATTAATAAATTGGCAAGTTTAACTGGCGTAAATAAAAGCTTGATAGTTTTTGCAGCCTTAGTAGTCGTACTTGCAGGGATTAAATCAGCAAGCGTAATTATTATTCCCTTTATTTTAGCGGCATTCATTGCCATTGTTTGTAATCCATTAATTAAATTTTTTGCACGTTACGGCATACCTAAAAGTATAGCAGTAATGCTGGTTGTACTTATTATAGTTGGTTTAGGTGTTAGTTTGGGTGGCCTTGTTGGGCAATCAGTTAATGACTTTTCGCAGCAATTACCTCAATACAAAGCAAAGCTTCAAGAAGATTTTGTATGGTTAGTAGACTTAGCTTCGCAGTACAATATTTTAATTAACAAAGATCAGATTATTTCTATGTTCGACCCAGGTAAAATGGTTGATGTAGCCACTAATATGCTCACTGGTTTAGGTGGCGTAATGGCTAATATGTTTTTGATTATATTAACCGTTGTTTTTATGTTGTTTGAAGGGCCAATGCTGCGAAACAAAATTCATGCGGCACTTAAAGACCCTGACAACAAAATGAAGCAGATTGACCGCTTTTTAGAATCTATAAACTCATACTTGGCTATCAAAACACTAGTCAGCTTGGGCACGGGGACTATAGCTGCGTTTTATTTATGGATTTTAGATGTAGATTACTTTGTATTGTGGGGTGTATTAGCATTTATGTTTAATTACATTCCTAATATTGGTTCTATTATTGCTGCAGTGCCAGCCGTACTGCTTGCCTTAATAACGCAAGGTCCTTTAGTTGCTGGGCTTGTTGGGGCAGGCTACTTAACTATAAATACAGTGATGGGTAATATCATAGAGCCTAAATTTATGGGTAAGGGACTTGGGCTTTCTACTTTAGTGGTATTTTTATCATTAATATTTTGGGGATGGTTGCTTGGCACTGTAGGTATGTTGCTATCAGTGCCACTAACAATGATTGTTAAAATTGCATTAGAAGCAAGTGAAGAAGGCAAGTGGGTTGCCACCATGTTAGGCAGTGGCGAAAAAATAGAGCGAGATTGAGTTAGTTAAATTACTAGTTTACTGGCGTTTTTAAAATGTCAGTAAACTGATGTGCTAATTGAATTTCACACTGCTTATAGTTTATCGCTGCTGTAGTAACATTTGGAAGTTCTAGTAAATAGCGCCACTGACAGCTGCTTTCTACATATTTTTCGTGATCAAAAATACTTCTTTTAAATAAAGGCAACACTTGTGTATTGCCTGTTGAGTCCTCTATCTGTCCCAGCTCATATTTACGCTTTTGTATCCAAGTGCCTTGCACTTGCTTTGCTCTTTCAAGTTCGGTGTCAAGGCACTGAATGTATCGCTTAGCTTCGTCAGTGCTTGCGTTTGCTGCTAATGTGCAGGTGTCGTCCGCAAGGCTGTATTGGCTTGCAATTAAAAGCATACTTACTGTTAATTTGGTAAAAGCATTATTTTTTGTCATTATAATTAAACTCTAAAATAAATTGCGCACCACCTAAATTATCAGATTTAGTGATAGTAAGCGTCCCGTGATACGACTTAACTAAATCAGATACAATTGCCATGCCTACGCCGTGCCCACTTTCGTATGTATCAAGGCGAGTGCCTCGTGTAAGAAGGGATTCACGTTTATCCTCAGGCACACCTGGGCCGTCGTCACTTATACCTATACATAGCGTTTTAGCTTGAATCACTTGTACTTCAACTTGTGAGCGACACGCTTTACAGGCGTTATCAATTAAGTTACCAAGTAGCTCCATTAAATCGGTTTGATCACCCAAAAAGTAGTCTTTTTCGGTTACAGTGCAATTAAATATAATATCTTTATCACGATAAACTTTGGCCATAGCACTTAAAATAGAGTCAACCACAGGCTTAAGCGGCGTTTGTTTTTTCCATGTGTCTGATGCGCCAGTAGCAGCACGTTTTAACTGATGCTCGATCATCACATTAATTCGGTCTAATTGTTCTTGTGCATCTGCATCGTTTGCAAGCGGGCTTGATTTTAAAACTGCAAGTGGTGTTTTAAGCGCATGTGCAAGGTCACTTAATGACGCTCTGTAGCGTTCTTTTTGACGTTGTTGCGACTCAAGTAATAAATTAAGGTCTGACTTTATTGTTTGTAATTCAACAGGGTAGAGCCCTTTAATTTCTTGGATATCGCCCGATTCAATTGCTTTTATCTCTTTATCGAGGCGCTGCAGCGGTCGTGCACTCCAAATAAATCCAATCGCCATAAGCCCAGCGATTGCAATACCCATAATGAACATCCAATCAACCAAGGTTTGCTTAAAACCATCCATTAATCTAAGTAGTGCATCATTTCGTTTTACTAATATAAAGCGGGCTTGTTCAGATTGGTCAATGTTATTAAGAATGACAGTAAGGCTCAGTTGCCAATACACTGTATTTTTATATTCTACGCGGCGAAAATCAGCGGCACCTGCCTTAGTCTCTATTTGCTGGGGAACAAAGTTAACATTAACCGCCGACTCAGAATGCCAAATAGGATCATTGTCACGGTAAATCATAGCGTAGGTATCTGAATTTAATCTGTTGAGTTCTGGCGCGAGAATAGTGCTTGGCATAATAATACCATGCTCTGTGAAGTCCACTTCAGAGATTAAAGAGTAGAGCTGTGCTTCGAGGGTTTTTTCTGTCGCATCAACTAATGAAGCGTAATACGCTTTACCAATTGAGTAAAATAATATGGGCAGTGCGATTAATAAAACAAAGACAAGGATAAATCCTTGTCTTATTTTTAGCGATATTTGAGGTGCTACCACTGACTTTTAAGCCTGTAACCACGCCCGCGTAGTGTTTCTACTGGGTTTAATGTGCCTTCAGGGTCAAGTTTTTTGCGTAAGCGAAGTACAAATACTTCAATTACATTCGAGTCAAGATCGAAATCTTGATCGTATATGTGTTCAGTAAGCTCTGATTTAGAAATCACTTTTTGAGGGTTAACCATTAAGTATTCAAGTACTTTGTACTCGTACGCTGTCAAGCTAAGCTCTTTATCATCAACCCATACTTGCTGTGAGCGTGTATGAATTTTGATAGGTCCAGCAGTCATTTCTGGGTTTGCTTTACCTGCACTTCGACGAATTAACGCATTACAACGTGCTATTAATTCTTCAACATGAAATGGCTTAGTTAAGTAATCATCGGCACCGGCATCTAATCCTTCAACTTTATCTTGCCAACGGTCACGGGCTGTTAAGATTAAAATAGGGATTGTTATACCTTGCGCACGTGCTTTATTAATTAGCTCAATACCGTCTATTTTAGGTAAACCTAAATCAACTACGGCCATATCAAGCGGGTACTCTGTAATGTGGAAAAGACCTGCTTCACCATCGTGGCATAAATCCACACTATAACGCTCTTTTTCTAGTGCGTTACGTAGGTTATCTGCTAAATGTAAATCGTCTTCTATAACTAAAATTCGCATTTGTTAATCCTTTTTCACTTCGCCGGTTTTTTTATTTATATGTAAATCAACGACGTGGCCGTCAGATTTGAGTATTCGTACGGTATAAAAATCTGTTTTATCAGTAATTTTAAGGGTTTTACCGTCTATGGATTGTTTAGCAAGTATTACAGCTTTCTTTTTGCTTACCTCAGCTTTTACTGTTTTTGTACTCGTTGTAGCTGCTTGAGCAAAATTAGCAAAGCTAATACAAGCAATTAAACTTAGGCTTAATAATACGCGCATGACGGAAACTCCTAGACCAGACCCACCTAGTTTAATTAACTAAGTTACTAAAATTCAAGTAAAAACGTTTAATTTAGTTTTACTCGTGCAATTTTAATTAAAATCCTGTGAACAAACCCTGAATTGTAAGAAGCAACTGACCTCAGGGCATATCACAATTAAGCGGGTAACACTTTTTTAAACGGTTTAACTACTGAATTTTCATAAACACCGCCAGCAACGTATGGGTCAGCAGCAGCCCATTCACGCGCCTCTTCTAAAGATCCAAATTCTGCAATAACTAAAGAACCTGTAAAACCAGCATCTTGTGGGTCTTCGCTATCAATCGCAGGTAAAGGGCCTGCTGTAAATAAACGATTTTGTTCATCAAGCTCATGTAAGCGCGCTAAATGGGCAGGACGAGCTGCTGTTCTAAGCTCTAGGCTGTTTTCAACGTCAGTTGAGTAAATCATGTACAACATAATAAATCTCATAATTTTGTTAAATTTGTTTAATCAAATAATACCACAGCGTTGATAGCTGGTGAATTAAAAGCGTATTTACACAGGTTTACACCAAGAATTATTTTTTACGCTGCAATTGCTTGAAAAGCGCGGTGTAACACTGGTAGAGTCGCTTGGATAACATAAATAATAACAAGGTTAACGCATGAGCGAAAATAGAGAGCACTTTAGTTCCCGCCTCGGATTTATATTAGCAGCTGCAGGGTCTGCAGTTGGCATAGGTAATTTAGTTGGTTTTCCTGTTTCTGCAACAAAAAATGGTGGCGGCGCATTTTTACTCGTCTACGCTTTGTTTGTCGCATTTATCTGTTTACCAGTGATGATGGCCGAAATGGCAATGGGGCGTAAAGCGCAAAAAGATCCTTTAGGCGCTTACAAAATTTTGGCTGATAACGATAAAAAATGGAAGTTTGCCGGCTTTTTAGCCGTGTTAACGCCTTTCATGATTGCTGTTTTTTATATGGTGATCACGGTTTGGATTTTTGGGTACTTAACCCAAACGGCATTGGGTAATTTAGACTTACTTGCTCAACCGGCTCACTTTGGTAGCTTTATCAATAGCTATACTGTATTTGGATACATGGCGGTAGTTGTTATATTGGTAAACTTAATATTGTTAGGTGGTGTTAAACAAGGTATTGAAAAAGCAGCTAAATTTATAATGCCAGCGCTACTTGTTATGCTACTTGCTTTAGTTGTTTATGTACTAACTTTAGATAATGCAATGGCTGGGGTTGAGTATTACGTTGTACCTGACTTTTCAAAAATGAGTGCTAGTGTTCTTAATGGTGCGTTAAGCCAAGCTTTTTTCTCATTATCTCTAGGTATGGGTATATTAATGACCTACGCATCCTATATCTCTAAAAAAGACGACATAGTAGGAAGCGCCAAAATGGTCGCAATTACAGACTCACTTGTTGCATTTGTGGCAGGTTTAATGGTACTTCCTGCTATATTTAGCTTTGACCCTAATACAGACCCAGCTTCACTTTCAGATTCATCTGTATCTATGATATTTGTGTATTTACCTAAAATTTTATTAGCCCTGCAAAATGATATTGGTTATGTTGGTGCATCAATTGTGGCGTTTTCGTTTTTCTTATTAGTATTCTTTGCTGCAATTACATCGCTTGTTTCTATTGTTGAGGTGCCGACTGCAACTCTCAGTGACCGTAAAGGTATTAGTCGTAAAAAAGCACTTGGTATTTTAACGGTCGTTACAGGTATTTTGACCATAATGTGTACAGCTTCATTTGGTATGATTGATAGCCTTACTTCATTCACCAGTTATGGGGGCGTAAACAAGAGCTTTTTTGATATTATTGTTGATGTGTTTTACGACACCATTTTACCGCTTAATGGTCTAATGGTATGTTTATTTGTAATGTACCGCTGGAAAAAAGTACGATTAACACAAGAGTTAAGTTTAGGATCACCCAATTATGCGGGTAGTTTTATGGAAAAATACGTTAATTTTTCTCTTTCAACATTTATCCCTATTATTTTGTTACTGATTTTGGTCAACACTATAGCGACTAAATTTTTCGAGCTGAAAATATTTGGATTCTAAGGCAAATATTAAATTGTTAAGCCGCGTTTATCGCGGCTTTTTTAATTCAAGGAGCCTGAATCAAGGTAGCTACCAATACCAAGTGTAAACATCCAAATGCCCCAAAAACTATGCTCTATAACACATACAAACGTTGAGCGGCTTTGTGCATAGGTATACGAAAAGAGTAACCCGCCTAAAAATGCTAGTCCTACCGCAATCCAATTTGCATACACCATATGCGCAAGCGCAAACACAGTGGTACTAACAATTATACGAACCCCTTTTTTAGGCATAATGCGTTTATAGCGATGGAAAAAGTAGGTTCTAAATATTAGTTCTTGTGGTAATACTGAAAGTAGCGGATACAGCAAAATCAAAAGTAGCCAGTCGTTAAAAGAGTTTAGGGGCAGGGTAAACCAGTTTCCTTGGTGGATAATGCCGTAAAACATACCCGAGAACAGGGCTCCTAGAAAAAAGAAGCTAAATATTCGCTTTTTAACAGCAGAGAACTGCCCAAGACTTGTGAGTCTAAAGCGTTTAAAGTGCGGATCGCTAAGCAGCAACATACAACAAACACTCATTAAAATTATTAACGCGGGAATAAGCCAGTTAGCTAAATAATCGCGTAACGAAAAACCTATTAAAGGCAACGTTATAAAAATGAGGGTAAATTCAAACCAGCGGTATTGATTGGCGTTCAAGGTCGTCTCTGATTGCGTTTTTTTACAAACTAACAAGCAAAGACGACATTTTTATGACGATAGAAACTTACTTAGCAGGTTCTTCTTCGTCAGGTAGGTATTTGTATAAAGCAATAATAGTGGCAAAAATACTCACAAACGTAATGCCCATCAAGCCAAACACTTTAAAGTTAACCCAAAAATCGAGTGAAAAGTTATAAGCAATGTAAATATTGAGCACCGCAATACCGGCTGTTATGGCAACCCACATTAAATTAAGTTTGTTCCATAGAGGCTCTGGCACTTTAATTTCTAGTTTTGAATCGTTCGCGTTTTCGAGTATTGAGCTTAATGCTTTTTTAACCAGGTTTTTATTAAGTACATAACGGCTCACAAGTAAGGTTAAGCTTAAACCGGCGTAAATTATTGTGGCTTTCCATTTTATATACTGCTCATCATGAAAAACTAAAGTGAGCGAACCAAATACAGCAGCAATACCAAAAAATATCCACTGGCGGGTAGGAACGTTACCGTGTTTAAAGTAGCTATAGGCAACTTGGATAAGTGTGGTTGCCATTAAAAGGCCCGTTGCCCAGTAAATATCAACCAATTTAAATACCGCAAAGAATAATATGAGCGGAATGTATTCAATTAATGCGTGCATATACTACCTAAATTATACAAAAAGAAGTCAGGGAAGTTTTTACCACATAACACCAAGCAACTACAAGGTTGACTTGTTGCCCTGTAAGCCTTAGCCTGCGTGGCTTTATTAATTCATCATCATATTCTTACGCTTAACAAACCCTGAGTAAGCGTGCATTTAGGAGCCTAAAATGAACAAAGCCGAGCTTGTTGCCCAAATAGCTAAAAGCAGTGACCTTACAAAAAAAGATACCCAAGCTGCACTTGCAAGCTTGCAAAAAGTGATAATTAAATCGCTTTCTGAAGGCGACCAAGTGCAAATTAATGGTTTTGGTACGTTTGCGTTAAGTTACTATCCAGCGCGGACAGGGCGTAATCCGCAGACAGGCGAAGCTATAGAAATAGAAGGCGCTAATAAAGCTGTATTCAAACCTGCTAAAGCATTAAAAGATTTACTTTGAATAGGTTTACTTAGTTCTTTTCGGGCTAGTAAATATAAAATTATGGGTTTTGCCCATCACGCCAACAAGTTGTGCGTCTACAAGAATAAACATAATGCCAAGCATAAGTGGTAGGCGCTGGACTTGCTCATGCGAAAAGCAAAGCTTCGGTATTTTAATCATTGAGTATCAGAGCTTTGTTGTATTTGGTTTATGTAGATTATTCATAACTTCTAAATGATTTACATGGCTTTAGTCATGTTATTTATTAATATTTATATTTTTCAATGGTTTAAAATTGGCATTCCTTATGCTTTTTATAACGTGATTCGAACACTTTATTAAATGTTATAAGGAGATCTAAATGACTACATTACAAACCAGCACGCGCTTAGAAGGCAAAAAAATTGCTATTTTAGCCACCGATGGCTTTGAGCAAAGTGAGCTATTATCTCCACGAGATGCTTTGTTAAATGCAGGTGCGGATATTGATATAGTATCTATTAAAGAGGGTCAAATCACCGGTTGGGACGAAGACAAGTGGGGCGATAAAGTAAGTGTTGATAAATTTATAACCGATGCAACTGCCAGCGACTACGACGCCTTAATGCTACCTGGTGGCTTATTTAATCCGGATTCTCTTCGCCAAGATAAACATGCAAAAGCATTCATTGACGGTTTTTTTGGCGCAGAAAAAAATAAACCCGTAGCTGCTATTTGTCATGCCCCTTGGTTACTCGCCGAGATAAATAAATTACGCGACCGCACAGTTACTTCATTTCCAAGTATTAAAAGCGATTTAATTAACGCTGGCGCAAACTGGGTAGACAAAGAAGTAAGTGTTGATCGAGGCTTAGTAACAAGTAGAAGCCCCGCAGATCTAGAGGCGTTTAACGCTAAATTTATAGAAGAAATTCTTGAAGGTAAACATGACGCTAAGTAATTATGGCTTTTAAGGAAAATAAAGATGCTAATAAAGTGATTCTATAAAATTGGGGTCACTTCTACTCGCCTACTTTAGCCTGATTTCAATCTTGGTATTGTATTCTGGCTTCTTTACTTCGGCCATACAGTTTAAATCTAAAATAATAATTCGAACTCAGCGCGTGGAGCACAGTGTTCATGTAATGCCAATTTTAGGTTGTAAAACACTGCTAAAATTGAATGTTTCAGCTTGGGCGTCTTTTTGTGCAGAGTCTGGCTTACGCTAATTTATTCGCTTTTTGAACCGAGTAAATGTAATACCTAACTGATTAATACCAAATATTTTTGTTTTTTCACTAACACGAGAAGTGAAATCTGGTTTGACGTCGATAAATGGCCATAAAGAATGCATTTACACTACTATATTTGCATATAAAAAACCCCAGTAATTGTACAGTCCAATTACTGGGGTCGCTTCATTCATAGATGTTTAGTGTGATTACAGATTATCTAGGAAACGCTCTGCATCAAGGGCTGCCATACAGCCTGTACCCGCTGATGTGATTGCTTGACGGTAAATATGGTCAGACACATCACCCGCAGCAAAAACGCCTGCTACGCTTGTTTGAGTAGCGTTACCGTTAAGGCCAGACTCAACAACTAAATAGCCGTCATTCATTTCTAGTTGGCCTTCAAACATATCTGTGTTTGGTTTATGGCCAATAGCAATAAATACACCCGCTAAATCAAGCTCTTCAGTAGCGTCTGAGTGTGCATCTTTGATACGCACGCCAGTTACACCCATTTGATCGCCAAGTACTTCATCTAAAGTACGGTTGTAGTGTAATACTACATTACCATTTTGTGCTTTTTCAGCTAAACGGTCAGCAAGAATTTTTTCACTGCGGAAACTATCACGACGGTGAATAACATGAACTTCATCAGCAATGTTAGATAAGTAAAGCGCTTCTTCAACCGCTGTATTACCACCGCCTACTACAGCCACTTTTTGACCTTTATAGAAAAAGCCATCACACGTAGCACAAGCCGAAACCCCACGGCCTTGGAAATTAGTTTCAGACTCTAAGCCTAAATACTTAGCAGACGCGCCAGTTGCAATAATTAATGCGTCACATGTGTAAGTGCCTTGATCGCCAGTAAGCGTGAAAGGGCGTTTAGATATATCAACTTTATTAATATGATCAAAAACTATTTCAGTTTCAAAGCGTTCAGCGTGCTCTTTCATACGGTCCATTAACGCTGGACCTGTTAGGCCGTGTGCGTCGCCAGGCCAGTTCTCAACTTCGGTAGTCGTTGTTAATTGGCCACCTTGTTGAATACCTGTAATTAAAACTGGGTTTAAATTTGCACGGGCTGCGTACACTGCGGCTGTGTAACCAGCAGGGCCAGAGCCTAAAATAAGTAACTTACAATGTTTTGCTTCAGTCATGATCTTTTCCTAAACGTTTAATTCTGAACTTAATGGCTTCGATTCTAAGAAAAACAAGGCACAAGTAAACAAATTCCGTGATTATTTTTTTCAGCAAATCTAAAAGCTGTGCAGTATTGTGTACTAGTACTATGTGCTTTTACAGTTAATACGTTAAAGTAGCTCAATAAATAGACTAACAGGCAACAAAACAGCGTTAATTCATGACCACCTTGAATTTTTTTGTTATGTTTTACCTAATTTTATTTGTCACTGATAGATTATGTGACCTAAGCGAATAGGCAACTATGTTATTTTGGCAGGAAAAACCCGCATTTGGGTTGACTTCAAAAGACGTTAACGTCTTAACCAATGCGCAAGATTACCGCACGCAATTGCTACGTTTAATTGCTAATGCAAAAAAACGAATTTACATTACAGCGTTGTACTTACAAGACGACGAAGCAGGGCGCGAAATTTTAGAAGCGCTTCATCGCGTGTCATTAGCAAACCCTGCACTTGAAATAAAAGTGCTGGTAGATTTTCATCGCGCGCAACGCGGCCTTATTGGCGCCGAAAAATCAGACGGTAACGCAAGTTTATATTGTGACTTTTTAGAAAAATTTAAATCAAACGTACAAGTTCACGGTGTACCTGTAAAAGCTAAAGAGCTCTTTGGTGTATTACACTTAAAAGGTTTTGTGATTGACGATACCTTACTTTACAGCGGTGCAAGCTTAAATAATGTGTATTTACAATATAACGAGCGCTACAGGCTCGACCGCTACTTTTTAGTGACACAAACCGAGCTGTGTGACTCTGTAGTCGATTTTATTGAGTCTCAGCTGCTTAGCTCTGTTGCTGTGCCAAGAATTGATTCTCGTCCACTTAAACGCCTAACTGACTTTAAGCTTGAACAAAAGCAATTAATGCGCGATTTAAAGTCAGCAAGTTATAAATCGGCAGAGCAAAAAAATACACAGCCGTTAGGTGTGCGTTTGTTTTTAGGGCTAGGTCGGCGTAACAACGAGTTAAACCGTATTATAAAAGCGTTGTTTGATACTACAGAGCAAGAGCTGGTTCTTTACACGCCATATTTTAATTTTCCGGCACCGTTAATGCGCTCTTTGCGCCGGTTATTAAAACAAGGTAAACACGTAACTATTGTTGTAGGTGATAAAACAGCAAATGACTTTTATTTACCGCCAAGTGAACCATTTAGCAAAATTGGTGCATTGCCGTATTTATACGAAACCATATTGCACAAGTTTGTAAAATCGCAAAAACGTCATATCGATAACGGTAATTTAAATGTGTATTTGTGGAAAGATGAAAGCAATTCGTTTCATTTAAAAGGTATTTGCTCTGACCGCACTAAGCATTTATTAAGCGGCCATAACTTAAATCCTCGTGCGTGGGGTCTTGATATTGAAAACGGTATTTTAATTGATGATGCTGAGCAAACAATTATGCCAGCAATAGATACCGAAAAGCAGGAAATACTAAAACATTGTCGCCGTTTAACAGGCCCCAATGATTTAGAAACAATGGACGATTATCCGCAGCCGGTTAAAAAACTACTTGGCCAGGCTAAACGTGTAAAAGTCGATTTTATAATTAAGCGTTTTATATAAATTAATTCATAAAATTTAGACACAAAAAAAGCAGCTAAATAGCTGCTTTTTTAATGCTTATAGTTAGGTAACGATTTACCTAACTGTAAAACACATGCTTATGCGTTTTCTACTGCAGTGCGTGGGTCAACATATTCCATGTTGAACGCTTCTGCTACTTCTTTGTATGTTACTTGGCCTTTAATTACGTTTAAGCCTTCTAAGAAGTGAGCGTCATCAAGTAGTGCCTTTTTGTAACCTTTGTTTGCAAGGTTAATGATGAAAGGCAGTGTTGCATTGTTAAGTGCAAACGTAGAAGTACGTGGTACAGCGCCAGGCATGTTTGCAACACAGTAGTGAACAACTTCATCAACAATAAAAGTAGGATCAGCATGTGTAGTTGCTTTAGATGTTGCAATACAACCACCTTGGTCAATAGCAACATCAACAATTGCAGAGCCAGGCTTCATTGCTTTAATGTGTTCAGCTGTTACTAGTTTAGGTGCTGCTGCACCAGGGATTAGTACGCCACCAATTACAAGATCTGCTTCTAGTACGTGTTTTTCAAGAGCATCAGCAGTAGAGTAAATAGCTTTTACTTTATTACCAAATTGTGCATCTAGTGCACGTAAAACATCAATGTTACGATCAAGAACAACAACGTCTGCACCCATGCCAACAGCCATTTGTGCAGCACTGCGACCAACCATGCCGCCGCCGATTACAACAACTTTTGCAGCTTCAACACCTGGTACGCCACCAAGTAGCATGCCACGGCCGTGGTTAGATTTTTCAAGCGCTTGTGCACCAGCTTGAATAGACATACGGCCAGCAACTTCACTCATAGGTGCAAGAAGAGGTAAACCGCCACGTGCATCTGTTACTGTTTCGTATGCGATACAAATCGCTTTGCTTTTAACAAGGTCTTCAGTTTGTGGAAGATCTGGTGCAAGGTGAAGATAAGTAAATAAGATTTGGTCTTCACGTAGCATAGCACGCTCAACAGCTTGTGGCTCTTTTACTTTTACGATCATGTCTGCTTTTGCAAAAACATCAGCCGCAGTTGCTAAAATTTCAGCGCCAGCTTGAGTATAGTCTTCGTTTGTAAAACCAATGCCCATACCTGCATTTGTTTCAACAATCACTTGGTGGCCGTGATTTACTAATTCACGAACACTCGCAGGAACCATACCTACACGGTATTCATGGTTTTTAATTTCTTTAGGTACACCAATAATCATAAAATTTGCCTTATTAAGAACGGATTTATATTTTCCACTATTATATTCATGATAAGGCAGTGTGTCTCACCTTTTTTAAATGCTAGGCTAGTGTTATTATCTAAATATTAAAAATAAACAGAATAAAAAACTAGTTGGGCATATGCATCAGTTATTAGATAGAATTGACCGTAAAATTTTAATGGAATTACAACACGATGGGCGCCTTTCTAATGTAGAACTGGCCCGACGAGTTGGCCTGAGCGCCACGCCCTGTCTGGAGCGAGTAAAAAAGCTAGAACGAGAAGGCTATATATTAGGTTACAAAGCTGTGGTCGATCCTGCCAAGCTTGGGCAGGGGTTATCTGTGTATGTAGAAGTCACTATTACTAAAACTTCACCCGATGTATTTGACGAATTTAGTGCAGCCGTTAAAAAGCATGAAGAAATAATAGAGTGTCATTTGGTGTCGGGTAATTTTGATTTTTTATTAAAAACACGAGTAAATGATATGTCAGAATACCGAGGTGTTTTAGGCGATATACTTTTAAAGCTTCCTAACGTAAGTGAAAGCCGAACTTATGTAGTAATGGAAGAGGTAAAAGGTGAGCAGGGTGTAATTATTCGCCCTTATATCGCTTAACGGCCGTGCTTAGCTGTTGGTATAATTATTTTTGCGCTTAAATAATAAAAACTTGTTCATAATCAGGCCATACAAACTAAGATAAAGTGCATCAAATTGCATTTCCTGCTAAGGTATTTGACTGCTAAGCAAGTGCAAATAGAATAATAAAGAGGGATAGGAAGCTATGCGCCTAAACGGTGTGCAAAGACTATTAGAAACAGGGCTGATAATCAGTACCTTTGCGGCAATTTTCATTTTATGTGCCCTAATCAGCTTTGATCCAGCAGATGCTGCTTGGTCACAAACAAGCTTTAGCGAAGTAAGTAATATTACGGGCGCTGCGGGTGCGTGGATAGCTGATATATTACTACTTACCTTTGGTTGGCTTGCGTACTTTGTACCTGCGGCAATTCAGTTGTTTGGCTATTTATTATTTAAACAACCTCACCGAATTTTACAGCTTGATTACACAACGCTTGCACTACGTGTTATTGGTTTTTCGTTATTTATAACGTCAGCTACCGCAATCAGCAGCATTAATTTTGATGATATTTATAACTTTTCATCTGGTGGGGTAGTGGGTGATGTGATTGCATCGGCAATGATGCCTGCCTTTAATTTTACCGGCACTACTATATTATTATTGTGCTTCTTTTTTGCCGGCTTAACCCTATTAACAGGTGTGTCGTGGGTTGAGTTTGTAGACTGGTTGGGCGATTTAGTTGTTAGGTTTTATCGTTATACTAAAGACTACGCACAAGGTTGGATGCATAGAGAACGTATTGCGGGTAGTGCAGTACAAGCTGATGCTCAGTTTAACGATGAAAGTTTTGATGAAATCGCGTTTGATACAAACAACGAGCTAAATGACTCACCTGAATTTGAACAAGCACCGACTAACAATAAAAAACAAAACAAACAAAAAGACATTACTAAAGAGCAGCCAACGTTTAGTGAGCCACAAATTAGTGATGACTACAGCCCATTTGATGAGCTTGACGATATACTCGATCAAGAAATTGGCTTTAGTGCCATAGATGACGAGCCAATGGATACAGAGGCTGCGCTTAACGCGCTTGATCAAAGCCAAGTCGTTGAACCTGAAAAACCAGTTACAACGGTTGTATCGCCAGCAAGGCCTATGCCTAAGCCAAAACCTGCGTATCAGCCACCGCCAACGGCAAAAGAAAAATTCGAAGAGTTACTTGATAAAGAGCCACCGCCGGGGCCATTACCTTCGCTTGATTTACTCGATAGACCAGATAAAGCTAAAAACCCAATATCACAAGAAGAGCTCGATACGGTATCGCGTCTTGTTGAAACAAAACTACTCGACTTTAACGTGCAAGCCACTGTAGTAGGGGTTTACCCTGGGCCCGTAGTAACCCGTTTTGAGCTTGATTTAGCACCAGGTATAAAAGTGTCTAAAATTACTGGCTTATCTAAAGATTTAGCCCGTTCGCTTTCAGCTATCAGCGTACGCGTAGTTGAAGTTATACCGGGTAAAACATATATCGGTATAGAGCTGCCTAATAAACACCGTGAAATAGTCCGTTTGTCAGAAGTAATAAACGCGCCTAAATTTGAGCAAAACCCGTCGCCATTGACCATGGTGTTAGGTAAAGATATTGCAGGGCAACCGGTGTGTGCTGATTTAGGTAAAATGCCACACTTACTCGTTGCTGGTACAACTGGTTCGGGTAAATCAGTGGGCGTTAATGTCATGATAGTAAGCTTGCTGTACAAATCGGGCCCTGACGATGTACGTATGATCATGATTGACCCTAAAATGCTAGAGCTTTCAGTTTACGAAGGTATTCCGCATTTATTGTGTGAAGTAGTTACCGATATGAAAGAAGCGGCTAACGCGCTGCGTTGGTGTGTAGGTGAAATGGAGCGCCGCTATAAATTAATGTCGGCGCTAGGTGTGCGTAACTTAAAAGGTTACAACCAAAAAGTACTTGAGGCCAAAGAGGCGGGTTACCCGATTCTTGACCCATTATTTAAAGACACCGACGGCATGAAAGAAGGCCCTGATGAGTTAGATAAACTACCAAGCATAGTGGTAGTTATTGACGAATTTGCCGACATGATGATGATTGTAGGTAAAAAAGTTGAAGAGCTCATTGCCCGTATTGCGCAAAAAGCACGTGCGGCGGGTATACACTTAGTACTTGCAACACAGCGCCCATCGGTAGATGTAATTACCGGCTTAATTAAAGCCAATATACCTACACGAATGGCGTTTCAGGTATCAAGTAAAATAGACTCGCGTACCATACTCGACCAGCAAGGCGCCGAAAACCTATTAGGTATGGGTGACATGCTTTATTTACCGCCAGGCACAAGCGTACCTGAACGTGTTCATGGCGCATTTGTAGACGACCATGAAGTACACGCTGTAGTAAATGATTGGAAAGCACGTGGAAAACCAAACTACGTAGATGAAATTTTAAATGGTGATGCAACAGAAGATATTTTATTACCTGGTGAAGCAAGCGAAAATGCAGATGAAGAGTCAGACCCTCTTTACGACGAAGCAGTCGCATTTGTAATAGAAACCGGCAAAGTATCGGTATCGTCAGTACAACGTAAATTGCGTGTTGGCTATAACCGTGCAGCACGACTAGTAGAACAAATGGAAACATCGGGTATCGTGAGTTCGCCAGGCCATAACGGCGCTCGTGATGTATTAGTACCTAATGGAGCAAATTAATGAAAAAATTAAACAGTTTATTATTAGTGGTTGCCAGCTTAGTTGCCACGCCTAGCTTTGCTGACGACAGCCAGGCACTGCAAGACAAACTTGCAACACTTAAAAGTTTTAAAGCGCAGTTTTCGCAAAATGTAACTGATCCGCAAGGTCAAGCGGTTATGCAAGGCGAGGGCACAATTGCCCTTAAACAACCTATGATGATCCGCTGGCAACAAACAAACCCAGACGATACTTTATTTGTATCAAATGGTGATAAAACCTATTACTTCGACAGTTTTGCTGAGCAAGTAACTATAATGGACACCCACAGCCTTATAGATTCAACACCGTTTGTACTGCTTACTTCAAAAGATCCCGCTCAATGGGAAAAGTACAGCGTACAAGCTACTAGCTCTGGCTTTAGTGTTACCCCAAATAAAGGCGTAGAGAGCCAAGTAGAACAACTTGATATAACTTTTGCAGGTAACGAGCAAGGCCTTGCTAAATTAATCGTGACAGATAATTCTGGCCAGCTTTCATCATTTAGTTTTAGCGATGCACAAGTAAATACCGAACTTGATACAAGTACCTTTGAATTTACCCCGCCAGAGGGTGTTGAAATAGACGATCAGAGTAACGGTGAATAATTTAGGCTTTAACTTTGGGCCCGATGTACGCCCGCTTGCGGCGCGAATGCGCCCAACAACGCTTGACGAATATATAGGTCAGCAACATTTATTAAGTGATGATAAACCCCTGCACCAAGCCATTGTTGCAGGGCGTTGCCATAGTTTAATTTTGTGGGGGCCGCCTGGAGTAGGTAAAACAACCCTTGCGCAAATTATTGCAAACCATGCCGATGCCGAGCTTATTCAAATGTCGGCTGTTACCGCAGGCGTAAAAGATATTCGCGACAGCGTAACGCAAGCGCAAGATAACTTGCAAAGCCGTGGGCAACGCACTTTAATGTTTGTGGATGAAGTACACCGCTTTAACAAATCGCAGCAAGATGCATTTTTACCTCACATTGAAGATGGCACCTTTATATTTGTAGGAGCCACAACCGAAAACCCCTCGTTTGCACTTAATAACGCTATTTTATCGCGCGCACGCGTGTAT
Organism: Pseudoalteromonas sp. MMG007; assembly: GCF_018100985.1. Classification (GTDB taxonomy): domain Bacteria; phylum Pseudomonadota; class Gammaproteobacteria; order Enterobacterales; family Alteromonadaceae; genus Pseudoalteromonas. Next base: position 240,837 of record NZ_JAGJEI010000002.1, on the reverse strand, counting down.
GTTTTAAAGTCATTACAAGAGAGCGACCTATACACAGTGATAGAGCGCGCACTTGTGCAAGACGAGCAACTAAACCAAAAAAACATAGTTATTGCTAATAACGCCAAACAGGCACTGTGCCAAGCAAGCGGCGGTGATGCCCGTAAAGTGTTAAACCTGCTTGAGCAAGCGGTTGATTTAACGAGTGAGCAAAACGGCACATACAATGTAGATGAGCACGTACTTAGCCAAGTACTTCCCACACATTTAGCTAAATACGATAAAGGCGGTGATGAATTTTACGATTTAATATCGGCTTTTCATAAATCAGTACGCGGCAGCTCCCCCGATGGCGCGCTGTATTGGTATTGCCGTATTTTAGCTGGTGGTGGCGACCCACTTTATGTAGCAAGGCGCTTACTTGCCATTGCAACCGAAGATATAGGCAATGCCGACCCTCGCGCAATGGAAGTGGCGTTAAACGCATGGGATATATTTCAGCGTGTCGGTCCAAGTGAGGGCGAGCGCGCCATTGCACAAGCTACCTTATATTTAGCCAGCGCACCCAAAAGTAATGCGGTGTATATGGCGTTTAACCAAGCAAAGGCAGACGCCAAAAACGAGCCAAGTTACCCAGTGCCTGAGCATTTACGCAATGCGCCAACCAACTTAATGAAAGACTTAGGGTATGGCGCCGAGTATCGTTATGCGCACAATGAAGAAGGCGCATTTGCCGCAGGTGAAAAATACTTACCACCAGAAATGGAAGGTAAGGAATATTACTTACCGAGCGAGCGCGGCCTTGAGCAAAAAATTAAACAAAAACTCGATTACCTAAAAGAGCGCGACGCGCAAAGCCCACTTAAACGATACGAAAATGATTAAACTTTATATGATGATTGCCCTTGGCGGCGCCTCAGGAGCCTGTTTACGGTTTTTTATTAGCGAAACCATGCTAAAACTCCTCGGTAGGGGATTCCCTTTTGGCACATTGACGGTTAATATTCTGGGTTCATTGTTAATGGGCATTTTGTACGGTTTGATAGATAAAGAAATTATCACCGCAAGCCCCGCTAAAACCCTTATTGGTATTGGCTTTTTAGGTGCGTTAACCACCTTCTCAACATTCTCAATGGACTCGTTGTTGTTGTTACAACAAGGTCACTTTATTAAAATGGCCTTCAATATCATCTTAAATGTGATGATCTGTATTTTTATGGCTTGGCTGGGCCTTCAGCTGGTAATGCAAAAAGGTTAAAAAACTAACATGTTAGATTCTAAATATTTACGACAAGACGTTGAGCAAACTGCAGCACGCCTAGCGGCTCGTGGCTACGAGCTTGATGTTGCAAAAGTGACAGAACTTGAAGAGCAACGCAAAACATTACAAGTAAAAACGCAAGAGCTTCAAAGTCAACGTAACGCCAGTGCTAAAGCCATTGGCCAAGCAAAAGCAAAAGGCGAAGACGCACAGCCACTACTAGACGCAGTGGCAAATTTAGGCAGCGAATTAGACGCAACTAAAAAAGCGCAAGACGAAGTTCTAAACGCCATTAACGACATTGCATTAGCAATTCCAAACTTGCCAGACGAATCAGTACCAGAAGGCGCTGACGAAGACGACAACGTTGAAATACTTACGTGGGGCACGCCTAATAAGTACGACTTTGAAGTAAAAGATCACGTAGATGTAGGCCAAGACCTAAATGGCCTCGACTTTGAAATGGGCGTTAAAATTAGTGGCGCACGCTTTACCGTAATGCGCGGCCAAGTAGCACGTATGCATCGTGCATTAACGCAATACATGCTAGACACCCACACAGACAAAAACGGCTATACAGAAATGTATGTACCGTACTTAGTAAATAGCGCAAGCCTTTACGGCACAAGCCAATTACCTAAGTTTGCAGGCGATTTATTCCATACATTAGGCCTAGTAAACGACGATGGTGAACAACAAGCTGGCTTTAGCTTAATCCCAACAGCAGAAGTACCGCTGACTAATAGCGCTCGCGATGAGATTTACGAAGAAAGCGATTTACCAATTCGCTTAACTGCGCACACACCATGTTTTAGAAGTGAAGCGGGCAGCTACGGTCGCGATACACGCGGCTTAATTCGCCAGCACCAGTTTGATAAAGTTGAACTAGTACAACTAGTAAAACCAGAAGATTCAATGCAAGCGCTTGAAGAGCTAACCGGCCACGCAGAGCAAATACTACAAGCACTAGAACTTCCGTACCGTAAAGTCATTTTATGTATGGGCGACATGGGCTTTGGCGCAGCCAAAACATACGACTTAGAAGTATGGTTACCGGCGCAAGATACCTACCGCGAAATTTCGTCTTGTTCAAACATGGTCGATTTCCAAGCGCGCCGTATGCAAGCACGTTTTCGCCGTGAAGGTGCTAAAAAACCAGAGTTACTACATACATTAAACGGTTCAGGTTTAGCGGTTGGTCGTACACTCGTCGCCATCCTAGAAAACTACCAACAAGCCGACGGCTCGGTAGTCGTGCCAGAAGTATTACGCCCATACATGGGTGGACTTGAAGTGATTGGTAAGCAATAAAAATCAAGTTTAAGTTAAGCAAGCTTTAAGCTTGTAAATCTTAATTCGAAAGCCGTTGTTTGTAATGAACAGCGGCTTTTTTGTTTTAGGTTAAAGGTAAAAACTTAAAGAAAAAATTCAAGTTATCTTATTAATAATATCACTCCCACCTATTTTTATAGCTCATTACTTGTTTGTCCGATATTACTGATCTCTACCATTTTGGGGTATTTCTACATCAAGGAAACTTAAATGCCGGCTAGCTAGTTGTTTACAAATCCTTATTAGCTGGTTAAATTAGAACCTTTGTAATATTTGGACATTTGTCGGTTTATAAAGCGACAAATGTCGGATACAAAGTTGTTATGCATTTCACAGATTACTAGGAAGTTTTGATGTTAAAACTAACGGAAGATGAATATAAGTATCAGATTAATAATATTTCTAATGATGAAGTAGCTAAAGTGTTGTTTGATGTTCTCACTAAAATTCATAAAGTAATCGATAGTATTGAAATAGATAATGATGATTTGATATATAAGACTGATATATTTAAAGTCTTTTTTAAACAATACAATACGGTCTTGTCCTTGATAAAAGGTACTCGTTATGTATACCTTGAAGATTCTCAGTATTTAGATATAAAATCTATAAATATTTTAACTCGCTCTCTACATGAAACATACTTGCTTTATACTTTTTTATGTTTTAGTGGGACTTTTCCAGAATTTAATAAAGAAGAAGAAATAAACTTTAAGTCATTATCCTATAAATATTCTGGAGAGTGCGATAACGCAAAAACATTTCATCTTATTAAGTCTATTAAACATGATGAAAGTAATTTTCAAGGTGCTGAAAAAGAGACTCAAGCTAGAAAAGTTGAATTGTGGCAATTGATAGAAAAAACTAAGATATATGAATCACTTTCAACTTCAATGAAGGCGGAGCTAAAAAGGGGGAATTGGAAAGTTTGCCCTACGAAAAAACTTAGCTGGGCTGATTTAGCAGATTACTCACATTTAAGTAAAGACTTTGGTAAATTTGAATATCATAGTATGAGTTTATACGCCCACTCTACCTTTAGCTCTTTACAGCTTGAAGCAAATCATAACAATGATGTTCACGGTTTAATGTTTCATTGCTACGTAATAGTATCGGTATTCAGCATATCTACATTAAAGGTACTTAATAAAACCATCTTCGATGATAACCTTCTCTCAAAACGCGAGTTGTCTTTAATACTGGAATTCCAAGGAATGAGTCAGCAAAAAAATGCATAACAAGTCACTCAAAAGGACAAAAAACAGTTTGCTGTTTTTACGTTCCTCAAACATTTTAGCAAACATTTTTTTTGCCTCTTAGTGAGGCGTTATAGCTTAAAACATAGTCCACCAATAGAGATATTATTTTTGTCTGCATATAGAAATTACCTAGAAAAAATCAATAGTGCTTTTGATACATTGATAAATGAAATTGACGTAATCTATAACTTTGATCATGGTGATGAGTTTGAGATAGTTCTTTGCAAGGCACTCAGGAAAATCTTGCCCAATAAATATGGCATTGTTCGAGGGCATGTGATTACGAAAGAAGGAAATCATGCAGGTGATGATATTATCATTTATGATTGTGTTCGATTTCCATCCCTTCGGCTTTTAGAAAATGACAGCTTTGGACAAAAACAATTTATACCTATAGAAGCTGTATATGCATATATTGAAGCAAAGAATACTTTATATCCAAATGATACTAATGGAGGCTTTCCTAACTTTCATAAAGCATGCCGCCAAGTTCATAATGTCAAATCCCTTTCTAGGGAGCCAGTATTGCGTGAGCCACCTCAGGAATTTTGGCCAGAAACTAGAAATCCCATTTATGGTGTAGTGTGGTCAAAGAATCTTGCATATTCAAAGCAAGCGTCATGTGAATTTACACAAAGGCATAAGGAAAAATCAGACTCATGTTGTTTGAAGAGTATGTGCTGCTGTAAGCCAGATGAATTTGGGTCTAGGATGGAATGTTGCTCTGAGCAACTTCATGAATCTTTGGAAGATCATTGTTCTCTTATTAGTGGGAAAAGTGATCAGATTGCTCCTGACTTAATAGTGGCAGGAAGTAATTATGTGGCGTTTCCATGCATAAATATGTCAGTGGTATACAGCCCATTCTTCATAAAAGACAAGTCATTGTTAACCTCAATGCATTGTGAAAAAAAGGCCTTTGGGATAGGTGTTACAAATCTATTGTGGGCACTTGATTCGATAGAGCTTGGCAATATTGATTGGAGCTATGTATTAAGTACTGAGCTGCCAAAGGTGAAACAACCGCCGAGTCGGACATAGCTATAACAAGTAAATCCAGGTGACGCCTACGGCGCACCTGATTTAGGAGTTATACGGGCATCCTAAATCCCCAACTGTGAGCACTTCATGAAAAAAAATAAACAAGTAAAAGCAGATGAGTATTATCAAGCTGGGCCTTTAGAGATGGCTAGATTTGGTGATAAAACCATTTATCAGTCTAATTTGAATGAAAATCAATTTGTAGATTTGCAGAAGAAATTAGCTGGTGATTTTGATGGCATTGTAATTCAGATTGATAAATTGGTAGATAAAATATCTTTGATGGTTAGTGAGCTTCCTGCTGAGCAAATTTTACAGCGTGCATGGACTGAAATGACAATGCAACATATTGGGGTAAAGTCAGAGATTGAAACTAATTCAGAGAACGTTCTATCGGTAAGAATGCTTGACTACTTACAGAGTATTATTGTCTCAGTTTTACCAAATTCAACATTAAAACCGGAAGTATCTGAAAGTGATTGGATTGAACTAAACAATGCTGTTAAAGAACTATTTAATCTAATTAATTGTAATTACCATATATGCCATACAGCAAAAAGAAAAGCATTAAACCCTGATATAGATATGGATGAAGAAGAATTCTATTTCAAAGCGCAAATGTATTGGTGCAATGTTCGTGGTGAACGATATCATCAATTTCAAGAAGCTCATTTGTCAGACCTTTTACTAACTCACTCAAGTGTAATTGAGGAACATTTTGGAATAAGTACTAAACAGTTAATTTCTGAATTAATGAAAATACAAGATTCATTAATGTATGGCATGGGAAATGCGATGAAAGATATGCAGTTGTTTCAAAAAGAAACTATGGCATGTGCAGAAGATAGAATTATGCAAGGAGAAAAAATTGATGAGGGAGAAGACTTTGGCGAATTCCTTCGGTTAGTTATTGATGAAAATAACTGGGGTAGCCGCAGTAGAGAAATTTGCGGGCGGTTACTGGGGCTTGATTTATTTGATGTGGCTAAAGTAACTAATATTCCTGAGAAATTGCTTTCTTCACTATCTTTCAGTCGAGGTGAAGATAAAGAGTTTTTCGCTGAAGGTGAATATCGAGGTTGGCCATTAAGAATTTGGCCTGTATTTAAAAAGCCTTTTGTTAAATTAAATGGTAAGTATTATTGCTTCGATCTAAATAGCCTTTTTGATAATTTCTATAGGGTTATGCAAAGAGTTATATTTTCTCATGCTCCTCTTTACAAGCCTGACTGGAATGAGAAACAGAAGAACATTTCTGAAGAACTGCCATTTAAATACTTAAATAAACTTATTTCAGGGGCTCAAGAATATCGCTCTGTTTATTATCGTTCAGGTGTTGGTAAAAAAGGAAGGATGGAATGGTGTGAAGCTGATGGCTTGGTTAGTTATGATGACCATTTATTTGTTATTGAAGTAAAAGCTGGAGCTTTTACTTATACTTCACCAGCAAATGATCTTCCTGCTTATGTTAAATCAATAAAAGGATTAGTCCTTAACCCATCCCAGCAGGCACAACGTTTTGTTGATTATTTATTGAGTGAGTCGTCTGTTTCGATCTTTGATGAAAATCATAAGGAAATTGGTGTTCTTTCTCATTCTGACTATAGAAAAATAACAATTTTGCCTGTCACACTTGATAGTTTTACTGAGATAGCAGCTCAGATACAACACTTGAAGTCTATCGGTATTGAACTGGGTAAAACCCCAACATGGTCTATATCTATTGATGACCTAAGGGTATATTCGGACGTTTTTAATAACCCACTTATATTTTTACACTTCTTAGAGCAGAGAATGAATTCATTTCTATCTGAAGTGATTCAAAGTGATGATGAACTTGATCATCTAGGGATGTACCTAAAACATAATAATTATGTTTCTTATGCAAATAGTATTAAAGATACACCTGAAACAAGGATTAATTTCCACGGTTATCGATTAGATGTAGATAATTATTTTGCTGATAAGCTTAATGATCCCGAGTTGGTTTCTCCACTTATCCAAAAAATGCCTGTGCGTTTAATGGAAATAATAAAAGTATTATCCACCAATCAACAAAAAGGTAGAACTCGTATTTCGAGTTTTTTGCTAGATTGCGCTGAAGAGTGTAGAAAAACGATTATTGATAATATCGATTTAGTATTAGTGAAACAAAAAGAAACTCAACGTCCATTTCCACTTTCACTATATGGCGATGTCAAGTTAACAGTATTTTGCTGGCAGGAGTCATGTTTCCCTCGAAATGAAAAGTTTGTTTTGGAACACTCTCGCTCGGCCATGCTAGCTGTAAATGATGCTACTAGATTGGTAATCGAATTATTTTATTCTGATGAATTAATACTCGAAAAGGTAGAATGGAGTGATATCTCGATAGATGATATACCAAGTTTGGAACTAGATAGATTAAATGAGTTAGCGAATAAATTAAAAAAATCGAGAAATCAGAAAGCAGGTAAACTAGGACGTAATGACCCATGTAGTTGTGGTAGTGGAAAAAAGTATAAAAAGTGCTGTATTGATTTGAATCTTTCGTGATATCAGCCCGTATAACAAGGGTTTTCAAGTCGGACAAACTACAGTTGGCTGTTGTTCGTACCTCACACATTTTAGCCAACTGCAATTTGCCGCTTAAAACGGCGTTATGTTTCTAGGAGAGTATCGAGTTAATGTTCAATCAAAAAATAATAGTATCATTTTTAATCATTACTACAGCCATTGCTTCTAATGTTTCAATTGCAGGTGAGACAGAAGAGCTTAAACTCATCCAAATACTAAAAGATGATGTTAATAACAATGATGGTTTAGGTAACCCTAGAAGTGTTAAAGTTCTTTCAGATAATTCTAAAGTGTTTATATCAAGTGGAGATGATAATGCTTTCGCTGTTTTCAATTTAGACGATAATTTCAACCTTACATTCAGCCAAGTGTTTAAAAACTCTTCTGAGAGCATAAGTGGACTTGAAGGTGCTTCTGGCCTTATATCTTTGGAACATGGGAATAAAGTGGTTGTTACCGGATTTTATGATGGTGCTTTAACTATCTTTTCTAGTAAAAATAATGCTTATAGTTTTAAGAAAACTATAAGCGACGGTCTTAGTTATGAACGAGTATTTGATAGTGAAGTGCCAGTTGGAAAGCTTGATAGCCTTGGTCTGCTTGGTGCTTGGGATATAGTTAACACTCTTAATGAAAAGCAATTATTAATTGCAAGCTATATGAGTAACGCCATTTCTATTTTTGATATCACTCCAGATAAACAGGTAATATTTAATAGGACTGTTAAGGGTGCTAAACCATTTGAAGATGATTTGGGTAAAGCAATTAGCTTAGCATTATCTCCCTTGAATGATGAACTGTATGTTTTAGGGTTTGAAAAACATCAATTAACTATCTTTGATAGAAGTAAAACGGGGAATTTACTAGTTAAGCAAGTTTTAAAAAACGGTAGTGATGGAGTAAACCAATTTGTTAATCCTCAGAAAATTATTGTTTCTCCCAACGGGAAATTTTTGTACATCGCCTGTGCTGGGAGTAGTTCCATTGTTGTTTTTCATAAATTGGATGACGGACATTTTAAATTTTTACAGGCGATAAATAATTCAGATATTGGTGGTTCGGGTCTAGAAGGTGCGGGAAGCTTGGCGATGACAGCGGATGGTTCGAGATTATATGCAGCAGGAGAAGCGGGTTACGGGATTTATTTATTTGAGACCGAAGATAATGGAAGGCTTAGTTTTAAGAGTAAGCTATTAAGTGTGCGTGATAATGAATTAAAGAAAATATCATCAATTACTCTTACAGAAGACAACCGACACCTATTGGTAGCTACCGGTAAAAATAATTCAGTATTTGTATTTAACATAAAGTAAAGATAGGCGTTGAAAAAATAACATTAACATCACCCATCCTATTTTTTGCAGTTTGGTCAAATCCTGATCATACTAATCAGATTACTTAATTAACCAAAGTGCTTACTTAAAGCTGCTACCTTATTTAAAAAGTGTAGCGGCTCTTATTTCTTGTGAATTAATTTGATGTCATTAACATTAGCTTTGCCTCTTTACCGTCTGTTAATACTGCGACGTTACCTTCAGCTGTGACATACACATCCCTTAATCGTCCTGATGCTTCTGGAAATACGTGAGACTGCGTAAATTCACCGTTGGCCAGATTAACGCTGTAGAGTTTTTTATCAACAAGCGTGGTGATGAGTACATGTTGTGCAAGTGAAGGGAATGCAGTGTGTTTAGACCCGTAATACGCCATGCCTGACGGGGCGATTGATGGCGTCCAATCTACATTTGGTTTTTGCATACCTTTATATTCAGTAAAGGGTGAAATACGTGCTTGCGAGTAATCTTTGCCATAGGTGATCACAGGCCACCCATAATTAGTGCCTGTGGTTAAATAGTTTAGCTCGTCGCCGCCTGCGGGGCCGTGCTCGTGGCTAACAATTTGCTTAGTATCGTAATCATACACTAAGCCTTGCGGGTTACGGTGACCGAGTGAGTAAACAGCATGTGCATTTAGGTTTTTGTGATTAATAAATGGGTTATCTTTAGGAGTGGTGCCATCTAGGTTTATACGTAATATTTTGCCAAGTTGGCTGGTGATAACTTGTGCTTGCTCTCTAAAGTCAAACCCATCGCCCGTTGAAACTAATAACGTATTGTCGGGTAGGATAAGAGCTCGACCAGCGTAATGTTGTGGTGTGTTTTTATCAGTCGCTACTTTATAAATAACGTGTGGCTTTGAAAAGTCAGTACCATTAAACGTGGCTTTGGCAACAACAAGCCTGTTTGCGCTTGCATCACCTTGAGCATAAGTAAATATGACTTCTTTAGTAGCGTTAAAATTAGGCGAAAGCACAATATCAAGTAAGCCGCCTTGGCCTGCAACGTATAAGCCTTCAAGGTTTAAATTTACTCTAGATTGTTTGTTGTTTTTTACAATAACAATGTGGCCGTCGCGCTCTGTAATTAGCCATGTGCTATTTGGTAATTTAACCATGCTCCACGGCGAATTTAATTTTGTAGCGAGTGTGTGAGTGCTGTACTGCTCTTTAGGTAATGTAGCAGCGCTGGCCGTGGACGCAAAAAGCCCTACAAACAACCATAGCGCTAATTGAGAGAGTCGTTGTTTACATTGCAAGCCTTTGCTACTGTAAGAAAAAAGCTTTATTTTAAGTTGAGATAACCATGCCATTTTTAACACGTATACTCCCTTTATTTTTAGTTTCTTGGTTACTTACCTTTACACTTGCTAGCTTGTTTCATAGCCAATACGTTGTCAATCAATTAGTTAATGTAGGTGTAGTGGTGGGCTTTAGTGATCGTGCTAGTTTAACGCTTGATGATTGGCTCGGTTTATTACCTACCTACGGTGCTATTATTGCTGTTGCACTTGCCATTGCGTTTTTTGTTACCGTAAAGCTTAATAAAAAGGTGCAAAAATACAGTACTCAGTTATTCATTATTGCTGGCATAGTCGCATTTGCTATTGTGTTAATTGCCACTGAATCGATTATGAATATTCATATTATAGCGGGCGCACGTGGCTGGGGCTTTTATATGCAGTTATTTGCAGGTGCGGTTGGGGGTTATACGTTCTCACAGTTAACTAAGGCAGCTAGAAACCCGAAAAAGTGTGATGTGTGAATATAAATACGGCGCATACGTTATTTACTGATTAATAAATAAAGGCCGCTGTTTATAGTAAACAGCGGCCTTTTAGTATGGTTTCTAGAATTAGATTAAAATATTAAGCTAACGAGTTTGTAGCTACTTAATCCAAATATTAGGATTAAAACGGGTAAGGTCACCAGGTTTAAAACCAAAGAATTAGTGTAGTTTCCCATTACTCTTTTTTGATTGACCAGCCATATAAGGTAGGTACTAACAATTGGAAGTAATAATCCGTTAGCCGCTTGTGCGAATATAATGACCGTGACAGGGTCTAAGTCGAGTGAGGCTACCGCAGCGCCAAACAATAAAATAACAATAGCAACGCCTTTAAAGCGTGCATTACTCATATTATTAGACCACCCCAACATGCCAGATACAGCATAAGCACCTGCAAGCGGCGCTGTAATAGCGCTTGTTAATCCTGCAGCAAATAATCCAATGGCAAAAAAGTAATGAGCTGCTTCGCCAAGCAACGGCTCTAATTGTACGGCCATGTTTGCTGCACTAATTTTCCCTGCGTCTGTGCCATAAAAAGCGACCGATGCGGTAGATAAAATAGCTAATGTGATTACGCCTCCCAAGGTAATAGAGAGGCCGGTATCGACATTAGTTTGTTTAATGACCTTATTTAAATCGCTATTGCTATTATGCCTAGCGGCGAGCACACCTGAATGTAAAAACAGGTTGTATGGCACAATGGTAGTGCCAACTAAAGCGAGTATGGTTGTAATAGAACCCTCTGGCATACTAGGAATAAAGCCAGCAAATACATCGCCCAATGAAGGCGATGCCATTACAAGTGTAGAGATAAACACTAAGCTCATTAAAATAACCAATATAATAAGCGCGTTTTCTACCACTTTATGTTTACCGCTATACAGCAATGCAGCACTTAAAAATGCAATGAGAGGCGTCCATATTTGAGCGTTCACTTGCGGGAATATTTCAATTAAGCCCATACTAGCGCCACTTAAATTACCTGCTTCATAGGCTGCACTGCCCACACCAATGGCACTGATAACTAAAAATATAGCCAAAGATTTAAATAAAGGCGTTTGAATATGTGCTCTGAGTGCTTGAGCTAAGTCTTGCCCTGTTGCTACGCCAAGGCGTGCCGCCATAGATTGTAATAATATGGTGGCAATAACTGAAAACAGTAATGTCCATATAAGTGCAAAACCAAAGTTTGCACCTGCCACGCTTGCGGTAGTAATGGTTCCTGGCCCAATGAAGGCTGCAGTGACGAGTAGTCCTGGTCCTAATCGCATAATTGACCTTAATAGTGCTAATGCATGTTGCTATTTAAAGTTACATCTTACGTTTAAAATCAATAATTATACGCGATGCCTGTTGTGTTAAAGCTGCCACTTAAAATAAGTGCCCTGCAGCGATAGTCGCTCCATGACAGGTTCTTTTTTATAAGCATATGCTAAAAAAGGTCGCGTAGGATACCAATTTATATATAAATTTAAAGGGGATAAAATGCGTTTGATTAAATATTAAACGAGTCGCTGGTTAGGGGGAGGTTTGTACACGAAGGCGCTAAGTTTAAATTATACTTGCTGCAAAAAAAGGCAGAGTTTTATATGCAGCAAATTTAAATGAATATAAGCTAATTGACGAATGCCGATATTAATATTGGCATTCGTGCAGTTACATTATGAGTGCTTTAATTGCCTCTAAGCCTTTTCTAAGCATTGTTTCATCGTTAGCGTAGTTTATACGCACGCACTGATGTTTGTGCTCCCAGCTATCTTCAATGCCAATAAAAAAGTTGTGCCCGGGAATGATATACACGTCTTGCTCTTTAAGTTTTTGATAAAGCATTTCGCTGGTTATTTTTGAGTCTTTAAACCATAACCACATAAAAAAAGCGCCTTCGAGCTTATGTAAATACACAGGAAGGTCTGCAAAAATTTCATCAAACAAATTAATCGCAGTTTGGGCTTTATTTTTATAAAAAGGCAGTACAGTATTTTTACAAAGAGGCAGTAGTTCGCCGTCGTTAATTAAGCGCGTTACTAAGCTTGGGCCAATAGCATTAGGTGATAACACCATAGATCCATTAACGCGGCCAATGGCTTTAATAATCTCGTTATTAGCAACCACAATACCTGTACGCAGGCCTGGCAAACCCAGTTTTGAAAGCGACATGCATAATATAATGTTTGAGTTCCACGTTAGGTTTGCATCGGTGTAAATACAGCCTGGGAATGGGTCGCCATAGGCGTTATCAATAATAAGAGGAATATTGTATTTGTGTGCTAGGGCGTCTAGGTGGCGTACTTCTTCATCGGTAATTACATTGCCGGTTGGGTTGGTAGGGCGCGATACGCACAGCGCACTTATGCTGCTATCGTTGGCGAGTACTTTTTCAACCGCGTCAAAATCAATTACATATTTAAATTGTTTTGAACCATCAGCGGTATTTAAGATTTCGATGTCGGGCTTTATTGCCACAAACATATCATCGGCTAAACCTTGATCGGCATAGCCTACGTACTCAGGCGCAAGTGGAAATAAAATCCTTTTGTGGCTGTCATCAGGCATTTCGCCTGCCAACATATTAAATAATACAAAAAAGTTAGCTTGGCTGCCATTACCCAGCGCTACGTTATCGGCGGTTAATCCCCATGCAAACTCGCTATTAAGTTGTTTGGCAAGGGCTGCTCTAAATTCATCGTTACCGGTTGGGCCGTCGTATAAACCAAACACTTGCGATACTTTATTACTGGCTACTAATTTTTGTAATTCATCTAAAAATACGGCATTGACGTGTGGCACTTGTGCAGGGTTACCACCGCCAAGCATCACAATGTTTGGGTTATTGCTGCTGTTGGCGCTGCCTAAATCTTCCATAAGCTGCGTTATACCATTGGGTTGTGTAAATTTAGTGCCAAAATTTGAGTAGTTCATAATACCTGTATTACGTTAATAACGGGGCGGCAAGTATAACGTAAATAATGGGCCTAAATCGCATGTTGAGAATATTTCACTGCTTAGGTTTTAATATGCAGTAAGGTATAATTAAACAATATAAATAAGCAGGGTAATTGTTATTAGTAATTCTGAGTGTTCTTCACAGCCAAGCATAGTAACTGCGGGTGATTTAAACCCTACAGAAGTTAAAAATACGCAACTTAAAATAGCCACATTTAACTTGTTTAACTATCTTGCACCACCTAATGCATATTACGAATTTGAAAAAATTTATACTGTCGAACAATGGGCAAGAAAACAGCGTTGGATTGTTGATTATTTAACACAGCACACTCCGGATGTAATTGGTTTTCAGGAAGTGTTTAGTATTGAATCTCTAAAAGCACTAACGCAGGAGCAAGGTTATAACTACTTTGCGGTAGTTGATACACCTGAAGTAATAGACGATTTTATTTATAAACGCCCGGTAGTAGCTATTGCATCAAAATACCCAATTATTGAAGTGACAGCGGTTGAGCACGATAGTGAGCTTGCAAGTAAGCTTGGCCTTAATACTAACTTTATATTTAGCCGAAAAGTACTAAGAGCTACGGTTACTTTGCCGCACATAGGCAAAACCGATTGTTATGTAGTGCATTTTAAATCTAAGCGCCCATCTATCGAAGTTAATGAACACAATAAAGAGCTTACACCAGAGCAAAACATAATCGAGATATTAAAAGCGAATGTAGCAGGTGGGTGGGCCTCAACGATTCAGCGTGGTAGTGAAGCTACACTATTAATGATACAAATGATCGCACGTAGAGAAGCTACGCAACAGCCCATGGTGTTAATGGGGGATTTTAATAACGAATTAAATGATAGTGTACTTAGCCATTTACTTACAAGTACACTGCGCTTTGCCCCTGCGGTTGATACAAAAGCTTACCTAGCTAAATATTGCTTGAATGATTCATGGGATTTGTACGCAAAGGCACAGCTGCTTAACGATGAAGATAGCAGTAATACAGTTACATTAGACAAGATTTTAAGTGATAATAATTGTGGTAGTATTGAAAATACTGGGGTAATAAATAAAAATCACGCAAAAAACGTAGATTTGGCTAAGCTTATACCTTTAAGAGCGCCTACACATTACTATGGTACAAGTAGCTCTGTACTGGATTACATTTTATTGTCGTGTGAGTTTGATGCTAGTTACGATGACAGTTTTTATGAAGTAAGTGACTACAGTACGTATGATAGACATTTAATTAACCCTCGGTACGAGCAAGATGATTTAACGACTGATCATGGTGTAGTACTTATAACGCTTAAACTAAGAAGTTAAGTTGTTTTAATGCTTATACTCAAAGTGCACGTTAGAAGTATTCATATAAGTAAGAGACTTGACCAAACGCACTAATTTGTATACGTTGTCGCCAGAATTTAGAGTTAAAACAATAATAAATTACTTAAATGGTAAATATGGAATTTTATACCTACTGCAATCATACTCGAAAAATGGACTTCACTTCTCAGGTGGGAGCCTTAGTTTTCAATCGAAGCTACAACCCTAAATTTTTAATCAAAACCTTACTCTTCACTCTTTTTATTACGTTAAGTAACGTGAGCGCACAAGAAATTACCCCACATAGTTCAAGTAGAGAATCTAATAGGGAACTGCTAAAAAGATCGGAGTTACTTTTAGGAACTGATGTAATAACAAGTATTGAACTCAGTAAAAAGTTACTGTTAAAAGCTCAAAGCGCTAATGATGTGCTGTTAGCTGCAAAATTGCATAACTTATTAGGCAAAGCGTATCAAAAGAATAACAATACTGAAAAAGCACTCCATCACTATTTACAATCCTCTCATAACTATCGAAGGCTAAATGATGCGCGTAATCAAATTAAGGCATCAATTCATTATATAAGTATTTTACTCGACGAAAAACGCTACGATGAACTTACTAGTAGCATTGAGACTCTTCTTCCGACAGCGCTCGTACATGATGATGCATTTTTAATCGCGCAGGTACTTATTATTAAAGCTGATTCTTTTTACAAACAAAAGCAATACAACGCTGCCAACACTCACTACATATCAGCACTAAATTACCTCACTAACCAAAACGTGCAAACACAGAAGCTGCTAGGTGAAATATACAAAAAGTTAGCTCAATCGCATAAGCGCCTTAAAAATAGAGAACAAACGGCTCATTTTTATAAAAAAGCGTTAGATGTTTACACTCATTTAGGTGATTTAAAGTTAATGGCGCGCACACTAAATACGTTAGCTGAAGCGCAGCGATATTTAGACAACCTCGTTGTAGCACTCGAGTATTCTAATCAGGCGATAGAAATACATAGAAAAATTAATGACCCAGATGGTTTAGCTAAAGCATTGCTAGGGGCAGGTATTATTTATCGACATATTAATCTTTATGAAAAATCACTTGAGCATGTTAATGAGGCACATGCATATTATAAAAAAATAGATAATGCCCTTGGTATTGCTAAAACAGCAAACCAAATGGGGTTAATATACACTCGTTTAAGGCAATTTGATCAGGCAGAAATTTTTTATCAAATAACTATCGATTTACCCAAGGGAATGGTTGAAGAAAAAACACTGGCATCAGCCTTAAGAGAAATGGCTGTTATAAAGCTTGACTCTGGTGACTTAGAAGCAGCGATGCAATTTGCAAAAAGATCGTACGCAACTTATAAAACAAAAAACTTAACATCTTACATTTCTACGACAACGCGGATTATAGCTAATATTTATCGCGCACAAGGTAACAAAGACCAGGCATTAAAGTATTACAGAGAGTCATTATCGTTTGCTAAAAAAACAGGTAGCAAGCTTTATGAAATAAAGTCGCTTACAGCGCTTGCTGAGGTATTAGTCGGCATTGATACAAATGAAGCCATTACATTACTAAAAAGATCACTCGCTCTATCAACCCAAATAGATGATAAGTTACATATGCAATACGCTTACCGTGAGATCCGTTTAGCTGAAAAATTACGTGGGCGTATTAGTGAGTCGCTGCGTTATGCAGAAGAGGAAATAGCGTTAAACAAAATTATTCAAAACGAAAGAGACGAAGATAAACAGGCCCTTGAAAGAGCTCATTTGCATTCTTACAAAATGGAAATAGAGCTGGAGATGTTAAGAGAAAAAGAAAAGCTGTATAAGTTAGAACTTGCTAAGAAAAACAATGAAATTGAAATTTCTAGCCAAGCCAGAGTTATATCTGAGTTAGAGCTTTCGAAGAATAAATATGCAAGCATTGCGCTTGCTTTTTTATTAGCCGCTTGTTTAACAATTGTTTTATTGGTTTATCGAAGTTTTATTGCGTCTAAAAAGCGTAATGAAGAACTAGATTACTTGGCAGCCAGAGATCCTCTAACTAATTGTTATAATCGTCGTATTTTATTTGAGGTAATGAATCGGGATTTTTTAGATTTACCTCAGATTGATGAATACTGTATTTTAATGGTCGATATTGATCATTTTAAAGCTGTTAATGACACCTATGGCCACAGCGTTGGTGACACAGTTCTCATTGGCGTTGCAAAGCTTTTACAAGCAAATGTTCGTGCTGGTGATAGTGTTGCTCGTTTTGGTGGGGAAGAGTTTTGTATTATTTTACCTAATACCACTAAAGAGCAAGCAATACGTATTGCAGAAGCCCTTCGTATTAAGGTAGAAAAAGCGATGTTTGATGAAATTCCTGTCACATGCAGTTTTGGTGTCACGTCTATTAAGTTTAACGCAAGAACACCTTCTGAATTGATTGAACAAGCTGATTTGGCGCTTTATGAAGCAAAATCTTTAGGGCGAAATCAAGTGGTTTTATGGGAATCGTCGTTTGAAGATTTTAAGCTTTTCAGATCTGAATAAAGCGTTTGTTCATGCTATCTTTTGTACTTCATAATAAGTAAATTTTATACAAAATTGAGAGTTACTTACATATGTAACTACTGTCATTGAATTTACTGCCTAAATATCAATGGCTTATTTTGGGTCTCTAAATTGCAACAAGCATTTAGTTAAATACTAAACAAGGGATTAATAATGACTGAAGTTGCACTTTCGGCCTATTCGGCTTTTTACCTATACTTAATTATGTTGCTTGTGCAATGGGCGGTGGCTACATTTAGCAAAGCTAAAGAGCCAAACGCTGTGCCGGGTAAAATTGATGAAGACTTATCTCACGACAGCTTTATTTTTAGAGCGCATCGTACGTTTCATAATTCGCTTGAAAATAGTGCGTTATTTATAGGTACTGTGTTGTTTGCATTTGTGATTAATTACCAAAGCCCTATATTTGCTATGTGTGTATGGGTATATGTAATAGCACGATTAATTCACATGGCGCTTTATTACGTTATAGCAACTGAGAAAAACCCAAGCCCGCGTTCTTACTTCTTTTTAATAGGTGTGCTGGCAAACGTGGTTATGCTAGTCATGATTGGTTTAAGATTAATTGCATAAAAAATCTTAAATCACGTAAATAAAAAAGCGAAGAGGCTAATAGCGTCTTCGCTTTTTTGTATTACATAGTAGTGCAATGTAAAGTTACGGCTTTATGGGTATTATATTAGTAGTTACTCAACCCCAATAAATCCGCCTGTTTGATGTGCCCAAAGGCCGGCATATATTCCACCTTTTGCAATTAATTCATCGTGAGAGCCTTGCTCAATTACGCCGCCATTATCGAGTACAATTAATCTATCCATTTGTGCAATGGTTGAAAGTCTATGTGCAATAGCAATAACCGTTTTGCCCGTCATCAAATCATCAAGACTTGCTTGAATTGCTGCTTCTACTTCTGAATCGAGTGCGCTGGTGGCCTCATCGAGTATTAATATTGGTGCGTTTTTAAGTAATACGCGTGCTATGGCAATACGTTGGCGCTGACCGCCAGAGAGGGTTACACCGCGTTCGCCTACCTGAGCGTCAAACCCTTTATTACCTTTGCTATCTACTAAATCGTTTATAAATTCAAGTGCTTTAGCTTGCTTGGCTGCATTTAACATTTCCTCGTGGGTTGCGTCGGGGCGACCATACAATATGTTGTCTTTTACTGAGCGATGCAGCAAGGACGTGTCTTGCGTTACCATAGCTATATAGCGGCGTAGGCTTTCTTGGCTTACATCCGTTATTTTTTGGCCATCAATTTTAATACTGCCTGAGTCGGTATCGTAAAAGCGCAGTAGTAAGTTAACAAGCGTAGATTTACCAGCACCAGATCGCCCAACTAAACCTATTTTTTCACCCGGTTTTATGTTGAGATTTAATCCGTTCATTACCGGGCCGCGGTTTGTCTCGTTAGCGGCTTTTCCGTAGTTAAAGTGTACATTGTCAAACTCAATGCCACCTTGAGTTACTTCAAGCGTAGTGGCGTTTGGTTTGTCGTCTACATTAATTGGGTTTGAGAGGGTTTTCATACCGTCGGTTGCGGTACCTATGTTTTCGAACAGGCTGCTTATTTCCCACATTATCCACTGCGCCATGCCGTTTAATCTAAGTGACAAACTAACCGCCACGGCAATAGCGCCGGCACTAATTGCACTAAGTGACCATAAATAAAGTGATAAAGCGGCAACACTAAATACTAATAAATAATTTAGGGTATTTATTGCAAAGTTAAGGCTGGTTACCAAGCGCATTTGTTTATATACCGGCTGTAAAAATACATCCATGCTTTGTTTGGCATATTGCTCTTCGCGTTGGGTGTACGAAAAAAGCTTAATGGTTGATATATTTGTGTAGCTATCGACAATTCGCCCCGTCATCTCTGAGCGAGCGTCGGCTTGAGAGCTAGCAATTTTTTTAAGTTTTGGTACAAAATAAATTTGTATAGAAGCATATAGTACAAGCCATGCAAGTAACGGTAGCATTAAGCGCCAATCAGCTTCAGCAACTAAAAACACCATAGCGCCAAAATAAACCACTATGTACATAAGTACATCAAGCAGTTTCATGACGGCTTCGCGAATAGCTAAAGAGGTTTGCATTACTTTTGTTGCAATGCGACCTGCAAATTCATTTTGATAAAAGCTAACACTTTGACGCAGTAAATAACGATGCGCCGACCAGCGAATCGACATTGGGTAATTACCCAATAATGCTTGATGCAAAATAGCAGAGTGAAAAAACACAACAATTGGCAGTACAACTAAAAGCATAACAGCCATTTTTATCAGCTCAGATTTTTGCTCTACAAATAGTGTTTGCGGGGTATATGTGCCTAACCAATCAACTAGCTGGCCCATGTAACTAAATAGTGATACCTCTAATATAGCTAAAAGAGCTGCACTGATAGACATAAGCACTAACGATAGCTCCATGCCTTTGGTGTAATGGCGGCAAAACGCAAATAAAGTAGAGGGCGGCTGAGTTGGTTTTTCCTCAGGAAATGCGTTGGTCATTTTTTCAAATAATCGATACATTTTAAAAACTTAAATAGCAAATAATGGCGGGTATCATACCATTTTAGTTTTACCGCGTGTTTATGTTTGTAGGTAAAATTATCTATTAAAGCGGGCTTGAAAGGTTGATACCGCGGCTCATGTATAAATCATCGTATTTGAGGCCGCCGTTACCGTATGGTTTTTTTAACGGGCCAGTATTACAGTTAGCCAAAAAATAAATTAGAGGTAGCTCACGTTTCATTCTAAATTTAGCATTTTTATAGACTAACGTTTGCGTTTTAAACTCTCCGCCTTGTACATACACATTGTATTGTTGTCCCTGCATTTTTACTGATGCGTTATTTACAACATACCAAACGTTGTACCACGTATTTGTATTTAAAGGCTGTGCTGATTGCGCTGTTTTATAATTTTGAATGTTGCTGTAGCCAGTATCAGTTTTAACCATCAGCGCGCCATCGTTTATATGGCCGTTCGACTCGGCTTTATCGGTCACTCTAAGCGTGGGTTCAAATGCGTCATAGCCATATTTGTTTATTTCGTTTGGCTGTAAATTACTAAGCCCAAAAGCATGATTATTAGGAAAGGCGGCAACATTAACACGTGTATAAAAAGTATAGGTCTCGCCAACGGGCACTGGTTTAGGCAGTTTTTTATAAGTAAGTGCTTTACGGTTCCCAATTACGCCTTCAGCTGCTGGTTTTTTTAATAAATAGTGATTAGCGTGATCGCTGCTTTGTTCCAGCTCAATTATTGTTATTTGCGGGTTGGGCTGATGTGGCTTGGTTTGATTGTCGGTATCTGCTTTTTGCCAGTCACTAAGATTACTCTCAAAGTTATCTATGAGTAACCACTGCGATGAAGATGCATTATGATGATTTTGATTACATGCAACTAACGAAACGAGAACAGGTAGTAATAGGGTGTGTTTAATACACATAGGCGCTCTTTATAAGATTTTGATTAGCGTAAATTGGTTAACCAATTTATCGATTTTTTATTTTTAAGTTTAGCTAGTTATATAACCAATTTGTATTTTGTTAGTCAACAAGTATTTAATGAGTACCTATAATGAAACTTAACACTTACGTTTTATTTTTAAGTCGGTATTATTATTTTAAAATAGACTAATCAAAATAATTAAGGGATTTTATGTACACTGGTACTTGTTTATGCGGCGAGATAACGGTTGAAATATCAGGAAGTATTAGCAGTATTATCCATTGTCATTGTTCGCTTTGTCGAAAAAACAGCGGTACTGCATTTGCTACTAATGGCTTTGTAAATACGTCTGAATTTAGTGTTACTAAGGGCGCAAATAAACTTAGTGAATTTAATTTTAAACCAGGGCGAGCACGATTTTTTTGTAAGTGCTGTGGTTCACCAATTTACAGTGCTAACAGTGATGATAAAAGCCGGGTAAGAATTCGTTTAGGCTTAATTGATTCAGAAATTACCGAGCAAGTGGTGTCTCATAACTTTGTTACATCTAAAGCGAACTGGGAACAACTAGAAACAAGCCTGCCATGTTATGAGCAACACGAGCCAGGAAGATAGAAGTTACTCTATATGATAAATACTGTTTATTTCGTTGTACAGTAGGGGGGCCATCTGCTTAAAAACGGATGAATTTTGTATTTCTTCAACGTTAATGTGAATAAGTGTTTGCTGGCTCAAAATAACGACTATGTTTTTGTATTCGTTAAACTCAATAATCG
The DNA here is from genome assembly GCF_018100985.1 of Pseudoalteromonas sp. MMG007. Taxonomy (GTDB): domain Bacteria; phylum Pseudomonadota; class Gammaproteobacteria; order Enterobacterales; family Alteromonadaceae; genus Pseudoalteromonas. Next base: position 219,195 of record NZ_JAGJEI010000002.1, on the reverse strand, counting down.
CAATGCACTTAAAGTGCTGCCTCAGTAACACTAATAATACTTGTAGCTCTTGCCCAGTTTGTGGATTTAAGTTTACCAAAATTTGACTGTGCTTTTCACTACAACGAGTAATGTTTTGCCAAAAGTCACTGCATGTTAAAAAAGGTTGATGATGCTCGCCACTAAATATATCAATCGCAATTACATCAAAAGTATTTGTACATTGTTTTATATAGTGTTCAGCTGATTGAATATATACGTTATGGTGACTTGGTAAATTAAAGTGCTGCTTAGCTATGGTGTTGATTGTTGGGTTAATTTCTACAGTATAGAAGGTATTGATTGAATTTATGTAAGCAGTGCGGTCGTTAAGATAATACATGGTACGCTCAAAGCCTGCGGTACCTAAACCTAAATTTAAAATATTCAAAGTAGTTGTTTTAAGGCTCAATAAGAATAAAAACATGCATTGGTTGATAGGTATTAACACTTGCTCGTTGTGTTTGAGGTTCATTATTCCTTGAATAACCACATCGTCGTTGGTGTTTTGAGCAAGGGTAAGCCATTTATACAGAGTGTTTTGATAAACACATACCGGGCCAAATTGGGTAGGTTTAAACTCAATTTGGTTTGTTTTTACCGTATCTTCTTTAAGCTGGCGCATATATTAACTATTTTTAAAAACACAGCACTAGTGTGCCATGAAAGACACCTATCAACATAGACTAATTATGTAACAAGGTTTGTAATTTAGCCTGTTAATTGCACTTGGGCGCGCTCGTTTTAGTGTCTACCTCAAATGTATTGCCATCAACCCTAAGTTAAGTAATGGTAACCTTATAATAACGAGGAGCGATTAAATGCTTAAAACACCTTTTAAAATCTCAACAAGATTACTTAAACTTAGCGTACTTGCTGGTGCATGTAGCGTTACTATGTCAGCACATGGGCAAACACAATTACAATATACCGACCAACAAAAGTTACATGACATAGCAGCTCAAGTATCAGCTGAACATATTGGCAGCGATATTCAAACGCTGGTGGATTTTGGAACTCGCCATACACTTTCTGATACTAAGTCGAATACTCGTGGTATTGGCGCTGCTAGGCGCTGGATCAAAAATGAGTTTGAAAAAATATCAGCGCAATGTGGTGGTTGTCTTGAAATAATTGAAGTAAAAGACACTATATCGGGTGAAAAACGTATACCTAACCCTGTTGAAGTAGTAAATATTGTTGCTATACAACGCGGTGCTACTGAGCCTAATAGAATGGTGATAATGTCGGGTGATATTGACTCACGTGTGAGCGATGTTATGGATTTTACGAGTGATTCTCCCGGTGCTAATGATAATGCATCGGGCGTTGCTGGGGTTATTGAAGCGGCACGCGTACTGAGTAAATATAAGTTTAATGGCTCAGTTGTATATGCCGCTTTGTCAGGTGAAGAACAAGGTTTGTTTGGCGGTAAAATACTCACAGCCTATGCGCAAAAGCATGATTGGCAAGTACATGGCGTGTTAAATAACGACATGATAGGCAATATTACAGGTATTAACGGCGTTACCGATAATACAACCGCACGTATATTTTCTGAAGGCACTCGTGTTGTTGAAACTAAAGAACAAGCAAGAACACGCCGCTTTACCGGTGGTGAAGTCGACTCGGCTAGTCGTAATTTAGCGCGTTATATTGATACAGTTGCCGATAGGTACATTGAGAATTTAGATACAATGTTAGTTTACAGGTTGGATCGCTTTGGTCGAGGCGGGCATCATCGCCCGTTTAACGATGCTGGTTTTGCAGCGGTGCGCATTATGGAAACTAATGAACATTACGATCGCCAGCACCAAGATTTACGAACAGAAGAGGGCATTGAGTATGGCGATACTATCGAAGGTGTTGATTTTGACTACACAGCAAAGCTCACTTCACTTAATGCAGTAACTATGGCCTCTATGGCGTGGGCACCAGCACCTCCTAAACAAGTTAAAATATCTGGAGCGGTTACGGCCGATACGTCTTTTACATGGGCAAGCAGTGATGATAATAATATTGCCGGCTATAAAATTTATTGGCGTTACACAAGCGAGCCACAGTGGCAGTTTAGTAAATATGTAGGGAATGTAACAAACTATACGCTTAAAAATGTGGTGATTGATAACTATTACTTTGGTGTGGCTTCTGTAAGCAAGGACGGGGTTGAATCGCCAGTTGTATTTCCTGGCGATGTAGGCTCTTTTGATCATAATATTAAATAACGCTTAAAAACCCAGCAAACACATCTTATTAGGTGCAAAGCAGGTGTTTTATGCTTGCACCTTATTTGTTATGCCCTTAGAGTGTTAAAAAAGAAGTAATAAGGTTAATAAAAAAATGCAGCAACAAGAAAAAAAACCGTTAACAGAAAAAGAGCAAGTTATAACACCAGAGCAGCGCATTGCATGGCAACGTGAGTGTTTTCAAAATGCACAAAAATATTTAGCAGAAAAAGGCATTATGCCAAAATCTGTAGTAGATAAAGATAGTCGCTTTTTGGCTCCTCTTTGCGCTATGTGGAAGTTTAAAGCGCAAAATGGCAAAACGTACTGGGTTGTTACTGGGCGTTTACCAACAGATCATGCAGAGGTAAGTGCAGCAAAAGATGCACGTGATGCTATGCGTTACTTTTCATTACAGTGGCAGTTAAAGGCTGATCAAATAATGAGTGTTGGTGCTAAAGACCAAACACAAGTTAACTTTGCAAACTTACTTATAAATCGTGCACATGGTTTGTACGAAATGCATGAAAACGAACAGTTATGGGCTAACGAGCCTAAGTAATCAGCATTTAAGTTAAGTAAAAATTAAAAGGGCAAATTATGAATTGCCCTTTTTTAATGCACAAGTGTAAATGGCTTAGTAACAAAGTCGTCTACTTCGCACTGCATTCTTTGCCTGGGTATGCCGGCTTCCATAAACACACATCCTTGTTTTATAAAACCATTTTGATTGAAAAGTTGAACTTCGTTTAAAATACAATTAATACAAATAGTATTAATACCCTGGCGGGAAGCCAGCGCAACAATAAAGTTTAAAAGTGATTGATATACAAGGCGGTTACGATGCTCTGGAAGCACCGCAATACGACCAATTAAGCCGTCACTGCATAATCTGCCCGTTGCTACGGCTTGCGCAGACTCGTCGGTAACGAGTACGTGTTGGCATATTTCATCTAGGCTATCGAATTCTACTTTTTTGGGTATATGTAACTCGTATACAAATACGCGTTCTCGTATTTGTTGTAACAAACTTTTTTGCCTGTTCCAATCTACTTCGGTAACTCGATAGCCCATAGTTCACCTCTAGTTGTACCATATTCCTTCATTAACTAGTGTAGTAAAGGTTTTAATAAATTCTAGACTTGGTTGATGAGCCATTAAATCTTCGCTATTAAAATAGCTGCTATCAGTAAGTAATTTAATAGCATTTATATCGCTCGTTGGCAGTTCATAATTTTCACCATTAACACTTAGTAATACTGTACTCTCAAGTATTTGATAAATGGCTCTAACACCGCCCAAACGCTCAAACACATTGCTTTCATTGTTTAGCAATTGGGTTGTTTCGTCACTTGAAAGCTCATCTTCTAATGGCGCTAAATCCATTTCGTGTTTAGCTTGGCTTAGCGTATTTCCAAGCCATTGTTTAAAGAGTTCGTCGTTTTCTAAAAGGGCGCCCATCAAAGTTTTAACTTTATCAACTTCAAGATTAGTTAGCTCACCTTTTGATTCTCTAAGAGTAAGGTTATGGTCGGTATAACGCTTTTGACCGCTTTCGGTATCAATAATATGATCGGCAAAACTTGATAGTAAATCTTGTTGGTTAGGTGCTCTAAATCCGACTGAATAGTTAAGTGCGTTTTCAACGGCATAACCTTCATGTGGGCAACCAGGCGGAATATATAAAATATCGCCTGGCTCTAATATACAGTCTATTACGGCTTCAAAAGGCTCAACTTGAAGTAGTTTTTTGTTTTGAGCAAATTGCTTAAGTGTTGGGTCAGGTAGACCAACACGCCAATGACGCTTACCTTCACCTTGAATAATAAACACATCGTACTGATCTAAATGAGGGCCAACACCGCCTTTAGGCGTTGAATAGCTAACCATTAAATCATCAATTCGCCAATTAGGAATAAATCTAAATGGCTCTAGTAATTGCGCTGCCTCGCAATGCCAATGATCAACTGCTTGAACAAGTAATGTTGAATGTTCTTCTGTTAATAATTCAAAGTTTTCAAATGGACCTTGGTGTGCTTGCCAGTCGTTATTGTGGTTAGTGACAATGCGCGACTCTATGCTTTGTTCCATAGCTAGGCCTGCTAATTCTTCAGCTTCAATTGGATCGTTAAAATTACTAAAGCCTTGCTTTATTAGCAGTGGTTTTTTTTGCCAAAAATGGGTTAAAAAATCTTGCTCAGAGAGGTTGTTTATTTTTAGTTGGTACATAGAGTTGGCCTATAAATTTAAGACAAAAAAAGCGAAAGGGATTATCCTTTCGCTTTTTATATGCGCAATTTAGTATTTAAACTAAATCGTCAATAAACTCAACAGCGCGGCCAATGTAGTTGGCAGGTGTTAGTTTTTTCATTTCTACTTTAGCGTGCTCTGGAAGGTCTAAACCATCGATAAAGTCAGCCATAATTTCTTGATTTACGCGCTTACCACGGGTTAAATCTTTAAGTTTTTCGTATGGCTTTTCGATACCGTATTTACGCATTACCGTTTGAATTGGCTCTGCTAATAATTCCCAGTTTTGGTCAAGCTCTTCAAGCAAACGTTGCTCGTTAACTTCAAGCTTACTAACACCTTTAAGTGTTGATTGATAAGCAATAAGCGCATAACCCATACCCACACCAAGGTTACGTAAAACAGTAGAATCGGTAAGGTCGCGCTGCCAGCGCGATACTGGTAATTTTTGTCCAAGATGAGCAAAAATAGCATTAGCTAAGCCTAAGTTACCTTCTGAGTTTTCAAAATCAATAGGATTAACTTTATGCGGCATAGTTGATGAACCTATTTCACCCGCTATTGTTTTTTGCTTAAAGTGATTAAGTGCAATGTAACCCCACATATCACGATCAAAATCGAGCAATATAGTGTTAAATCGAGCGATAGCATCGAATAACTCAGCTATGTAGTCATGCGGTTCAATTTGAGTAGTAAATGGGTTCAGTGTTAAACCTAAGCTTGATACAAACTTATCTGCATGTGTATGCCAGTCGTAATCTGGGTAAGCGCTTAGGTGAGCATTGTAGTTACCAACCGCACCGTTTACTTTACCTAGCATTTCAACTTGAGCAATTTGGTCGCGTTGACGCTTTAAACGCATGTATACGTTTGCAAACTCTTTACCCATAGTTGATGGTGTAGCAGGTTGTCCGTGCGTACGTGTCATCATTGGGATTGCTTTATACTCAACTGCTTTTTCTTTAATAGCGCTAAGTAAATCATCACAGTAAGGTAGTAAAACCTTATTACGAGCTTCAGTTAGCATTAAACCATGAGATAGGTTATTGATGTCTTCAGAGGTACATGCAAAGTGGATAAATTCGTTAATTGCATGAAGCTCTGCGTTGTCGGCTACTTTTTCTTTTAGTAGGTATTCAACCGCTTTAACATCGTGATTAGTTGTACGTTCAATATCTTTAACACGTTGTGCATCTGCTTCGCTAAAGTTATCTACAATGGCGTTTAAAAGTGCATTTGCTTGTTCGCTAAATGCAGGTACTTCTTTAATTTCGCTTGCTGCAGCTAACGCTTGCAACCAACGCACTTCAACAATTACGCGGTATTTGATTAAGCCAAATTCGCTGAAAATACTACGTAGTTCAGTGGTTTTGCTGCCGTAGCGACCATCCACTGGAGAGATAGCCGTTAACGCTGAAAGCTCCATAATAACTCCTAAATTTTAGTTTGAACGATAATTAAATTTTTGCTTTAGCTATGGCGATAATTTTTCTTTTTGCAAAGAAAAAGTGACGGCGCTTACCGCCCATTTGTCGCCATAATACTGCACTTCTAATACCGGCAAGTAATAATGCACGGATTTTATTTTGAGTGAGCTGCTGTTTTAATAACTCGGGTTTACCATAAACCTGAATTCGGTGCCCAAGGGGGCTCAGCACCGACGAGTATATATCTGCTAAACCGGCAACAACGCTCTCGTCGGTAATAGCAAAATGATCTAAACGACGATGAATATCATCAATTCGTTTGCCTAATTCGTTTAAGCTCTTGTCGTTTGCACTCAGTGCACGCTCAAGCTGCATTAAACCACCTACGTACTTTACTATTTCAACATCCTTTTGAGCACCAGCTGTTAGCTGAGCTAATAATGTTTTATAGCCATCACGTAAGTTATGCGTACCTTGGTACACATCATCCGGTGATGCAGGTGATGTTTGCACAATACTTGAAAGTAATATTTCCAGGTCGTGTTCGTTATTAGAACCGTATTGCGCAATTTTTTGAACTTGTTTAGCTACTTGGCACATGGCGGCAAGGGCCATGACTTGGTGTTCATTCATTACTTGATCACCGAATCAATAATACCACCGCCTAAACATACATCGTCTGCATAAAATACTGCAGATTGACCTGGTGTAACTGCTTTTTGTGGCTCGTCAAATAATACACGAGCCATGCCGTCTTCGCCTACAAGCAGGGTACAACTTAAGTCTTCTTGGCGGTAACGTGTTTTAACTGTACAACGCGTTGTCCCTTTTGGGCCAATGCGGTCAACCCAATGTAACTGGTTTGCATTAAGACCGTTGCTATAAAGGCGAGGGTGATCTTTACCTTGACCAACAACGAGTACGTTACGTTCTAAGTCTTTATCAACTACGTACCATGGCTCTCCAGAGCCTTCTTTCATACCACCAATTAACAAGCCTTTACGTTGACCGAGTGTGTGGTACATTAATCCCTCATGCTCACCTACATTATTACCGTCAGTATCTTCGATAACACCTGGTTGTGCAGGTAAAAATTTCTGTAAAAAATCTTTAAACTTACGCTCACCGATAAAACAAATGCCTGTACTGTCTTTTTTATCGTGAGTAATTAAATCTTGCTCTTCGGCAATGCGACGCACTTCTGGCTTTTCTATATCACCTACTGGGAATAAAGTTTGCGCGATATGCTCGTGGCTTAGTGTGTATAAAAAGTAACTTTGGTCTTTATTATTATCTAAACCACGGCACATTACGTATTTGTCGTCTCGTAATTCACGGCGAACGTAATGACCCGTTGCTATAAAGTCTGCACCAAGAGCTTGTGCCGCAAACTCTAAAAAGGCTTTAAATTTAATTTCTTTATTACACATTATATCTGGGTTAGGTGTACGGCCTGCTTTGTACTCTTCTAAAAAGTATTCAAATACGTTATCCCAGTATTCTGCTGCAAAGTTAACAGTGTGTAGTTCAATGCCTAACTTGTCGCATACTGCTTGCGCGTCTTTTAAATCATCGGCTGCTGCACAGTATTCGTCATTGTCGTCTTCTTCCCAGTTCTTCATAAACAGGCCTTCTACTTGATAGCCCTGTTGTTGTAATAAATATGCAGATACAGAAGAATCAACACCGCCGGACATACCAACGATGACTTTAATGTGACTATTTTCGCTCATGAATAATTTCGCTTATACAGATTGCTGTTAACTTGGGAAGGCCGCGATTATAGCATGTATTTTGTTTGTGCTTAAAGGGAGAGGGTGTGTAAAGAGCTTATTTTATGCTGATTTTATTTTTATAATAAATAGCAAACAGTGCTCAATAAAAATAAACAAGCTTTTGGCATTAAATATACGAAATAATTATCATTTTAAATAAAAGCAAATACTTTAGTTTTTTGTACTTATTTACTGGTATTTTGTTTGAAAACTATTAAAGTAAATATACACTTAAGTAAAAGTTTTATAAGAATATTTGGCAATAATACCGTCATCAAAATATAGTCAACGGAATGAATATATGAATTATGCTTATCAGGTAAGTAAAATAGAATCGTTTATAGTACATTACACTCAAAAACCTGACTTTCAAATTAGCGATGTTTTAGAAAATCCAAAACATAAATTTAAACAGTCAGCGTATCATCTATTCTACGAGTTAATAAAATTTAAAAAAGCGTATATATATCAGCAGCCTAACCCGATGGGTGAACTTTTTAGCTTAATAAGGAAATCATTTTATCGCTCTGATGAAATTCAAAATGTTGCTTTACAAATGGTCGAAGGTTGGTGGGTTGAGTGGTACTTCGCTTCGATTATGGAGCAAAAAATAAGCAGTGATAAAAGTGACATGCCGCTGAGTTATTTATCAAAGAATATTTTAAATCCAATGCGTAAACATGAGTTGAGTCATTACGCAAAGCTGTTTACAAATCTACCTATGCCTATATGTAATGTATGTGCCAACACTGGGGATATACTTAAAGTAAACCAACGATTTGTAGATGTATTTGGTTATTCCGTTAATGAAGTTCCAAATCTAAAAGCGTGGTGGAAAAAGGCCTACCCTGATCCTGAATACCGTGATTTTGTAAAAAAACTTTGGCAAGAATCTTTAGATGTCGCTAATGAAAACAACAATGACATTCCTGCCAATACTTATAAAGTAAGTTGTCGGGATGGTTCTCAAATCTTAATGGAGGTCTCTGGAATTAATATTGGTGAAGAATTTATAGCCGTATTTAATGATGCTACTGAGCGTATGAAGGCAGAAGATATACTTAGGGATATGGCATTTCTTGATGCATTGACACGGATTGCTAATAGGCGACGATTCGACGAAAAGCTGATTCAAGAATTTGAGCGCGCTAGAGATATTAATGGCATACTTTCTATTATTTTAATAGATATAGATCTTTTTAAGCAATTTAATGATCGATATGGGCACATGGCGGGTGATGCCTGTTTATATGATGTTGCTCAAGAAATTGCATCTACAGTTAGCCGCCCTGAAGATTTTGTTGCACGCTATGGCGGCGAGGAATTTGTCGTTTTATTACCACAAACAGACAAGCAAGGTGCTTTGTTTATTGCTGAACAAATTGAAAAAGCAATTGAGAATTTAGCGATAGTACATGAAGATAGTTATAGCGGTTTATTATCACTAAGTATGGGAATAAATACAATTGAGAATAATGATACAGAAGGGCATTCTAGCTTTGTTAAGGGGGCGGATAACGCTCTTTATTATGCTAAACGTCAAGGTCGTAATTGTATTGCACTTGCAAAAAAATGAAACTAGCTAATCGTCATAAATTGTATCTAAGCTTAAAGGCGCTTTGTTTAAACTATCTTGTATACATTTCAAAACAAGGTGGCTTCTAAGGGGAAGATCTTTAATTTGCTCATAGCTGTGCCAATTAGCCGATATTATATCGCTGTCTTTTGGCTCAAGCACTGCGGTTTCACTTGTTGTTTCAAATAAAAAACAAAACCTTAAATAATGCACGCCGTTAGCTGCGTGCAAATTATAAACACCTAAAAAGCCGCTAGGCTTTAAACTTAAACCCGTTTCTTCTAAAAGCTCTCTAGAGGCAGCTTGAGCCAGCGTTTCGTTTTCTTCGAGATGACCTGCAGGTTGATTATAACAAATTTGCTTAGTAAATTTATCTCGCTCTTTAACGAGTAAAAACTGCTGCTTATTTTTTACTATTGCAGCAACAGTTACATGTGGTTTATGCATCGAGAGTACCTTTAATGACGTTGTAATCGCCTGAATTAATATCATCTAAGGTGTAATTACCAATACTGTAGCGAATTAGGCGCAATGTAGGGTGGCCAATATGAGCAGTCATTCTGCGCACTTGCCTGTTTTTTCCCTCATTAATTGTAATACTAAGCCATGTAGTTGGGATTGACTTACGTTCACGAACGGGTGGGTTACGTGGCCATATATCAGGTTCGTCAATAATTTTAACATTAGCCGGAAGTGTTAGGCCGTCTTTTAGCTCAACCCCTTTGCATAATGCGTTGATTGATTCGCTAGTGGGCTCACCTTCTACTTGCACCCAATATGTTTTATTTGTTTTTTTATTGGGGGAGGTTAAGGTATTTTGTAATTTTCCGCAGTTTGTTAAAAGTAATAAGCCTTCACTGTCACGGTCTAATCTTCCTGCAGCGTATACTTCTTTTATAGGGATAAACTGTGCGAGTGTTTGCCTGTTTTCATCGTCGGTAAATTGGCAAAGTACATCAAACGGTTTATTAAAAAGGACAATTTTTCTATCTTTAGAGGCAATTTGCGGCTTTATTTCTCGTTTCCCTGCAGGCTTTTTAAGCGCACTTCGCGAGTAAGTGCGCCCGGTATTACGTTTAGCTGTTGAATCAGGTGTGTTTTTATGGCTCGATTTTTTTTTCATTAAATACACCTAGCTGGCTTTGGTAGTCCGGCAATTTTAGTTGCTTGTTTAGCAGGGCCTTTAGGAAATAATTTGTATAAGTAAATACTATTACCTTTATCTTCTCCAAGCGCTTTAGCCATGGCTTTTACAAGCATACGAATCGCAGGACTTGTATTGTATTCAAGGTAAAAATTGCGAACGAAGTTTATAACTTCCCAGTGTTGCTCACTCAGGGTTATATTTTCTTGCGCGGCAATCACAGGGGCTAACTCTTTAGTCCAAAGGGTGTGGTCAAGTAAATAACCTTGTTTGTCGGTATCAATGTGTAGATTGTTAAATTCAAGCATGGGTTACCAAGTAATAGATTGATTGGTTGATAAGGTAAGCGCTACAAATTCTTCATAGCTTATTGCTGTATCGTTATCAGATAAAGTTATTGCGCGCACTGTTATATCTTGCGCTAGTAATAAAAGCGAATCTGAAAATTGTCTAAATTGCTTTTTAGAAAAACAAGCATCGCCTAGCAAAAGTACTTTATCTGTGGGCCTAATTAAGTTCCCAAGTTGATTTGCACAGTAGTTATTTAACGTTTTAGAAAAAATATGTAGGGTACTCATATATTCACCACATGTTTTTGGTTTCTAATTAAAGCTTGTTGTTCACTAAAATTAAGTGTTTTAGCTGGAACGAGTAAATCATGTTTACTTAAACCGTAATCAAAAAGTGACTTTTCACACACATAGATATTTTCAACATCATAGATTTCTAAGGTTTTAATATTTTTAAAGAAATCTTTTATACCGATAGCGCTTGGTTGTTGGTGTTTTTTTAAAGCAAGCACAGCTGGGCCGCTGAACAACCAGCTAACATTTTGATCGACAGCGGCAAATATTAGTGTCATGTCGAGCGCATCACGTATATTTAAATCATCAAATGGGCTGCTTTGGCTTATCACTAAAACGTTAATCATTTAAATTGTACCCACTTATCAGCATCGCTTGCGAGCATTGCAAATTCGGCTAATCCCGCAACTGCAAATACACTGGTGTTTTTTATATCTAATCCGCGCTTTTCTGCGGCGGTAACACATAGCATTAAGTTTATATTTTGATCTGCTAATTGCTGCCAAAGCTGGGTTATTTGGAGCTCATCTGAGGGTAAATCAAGATTGTTAGAAGCGTGATAAATGCCTTGCTGATATAAAAATATCGCATCTATAGTATGGCCTTGTGCTAAGCAAGCTTGAGCAAAGCTAACCAATCGTTGCGTGGTGTCGTGATCAGATGGTGGTGTATGTAATGAGAGAACAAAACGCGGCAAAACAATTCCAATAAAAAAGCCCCAATTAAGGGGCTATTTTAACAGAACTTTTTAATTAGTCATCACTTGCGCCAAGTAGGGCAAGTAAAGACGTAAATAAGTTATATACATTTAAGTATAAAGACACTGTAGCGCGAATGTAGTTTGTTTCGCCGCCGTTGATGATTCTGCTAGTATCAAACAAAATCAAACCAGACATAATTAATACTACAGCAGCATTAAGCACCATAAACATTAGCGAGCTGCCAACAAAAATATTAACAATGCTTGCAACGATTACAACAATTAAGCCAACAGTTAAAAAGCCACCCATAAATGAGAAGTCTTTTTTAGTGTTAAGTGCATAAGCAGATAAACCAAAGAAAATAAGTGCTGTAGAACCTAACGCTTGCATAATAAGCATTGGGCCATTAGGCATTGCAGCGTAATGATTCAATAGTGGACCAAGGCCAGCTCCCATTAAGCCTGTAAACGCAAACACCCAAAACACACCAGATGCTGAGTCAGCTTTTTTGTTTACAACAAATAATAAACCGAAAGAAACGAGTGTAAACACAAGTCCCATAAAGTAAGGTAATTGTAGTGCCATTGAAATACCAGCTGTTACTGCACTAAATGCAAGTGTCATAGCAAGTAAAAAATAGGTGTTTTTAAGTACCTTATTTGTTTCAATGGTCGACATTACCGGTTTAGCGGTATTGTACGATTGATTAAACGCCATTGTAGAGCTCCTTAAAGTGAAACAAGTCTGTTTCGATAATTTAACTAAAATTAGATTACCAACTCTTATATGTTTGGGCAAACCTTTGTAGATCAATAGAGTGTTATTTTTAAATTTAAGTTCCTGAATCTTTTAAAAAGTTATAATTTGCTTTAAGTTTAAACAAATTAATTGTTTTTTAAGCACTTAAACAATTAATTTAAAAAAAAGCTTCACAAAGGCAATGGGTTTCCCTATTATTCAGGCCGTGCGGAGAGATGGCAGAGTGGTCGAATGCACCGGTCTTGAAAACCGGCATGGGTTTATAGCCCATCTAGGGTTCAAATCCCTATCTCTCCACCACTTATTTAATAAGTGTGTGGTGTTAGTTTAATATCATTCATTTAAAATAAATATTAGTACACTCTTACTAATATTTATAACAGTTTTGGAGAGATGGCAGAGTGGTCGAATGCACCGGTCTTGAAAACCGGCATGGGTTTATAGCCCATCTAGGGTTCAAATCCCTATCTCTCCACCATTGTATTAAAGCCCGCTAACTAAGCGGGCTTTTTTGTGCCTGCGAATTAAAGCTGTTTTATTTTTCATCATTTTTAAGCTTTTAGGTGAGCGTGGCTTCTTACTAGTATCCATCATCCGGTAAAACTTACAAAGCTTGCGTATATTTGTATGTAAAACCATCATAAATTACGACCATAGTCTCTGTTTCTAACCTTAAGATCTTGGTGCATGCTTAGTACATAGTATTTAAGCTTGTGTATTAAGGACTTTAAATGAAACATCAACTAGCAAAAAGCGTAGGGCTTTCGTTATTATCGCCTGTTATTGTAGGCAGTTTACTTGGTGTTTACTATTCACTTACGCTGGAAGGCGAGTTTGCCTCAATATTCTTAACGTTGTTGATGACTGCTATATCAAATGCACACATTGTAGGCTTAACAATGGCGGCTTTCGTAGTTCCCGGGTATTTACTTATGTTTAAGTATTCAAAGGTAAATTACTCTGGTGTGCTAACGCTAGGTTTGTTAGGTGGGGCTATTTTTAGTTACCTCTTGAGTGCCACCACAGGCGAAATATTTTTAATTAATAGTGTTATGTCGGCATTCGCTGCGGGGCTATTTTTATTTGGTCTTCGTAAATCAGCAAAATCATAATTGCAGCTTTATTAATCAAGGGCGCTGAGAAACGGCGTGAATTCCTTTTTTTTACCTGCAAAAGGTTCCAATTTTTCACCACAAAGAGTACCTTTAGCTACTGTATGTTTAATAAGAAGTAGTTTGGTATGCAAAAGCACGATTTTTACCAGTCATTAGTTAAGCAAACTGAATCGCTGATTGCCGGTGAATCGAATGTAATTGCTAATATGGCAAATATAAGTGCGCTGTTATTTACCTCTTTAGAAGATGTAAATTGGGCGGGCTTTTACTTTATGGATTCACCGTCAGAATTGGTACTAGGCCCGTTTCAGGGCAACCCTGCATGTATCCGTATTCCAGTAGGAAAAGGTGTATGTGGAACGGCTGCAGCTACATTGCAAACACAATTAATCGAAGATGTTCACGCTTTTGACGGGCATATTGCCTGTGATGCAGCATCAAACTCTGAGGTTGTTGTACCTATCATGAAACATGGTAAAATATTTGCAGTGCTGGATATAGATAGCCCTATTATCTCTCGATTTGACACTGATGATAAAGCAGGTTTAGAGGCATTAGTTAAGTGCTTTGAGGCTAGCTTGTAATGAAAGATTTGCTAAATGTTCAAGACTACCTATTTGCCATACAAGATGTTGGTGATTGGGAAGGCGATGAAGAGCATGTAGCGGAAACGCTCAATGATTTGATTCACATAGCATGGGATCGTTTACCAGACGACTCAGAGTGTGAATTTATTGATGAAACAATTAATGGTATTTGGGAACACCTTCGAGGTGATATGGCTGTAATTGAAGCTGACTTCGAAGAGCTGGTCGACTGGGTAATACACTATGTTGATTCTTCCCTTGATGAAAGATCTGAAAAATAGGTTCTAAAATGGAAACCACAAACAAGCTAAAAGATATTAATGAAGTACTGGAGTTCTTATATCAAGAATTTCCACAGTGTTTTAAACAAAAAGACGGTATCAAACCGCTTAAAGTAGGTATTTTTAAAGATATCGCTGAGCGTATTGAAGGGTCTGAAAAAGTAAGCAAGACTCAAGTACGTCAAGCGCTTAGAAAATACACGTCAAACTGGCGTTATTTAGAAGCTGTGACTAAGTCAGAGTTTCGTATTGATCTTGATGGTAATCAAGGTGAAAAAGTTGAGCAAGAGCATATCGACCATGCACAAAAAGCATTGGAAGAAAGCCGCGCTAAAATGGCTAAACGCAAAAAACAACAGCGTCCACGCCAAGACTCAGATTCTAAATCTTTCAAAAAGAAACCAGCGCACGCAAATAAAGCGGGCGAGCGTAGTTCTTCAGCTAACAAACCAGCGAAGGCTGCACCAGCTAAACGTTCAGGAAAAATTGAACCTTTACCAGCAGGTGAGGTCAAGGTTAATAACAAGGTTAAGGTTAAACTTGGCCAAGCACTTGTAAATGCAGTAATTACAGAAGTGAACAAAGATGACGTTCACGTTGAATTAGTGACAGGTATGCAAGTTAAAACTAAAGCTGACAGCTTATACATCATTTAAGCTGTAAATAAATTAAGGAGTTGTGTATGAGTAAAAAGTTTACGCTCATTCCGTTAGTTGCTGCCCTGTTTTCAGGTTCATTATTTGCTGCTGTAGAAGCCGTTACAATTGACGATTTACCTCAGCTTAAGCAAGAAAGTCAACATGGAACTGCCAGCAAACGAGTGGCTAGCTTATTTACTCGTTCACATTACACACCGGTTCGATTTAACGATGAGCTTTCTAGCAAAGTATACGATCGTTATATCGAATCCCTTGATTATAATAAAAGCGTTTTCTTAGCCAGTGATATTGCATCGTTTGAGCAATACCGCGACGACTTTGACAACGCTTTGACTACCGGTAAATTAGGTTTTACGTTTGATATTTTCAACTCAAGCCTTAAACGCCGTTTTGAACGTTATGAATATTCGCTTACATTGCTTGAAAAAGAAATGACGTTTGATAAAGAAGACGAATACTTTTTTGACCGAGAAGACGCCGCGTGGCCAACATCTCAAGCTGAGCTTGATGAAATTTGGCGTGAGCGTGTTAAATACGACGCTTTGCGTTTAAAAATGACCGGTAAAGATTGGGAAGGCATTAAGGAAGTACTGACAAAGCGTTATAAAAATGCGCAAAAACGCTTAGTACAATCAAACTCTGAAGATGCGTTCCAAATTGTAATGAATTCACTTGCACGTAGTATTGAGGCGCACACATCTTACTTATCGCCACGACGTGCAGAGCAATTTAAGCAAGATATGGATTTAGAGCTTGAAGGCATAGGTGCCGTGTTAAGTCCTGATGAAGATTACACAGTTATTCGCAGCTTAGTGCCAGGTGGCCCTGCTGATAAAACAGATCAAATCAAAGCAGATGATCGCATCATTGGTGTTGCCCAAGATGGTGAAGAGTTTGTAGACGTTATTGGCTGGCGTCTTGATGACGTAGTAGATTTAATTAAAGGCCCTAAAGGGACTAAAGTACGCTTACAATACTTAAAAGGTGTTGATGCGCACGGTACGCCTAAAGTGGTTGAAATCACACGTGACAAGATTCGCTTAGAGGATAGAGCCGCAAAGTCAGAAGTATTTGAAGCAAAATATTCTGATTTAACAAGTAAAATTGGGGTAATTGAAATCCCCGGGTTCTACAATAACCTATCGAAAGATGTAAAAGTTGAATTAGCCAAACTTAAAGAAGAAAAGGTAGATGGTATCATCATCGACTTACGCCAAAATGGCGGTGGCTCTTTATACGAAGCAACGCAACTGTCAGGCTTGTTTTTTGACCAAGGCCCAGTTGTTCAAATTCATACTTTAAATAATCGTATTGAAGAGCAAAAAGATCGTGATGGCATTACTTATTACGACGGTCCATTAACTGTATTAGTAGACCGCTACAGTGCATCTGCCTCTGAAATATTTGCAGCTGCAATGCAAGACTATGGCCGTGCAGTTATTATAGGTGAGCAAACGTTTGGTAAAGGTACTGTTCAGCAACACAAAGGTTTAGGCCGCGCCTATGATTTATACGATAATGCACTTGGCAGTGTGCAATACACAATTGCTAAATTTTATCGCATAAACGGTGGTAGCACGCAGCATAAAGGCGTAATTCCTGATATTTCGTTTCCATCAGCGATAGACCCTGCACAGTGGGGTGAAAGTAAGCAAGACAATGCTTTACCTTGGGATAGCATTGTAAAAGCAAAATACAAAAAATTAGGTAATTTAACGCCTATCATTACTTATTTAGAAAAAAATCATGAGCAACGTATTAAAACCGAGCCTGAATTTAACTATGTATTTGATGACATAGCGCGTTATAACGAAGAAAAAGATCGTAAAACTATTTCTTTAGTTGAGGCTAAACGTATTAAAGAAAAAGACGAGGGCGAGGCACGTGCACTTGCTCGAACAAATGAGCGTCTTAAGCGTTTAGGCAAAGAGCCCGTTGAAAATCTAGACGATGTACCTGAAGTAATCGAAGAGTTAGACCCGTTTTTAGAAGAAGCGGCGTTGATAACGCAAGATTATATTAAATACGGTCGTATCGCTAAAAAGTAACAACTGGTTTTACCTCTACAAAAAAGGCGCATTGGCGCCTTTTTTACTACCCATAATTTAGTAAATTGTTATAATCGCCTATTACTTTAAGTTGGGTTACCTCATCGTGCTCAATTTATGCGTTAACCGTTCAAAAATAATAATTAAACACGCAGCGAATGTGTGTAGGAGTCTCTATTTTGAAGCCATTGGAAGATAAACCAATTAAGCCCGCCTCGTTTTTTGATGCACTAATTCCCATCTCTGTATTAATCTGCTTACTCGGTGCCGCTGTATATTTATTTGGTGATAACTCATCATCAGGCCCTAACCAAATTGCACTTTTATTTGCTACGTTCGCAGCCGCTTTAATTGGCTTAAAAAATGGTTATACCTGGAAAAAACTTGAGCAAGCAATGATTGAGGGAATTACACTTTCACTTGGTGCAATTTTAATATTATTGATGGTGGGTGCTTTAATTGGTACTTGGTTACTTTCGGGTACTGTACCCACTTTAATTTATTATGGCCTACAGGTTATTAACCCTAGTTGGTTTTATGCAGCGAGCTGTTTAATTTGTGGCATTGTAGCTATGAGTATTGGTAGTTCGTGGACGACAGCAGCTACTATAGGTGTTGCTTTGTTAGGTGTAGCAACTGGCCTTGGGCTTGAACAAACAGTGACCGCAGGTGCGGTTATATCGGGTGCTTATTTTGGCGATAAATTAAGCCCACTATCTGAGACAACAAACCTAGCACCAGCAGTTGTTGGCGCTGATTTATTTGAGCATATACAACATATGCTGTGGACAACTGTACCTAGCTTTGTAATCGCACTCATCATATTTATATTTATGGGTTTTAATGCCACCGCGTCTAGCGAAGCAGGCCGCATTGAAGAAATAACAGTAATTCTACAGCAGAACTTTAATATTGGTTTTGAAATGCTGATCCCATTAATTGTGTTGCTAGTTTTAGCAATTAAAAAAATGCCTGCTTTTCCTGCAATTTCAATTGGTGCTGTAGTGGGTGCTGTATGGGCTATGTTGTTTCAGTCAGATTTAATCGCGAGTCAAATTGATGTAACACAGGGTCAGTTAGTGGGTTATTTTAAGTTAATTTGGACAACTTTTTTTGATGGCTTTAGTGTTGATACTGGCGATGACAAAATGGATTCATTACTAAGCGGCGGTGGTATGGCAGGAATGCTTACAACCACATGGCTTATAATGACCGCGCTTATGTTTGGCGCTATTATGGAAAAAACAGGGCTTTTAGATATTTTCGTTAAAAGCATCTTAAAAGTTGCTAAAAGCACAGGGTCTTTAATTGCCTCTACTATTGCTACGTGTGTTGGCACAAATATCATTGCAGCTGATCAGTATATAGCTATAGTAGTACCTGGACGCATGTTTAAAGACGAGTATGAAAAACGTGGCTTAAAACCTGTTAATTTATCTCGTACGCTTGAAGATGGCGGCACAATTACAAGTCCATTGATACCATGGAATACCTGTGGTGCCTATATGCAAAGTGTTTTACTAATAAACCCATTTGACTATGCATTGTATGCTTTCTTTAATTTAATTAACCCATTCCTAGCGATTGTTTACGCCTATTTAGGTATCAAAATTTTACGTATTAAACCGAAACAATCAGCTTAAACTAAATATAGCTCCTTTATTTAAGGAGCTTTTTTTGGAGTATTTATGACGGCACCTACTAAGCCTCAAGCGCAATATTTAAAAGACTATAAAGCCCCAAATTTTCTAATTGAACACACTGAACTCACTTTTGACTTACAACCACTCAAAACCACAGTAACGGCATTACTAACACTTAAACGTGTAGATAATAACAGTACATCACTAGTGCTCGATGGTATCGATTTACACTTAGTGTCTTTATCTGTTGGCGGAGATGATATAACGGATTATGAAATTGTAGGTGAGCAACTTATTATTAATAATTTGCCAGAGCAGTGTCAATTAAGCATTGTGACTGAAATATCTCCGCAAACGAATACCTCATTAGAGGGGTTATATTTATCGGGTGGTGCTTATTGCACACAGTGTGAAGCACAAGGCTTTAGAAAAATAACCTATTATATGGACCGCCCAGATGTGCTTGCTACATTTGATGTAACCATTATTGCAGATAAAAAATACCCGCAACTATTATCTAATGGTAACCAAGTAGGCAGCGGTGAAACACAAGATGGCCGTCATTTTGTTAAGTGGCAGGACCCTTTCAAAAAGCCAAGTTACTTATTTGCACTTGTTGCGGGCGATTTTGATGTACTTAAAGACACCTACAAAACTAAAAGTGGTCGAGATGTTGAGCTGGCACTGTTTGTTGATAAAGGTAATTTATCTAAAACACCACATGCTATTGCGTCACTTAAAAAAGCAATGCAGTGGGATGAAGAACGATTTAATTTAGAATACGATTTAGATATTTATATGATTGTGGCCGTAGATTTTTTCAATATGGGCGCTATGGAAAATAAAGGACTAAACGTATTTAACAGCAAGTGTGTATTAGCAAATCAAGAAACAGCCACAGATAAAGATTACCACACCATTGAATCAATCGTGGGCCACGAATACTTTCACAACTGGACGGGTAACCGTGTTACCTGCAGAGACTGGTTTCAGTTATCGTTAAAAGAAGGATTAACGGTTTTTAGGGATCAAGAATTTAGCAGTGATTTAGGCTCTCGTGCCCTTAATCGTATTGATGCAGTAAAAGTAATGCGTACCCACCAGTTTAGTGAAGATGCAGGCCCAATGGCGCATCCAATACGTCCTGAAAAAGTAATAGAAATGAATAACTTTTACACCGTTACCGTTTACGATAAAGGTGCTGAAGTAATACGCATGATGCATACCTTATTAGGGGAAGAAAACTTCCAAAAAGGCATGGCTCTGTACTTTGAAAGACATGATGGGCAAGCTGTCACCTGTGATGATTTTGTAAGTGCAATGAGTGATGCATCAGGTGTTAATTTGCAGCAATTTAAGCTTTGGTACAGCCAATCAGGAACTCCCCGATTAAATGCAGAGCAAAGCTTTGATAGCGCCACAAATACATACTCGTTAACAATAGAGCAGTGTGCACCTAGCAATCAGCCTGAAAATAAGCCTCTGCATATTCCGTTTGCCATTGAGCTTTTAGATGCCAATGGACAAAGTATTGAGCTTGAGTACAAAGAGGAAAAGCAAGATCACGTACTTAATGTTACAAGCAAAACACAAACGTTCAGTTTTGATAATATAGCCACTAAGCCCGTTGCCGTTTTACTTGAAGACTTTTCTGCGCCTTGTATTTTGACTCAACAAACTACAGAGACTGAGCTGCTGCATATAATGCGCTATGCTCGCAGTGACTTTTCTCGCTGGGATGCACAGCAACAATTATTTATTAAAGCTGTGAAATCTCAAATTACTAATGCAAGCAATAGCGCTTTAAGTGCTGATATAATAAGTGCACTTCGCGTTCTTATTAATGCTAAAGAAGGCGATTTAGCGCTAATTGCTGAATTACTTAAAATGCCAAGCTTTGACACATTAGCCGCCGAATTTGATGTAATTCCTGTTGATGAAATAATTAAAATTACGCATAAGTTTGAGCTGCAAATTGCAGAAGAACTAAGTGATGACTTTGTTAGTTGCTACGAATCACTCGAAGATGATGGCAGCTTAAGCGCAACGGCTGTTGCAAACCGTGCTTTAAAACAATTATGTTTGCACTACCTTGCTAAAACACAAAAAGCTGATGCTATTACGTTTATTAATGAAGCTGCTAATTCAAATAACATGACCAATGTACTAAGCGCATTGAGTGCTGCTGTAAAAGCGTCAAATCCAATTCAAAATACCCTTTTAAGTCATTTTGATAGCCAATGGCGCCATGACGTATTAGTTATGGATAAATGGTTCGCGCTTCAAGCTATGCGCTCGGGCAGTGATGCGATCGATAATATTAAAGCATTGTATGAACACCCATGTTTTGATTTTTCAAACCCAAACCGCGTACGTGCACTTGTTGGTAGCTTTAGTCATTTTAATATTGCGCAATTTCATCGAGCAGATGGCACTGGGTATGAACTATTAGGTGATTTATTGATAAAGCTTAATGCTATTAATCCGCAAAATGCATCAAGAATGCTAACACCATTTATGTCGTGGAAGCGCTATGATGAGGCAGGCTCTAAAGCGATGAGGCAACAATTACAACGCTTAGCCGACCTTGAAGGACTAAGTGACGATCTTTATGAAAAGGTAGAAAAAGCGCTCGCATAAATGATTGAGTATTATTTTAGTATTAGATTGAGCTATAACGAATGCATGGATTACTATCATGGTCGTTATAGTTCATTACAAGTAGTTGAAGACAGCGGCAAGACAATTCGTTTTGCTGCTACTCATTTAAGGCCTTTTATATCAAGTATAGGAATACGTGGCCGTTTTAGACTTTTACTGACCCCTGAGAATAAATTTATCCGCCTTGAACGAGTGGCCTAGCACTCGGTATTTATGTTATAAAACAATATAAATATTATCTTTTTGTTAATTTCAATTTGTTCTATTGTTAATTTACGTGTATAAATTGTCTGGTATGACGTCTTACCAATACGTAAACGTCAGCTAAAAAATTAATAACTGATTGAATGCGACCATTTGTAATTTGTTTAATTCGCTTCTATCGTTACGATTACACTAAAAACAATAACTTGATCACACAAAATGACCCGCGACAGGGGGGAACCACAATGATAAGAAGATCGCTTTTTGTTAAAAACAAAATCGCTATAGGTTTAGCAGCCGCTAGCTTAGGTTTATCAGCAGCAAGTTCACATGCTGCAACATTTGAAGTAGGAGGTTTTGATATTGCCTTCGATTCAACCTTTTCTTATGGCCAAAGTATCCGTGTTGAAGACAGAGACTTCAGTCTTATTGGTAAAAGTAACAATCCAGCATTTGATTGGTCAGGTTACAATCCAGCACTAAACAATACGCTATATTCATCGCAAGATGTTTGGGCTCAACCAGGCTCTTACTCTAATAACGGCGACGCGGGGAACTTAAACTTTGATAGCGGTGATTCATTCTCAAAATTATTAAAAGGAACACACGACCTTTCAATAACTAAAGATAATTACGGTTTATTTACACGTTTTATGTATTTTTACGATTTTGAGTTAATGGATGGCGATCGCGCTTATTCAAACCCAACCTCAGGTCAAGGCGTTGATCCGTGTGATGATAAAGACACAAAAGAGCAAAGCTGTGCAGATATTCGTCTATTAGATGCATACGTTTGGGCTAATTTTGATTTAAACGACGGTAATAACCCATTATCTATTCGCCTTGGTCAGCAAGTAGTTAACTGGGGTGAAAGTACACTTATATCACATGGTATTAACGTAAACCCAGTTGATATAGACCGTTTAAAAGCCCCAGGTGCCGAGCTTAAAGAAGCATTCATTCCGGTAGGCATGCTTTGGGCTTCACTTGGTATTACCGAAAACATTACACTTGAAGGTTTTTACCAGTACCAATGGCATGAAACTCGTCTTCCTGCAGCGGGTACGTATTTTTCTACTAATGATTTTGCAGCCGAAAATGGTTATCAACAAAACGTTCAACTTGGGTTTACTTCAAACCCAGATATTGATGTTGCATTTTTAACTGACAGCTTAAATAACTTAACGTCTGACTTTGCGATGGCAGCTGCAGCGCAGGGTATTGATCCTGCAAGTGCACAAGGCCAAGCATTACTCGCAAGCATGTACCTTTCTTATCCAACGAAAGTTGCGCTTAAAGGCAAAGGCGATAATGGCAAATCAGAACCAGATGACGGCGGCCAATATGGCTTACGCTTGGGCGTATTTTTACCAGAGTGGAACGATACCGAAATTGCACTTTATCATGTAAATTATCATAGTCGTCGTCCACTGATCTCAGGTCGTGTATCAAACTTTTCTAATGCAGCTATTGCACAAGATTTAGCGATGATCATGAGCACCGAAATCACGTCAGATAACGTGGCTGATCTTGCTGCATTCTCTAAAGCAGAGAATGAATACCCAGAAGATATTAAGCTTTATGGTTTAAGTTTTAATACGACTATTGGTGAAACAGCTTTTGCAGGTGAATTTGCATTTAGACAAGATGAACCACTACAAATTGATGACGTAGAGTTACTTTATACCGCAATGCCTGAACAATTAGCAGTTGCTGGGATTCGTCCTGACTTTGCAGGTATTTCACAAATGAGTATAGGCGATGCTGTTAGCTCTGTGGGCGCCGGTGAGCTTGCTAAAGGCTACATTGAACGTGACACATCGCAAATTCAATTTACTGCAACACATTTATTTGGCCCTTCACTCGGTGCTGATAGTTGGGCTGTAGTAGGTGAGGTAGGTGCAGTAAAAATTCATGATATGCCTGGGTATGACGAAATGCGCTTGAATGTGTCGGGTACCGGCCGAAGTGGTGTTATTACAGGTCCAGGTACAACTGATTACTCTACATTACAACTTGGTCTTTCAAACGGCGCCGAGCAAAAATCATTTGCAACGGCATCGTCTTGGGGTTACCGCCTAATTGCTAAAGGTGATTATTTTAACCTTTACAACGGTATTAACTTCTCTCCACGTTTTGTATTTTCTCATGACGTAAATGGTAATACGCCAGATCCTATGTTCTTATTTATTGAAGATCGTAAATCTTTAGGCGCTACTATGAACTTTAACTACCAAAATGCTTGGTCATTAGATGTGAGCTATAACTCATTTTGGGGTGGCGGTGGTATTAATACCTTCTCAGACCGTGATTACGTTTCTTTTAACTTAAAATATTCAATCTAGGGGTATTATTACTATGATTAAAAAACCTACCCTCATTGCTACCGCTTTTTGTAGCTTATTTGCAAGTAGTGCCACTTTGGCAAAAATGAGCGCCGAAGAAGTTGCTCGTCTAGGGCAAGATTTAACCCCATTAGGTGCTGAAAAAGCAGCTAATGCAGATGGCTCTATTCCAGCTTGGAATAACGGTATTACAACAGTCCCTAAAGGCTATGAACCAGGCATGCACCATTTAGACCCATATGCTGCAGACAAAGTACTTTTTACTATTGATAAAACAAATATCGATAAGTACAAAGCTAACTTAAGCCCAGGTCAAATTGCATTATTTGAAGCATACCCAGATACATTTAAAATGCCTGTGTATGAAACTCGCCGTTCTGCCTCATACCCTCAGTTTGTATATGATGCGACTAAAAAGTTTGCTGCCACAGCTGAATTAGTTGAAGGTGGAAATGGAATTAAAAATACGGCAATTGGTATTCCTTTTCCAATTCCTAAAACGGGTTTGGAAGCAATTTGGAACCATTTATTGCGTTATCGTGGGCAGTCTATTGAACGCTTTGGCGGTCAAGCGGCGCCAACTGCATCAGGCTCTTACAACTATGTAGGTTTTGATGAGCAGTTATTAGTTAAATATTCTGATCCAAGTGCAACACCTGCAGAGCTTCAAGACTCAAACATTTTGTTTAAATTTAAACAAAGCGTAACTGAGCCTGCGCGTTTAGCGGGTACAGCGTTATTAGTTCATGAAACAATGGATCAAATTTTAACACCTCGTCAGGCGTGGACTTATAACTCGGGTCAGCGCCGCGTTCGTCGTGCGCCTAACGTAGCTTATGATGCACCAGGTACAGCAGCTGATAGCTTACGTACAACAGATGACTTTGATATGTTTAACGGATCTCCAAATCGTTACAACTGGACGTTAAAAGGTAAAAAAGAACTTTATATTCCATATAATAGCTACAAACTTCATAGTGACAAGCTTGAGTATGATGACATCTTAAAACCAGGTCATATCAACCCAGAACATACACGCTACGAAAAGCATCGTGTATGGGTTGTAGAAGCAAACTTAAAAGATGATACGCGCCATATATACAAAAAACGTGTATTTTATATTGATGAAGATAGCTGGCAAGTACAGGTTACCGATATCTATGATAACCGCGACCAACTTTATCGTGTAGCGATGGCTTATGGTCTTAACTATTACGAAGTACCTACACAGTGGAGTACGCTTGAGGTTTACCACGATTTAAATTCTCGTCGTTATTTAGCGATTGGTTTAGATAACCAAGAAAAAATGTACGATTTTTCACAGTCATTTAATGATAACGAATTTAC
Organism: Pseudoalteromonas sp. MMG007; assembly: GCF_018100985.1. GTDB lineage: Bacteria > Pseudomonadota > Gammaproteobacteria > Enterobacterales > Alteromonadaceae > Pseudoalteromonas. The sequence continues at coordinate 193,846 of NZ_JAGJEI010000002.1, read as the reverse complement.
ATCAAGCGCTTTACGTCGCGCTGGTAGATAGTAATAAATTAGCACTTAACTTTGTTAAGTGCTTTTTCCTTTCTCATCGCGTTTGTCTTATAGCGCGCAACGCTTCCCTCAGTAAAAAGACAAACAATTCTCTCGTTCAAGGCGATTAAAATTTATGAAGTATTTGGTATATGCCAGCCTGATTATAAGCGGTGCGAGTGTTGCACAAGAAGCTCCTAAAAATGCAATCAGTGCAATTAATGCAAATAAAACGCTATTAACCGATATTACAGATACAGGTAATGGTTTAATTGCAGTTGGTAAGCATGGCACAGTAATAAACAGTCAATCAGGTGATAAGTGGCAACAAGCTGAACTTGTACCTACTCAAGTGCTATTGACCGCTGTTGATTTTAGCAACGAAAAAAATGGTTGGGCGTGTGGGCACGACGCGACAATTATTAATACGACTGATGGCGGTAACAACTGGCAACTACAACAAGCTAAACCCGAATTAGACAAACCTTGCCTCGATATTTTATTTGAAGATAATTTAAATGGCTTTGCAGTCGGTGCATACGGCATGTTTTATTATACTAGTGATGGTGGAAAACACTGGCAAAAGCGCTTTTTAGACTCGCTATTATACAGTGAAGACAGAGACTATTTAAACGATTTAAAAGAAACTGATCCAGAAGGTTATGAAGCTGAAACAGCCTCTATTTTGCCGCATTTTAACCGTATAGAAAAAACAGATAATGGTTTAATGCTCGTTGGTGAAATGGGTTTAATGGCTAAAAGCACCGACAATGGGCAATCTTGGGTGCGACTTGAAGAAATATACCCAGGTTCATTTTTCGCTCTAGCTTCTGATAGTAAGCAAGAAATTGTAGCAGGGCTGCGCGGTAATGTTTTTGTTAAGAAAAATAATGAAGAGCAATGGCAGCATCTCGAAAATATTAAAACAGCCACCATCAACAGCATTATTAATTACAATAATAAACAATGGCTAATGCTTGCTAATAGCGGTGTTATTTTTCATCTGCAAGATGGGTTGTTAACGCATGAACAACTTCCCGATGGCAAAGCCATTCTTGATGGCGCAATTTTAAATAATAAACTAATTATGGCGACTGAAGACGGCATTAAAGTGAAGGAGTTAACCCCTTAATGCATAAGTTACTCGATTTTATTGAAAAGGCGATTTTTAGACATCGCTTAATTATGCTTATAAGTTTTGCACTTATAACCTGTTTGCTTGTATTTAAGGCGACTCAAATTCAACTTGATGCGTCATTTAATAAAAACATACCGTTAAATCACGATTATATGAAAGTGTATACCAAACACGAAAAACAGTTTGGCGGCGCGAATAGTATTTTAATTTCGGTATGTGACGACAGCGGTAATATTTTCAATCCTGAGTTTTTTACTCAATTAAAAGCAGTGCATGATCAGCTTTATTTTATACCTGGTGTGAACCGTCCATTAGTAAACTCAATATTTTCTCCAAGTGCTCGTTTTGTTGAAGTAGTAGAAGATGGTTTTGCTGGCGGCCCAATTATTCCTGCAAACTTTAAGGCCGATGCGCGTGGTTTAGGTGTTGTAAAAGAGAACATTGAAAAAGCTAAAGTAGTAGGGCGCATGATTGCAAGTGACTACTCTTGTGCAATGGTGACTGCTCAACTGCTCGAAACTGATCCTCAAACCCAACAAAAACTAGACACCTTAGCATTTGCACAAAAACTTGAAACCGACCTAAGAGAGCCGTTAAGTACAGACGAAGTAAGTATTCATATAATTGGTTTTGCCAAAATGGCGGGTGATATTGCTGAGGGGGCAAAAGGGGTTGTACTGTTTTTTGCGATTGCAATTGCATTTACCTTCATTATGGTTTGGCTATTTTGCGGTAGCTTAAAGCTGACTGTTCTACCTATAGCGTGTTCAATTATTGCCGTAGTGTGGCAGTTGGGTCTGCTTTCAAGTTTAGGGTTTGGACTAGATCCAATGTCTATTTTGGTTCCGTTTTTAGTCTTTGCTATTGGTGTGAGCCATGGCGTGCAAATGATAAACGCGATTGGTAAAAAAGTAGGTGAAGGAAAAACTACGCGTGTATGCTGTCAATCAAGTTTTAGAGCTTTGTTAGTACCTGGAGGTATAGCCCTGCTTTCAGATACAGTCGGCTTTTTAACCTTACTTACGATTGATATTGGTATCATTCGCGAGCTTGCGATAACAGCAAGCTTAGGTGTTGCTGTGATTATTTTTACTAATTTAATCTTGTTACCAGTGTGGGCCTCATATATGAACTTTGAAAACAGTGTTCATATTCAATCAGGCGATGCTGAAAAACCAAATATGCTCGATAAAATCAGAGACATTTTAGTAAAAGCAACCGATCCTAAAATCGCTAAAATGATTATTGGCTTTACGCTTATATTGTTTGCCTTAGGTTATTGGCAAGCAGATAAAATGCGTATAGGCGACTTACACGCAGGCGCACCGTCATTGCATCAAGATGCTCGCTATAACCAAGATACTTTTTTAATCTCTGATAAATACACTATCTCATCAGACATTTTGAAAGTGATTGTAGAGGCATACCCAGCTGCCTGTACCGAACATAATGTTATGGAGCGTATTAGCCGTTTTCAATATAAAGTTGAAAATGTAGCTGGTGTGCAATCTGCTGTGAGTCTGAGCTCAGTCGCGCAATCTGTTAACGCAGGTTATAACGAAGGGAATTTAAAATGGCAAAGCCTGCCGCGTAATTCTGCAAGCTTAGTGCAATCAACAGCGCGAGTAGAAACCAGCACAGGGCTTTTAAATGGTGATTGCTCGGTTATGCCTGTGATTATATTTTTAGATGATCATAAAGCGCAAACAATCGATACGGTCATTCAAAGCGTTAAGCAATTTGCACAAGAAGAGGGAACAGACAAATTAGCCTTTAGATTAGCATCAGGCCCCGTAGGTGTTATGGCTGCAACCAATGAGTCAGTATCTGAGGCGCAGATCCCTATGATGCTTTATGTGTATGGTGCTGTAATCATTTTATGCTTACTAAGCTTTAAAAGTATAAAAGCAACAATAGCAGTGGTTTTACCGCTTTACATCGTATCTACACTTGCACAAGCGCTGATGGTGCAATTAGAAATTGGTTTAACCGTATCTACTTTGCCAGTTATCGCGTTAGGTGTTGGTATTGGTGTTGATTACGGCATTTATATACTGTCATCAATGATGGGTCAGCTTAAGCAAAATGTACCGCTTAGTGTTGCTTATCGTAATGCGCTTGTAGAGCGAGGAAGTGCGGTATTGTTTACAGGTATTACACTTGCCATAGGCGTGAGTACTTGGATTTTCTCAGATCTTAAATTCCAAGTTGATATGGGTATACTGCTAACCTTCATGTTTTTAGTAAATATGCTAGGTGCAGTGCTGTTATTACCTGCAATTGGCAGCCTGCTCTGGACTGACCAGAAAAAATAAAGTGAATAATTTTGCTCCTAAATGGCCTGTATAGGCCATTTATATCTATAATTTGTGAATAGATGACCAAATAGCTGAAATGCTTAAAATGTTTTCATCGAAAAGGCTGTTTATTAGCTGCAAAAGGGTTAGAATTTAACTGACTCCACACTAATAATACGCTGTGCAAATATTCTGCTTATAGCAGTAATAGATTAAGGAACATACAATGACACGAAATGAAGGCCAAGCCTCGGTTATCCTAGATAATGTCTGTAAGCTTATCCAGAAAAAAGTTCACGCTGATAATGTGTTACTCGTTGAAAAATTCGCCAAAGCCTTGTACAGCAACATGTCTAAAGAGGATTTGGCAAACCGCAACGATAGTGACCTATATGGTGCAGCACTAAGCCTTTGGAATTCGCTAGAAAAAAACACCACTGATGACGCTGTTATTCGCGTTTTTAATCCTGAAGTAGCAAAAGATGGCTGGCAGTCGTCACACACTATCGTAGAAATCATCACGAAAGACATGCCATTTTTAGTTGACTCAGTGCGTATGGCCATGACGCGCGAAAATATCGCCTCTCACTTATTACTTCACTGTCCGTTAAAAATTCAGCGCGATAGCGACGCAAAAATTTCTGGCTTATCTAATTTAAAAGCTGAGCAAGAATCAACATCGACCAAAACAGTTTTCTTTATTGAAATTGACCGTCAAACCGATACATCGGTGATTGAGTCTTTCAAAAAAGAACTTGAGTCTGTATTAGTTGATGTATCTATTGCTGTTGATGATTGGCAGCCTATTCGTAAAAAATTAGTGTCGGTAATTAAAGAGTTACCAAAGCGCCACCATAAAAAAAGCGAACATGAAATATCAGAAACAACAGAGTTTTTAGATTGGTTAGCTAAAGATAACTTTACACTAATGGGCTACCGCGAATATGAATTGTGCCCAGTGCAAGGTGATTACCAGTTAAAGGGTAAAATGGACACGAGCCTTGGTTTGATGAAAAACTCAACCGAGGAGCACAGTCGTTTACTGTCAGAATTACCAGAAGTCGCTCGCCAAGAAGCACGCAGCAGCAATTTACTTATTTTAACAAAAACTAATTCTATTTCTCGTGTGCATCGCCCAGCTTATATTGATTATGTAGGTATAAAACGTTTTGACGATGAAGGTAATGTTATAGGGGAAGATCGCTTTATTGGTTTGTTCTCTTCAAGTTTTTATAATAATAGTGCTACAGATGTACCTGTATTAAAAAGTAAAATTAACCGCATTATGGAAATGTGTGACTTTGCTAAAGGGACACATGCGTACAAAGCAGTATTAAATATTTTAGAAACATACCCACGTGATGAGTTAGTTCAAGCTCGCGAAAATGAGCTTTTAGAAGTAGCTATGGGTGTTTTACAAGTACAAGAGCGTGACATGTGTCGCTTATTTGTACGTAAAGATGCATATGGTCGCTTCTTATCTTGTATGGTTTACGTTCCGCGTGAGCGTTATAACACGGCGCTGCGCCGTGAAACCCAAGACATATTAGCTAATGCATTTAATTCTGACAATAAAGTCGAATTTACTACCTATTTCTCTGAGTCAACACTTGCGCGTACTCATTACACCGTTCGTGTGACCGACAACAATATCGAATATAACGTGAAAGACATCGAAAATAATTTAGTAGAAGCTGCGCGTACGTGGGAAGACAAACTACAATCTGCACTTTTAGAATCAGCAGGTGAAGCACGCGGTAACGATTTAAACCGTAAATACTGCAATGCGTTTGCACGCTCATACAAAGACGAAGTATTGCCAAGTGCAGCTGTTGTAGATATCGAAAAGTTAGAATTACTTAGCGACGAGAACAAGCTAGAAATGCTGTTTTACCGTCCGCAAGAAGAAGCAAACAGCAATATTGTGCGTTTAAGCTTATTTCATAAAGATGAGCCAATTCATTTATCTGATGTTATGCCAATGCTTGAAAACTTTGGCTTACGCGTTGTTGGCGAAACGCCATATTCAGTTAAAACAAGCGATGGGCGTATTAATTGGATCATGGATTTCTCGATGCTAATTGATAGCAAAGGGATGGCTGACTTTGATAAAATTTCAGCACGTTTTCGTGCTGCGTTAACTAACGTTTGGGGCAACCGCTTAGAGAATGACGGCTTTAACCGTTTAGTGTTAATGGGCGGCTTAACAGGGCGTGAAGCCTCTATTTTACGTGCTTACGCTAAGTACATGCGCCAAATCGGTGTTACTTTCTCGCAAAGCTACATTGAGAGCACGTTTGCAAATTATCCAAATATTGCAGCGCAAATTGTAAATTTATTTGCTAAAAAGTTCTCAGTTAAAAGTCCTGCAAGTGCTAAAACTCTCGAAAAGTTAAGCACTCAAATATACCTAGAGCTTGAAAACGTAGCAAACCTTGATGATGACCGTATTATACGTTTATACGTAGATATGATTGTTGCTACGTTACGTACTAACTATTTCCAAAAAGATGATACAGGGCAGTTTAAATCGTATGTATCGTTTAAAATACAGCCAAGCCTAATTCCAGATGTACCACTTCCGCTTCCTGCATTTGAGATTTTTGTATATTCTCCGCGCGTTGAAGGTGTGCATTTACGCTATGGTAAAGTTGCCCGTGGTGGACTTCGTTGGTCAGACCGTCGTGAAGATTTCCGTACTGAAGTACTAGGCTTAGTTAAAGCGCAACAAGTTAAAAATACAGTAATTGTTCCTGTAGGCTCTAAAGGTGGTTTTGTTTGTAAACAGCTACCCAGTGAGCGCGAAGCGTTTATTAAAGAAGGCCAAGAGTGTTATAAAATATTCATTCGTGGGCTTTTAGATATAACAGATAACATTGAACGCGGTGAAATTATGCCAGCAAGAGATGTTGTTCGCCACGATGAAGACGATGCTTACTTAGTAGTTGCAGCCGATAAAGGAACCGCGACGTTCTCTGATATCGCAAACGGTATAGCAAATGAATATAACTTCTGGCTAGGTGATGCATTTGCATCAGGCGGCTCTGTTGGTTACGACCATAAGAAAATGGGTATTACTGCCAAAGGTGCGTGGGAGTCTGTTAAACGTCATTTCCGTGAAATGGATATTGACTGTCAAACTACCGATTTTACTGTCGTGGCAATTGGTGACATGGCGGGTGATGTATTTGGTAATGGTATGTTGTTATCTAAGCATATTCGTTTACAAGTAGCATTTAACCACATGCATATCTTTGTAGATCCAAATCCTGATGCAGCTACCTCTTACCCAGAACGTGAGCGTTTATTTAATTTACCGCGTTCATCGTGGGAAGATTACAATAAAGAATTAATTTCTGCTGGTGGTGGTGTTTTCTCTCGTGCAGCTAAATCAATTACGCTTAGCCCAGAAATGAAAAAAATGTTGGGCACTAAAAAAGCGAGCATGACGCCAAATGAACTGATGAAAGCCTCATTAATGATGAACTTTGATTTATTATGGAATGGCGGTATCGGAACATACATTAAACACTCTAATGAAACCGATGCAGATGTTGGGGATCGTGCAAACGATGCACTACGTATCAACGGTAAAGAGTTGGGTGCTAAGATAATTGGTGAAGGTGGTAACTTAGGCGCAACGCAGTTAGGTCGTATAGAGTTTGCAGCTAAAGGCGGACGTGTAAATACAGACTTTATTGATAACGTTGGCGGTGTAGCGTGTTCAGATAACGAAGTAAACATCAAGATTTTATTAAATGGTTTAGTAGCCGAAGGTGATTTAACGCGTAAACAGCGTGATGAGCTATTGTACTCAATGACTGATGAAGTGTCTGAATTAGTACTTAAAGATTGTTACCGTCAAACACATACAATTTCTATCACACAGTCTAAAGGGGCTTCAACCCTTAAAGAAAAGATTCGCTTTATTCATGCACTTGAAAAAGAAGGCAAATTAAACCGTGCAATAGAGTTTATTCCTTCAGATGAAGAATTAGCAGAACGTGCAGCAGCGGGTAAAGATTTAACTCGTCCTGAGCTTTCTGTACTTGTATCTTACGCAAAAATGGTATTAAAAGAGTCATTAGTAACAGAAGAGATTACTGAAAACCCTTATTACCGCCAATTACTGGTTAAATCGTTCCCACGTCCATTACGTGAGAAGTTTAATGATGCGATGAATAATCACCCATTACGTAAAGAAATTATAGCGACTAAACTTGCTAATAATATCGTTAATGACATGGGCTTAAACTTCATGGTACGTATGCATGAAGAAACAGGTGCAAACGAAGCTGAAATAGCACTGTGTTATTCAATTGCCAGTGAAATATTTGAAATGCGTGATACCTGGTCTTCTATCAGTGCGCTTGATAATAAAATTCCTGCATCAGTTCAAACTGAGATGCTTTACCAACTTCGTCGTACGGTACGTCGTGCAACGCGTTGGTTCTTACGCCATCGTAATAAAGCGCTGACTATTGAACAATCAATCGAATTCTTTGCACCAATATTTAAAGACTTAAGTGAGAACTTAAACTCTTACATGGTTGAAAAAGAGAATGAGCGTATAGTTGTTGAGTCAGATAAGCTAGTTCAAAGCGGTGTACCTAAAGAGATTGCTAAACGCATTGTGTCTTTATCTAGTTTATTTTCTGTGATGGATTTAGCAGAAATAGCAAATAGCTCGAGTAAAAATATTTCTATGGTATCAAACACCTACTTTAAACTAGGTGCGCGTATGGGCTTACATTGGTTCTTAGATCAAATAACGCATCAGCCTGTTGCCAACCATTGGCAAGCGCTTGCCCGTTCTTCGTACCGTGAAGAACTAGATTGGCAGCAACGTACATTGTCTGAAGTTGTATTAAATAGCTTTGAAGGCGATGACAACGATGTTGATAAACAAATTGATCAATGGATGGATAGCCAAGATTTATTACTTCAGCGCTGGAAGCAAATGCTTGCTGAGTTTAAAACATCACAAAGCCACGACTTTGCTAAGTTCTCAGTAGCGCTTCGTGAATTGATGTTGTTAAGCCATAACTGTGATACATCGGGCAAATAATCTAACATTTAACGGTTATTTATTTAGTAAATAATCAGTTAATTTTGAAAATTGCTATATAATACCTCGGCCTTGTCCGAGGTATTTTTTTGTCTGCAATTTAAAGAGGATTATATTAATGTTTTATGATTTAGCTCGCCGTTTTATGTTTACCCGTGATGCGGAGTGGGCACATGAGTTTGCACTTAATAATCTTCGTCGTTTTGCTAATACACCACTTAATGCGGCTTGGTCTCAAAGCATCGCAGATAAACCAGTAAACTTTTTAGGGCTAGAGTTTAAAAATCCTGTTGGGCTTGCGGCTGGGCTTGATAAAAATGCTGAATGTATTGATGCTTTTAGCCAAATGGGATTTGGTTTTGTAGAAGTAGGTACGGTTACACCCCGTCCACAAGCGGGTAACGATAAACCACGTATATTTAGACTTCCTCAGTCAAATGCGATTATTAACCGTATGGGTTTTAATAATAAAGGCGTGGATAATTTAGTTAGTAATGTAAAAGCCGCGAACTATACAGGTATTTTAGGCATCAATATTGGTAAAAATAAAGATACGCCTAACGAACAAGGTAAGGATGATTATATTCATTGTATGCGTAAGGTGTTTGAACATGCTTCGTATATTACCGTCAATATTTCATCACCAAATACTCCAGGACTTCGTGACTTACAATATGGCGCAGCACTAGATGACTTATTGCAAAGTTTAAAAAATGAGCAGTTAGATTTAATTGCAAAGCACAATAAACAAGTACCAATGCTTGTAAAGATAGCGCCAGATCTTGATGAGATCCAAATAGCACAAGTAAGCGAATCATTATTAAGTAATAAAATTGATGGTGTAATTGCAACAAATACCACACTAGAACGCAGTGCCGTAATGGGTCAACAATACGCTGATGAAGCGGGTGGCTTATCTGGATTACCTGTAAGAGAGCGCTCTACGCATGTAGTTAGCGAATTAAAGCGCCTAACCAAAGGTAACTTACCAATAATTGGGGTAGGGGGTATTGATGACGCCCAATCAGCAAAAGAAAAGTTAAATGCCGGTGCAAATTTGGTTCAGGTTTATACTGGGTTCATCTACAAAGGTCCACAATTGGTCAAGTCGATCGTTAACGGCTTATAAGGATCAGTTATCTAAGCTTTTGATCGTTCAATAAATGTTCTAAGCAGGCATTTATAAAATGGTCAAAAGCGGTTATACTTTAAGCTTATTGCATTATTTATCTACTACGTTATCCAAGGAGGAGCACATGTTACAAGCATCAAAGCAATGGCAGTGGATTGCTTGTCCTAAACAAAATCGTTTACTACTCGATTTAGACGATAATATGCAATTACGCACACCTTATAAATTAAGACAACTTACCGACTGCGTATTTAGTAATCCTCGCTTTAGCCTTGAAGATGCTGCATTTTATGAACAAGTCTATAATTACTTGGATGGTTTTAATTTATATAAACCAGCTCAAATATGCCAGATAGCGTTAAATGCTACAGCTGTAAAATTTCATTTAAAACCTGTACTTGCTAAAAGTTGGTTTTTTCAAGAATATATCGGAAATGAGCCAAGCGTTGAGGCAATAATTAAGCTTGCATCTAAAGTACAAATTGGTGAGTTTTTAATTGTAGAGCATTGCCCTGATGCTTCTATTTGCATTAATTTAAGCGAAAACTTTAAACTTGATGATAATTTATCTCTTGAGCAGTTTGAAGTGATCCGTGTACTAAACAATCGCGTTCACCCACTTTTAAACCAGCAATATCATAGCCAAACAGCATAACCAAATTTAACGTTTATACGTGTGTTTATGGCGCGTTTGTTCCCCAACCTATGTTATAATCCTGCGCAATTAGCTATTAAGGGTTATTACTTTGCAATTTATCGCACTTACTTCTATCGGAATCGAAAATTTATTGGTTGATGAACTAACAGAGCTTGGCGCAATTGTGTCTAAGCAAACTGTGGGTTCTGTTCGTTTTGAGGCTGACTCATTACTGGCGCAAAAGGTGTGTTTATCAAGCCGTTTTGCTACGCGTGTGCTTATGCTTATCGAAGAAAAAGAAGGCGTTAATGACAAAGATAGCCTATACAAATTTGCTCGCTTGCAACCTTGGCAAGAGTGGTTTGGTCCTACCCAAACGTTCGCTGTAGATTTCAATGGTACAAATGACTCACTGAAAAACACGCAGTTTTCAGGATTAGTGATTAAAGACGCCATTGTAGATTATTTCAATGATTTATATGAACAACGCCCAAATGTAGATAAACAAGATGCAAACGTGCGCGTTGTTGCGCGTCTTAATCGTCATGGCGTTTCAATGTACATTGACTATTCTGGCCCGCGTTTATCTGAACGTGGTTACCGTCAAGGTCAAGGTAAAGCGCCAATTAAAGAACACTTAGCAGCTGCACTTATTAAACGAAGTGGCTGGCTTGATAACGTGAATCAACCTTTATTTGACCCATGTTGTGGTGCCGGCACTATTTTAATAGAAGCTGCGGGTATGGCACGCAATGAAGCCCCGGGTTTATTTAGAGAAGGGTTTGCTTTTGAGCGTTTGCCAAGCTTTAGAGCGGCTAAATTTAAACAACTTCGTGAAGAGTTATTAGCGCAAATCACCGATCCTAAATTATGGTTAATTGGTCACGATTACGACGCCCAAGTACTTGATAAAGCTATAGCAAACGCAGAGCGAGCTGAGCTTGATACGGTTATTAAATTTAAACAAAGTGATGCGACAAAATTAACTCCCGTTGCTAAGTTACCAGGGGTCGTTATTTCAAACTTACCTTATGGCGAACGGATTGGCTCTATGGCTGAGCTTGTAAATTTACACCGTAATATGGGTGTTGGTTTTAAAAAGCACTTTAACCATTGGAAACTTGCTTTACTGGGCATGGATGAGAGCTTATTTAAACTGCTAAAACTAGTCAGGCTTAAACGTTACAAGTTTAAAAATGGACCCCTTGATGTTGAGCTTAATCTATACCAATTGGATGATAAGCAAGTTAGTTTAACGACTGAAGATAAGCCAGCGCTTAACTTTGAAGGCTCTATGTCGTTTGCTAATCGTTTGAAAAAGAATAAGCAAGGGTTAAAAAACTGGCTCAAACAAAACGAGGTGCAAGCGTACCGTGTTTATGACGCTGATATTCCTGAATACAACGTAGCAGTAGATGTATATGGCGATTCGGCTGTTATTTTTGAATATGCAGCACCCAAAGAAATTGATGAAAAAACATCAGATAAACGTCTTCAAGATGTGATTAGTTTAACTGCACAACAGTTAAATATCGCACCAGAAAACATTGCTGTAAAAGTGCGTAAAAAGCAAAAGGGTGAAGAGCAATATACACCTATGGCAAAGCAAAATCGTACTATGGTAGTTGAAGAATTTGGCGCAAAATTCAAAGTTAACCTGTTTGATTATTTAGATACAGGCTTGTTTTTAGATCATCGTTTAGTACGCCGTTATATTCAAGAAAATGCCAAAGATAAACGCTTTTTAAATTTATTTGCGTATACAGGTAGTGCATCTGTGCATGCAGCTCTTGGCGGCGCAAAAGCGATTACTACTGTTGATTTATCTAAAACCTACCTAAAGTGGGGCCAAGATAACTTTGATCTAAATAATATAAGCAATACACGTTATCGTTTTGAACAAGCCGATTGCTTAAAATGGCTTGAGCATGCAACAGCACAGTACGATTTAATATTTTTAGATCCGCCTACATTCTCTAATTCTAAACGTATGAAAGATGCGTTCGATGTGCAAAGCGACCATATTAAGCTACTAACTTGGGTTAAAAAGATTTTAAGCCCTTCAGGTACTTTAATATTTTCAAATAACAAGCGTGGTTTTGTTATGGACGAAGTAGGCTTAATTGGTTTAGGTTTAAAAGCAGTTAATATTTCTGAAAAAACATTATCGCCAGATTTTAAGCGTAACAAAAAAATTCACAATAGCTGGTTAATTACGCATGGCTAAATGGGTTTTGTATCATACAGATGGATGCCACTTGTGTGAGCAAGCTGAGCAACTAGTTACTGATTTGCTTGATACCTCAAGCTCATTAGAATTGGTTGATATAATTACTGATGAGCAGCTTATTAATAAGTATCAAACACGTATTCCTGTATTAAAAAGTGAACAAGGCCTGCAACTATATTGGCCTTTTAGTGCACACAGTGCACGTGAATTTATGACGCAAGCAGATTAAGAGCAAATAAGAACTATGGATTTAATTAGAATTTTAAAAGCACAACTTGCCTTTGGCACTCATGCGTTACTTAATAATGCGGATGCTGTCATTGAAAGTGGCGAGCGAGTGTGTATTGTTGGCCGTAATGGTGCTGGTAAATCAACACTTTTAAAAATACTCGATGGCCAAGTTATTCTTGATGATGGTGAAATTAACCAATTAGGTGGATTAAAAATATCTCGTCTAGAGCAAGATCCACCAAAAGGCGCCAGTGGTACAGTATTTGACTACGTAGCCCAAGGTATGCCTGAAATTGCTAATTTACTCATTGATTTTCATCATGTTAGCACGCAATTACAAACTGAATGTACAGATAAATTACTCAATAAACTTGAACGTTTATCAAATCAGTTAGAGGCGGCTGATGGATGGCGTTTTGACAGCCGTATTCAATTAGTATTAACGCAATTAGAATTAACACCGCAAGCAAAACTTGAATCGCTATCTGGTGGGTGGTTGCGTAAAGTTGCACTTGCTCGCGCACTTGTGAGTGAGCCTGATTTATTATTACTTGACGAGCCAACGAACCATTTAGATATGGCAAGTGTTATGTGGCTTGAGCAATTTTTAAAAGAGTTTAAAGGCGGTATTGTATTTATATCGCATGACCGTGCGTTTATTCGTGCTGTTGCTACTCGTATTTTGGACTTAGATCGCGGGAAGCTCATATCGTACCCTGGTGATTACGCTACGTACCTTGAACAAAAAGCTCATGATTTAAAAGTAGAAGAAAGTCAAAATGCGCTGTTTGATAAGCGACTTGCCGAAGAAGAAGCTTGGATCCGTCAAGGTGTTAAAGCAAGAAGAACACGTAACGAAGGGCGAGTACGTGAACTTAAGCAACTGAGGAACGAGCGTAAACAACGTGTAGATCAAGTTGGTAAAACAGACTTTAATATTGAAACAGCTGATCGCTCAGGTAAGTTAGTTTTTGAAGCCAAGCATTTGAATCATGCATTTAAAGACAAAATAATTGCAGATGATTTTTCTACGTTGGTTATGCGTGGCGATCGTATTGGTTTAGTTGGCCCTAATGGTATAGGCAAAACAACACTCTTAAAGCTTTTGTTTGGTGATCTAGAAGCCGACAGTGGTGTAATTAAGCAAGGCGTTAATCTAGAGTTTGCTTATTTTGACCAATACAGACAAAAATTAGATGAAGAAGCAACAGTTCAAGATAACGTTGCAGAGGGTAAGCAAGAAGTAATGATGGGCGGGCGTTCTCGTCATGTACTTGGATATTTACAAGATTTCTTATTTCCGCCGGCTCGTGCTCGTACCCCAGTTAAAGCACTCTCTGGTGGTGAAAAGAACAGATTGCTCCTTGCAAAGCTTTTCCTAAAACCATCTAACATTTTGGTACTCGATGAGCCAACCAATGACTTAGATATTGAAACACTAGAGTTATTAGAAGATATTATTAATCAGTATCAAGGTACTGTATTAATAGTTAGCCATGACCGTGAGTTTATTGATAATACGTGTTCAAGTGTTTGGGCATTTGAAGGTAACGGTAAAGTAACTGATATTGTTGGTGGTTATAGTGATTACGAAGCGTATGTAAAATATTTAGCTGAACAAGAAAAAACAGCACAACAGCAGCCGGTAAAAAAAGCTGAAAAGACAGCACCCGCGCCTGTAGCTAAAGCAGAAAATAAAAACAATAAACTCTCTTACAAATTAAAACTTGAATTAGAGCAACTACCAAATAAAATGGAACAACTTGAAGCTGAAGTAGAAGCTCAGCAAACAATTGTGAGTGATCCTGACTTTTTTAAACAAGACAGTGACGTTACCACTAAAGCATTGAACCATTTAGCACAACTTGAGTCTGACCTTGAGGCTGCCTTTGAGCGCTGGGAAGAACTTGAAGAATTAAAGAATCAGTAGTAAGGATTAAAATGAAATATAAATTACTCGCTGCAAGTATTTTAGCGACATTGAGCACAACCGCAACAAGTGCTACCTACCAGTTAAGTGAATTAGGGACTCTTGAGGACGCTAAATATTCTTACGTATCAGATGTAAGCGAAAGCGGGCATATTATTGGATTCGCAAACGGTTTATATAATTTACCAATAGATATTAGTTACATTGATTTTGGTGAAAATGAAGTTGAAAGTGCATACGACTCTGAAGAAGCTGCATTTGAACTAAGTGATAAAGAAATTACATTTACACTTAATGATATTGAATTTAATGACGCTGTAAATACAAACCCTGATGCTCATAGCTTTATGGTTAGCTTTTTATCAAGCTCTACTTTTGGCATAACCTCTAATTATGAGTACCAAAAATTAAGCTCTTTAGTGGGGGTTGTATTTACTGATGAGCAAGTCGTTGAGCAGCCATTATTTGATATAGCCTCTGTTGATTACGATGGCCTGACGCGTTCAACAACAAATATTTTTAACGCAGTTAGTGAAGACGGTGTAATGGTAGGCTGGGGAAGCGCGCCTTACGACAAAGTAGCGTTTACACCTGACGACGAAGACGAAGAAGAAACATGGTTTACGCATGAATTTATTGAGCGTGGAGTTGTAATTGGTGCCAACGGAGTAAAAGTGCCGTTAGAGCCAGAGTTTAATGAATATGGTGGCACAAGTCGCGCTAACGATATTGTCAAAACAAACAGTGGCTACACTGTAGTAGGTAATGTCTCTGTAGATATTCCGCTTGAAAGAGAAGAGGATATTGAGGATAACTGTGATAATGAAGATGAACCTACATCGGTGTGCATTAACTTATTAAACTCTAATATTACCAGAGGTTTATTTAATAAACGTGCAGTAAAATGGGAACTTGATGAGTCATTAAATATTACATCAGTTGAAGAGCTAGGCTTAGCACTTGCCCCTGATGAAGATGAAACAGAAGACGACGCGTTTACAAGTACCGCTTTAGCGATTAATTCAAATGGTACAATTGTTGGCTCTTCAAATACACGTTATTACAAAAACGATGATTCTATTATCACTATGCCTGTGTATTTTAAAGACGGCGGCGTAACCGACTTTATAGATCAAGAAGATGATTGGATCTCAGGTAGTGCAATAGCAATTAACGATAACGACGTTATTACTGGTAACGCAGTTAAATTTATTGAAAATACTAGAAGAAGTAAGTTCTTTTACCATGACATTAATACGGGTAATACTGTATTCCCAACAGATTACTTTAATAGCTCAAGCTCTTACGGTAATGATATAAATAATCAAGGTTATATTGTTGGTGAAGGTGAAGTTGGTGTTTCTGATAATACACGCCGTAAAGAAGCGTTTATTTATAAAATTGGTGAAGATAAAATCACTAACTTAAACGATTTACTGCCATGTTATGACACTGATGGTGAAACCGATTACGGTTATACAATGGTAGAAGCTACATCGATTAATGAGAATAATGAAATATTTGGCACAGCGACTAAAACAGTAGAAAAGCGTGATACTTTAGGTGGTGTTGTTACAGACATCAACGGTGAAATCGAATACGAAAGTGTTGCTGTAGCAGTAAAACTTACACCTATCGAAAATGGTGAAGTGGAAGATTGTGCAGCGCCAGAAGCTGAAGAGTACGAGCGTAGTTCTGCAAGCTTTCCTTGGTATACACTACTGCTACTACCGTTAGTTGGTTTACGCCGTGTATTTCGTTTTTAAAAATTAAATACATAAGCCACAAAAAAACCAACTTAATAAAGTTGGTTTTTTTTCGTCTATAATAAATGCTATCTAATTACTGCGGGCTAACCATGCTTTTTTAACAGAACGGCGCCAAATTATATCTATACTTACATACGCGATGATTGAAGCAACAGATGCACATACTAAGGAGCCTAAAAGAAATGCGGGACCAATAGTTTCAATACTTTGTATGAACCACTCCCAGCTAGCTTCAAACACAAAGTGTTGCTCTGGTTGATTTAATATTAAAGTGCCCACTAAATATGAACCATAAAAAATAGGCGGCATAGTTAAAGGGTTGGTTAGCCACACTAGAGCCACGGATATAGGCAGATTTACTCTAAATAAAATAGCGCCTGCGGCAGCTAATACCATTTGAAAAGGAACAGGGATGAAGGCAAAAAACAATCCAACAGCAAACGCACCTCGCGCAGAGCGCCTGTTCAAATGCCAAAGATTTGCATCTTGCAAAAGGCGTCCAAATATTTTTAGAGTTTTATGATGTCTAATTTTATTTGGATCGGGTAAAAATCTTTGGATCGTTTTTTTAGCCATTTAAAGCAACCATTTACTTCTGTGTGGATATGTCTTGGGTTTGTAATTGGTTGTATCGCAACCGTGTTTTATTACCAAACTCTCGAATTTACAATACTCACAATTTTCATTGTAATTGTAAGTGCTTATTTTAAGCCGTTTTTGAACGTATTGTTAGGCTTTATTTGCGCAATTTGCAGCGTGGTTATCAATTTTTATGTTTTTTACAGTTTTGAAATACCTGAATCGAGTGAAAAGTATGCGCTTAATGCTGATGTTATAATTGAGGAGGTTATTTCAGCAAAAGTACCACAATATATAAAAGTTAAAATTCTCTCCTTGGAGGCAAGTACCTACCCAACCTTTTTAGCGCCAAGTGCTTTATTAAGTGTTAATACAGACAATGTTTTATCTAAAGGGGATGGGTTTTCTGCTTCATTAAATTTAAAGTATTTTAGAAGTAATAAAAATTTTAATGTATTCGATAACGAACAAAATGCTTTTATAAATAAAACCTTTTTTAAAGGGAAGGTATTAAACAAAAGTTTAGAAATAAAGCATTACAACGACGAGAGTTTAATTATAGGTTATCAACAGTTTTTAAAAAATACTTATAAAAACACTAAACTACTTTGGCTTTACTATGCACTTTTAAGTGGCGACAAATCTTTAATGGACTTTACTGATAAGCAATTTATGCAATCGCTTGGATTAAGTCATTTATTAGCTATATCAGGCTTACATATAAGTTTGATTTTTGGTTTTGCTTATATGTTCATGCGCTTTGTATTTATAAAAGTAAATATAATGTTTGAACAAACAAAAAATCTATCTATTTATTACAGTATAGCGGGGTTTTTGGCGGCATTTTTATACGTTTATTTAAGCAACTTTTTAGTATCTGCAACACGTGCGCTAATTATGCTGGCATGTTGCTTGTTATTATATTTTATAGCAATACAACCGCTACGTTGGCGAAGTATTTTATTCGCTTTAGTAATAGTACTACTCGTTAATCCATTTTATTTATTAAATCCAGGACTTTATTTTTCTTTTTTAGCCGTTGCTATTATTTTTATCGTACTAAATAAATTTCCTATCGTTAATACTGGAATAAAAAGTAAACTTTTATCGATGCTTGTTATTCAAGTAGGGTTATTTATTGGCTTATTACCTTTATCACTCTATTTTTTTAATGGGGTAAGCATTGCGGGTTTAGTTATAAACTTAATGGCTATCCCGTTGTTATCCATTGTGATTTTACCCTTGTTAATCGTTTTCACTCTGCTGAGTAGTTTTATTGATATAAGCGTAATCATATTAGCTTTTGACAATATTCTTCATTATATATTTGAATTACTTGCACAAATACCACAAGCGATTAGATGGGTTAGTACAGGGAAAGTAGATATTACTTTTTTGGTTTTTTCTTACGCTACTATGTTGCTGTTATATTTAATGCCCTTTAAGTGGTTGGCTCTATTACCCATTGCTGCAATTACGTTTAATTATTTTGTAAAAAATGAGCCTTTGTGGCAATTACATGTATTTGATGTAGGACACGGGTTAATGGTTTTAATTGAAAAGGATAAACACGCATTCGTTTATGATTTTGGACCTAGCTATTTTAATCGCTATAGTCGTACTAGAAGTATTTTATTGCCATACATAAAAGCTAAAAATTTAATTGTGACGACCTCTATTTTAAGTCATGAAGATAATGATCATGCAGGCGGATTAAAACATTTCATAGCTGCTGGCTATAAAGATACTTTTACACAGTTTCACCCTAATAGTACACACGATGTTTGTATTGAAAAAAGCATAAACTTTAATGCTCTTACTGTTCAAAGCTTTAAAAGTAAAACTTTTGAAAATAAAAATGATGATTCGTGTGTCGTCAAAGTCTTTAGTAGTGACTACAGTGTTTTGCTTACTGGCGATATATCTACATCTCGAGAGGCGTTATTAATTGATGCAAACCATAACTTACAAAGTACGGTTATGTTAAGCCCCCATCATGGGAGTGATACATCATCAAGCAGTGAGTTTATTGATGCAGTTCGCCCTAAAATTGTAATTCATTCGAGTGCTTATAAAGGGCAGTGGGAATTTCCAAAACCAGCTGTTTTGTCTCGTTATAAAAAAGCAGGGGCTAAACAATTAACCACAGGTAAGGTAGGGCAAATAACTGTTAAATTTTATTCAGATAATTTGGTTATAGAAACAGCAAGAGAGCAGGAAAGTTACTGGTTTATCAAAGATTGACGTTTAGTTTTCTCTCACCGAAGGATACAATACAGGTTGTTACTGTATTTAGAGAGTGTTATGGATCAAAGTACTACACAAATATATAAACGGCTTATTTCTTACGTTGGCGCATATAAAACTATCGCTTTCGTCGCAATTATAGGAATGATTGGGTATTCAGCAATGGATGCTTTATTTATTCAATTAATGAAGCCGTTTATAGACCAAGGTTTGAATCAACGTAATACTGAAGTGTTAAAATATGCTCCTTTTGTTGTAATAGCGTTAGTATTAGGGCGTGGTATTTTCAACTTTATGTCTTCTTACTGTTTAAGTTATGTAGGCTCGCAAGTTGTACGCTCTTTACGACAAGAGTTATTTGAGCATATTCTTCACTTGCCAGTGTCTTTTCACGATAAAAATTCAACGGGTGATTTAATTTCAAAAATCACTTTCGATACAGAGCAAGTTCAACAAGCTATTACCAAGGCATTACTCATTGTTGTACGTGAAGGGGCTTTTGTCGTTTTTCTACTGGGTGTAATGTTTTATACCAGTTGGAAACTTTCACTCATATTCTTAGTTATTATTCCACTTGTAGCGGTAATAGTTGCTGTAGTATCTAAACGCTTTCGCCACATATCTAAAAGTATTCAATCGGCTATGGGGAAAGTTACCCGTAGTTCTGAGCAAATGCTTAGCGGCCATAAAGTTATTCATGGCTTTGGTGGGCAAGATCAAGAAATAAACAAATTTTCTAAAATTAATAACCACAACCGCCAACAACGCATCAAAATGGATGCAACAAAAGCATTAAGTGTATCAATTATTCAAATACTAGCAGCTAGTGCCATGGCTGTTATTTTGTGGGTGGTATCAATGCCCTCCATGATTGATACAATAAGCTCTGGTGATTTCATGGTATTAATTGCTTCAATGATGATGCTATTACGCCCACTCAAACAGCTCGCCAATGTGAATAGTGATATGCAGCGTGGTATTTCTGCCGCGCAAAGTATTTTTTTAGTGTTAGATGAAGACATCGAAAAAGATACCGGCACCGTTTCAGTCGATAAAGTTAAAGGCTTAATTGAAGTTAAGAATGTAACTTTCAAGTACCCAACTAAAGATGAAGCCGTTTTAAACGATTTATCACTGACAATTAAAGCGGGTGAAAGTATTGCCTTAGTAGGACGATCAGGTTCTGGTAAATCAACAATTTCGAATTTATTACCACGCTACTATGATCTAGAGCTCCCAAGTGAAATTTTGCTTGATGGTATTGCTCTGCAAGATTACAAATTAACCGACTTGCGCCGACAGTTTGCTTTAGTGTCACAGCAAGTAGTGCTATTTAACGATACTATTGCCAATAATATTTGTTATGGCATACAGCGAAATGTATCAGATAAAGAATTAGAGCAAGTAGTTAAACAAGCCCATGTTTGGGAGTTTGTAAAAGATTTACCAGAGCAACTTAACACTATGGTGGGTGAAAACGGTGTCATGCTCTCTGGTGGTCAACGCCAGCGAATAGCTATTGCTCGCGCTATTTTAAAAGATGCACCCATTTTAATTTTAGATGAAGCGACATCTGCGCTTGATACCGAATCTGAAAAATTAATTCAGCATGCACTTGATACATTAATGAAAGATAAAACGTCTATTGTAATAGCGCACAGGCTTTCTACAATTGAAAATAGTGACCGTATTTATGTTATTGATAATGGCCGTGTTATAGAAAGTGGCGATCATGACAGCTTACTTGCAAATGACGGCACTTATTCAGCTTTGTGTAAAATGCAATTTGGTGAACAGGGGTGAGTAGAATAGAACGAAGTTGGTTTAAACCATTTGGTTTAATTACACTTTTGTTATTACCTTTAAGTGCTCTGTTTTGGCTTATTTCGTCATTTCGTAAACTCTTATATCGCTGTAAATTTTTAAATAGTTTTGAATGTAAAACTCCTATTATAGTTGTCGGAAATATTAGTGTGGGCGGAAATGGTAAAACACCATTTGTTTTATGGCTTTATGAGTATTTAACCAAGCAAGGCTTATCGGTTGGTATTATAAGCAGAGGTTATGGCGGGCAATCTAATAGTTACCCATTGCTAGTAACTGACGATATAACGACACTTCAAGCCGGGGATGAACCGATACTTTTATATCACCGTTTGAAATGTCCGATATCTGTAGGGCCGAGTCGTGAGCAAAATATAGCTTTACTTGAAGAGCGTTTTAAGCTCGACGTCGTCATTTCTGATGATGGAATGCAGCATTACAAAATGCCCCGTGCGATTGAATGCTGCATTGTTGACAGCCAGCGCAGATTTGGCAATGGTTTATTGATGCCAGCAGGGCCGCTTCGAGAAACAGCAAAACGTTTAAATAGCGTAGATATTGTTATTGAAAACGGTGGTAGCGCTAATAATAGCTATCAATTAGAAACAAACACCCTTCGCTTAGTTAATTCAGGTAATGAGATAAAAGATAAAGTAAACCAGGCTCATGCAGTTAGCGCAATTGGTAACCCGCAACGATTTGAAAAATCGCTTGAAACGCAGGGAATACAGCTTTTATCAACCCATCACTTTAGAGATCATTATGCGTATAGTGCTGAAGATTTTGAGCAGTTTGGTGATCAGAGTATCGTCATGACAGAAAAAGATGCGGTAAAGTGCCGCTCTTTCGCGAAAGCTAACTGGTATTATTTACCGGTTGATGCAAAGCCAACCGATGCGGTTATAGACAAATTAAATTTATTATTAAAAGAAAAAGGAATACATAATGGCCTTTGATACAAAGTTACTTGAAATAATTGCTTGCCCAGTATGTAAGGGAAAATTACGTTTTGATAGGGATAATAATGAGTTAATTAGCACGGCAGCTAAACTTGCTTATCCTGTTCAAGACGACATTCCAGTATTACTTGAGAATGAAGCCCGTGAGTTATCTTTAGAAGAGATTGAAAAGTGGAATTCGTAGTTATAATACCTGCTCGCTATGCATCTACACGCTTACCAGGTAAGCCACTTGCTGACATATGCGGTAAGCCTATGGTGCAACACGTTTATGAAAAAGCATGCTTAGCGGGTGCGAGTAAAGTGGTTATAGCAACCGATCATCAAAATGTTTTTGATGAAGTCAGTCGTTTTACCAGTGATGTTATAATGACCCGTGAAGATCATCAATCGGGTACTGAACGATTAGCTGAAGTTGTTGATATATTAAATCTAGATAGCGATACAATAGTAGTTAATGTACAAGGTGATGAGCCATTATTAGCGCCTGAGAATGTATCTCAAGTGGCTTCACTTTTAAATGACTCAACTGCGCCTATGGCTACGCTTAGTGTTGCTATTGAAGAGCAAGATGAAGTGTTTAACCCTAATGCAGTTAAAGTGGTCAGTGATATTAATAAAAATGCATTGTACTTTTCACGAGCGAGCATTCCGTTTGATAGAAGTGCAATGATGATAAAAAATAATGATCTTAATTTAGCACCTTTTCAACGCCATGTAGGCATTTACGCGTATAGGGCTGGTTTTATTAAGCAATATATTGAGCTTAGCATTTCTCCTTTAGAGGTTCTTGAGTCACTTGAGCAGTTACGTGTGTTATATCATGGTTTTAATATAAAAATAGAGCAAGCTCTTGTTGCCCCACATGCAGGAGTTGATACGCCTGAGGATTTAGCAAAAGTTATAGCCTATTTAAAAAGCAATAATGCGTGAATGAATCTTTGCACAAGTCGTTAAATATTGTTTTTACACATAATGACTTTTATATATTCGAAAAGCCAGCAGGGCTGAATTTTCATTCCGAAGATGGCCCAGGCTTTGTCGTTTTAGCTGAGCTGCAAACAAGTGAAAAGTTATTTGCTGTGCATCGCCTTGATAAAGTTACATCCGGCTTAATTATTTTAGCGCGTAATAAAGTTTCTGCGGCTGAGCTTACTGTTATGTTTACAAAGCACGCTATTGATAAATATTATCTTGCGATTAGTGATGCTAAACCTAAAAAAAAGCAAGGCTGGATAAAAGGCGATATGGCCAAATCCCGCCGTGGTATGTTTAAACTTCTTAGCACTAAAGTAAACCCGGCAATTACACGCTTTTATTCTTTGAGCTATAAAGCAGGTTATAGGGCTTATATTTTAAAACCTTATTCAGGTAAAACTCACCAGCTTAGAGTAGCATTAAAAAGCGTAAGCGCTCCTATATTGGGAGATACACTTTATGCAGGCTCAAGCGCACAGCGTACTTATCTTCATGCATATGCATTGAGTTTTGAGTGGAACAATGAGTGTATGCAATTTACTTTATTTCCCAATGAAGGGGACGAGTACAAATTATTAAACAAGCATCAAGATTTTAAAGCGTGGCAATCGCCATGGCAATTGGATTGGTAAATGAGTGAAAAAGTAACTGATATCCGTTTTGGCGGCATTAAACGTTTATATGGTAACCTACAATTTCATTGGTTACAGGAAGCACACTTTTGCGTTATTGGCATAGGTGGGGTAGGTAGTTGGACTGCTGAGGCTTTAGCGCGTACAGGTGTTGGTAAAATTACACTTATTGATTTAGATGATATTTGCGCGACTAATGTTAATAGACAAATTCATGCACTTAGCGGGACTGTAGGTCAAGCTAAAGTAGATGCGATGAAAACGCGCTGCGAACTGATTAATCCTGAGTGCGAAATTAACGTAATTGATGACTTCATCACTCTTGATAATATTCAAGAGCACATTCAGGGGTTTGACTATGTGATCGACTGTATAGACGCTGTGAAAGAAAAAGCAGCTTTAATCGCTCACTGCAAACGCAATAAAATACCAATTATTACTACAGGTGGTGCTGGTGGGCAAACGGATCCCAGCCAGATTACTTTCGGGGACGTAGCAAAAACGACACAAGATCCATTATTAGCTAAAGTTCGTTACATCCTACGCAAACAATATAACTTTAGCAGCAACCCAAAACGTAAGTTTAATATTGATTGCGTTTATTCTACAGAGCAGCTGGTTTATCCCGGTAGTGACGGTAGCGTCTGTCATGCGAAGCAAAATGCGGATGGCAGCATGAATATGGATTGTAACAATGGTTTTGGCTCTGTAACTATGATTACAGGAAGTTTTGGCTTTTTTGTGGCTGCTAAAGCTATCCGAAAATACTTAGACAAAAAACAGCGTTTACAGGCTTAATTTTACTTAGCTTATTTTGTGCTGTGCCATGGTTTGAATTTTGTCAACCATGGCTTTTATCCCATTGCCGCGTGATGCACTTAAGTGGCTAATAAGGCCTAGTTTATCAAATTCTTCATACGCATCTATATTTACTACTTGCTCAGGTGTAAGCCCGTTATATAACGCTAGAATAATTGCTAATAGACCTTTGACAATACGTGTATCTGAGTCGCCAATAACGACTAATGTATTTTCTTTTAAATCAAATTCTACAAACATCCAAACTTTGCTCTCACAACCTGGGACTAGTGCATCATCAGTCTTCAATACGTCAGGTAAAACGGGTAATGTTTTACCTAAAAGCATTATTTCACGGTACTTTTGCTGCCAGGCAGAAGCCTTATCAATTGATTCGGTGACTTTTTTAAACGTATTTGTCATGAGTTATCCTAAATAATTCTATAGAAGAGACGTTTAATCTAACAAATCAATACATTCTTTAAGCGAATTGATGAATATATCAACGTCTTTGTGGGTGTTATAAAAACAAAAGCTGGCTCTTAATGTTCCATTTAGCCCCAAATGGGTCATAAGAGGTTGCGCACAGTGATGTCCAGCCCTCACTGCAATACCGTAACCGTCAAGTAATGTTGCCAAATCGTAAGGATGTTCATCTTTAAAATTGAAACTTAGCGTACCAATATTGTTAGAGAGGTTGCTGTATATTGTAATACCATCAATGCTTACCAGTTTTTCAACCGCATATGTAAATAAATCATTCTCATATTGTTGTATATTTGAACTATGTAACGTATCTAAATAATCTAAAGCCGCCGAAAAACCTAAAACACCGGCTATATTAGGGGTTCCCGTTTCAAATTTTGCAGGGGCAGGCCTATATGTACTATGAGTGAGGTAGACTTTATCAATCATTTCCCCACCAGTTTGATAAACATCTAAAGCATTAAGCGCTTCATAACGGCCATAAAGGACACCTAAACCTGTCGGCCCGAGCATTTTGTGGCTTGAACACACATAGAAATCACAGTTTAACTCACGTAAATCAGGCTTTAGATGCATTGCACCTTGTGCACCATCTATTAAAACGAGTGAGTTTATTTCCTTTGCTGCTTTAATAAGAGGTTCTAGATTAGTGATATTCCCCAGTGCGTTAGATGCTTGAGTGATCGTAAGCAAACTGGGTTTGTTTTGTTTAATAAAATCAGAGCATTGCTTAATATTTAACGTACCATCATCATTAACGGGCAGTGCTATTAATTTTGCACCTGTTTGCTGACTTAAAACTTGCCACGGGACAATGTTAGCGTGGTGTTCAAGAGCAGAAATGATAATAGTATCATCTTTATTAAAGCGGCTACGCAGGCCATTACCAACCAAATTGATTGCTTCTGTTGCGCCTTTAGTCCAAACAATTTCTTTACTTAAAACATTAAAATAGTCAGCTGTTTTATCGCGTGCTTGCTCGTATAAAGTTGTGGCGTGCTCACTTAGAGTGTGACGCCCGCGATGCACGTTTGCGTTCTGGCTAGTATAAAACTCATTAATAGCGTCTATGACTGATTGGGGCTTTTGTGTAGTTGCTGCAGAGTCTAAATAAACAAGTGGGTTATCATTTATTGACTGCTTTAATGTAGGAAAATCATTTTTAATTTTATTTATATCAAATTCTAAAGCAGGCATAGCTCTTCAACATGGTTATTTTAAGGCAGGAATTGTAATAGGTTTATAATAATTCTCAAGTATCGATAATAAAAAAGGCCGCAAAAGCGGCCTTTTAAACTAACTCACGCTAATTAACGTTTATCAGTTGATACGAAGTCACGTTGAGTGTAACCCGTGTACATTTGGCGAGGGCGGCTGATCTTATGACCAGGTTGAGACAACATCTCATCCCAGTGAGTGATCCAACCAACAGTACGTGCCATTGCAAAGATTACAGTGAACATACTTGTTGGAATACCTATCGCTTTTAAGATGATACCTGAGTAGAAATCTACATTAGGGTATAGTTTTTTCTCTACAAAGTACGGGTCTTCAAGTGCGATTTGCTCAAGTTTCATAGCAATATCTAAAAGTGGATCTTGAATGTTTAACTCAGCTAAAACTTCATGACACGTTTGGCGCATTACTGTAGCGCGTGGATCGAAGTTTTTGTAAACACGATGACCAAAGCCCATAAGGCGGAACGGGTCAGCTTTGTCTTTAGCTTTAGCTACGTATTCATCAATACGATCAACAGAACCAATTTCTTCTAACATGTTTAAACATGCTTCGTTAGCGCCGCCGTGTGCAGGGCCCCAAAGTGAAGCAATACCTGCAGCAATACAAGCATATGGGTTAGCACCTGATGAACCAGCAAGACGTACTGTAGACGTAGATGCATTTTGTTCATGGTCTGCATGAAGCATAAAGATTTTATCCATCGCTTTAGCAGTTACAGGGTTAACTTTGTATTCTTCAGCAGGTACAGAGAACATCATGTGTAGGAAATTTTCTGCGTAGCTTAAATCGTTGCGCGGGTATACAAATGGCTGGCCGATATTTGTTTTATAAGCCATTGCAGCAATAGTAGGTAGCTTAGCTACTAACTTAATTGCGCTCGTTTTGCGTTGCTCAGCGTCAGTAATATCAAGATCTTCATGATAAAAAGAAGAGAGTGCACCAACAACACCACATAGCATTGCCATAGGGTGAGCATCAAAGCGGAAGCCTTGGAAGAAATTAGCAATTTTCTCGTCTAGCATTGTGCTGCGAGTGATTTGCTTAGCAAAAGCGTCATATTGTTCTTTAGTTGGTAACTCACCGTTTAATAGTAAGTAGCAAAGCTCAATGTAGTTTGAGTCGTCAGCTAATTGCTCAATTGGGTAACCGCGGTGAAGAAGTACACCTTTACCACCGTCAATGTAGGTGATTGCAGATTCACAAGAACCAGTCGACATGAAACCTGGGTCATAAGTAAAGTGACCATGAGAACCGAGTGTACGTACGTCGATTACATCTTGGCCAGCAGTGCCTTGATAAATTGGAAGTTCGATTGGATCTAGCCCATCAATATGGACTGTGGCTTTTTTATCTGCCATCTATGTATCTCCTATTAAGATATCTATTCTGATTTTTAGATTTTAAAGTTCTGAAATCTGTTTTAAGCACATCTTCGCATTTTAACGTGAAAGAGGGGGTTAAAGTCAATTTTTATAAACATTATGCATATATGTATAATAAATATTCGGTATGAATTAAATATAATACTATTGGCTAATTCGCAAACATCTATAAATAAACAAGAATTGTAAAAAGCCCTGTGGGTATATATACTAACGGTGGTTTTAAACCGTATTGACTTTGGGTAAACAAATTTTTACAGATAATTTTTACAGTTATGTGAACTTTAACTGTTTTGATGCGTTTATTTTGATAGTTCCACCAGTAATATTTGGTGGGTTTTTAGAAAAACAAGTAGATGAGCTCCACTGTGAGCAAAGATGGGCAAGTAACTGTGAAAAAGCAAAGACCTGTAAATCTAGATCTAACAACTATATCTATGCCGGCAACGGCTAAAGCTTCAATTTTTCACCGCGTCACCGGTGTTGCATTATTTTTTGCTTTAACGTTTGTCATTTGGGCTTGGTCTGAGTCTCTTTCTTCAGCTGAAGGTTTTGAATTCGTCAAGGGTCTGTTTAGCGGATTCATTGCCAAATTCATAGCTTGGGGCACCCTTTCTGTATTGGGTTATCACTTAATCGGTGGTATCCGTCACATCATTATGGATATGGGACATTGGGAAGAACTTGAATCAGGTAACCTTAGCGCTAAAATTGCAATGGCACTTGGCGTTGTATTTGCCGTATTGGCAGGGGTGTGGATATGGTCTTAAATCAAGCAACTCTTAAACGTGATGGTGTACAAGATTACGTATCTTTACGTACCACGGCATTAATAATCACTGCGTATGCAATTTTTATTATTGGCTATTTTTTAGCGACGCCAGAAGTCACTTTCGAAGCCTGGACAGGCCTATTCTCTAACCTAGCAATGAAAGGGTTTACTCTAATTACCCTTATATGCATGATGGTTCATACCCACATTGGCCTTTGGCAAGTTCTTACAGACTATGTTAAGTGCGCAAAGCTTCGTGCTGTATTAGGGTTTGTTTTAAACCTTATGGCATTAGCTTACGTAGCTATTGGTCTAATCGTTTTATGGGGTGTTTAAGTGAAATATTCTGTTCGTGAATTTGACGCCGTAGTAATTGGTGCAGGTGGTGCAGGTATGCGCGCTGCTTTAGCAATTACAGAATCTGGCAAAACGTGTGCATTAATCTCAAAAGTATTTCCAACGCGTTCACATACTGTATCTGCTCAAGGCGGTATTACAGTTGCGCTTGGTAATTCACACGAAGACAACTGGGAATGGCATATGTACGATACCGTTAAAGGTTCCGATTTTATCGGTGACCAAGACGCTATTGAATACATGTGTCAAACAGGCCCAGAAGCTATTACAGAATTAGAGAACATGGGTTTACCATTTTCTCGTTTTGAAAATGGCCGTGTTTACCAGCGTCCTTTCGGTGGTCAATCGAAAAACTTTGGTGGTGAGCAAGCTGCTCGTACTGCTGCTGCAGCTGACCGTACTGGTCACGCATTATTACATCTTCTTTATCAACAAAACGTTAAAAACAAAACAAATGTGTTCTCTGAGTGGTATGCACTTGATTTAGTTAAAAACGATAACGGTGATGTTGTAGGTTGTACTGCAATTGAGATTGAAACGGGTGAAATCACTTTCTTCAAATCTAAAGCAGTAGTGTTAGCAACAGGTGGTGCAGGTCGAATATTTGCATCAACGACTAATGCTCACATCAACACTGGTGATGGTGTTGGTATGGCAACACGTGCTGGTATTTCTATGCAAGACATGGAAATGTGGCAATTCCACCCAACGGGTATTGCAGGTGCTGGTACACTTGTAACTGAAGGTTGTCGTGGTGAAGGTGGCTATCTTTTAAATAAAGATGGCGAACGCTTCATGGAACGTTATGCACCAAACGCAAAAGACTTAGCGTCTCGTGACGTTGTTGCACGTTCAATGATGACTGAAATCCGTGAAGGACGTGGTTGTGATGGTCCATGGGGTCCTCATATTAAGCTTAAACTTGATCACTTAGGTGAAGAAACGCTTAACCTACGTTTACCAGGTGTATGTGACTTAGCTAAAACATTCGCACACGTTGACCCTGCAAAAGAGCCAATTCCAGTAATACCGACTTGTCATTATATGATGGGTGGTGTTCCAACTAATGTAAATGGCCAAGCGCTACAAATCGATGCTAATGGCAACGAAAAAGTGGTTGAAGGTTTATTTGCTGTAGGTGAGATAGCCTGTGTATCTGTTCACGGTGCAAACCGTCTAGGCGGTAACTCATTACTTGATTTAGTTGTATTTGGTCGTGCTGCTGGTAACTTCTTAGGTAAATACCTAAATGAAGTTGAAATCACTAAAGCACCGACTGCATCTGATATTGATGAGTCGCTTGCACGCTTTAACCGTTGGGAAAGTTCAACGGCTGGCCAAGGTGAAGATCCAGTTCAAATCAAAAAAGACTTACAGCAATGTATGCAGCTTAACTTCTCGGTATTCCGTGAAGGTGATTCAATGGCTACGGGTCTTACTGAGCTTAAAGAAATTCGTGAACGTCTTAAGCATGCTCGTCTTGATGACAAATCATCAGACTTCAACACGCAACGTATCGAATGTCTTGAACTAGACAACTTAATGGAAACAGCTTACTCAACTGCAGTAGCTGCAAACTTCCGTACTGAAAGCCGTGGTGCACATTCTCGTTTTGACTTCCCAGATCGTGATGACGAAAACTGGTTATGTCACTCAGTATTTAATCCGGTAACGGATGAGATGAGTAAACGTGATGTGAACTATGCGCCTAAAACGCGTGAAGCTTTCCCACCTAAAGCACGTGTTTACTAGGAGATAGACGATGGCACAAGTACAGTTTTCAGTTTATCGTTATAATCCAGATGTTGATAACGCTCCTCGTATGCAAGAATACACCTTGCAAACAGAAGAAGGTCACGACATGATGGTCTTGGATG
The DNA here is from genome assembly GCF_018100985.1 of Pseudoalteromonas sp. MMG007. GTDB lineage: Bacteria > Pseudomonadota > Gammaproteobacteria > Enterobacterales > Alteromonadaceae > Pseudoalteromonas. The sequence goes on along the minus strand of NZ_JAGJEI010000002.1, from coordinate 163,266 downwards.
CACTTTTACTTTTAAAAGAGCAAGATCCAACATTATCTTTCCGTCGTTCATGCCGTGAAGGTGTGTGTGGATCTGACGGTGTTAACATGAATGGTAAAAATGGTTTGGCATGTATTACTCCTTTATCTACACTGCAAAAAGGCGGTAAAGGTAAAATAGTAGTGCGTCCACTACCAGGCTTACCAGTGGTTCGTGACCTTGTTATTGACATGAGTCAGTTCTACACTCAATACGAAAAAGTTAAACCATACCTAATTAATGACGAGCCTGCTGCAGGCGAACGTCTTCAATCAATTGAAGAGCGTGATAAATTAGATGGGCTTTATGAGTGTATATTATGTGCATGTTGTTCAACATCGTGTCCTTCGTTCTGGTGGAATCCAGACAAGTTCATTGGTCCAGCAGGCCTTCTTCATGCTTACCGCTTCTTGGCTGATAGCCGAGACACGGCAACTGAAGAACGTTTAGCGGATTTAGACGATGCTTTCAGTGTGTTCCGTTGCCACAGTATCATGAACTGTGTTAGCGTTTGTCCTAAAGGTCTTAACCCGACCAAAGCAATTGGGCAAATCAAATCTATGTTATTAAACCGAGCGGTTTGATTACTTAGTAAACGTAAGATGGCTAATAATTTTTATTAGCCATCTTGTTATGATAACTATTAATTTCTGCGCTAAAGAAAAGGGCTTATAAATGCACGAAGGTGTGATGAAGGCATGGCTAGAATCTTCACATTTAAACGGCGGTAACGTTGCTTATGTAGAAGAGCTTTATGAAGCGTATTTAGACGATGCGACTTCTGTGCCAGAAGAATGGCGAGAAGTGTTCGAACAATTACCTAAAGTAGATGGTGTGGATGTTGAAGTAAAACATTCAGAAGTTCGCTCACAATTTGCACAGCTTGCTAAAAACAAGCATAGAGAAGTGGTGGTAGCAGAGGGAAGTGGCTCTGACCTTAAACAGGTTAAAGTACTTCAACTTATTAATGCTTTCCGTTTTCGTGGACACCAAAATGCAAACCTAGATCCATTAGGTATTTGGCAGCGAGAGCGTGTTCGAGATTTAGAGCTAGAGTACCACGACTTATCTTCAAGTGATTTTGACCGCGAGTTTAACGTAGGATCGTTTGCCGTAGGCCGCGATACTATGCCTTTAGGTGAATTATACCAAGCACTTAAAACTACTTACTGTGGTTCGATTGGTGCTGAGTATATGCACATCACATCAACAGAGGAAAAACGTTGGTTACAACAACGTTTAGAATCTGTTCAGTCTAGGCCTAAATTCGAAAAAGATGAAAAGCTACGTATCCTTAAAGGATTAACGGCTGCTGATGGTCTTGAAAAATATTTAGGGGCTAAGTTCCCGGGTGCTAAGCGCTTCTCACTTGAAGGTGGCGATGCGTTAGTTCCAATGCTTAAAGAGCTTATTCACCGTGCAGGTGAAAGCGGACAGCAAGAAGCTGTTATTGGTATGGCTCACCGTGGTCGCTTAAATGTTCTTGTAAATGTACTTGGCAAAAATCCATCAGAGTTGTTTGATGAGTTTGCCGGTAAACATAAAGACACATTAAGCTCTGGTGATGTTAAATATCACATGGGTTACTCGTCAGATTTTGCGACCAAAGGTGGCAATGTTCATATGGCGCTTGCATTTAACCCATCTCATCTTGAAATTGTTAACCCTGTTGTTATGGGGTCGGTACGTGCGCGTCTTGATCGTTTAGGCGATAGTTCAGGCATTAAAGCATTACCAATTACGATTCATGGTGATTCTGCAGTAACGGGTCAAGGTGTTGTACAAGAAACGTTTAACTTGTCGCAAACAAATGCCTTCTCGTGTGGCGGTAGTATTCGTATTGTTGTAAATAATCAAGTTGGTTTTACAACATCAAAACAAGACGACGTACGTTCTACTGATTACTGTACTGACATTGCTAAAATGGTTCAGTCTCCTATTTTCCACGTTAACTCTGATGATCCTGAAGCAGTTGCATTTGTAACGCAAATTGCACTTGATTTTAGAAACAAGTTCAAGCGTGACGTTGTAATCGATTTAGTTTGTTACCGTCGCCATGGTCATAACGAAGCTGATGAGCCAAATGCTACTCAGCCTCTTATGTATCAAAAAATCAAAAAACACCCAGTGCCACGCTTAATCTACGCTGATCAGCTTATGTCTGAAGGTTCATTTACAGAAAGTGAAATTAAAGCACTAGCTGATGATTACCGTAACGGTCTAGACGATGGCAACTGTGTTGTTGAAGAAATTCAGCCAGAAACTTCGCATTCATCTGATTGGGCTAAATATGTAGGCCATGAATGGAATGTGGATTATGACGCTAGTGTACCAGTAGAAGAGCTTAAAGCACTTGGTGAGAAAATTGCTTCTTACCCAGAGCAATATAAAGCGCAATCTCGCGTTAAAAAGATTTACGATGATCGGAAATTAATGGCAAACGGTGAAAAACCACTTGATTGGGGTATGGCAGAAACACTTGCTTATGCAACAATTGCAACTGAAGGCACTGATATTCGTTTAACAGGGCAGGATTCAGGTCGTGGTACTTTCTTCCACCGTCACGCTGTTGTTCACAGTCAATCCGATGGCGCAACGTATACACCTCTTCAACATTTAAGTGAAGATCAAGGTACTTTTGAAGTATACGACTCTGTTCTTTCTGAAGAAGCTGTTGTTGCTTTTGAATACGGTTATGCGACAGCAGAGCCTACTTCTTTAGTACTTTGGGAAGCGCAGTTTGGTGACTTTGCTAATGGTGCTCAAGTTGTATTCGACCAGTTTTTAAGTTCAGGTGAGCAAAAGTGGGGCCGTTTATGTGGTCTTACAATTTTGTTACCACATGGCTACGAAGGCCAAGGTCCAGAGCATAGTTCTGCGCGTCTTGAGCGCTTTTTACAACTTTGTGCTGATCACAATATGCAAGTATGTGTTCCTTCTACACCAGCGCAAGTTTATGCTATGTTACGTCGTCAATCAGTTAGACCACTTCGTCGTCCGTTGATTGTTATGACACCTAAGTCGTTACTTCGCCATCCGCTTGCTACTTCATCGCTTGAAGAACTATCACAGGGTGTTTTCCATAATATGATCGATGAAATTGATGATATTAATCCTGAGAAAGTAGAACGCGTTGTATTTTGTAGTGGTAAAGTTTACTACGAGCTATTACAAGAGCGTCGCAAGTCAGAGCAAGACAATGTTGCTATTGTTCGTGTTGAACAGCTATACCCGTTCCCACATGATGAAATGGAAACAATTATGGCGCGCTATCAACACGTAACTGATTTTGTTTGGTGTCAAGAAGAGCCACAAAACCAAGGTGCATGGTACTGTTCGCAACATCACTTTGTTGATGCAATCCCACAAGGTGCTAAATTAAAATATGCAGGGCGTAAAGCCTCGGCATCACCAGCGTGTGGTTACATGTCAGTACATACGAAAGAACAACAAGCGCTCGTTGCAGACGCGCTTACTATAGAAAATAAAGGATAAGCAATGAGCACAGAAATTAAAGTTCCTGTTCTTCCTGAGTCGGTTGCAGATGCTACCGTTGCTACATGGCATGTAAGTGTGGGCGACAAAGTAAGCCGTGACCAAAACTTAGTAGACATTGAAACAGATAAAGTGGTTTTAGAAGTAGTTGCACCAAATGACGGTGTGATCACTGAAATTTCACAAGAAGAAGGTGCAACGGTACTTGGCGATCAAGTTATCGGTTTAATTGGTGATGCTGATGCAGCACCAGCAAGTGATGACTCTGACAAAGAATCTGCACCAACTAAATCAGAAGACGCGCCAGCGGCGCAATCAGCACCAGCATCAGAAGGTAAAGAAGTGGATATTAAAGTACCTGTACTTCCAGAATCAGTTGCAGACGCAACAGTTGCTACATGGCATGTACAACCAGGTGACGCAGTTACACGCGACCAAAACTTAGTAGATATTGAAACTGATAAAGTTGTTCTTGAAGTAGTAGCTCAAGAAGACGGCATTATGGGCGAGATAATCAACGCTGAAGGCGATACTGTTCTTGGTGAGCAAGTAATTGGCTCAGTGAAAGCGGGCGGCGCACCAGCTGCTCCTGCTGCTAAAGAAGAAGCGGCTCCTGCGGCTGATTCAAGTGGCAGCTCTGATGTGTTAACGCCATCAGTTCGTCGCTTAATTGCTGAAAAAGGTCTAGATGCTTCAAAAATCAAAGGTACTGGCAAAAATGGTCGTGTAACTAAAGAAGATGTTGATACCTTCTTAAAAGCACCTGCGCCATCAGCTAAGAAAACTGAAGCTGCGGCTCCGGCTGCGCCAATGGGTGATCGTACTCAAAAACGTGTTCCTATGACACGCCTACGTAAAACGATTGCTAACCGCCTTCTTGAAGCTAAAAATTCTACTGCAATGTTAACTACGTTTAATGAAGTTAATATGAAGCCAATTATGGATCTTCGTAAGCAGTACCAAGAAGTATTCGAAAAGCGTCACGGTATTCGCTTAGGTTTCATGTCTTTCTACGTGAAAGCAGTCACTGAAGCACTTAAACGTTTCCCTGATGTAAATGCGTCAATCGATGGCGACGATATCGTATACCACAATTATTTTGACATCAGCATTGCTGTTTCTACGCCTCGTGGTTTAGTAACACCAGTTCTTAAAGATTGCGATAAGCTATCAGTTGCTGAAATTGAAAAAGGTATTCGTGAACTAGCACTTAAAGGTCGTGACGGTAAGCTAACGCTTGACGATATGACGGGTGGTAACTTCACAATTACAAACGGTGGTGTATTTGGTTCGTTACTATCTACGCCTATCATTAACTTGCCACAGTCTTCAATTTTGGGAATGCACAAAATCCAAGACCGTCCAATGGCAGTAAATGGTAAAGTTGAAATTCTTCCTATGATGTATTTGGCACTTTCTTACGATCATCGCCAAATAGATGGTAAAGAATCTGTTGGTTTCTTAGTAACTATTAAAGAGTTACTTGAAGATCCAACTCGCTTATTACTGGATGTTTAATCAAGTAGTATGAAATGTAAGCTGTGAACCACAATTCACAGCTTTTTTTTTGCGCCTTTGGTCTTACTGGGGTTTTCATGTTAAGCCTTGGGATCTATACTAGGTGCGCAATTTGGGATAGTTGTTTATTGAATAAATATTCAGCTCTTTTAGTATAAAAAATTGGATAAAGCATCATGAATTTGCATGAGTATCAGGCAAAACAACTTTTTGCCGAATATGGTTTACCAGTTTCTCAAGGTTTCGCTTGCGATACACCTGAAGAAGCTGCTGCAGCTGCTGAAAAAATCGGCGGAGATATGTGGGTTGTTAAAACCCAGGTTCACGCAGGTGGACGTGGTAAAGCTGGCGGTGTAAAGCTAGTTAAAACTATCGACGAAGTTAAAGCGTTTGCAGCTAACTGGTTAGGTAAAAACCTAGTTACTTACCAAACAGACGAAAATGGTCAGCCAGTAGCTAAAATTTTAGTTGAAAGCTGTACAGATATCGCAAACGAACTGTACCTAGGTGCAGTAGTTGACCGTGCTTCTCGCAAAGTTGTTTTCATGGCGTCTACTGAAGGCGGTGTTGAAATTGAGACTGTTGCTGAAGAAACACCAGAACTTATCCACAAAGCTGAGATCGATCCATTAGTAGGTCCTCAAGCTTACCAAGCACGTGAACTTGGTTTCAAATTGGGTCTTAATCCAACACAAATGAAACAGTTCGTTAAGATCTTCATGGGTCTTGGTAAAATGTTTAACGATTTTGATTTCGCACTTCTTGAAATCAACCCGTTAGTAATTACAGACGAAGGTAACCTTCACTGTCTTGACGGCAAAATCGGTATCGATGGTAATGCACTTTACCGTCAACCAAAAATCCGTGAGTTCCACGATCCATCTCAAGAAGATGCTCGTGAAGCACATGCAGCAAGCTTTGAGCTTAACTACGTAGCTTTAGATGGTAACGTAGGTTGTATGGTTAACGGTGCAGGCCTAGCGATGGGTACTATGGACATCGTAAACCTACACGGCGGCAAGCCAGCTAACTTCCTAGATGTTGGTGGCGGCGCGACTAAAGAACGTGTTTCTGAAGCATTCAAAATCATTCTTTCTGATGACAATGTTAAAGCTGTTTTAGTTAACATCTTTGGCGGTATCGTACGTTGTGACATGATCGCTGAAGGTATCATTGGCGCAGTTAAAGAAGTAGGCGTAAATGTACCTGTAGTTGTACGTTTAGAAGGTACTAATGCTGAATTAGGTCGTGAAGTTCTTAAGAGCTCTGACTTAGACATCATCGCTGCTGAATCATTAACAGACGCTGCTGAAAAAGTTGTTGCTGCTGCGGAGGGCAAATAATGTCTGTATTAATCAATAAAGATACAAAAGTTATCTGTCAGGGTTTCACTGGTGGCCAAGGTACTTTCCACTCAGAGCAAGCGCTTGAGTACGGTACACAAATGGTTGGCGGTGTTAGCCCAGGTAAAGGCGGTCAAACGCACCTTGGTCTTCCTGTATTCAACACAGTACGTGATGCAGTACAAGAAACTGGCGCAACTGCTTCAGTTATCTACGTACCAGCACCTTTCTGTAAAGATGCAATCTTAGAAGCAATCGATGCTGGCATCGAGCTTATTGTTTGTATCACTGAAGGTATCCCTACACTTGATATGGTTGACGTTAAAGTTAAACTAGATCAAACAGGTACTCGTATGATCGGTCCTAACTGTCCAGGTGTTATCACTCCTGGTGAGACTAAGATTGGTATCATGCCTGGTCACATCCACAAGCCTGGTAAAGTAGGTATTGTTTCTCGTTCTGGTACTTTAACGTACGAAGCGGTTAAGCAAACTACAGATGCTGGTTTTGGTCAGTCTACGTGTGTTGGTATTGGTGGTGATCCAATCCCAGGTACTAACTTTATCGACGTTCTAGAAATGTTCGAAAAAGATCCACAAACTGAAGCAATCGTAATGATTGGCGAAATTGGTGGTACTGCAGAAGAAGAAGCTGCAGAGTACATCAAAGCTAACGTAACTAAACCTGTTGTATCTTACATTGCTGGTGTTACTGCTCCAGAAGGTAAGCGCATGGGTCACGCTGGCGCAATCATCGCAGGCGGTAAAGGTACTGCTGATGAGAAATTTGCTGCACTAGAAGCTGCTGGCGTACAAACTGTACGTTCACTTGCTGATATCGGTAAAGCACTTAAAGAAAAAACAGGCTGGTAATCAGCTTGGTTTAATCTTTAAAAAGGCTCGCATTTGCGAGCCTTTTTGTTATTGACTAAAAATTAGTAAGGGTAACTAATATGCTGAAAAAACCGCACAGATAAATCTTGTCGCTCTTTATTTATAGATAGCTCAGAGGACATTGTATGTATTGTTTTTTCTACTTGATTCATAAAACGCCCATAGCCTATCTCATGCCTATCTTTATCTGTTGCAACAATTACAAAATGTAATGTTTCTACTAACTTATCACTTTGGTAAAAGCTTTTTAAATCCAATTGATTGTCTTGTGTATTAAAGCTTAATTTTTGTATTTCACAGTTGTTCTCATTTTTATCTATTTTGCTATTACGAATGATAGGTAGTGCCCCATTGGCAACCATAGCGCCGTGACTCAATCTATTTGTAATACACGCTTTCTTAAATGAATCTTCAAAATAATCATAAAATTTAGCATAGTCATTATTATTTATTAACGTTTGAAACTGGGTTTTAATAGCGCGTGAAACGGGAATAGAGAACGTTACGTAGGTCATTTCAGCGTGAGTATCTGGAATATTACATTGCCTAGACTGGTAGCGAGGGTAGAGACTTCTTAATTTGTATCCATAACTTTCTTTATTACCTTTTTCTTTAGCAAATAAGTCGTATGTTAAATGTTGATGATCGCGTAATTTAAATTGAGGTTGGTTTAGAAATAACTGCTCTTGCAAATAATTTAGCACTTTAAGCACCTTATTATGAAAATGTGCCGAGTTTGCTCTTAAATCATCGCCGGTTGCTAAAAATAATAATCGTATTTTTTTACTTTTCTCGCCTTTAGCGTAATAGACCTTATGCGCTTCGTGATAGCGAGGGTTATAAAAAAACAGCATTTGCTTTTGTGTTTCTAATTGATAAGACTCATCATGAAAGCGTACAACGGGAAGTTTATCGTTAGCTAATAAATGCACATTGTGTAATTCATATTCATCACAACAAGCAAAAAGCTGGCGCGCTATGCGCTCATAACAGCAATCACAATTGCTAAAGTTTTTATAAAAATCTTCGTTAGGTATTAACTCTGCCAGTAAGTAATGGTTTGCACGAGCATTTGTAGGGATATATACGCGGTGTTGAGTAGAGGTAGCCATCTTAGAGTCCTTTTATTTCGTATTACGACAACTATAAATTTATTAGATGACTTAAATATTGCGCTAAAACAAATTTTATCTATAAACAACACTTAATCAGAATTAAAGTTAAGCAATTTCTAGAATAAACCCGCATCTAGTGCTGTATGTTAGTGTTTGTTTTTGTAATAATGCATTAGTTTTGTTATCACGAATATTCAGAGGATTGCACTCCTATGGCGGAAATTGAGAATCGCCCAAGTAACTTTATTAGAACCCGAATTGATGAAGATTTAGCAAGTGGAAAGCATGCAACAACGCATACCCGTTTTCCACCTGAACCAAATGGCTTTTTACACATTGGCCATGCAAAATCAATTTGTTTAAATTTTGGTATCGCAAAAGATTACGACGGTTTATGTAATCTACGTTTTGACGATACAAATCCAGAAAAAGAAGATATCAACTATGTTAACTCTATAAAAGAAGACGTTAAATGGTTAGGTTTTAACTGGAGTGGCGACATAAAGTATTCGTCTAATTACTTTGATACTTTATATGGTTATGCCGTAGAACTTATTGAAAAAGGCTTAGCGTACGTTTGTTTTTTAACAGCAGAACAAGCACGTGAATATCGTGGTACGTTAAAAGAGCCTGGTAAAAATAGCCCGTACCGAGATACTTCAATTGAAGAAAACCTAGCACTATTTGAAAAGATGCGCGCAGGTGAATTCAAAGAAGGTGAGTGTGTTCTACGTGCTAAAATTGATATGGCTAGCTCATTTATGGTGCTACGCGATCCAATTATTTATCGTGTACGCTTTGCGCATCATCATCAAACGGGTGATAAGTGGTGCATTTACCCTATGTACGATTTTACTCATTGTATATCTGATGCTATTGAAGGCATTACACATTCGCTTTGCACGCTTGAATTTCAAGATAACCGCCGTCTATACGACTGGGTGCTTGATAATATCAGCCTTGAGTGTCACCCACAGCAAATTGAGTTTTCACGTTTAAACTTGGAATATACAATTATGTCTAAGCGTAAGCTAAACGACTTAGTTGTGAATAATTTTGTAGAAGGGTGGGACGACCCTCGTATGCCTACCATAGCTGGTTTACGTCGTCGCGGTTATACACCCGGTTCTATTCGTGAGTTTTGTTTACGTATTGGTGTTACAAAACAAGAAAACATGGTTGAAATGGGCATGCTTGAAGCCTGTATTCGTGAAGATCTAAACGAAAATGCGCCTCGTGCAATGGCAGTATTAGACCCTGTTAAAGTGGTTATCGAAAATTACGATGCAGATACAGTTGAAACTTTGTCAGTGGCTAACCACCCTAATAAAGAAGAAATGGGTCGTCGTGACGTTCCGTTTACGCGTGAAATTTACATTGAACGTGAAGACTTTAAAGAGCAAGCAAATAATAAGTTTAAACGCTTAGTGCTTGATAAAGAGGTACGTTTACGCGGTGCTTATGTTATTAAAGCAGAGCGTGTAGAAAAAGATGATAATGGTGAAATAACCACTATTTACTGTACTTACGATAACGAAACCCTTGGTAAAAACCCAAGTGATGGTCGTAAAGTAAAAGGCGTTATCCATTGGGTTTCTGCTCCAGAGTCTATTACCGCTGAAGTACGTTTGTATGACCGTTTGTTTAATGTACCAAATCCAGCTGCCGCTGATGAGTTTGAAACGACATTAAACCCTGAATCGTTAGTTGTTTTACCAAATGCTAAACTTGAGCCTTCACTTGCTAGTTCAAAAGCAGAGCAGGGCTTTCAATTTGAGCGGACAGGTTATTTTTCTCGCGATTCAAAATCAGAAAACGTTGTATTCAACCAAACTGTAGGTCTACGTGACTCGTGGTCTAAAACTCAGTGATTACTAATTGTTATGCCCAAAAATAAATTGGGCATAATACCAATTTGTAATAATACTCAATCATTTTAAGAGGTAAACCTTACATTAGCAGTGTTAAAAATTCTGTTTATTAAATGCATAAATGCAGGTGCAATTCCTAGTAAGAGCTATCAGCACGTTTACCACATTCTAAAAATAAGCGAATTGGTATAATTTAGAAGATTTACATGAGTCACAATATTTATATACAAAAAAACCTGCATTTAGCAGGTTTTTTTATTACTTTAAAAGCAGTATTAGCTGTTGGCATCGCTAAATGCTTTACACGCTGCTTTATCGTTACACTCGCCGTATAAATATAAAGAGTGATTAGTAAGTGTAATACCATTTTCTTCAGCAATCTCAAGCTGACGGCGTTCAATCATGTCATCTTCAAACTCAACAACCTTGCCACATTTTAAACATACTAAATGGTCGTGATGAGTGCTTCCTGAAAGTTCAAATACTGATTTTCCACCTTCAAAGTGATGACGGCTTACAATACCTGCATCATCAAATTGGTTGAGTACACGGTAAACTGTCGCTAGGCCAATTTCTTCACCAAGGTCCAATAGAATTTTGTAAACATCTTCAGCGCTGATGTGTTGGTTATCTGGAGATTGTAAAATCTCTAAAATTTTAATACGCGGTAAAGTTACTTTTAAACCGGCTTTTTTAAGTTCCAAGTTGTGATCAGTCATTAAATCTGTCTCAATTTTATTTGGTTATACTAGACATCTTGCAAAGATGTACACGACACATTAGCAACAGTAAGAATAACGTGCCTAGGGGGTAAGTGCAAAGAACAATTGATGATAATTGTAATTTTAACTTAAAACGCTAACTGTTTGATAATTATTTAAACAGCTAGCGAAAGAGGGGAGAAATTAGTCAGCTAATTCGCTTAAACACATTTCTTCAAAGATTTGTGCAGACCATGCTTTAACACGTTCTTCAGTGAGTTCTGGTTGACGATCTTCGTCAATGCCTAAACCTACAAAGTGATTGTCATCAGCCATACCTTTTGATGCTTCAAAATCATAGCCTTCAGTTGGCCAATGGCCTACAACAATAGCGCCACGTTCAGTAACAATGTCGTTAATCATACCCATTGCATCTAAAAAGTACTCTGCGTAATCTTCTTGGTCACCACAACCAAAAATAGCGACTAGCTTACCTTCAAAATCTACGTCTTCAAGCTCTGGGAAAAAATCATCCCAATCACATTGTGCTTCGCCGTAGTACCAAGTAGGGATACCGAATAAGATCAAATCAAATTCAGCAATCTCTTCTTTAGAGCTTTTTGCAATATCGTGAACAGCAACAAGCTTTTTACCCAATTCTTTTTGGATCATCTTTGCTACGTGTTCTGTGTTACCTGTATCACTTCCGAAAAAAATGCCAACACTTGCCATGGATTTACAACCTTTTATGTATCTATAGCCAATCTTTCTTGTAAAATCGTTTCGATCAACGCACTGCGGCTAATATTTTGTGCATCTGCCATATCACTAAGTGCTTGATATAACTGTGATGAAACTTTAAATTCAACACGCTTCAAACCACGTGCTTTATCTCTTTTTATTTGATTACGTTTATTAACCTTTAACTGCATATCCCTTGAAAGGGGATTGGTTTTAGGTCTTCCTGGACGTTTTTCGTATTCAAATAAATCGAGTGTTGTTCTATCTGTTTCTGACTTAGCCATGCTTAACCTACACCTGCGCCTTGCCAAAATACTTGAATAAGGCCTTTAGCAATAAAGCCAGAACACCCTAAAAAGAGCACAGCCCAAACAATATATTGTCCAAACTTTGGAACATTACCACTTTTTAGTACGTCTTTAATTGCCATGCCGATGAATATGAATATACCGGCTAAGCCAAAATACAACCCTAGGGTATCAAATTCGTTAATTAACTGACTGACCATCAACGTATAACCTTTAAATTAAACGGCGCGTACTATAGCATATAAATCTGCAATAATTTAGTGCGCTGAATCAAAAACACGCGATAAAATCGCTTTAAACCGCAGTTAAAAAGTCACTTATTGCTTTATTTACAGCAAGTGGCTTTTGCGCATGCAACCAGTGACCGGCACCATGAATAATTTTTGCTTTGGTATTTTTAAACCTTGCCGTTATTGCACTACGATGCTCGGGCAAAATATAGTCAGAATCATTTCCTTTTATGAAAAGAGTATCACATAAACAAGAATTGTTTTCATTAACGTTGGCTGTGATTGTTGAATATTTTTTGCTAAGTACTTCTAAATTAAATCGCCAAGTAAATTGGTCACTTTCATTTTTGGCCAAGCTTTTAAGTAAAAACTGACGAACGCCTGGTTCATCAATAAAAGGGATCATAATTGAATCAGCTTGTTTTCGGTCATTTACTTTTTCGTCAGCCACTGCGTTGAGTGCTTTTAGAATTTGTGTATGACGAGCTGGGTAGCTTACGGGGGCAATATCTAGCACCACAAGCTTATTAACACGTTCAGATTGTGTTAGTGCTAATTGCATTGCAACTTTACCGCCCATTGAGTGACCAATCACATGTGCTTTTTTTATATTTAAGCTATCCATTAGCTCTAAAACGTCCTGCGCCATAGCAGGGTAGTTCATTTCGTCACTATGGGGGGAGCGGCCATGGTTGCGTAAATCTACATTTATTACATTAAAATGTTCACTAAGCGGTTTTGCGATCACATTTAAGTTTTCTAGCGAACCAAAAAGGCCGTGAATTAAAATAACATCCGGGCCTTGCCCTTGTTGTTTGTAATTTAACTGCATACCAGTCTCCAAAAATTTTGCATAGTTTGACGAGCATTGCTGTAAAAAGCAAAAAAATGCAGCCACTATTTATTACATTGGGCTATTGGGTTTTAAATCAACAACATTGGGTAAACTTTATTCTTTAATTATTGTTTATTGGTTATGTTTATGGGAGTGCTTGTTGTAACTCGCATTTCTAATTGGTTTGGGTATAATCACACGGGAGAAAAAAATGTGACCCGTAATGACAGGAAGAACATGAAACAAATCGACATAGACGACGAGTTATACCAATATATTGCCAGCAATACGCAAAGTATTGGTGAGAGTGCATCCACTATTTTACGTCGTTTATTAAACCTCAGCGGCGAAAAAATTCAAACTGCTAACGTAGAACTTAATCAAAATAATCAAACTGCGATAACAACTAATACTTTATCAACTTCTGATCAAGTTGATGAGCCTAAAAAGGTAAAAGCGCCTGATGCTGTCACACCTGTGAAGCAAAAAAGCGCTAATGTTTTTAATATATTAAATAAAGAAGAGTTAGCAATGCAAAAGGGCGTTGTTGGTCGGTTTTTATTTATTTTGAGTGCGTTTTATAGAACGCATAAAACGGACTTTAGTGCTGTATTAGAAATTAAAGGCCGCGATAGAGTTTATTTTGCAACAAGCAAAGAAGACTTAATTAATAGTGGCAGTAGCATGAACCCTAAAAATATAACTGATAGTGAATACTGGGTAATGACTAACTCTAATACAACACGAAAAAAGATGATGCTTCACGAAGTTGCGCTTTGCCTAGGATACAGTGCAGAGCAAGCTGAAAAAATTCGCGATTACTTGTAAGGAAATATAATGGCTATTCACTCAGGCGCAGGAAAAACTGCTCCACAATCAGTATTGGTTAATGTTCCTAAGTTAGTTTCTGCTTATTATTTAAATGAGCCAGACCTTGAGCAAAATCCAGAGCATTGTGTTGCTTTTGGTACATCAGGACACCGTGGTTGTTCGTACGATGTAAAATTTAACGAATCTCATATTTTAGCAATTACACAAGCTATATGTGATTATCGAAAGCAAAATGACATTTTTGGTCCACTATTTTTGGGCAAAGATACTCATGCCTTAAGTGAAGCTGCGTTTAACTCAGCAATCGAAGTATTGGTTGCAAATGAAGTGCAAGTAATTACTCAAGAAAATGGCGATTTTACGCCTACTCCAGTTATTAGCCATGCCATTGTTTGCCATAACAAAGTTAACCCAAATGAACTAGCCGATGGTATTGTTGTAACGCCTTCGCATAACCCTCCTGAAGATGGTGGCTTTAAATATAACCCACCGAATGGCGGCCCAGCTGATACCGATGTGACAAAGTGGATTGAAGACAGAGCCAATCAACTTTTGTTAGAAGACTTAGTAGAAGTTGAGTTATTCCCATTTGCAAAAGCATCTCGTTCTGGTTTTATTAAATATGAAGATTTAATGACGCCATACATTAATGATTTAGAAAATATCGTTAATTTAGAAGCGGTAAGTAAAGCTGGCATTAAAGTAGGTATAGACCCACTAGGTGGTTCTGGTATTAACTTTTGGCCAATAATAGCGCAAAAATATAATTTAGATTTAACCGTAGTAAATGACAGTGTTGATCCGCGTTTTGCATTTATGCCACTTGATAAGGATGGCAAAATACGTATGGATTGCTCATCACCTTACTCTATGGCTAACTTAATCAAGCTTAAAGATGATTTTGATATTTCAATTGGTAACGATCCAGATTACGACCGTCATGGCATTGTAACGCCAGATGGTTTAATGAACCCAAATCACTTTTTAGCTGTGGCGATTGATTACTTATTAAAACACCGAGATTGGGATGCAAGCGTAGAAATTGGTAAAACACTGGTTTCAAGCTCAATGATAGACAAAGTTGCTGCACGAAATGAGCGCAAAGTAAAAGAAGTGCCTGTAGGCTTTAAATGGTTTGTTGAGGGCTTAAACAAAGGCAAACTTGCTTTTGGCGGCGAAGAAAGTGCGGGTGCAGCATTTTTACGTTTTGATGGCACCGTGTGGTGTACAGATAAAGACGGCTTTATCATGGGGCTACTTGCAGCAGAAATTTTAGCTGTTACAGGTAAAACACCTTCATTGCTTTATAAAGAGCTTGAGCAAGAGTTTGGTTCACCACTTTATAAACGCCTGGATGCACCAGCAAGCAGCGCTCAAAAATCGCGTTTAAAAGCACTTAGTGCTGATGATGTAAAAGCGGATACCTTAGCTGGAGAGCGTATTTTACAAAAGCTAACTCATGCTCCCGGTAACAACGCTGCCATTGGTGGTTTAAAAGTAGTAACTGAAAATGGTTGGTTTGCTGCACGTCCATCAGGGACTGAAGATATATATAAAATCTATCTTGAGTCTTTCAAAGGTGAAGAACATTTAGCGCTTCTAGAAAAAGAAGCTAAAAAGTTAGTTGACTCTGTGATCAGCTAACATCGCTTAAACTATTTAAAAACGGCTGATTTATTCAGCCGTTTTTGTTTGTACCTCTCACAATATTAAAAGGGCTTATCATGTTAGCCAAACCAAGTTACTTAAACGAATTAAAAGATACCGGTGATTTTTTAACACTGAGTCGTAATAATGAATGGCATTTAGAGTCAAGTGAATTTACTTTAGAAAACGGCACGCGCGTAACTGTTCATGATACGGGCGTTATTGAGTTTCAGCCAAGTATTACAACAACAAAAGATGTCGTGCTTTCAAGTGCAGTGCACGGTAACGAAACAGCGCCAATAGAAATTTGTGATTCGCTCATAAAGCAAATTATAAGTGGCGAGCTTAAGCTAGCTCAACGAGTGCTATTTATTTACGGTAACCCTAAGTCTATAAATATTGGTTTACGTTTTGTTGAAGAAAACCTAAATAGGTTATTTAACGGTCATCATACTGTAGAGGGTATAGCTATGAATGATGAACGTGTTCGTGCTGCAAAGCTTGAACACTACGTGAGTGATTTTTTTGAGCGTGGTGAGCACGGTAGTGCACGTAGTCATTATGATTTACATACTGCAATTCGTGGCTCAAAAAATGAGAAGTTTGCCGTCTATCCATACTTACATGGTAAACCATGGAAAAAATCACAATTACAGTTTTTATTAAGCTGTGGTGTAAATACCGTATTGATGATGAAATCTGAAGCTACAACGTTTAGTTATTATTCGTCGTTTGTTCACGGTGCTGACTCGTTTACTGTTGAACTGGGTCAAGTTAAACCTTTTGGTCAAAACGACATGACTCGATTTGAAAAAACCAAAAAAACACTAACTGCATTAATTAGTCAAAATGAAGTTGAATATCCTCAATTTAATGCAAGTGACTTTGAGCTGTTTGAAGTACATCGTACAATTAACAGAACACAAGATGAGTTTAGTTTTCCGTTTTCAGATGATGCTGAAAACTTTACTGGGTTTGCAAAGGGGGAGCTGCTTGCTACAGACGGCGATACGCCTTACTATGCCGACGTTGAGGGCGAAGCTATCATTTTCCCAAATGCACACGTTGCTTTAGGGCAGCGAGCATTACTTACTGTTATTCCTATGCAAATTGATAGTAATTTCGTCTAATAGAACTCATCAGACTACACCTACATTTAAGTTAACTATATGGTTGGTATTAATTTAATTAGCCGTATAGTTAACTTGCCAGTTTATTAATCAGTATTTGTTTTTGTTTCGTCACAGATTTGTTGAATAACACTTTACGTTAACGTAAAGTGTTGGCAGCTTTAATTAAAGACAGTGCAGATGCTGCAAAGTTTATTCGCAGCTATCACCCATAATAATAATCCACAGGGGCACTGTTTTTCCGACAACAAAAAAAGGTAGGTTATGAGTAATCCCAATAACGTATCGCTGAATATTAACCATGAGCTTGAATTTATTGATGGCCAAGCACTTAATATTCCTACCCTTAGTATTTTAACTGAGGACGGCGACATCCATCCTAGTGCAACCGCACCTGATATTTCAAAACATACCGCTATTAAGTTATACGAAACCATGCGTTTTATACGCCTGCTTGATGAACGTATGCAAGGTGCACAGCGCCAAGGCCGAGTTAGTTTTTATATGCAATGCTTAGGCGAAGAGGCTGCTGTAACCGCATCTGCTGCAGCATTAGATCAAGACGATATGATAATGGCGCAATACCGTGAGCAAGCTGCACTGCATTATCGTGGCTTTACACTTGATCAGTTTATGAACCAAATGTTTTCAAACGAACTGGATTTAGGCAAAGGCCGCCAAATGCCGATTCATTATGGTTCTAAAGAATTGAATTACATGACTATCTCATCGCCATTAGGTACTCAAATTCCTCAAGCTACAGGTTATGCCTACGGACAAAAAGTAAAGCATATAGATGCAAAAACAGGTGAGCTTGCAAGTACTATTGATAACGTGACTATATGTTACTTTGGTGAGGGTGCGGCATCGGAAGGGGATTTTCATGCTGGTTTAAATATGGCTGCTGTACACAAAGCACCCGTTATATTTTTTGCCCGTAATAATGGTTACGCAATATCTACTCCGGCCGATGAGCAATTTAAAGGTGATGGTATTGCATCTCGTGGTGTTGGCTACGGCATTAAAACGATTAGGGTGGATGGGGCTGATGCATTGGCTGTTTACGCTGCAACAAAAAAAGCGCGAGAAATTGCAACTACCCAAGGTGAGCCCGTTTTAATTGAGTCTATAGCATATCGATTAGGTGCGCACTCTACATCTGACGATCCTAGTGGGTATCGCTCAAAAGATGAAGAGGCAAATAATCAAACGTGTCCAATCGATAAATTTAGAAAATGGCTTGTTAAGCAAGACTGGTTAAGCGAAGAGCAAGACGTAAAAGCAAAAGAGTCTATTCGCGAAGAAATTTTAGCAGCCCTTAAACGTGCAGAAATGGTACAAAAACCTGCATTAGAAGAGCTAATTTCTGATGTATACGATACGCCAATTCCTTCTCTTGTTCGTCAATATAACGAATTAAAAGAGCATATTAAAAAGCACCCAGATGCGTATCCGATCACAGCAGGGAGAATTAAGTAATGGCTAAAATGAACATGCTTCACGCAATAAACTCTGCGCTCGACATTACCATGAATGAACATCCTCAAGCCTGTATTTTTGGTGAAGATGTTGGTTACTTTGGTGGCGTATTTAGAGCAACCTCGGGCTTACAAGAGAAATACGGTAAACACCGTGTTTTTAATACACCTTTAACTGAGCAAGGTATTTTAGGTTTTGCTAATGGTTTAGCGGCATTTGGTGCACCTGCTTTAGCGGAGATACAATTTGCTGATTATATTTTTCCGGCATTTGACCAAATAGTTAATGAATCAGCAAAATTTAGATACCGCAGTGGTAACGAGTTCAACGTAGGGAATTTAACCATACGTACTCCTTATGGTGGCGGTATTGCCGGTGGGTTATATCATTCGCAGTCACCAGAGGCATATTTTGCACATACGCCTGGCTTAAAAATAGTGGTACCACGCAACCCTTATCAAGCAAAAGGTTTGTTACGTGCGTGTATCAAAGACGATAACCCTGTTTTATTCTTTGAACCAAAGCGTTTGTACCGTGCATCAATTGGTGAAGTACCTGAAGAAGATTACACTATTGAGCTCGGAAAAGCCGAAGTAGTACAAGAAGGGGCTGATATAACCGTTCTTGCTTGGGGCGCGCAAATGGAGATTGTAGAAGAGGCTGCTAAACAAGCCAGTGAGCAAGGTATAAGCTGTGAAGTAATAGATCTTAGAAGTATATTACCATGGGATGTAAACACCATTGCTAAGTCGGTTACCAAAACGGGTCGGCTAGTTGTTAGCCATGAAGCGCCTATTACAAATGGCTTTGGCGCTGAAATAGCGGCAACTATTCAACATGAGTGCTTCCTACATTTAGAATCTCCTATTATGCGAGTGTGCGGCTTAGATACACCATATCCGCTTGCGCTTGAAAAAGAATATGTACCGGATGCGTTAAAAGTACTGGCTGCAATTAAACAATCAATGGATTTTTAGGGGTTACCATGGCTAAAGATTTTATATTACCCGATATTGGTGAAGGCATTGTTGAATGCGAAGTTGTTGAATGGTTAGTCAAAGAGGGCGATAGCGTATCTGAAGATCAGCCTATTTGTGATGTAATGACAGATAAAGCATTAGTGCAAATTCCGGCTGTACATGATGGTGTAATTACTAAGCTTTATTATCAAAAAGGTGAAATTGCTAAAGTACATGCCCCATTATTTGCTATGGACGTAGCCGGTGACAGTGTAAATAATGAAGCTGTTCAAGAAGACGTTACAACTGAACTACAAGCAAACACGAGCTCAACTGATTTTTTAGAAGAGTTTATACTACCCGATATCGGCGAGGGTATTGTTGAGTGTGAAATTGTTGATTGGTTAGTTTCAGAAGGCGAGGAAATAGAAGAAGACCAAGCTGTTTGCGACGTAATGACGGATAAAGCATTAGTACAAATTCCGGCTAAATATACGGGTACTGTGCAAAAGCTTTATTATCAAAAAGGTGAAATTGCTAAAGTACACCGCCCGTTATTTCAAATGACAATTACAGGCAGTGCAGCTACGCCAAATGTTGATATAAACCAAGCGGTCGTAAAGGCGCAAACTAATGCTGTTGTTGAAAAAATAGCACCCGTTAAAACGCAGCAAACTGCGAAAGTTATTAACCAAAAAGCGTTAGCATCGCCAGCTGTTCGCCGCAAAGCACGCGAGCTTGATGTTGATTTAACCTACGTACCAGGTAGTGGCAAAAATGGCCGTATTTATAAGCAAGACATAGAAGAGTTTGTAAAAGGTGAAGTGCCAAATACTATTGATACTTCACCTCTTAATAAGAATGCCTCTCAAAGTACAGTACAAAATCAAACGCAAAATCAAAGTGGTGGTACACGCGCAGAGTCTATTAAAGGTATTAAAGCGGCGATGGCAAAGCAAATGATGGCTTCTGTGTCTACTATTCCGCATTTCACCTTTAGTGATGAAATTGACTTAACACAGTTAATTTCGCTCAGAAGTGCTTTAAAAGAGCAGTATAAAGCGCAAGGTGTAAAGCTCACCATGATGCCATTTTTTGTAAAAGCACTGTCACTGGCTATGAAAGAATACCCAGTGCTTAACTCAAAAGTAAATGACGAATGTTCAGAGCTTACCTACTTTGATGATCATAATATTGGTATTGCAGTTGACTCTAAAATTGGTTTGTTAGTGCCTAATATAAAATCGTGTCAGAGTAAGAGCATTGTAGATGTAGCAAACGATTTAACTCGTATAACTCATTCAGCACGCGAAGGGCGCGTAGCACCGGATGACTTAAAAGGTGGCACAATTAGCATTTCGAATATTGGTGCAATTGGTGGCACTATTGCGACACCTATTATTAATAAACCAGAAGTCGCAATTGTTGCATTAGGTAAATTGCAACATTTACCGCGTTTTGATGAAAGCGGGCAAATTGTGAGTAAAGCAATTATGCAGGTTAGTTGGTCTGGCGATCATCGTGTTATTGATGGCGGCACTATTGCTCGCTTTAATAACCTATGGAAATCGTACTTAGAAAATCCATCGGCAATGATGATGGCAATGAGTTAATAATATAATTGTTTAAACTTAGGTCGTGTAGATCTTTGATGGTTGAATTTGCAGCAGTATGTTTGGTTTTTAGGCAAGGCAGAGCCTATGAAGTGTGGTTACTCCCCATAAATAGGCGATAACGCAGCATAAATGCCAAACATGCGCTGCCCTTCGGGTTCTGCCTATGGGCGATAAACCCTTTGTTGCCTACATGGATGTAGGTAAGGGGCGTGAGCAGGACGCGGAAGCTTTGCTCGGTTTTTACTTATTCTTACATGGATGTAAGCCAGTAGGGTAACGCAGGAGCAGTTACCGAGCCCACTAGGTTACAAACCTCGCGCCGCGATTTAATCGCCCCTAGATTGAAGAAATTTCAATCCGCAAAGGTCAACACGCCCTAATAAAAAACCAGCAATTTGCTGGTTTTTTGTTTTAAATGAGTTTGTTTTTATTTAAGATACACCTGTTACTAAAAAGTAATAAAATTAACCCCGTTAGGGAATATAAAAAAAACACTAAGGAACTGTTATGGAACATTATATGAACGCGCTGCGCAGCTACGCTGATTTCTCAGGGCGTAACCGCCGTAAAGCATTTTGGATGTTTTACTTAATCAATTTTTTAATCGCTTTAGCTTTGGGAGTGGTTGATGAGCTGATGGGGGTCGCTGTGATTGGAACAATTTATAGCCTGGCACTGTTAATACCTCAACTAAGTGCGGGCGCTCGTCGTCTTCATGATACAGGTCGCTCTGGCTGGTGGCAGCTACTTTGGTTAGTACCAATTATTGGTTGGATTGTTTTAATTGTGTTCCTCGCACAAGACTCACATGAAGGCGAGAACGATTATGGCCCAAATCCAAAAGAGCTAGCTGCAGAGCCAGCTACGGTATAAAAAAATAACTTAATATTAAAAGCTCAGCAATTGCTGAGCTTTTTTGTGTTTGGCTATTTTAGCTTAAAAAGTAAAGGCCATAGCCAACAGCTAATGCAGGGATAGACGTATACAAAGTCGCAATTATAGCCGCTTTAGGTGCCATGGCAATTGCAGGAAATAATGCATCACCATCGTTAGAAATTGCATTAGCAGCTAATGCGCTAAATGGAATGATCCCCTGAATATATAACGTAGTAACAATTATTTGCGGGCCACAACCTGGTAAAAAACCAATCACTACAGCGATAAGCGGCGCTAAATAAGCGTAATGTGCAAACCAAGTTTTTAAATCAAGCCCTGCAATATTGACTAAAATTTCAAACAACATAAACGATGCCACAACCCATGCAGTCACAAAGTGTGTGTCTTGAAGTACTTTAATAATTTTAGAAGGTGGATTACATTCATCGTCTTCTGAGGTTACTTCTTTATAGCTTTCACCTTTAGAAGAATACGCCCATATAGTGACAGTAAATAACGCCATTGCAGCACCAAAAATACCAATACTTGTGCCTGTGTATTTTCCAAATTGATCAAGGTCGACATTAAATGCAATTAAGAAAGCAATAATGAGGCTCGGAATAATAGCGAACATCCAAACGGGTTTGCTTATTTTAATTATACGAGTTGGCAATACTTTAACTTGGTGTTTTTGTTCTTGCTTGGTTGGGCGTAAAAAGTCTTTTGCATGAAGGGCATTTACTATAACACCACAAAGCGTGCCTACGACTAAGCCAATGGCCATTATGGTTAAACCTTCAGTAGGGCGAGTGGCAAGGAGTAAAAATGCAGCATCGCCCATTGTGGCAGTAAGCACGGCGACTATGGCACCAAAACTTGCTTGGCCTTTTGTAAATTGAGTAACCACTATTATTGCACCACCACATCCAGGAAGGGCACCTAATACGGCTGCAAAAAATATTTCTAGTATCGGCGACTTAGCACTTAAATAACTAAGCTCTAACTGAGGTAAATGCTCTATGGCGTAGTAATAAATTAATAATGTAGCAGCAACAAATACGCTAACTTGAAAAAAAGCATCGCTTAGTGCTGTTACGGTCATTTCACGAAGTGATGGCAAAACTAAGCATACCAACAAAAACAGTGGTAATAATAAACGTTTATTTTGGGTAACAAAGCGTTTAGAAGCGGGCGTAATAAATCCTATTTGAGAGAGTAAAATCATACAGTGTCACCAATTAAATAAACTTAGTAACACTGTATATTTTAATTAAATGATAATCAATATCATTTGCATCTATTTAAATCGATTACTCACTTTGAGTTTTTCGATGTTAAACCCTGTGCTATTTACGCTGAAATTCTGAGTTTGCATTCCAAGTAGGCCATTGCTCTTGCTCAGATATATTAAAACCTACTTTATAAAATAATTGTAAGTCTTGAACAGCACCCGACAAATCCCATTCATCGCGGTACCTATCACAAGGCTGATGGTAACAACCACGAAGCACTAAGCTCATACGTTTACGATAATTTGCTGTATCTTCATCGGCCGCTACGGTACCACCGCCTGCATACATTGCAGGAATACCCATATTTGCAAATGCAAAGTGATCAGAGCGGTAATAGCCACCCGATGATGGTTTTGGATCGCCTGATATTGTCCTACCTTGTTCTTTGGCTGCGGTAGTTAAAAATTCATCCATTTGCGATTTACCAATACCTACTACATTCATATCTTTAACTTTACCTAGTAGGTTTAAGCTATCCATATTTATGTTCGCAACAGTTTTATTAGCAGCAATAACCGGGTTTGCTGCGTAATACTTAGAACCAAGTAAGCCTTGTTCTTCTGCAGTCACGGCTAAAAAGGTCATTGAGCGGCTAGGGTGTTTAGGTAATTGAGTAAAGGCTTCAGCTACTTCAATAAGTCCAGCTGTACCTGTTGCGTTGTCGTGTGCACCGTTATAAATTTGATCGCCTTTACGGTTCTTGTCTGTACCTAAGTGATCCCAGTGTGCAGAGTAAATAACGTGTTCGTCAGGTTTTTCACTACCTGGGAGGGTTGCAATAAAGTTGTACGACACCGATTTTTTTATTGTATTTTTAACGCTTACCGATGCGGTTAAATCGCCCATATCAACGTTATAAGCACCTTTTGCTGCATTTATTTTTACAGTTTCAAAATCAAGGCCTGCTTTAGTAAAAAGCTCTTTTGCTACATCACTAGTTACCCAACCTTCAACGGCAACACGGTCCATGTTGTTATTTTCTTTTTGAAACCCAAATTGCTCACCACTCCAAGAGTTTTCTACAACCGACCACGGGTAAGATGCAGGTGCTGTTTCGTGAATAATAATAGCTCCTGCAGCACCTTGGCGACTTGCTTCTTCATACTTGTAAGTCCAGCGTCCGTAGTAGGTCATTGCATCGCCTGTAAATAAGGCAGGATCTTTTGTAGCAAAACCCGGATCGTTAACAAGCATA
Source organism: Pseudoalteromonas sp. MMG007 (assembly GCF_018100985.1). Classification (GTDB taxonomy): domain Bacteria; phylum Pseudomonadota; class Gammaproteobacteria; order Enterobacterales; family Alteromonadaceae; genus Pseudoalteromonas. Next base: position 139,173 of record NZ_JAGJEI010000002.1, on the reverse strand, counting down.
ACCACTGTTTTGCCTTTAACGTCTAACCCTTCGTAATCATTCCAGTTGTACTCTGGCGCATTTACACCGTAGCCAACAAATACAAGTTCTGAATTTTCAATGCCTTCTTGTGCACTGATACGGCTACTACCCATAACCATGTCTTTTTTGTATTGGTAATCTTTTCCACCAATACTTAATACCATGTTTGCATCAGCCTCAAGCGACACAAGTGGAACTTCTTGTAAGTAGCTGTCGCCATTGCCAGGCTCTAAACCTAGGGCTTTAAATTGCGCTGTTAAATAATCAAGCGTTAGTTTTTCGCCAGGCGATGAAGGAGCGCGTCCGCCAAATTCATCAGATGCGAGTACTTTTACATGTTTAGCCAGTTCATCAGCTTTAATGCTGTTATAGCCTGTAGTTACATCGGTAGAGGTAATACTTGTTGTTGTACAGCCTGCTAAAACAGCACCTGCAAGTAATGTGAGAGAAAAATAACGTTTCATGTCAGCTCTTTTCTTGTTTTAAGATTTAATAAGTATATTAAGTTCTATTAAGTAGAACCAGTTTTTGCGGTAAACTTCCCGTAAATTAAAGGTATAAATTGTTAAAGGTACAAATGAAACGCTTTACTCCTCCAGAGCAATGGCAAGTGAGTAGTTTACAAACAGGCGCATTTTCGCACTTACGTGAGCTATTTAAAGTAGACAAACTAACTAATTGGCCTGCACCTCAGTGGTTTTCTCCTTTTTTAAAAGCGATTAATGCTAATAATATTGCTATTAGCTTTGAAGACGACGCAAAAGTAGATTTTGGCGATAGGTATTATGAGCAGGTTATTTTTGAAACGGGTGTAGTGCCAACTCGTGCAGAAAATTGGCATGACTTATTTGGTGGTTTTATTTGGTGTTTATTCCCAAAAACTAAGGCACTGATCAACCAACGTCACGTGCAAGATATAGCGCAATATGGGCTACAAAAGCGTACCAAACACAGAAATGCACTTACTTTATTTGATGAATGTGGCGTTGTATTAGCCATTAGCGACACTAAATGGATTGAGCTACTTCGCGAGCACCAATGGAAGTCAGCTTTTGTTGATATTAAAAACGAGTGGGGTAAAACAATAAAGCCATTCATGTTTGGTCATGCAAATTACGAAATGCTTACTAAGCCTTATATAGGGTTAACGGGTAAAGCGTTGTTTGTATGTATGCCCGATGAAATATTTTGTAAAGATTTAGTTACTCAATATCAGTACCTAGACCAAGCCCTTTATGAGATGATTAATACTAACAACTGTTTAGCTGATAACACACAGCTTTCACCTTTACCTTTATTAGGTGTGCCAGGTTGGCATGATGAAAATCAAGACGCGTCATTTTACGACAATACAGATTATTTTAGAGCGAAACGAAGGATACGAACATGATAGAAATCGCTGGGCTTAAAAAGAAATTTAAGTTAACCAAAGATCATAAAAAAAACAAAGTCGACGATATCGACCCACGTGAAGACAAAGACTATTTTCACTCTGTTCGTAATGTAAGCTTTAGTTGTGCTAAAGGTGAAGTGCTTGGTTTATTAGGCCCAAATGGGGCGGGTAAAACAACAACACTACGTATGTTATCAACCGCACTCAAACCAGATGAAGGCTCTATTACTATAGCGGGTAACGACATAGTAAAAAAACCATTGCTTGGGCGCAAATCAATCGGCTTTTTATCAGGATCTACTGGGTTGTACGGCCGCTTAACCGTAAAAGAAAACATAGAGTACTTTGCAAAACTCCATGGGATGAGTAAAAAAGACATAGCATCGCGTTGTGAAGAGCTGTTTAGTATGCTCGATATGCACAAATTTATTGATAAACGCGCAGAAAACCTCTCAACAGGTATGAAGCAAAAAGCAAATATAGCGCGTGCGGTAGTTCATCATCCGGATGTGGTAGTGCTTGATGAGCCAACGACTGGTCTTGATATAATGACTACACAAACGGTTATAAACTTTATTAAAGGCTTAAAAGAGCAGGGCACGCCTGTTATTTTCTCAACTCATCATTTAGATGAAGTTGCACTTTTATGCGACCGAGTAGCGGTTATTAATGAAGGTATTAGCTGTTTTGATGGCACAGTAGATGAATTTAAAAAAGCGGGTAATAGCGATGAGCTTAACAAAGCGTTTATAAATATACTAACGGAGAAACATGATGTTTGAAGTATTTAAAAAGGAATTAAAAGAACTCCTTCGCGACAAAAAAACCTTAATGTTTGTTGTCGCGCTGCCCGTTATTATATTTCCAATAATATTTGCAGTAATGGCATTTATAAGTTCTCAAGCAGCGCTTGATGCTGATCAAAAAGTAAATACATACGTAATTATCAATGGTGAGTACGCACAAGAATTTACAGACAAAGTGTTTTATCACAAAAGTTTTGAATTATATAAAGGCAACAAAACGTTTAATACTATTGAAGAGCTTAAAGCGGGTGTTATTGCTGGTGATATCGATATGGGTATCTATTTACCCAGTGATGCAAAACAAACGCTAAATGATGAAAAGCAAAGTAAATGGCAAGTAGTATTTAACGATTCAAAATCAATTAATTTTTTATTTGAACGTGTAAAAGAGCTCGCAAAAGAATACAGCGACAACTTACAAAAAGAACAATTGATTAGTTTTGGTATTGATATGTCAGCGCACGCAGCGCTGTTAAATCCAGTAGATGTAATAAAGGTTGATACCGCAGATAAGCGTGAAAACTTAGGCGAAAAAATGGGTGGTTTTTTACCTTATTTACTTATCCCTCTTGTATTAATGGGGGCGACTTACCCAGCTATAGACTTAGGCGCCGGTGAAAAAGAGCGTGGCACACTAGAAACTCTTCTGCTTACTCCGATTACGCGTACTGAGTTAGTACTTGGTAAATTTATAACGCTGTTAACGACTTCTATAGCCTCCACAACAATAACGGTACTCAGTATGGGCTGTTGGGTTGCGTTAGCATTAGCGTTTGCAGATTTAGATGTGATTAAAACGGCTTTTAGTTCTTTAGCAGTAACCGATTTACTAATGATATTTGTATTGCTACTACCTTTGGCTGCAATATTTTCATCATTAGCATTGGCTATATCTATCTATGCACGTACGTTTAAAGAAGCTCAAAATTATATGGCCCCGCTTAGTATGGGTGTGTTCTTTCCTATTATAATTTCAATATTACCTAATATGGAGCTCACCGCTAAAACTGCGTTTATTCCTGTTACTAATGTTGCTTTAGCAATTAAAGATATAATTAAAGGCACCGTTGATTATACTTTTGTAGGGCTAATATTTTTAGCTACCGCACTCATTGCAGGAGCGCTACTGGCATTTTGTGTTAAATGGTTTAATAGAGAAGACGTACTGTTTAGATAAAAGGTGCTTTTAAATATCTAAAAAGGTAGCAAATGCTACCTTTTTTGCGAATAAATAACATATCCAATAAAACTTACAATGGAGAACGTATTCACTTTGAATTCAGTCTTATTGTGTGGCTAAGTATAAGCTGTCGTGTCCATACATTAATATACAAGATTATAAAATGAAATAATGATAACTAATTAGTTTTAGGGTCCTTTTTTAGCTTTTAATACACTATACTGTAGCAAGAAAGTTTTGGTGGTGAAGGTAAATGTTAAAAAGGAATGTTTTTTTGGATATAGCAAAAAGTAATAAACTAATCGTTATAGCAGCGGGACTCTTTTTGCTGATTGCGTTGCCTTCTTTGTATATATTTGAGAAAAATGTTAGAAGTGACATTTATCTCTCTGCACAAGTTGACTTAAAGCGTGAACTAGAACTAAAAAGCCTCTCTTTAAAAAAACACCTCCAAGATAGCGTTAACGCAATTAGATTTTTAGATGCTACACCTCCTATTCAAGGTATATCCCGTGCGTCTGAAAATAAATACATAGATCCGTTGCTAGGTACGCCTATAGATGTTTGGCAAACACGTTTAGCCAGCATATTTAGCGGTTTTATGCGTACAGACGAGAGCATATTGCAAGCGCGTTACATAATGTTAGCGGACGGTGGGCAAGAAATAGTAAGAGTTGATCGTAATCAATTAGGTGAAATTATAAGGTTGCAGGGCACCCAGTTACAAAAAAAAGGTGAACGTGACTATATAATTAAGGCAAGCATGCTAGATGATAAAAGCGTTTATATTTCACCAATTAATTACAACCGCGAAAATGGGCAAATTCAAAAGCCTTACGTTAGTACTTTCCGCGTCGCTAAGCCTGTATTTGACGAACAAAAACAAGTTTTTGCTATATTAGTGACTAACTACTTTGCAGAAGATTTAATAAAGAGCCTTACTGTTGAGCTTCCTCACGGTACTCAAATTTATTTAATGAACAACGAAAGTGAATTTTTGTATCACCCCAATCCTGAACTTAGATTTGGCTTTGAGTTTAGTAAAGCTAAAACGTGGGATGACGAATTTTCGAGTTCAGCAACAATGAAGCCACAAGGCACGCTTACTTTTAGCGACTACCCGCCTTTTTATACCTTAAAAAAACGCATCACCTTTGACGGCGATATAGCAATGCTGCCGCTTGAACTTGCCGTAAGTGTAAATTCACAGGAGCTACTCGCTAAAGTAAGCCAAAGAAGGGATAACTTTATAACTATGCTGGTGGTATTTTTAAGCATCTTTTTAGTTATTACAGGTTTGTATCAGCGTTTTATAAATAGAAAGTTACTTATTCACTCATTAAAAGAGCAAAATAATAAAGTAATTGAAAATTCACTTGATGCTATTTTCACTATTGAACAAACGGGTGAAATAGTTAATTTTAATAATACAGCCAATGAGGTGTTTGGCTCAAAGTTAAAAGGTGAGCAGGTCAGTTTTACTTCACTGTTTGAGCTAAATGAAGCTGATGAAAAGTGTATAGAAGATACGATTACCGATGGCGTTAAAATGCCTTTTGAGGCAGTTTATACTGATGGATTTGGTAACAAGCAATTTTACTCTATTACGTTAAGTAGTATTTTTGATGTATTTAAAAACCGTTACCAAGTAGCAGCCATTTTAAGAAATATTAGTTCGCTTAAAAATATTCAATCTGAACTTGAAGGGCTAAATAATACATTAGAGTTAAAAGTATCTCAGCGAACTGTTGAGCTTGAACGCGCAATTGACCAAGCACTGGCTGCAAGCCAGGCTAAAAGCGACTTTGTTGCTAATATATCGCACGAAATACGCACACCGATGAATGGCGTACTAGGCATGTTAGAAATGCTTAAAGAAGATAGCCTTACCGATCAGCAGCATCATTACTTAAAACTCGTTAATAGCAGTGCTAATTCTTTGATGAATTTAATAAACGATATTTTAGATTTTTCTAAAATAGAAGCCGGCAAGCTTGATATAGATAACCATACGTTTGACGTTGTGACTGTTTGTAGTGATATGATCACATCGCTTGCGCTGCATGGACAACGTAAAGGCCTTGAAGTATTTTTAGATACTAAAAACGTGGTCGATAGGATGGTCATTGGTGATAGTCATCGGTTAAAACAAATTTTAATAAATCTAGTAAATAACGCATTCAAATTTACACACAAAGGTGAAGTGAGTTTAACGTTATCTTCTAAATATATTACTGATTCAAAACTACTAATGAGTTTTACAATTAAAGATACCGGTATAGGTATTGCGCCAGAAAACATTAATAAATTATTTGATGTGTTTACCCAAGAAGACTCAAGTACAACCAGGCATTTTGGTGGAACCGGGTTAGGCTTATCTATTTGTAAAAAATTAGCACAGTTAATGGGCGGCAACATTACTGTAATGAGTGAAAAAGGCAAAGGAAGTACATTTACAGCATCAGTTGAGCTTCATGTAGCGGCACAGAAAAAGCTAAACACAGGTATTGAGCTTGCAACGAGCATTAATGTGGCAGCCTTAATTGTGCGCGATAACGTATTTAATAACGTTACTGATTTATTATTACAAACCTGTAAGGTCGATGAAGACAAAATAATAAGGCTCGATTACTTTAGTGAGCATGAGGCCTTTGATGCTGATTTATTAATCATTGATGATGAGCATCCTCAAGTAGATGCTCTTATAAACTTTTGTAAGCAACATGATAAACGCTACGTTTTAATTTTGCGTGATATGGTGATGAATAAGCAATCTAAAAAGGTATTCCCAGAGCATAGTCATATTCTTAATAAACCCCTTACGCAAGATCAGTTTACATATAAGTTGGCAAGCTTGTTTGGTGCCAGCAAAGAGTTCGTTTTAACGCCTCCTAATACACTTGCAGAGGAATTAGCTGAGCCTGACTTATCGGCATATCATGTACTGCTTGTTGATGACAATATGATAAATATAGAAGTAGCTAAAGCTATTTTAAATCGGACTAAAATCAATATTACGTGTGCTTCTGACGGCGTGGAGGCAATTGACGCGCTGAAATTTAATGAAGGGCCACCTATTGATTTAGTATTAATGGATTGCCAAATGCCTAATTTAAATGGTTACGATGCGACTAGCGAAATTCGTAATGCTAAAGCTGGCATTGACTATATTCACGTACCAATCGTCGCTATGACCGCAAGTGCTATGGAAGGTGACAGAGAGCGCTGTATAGCTGCTGGTATGAACGACTATATTACCAAGCCTATAAAACCTAAAACGCTGAAAGACAGGCTAATAACTTGGTTGAATTAACTAGCGTTTTAAGGAGTGTGATTTGATAAGTCAGTGGTTAGGCCGCTGACTTGTTTGGTTTTACGAGTGTAGCAGTATTATTTACTTCTGCGCTTTGTAGTATTTTTTGTGTATCTGACCAATGTAGCAATCCTATTTTACCGTTTTTCTGCTCTACTAGTGCAGTACAGCTTTCTATCCAATCACCATCGTTGCAATACACTATGCCATCTTCAACCTTGATTTTAGGATGGTGAATATGTCCACAAATTATTCCATCCACCTTCTGTTTTTTAGCTTCGTGTATAGCGGCATCTTCAAAGGCTGTGATTGCCGCTTGGGCTTTATGTACCCGTGCTTTTATATAGGCGGGAAGTGAGTAGTAGTTTCCTCCGTATGCTTTTCTAATCCGGTTAGTCCAACGATTTAAAAACAGCAAAAAATCATAGCCAGCATCTCCTGCAATGCTAATGAGTTTGCTATAGCGTGTTGCGGTATCAAATTCATCACCGTGCATAAGTAAAAACCGTTTATTAGCTTCAGTGGTATGAATATATTGCTGGTGTATTTCTACACCACACATTGTTTGGTCAAGATACTGTCGAAATGTGTCATCGTGATTTCCAGGGATATAAATAACACGTGTGCCATCCAGTGCTTTTTGTTGTATACAGTTAAGTACTTGGTAGTGAGAAGGGGGCCAATAAAACTGGCGTTTTAGTGACCACAAATCAACAATATCGCCGACTAAATAAAGCGTATCGCATTCAATTGAGTTTAAAAAATCTAGCAGGTATTGTGCTTTACAATCTTTAAACCCCAAGTGTATGTCGGAAATCCATACCGCAGGATAGTGTTGCTTATCTGCGTTTAATTTATCTGTCATGTCATCTACACATAGTGGAATAATTATCCACTTTAGATAAGCCGCGTGACATTTATAAGGCACTTTGGCTAAGCCTACATGACATTACATGCTAAAAACTAATATAAAAAAGCCGCTAATTAAAGCGGCTATCTGTTTATAAGCTTGTTAAACTATTAATTAACCTTTTACGGTGGCCTTAATAACTTCAACTGCGGTGTCTATATCAACCATAAGCTTTTCACCGGTATGACGATTTTTAAGTTCAACTTTATTTTCGTCAAGGTTACGTTCGCCAATAACCAATGTATAAGGAACACCAATCAGTTCCATATCATTAAACATAACACCTGGGCGCTCTTTACGGTCGTCAAATAACACATCAAGGCCGGCATCTTTTAAACCTTGATAAAGGTTATTAGCAATATCAGGAATACGATGAGATTTGTGCATATTCATCGGTACGATTGCTAAATCAAATGGTGCAATTGGTTGCGGCCATTTAATACCGTAGTCATCATTGTTTTGCTCAATAGCCGCTGCAACAATACGAGATACACCAATACCATAACAACCCATAGTCATAACTTGGTTTTTACCGGATTCGCTTAATACACCTGCCTTCATTGCCTCTGAGTACTTAGTACCCAGCTGAAAAATATGGCCTACTTCAATACCACGTTTAATTTGAAGATTACCTTGACCACATGGGCTAGCGTCACCTTCAACAATATTGCGGATATCGGCAACTTCGTAGTTAGTTACGTCGCGATCCCAGTTAATACCGCTAAAGTGTTCGTCATCTTTATTAGCGCCAGCTACAAAATCAGCCATTACATTTGCTGTTCTATCAACAATAATAGGCATTGATAAGCCAACAGGGCCAAGTGAACCTGGTTTTGCGCCAATAGCGTCAACTATGTCTGCTTCCGTAGCCATTTCAAGAGGCGAGTCAACAAGTGGGTGCTTTTCGGCTTTTAGTTCATTTAAATCATGATCGCCACGAAGTACAAGCGCCACTAAACCACGTACATCGTTTTCATCAGGCGTGCCGTAAACAATTAACGTTTTAACGCCACGATGTGGTTTAACGCCGTAATGTTTTTTAAGCTCGCTAATAGTTTTAGCGTCTGGTGTCGGAAATGCTTTTAGCTCTTTTGTTGCCTCTGGGCGTGAAACGTTTGGAGCAAGCGCTTCTGCTTTTTCAATATTAGCGGCGTAATCGCTACCATCACTGAAGGCAATAGCATCTTCGCCTGATTCAGCAAGTACATGAAACTCATGAGAAACACTGCCACCAATCGAACCTGTATCTGCGATAACAGGGCGGTAATCAAGGCCTAAACGCTCAAAAATATTACAATATGCTTGGTGCATTGCTTTATAAGTAGCATCTAAACATTCTTCGCTTAAGTGAAATGAGTATGCATCTTTCATTGTAAATTCACGAGCACGCATTACACCAAAGCGAGGACGGCGCTCGTCACGTACTTTTGTTTGAACTTGGTACAATGTAATTGGCAGTTGCTTGTAGCTGCTAATTTCTTTACGAACAAAATCAGTAATTACTTCTTCATGTGTTGGGCCAAGTGCAAATGTGCGGTTGTGACGGTCAGTAAAGCGTATAAGCTCTGGACCAAATTCACTCCAACGACCTGACTCTTCCCATAAATCTGCAGGCTGTATAACAGGCATTAGCATTTCAATAGCGCCTGCTTTGTCCATTTCTTCACGTACAATAGTTTCTACTTTACGTAGTACACGTAAACCAGAGGGTAACCAAGTGTATAAACCCGAAGCGACGCGACGGATCATACCGGCTCTAAGCATTAACTGATGCGATACAATTTCAGCATCTGATGGCGTTTCTTTAAGTGTTGCGAGTATATATTGACTGGTACGCATTATTTTTCCGAAATAGAGTAATATGTTCTTTTAATAGAGCTTAAGTTTACCAGCGGATGCTTTTACACTAAAGCGCTAAGTGAGTTATTTAGCTTTTTTCTATACTTGTTACTACGTTATGTTCGCCATTAACTTGCCAGCGAATATTATAATCATACAAAGTCATTCCATAACTTTGCTCGCCATCTTTTTGTTTTTTATAAGCAGGGCGAGGATCTTGTTTTAAAACATTACTAATAAAGTTGAGCAAATCGGGGTATTGCGTTTGCTGCTCAATAAAAGAGGTAACTTCAGGCGTAAACTCCACACTCATTTGTGTTTCTGGGCGTGTATCGGCAAACCCTGCACTGGCATCTTGCATTGCATCTGAATAAGGTAAGTAGGGTTTTATATCTATTATGGGTGTGCCATCAAGTAAGTCTATGCCGGCAAGCAATAAACTAAGCTGCCCATTTTTATATTCAATTCCTTCAAGTTTTACAGCGCTCATACCAATGGCGTTAGGTCTAAAGGTAGCGCGTGTAGCAAACACACCTTTTCGTTCATTACCGCCTAATCGAGGAGGACGTACCATAGCGGAGAAGCCCTTATCAGCGGTTTCATGAAATCTAAATAGCAACCATATATGAGTAAATTCATCAATTCCACGTACAAACTCTTCACGATTAAACTCAGATGTAAATATAAGTTTAGCTTTAGCTTCTGGTACTAATCGAGGCTGCCTAGGAATGGCAAATTTTTGTTTGTATGGAGATTGAATATGGCCTATTGCCGAAATGCTGTAATCGCTCATAGTACTCAGGTAATAATAAAATAGGGCGTTATTCTACCTTTATTTAGTAGTTATGGCATTAATGACAGCAAGTTAATTATTTATAGACTTACTGGTATAAAAGAATTAAATAGACTGATTAGTTTATAATGTTATTAGAAGGATTACAAAACAAAAAAGGCAAGCATAAGCTTACCTTTTTAAATAGAGTAATGTTTAATTAAAACATGTACTGAACTGAAACAGATGCAACATCCATATCAGGGTCAATGTCATCACCTAGTTTGAAGCGCTCATATTCTAAACGAAATTGCACGTTTGTTGTTAGAGCGTACTCGATACCAGCACCGTAAAATACATCGCCGCCATCTTGAGAAGCTGAAATGCTGCCTACAGGTAGTTCTTGCTCATAGTCTGCATCCCATTCAAACCAACCGCCTTTTGCGTATACAGAGAAGCTTTCGCTGATCGGTAAACCTAGGCGTGCTGCTAGTGATACACCATCAATCTCAGCTTTATTGTCTATATCGCTCACTTCATCAAAATTTTGATAAGCAAGCTCTAAGCTTAAATATTCATTAAATTGTGTGCCGACGTAACCTTTTAGCATTTGTGCATCGTCGTCAAAGTCAGTGTCGTTGTCGCTATCTTCAAACTCAAAAGAATATTGTCCGTAACCAATACCGGTGTAAATACGAGGAGAGTCGAAATCGGCAATATCAGCGTGTGCTGCAGAGTTAAAACCCATTGTTGCTAAAGCAAGTGCAGAAAGAGAAAGTGTTTTAATCATTGAATAGCTCCTTTAAATAATAAATGTTTGATTAATCTCATCAAACGACAATTATCCAGTTGCAGCTGGCGTGCCAATGTTAAAACCATACTAAAAAACGCCATATTTAATACTTTAATATTAAATTAAATGGCGTTTAGATTGTTTTGTAATCAAATTGAACTTTTAAATATTTTTGTTTTCTAACTCAAGTTGAATGTTTTACAAAGTACTATGAGATTTTTACAGGGCTGTTTAGCCCTATTAAAATTAGAGTTGTTTATACTTCGTGTAATAGGTTTTCAGTCTCTATCGCAATTTCTTTCATTTTTATTGCGTAGTTTTCTAATTTTATATCTTCTTCTGTGACCGCTTTAAATGAAGGTACTTCGATAGGGTAGCCGGTTTCGTCCATAGCAATAAAGCTAATAACACAGTGATTTGTTTCAACCATGTTTTGTGTTTTAGGATCGCCACAGCGAACTTGTATAAATATTTGCATACTACTTCTGCCTGTATGGGCGATTTTAGCTTCAACCTCTACAATTTGGCCAACTAGAATAGGGCGCCTAAATTTAACACCAGCAACCGATACAGTTACACAGTAATGACCACTCCAACCCGCTGCGCATGCATAACCAGCTTGGTCAATCCACTTCATTACAGCTCCACCGTGGACTTTACCACCAAAATTTACATCGGTGGGCTCGGCTAAAAAACGAAAAACAACTTTTGACGACGGCATATTAAATACTCACTTTATTAAACATAGCTATGAGCATACCGCAAAAAAGGGGCCGAAGCCCCTGCAATTTAGGATAGGTTTATAATTTATATGTAAAAGATAGGGTTTAAATGCCCTTTTGTGCATAAAATAGTTACATATTAGGGTAGTTAGGGCCACCAGCGCCTTCAGGTGTTACCCAAGTAATATTTTGGCTAGGATCTTTAATATCGCAGGTTTTACAGTGCACGCAGTTTTGAGCATTAATCACAAACTGGTTTTCACCTTCAACTTTTTGCACTTCGTATACGCCAGCCGGACAGTAACGTTGTGCAGGTTCATCAAATTTAACCAAGTTAACTGTAATAGGAATAGACGCATCTTTTAATTTTAAATGACATGGCTGAGATTCTTCGTGGTTTGTGTTTGATAAAAACACGCTCGAGAGTTTATCAAAGCTCAATTGTCCATCTGGCTTTGGATACGCTATTTTGTCAGCGGCGTTAGCATCAGCAAGGGTAGAGTGATCGGGTGTATTATCTTTAAATGTAAACGGTAACGCGCCATTAAATAGGTTTTGATCAAGCGTATTATAAGCACCGCCTACAAATTTTCCTAGCTTGTGCATTGCTGGGCCAAAATTGCGTGATTGATATAGCTCCTTATATGCCCACGAGTTTTCAAATGCTGCCTTAAACTCGGTTAAATCAGTATTAGCCATATTATTTTGTAGTGCATCAAAAATGACCTCGGCTGCCACCATTCCCGATTTCATTGCGGTATGGTTACCTTTTATTTTTGCAAAATTGAGTGTGCCTGCATTACAACCAACTAATAAGCCACCCGCAAAATTCATTTTAGGTAGTGAATGTAAGCCACCTTTTGCAATTGCACGTGCGCCATAAGCAATACGTTCACCGCCTTCAAGTACGTTTTTAAATACAGGGTGGTGTTTCATTCGTTGAAACTCATCAAACGGACTTAAATGCGGGTTCGAGTAATTTAGGTCAACTATTAAGCCAACCACAACTTGGTTATTTTCACTGTGATACATAAATGCACCACCGTTGGTATCGCCTGCAAGTGGCCAACCTGTACCATGTATTACTTTACCTAGCTCATGTTTGCTTTCATCAATTTGCCAAATCTCTTTAAAACCCAAACCGTAATGCTGAGGAGATGCATCGGCATCGAGTGCAAACTGGTTTATAAGCTGTTTGCCCAAATGGCCTCGACAGCCTTCAGCAAAAATAGTGTATTTAGCACGAAGCTCCATACCGGGCATATAACCGTCTTTCTCGTTACCGTCTTTATCGACTCCCATATCGCCAGTATTAATGCCTTTAACGGCTTCATCTTCAATAATTAAGGAGTGAGCGCTAAAACCTGGGAATATTTCTACACCTAAACCTTCGGCTTGTTCTGCAAGCCATCGACATACGTTACCCATAGACACAATGTAGTTACCATCATTATGAAATGTTTTAGGTGTAGCGAAGTGGGGGATTGATGTCGCTTTTTGCTCGTTATTAAACCAGTAGATTTCATCGTTAGTTACTTTAGTTGAAACAGGCGCACCCAATTCTTGCCAATTTGGCAGTAGCTCATCAAGCGCTTTTGTTTCAAATACGGCGCCAGAGAGTACATGTGCACCCACTTCAGAGCCTTTTTCTACTACGCAAATCATGCACTCTTGTTGTTTTTCTTGTGCTAATTGCGCGAGTTTAATTGCACTAGCTAGTCCAGCAGGGCCTGCTCCTACAATTACTACATCAAATTCCATGGTTTCACGTTCGACCATAATAACCTCTCAATCAATGACGGGCTTAGCTAAATTAGATAAGCAATGCAGCCTTTTTAATACTTGCACATTAAACATTACAGGCTGTGAATAGTTTAAGGTTATTTTAGGTTGACGTTTACGTCAACAGGAAGTAGTCTGATTTCATAAAATAAATAAGTTGACGTGCACGTTACCTTGTAGGTTTAAATAATTATGGAGTTCCTATGAAAGTTCTCGTACCAATAAAAAGAGTTATCGACTACAACGTAAAAGCTCGCGTTAAAAGTGATAATAGCGATGTTGATTTAGCTAACGTAAAAATGGCAATGAACCCTTTTTGCGAAATTGCTATTGAAGAAGCTATACGCTTAAAAGAAGCAGGCACAGCATCAGAAGTAGTTGCTGTAACCATTGGCGCTAAAGCATCGCAAGAGCAATTACGTACGGCACTTGCCCTAGGTGCCGACAAAGCAATTCACATCGAAACCGATGAAAAATTAGAGTCACTTCATATTGCTAAGCTCCTTGCAAAAATTGTTGAGCAAGAAGCCCCCGAGCTGGTTATTTTAGGAAAACAGTCTATCGATTCCGATAATAACCAAACGGGACAAATGCTTGCTGCCTTAACAAATCGTGGACAAGGTACGTTTGCATCAAAAGTCGTTATCGAAAATAACAAAGTAAACGTAACCCGAGAGGTAGACGGTGGCCTGCAAACGGTAGCACTTAGCTTACCAGCTATTGTTACTACCGACTTACGCTTAAATGAGCCTCGCTATGCATCATTACCCAATATAATGAAAGCAAAACGTAAGCCGCTTGAAGTTATTGCAGCCGACTCGTTAGGCGTTGATTTAGCGCCGCGCATACAACTTGTAAGCGTAGAGGAGCCAGCTAAACGCAGTGGTGGCATTATTGTAGAAGATGTAGCACAGCTTGTAGAAAAACTTAAAACAGAGGCAAAGGTGATTTAAATGAAAACACTTGTAATTGCAGAGCACGATAACGGTGCCTTAAAACCAGAAACCTCAAAAACAATTAATGCCGCTGTTAAATTAGGCTTAGACGTAGATGTACTTGTTGCAGGTTTAAATATAAGCGCTATGAGCGAAAAGCTAGCAACCATTGCGGGTGTTAATGCGGTACTATCAGCAGACAACGCTGTTTACGAGCACCAAATCGCCGAAAGCATGACAGACTTAGTATTGAGCCTTGCTGATAACTACAGTCATATCGTGACAAGCGCCACTACCACGGGCAAAAATTTTATGCCACGTGTAGCAGCGCTTTTAGATGTTGCTCAAATTTCAGAAATAATTGATGTAGTAGATGCTGATACATTTAAACGCCCAATTTATGCCGGTAATGCTATTGCGACAGTTAAATCACTTGATGCAAAAAAGGTTATTACCGTGCGCGCAAGTAGCTTTGATTTACAAGGCGAGCAAGCCGCTGTAAGTATTAATACGTTAGATACCGTATCGGACTCACAGTTAAGTACGTTTGTAAGCGTTGAGCAAACTGAATCAGAGCGCCCAGAGCTTACCGCAGCAGAGGTGGTTATATCGGGTGGTCGTGGTATGCAAAATGGCGAAAATTTTGCGTTATTAAACGGTATTGCCGATAAGCTAGGTGCAGCCCTTGGAGCATCGCGTGCAGCTGTTGATGCAGGCTTTGTACCTAACGATATGCAAGTAGGGCAAACAGGTAAAATTGTAGCGCCTAACTTATATATTGCAGTAGGTATTAGCGGTGCTATTCAGCACTTAGCCGGTATGAAAGACTCAAAAGTGATTGTCGCAATTAACAAAGATCCCGATGCGCCAATATTCCAAGTAGCAGATTACGGCTTAGTTGCAGATTTATTTGAGGTATTACCGCAGCTTGAAAACGCGCTTTAAATTTATACCAATTCGCTTAATTAAGTGATCTATTATGTAGGTGGAAAAACACGTTGATAGCTCGGCAAAAAATCGCTATTTAGTTGTTCTCGGCAATTGCTCCTACATTGCTCTACCTTCTGCATCCATGCGGTCGTAAATGAGAGTATTTAAGGTAGGTAGCGACACACTTAGCCCTATAAAATGGTTGTGTATTATTGCACATTGGTAGTTAATTTATTCTGGTTTAAAGCCGCA
Source organism: Pseudoalteromonas sp. MMG007 (assembly GCF_018100985.1). GTDB lineage: Bacteria > Pseudomonadota > Gammaproteobacteria > Enterobacterales > Alteromonadaceae > Pseudoalteromonas. The sequence goes on along the minus strand of NZ_JAGJEI010000002.1, from coordinate 123,525 downwards.
GTGAACTTATGTTCTTGCGGCTTTTTTATTGACTAACTATCTTCAACCATTGAATAGTGGTGTTCAGAGAGTATCTTTTGGACTTTATCTTTTTTGAGAAAGCTTAACATTAACTCCACCTGTTCTACAGAGCGAGATGACTGGGTATTAACTAATAGAATGAGCGGCCTAACAAAAGTATATTCACCATTTTTAATTGTGCGGTCACTGACTTTTACACCATCTATACCAACTAAATTTACCATATCAACTTTTTTAGAGCCTAAAAGTTGTGAAACTGCACCATACGAGTCAAAAGCAATCGCATTAGGCATGCGCTGCACAATTCCTAGCGCTTGATTAAATTCATCATACATTTGTACTTCAGTTTTAGGGAATAAACCTCTATTTCCTGCATGCTTTAATTTTATGCTGTTATTGCTCGGTACTTTCATATAACTAAGGTTTAAAAACTCAAGTAACACATCAAAGGTGCCATGGTTATACGCTTTACTAAAAAGTAATATTTTATTATCCCGTTCTGTTTGAGGGTTGTAACTTGGGTTAACTTCTTGCCATGTTTTATATTTACCTGCGTAGATATCGGTTAACTGCTTAACTTGAAGGGAGTCAATTTTATTTTTTTTATTGGTGAAAAACACTAACGCATCTTGCGCAATAACAATTTGCCTAACATGAGGGTAACTCGCTTGCTCTTCATGCGTTAAGTAACGGGAGCTTGTGCCAATATCTATAATGTTTTGCCCGATAGCTTTAATGCCTTTATCGCTGCCCATAGAGCGTACTTGCATTAATGTATTGATTTGTTTTTCGTACTCAGGTTTTATTATTTCAAATAACTGTGAAACAGAGGATGAGCCACCAATTAAAATAGGTTTATGCTGTGAAAAATCGGGAGAGGAGCTGATGGTTACACTTGAGGCTGAAACAAGAACTGAAACTGCCAAAATTAGGTTTTTAATCATAAAATAGCCAAATTAATAAGAGTTTATAAAACTATAGTTCAGAATTTATAAATCACTAATTAATAGATATTACGTTAATACGGCTTAAAATAAATATGAAGCACAAAATAAAAAGCCAGCAATTAAGCTGGCTTTTCAAATCAAATTATTGATTAGTAGGTTGCGCTACCTTTAGTACGAGGGAAGGCAATAACATCACGTACGTTACCCATACCGGTTACGTATGCAACTAAACGCTCAAAGCCTAAACCAAAGCCTGAATGTGGCACACTACCGTATTTACGTAAATCGCGGTACCAGCTGTAATCTTCTTTGTTTAAGCCCATTTCGTCTAAGCGTGCATCAAGTACGTCAAGGCGTTCTTCACGTTGTGAACCACCAATGATCTCACCAATGCCAGGCGCTACAACATCCATTGCGGCAACGGTTTTGCCGTCTTCGTTTTGGCGCATGTAAAACGCTTTAATATCACGCGGGTAGTTTTTAATAACTACCGGTGCTTTAAAGTGCTCTTCTGCTAAATAACGCTCGTGCTCAGACTGTAAATCAACACCCCATTCAACAGCGTACTCAAACTTTTTGCCACACGTTTTAAGAATTTCTACAGCGTCTGTGTAATCAACTTGTGCAAAGTCTTTATCTACAAACTCTTCAAGGCGAGTGATTGCAGTTTTTTCTACACGTTGTGCAAAAAATTCCATGTCGTCACGGCGCTCTTCAAGTACGGCTTTAAATACATACTTAAGCATGTTTTCTGCAAGTTTTGCGATATCTTCTAAATCAGCAAATGCCACTTCAGGTTCAACCATCCAAAACTCAGCTAAGTGACGAGAAGTATTTGAATTCTCAGCACGGAAAGTAGGGCCAAATGTATAGATTTTTGACATTGCTGATGCGTATGTTTCACCATTTAACTGGCCAGATACAGTCAAAAATGCTTCTTTACCAAAGAAATCTTCGCTGTAATCAACATCGCCTTTATCTGTACGCGGTAAGTTTTGCATATCAAGCGTAGATACACGGAACATTTCGCCAGCGCCTTCACAGTCACTTGCTGTGATAATAGGTGTACTGATCCAGTAAAAACCTTGTTCGTGATAAAAACGGTGAATAGCTTGTGCTAAACAGTTACGTACACGTGTTACCGCGCCAATCATATTTGTACGAGGGCGAAGGTGAGCGTGCTCACGTAAGTACTCAATGCTGTGGCGTTTTGCCGACATTGGGTAAGAATCTGGGTTTTCTACCCAACCTAAAACTGTTACAGAATTAGCTTGAATTTCAAATGATTGACCTTGGCCAGCAGATTGAACTAAAACACCAGTAACCGATACAGAACAACCGGCTGTTAAGCTAGTAACTTCATCATAATTATTCAGTGAATTAGGAACTACCGCTTGAATAGGATCAAAACACGAACCGTCATGAACGGCTAAAAATGATATTCCTGCTTTTGAATCGCGGCGAGTACGGATCCAGCCTTTAATTGTAACTTGGCTGTCTACCGCAACGTTGCCTTTTAATAGCTCTGAAATCGCTAAATGGCTCATCTTCACTCCAATGATATAAGTTGCCTAACTTTATTTATTAAACTGTGCGCAGCACATTGGCATTAATTGCATAAACGTTGCTGCACTTGAACCCTGTATCTTACCTAGTTAACTCAAATAAAAAAACTATTGTGGGCAACTCTTTAAAAGTTTTTATCAATGCGCTTTATTTTTAGCCATTTTTACAGCAAAAATGATCAAGTTTGTGATTTGATACTCTGAAATTTAACTATTTTGTGGCATTATAAGTTTTTAAATTCTTTAATGTTGCCTTTTACTTAGAAACGGATGCCATGAAACAAGTTTTTATTTTACGAGGACTACCAGGAAGCGGTAAGTCTTATTACGCGCAAAACCTTGCAGACGAACTAGGTGGTGTTGACGAAAGCCAATATCTAATTTGTTCAACCGATGACTACTTTATAAATGAGCAAGGCGAATACCACTTCGATAAGTTTAGGCTCTCGCAATACCATAATTTAAACTTGGCTCGTTTTATTAATGCACTCGCACAAAACATCCCATTAGTCATAGTTGATAACACTAATATTAAAAAGTGGGAATTTATCGCGTATTCACAAGCTGCTGTTGCTTTAGGGTATCAAGTAAAAGAAGTGATCGTAGGTGAAGTAAAAGACAAATCTATGCAGCATCTATACGCTAAGCGTAACTCACATAATGTGCCGCTTAAAACCATAAGTAAAATGGCGTACATGTTTGAGTGGTGATTTGCGTTAACGTTTTAATTTAAAAAGCCCATACATATGGGCTTTTTTAGTTTTTAAGCGCTACTAGCTAGCTTTTTTATAAACCGCAAGTGGGTGCGATGTACTTAATGATACATGTACTTCATCGCCTGGGTTTACTACAACCTCATGGCTAACACGGCTGGTTACAATAGTAGAACACGTAAGTTTTACAGCACATAATCGGCTGCCACCTTCAAAGCGTACCCATACAACTTCACCATTATTACCAACACTACTTTGTACAAGTAATACGTCATCAGGGCGAAGCAATACATCAACATCGCCGCTTTCACAATCAACGCCTTGAGCTGGTGCGTTGCCTATAGCTGTAGTGGCTTGTCCGTTTTCAAATTTACCGGCAATAAAGCTAGCTTCACCTAAAAAACGAGCAACAAAACGATTGTTAGGAATACTAAAGCAGCGCTCAGGTGTATCTATTTGCTGAATTTTACCCGCTTTCAAAACACCTACACGATCACCAACAGAAAGCGCTTCTTCTTGATCGTGTGTTACCCAAATTGCAGGAACGCCGGCATCTTTAAGTGCGTTTCTAATATCCCAGCGCAGCATATCTTTTAGTGCAGCATCTAGGTTAGACAATGGCTCATCAAGTAAAACAAAGTCTGGTTCGTGTGCAAGAGTTCGGGCTAGAGCAACACGCTGCTTTTGACCGCCCGAAAGCGTAGCAGGTTTTTTATTTCTAAATTCGTCAAGACCCAATAGTTTTATCCAGCGTTCTGCAGGCGCTGTATTTTTTAATCTAAAGCAAATGTTTTGCTCAACCGTTAAATGCGGGAATAATGCAAAGTCTTGAAACACCATACCAACACTGCGTTTTTCAGGTGGTACCGTTAATTTAGGTGTAGCACGCCATTTACCCACGTTTATTTCGCCTTCGCTGATAGGTAAAAGCCCAGCAAGTGCTTGTAAAATTGTGCTCTTACCACACCCTGTAGGGCCGACAAGCATAAGGATTTCACTTTGTTCAAGCGATAGATTTAAATCGCTGACTACACGGTTACTGCCATAATCTATAGACAACTGACTTACAGATAGCATTGTTATTAAATCCTTAATGTTCTAACTGATTGCGTTTTTCGCCAGTGAGCATAATAGCTAACGCGCACGCAGAAATCACTACTAACAATAAACCAGGTATTGCAGCGCGGCCAAAATAACCTGCTTCGTAAACACGCCATAAGTAGGTTGAAAGTGTTTCAAAGCCTGTAGGGCCAAGTAAAAGAGTGGCTTCAAGTTCACGCATAGACTCTAAAAACACAAGTGCTGCACCTGCTATTATTCCGCGCATAGTCAGCGGTAATGTAATACGTGTAAAGGCTTCACGTGGGCTTGCGCCTAATACTCTGGCAGATTTAATTAAACTAGGATCTAAGTGTTCTGTGCTAGTACGAACAGAGCCTACCGCAAGCGGTAAAAAACGTAGCATATAAGCAATAATTAAAAGCCCTAATGTTTGATATAAAAACGGAAGTTGTAAGCCGCCATAAACCAAAGCAGTACCCATTACTATACCCGGAATACCAAAACCAAAATATGTCACGCGCTCCATTACTTTACCGGCTTTGCCACTTAATGCAGCATGGGCAACTGGCACGGCAACAATTACGGCAACCACTGCAGCAATGGCTGATGCATAAGCTGAGTTCCAAGCAATATTAAAATCGAACGAGCTAAAACCATCACGCCCTAACCACAGTGTAAAAATGGCTAGAGGCAAACCAATGGCTAACAATAACACCGGCGCAAAGGCCACAAACATAGCACTTAACTGCCACTTGCTCGGAAATAAAATTAGCGGACGACCTTGTTTTTCACTGGCTGTTTTTATTTGTGATTCTATTAATAATAAAAAGCCAACAATTACCATTAGCTGCAATGAAAGCATTGCTGCTCGGCCTAACGCAAATGCGTTGTATTCTACGTATATAACGCGGGTAAAGGTATCTAGGCGCATCATCGCCGGAGTACCAAAATCAGAGAGGGTGTAAAGCGCAACTAATAAAGAACCTGCTGCAATGCCATTAACTACACGCGGTAATATTACTTTAAACACGCTTTGTGTCATCGACATACCTAAAGTACGCGCTGCGTTAACCATACTAGCATCTAAGCTTAAAAGCGATGAGCGGGTAGTCATCATTACAAAAGGGAAGGTATACAAAGTCATTACAATGGCAGCGCCAGTTAACCCATACATAGAAGGGGTTTCTATGCCGGTTACTGTATTAATTTCACCGCCGGGGCCAAAGGCCGCGTACAAAGTAAATGCACCAATATAGCTGGGTACAGCAAGTGGCGCTGCAAAAAATACCAGCCATAATTTTTTAAAGGGTAAGTGCACATAGGCACTAATAAACGCCAAAGGCACACCAATTAAAATAGAGCCTAAAACAGTTAAGCCCATTAACGACAGGGTGTTTCCTAAAATTTTTAAATTATGACTATCAAAAACAGTACTAGCATCGCTAGCCAGTACCATTAATATAAAAACAGGGGTAAGCGTAATGAGCGCTGCAAGCAGCGCCATTGGGTAAGAAGCGGGTAGTCGCATTATAAAACGCCGTTATTTCTCATCAAATCGATGGTAGGTCGTAAATCTGCCAATTGGGTTAAATCTATCTTCGGCGGTGAAATATTAGCAAGCGATGGTAATCCATCGGGTTGGCTAATGTTATTTATTAGCGGAATTTCGTACGCTTCAGTTGCTAAATAACCTTGTACTTCTTTACTAAGTAAATAACGCATAAAGTTAGTAGCAAGTGGGTCGTCGTTTAGTGCAAGTACGCCCGATGCATTAACTAAACATCCTGCATCATTTTGAGTAAAGGCTAAATCGAGTTTTGCATCCGGTTTGCCTGATTTAAGGCGAAGAGTGTAATAGTGATTAGCAAAGCCAATATCTACTTCACCGCGTTCAACACCCATAACTACACCCAGTTCACCGGCATAGGTTTTAGAGCGTTTTTGAACTTTTTTAAGCCATTTAGCGGTTTTGTCATCACCTTCTAAAATTCTCATTGCGGTTACAAACGATTGAAAAGACGCATAAGCCGGCGCCCAGCCAATGCTTAAATCGCTATCGGCAATTTCCATAATACTTGTCGGAATTTGATCTTTCGTTAAGCGAGAAGTGTTGTAAGGCAATGTTCTAATGCGCCCAGTTACAGGAGCCCATTCTTTGTATCTAAATTGCGGCTGTAACTGCTCAGATAAATCAGTAGGAATTTTTTGAGCAAGTCCAGCGTCGGTTACTAAACCAATAGCACCAGAATCTACAGCCCAAAACAAATCAGCGCGTTTAACGCCGGCTTTAGCCTCGGCAACAATGGTATTTGCGAGTGCAGCAGTTGGACCTCGGCGTATGCCTAACTTAAAGTCTGGATTTCTTTTTTGAATAGCTTGTAATACGTTTTCGTATAAACCGCCTTCACCACGGCCTAAATATAAGGTGAGCTCACCTTTAAGCTTTGGTAAATCATCAACAGAAACAGGGTTTGCTATATTGGCAGCTAGTGCGCGAGAAAGAGGAAGTGGCAATGAGCCAACAACCCCTAACGCAGCTAGGCCTTGTATAAAGGTCCTACGCTTCACTTAAAATACATCCTTACGCGACTTCTCTGCTTTTTCTATAAGCGTTTTAGCGCGGTCTAATTTGGTTTGCATATCACTTACCACATTGCGTACGTCGTCTACGCTTTTACCATTTTTAATTGCTTGTGGCAGTGTTACGTTAAAGTCTTTTTCCAGCACTTCAACTAAGTTGGCATCTTGTTCGATAAGCGTACCTTCTACGCCTTCAAATAGGTGTAGGTAAGTATCGTGAACAATGTCAGTGGCTTCATCTTGTAAACGTTCAGCAAATTTAGCGACTACTCGGTCTAATTTGTGCTTAATTTCATCAATTGTTGCACTTTGAGTCATTTCTTCTGTAGCCGTTGCTTTTACAGTGTCTAACAAGCCTTTTTGCTGGAATTTTGCGGCAAGCTTAACAGCACCAAGGCCTTGCCACAAGGCTATGTTCATCGCTTCTTGCTCTTTACGTACTTCAGCGGCAGGTTTACCATTTTCAATGGCCATTTTTACGCCATATATACCTTGCCAAATAGATGCGTAAACAGGTACGTAGTTTGTTTCAATTGCGCTGTGGAACTTAACAGACTCCCAGTATTCAATTAAATCGTCAGTTTTAACCGCTTTAGCGCCTTTTGTATCGTAGTCGCTTACCATGGTATCTACTTTGCCTACCATCCATTCTACTTCTTCAGCATAACTTTTTAGATTAGCTTGAAGGTGATTTACATGCTCACCAATTGGGCCATTAGCAAGTACTGGCTGCGCCATAAAAGCTGAAGCAAGTAAAAGGCTTGCACCTAAGGTTTTAGCTGGTTTAAATAATAAATTCATTGCAGAAGAGTCCATAAAGGTAATTGTAAATGATAGACATTATCATATCCGTATTGATCAGCTAGATCAATAACCACAAACTGGGTAAATAGATAAAAACACTAAATACAGCGCTAAGTTACGTATAAATACGGTTTAAAGTTTAACAAGCGCAGAAATTAGGCGTAATGTTTACCTTTAATTGCATTATAAATAGCATCACACAGTGTTTTAATGCTGTTTGCGTCACTTATATACGGAGGCATAAGGTAAATAAGTTTACCAAACGGGCGAATCCATACGCCTTGCTCAACAAAGTAGGCTTGAATTTTAGCTACATCAACGCTGCCTGCTGCATCGTTTAGCTCTACTACACCTATTGCGCCTAATGTGCGTACATCAGCTACATCATTAAGTTCACGGCACTTATTAAGTTGTTGTAATTGGCTGTTTATATCGCTAATACGTTGTTGCCAATCCTGCGCTAAAAGTAAATCAATGCTCGCACACGCCACGGCACAGGCGAGTGGGTTACCCATAAAGGTAGGTCCGTGCATCAAAACACCGGCTTCGCCTTCACTAATACCCGTTGCTATTTTTTCGCTGGTAAGCGTTGCTGAAAGCGTCATTGAGCCACCGGTAAGTGCTTTGCCTATACATAAAATGTCGGGCTCAATGTCAGCGTGCTCAACAGCAAATAATTTACCCGTGCGGCCAAAGCCTGTGGCTATTTCGTCGCAAATCAGTAGTACATTATATTGGCTGCAAAGTGTGCGAACGCAGGCTAGATAATCGGGGTGATAAAAGTTCATACCACCCGCGTTTTGCACTATGGGCTCAATAATAAAGGCGGCTACTTGGTTGTGGTGCGCTTTAAAGTATTGCTCAAGCGTTTGGGCTTCTGCTTGGTTAAACTCGCTACCAAATTGACTAACTGGCGCAGGCACAAATATATGCTCGGGTAAAAAGCCGCTATATAAACTGTGCATTGAGTTAACGGGATCGCATACGCTCATGGCAGCAAATGTATCGCCATGGTAACCCTTATACGGGGTCATTAATTTTTGTTTAGTAGTAATGCCTTGGCTTAGCCAATATTGCAGGGCCATTTTAATAGCGACTTCTACACTAACCGAGCCGCTATCGGCTAAAAATACTTTGGTTAAATTTTCAGGGGTAATAGCAACAAGCTTTTTACACAGCTCAACCGCGCTGTTATGCGTTATGCCACCAAACATTATGTGGCTCATGCTATTTATTTGCTCAACCATGGCAGCGTTTAAAGTAGGGTGGTTATAGCCATGTATAGCGCTCCACCATGAGGCCATGCCATCTATAAGTTGCTCGCCGGTTTCTAGGTGAATTAAATTATGATTGGCATGGGTAACTGGGTAAACCGGAATTGGCTGAGTCATAGACGTATATGGGTGCCAAATGTGCTCACGATCAAAATCAAGGTCAATCGTTTGTTTTTCATTCATATGTAAACTTTAACTTGGTGGGCTTCGTTGACAATGGTACTTCAAGACGTAGACTAAGCCAATATCACCACTGAGAAAAATAAGAGACTACTATGGAATTTGCACCTGTTCGCCACGATTGGACCCACGCACAAGTTAAAGCATTATTTGAAATGCCATTTAACGATTTACTCTTTAAAGCGGCGTCGGTTCACCGTGCTAATTTTAATCCTAACGAAGTACAAATATCTACTTTGTTATCTATTAAAACAGGCGCTTGCCCAGAAGACTGTAAATATTGCCCGCAATCGGGGCACTATAAAACCGACCTAGAACGCGAACGCCTAATAGAAGTAGAAAAAGTAGTAGAGCAAGCACGCCTTGCTAAACAAAAAGGCGCTACACGTTTTTGTATGGGAGCAGCTTGGTCAGATCCAAAAGACAGAGACATGCCGTACATTTCGCAAATGGTTAAAGAAGTAAAAGAGCTTGGCCTAGAAACCTGTATGACCCTTGGTAAACTTAGCAACGAAAAAGCCCATGAACTAAGCAGTGCAGGGCTTGATTACTATAATCATAACCTTGACACCTCACCTGAATACTACGAGCAAATAATATCAACTCGCACATTTCAAGACAGATTAAACACGATTGATCATGTACGTGATGCAGGCATGAAAGTGTGCTCAGGCGGTATAGTCGGTATGGGCGAGCAAGCAAGCGACCGTTTTGGTTTGTTAATGCAGTTAGCTAACTTGCCACAACAACCCGAAAGCGTCCCTATTAATATGCTGGTTAAAGTAAAAGGCACACCGCTTGAAAACGTTGACGATTTAGACCACTTTGAATTTATACGTACCATAGCCACAGCCCGTATTATGATGCCACACAGCTATGTGCGTTTATCAGCAGGTCGCAACGCCATGAACGAGCAAATGCAATCAATGTGCTTTTTTGCAGGCGCTAACTCAATTTTTTATGGCGATAAGCTACTAACAACCGAAAACCCAGAAGCCGATGCCGACATGAACCTCATTAAAAAATTAGGCATGAACCCAGAAACTCGCGAAGATTACTCAGACGAAGCCGTAGCAGCGTCGCTTTCATCGCAAGTGGCTGATAAAGCAACGTCAGAACTGTTTTACGAAGCTTAAGTTTAAACGTATGCCATTTGAATTTATAAATACGCATCTTAAATCGCGCCAGCAAGATGCGTTATTACGTAATCGCCATATTGTACAAAGCGCCACAGCCCGCACCATTACAGTAAATGATGAAACCTATCTTAACTTTGCGAGCAATGATTACTTAGGCTTTGGTGATTGCGCATTAAACTTTGGGCAAAGCCAAACACTTGGTAGCCACAGCTCGCCGTTGGTTACAGGATATCAAGTGCAGCAACAACAGCTTGAGCAGTATTTATGTGGGCAATTTGGCTATGGCGCAGGTATGTTGTTTAACTCTGGCTTTAGTGCAAATAGCAGTGTAATTAAAGCGCTGTTTCAAGACAAAACCGCCGCGCAAAATAGTGCTATTTTTCAAGATAAGTTAAATCATGCCAGTTTAATTGACGGGGCAATGCATTCTAACGCCGCATTAGTGCGCTTTAATCATAACGATTTAAACCATTTACGCTCACGGCTCGAAAAATCAAAAGCGCAAAACAAGCTAATTATTAGCGAAGGGGTGTTTTCGATGGATGGCGATACTGCGCCACTAAAAGATTTACTCGCCTTGGCTAAAGCACATAATGCATGGCTTATGATAGACGACGCACACGGCTTTGGTGCATTAGGTAAAACGGGTTTAGGTAGCTGCGAAGCATTGTTAGATGAGGGTTTAGCGCTTCCCGAAATACTGGTTATTACCTTTGGCAAAGCCATAGCAAGTAGCGGGGCGTGTGTACTAGCAAGTAAAGAGTTCATAAATTACATGCTGCAATTTAATCGCGATTACACGTATTCAACCGCTATGTCGCCGCTTATGGCGCACCTTACACTTATCCGTTTAAAAACAATTAAAACAGCAAACAGCAAACGCGAGCAACTTAGTAGCAATATTGCTTTTTTTAAACAGCTTGCTAAAACGCATAACCTAGCCGTGATGGAGTCAAACACAGCGATTCAACCCATCGTACTTGGCTGCGCTGAGCAAACACTAAAAGCCGCCGAGATATTAAAAAAGCACGGTATTTGGCTAACAGCTATTCGCCCACCCACGGTTGCGCATAATACCGCTCGCTTACGAATTACGTTAACCGCTGCTCACACCCAAGCTGATATAACAACGCTAATTAAACATTTAAAAGGTGCAATAGCATGATTGCACGCGCATTAACTAATACACAAAACCAAGCTGAGCGTATAACTGAGGTAGTTGAGTATAAAGTGCCTCAAAACATAAATCTAATTGCAAATACGGCGAGCTGTATAACTAAACCCCCAGCCAATAAGTCACTAAAAAAAGCAGCGCAAACTAAGTTTTCAAAAGCGGCAGAGCAATACAACAGCCATGCTAATGTACAAAAACGTGCAGCAAACGACTTATTTAAATCAATAAATGCAAATCCACAAAATAAAAACAAACTGTGTGTAGATTTAGGAGCAGGCCCGCTTGTTAATACACATACGTTGCAAAATCAGTTTGGGCAGGTAATAGCTATAGATTTAAGCTTAAACATGTTAAAAAGCAGCGCGTTAAGCTCACCACGTATTTGCGCCGATATGGATAACCTACCGCTACAAGCAAACAGTGTAGATGCCATATTTAGTAACTTTGCTGTGCAGTGGTCTGCTAATTTTGAATTGTTAATGCAATCACTTTATCGTGTTTTAAAACCTGGCGGGCAGGCGTATATAAGCACTGTGGTTGAGGGGTCACTTAATGAAATAAAAACAGCCTTTACTGCGCTTGATAACAGTAGCCATATAAACACATTTAATACACAAGAATATATAAACCAATCAGTCCAAAAGGCTGAGTTTGCAATTAATAGCACACAAAAAAGGGTTTATACCGATTGTTACTCAACACCTTTAAAGGCCATTAAATCAATTAAAGCCATTGGTGCTACTACGCAAAATCATACTAATACACGCCAAGGGTTATTAACTAAATCGGCACTGCAAAAGGTGTGTAATGCGTATCCGCTTATAAACAATCAAGCGTGTGTGTCGTACCATGTGGTATTGTTATCACTACAAAAATCAATCACAAAATTTAAATAGCGCACGATTAAAATACCAAGGTTAATCAATGAAAGAATTTTTTATTACGGGCACCGATACCGATGCAGGCAAAACCCATGTAACCAGTTTGCTATTAAAGCTACTTGCTCAACATAAAAAGCCAGCTATTGGTTTTAAACCCATTGCTGCTGGCTGCGAAATGGCATTTGAACAGCTAGTAAACGCCGATGCGCTTATGCTTATGGAAAGCGCAACGGTAAGCGCCAAGTACGATGTAATAAACCCATTTGCATTTGCGCCGCCAATTGCTCCGCACATAGCAGCAAAGCAAGTAGGCGAAACCATTACGCTTGATAAACTAAGCGCAGCGTACTCAACACTGAAACAGCAAGGTGCCGATTATCACCTAACCGAAGGTGCTGGTGGCTGGGCATTACCTATTAATAACACCGATTATTTATACGATTGGGTTAAAGCAGAGCAACTACCTGTAATATTAGTAGTAGGCATGAAATTAGGCTGTTTAAACCATGCCTTACTTACAGCCGCTCATATGCAAAGTTTAGGCATTAATTGTGTAGGGTGGATTGCAAACCAAGTAGATCCAAACATGGACGAGTACCAAGCTAACCTTGATTCGCTAAAAGCACGTTTACCGTTTCCTATTCTGGCAATAAGCCCTTACAGTGAGCAAACGCCAAAATTACAAATATACAAAACGTTACTTAACACCTTTGCTATTAACTCCTAAACCCAACTGCTTTGTAACTAGTTATAAAGCAGTTTTGTAATAAATACATATGCTTAATAATTTAATTTTCCCTTGAAATAGCTATCCTTAGTACACATATATCACTAATAACTAAGTTGCTATTGTTACTAAGGAAATAACCCCTCTTATGACCCACCCATTTATTGAAAATTACGCTCAAAATACGCACGTAAAGGCCGAGCCAGACGTACTTAAAAGTGCTTTGCCTAAAACCCGTGTGGGTATTTTAGGTGGGGGCACAGCAGGAGCAACAATAGCAATTCGCTTAGCGGCTTTGGGTATACACACCACCGTTTTTGAGAAAAAAAAGTCATTAATAGATGGCCCACCTATGTGCCACTTACACGCAGGGGGTAATTTATATCGTGAAATACCCGACGAAGACTGCGTAGAGTTACTAAAGCAATGCATTGATATTTTAAGGCTGTACCCTTACACCATAGACGTACGTCCAACAGTGTTTGCTGTACCAAAGCGCGATGACGACTCACCCGATGATTTACTACCAAGGTTAAATAAAATAACCAATGCGTATAAAGAGTTAGTTAAGCAAGACCCTAACAACCAAGTGCTTGGCGAGCCCGACAATTACTACCAACTTTATAGCTATGAGCAAATGATCGCGCTTTCACATAAAGAGCAAATAGCAGAGCCAAAAACACTTGATGAGTGGATGATCCCCGTTGCCAAGCATCTAAATTTAAACAAAATTAAATACCCACTCATTGTTGCTCAAGAATATGGCTGGAACATATTTAGATTATCGGCCAGTGCACAACTTGCACTAGCACAATATGAACACGCTAACGTACTTACCAGTACAGAGGTTAAACAGGTCAGCCAAGTTAATAGCAGTAATGACAAAACCCAATCACCAACTTGGCAAATTGAACACCAAAGCGCACAAAGTAACGGCACGCAAACAACAGAAGTTGATTACCTTATTAATGCCTGCGGGTTTCAAACCGGTATTGTTGATGACATGGTAGGGGTTGATGCTAAACGTATGGTCGAATTTAAAGCTTCGTATATTACACATTGGCAGGGCGCAGGTGGGCAAATACCCGAAATTATTATTTACGGTAACCGTGGTACGCCCGAAGGTATGGCGCAGTTAACACCATACCCAGACGGGTACTTTCAAATACATGGTATGACCAACGCAATAACACTATTTAACGATGGCCTTGCAGAAACAAGCAGTAATAGCGCCCAACCAAAACTACCTAGCAAATACTTAAACTATATAAGTGAAGGCTGGGATAAAGATGCACTTAAAGCACGCAGCCAAAAAGCGATAGATTTTGTTGCCGAGTTTGTACCGGCATTTAATAATGCAGATACGCAAAACAATGCATTATTTGGTGGGCAACAAATCCCAGGAGAAGACGACACATTACGGGTAGCTGATGTTAGCTTATATTCGCATATTAGCTATGCGCGCGCCGAAAACGTAAAAGCGTCATCTACGCTTATTGCTGCCGACGAAATAGTCGCTGAATTTACAAAGTTAGGCTTAGTAAGTAGCGAGCCGAATATTAATAATCACCGTAATAACCACCAATGGGCGTATCTTGAACACAACTGTAATGAAGACATAACTAAAATTGCACAAGTACTTGCAAAAGAGCGTGGTTTCCCTGTAGCTATGGCAAATATTAATAATGGTATAAACAAAGCTACCTAATCTTAAATCCATTAACTACCTGATAAATATAAGTTTTAGGATTGCTGTTATTTTTAAATAACAGTAAGCCTATAAAAATTTCATGCCCTAAAACCCATCAAAAAAATTTATTTATAAACCCACAAATAACACTTGCGTTATGACATAGTTTGTCACAGAATAGCGCTAACGTTATGACATAGTGTGTCATGACGCAGTGATTGCTTTAACCTAATTTAATTTTATGTTCGGTGATCAAACCTATTTTTGTGAGGACAATATGAAACGTATATTTTTGTTTTTATTAACTAACCTAGCGGTTATGTTGGTATTAGGTGTAGTGCTTTCAATAATAATGAGTGTGCTGGGCTTAAGCCATCGTAGCCTTGGCGGAATATTACTTATAGCCACTGTATTTGGCTTTGGTGGCTCGTTTATTTCGTTATTTATGTCTAAGTGGATTGCTAAAAAATCAACCGGCGCACAAGTAATTACCCAACCACGTAATGAAACCGAGCACTGGCTTGTACAAACCGTATCTGCACAAGCACAAAAAGCAGGTATTAAAATGCCTGAGGTGGCAATTTACGACAGTCCAGAAATGAACGCGTTTGCAACCGGCCCAAGTAAAAACAACTCGCTGGTGGCGGTAAGCTCAGGCTTATTACATAACATGAGCCAAGACCAAGCCGAAGCCGTACTTGCCCACGAAGTATCGCACGTAGCTAACGGCGACATGGTAACGCTTACACTAATACAAGGCGTGGTAAATACCTTTGTAATATTTGCTGCAAAAGTACTAGCAGGCATAGTTGACAACTTTTTAAGTGGCGATGAGGAAGAGGGCGGCAGTAGCTGGTCTTACTTCTTATTCGACATGCTATTCCAAGTATTATTTGGTGTGCTTGCAAGCATAGTGGTGGCTAGTTACAGCCGTAAACGCGAATTTGCAGCCGACAGCGGCGCAGCTAAATTGGTAGGTGCTGATAAAATGCGCTCAGCCCTTGAGCGATTAAAGCAAAACCACCCATCGCAATTACAAGGCTCTATGATGGCTTTTGGTATTGCAAGTGGTAAAGGTGTTGCTGAGCTGTTTTCATCTCACCCACCGCTTGATGCGCGAATAGACGCATTACGTAAATAAGCTAACCCTTATTTAAAAACACAAAAGCCAGCGTAATAGCTGGCTTTTTAGTGTGTAGTAAGCTGGTTATTTACCAAAAATAATATCGGTAATGCCCTCTGGTGAGAGTATTTCTATCCAGTAGCCGTCAGGGTCTTTTATAAATGCTAACCCCTTCATTGAGCCATCGTCTGGCTTTTTAACAAACTCTACATCGTACTTTGCAAAGCGCTCACTGGCTGCGTAAACATCTGGTACACTAATACCAATATGGCCAAAGCCTTTAGGCTCTTGGTTACCGCTGTGGTAACCCTCAAAGCTGTCGTCGTTTTCTGTGCCCCAGTTATGGGTAAGCTCTATTAGCGCAGGGCGGCCAAATACCCATTTTGCTTTAGTTTTATCATCACCTTCTGGCTGCTCTGGTTCGTAGCCTAAAAAGTACAGCGTAAACTTCATTTCAGGAAAGTCATACTTACCTAACAGCTTCATACCTAATACATTTTGATAAAATTCGAGCGACGGTTTGGGATCTTTAATACGCAACATAGTTTGCTGCATCACATAGCCTGAAGTGGCTTGTTCAATTTGCTCTGGAGATTCGTTATAGCTAGACATGGTAATCCTTTGTATAAATTAAGAAGCGAAAATAGAGATATAATGCTTAAACTATCATAATCAACCGTAGTTTAAATTTAAACTACTTTAACTTACTACTTACCCCTTTTATTCATACAGTTTTAATTTGTAGGCATGTACGGTTTAACTCAAGGCAATACGTAATTTAAACTACAGGGAGTAACTATGTTTTTTGATGATATGCAGGGTTTAATACGCGTACTTATTATTGGCGTACTCGGTTATATCGCACTGGTGTTTTGGCTGCGTATATCGGGCAAGCGTACGCTTTCTAAATGGAACGTGTTCGACTTTATAGTCACCATTGCGCTGGGTTCTATTTTAGCCTCGGTGATCATTTCAAAAAGCGTTGCGTTGATAGAGGGTATACTCGCGTTTGTTGTGTTAATAGGGCTGCAATATGTTATTACGTGGCTTAGTGTGCGCTCATCTAAATTTGCGTCACTCATAAAAGCAGAGCCCACGCTCTTACTAAGTGATGGTGAATACTGCACGGCAGCACTTGAGTCGCAACGGGTAACTAAATCAGAAATTCGCGCGGCTATTCGTGGTGCGGGTATATTAGCCATAGAAGATGTTGCCGCCGTAGTGCTCGAAACCGACGGCAGTTTTAGTGTACTTAAGCAAAATAACAGCGGGTTAAAAAGCGCGCTGAGTGATGTAAGCGAGCAATAAAGTAATACGCTAATAATTATATTAATTAAGGTAGGTTTAATACCTGCCTTATTTGGTAGTAAAGCGTATTTTTATTTAGCGTGCTGCTCTAATAAACTAAAGGTCGGTAAGCGCCATTTAAAGCGTATTGATGCCATACGTATTAAGTACCCTGCAACAAGGCTTGCAATAATGCTGATGTTGTCATCAATATTGTAATGGTGTAGTGCCAAGTATAAACAGGCAACAAGTAACGATACACTCGCGTATAGCTCGTTATGTAATACCAGCGGCGCTTGGCGACATATTAAATCACGTAGTAACCCACCAAAAACACCCGTTACAACCGCAGCCACTACACAAATACCGTAATGCAGGCCCATATTTAGGCCAACTTGGCAGCCAATAATACTAAAGGCAGCTAAACCAAGGGCGTCTAGGCGCATAAAAATGCCCTTAAATTTAACCACCCACTTAGCAAGCCACGTAGTGACAATACCGGCAATACAGGTAATTAATAAATATTCAGGGTGCTGTACCCAGGTGAGCGGGTAATTGCCTAGTAAAATATCTCGCACGCTGCCACCACCAATGGCCGTAGCACTGGCAACCAGTACAACACCAAACCAATCCATTTTCATACGCCCAGCACTAAGTGCGCCGGTCATGGCTTCTGCGGTAATACCAATAATATAAACAACGGTTAGTAACATGAGATAATCACTTAAAATACGTGCGTAAAAATAAGGTGTGGATTGTATAGATAAATTAAGTAAATAACGAATGAAAAATCGTACTAAAAACGGTTAATTTAGATAGAAATAACTAATAACAAAACTGAGTGTAAACAAGCTGTTAAGCTGGTGGGTGAGTACCTAATGGTTGATATGAATTAAAGGACATTTGGCCGCAAATTATAAATAAAACAGGTCAGGTTTAGTTGTTTTAGCGCGTTTATTTTTAGGCTGAATTTAATAGTTGAGTTAATTAGGTAAAGCGTAAAAAATTAACGCAACATGAATATTTAGTTGCATGGTTTTAATTTAGGAACGTATAATAATAAGTGTTAACTAAATGGAATTTGCGTAAAACGCAGCTTAAGCAAAATAGGCGGATACATGCACAAGGGATTGTTAAAAACGTGGAAAACTGACAAAGGGTTTGGTTTTATTAAATCAGACACCCTAAAACACGACACGTTTATACACATATCAGCGCTTAAACACATGAGCCGCAAGCCAAAAGTTGGCGACACCATTTATTTTGAAGTTGCTACGCAGCCAGATGGTAAAACCAAAGCAATTAATTGCCGCATAGAAGGCGTTACAGAGCTTAAAGCACCTTACCAAAAACACAAACAACAGCCGCACCGCATTGCTAAATCTAATTTTGCTAGTAGCTTTTTAGCTAAAGTCGCGTCAATTAGCATTATCGCCGTGCTTGGCTTTATCGCAGTAAATAAATACAACACTCACTCAAGCAGCCAAATTCCTGTTATTACAAATGACGATTTAGCTACCTTTGATGAACAATACCCTAAAGTCGTTATTCCTAAAAGCACGCAAAATTTTACGTGTGATGGCAGGCAGTATTGTACTGAAATGCGCTCACGCGAAGAGGCGGTGTTTTTTATTAATAACTGCCCGAATACAAAAATGGATGGCGACGGTGATGGTAATCCTTGTGAGAACGATACAAGGTTTCAAAATGAATGGTAATTTTAGAAACCGATTAGTTAAAAGTTAAATTTAAAATAGGCTTTACTGTATGCTGTATATAAATACAGTGATGCGCAATCTACCCCATAAAATTATTAAAATGGGTTATAGGGTTAAATAATAAAGGCTACTGAATGGCAATTGTTATTGTCTAATTATAAACGAGTTGTTTGGTGTAATTATCGAACAACGTAACATATGCCGTTTTGGGGGGTTATAACCCCCCAAAGTAGGGTTCAATAAGCTGTTATGCGCCATCATCATAAATTTAACCATGTAAGGATCTCCTAAATGTATAAGGTAGTACAAACTAAAGCCCTTAATAAATGTTTTAGAAAATTATTAAAACATGGAAAAAAAGGCAAAGATGCAACCGTTAAAGTAAGAGCCGCTCAAAGTGAAGCGGCTACAGAAGGCGCAATAACTTCGATTAATAGAACTAAGAACGGTGAAACAAGATTAGATAATGTTGAAAAGTATGATCTTGGTGGTGGGTATCGATTAGTTGTACAGCTTGTAGAAGAAAACTTGAAAACGCGAGCTTTTCTTTTTGCTGGTGATCATGATGATACTCAAGAGTGGCTTGATAATCATAAAGACTACAAATGGATTAAAAACAATAAAGACCAATCGTTAGATTATGTCCAAATATCAGAAAAGGATCCTGAAAAAACAAAAATTGTAAATCCAGAAGTTGATTCAGCTGAATCTCTCAGAGACTTGCCTTTATTGAGACATTTAACGATAAAAGACTGGGATTTGTTAGGTATTGCTGAAGACCTAAAAACATATGCTATGTCAATAAACGCAGAGTCTTGGGAATGTGATCCAAATAGCATTCTAGAGCATATTGAAGGTATTTCAGATACAGATTCCGCTATTTTGTTTGATGACTTATTTACCCATTCCCATCTATCTGAGCTAAAAGAATTATCTAATAGGGTTCTATTTGAGATTGGTATTGCTAGTGTAACTCAAGGTCAGGAATTAGCTATAATTATTGATCAACCTCAAAATAGTGAAGTCTTTGTAACTTGGGATGAAGTCAGTAAACTTCCAGAAAATGCGAGTTGGGCTGATTGGTTGTTATTTCTACATCCAGAACAAAAAGAAATAGCAATAAAAGACTTTAAAGGTCCTGCTAGACTGCGAGGAGTATCTGGTAGTGGAAAAACCTGCGTTATGCTACATCGTGCTAGGTATCTTGCTAAAAAATACAGAAAACCGATTTTATTAGTAACATTAACTGAAAGCATGAGAAAGTTACTGGACTCTTTAATAAAAGAGTTATGCGGAGTAGAAGGCTCACTTATTGAAACTTCAACAATACAAAGCCTTGCCCAAACAATAACTAAAGAACTACACCCAAAAGGTGAATCAGCTTACCGTCAACTGAATAGTGGTGATTTAATTCATGAAATTGACTTAAAAGTATTGAATTTTGTAAAAACTCACGAAAATTTTAAATCTGCAAGACTAGGAAAATTAGACCATCAGGCACTAAAAAAGTTTGTAGAAGAAGAAGTCTACTTTATCAGAAGTAGACTTCAATATTCAGAGTTCAATGAGTATTTAGATGTCAAATCTTTTAAAAGGCATGGACGAAAAATACGTTTAAGTGCAGAAGGAAGAAACGTATTTCTAGATGCTGCGAAATACAAAGCATCCCAGCTAAAAGAGATTTTTAAAATTGATTATGAGGGTACAGTAGCTGCAGCAAACTCATTAATCAAGGGATGCAAAGAGTCTTTAGAGAGTTTCGGCTGGGCAAGTGTAGATGTAGAAAAGTTGGAATCAAAAAGAGTGAACTATGCCCCTTATAGGTGCATTCTTGTCGATGAAGTACAAGATTTATCTCAACTTGAAGTTTCAATGATAGGGGGGTTAAGGGAGTCCTCTGAAAATACGATTTCAAGTATAAATGATGGCTTATTCCTTGTTGGCGATGGAGCACAAACTATTTACAATAAAGGGTTTGTCCTAAAAAACTGTGGAGTTAATGTTTCTAATAGAAGTTTTGTTCTGAAGAAAAACTACCGAAACTCTAAAGAAATCATGTCTGCATCATATGCATTAATTGAAAAATATGAATTTGCTGATGTTGATGAGGATAATATTGCTAAACCAACTAAACCAGACTTTCCTACAAAAGTTAGTGAGAAGCCCTTTATCATCAAATGTAAAAATATTGAAGATGAAATAAATTTTGCTTGTAATAAGGTAAATGAGTTAATTAGAGAGTTTCAGGACATTGAAAGTACCGAATTATATCCTGAAATCTGTGTTATTGGGTTAAATCGAAGAGTAAGAGATGGGATCGCTAAAAAATTAAAAGAAAACTCAATCAAAAGCAATGAGCTTAAGCAGACGGTTGGTATTGATAATACTGATAGTGTTGCTATTAGTACGATTGAGTCGGCTAAAGGTCACGAATTTCAGCACGTATTTATAGTTGGTGTAGTCGAAGGGGTTATGCCTCATAAGTATTCACAAGATTATGATATAGCAAGAGATGCATCTAGACTTTATGTGGCAATGACAAGAGCACAGGAGAGTCTGTTCATTTCTTATAATAAAGAAACGGGCAGTAATGCAAGTCGTTTTTTAATCGATATTCAAGAGCATTGTAATGAGTTTGATTGGAAAAACATGCAGTTAGAAATGATTGCATAGAGAGCGCATAATCGGGTAGCCGGAGGTCTCCAACCTCCAGCCCCCACACCACCCATCACGCGGGTCCGCAAATGCAAATTATCAAGACACCAATGCAAATTATCAAGACACCCACTCTAGAAAAAATTAATAAGACACCCATTCTAAATTTTGCACTTTTCAAAGTTAGAGGCTAGCCTTTATTTAGTGCAAAAAACAAGCAGGGTGTCTTATGGCAATTGCAAGAAAGCGTCAAGTAAGTTTGGTTGATACAAAATACTACCATTGTATTTCACGCTGTGTTCGTCGTGCATTTTTATGTGGAGAAGACCGTTTTACTGGTCAATCTTACGAGCATCGACGAGGGTGGGTTGAAGATAAGCTACTTGAGTTAGCGAAGGTATTTTGTATTGATGTATGTGCTTACGCCGTAATGAGTAATCACACCCATTTAGTCCTGTATGTTGACGATAAAAAAGCAAATAGGCTAAATGATAAAGCGATTATCATTCGCTGGCATAAGCTTTGTAAAGGCACATTGTTAACGCAAAAATATGTACAAGGTGAAAAGTTAAGTAACGTTGAGCTCATCTTTTTCAACAAAACGGTCAAACAATACCGGGAACGCTTATCAAGTATCAGCTGGTTTATGCGGCTATTAAATGAAGACATTGCGCGCAGAGCAAATAAAGAAGATAACTGTACTGGTAGGTTTTGGGAGGGGCGCTTCAGGTCACAAGCACTGCTTGATGAAGCCGCACTTGCAGCCTGTATGGCGTATGTAGATTTAAACCCCATTAGAGCTAAAATGGCTAACACCCCAGAAGGGTCAGACCATACCAGCGTACATAAGCGCTTAACATGTGGGGCAGAAGGTAAACAGCCTAAACAGTTACTACGTTTTGCAGGCATGCCACGTCAGATTATGCCTAAAGGGCTACCGTTTGAGCTTAAATCGTACCTAGAACTTGTTGAGTTAACAGGGCGAATAATACGAGAGGATAAACGCGGGTATATTGATAATATGAACCTTTCTTTGCTAGAAAGAATTAATATATCCCCTGAAAACTGGTTAAAACTCACCACACAATTTACGCGTGTATTTCATGGCGCAGTAGGCAGACCCACTTCACAAGTAAGTTACTGTGAAAATTTAAAGCGTAAACGGCGATCAAATGTTAGCAATTGCGAAAAGCTACTCGCATAAAACTTAAGCTACTCAGTAAAACTATTCAGTAATAAATCACAACTGCATTATGCAGTTGTTTTCATGCGTGTAATTTAGGTTTAATAGGGCTAATGACTTATTTAACGGATGAAATAAAGTGACTCAGTCATAAAAGATAAATTTTGAACTTGAAGAGCAAATATTAGTGTCACAGTTTTGTTAGCTCAATAAGAGTGGCTGTCTAGTTTGGTTGTTCGTATAGCTCGTTATGTAATACCAGCGGCGCTTGGCGACATATTAAATCGCGCAGTAAGCCACCAAATACACCGGTTACAACCGCAGCCACTACACAAATTCCATAATGCAGCCCCATATTTAGTCCCACTTGGCAGCCAATAATACTAAAGGCAGCTAAACCAAGGGCGTCTAGGCGCATAAAAATGCCCTTAAATTTAACCACCCACTTAGCGAGCCAAGTAGTCACAATGCCCGCTATGCAAGTAATTAATAAATACTCTGGGTGTTGTACCCACGTAAGCGGGTAATTGCCTAGTAAAATATCTCGCACGCTACCACCGCCAATTGCCGTGGCGCTGGCAACAAGTACAACACCAAACCAATCCATTTTCATTCTGCCTGCGCTAAGTGCGCCGGTCATGGCTTCTGCGGTAATACCAATAATATAAACAACGGTTAGTAACATGAGATAATCACTTAAAATACGTGCGTAAAAATAAGGTGTGGATTGTATAGATAAATTAAGTAAATAACGAATGAAAAATCGTACTAAAAACGGTTAATTGAGATAGAAATAACTAATAACAAAACCGAGTGTAAACAAGCTGTTAAGCTGGTGGTTGGGCGTGCAATGGTTGATATGAATTAAAGGACATTTGGCCGCAAATTATAAATAAAATAAGCTGAGTTTTAGTTGTTTTTAGCGCGTTTATTTTTAAGCTGAATTTAATAATTAAGTTAATTAGGTAAAGCGTAAAATTAACGCAACATGAATATGTGGTTGCATCGTCCTAATTTAGGAACGTATAATAACAAGTGTTAACTAAATGGAATTTGCGTAAAACGCAGCTTAAGCAAAATAGGCGGATACATGCACAAGGGATTGTTAAAGACGTGGAAAACCGACAAAGGTTTTGGTTTTATTAAATCAGACACCCTAGAGCACGACACGTTTATACACATATCAGCGCTCAAACACATGAGCCGCAAGCCTAAAGTGGGCGACACCATTTATTTTGAAGTTGCAACGCAGCCCGATGGTAAAACCAAAGCAGTTAACTGCCGCATAGAAGGCGTTGCAGAGCTTAAAGCACCTTATCAAAAACACACACAACAGCCGCATCGCATTGCCAAATCTAATTTTACCAGTAGCTTTTTAGGTAAAGTTGCCTCAATAGCGCTTATTGCTGCACTTTGTTTTTATGCGATTAATAAATACAACGCTCACTCAAGCAGCCAAACACCTATTATCACCAATGATTTAGCCACCAATGACGATTTAGCTACCTTTGATGAAAAATACCCAAAAGTCGTTATTCCTAAAAACACGCAAAATTTTACGTGTGATGGCAGGCAGTATTGTACTGAAATGCGCTCACGCGAAGAGGCTGTATTTTTTATTAATAACTGCCCGAATACAAAAATGGATGGTGATGGCGATGGAAAACCTTGTGAGAACGATACAAGGTTTGAAAATGAATTGTAATTTTATAAATCGATTAGTCAAAGGTTAGGTTAAGTAAAAATAGAACTAATTAATGGCTGTGTATAAATATAGCCATGTAAGTTTTGTCCCATAACATTATTGAAAGTCGTTTTGGGGTTAAATAACAAAGGCTACTGATTAGCAATTGTAATTATCTGTTTATAAATGAGTTGTTTGGTGTAATTATCGAACAACGTAATATACGCCGTTTTGGGGTGTTATAACCCCCCAAAGTGGGGTGCAATAAGCTGTTAACCCGAAATCATAGTGAGTCATAATGCCACGGAAGCTAATTATATTTGGAAATGGGCTAGGAATGAGTTTATGCCCAGAACATTTCTCATTACAAAACGCTCTTAATAACATCTGGAATAGAGATGGTGTTTTAACTGACGAACAAAAACAACTGATCGCTCGTTGTCTTGGAAAGGATGGGCCACCAGAAGGCGAAGATGAGCTTGATCTATTACACCAAGCTATATCCTACTGTAAGTCATTAAATAGAATTGGAGATGGAGATATACATTGGCTAACTGAAGACGGACAAAGTTTTCCTGAGATAACAGCCAAATATATCCATAAAGTTGCTACGTTTTTACATAATTATGATGGTGAATTACCACCTGACTTTTATGAACCACTTATTGAGTTTGTTAAAGGCACTAAATCACATGTTGCTACATTGAACTATGACAAGCTTTTATATAATTCTTTTATCGATAACGATGTATTCAATGGATATAACGGATATTTAGTCGATGGCATGATTGACCAAGGTTTTTCATCAGAAACTTTAGTTAGAATGTATGGCAATAATTTTGGATATTATTTGCATCTGCATGGTTCTCCATTATTTGTTGAGCGTGGAAATAGTATTTCAAAGTTACCTAGACAAAATCTTACTCTTAATCGAGATGAACCAAGTCAGCATATCGTTCTTACACATGTTAAACATAAGCCTGCAGTAATTTCTGCATCAGGGGCTCTATCGACATACTGGAGTTATTTACGTTCAGCGCTTGAAGAAGCCGAAGAAGTTATTTTGTTTGGTTATTCAGGTTTAGATGAACATCTAAATGTATTATTAAAACCGTATTTAAAGCATACAAGAAACCGAATTGTTGAGTGGGATGGCGCTGGAGCTCAAGATGAAAGGGAAGCTTTTTGGTTGTCAGAGTTAGGTAGTGATTTAACTACTGTTGTCAGGCTGAACAATATAACAGACTTCGTTGATTGGTAATTAAATCGGGTTAACAAGGTATTTAAACGGAACTAAAACAGTGGGTTAGGTTTCGCTTCGTTACACATTATAACCCACTATTTTAGTCCGCTTAATGCGGCGTTAGCTGCATGGGGAATCAGCCTTGTCGAATAAAAATGATATAGAATCAGCCAATAAGAGTGATCTTATAGCCTCTGTCGGAAAATCAGTTATGGGAGCGGTTCCATTTGTTGGACCACTATTATCAGAACTTGTAGACTCATTAATTCCAAATCAGCGTATCGATAGACTGACTAAATATGTCACCGAATTAGAAAGACGACTATCAAACACAGACGAAGAAAGTATTCGACAAAAAGTTAAACAGGAAGAGTATCTATCCCTAATCGAGGATGGGTATATTCATGCTTCAAGAGCAATTACCAATGACCGCAGAACGTATATAGCCTCAATTGTTGTTAATGGTTTATCTGATGATGAAATTGAAATTGACTCATCCAAATATCTATTAGGTTTATTATCGGAATTAAATGATACCGAAATAATTTGGCTTAGATTTTACCTTCACCCGACACTTGCTGGGGATGAAGAGTTTAGGGAAAAACATGCGAACATTCTCAATTTTGCTCCCGCGTATGTAGGTTCTGGAGAACGAGAGTTGAATAAGTCGGCACTACAAGAGAGTTATAGAGACCATCTAGAAAGATTAGGTTTAATTCAAGGGCATATTCGAACTGATCACGAAACTGGTTTACCAAGTTTTGATACGATTTCGGGAAAGCCTGAAGTTAGCTATACAGACACAACACACCTAGGGCGTATGCTGTTACGCCAAATAGGTATTACAGATGAATAATGCAGCTAGCAAGTTGCTTAAACGGACAAAAAACAGTTGGCTTTTGTTCGTTCCTCACTATTTTAGCCAACCATTTTTAGCCGCTTAGCAAAGCGTTATGAGCTATGAGGAAGCTGATGAGAAATCGAATTACCAGAGCGTTAAGAAAACAAGTATTTGATGAAGCTAATTGGAAGTGTGAATATTGCGGAACTAAGCTCGATGAGTCGAATAGTGCAATAGATCACAAGCATCCTAGAAGTAAAGGTGGAAGTGATTCGAGAGAAAATCTGGCAGCTGCATGTAGGATGTGCAATGCTAAAAAATCAGATAAATTATTCGATGAGTTTTCTGCTCCAATAGCTAAAAAAGCCGCTATGGCTTGGGTGCATGCTTATATAAAATCACCGAAACTGACAAGTATATTATCAGTAATACTTACAGTTGTTGGGATGATATTCGCAGTTTATTCCAATCAAAAAATCGAGTTTCAAAGAGAAGAAAGTATTGCCAAGAATTTAAACTTCAAAACTCAGATAGAACAATTAGATAAAACAGAAGACAGCTTAAAACAACTATTAACTTTTATTGAAATTCAAAAGAACCAGGTAGCGGAAAATCAAAGGTCATTAGAGATTTTAGTTGAAGAACAGACTAAATTGGAACCACTCGTTAACGCAGATAAAAAGGTAGTTGAGGCGCTACTCAGTGTACAACAGCTAAAAGCAAAGGAATTAGCGACAAATGAGAAAGTTTTTGGTTTTATCTCTGGTGTTATTGCGTCGATATTGGCATCAATAGTGATTATAATCGTACAGTACTTTTTTAGAGTTCGACGTGAAAGCTTATAATCGGGTAGCCGGAGGTCTCTAACCTCCAGCCCCCACACCACCCATCATGCGAGTTGTAGTGGTAAAGTAATTTTGGCCACCTATTAAGAAAGAAATGTTATGCTATTTGCACAATTAATAAGACACCCATCTTAAATTTCAGCTTAGTCAGCAGTGCAGAGCAAGTTTTCGGAGTATTAAAAAATGGACTTTGTTATATGCTTAATTTTATTTTTATTGTTCTATATTTTAGTCAATTATATCCAAAGCATTATTGGGTATTACCCTAAACTAGCTAGAGAATATAAAACGGATTTAATTATTTCTGATTCCTCACTTTTAAAATCAAGCAGTATGTACTTTACGAATGTGGCAGATATTTCTCGTGAGAAAAACAGTGAATATCGGACTTGGCTAAATATCAAATCATTTCAGCAAGGTATATTTATAAGCCAAAAACGGATGTTGATTCTACTATTTCCCAGGAGTTTTTTAATACCATGGGAGCAAATTAGTTTAATAAAAGAAAAAACTAATTTTCTTAAAAATCAATATCTTTATAAAGTCGAATGTAAAAAAGAACCTGTTTATATCATTACGAAATTCGATTTATTAAAAAGCGTAAGTAACAAGAATTTACGAGAATAAATGAAGTCAAATCTTGACTTCACACACCAAAGCTTAACTGAGTTAAATCGCTTTGATATAAGCCATTATCCTCTTTAAAAGCGAAGCGCCTCATAGCCTCTTTGTGAATTTATCAAAAAAAAATAAGATGGCTGTCACTTTAAACGTAAAACATCGGCGAATTAGGTTCTCTAATACACGCCGATGTTTATAACTTATCTAAGTAACTACCTTACTTATAAGGTATTAAGCCTTAGTCTTGTTTACGGTTAAGACCAAATAAGCAGATTGCCAATAGTAACGTTGCAATCATGCCTGAGGCGCCAGCAACACCTGATGGAAGGAATCCATCACGGCCACAAGTAAGTAAAATACCATTGGCTAACATTGCAATTGCGCCTGCAAGGGCTGTAAGGCTACCTATGGCTTTGCCGCCTTTAGCGATAAATGATAGGCCAAATACAAGTGCTGCTAATCCCAATAATAATTTAGCTGCGTAGTAAATCATGAATGACAACGATACCACGCCACCAATTAAAGGTTGTGCGCCTTCTACTGTGCCTGCAACTTTGCCAAATGTTGAAAACAACGTAAGGCCAACGCTTACCTGCACTATATTAAGTACTGCGCTAAACGTGATAGCTGACCAGCCTAGTTGAGCATTTTTTGCTTGCACCATAGCAGAACCTGCAAAGGCAACAAGTAAAGTAAATATCAGTGCTTCTAGCCCCCAAGCCACCTGCCTTGAAAAGCTAATTTCAGCACTGTAAAGGGCTGAATAAATACCCTGTGATACCGCCAATATTAACAATAACGATGCTGTAATTAGGGTGGTGCGTTTATGTGTAAATTCCATTATGGACCTCTTTTGATTTTATATTTGTCGCTTTCAACAGGTGTTGCGAGTTTGAATGTATCAAACTGCTTAGTCTTTGTATTTAAATAGCGTTTATCGTTGTAGGTATAAGACAGGTAAAGCGAGTTAATTATTTCACTTAAATCTATAAAAGTATTAATTAATAACAAATTAGCTCAGGTTACGGCTTTTAATTAAACTTAACTTTGCAAAGTTGCTTTTATTTAAGCCATGTACGCTAATAAAACACGGCGCTTTGCACCCGTTTAGTGAATTAGCTTTAAATTACCAAACGGGCACTAATTTGAGTATGCAGTAAACTGGCTTATTACTAATTTTGTTAAGATAAAAACCTAAAATTAGACCAGTCACTTAATGCGATAATAGTTTGCTCTGTAGGCGGGGCTATATAGATTAAACCTGCAATGGCAATAACCGATGCCAACGTGATTAATTTATTATCTAAGTCGGCTATTTTTAAAGCCGTACCAAAAGAGCGTTTAATGGTGACATTATTCAAATCGACACTGTAAAGTTCATCAAGTAATAAATGAATTAACCCACCGAGTAAAATAAACCCACCTGTTAACCAGGCAAAAGTAGCGGCATGTGCGGTTGTTTGGTCGTTTAGTTTCCACGTTACTTGGGTTGTTAATAACGCGCATAGCAATAAAAATAGTAAAGAGTGGCAACTACCTCTATGTACTGTGATCCATTCAAAAATGGGTCTAATAATGTATTTCATAAACCCGTACACTAATAGCGGGACTACTATTAACTTAACAAAACTAATAGTAATAATAAGCTCGGTGGTTATGTAATGCAGCACCAGTAATACAGCGCTCAGTGCAAATAAGTTAAAAATAGTATCGAGTGATGTGGAGTTATCTGAATCTATGTCGGGTAATAAACCGCCGATAGAGCCTAAAAACCATAACCAAAGCGCGCCGTTTAAATCAACATGGCCTGCAGATAATAAAGTGGCTGAACCTAAACCGGTGACGATGACTGCAGTATTAAGATGAGTATTGAAATTTGCCATTGTATCTCTTGATAGAAAAATAGGTTGGCATTCTAGCAATCAAAAACTTAATTGTTCAATGTACTTTATAGGTTGGGCTTAAAATATGTTTTTGTTAGTTTAATTAACCGTGGTTTATTACATCAACGTGATATTTGAATCGACGAAGTGATAACTTTTGCCGTTTATTACTACTCGCTATTTTTAAACTCATCGAAAAATGCAATTTGCCCTCGGCCAGTTTCTTTAATGTGGTAGAGCATGTTGTCTGCGTTTAGCATTAACGCAACTAGTTCGTTACCATCATTTGGGGCTACTGCAATACCTATGCTTGCACCTACTGCGCACGTTTTATTTTGCGCAATATTAATATCATGTTTTAACTCACTGAGTAGGGCGTTCGCTTTTTGTTGTGTTGCCGCTTTATCGTAGGTTTTAATTTGCTGAGCAACGATAAATTCGTCACCCCCTAGGCGGATACACATGTCGTTTTTTTCGTGAAACAGTGTTTTAAATCTGTGTGCTATTTCAATGAGCACTTTGTCGCCGGCTTCGTGGCCATAGGTGTCGTTAATGGGTTTAAACTTATCTAAATCAATCATCATAAGCACTAAGTGTTCATTATGTTTAATACATTCACGCAGTGTTTTTTTAAGGCGTTTTTCACCGGCACGCCTGTTTAATAAGCCGGTGAGCGGGTCGTGATCGGCTTCAAAACGGGTTTGCAGTTCGCGCTCTGCGCGCTCGGTTACATCGTGTAAAATTACTTCTACTAGTTGCTCTTGTTTAGGGCTTCGTTTACTTTCTCTTTGGTCTGTTAATCTTACAAATAAGCAATGAAACCACACCGTTTTGTAGCCAACCTTACACTCAATATCTAAGGTGGTTTGTGGTGGGTTTTGAGTAGAACGAATATCGTCCAGTAGGATTTGTAATTCTTCTACGTTGCTTAGTAACTCAGGAAAATGCAAGGTAGGTAACTCTTTTTCACCAGGTACAGTAAAGTAATGCTTAAATGCAGGGTTAAATGTGGTGATAATATTTTTGCTATCGAGTAAACAAATACCTGCGCTGGCTTGTTCAAAAATAAGTCTAAACTTGGCTTCTAGCTCTTGGGTTTTTTTACGCAGCGTTTGCTCATTACTAATCGTTAAATGCAGCTCGTTCATTAAGGCATTTATACCGTGTGTTAAACGGCTTATTTCGTCTCGCTTGCCTTGCTTAAAGGTCAGCATTTTAAGGGTTTCTGGCTCGCATGGATTTATTTTAGCAAAGCTATCGGTCAGGTTTTGAATAGGTTGAGTAAGCCAACGTTGTACTACTAGCGATACAAAAAATGCGATAACAATAGATTGAATTAACATTAAAATGAATTCTTTTTTAAGCGCTGCTTGTGCTTGTTGCTGTATAAATTTATCGTCGGGGTATATTGATAATATCCCTATATAGGTGTCATCTAAAAAAGGGTGAGCAAGCTTAACTAACACCGCTTCTTTTTGTTTATTAATAGTGCCGTTGGCAATAAATAACGCCATGTCGCCTTTTGCGTTTGTTTCACCTTCTAGGCTTGCGCCTTGTACTAAGTCGTTACTTAGTAGGCCGTTGATTATTTCTTGACTTAATTCTTTATCGTTTAAATAAGCAGCTATGGCGGCTGTTTTTTCCATTGTTTGCGCTAACTGTTGAACAAGTAAGTAGTTGGTGTTTTTCTTTTCTTTATAGCCTGAATAATACGACAGCATAGAAGAGAGTAGAGACACAACAATAGCAACTAACGCAATTGATATTGCGACACGTATGTAGAGTTTTTGGCTAATAACTTTAATCAAATTTGTATACCACTTTTACGGCATCTGAAACTTGCGATAGCGGAATGTAGCCAATGGCAAATTGTGATGATGCAATTTTTTTTATTGCGTCCTCTACCGATGTTGAAGGAGAGGGAGGGTTTGCACGCCCTGAAAATAACAGCCTTGCCCAATACGCATTTATTTTTTGCTCGTCTTTATTAACCAGTTTTAAGTAAAAGTCGTTTTTTAAAGTTGATTGCGCGGGCAAATCAATTGGTTTTGAAGTTTCACCATCAGGAAAAGTTAAATACCGGCCCATGTAAATATCAATAACTTCTCGTTTTGATAATGCGTTAATCGTATTTTTTTTATTAACGACGACCACAAATTCTGTCGATTTAGCACAAAAGCTCACAACAAGCAGGCACAAAGGCAGCAAGGCATTTATAAATAGGTTGCGAGGGCTCATCATTAAAACACCATACTAGCATTTAGACTAAGTATGTGTACTTTGTGCCCCTTATCAACGTCTGAAGGTTTACTAAGGCTCCATAGGCCAGCGCCTTGAGGCTTTATATCAAAGCGGTCTAACTGGGCTTTTAATGCTACGCGCTCAGACAGTTGCCATTTTACACCTACGTTAATTGAGTGTTGGTGAACATTGGTAATTTTAAAAGCAGACTGGCTGGCAACTGCGAGCTGCTGTATTGGCACTGTAAATTGTTCAGGAGTACTTGGCGCAAAAGCGGGATCGTTTACTTTTATTACATCATGACGGTGTTTAGCCGCTGAAAAACCGGTGTAAAATATTGCGTTGTCTACTCGGTAACCTGTACTAATGTAGCCACTAAGAACTGATGGGGCAACTATCCAATCAGATTCTGAAATACCTAGCTCAGACTGAATAAGCCAATTGTTATGATCGTAAGTAAGCCCAAACGCAGCGTATTCTATACTGTTGCTTTTGGTGTTAAATTTGCTTGATATTTTTTGTGCATGCGGCCATAAACTTTGTGGTACGGCATCAAGTGCGGCTAAATACTCATCTAAAACAGTTGACTTATAATCTCCAAAGTCTGATTTCGATAATGAAAAACGCATAGTCCATGCATCTAAAGAGTAGGTTGCGCTAAAAGTTGTTAAGTTTTCAAAATCAATAAAGAAGTCGTCATTATAGGCTTGTAGCTTGGCTGTTGTACTACCATAAGCAAGTTTTAAACGTAAAAAACCGTCGTTAAAGGCTTTGCTGTATTCAACATCTATACCGTCGAAGTTTCCTGCAAGGTTTGCAAACGAGTAGTACGAATGCGGCGGGCGTACCCATAAATAGGCATACCCTACGTAAGGATATTCAGACAGTAAGTAAAGCTCGCTGTTCAACCTACCAGCACGAACAGCCCAATGGCGCGAGGGACGATAACGCACAAAGGCGAGTTCTAAAAAATTATCAAAGCTTTTAAAAGCATGATCTTGAATGACAACTTGAACCACAGAGTCCCAATTTTTGGCCAATGATATATTAGCCTGCCCACCTAATATTGAATCTCGCGTTGCTGAAAAGCCAGAGTCGTTGACATTTGAATAATTCGATGCAAAGCCAATATCTGAATCGTCCGTGTAGCTGAGTGTTAAGGATGCAAAACCGCTAAATTGTACGTCTATGTCGTTTGCATAGGTTTTATTAGCAGCGGAAATTGCCAATATTGCTATGGCAATTGTACCTCGGAACAACATGTTAGCCCGTATTTTTGAAATGTAGATAATAAAAAGATAGCACAATTTATTAAATTACCAACGTGATCAACATGGTCTTTAACTAAATCCGTAAGAATGATGAATTTAAGAAAATGACATTATTTAGCATTAGCGCAAAATTTTGATTGTTTAACGTTAAATTATGTATAAAACGTAACTGATACAGGTAGTTAAGTACATGCAGATTAGTTAGCTACATATATAAAATGCGAAGTAAACGTATTTACAATAGGCTTTGTAACTTACAGATATATTTTATATCGTTTGTTAATGATTTGAACGTTATATTGTTGCATTTAAATATTGATATAGTATAACATTCGCCGAATTCTAATTCATGAAAGAGCTTGAATGTGACAACACACCAACCGGTTAACCACACATCTAATAATGTTTCTACAATTGCAGAACAATCAAATAATCAAAATAATGACAATAAGAGTGCTAATTATAAAGCGATTATTGAAGTGGACTCGCTTAGTTTTAGTATTAAAAACAACGCTATATTAAAAAACTTAAACTTTACTGTGGGCTCAGGCGAAATTTACGCATTACTTGGCGGTAATGGGGCGGGTAAATCAACCACGTTAAAAACGTTACTGGGCTTTAATAAACCAACGCAGGGTTCGGTACGAGTAGCGGGTAAAGAGGTGATTAAATCACTTGATTTTGTTCGTGGTAAAACGGCGTACTTACCAGAGTCTGCAACGTTGTACCCGCATTTAACAGCACGCGAAAACATAAAATACTTTTTATCACTTGCAGATATTAATAAAACAGACGAGCAGATTAACGCCGCGTTTAAGCGTGTTGCTTTGCAAGAAGGGGCGTGGGAACGCCCTATGCAAACGTACTCTAAAGGCATGAGACAAAAAACCGCGATTGCATTAGCTATTTTACGTGAAGCACCGATATTTTTACTTGATGAGCCTACATCAGGCCTTGATCCTGTTGCCATTGATGAGTTTAACCAGTTAGTACGTGAGCTTGCATTATCAGGCGCCACTATTTTAATGGTTACACACGATGTTTATGGCGCCTGCCAAGTAGCAAACCGAATTGGTTTACTAAGAGCGGGTGAGCTGGTGGGCGAATTTGACGCGCCCGAAAACGGCCGTATTGATACTGAACAAGTGCATGCAGCCTTTGCGCAAAGAGGCGCGTAATGAGCATAAATAACTTATCAAAAGTGGTTATAGTTGCCAAAGATGAATGGCGCTATTGGCTACGCTCAAAACTAGCAATGACCGTGCTGGCTATTGGTTTATTGCTAACGCTTTCATCGGTAGTGGTTACCGCCATTACTATGCATGAACTTAGCCATGCTCGCCATGAGCTTCAATCAAATGCTGAGCAAAGCTTTGTTGATCAGCCCGATCGTCACCCGCACAGAATGGTGCACTATGGGCACTATGCATTTAGAACGCCTTCACCACTGAGCACGCTCGACCCAGGTATTGACGCTTACACAGGTAACTCAATA
The DNA here is from genome assembly GCF_018100985.1 of Pseudoalteromonas sp. MMG007. Lineage (GTDB taxonomy): Bacteria > Pseudomonadota > Gammaproteobacteria > Enterobacterales > Alteromonadaceae > Pseudoalteromonas. The sequence goes on along the minus strand of NZ_JAGJEI010000002.1, from coordinate 88,678 downwards.
TTTTTAGAAGGGCATAGGCAAAACAGCGCCATGTTTGCCGACCAACGACAAGGCACAGCACTTACCAAATTAGGTAGTTTAACGCCTGCTTTTATTGTGCAAACATTAGCGCCGTTACTTCTTATATTAATTGGTTACAGCTCTATTAGTCGTGAGCGTGAATCGCAAACGCTTTCATACTTATTAGCGCAAGGCACATCGGGTACTACATTAATAGTCGGTAAAGGTTTAGCGCTACTTTCTGTTGTAGGTTTGATTATAGCGCCACTGGCAGTATCGGCTTTATTTACGGTATCTACGGGCGAAAGCTTACTAGCAGTTACAAGTTTTGTTGTAGGTTACGCGTTATATTTAACCGTGTGGGTCTTACTCATTTTATTAGCATCGAGCGTGTTTAGTAAAAATAGTGGTAGCTTTACGGCACTTGCGTTTGTGTGGATTTTACTGTGTATTGTTATGCCGCGTGTTGCAAGTACGAGTGCATCAACAGCTGTACCATCAACGGGCAAAATAGAAACCGACTTTGCAGTTAAAGCTGAGCTTAGAAAACTAGGCGATGGCCATAACACGAACGATCCTGCTTTTAAGCAATTTAAACAATCACTCCTTGAAAAGTACAACGTAAATAGCATTGATGAGCTGCCAGTAAACTTTAGAGGGTTAGTGGCCAGTGAGTCAGAGGCAAAACAAACCGATGTACTGAACCAGTTTGCCGAGCAGCGTATGCAAGCTGAGCTTAAACAAACGCAAGTATCACGTTATTTTGGTTGGCTTTCACCTATGGTGGCTATTCGCTCGCTCTCTATGATTGTTGTGGGTACAAGTATAGAAACGCACCACCGATTTTTACGCGAAACTGAGCAACTACGTTTTGATTTTGTGCAAGGGCTTAATAAAGTTCACATTGAAAAACTTAACTACCAAGACGACATGAACCGCAATGCCAATGCCGCAGCAACTCAAAAAGCACGCGTAAGCGCTGATAATTGGCAAATTCTTCAAGCCTTTAACTTTAATGTAGATAGCGCAAATATTCGCGCACAAAGAAGTGTACCTGCTTTTTTACAATTATTGCTGTGGATCGCAGTGTTAGTAGGCGGTATTAAATTTGTAGGGAAGCGTTTGTCATGAACTATTTAATTAAGCAATTTACGCGTGAATGGGGCTTTTTACTGCGCCAAAAATACGTAGTGGTGTTACTGCTTTGTAGCCTTGTTTTATCTGGTTTTGCTATTTACAGCGGGCTAAGCGAAGTAAGCGCGCAGCAGCAAACTATTGAGCGTTTAAAAGCTGCAGATCAGAGCGATCGCGCTAACGTACAGCAAAAGCAAAACGATGCGGGTATGTTAGCGTATTACAGCTTTCATTTAACGTACTCTCAGCCATCTAACCTTGCATTTGCTGCATTAGGTGAGCGCGATATTTTCCCGTGGAAGCACCGCATTAATTTGTTGGCGCTTGAGGGGCAAATTTACGAAAGCGATGCACAAAATGCTGAGCTGGCCCAAGCCGGAAAAATAGACTTTGTGTTTGTAATTAGTGCGCTTGCGCCACTGGTTATTATTTTGCTGTTTCATGATTTATTTGTAAGCGAGCGCACAAGCGGCAGGCACGATTTACTCGTTACTACGGCTAAGTCTTACTTTGCTTTATGGGGCGCACGCATAACCGTTAGGTTTGTAGCGGTAATAGTGTGTTTAATGCTGCCATTTTTTGTGGGTGCTTTTATAGCTGGAGCAAGCGCCTTTGAAGTGGGGTATGTATCGCTTTTATGCATTGCATACCTTGCCTTTTGGGCGGTGCTTAGTGTGTGGCTAGGTAAAAATGCAACCAGTGCGCCGCGTGTTGCTTCAAGCTTAATTGGTTTGTGGGTGTTATTTGCTTTTATTATTCCTATTTTAGGCGACCTTGCTATTAATAAAGCGGTGCACGCTCCTAATGGTGGCGACATTGTGCTTACCCAGCGTGAAGCGGTAAACGACGCGTGGGATTTACCTAAATCAACCACCATGAATGCTTTTATTAAAGAGTACCCAGCACTTGCGCCTTACGTTGATATGAGCAGTGAATTTGAATGGAAATGGTATTACGCATTTCAGCAAATGGGGGACTTAAAAGCGGCAGAACTTTCACAAGCCTACCGCGATGCAGCCGCTAAAAAATATGAGCTAGCGGGCACTGTATCTTGGTTGTCGCCACCGCTTTTATTACAACGTAGCCTAACGCGCGTAGCTAGTACCGACTCAGTGGCAGCTTATAACTACGAGCAGCAAATTAGAGATTACCATCAACAATTGCGCGAGTTTTATTACCCGTGGTTATTTTACAAAGGCGACCCAACTAAAACGGCGCTTAAAAACATGCCACGCTTTGAAAGCACCACGCAAACTAGCAAATAAAAATACAGCGTTAAACATAGCTGTTTAGCGCAATAACATATTTAAAACACAACTATAAAATACGTACATTACTCACAAGGTAAAACATGAAAACCAATACAAAAGGGCATAAGCTCAGCTATTTAAGTGCTTGTTTAGTAAGTTTGTTTAGCAGCCAGATTATGGCCGCTGAGCAAAAGCAGCAAGTTAAAAGCGTAACGGATGACGCAATTGAAAAAGTAACCGTTGTTGCAACTCGCCAAGCTTACCAAGGTAACTTTAGCCCTTTAGAAACACCGCAATCGGAGCTTAAAATAGATTTAGAAGCCCTCGAAAACGCTGGTGCAGTAAGCCTTGATCAAGCACTTGATTTATCAGCCTCTGTTGCGCGCCAAAATAACTTTGGTGGGCTTTGGAATAGTTTTGCATTACGTGGTTTTGTAGGTGATGAAAACCTACCAAGTAACTACTTAGTAAATGGCTTTAATGCTGGGCGTGGTTTTGGTGGCTCGCGTGACTTATCTGGTATTGAATCGGTTGAGGTTTTAAAAGGCCCACGCGCGGCGTTATTTGGCCGTGGTGAACCAGGTGGTACAGTAAACTTAGTTACTAAACGCCCAACGTTCGATACCGCAGGTGAAATTAAACTCTCTGTAGGTAGTTTTGATACTTATCGCGCCGATGTTGATTATACAACGCCGCTTAACGACGACGTAGCAATTAGACTGGTTGGTTTTTACGAAGACGCCGAAAGCTTTAGAGATACCATAGAAACCACTAAGCAAGGTTTTAGTCCATCAATAGTATGGAATATTAATAACAATAGCCAACTAATATATGAGCTTGAATATTCAGACCAAGAAGTCCCATTTGATAGAGGCGTATTAGCAATAGATGGCGAACTTGGTTTAATTCCTGAAAGTCGCTTTTTAGGTGAGCCGGGCGATGGCCCAATTGAAGCTGATGTACTAGGGCATCAATTAGAGTACATTCATGATTTTGATGATAACTGGAGCATTTTATTTGGTGCAAACTTTCGTGATACCTCTATGGAAGGCTTTGCAACCGAAACCGGTTTTGGTGGCGTAGTAGATGGCGAAGTAAACCGATTTAGACGCTATCGGGATTACGATGCCACATATCAAGTATTGAGAGCTGAAGTGAGCGGTAACGTTAACCTCGCAGGCTTTGAAAATCGTTTAATAATCGGAATAGATGCCGATAAATTTAAAAATGATCAGTTTGCACTGCGTGTACGTGGCGACCAATACATTAATGTATTTGACCCTGTTTACGGCGCGTATGAACTACCAACGCCAACAGCTAATACTGATCGTGTAGAAATTCAAGAGTCGGTAGGGGTATTCATTCAAGACCAAATAAGCATTACCGATAAGTTAGATATTCGCATTGGTGCACGTTTTGATGATTATGAGCAGCGCTTAAATAACCGCTTAGCCAACACCAACACTAAACAAACTGAGTCACGTGTGAGCCCACAGTTTGGTGTGGTGTATGAAGCAAGCGGTTATGTATCTGTTTATGGAGCTTATGGCGAAAACTTCCGTCCGCTTTCGGGCGCTGATGCTAATGGTGATGGTTTTGAGCCAAACCAGTCTACATCTGCTGAGGTGGGTGTTAAATTTACGCTAAACGATGGCGCCTTATTTGGTACTGTTGCTGTGTTTAAAGTAGAGCAAGACAACATGCTTGTTGTAGACGATGCAACTGCGTTTACTTACGCAGCTATTGGTGAAGCACAAAGTAAAGGAATAGAGATTGATATTACAGGTGAGCTTACTGATACATTAGAAGTGTGGGCGTCGTATGCTTATACTGATGCAACAATCGAAAACTCATTTTTTGATGCCAACTTTGGTTACACAGTAGAGGCGGGTAGCTCGTTATTAAACATACCAGAGCAACAGCTTAGCTTGCAATTGGTTAAATCGGCCGCTTTATACGGTAAAGCTATAAAATTTGGTGGTGGTTTAATACATGTTGGTAAGCGTAATGGTTTTTTTGGTACCGACTTTGAACTACCAAGTTACACAACCGCGCGTGCTTTTGTAAATTACGATGTAACAGATTCGATTGGTATTACAGCTGAAGTAAATAACCTGTTTGATGAAACGTATTATACAAACTCGTTTGCTGATGCGTGGGTACAACCTGGTACACCTAGAAACGTTAAGTTCTCTGCATCATATAAGTTTTAAGTTTTAAATTTTTAATTTTAAATTCAAAACTAGAAAAGGCTGCTTTAATTAAGCAGCCTTTTGTTTACTTGAATTAATTATTCTAGGTATTTATCAAATATTTGTTTGTACTCGCCGGATTCTTTGAGTTTTTTAAGTTGTACATTAAAGTCATCTCGCACTTTTTTAGAGTTAAATAAATACCCATTAGGGCTTTTACCAAACAAAGCAAACCTATCAATCTTTTGTGTTGTATCAATATCTTTTATATTTGTGCGAAAGTAGTTAAAGCTATGTTTGTCCATTTGTATTACATCAACCTTGTCTAAGTACAAAAACTTCACTTGAAGCGACTGGTCGTGGATTTCATTATAACGCGGGTTAGCTTTAACCATATGTGCATACTCATCCCCTAGGTGAAGAGCAGCACTTGGCCAAGACAGTAAACTATAACTTTTTAAATCGGTTATTTTACTAAGGTTAATGTTATTTTTACTTAAAGCGACCGCTACATTTTCGTATGTGTAGGATTCGTTTGATAAATAGCCTTTTAGAAGGCTTCCGTTGGCGGTATTTAAATTAATATCTGCTATTACATCAATTTTTTCTTTTTTGTAGTCTTTAGCTCGCCTTGAATAAGGGTAATAAAGCGCCTCAATTTTATACCCCAGAGGTGTTAATGCCGCTGTAATAATATCTACCGTTAACCCACTATTTGATTGAGGAAATACAAAAGGAGGGAGTTTTTCACCAAAGCCTACAACAAGCTTTTGTTGAGTGGTTGAGGCACTAACGAAAGGGGATATTAGTAATGTGGCTATTATTATGGTGTTTAACGTCATTTTTTCTGCAATAAATTAACTATTAATATTAAAAGGTAGTAACTAACGGGTTATGCAACAAGTAAAAAGCCCATTAAACTAACAATTAATTAGCGTTAATGGGCTGAGTTATCTGTTGTTTAAGCACTATTAAAACGGTGCGTAGCCATTATTTGGATTGTTAGGGTTAGTCCAGCGCTGTTTAGGGCCTATTTCTAGGCGTGGTGTGCCTTGCAATGGTAATCGGCCGCGTTCTCCATATAACCACAATACAAAGTTAGTTCGCTCGCCACTGGTGATAGGTTTGGCGGCGTGTGTAATATTACCACGATGTAACATAGCTGCTCCGGGTGTAAAGGTAAGTGATTTAATGTCACCTGTGTACGGGTGATAAAAGTCTACTTCTGATCCTATAAACTCTTCCCCTGATAAGTTTAAGTTGATATTAAGCGTTACCGATGATGCATCGGTATGTGGACGAATAGAGGCATCTGTAATCAAGATCTTTGAATTGCCAAAAGAATATATCTTTATCTTGGTTTCTAGTTGCTCGCATGTCTACTAAATTTAGGTGCACTGACTGTGGGGCGCTTCATGAGTTTACTCAGCGGCATAAACTAATTGGTATTGTTGCTGTTATTCCACTGTTATTTATAGTGAATGTGTTAGAGCCTTTGGTCACTATCTCAATCCTAAGGTTTGTTATAGTGTTAGCTATTGCGGTTACAGTGATGATTTTTATACCTAAGCAGCACACTCTCTAAGTGCATGACATTTTAAAAAAGGATAAAGATAAAAAATAAACATAATGGATTAATACTTAACCCATTATGTATTAAACAATCTAGCATTTAGTGTGTAACTCTATCGCCCCAAATTTCTTCTAAGCGACTGTCACGCCCACAACGCCAGCGATAAGTGTTGTATCGAATAGGGTTATTTTTATAATAATCCTGATGATAGCTTTCTTTTCCTTTTATAGGGTAAAAGGTACTCGCGTTTAAGATTGGTGTAACCACCGTTTTATTTGGAAATTCGTTTATAACGGCCTGTTTAGTTTGCTCTGCTAGTTTTCGTTCTTGCTCGTTAGCTACAAAAATAGCGCTTAAGTAGCTAGGACCTTTATCACAAAATTGACCTCTGGCATCAAAGGGATCTATGTTAACCCAGTAGTGATCAAGTATGCCTTTGTAACTTACTACGTCTGGGTCGTAAGTAATTTCTACTGCTTCATAATGGCCTTGATGATTACCATTGTAAGTAGGATTTTTAAGTTCCCCACCAGTAAATCCTGATATTACATCTTTTACGCCTTCGAGTTTTTCAAAGTCGCTTTCCATACACCAAAAACAACCGCCAGCTAACACTGCTTTTTCGGTTTTAGCCGCGTGGGTAAATGTGCTAAACAAAATTGCGGCAGATGTTAAAGTAAACGTGAGTGATTTTTTCATAAAATTATCCACCTGTAGAGTGAGTTTGAAACATAACCTGACACTAAATTAAAGGGCTTAGGATCTATTGAGATACCAAGGGATGTTCTAGCTGTAAATGATTCAGGTTACCTATATAGCTAGACCCGTTAATACCCAATACTCTTTCATTGTTTTTGATAGGTTTACTAACGGGTTAATTTAGCTGTTGTTGTATTATTACTGTGTGTTTATTAAAGTGATCACATTATTAAGGTAAATTAGCAGGTGTTAAATGAACCAGTTAACCGAAAAATCTATTAGTTGCCCTTATTGCGGCGAACATATAGAGGTATTACTTGATGCAGCTGATGTTGATGAGCAATACATAGAAGATTGCCAAGTATGTTGCAAGCCTATTTCGTTTGCGGTGTATGAAGATGGCGATGATTTAAATGTAAATGTTTATAGTGAAGACGATACATTTTAAATGTGGCGTACATTACAAAAATAGGCTGCATAAATGCAGCCTATTTTTATTTATTAAGTGTTAGCTATTTTGCTCTCGAGCTAGTTGGTTTGGCAAAAGCTCTTCTACTATTTCACGAGCCGGGAGCGTGTAACGTGTACCGTCAAACATTACTGAGGTAAATTCATTTATATTAGTAATGCCGGTTAGGGTCCAGCCTTCGCCTCGTTTTGGGCAATAAACAGTTGTGGTGGGTTGTATTACTTTAAAATCATCACTCATTACGGCCTCTGTACTTTTATTGCTTGAATATAATGCTTGTTAATAGAGTATGGTAAGTTAATAATGCCTAGCCATAAAGCGCTATTTTAATTCACTAAATAAAATGTTTAAACCAATATTACTTGAGCGTGTTACTTTGCGCTTAATAACTCACAAACATGCTTCTCAGTTATTTGCTATTTTAAACCACCCTCAAGTCAGTGAGTATAACGACTATCAAACACCGCTGAGTAAAAGCCAAATAAAACAATTAATACAAGATGATATTACCGCATACTACGAAGGCGAAGTCATTAGAGTGGCAATTGAACATAATATATCTGGCGATTTAATGGGAACTTGTGGGCTTTATAACTTAACGCCTTGTGAAAGTAGGGCGTTTATAGGCTTTGAATTACACCCAACCTTTTGGGATAAAGGTGTAATGTTTGAGGTTATTACAGGTTTTTTAAATACTCTGAACGAGCAAATAGGACTTAAATATGTATCAGCGCAAGTCAGTGCTCATAATGCTCGGTCGCATAATTTACTTATTAAATTAGGGTTTAGTTTAAGAGAAAATTCAATTTGGTTTAAAGAGCTTTAGGCTGTTTTAGTAAGTGTATTACTATTAATTACGTGTGTAGCGTATAAAAAATAGGCTTTTTGTCTTATAGTTAATTGCAAGCAAATGAATTTGTTACCCGTGTTTAAAAAACGTTTACGCTTAACAAGGATTTTAGATGCTAGAAAAACTACCTCAGGATGCCCTTGTAATATGGGCGACTATAGACCCAATAGGAACAATGGCACTTTTTGCCGCACTTACTTCTCATTTAACAGTTCAGCAACGCCGTAAAACAGCTATTAAAACGGTTGTTTATGCAGGCGCCGTTTTATTAGGCTCCATTTTAATAGGTCAATTAATACTGAATGCGATGGGCATTAGGTTAGTATCGTTTCAATTAGGGGGCGGTATTATTTTATTTTTGTTTGGCCTGCAAATGATATTTGGGAGTGACTCTAATAAGGCAAAACAAGATCCCGACCACGATATAGCTGTTTTCCCGTTGGCTATACCGGCTACGGCCACGCCAGGGGCTATTTTGGCGGTAATATTGCTTACCGATAATCATATTCACCCAATTACTACACAAATAGGCACAGCGCTTGTGACTATTGCCGTGTTAGGAATAACCTTAATACTGCTATTACTCTCAGGTAAAATTATTAAACTAATAGGGATAGGTGGCGCGTCTATTTTAACGCGAGTGATGGGGATGATTTTAGCGGCGTTTTCGGTTGAATTAATTATGACTGCGCTTGAAATCAAACAGTGGGTAAAACTAGACTAAGATGATAACTAAAATAACAAAGTATCAAGTAGTTAATGCATGTTTGACTGTTGTGATGATGGCTTTGGTAGTCACGGCTATTAAGTATTATAACCAGTACGTTTCGTCATTTACTGATGTAACAATTGATTCTAAAGCGCTTAACGAATCGCGTAAGGTGTTTATAAGGTTACCGACTAATTACAACAAAAATATAGCCTATCCACTTATTATTAAAACAGATGGTAATTTTAACTTAGATAAGTGGGATCGTATTTTAACTGCGCAAAAAGAAGCTGGCGAGGGAGAAGGCGCTATATTGGTGTCTATCCCTAATCTGTTTTTTACAGATACACGTAATCGGGATTTAGTGCCTCCTTATGCTCGCCAAGATGTAAATACTGAGCCTCGCCCAGAGCACGACATGCTTAAAGAGCCTAATGGAGAAGCCGACAAGTTTTTAGCGTTTATTGAAACTGAATTACTCCCGTATTTATCGACAACATATAAGCTTAGTAATAACCGTGTTTTAAGTGGGTTTTCGGCAGGGGGAAGCTTTGTACTTTATACACTGCATACTAAACCTGAACTATTTAATGGGTATTTTGCATTTAGCCCTGCAGCTTGGTATGACGACATGACCGTAGTTGAAAATTTAGAAGCGTTTTTAACCACTCAAGCTAACAAAGTTAAGTCGCCAACTTATTTATATATTTCGGTGGGCGGGGCAGAGCATCCGTTAATGTTAAAAGCGTTTAGTAATTTAGAGTCTGTTTTAACAGCAAACGCAAACAATAATCTTGTTTGGCAAAGCGCTATAAATAAAGGTGCTGATCACTCAGATAATCCATCACTTAGTGTAGCTAAGGCGTTAGCCGGTTATAGTGCGTTTATTGAAAGGTAGGTTAGTAAGAGTTAAACAGTCACTGTATATACATACAGTGACTGTTGTTTTATCAACTTATGACAACTAATCAATGTTATAGCATTTTATTTAGTTGATATTATTAATGACTTACAAAATTGAGTCTCTTTAATTTATTCTAGGCAACAAATACGCACACTGTATTTATATACAGTGGTCAGCTTTTGAGTTAAAATGCCGTTTGTATTTATGAGTGTATGCTACACCTATTTATTATTTTTTAATTAGCGCTTCACTAGGTGATTTGCAATTTCGCGATTTCAATATAATCCACACCATTTTTATCATTTGAGTTTAATTAATTAAAATTAGCTGGTGGTGCATGTAAAAAGAACACATCATACTCTATGTTTTTGTAATGCTAATCTTGTTAAAAGCGTAATTTAAAAAAGTAACCAAGGGGCACTGCAAATAATAAAGTTAGGGGATGGTGAAAAGAGCATTTATAAAAATGCTCTTTTTTAGGATTTTACTATCTTGCTTTTGTCGCTTTAAAAAATAATACCAGAGCTATTACAAATGCTAAAACGCTACAAATAATAAATACGTTATGTATACCACCAGGTACGTATTCCATAAAGGAGGTAAAAAACTGACCAGAGAATACCGCCATAGTAAAGTACGATAAGTTACGACCACGTACGTTTTCTGCACTGAGTTCTACTGTCATATGGTTCAAAAGCGGAATGCTTAAGCCAAAGCCTGTACCAATTAATATTGCGCCTAAAATTAAAAGTAGGGTACTTGGCTGAGTAAAACATAAATACGATAATCCAAAACCTAAAAATGCCAGTGCAACTACGTTTGTTTCGCCTATTAACTTGGTTGCTTTAGGCATTCCGCCGGCTGTAATCACAGCTACTAACGAAATAAACGCAAGCAATTGCCCAATTTGAGACTCGTTATAGTCAAGTGCGCTCATAGTAATAGGTAATAAAACGGTGGAGGTAAAAAATATAGTCATTGCTAGGGTAGAAACTATATAAACCCCTTTTAAAGTAAAAATGCCAATAATGGTTTTTGTACTATCAGTGCTGTGTTTTTCAACTTGGTTACTTGCTTTATGTTTACTTGGAACAAAAAACAAAAGCATGGCTAAAAATACCCAAGCAATTAAATAAAGTGCGAGCGGTAATCCCCAAAACTTTGAAGCTAAATATCCCCCTAAAAATAAAAATATCACGCCTCCAAGTTCTATCGCCATCCCTTGTTTGGCTATCATTCCTAAACGGGCTTCTCCTTTGTACCAAGTAGAAATTAATACAGTACAACCAGCCATAACTATGGCCGTTATCCCACCAAGAATAAATCGGTTAATAAATACAAGCGTTGGGCCATATAAAAAATAGCCGCTTGCACCTACAAGGCCATATAAAAATAACCCGATTATTAAAAGTCTATACGCGCCATATTTATCAATTAATCGACCGGCGATTGGCGCAAATACCACGGCGCCTAAGGAAGGCAGTGTAATTAAAAGTACAGCATTATTAGTAATACCTAACCCGTTTGAAATGCTAACTAAACCGGGCGCTAAAAGTGTACCTACCATGATGGTTAAGCTGGCAATACATAATAACGTAAAGCTACCGGCCGCTTTGAGTGAATTCATCGTTTCTCCAATTAATGTACAAGTTACACTTTTTTAGCAAGGGTATTAAAAATCCCGCTAATAACTATAAAAATAATACTTATGACAATTTCGCCATCCCATTTGTATAAATCAAATGCTTTTACGCCAGCAGCAGAGCCAACTGCACCACCAATGTAGTAACCGAGCATATAAATGCCGTTAATTCTGCTTTGAGCGCTTGGATCTATACTAAATACGCGTACTTGGTTAGATACCTGAGCGCTAAATACACCAAAGTCGATAAGTATTATTCCAACTATTAAGGCTACTAAACTGCTACCAAATAACCCTGTTATTAAAAAGCCTGCAGTGATTAAGCTAAGTGATAGTGAAATAACGGTTTTAGAACCTAGCTTGTTTACAAATTTCCCCGCTAATTTTGCGCCAATTACACCAGCAAGAGCTATTACACCAAATAATCCTGCTTGTTGAGCACTGTAATTAAATGGCTCATCGCTTACATAAATTGCAAGCGTTGCCCAAAGCACATTGAATGATGCAAACCAAAAAGCGCCCGAAAACGTAAACATACGCAGTTGTTTGTATTGTTTAAATAAACTCAAGCTGCTCTTAATAAGCGGTAAATAACTCAAATTAGCATGCGGTTTATTAACGGGTAAAAATACATACAGTAAAATGCCAAACAATGTGGCTAATAAAGCCGACATGTAAAAAACACTTTGCCAGCCAAAGTGCTCGCCAACAAAACCACTAAGCGTACGTGAAAGTAATATTCCAAGTGTTAACCCCATCATTAACGTGCAAAGCGTGGCACCTTTGTTTTGAGTACTGACCATTGATGCTGCAAACGGAATAAGTTGCTGTGTAATATTGGCGCCTACGCCTATTAAAAATACGCTTATAAGTAATACGGTTAAATTGGGCGCCACTGCAGCAATGAGTGAAGCTGTAATTAACAACCCAGACAAAATAGTGATTAGTTTGCGCCTTGGCAGTGAATCACCAAGTGGCGATATAAATAAAAGCGCAAAGGCGTAACCAAATTGTGTAAGTGCAGGAATACTCCCTAATTGCGTATCGGTTAAATTAAATGCATCTTTTATTAAAGGTAGTATGGGTTGGTTGTAATATAAGTTTGCAGCTGTTGCTGCTATGGCGCTAGTCATTAGCAGCAACAAAAAAGTGCTTATTTGTTTGCTATTTTTTATATCTGACACAATCGGTACTCATGCTGTAATTTAATAGGAGAACAATAAACGCTTTTTTTGCATAACAAAAATGATATTATTTTATAGAATCTATACATTTTTGTTATTGGTGGCATTTTGGATATTAAAACATTGAACAGTTTTATTAGTGTGGCAAAACATAAAAGCTTTTCAGGTGCTGCGCGTGAATTACACACAGTACAACCTGCAATAAGTAGGCATGTATCGGGGCTTGAAGCCGAGCTTGGCGTTAATTTGTTTTTACGCAATTCACGCGATGTAACTATTACCGAAGCAGGTGAGCAGTTATTAAAAGATGCAAAGGCAATTATTGAGCTAACTCATCAGGCTAAAACAAAAGTTAAGCGCGCTCAAAATGGTCAAATTGGGTCGCTCACTGTTGCTCACTTAAGCTCTGCGTGTTTATCGTTTATGGCGACGCTTGTGAGGCGTTATAAAGAAAAGTATCCACATGTACATGTAACTCTTATCGAAATGACCGCTACTGAGCAAATAGAGGCGCTTAAAAATGAGCGAATAGACATTGCGTTTTCACGAGCGCTGCCAAGCTCCATTGCCGATGAGTTTTTAAGTCACTGTATTTATGTTGATTCGTTAGTGGCTATTGTTAATCAAAATCATCATTTGGCTACTCGTAAAAATATTGACTTGTCGATTTTAAAAAACGAACAGTTTATTATTTTTAATCGCGAAGAAGCGTTAGGGCTTTTTGATGAAACCATTTTACTGTGTAAAAAAGCAGAGTTTTCACCAAATATTATTAGCCAACCTAGGCATATGCAAACGTTAGTGACCGAGGTGGCCGCTGGGCTTGGCGTGGCTATTGCGCCTTATTGTGTGCGTAAGTTATACAGTGATGGGTGCCACTTTATTAAGCTTAATAATGTAACTACGCAAATACCGGTTGAAATTCAATTTAAAAAAACAGTCACCAACGCGGCTGTAAACGCATTTGTTGATATATCACTTAACGCAAGAGAGCAAATTCAAAAAAGCATGGCGTAAAAAAAGCCCAGTTAAAAAGTTAAAAGGGCTAAAAGGGTTGTGCTTAGGGAGTAGTACTCGTTTTAAAACTTATATCTAAATCCAAATGCGATGCCGTCATCTTCTGACTGCTCCATTTGCGCTTGCTGATCTTTATCATCGCTTTCAAAGTTACTAAAATCTTTACGTGCTTCAACGTAAGCAATGGTGTCTTCATCAATTAAGTAATGAAGCCCAATAACGGCAAACTGTCGTTTAAATATATCGTTCGGATCAGCGTTAAAGTTTGGTTGAATCACATAATCATTGCCTGCATCAAATACGTTGTAGGCAATGAAAGGGCGAAAATCATTATCAAAGCGATACGATGCAAACGTTTCTATACCAATGGCGTCTTTTATTAAACGGCCAATATTGTCTGTATCGTGGTTTTTGTTCTTATTAACATTTGCAGCAACATAAAGGCCTTGCTTATCAATGCTGCCCCACATAATACCTGCGCCATAAATTAAGTCTTCAACGTTACGAGTAGAGCCATCACCAAAAGTTAAATCAAACTCGCCACGGTTAACGCCTGCTGTAAGTGTTAGCATATCGGTAGGCGTGTAGGTAACAGATGCACCAAATGTGTAATTAAATTCTACTTCTTGGGCAGCTGTATCGCCTGCATTCCAAAGCGTTTCGCATTCTTCTTCTGTAATGTCACTCACGTCACAGGTATAAAATTCACTGTTTTTAAGTTGCGCTTGTACTGCAAAGCTAAAGTCGTTAAAACTATTACGGTATTGCACTAATTTATCGCCTCGGCCTGTACCGTTTACTGCGCCGTCATCTTTGTTGTACGTGTAAACACCAGCGGCATTACCATCCCATACAAAGCTGTTATTCGTGCCGTATACCACGTCGTACCATGCGCCCCATTGCTTACCAATCGTAAGCTGGCCGTATTTTTCATGTGAAAGACCGGCATAACCCAAACGGTTGTACAAAAACTCATCTTGAATTGATTCAAAGCGATTATTATAAATAATGTCGCTGCTACCCACTGGGTTTACGCCCCATTCCACAAGTGCAAGGGCAGAGAAGTCATTTTTAAGTTTGCGAGTAAACCCAAAGTTGATACGCGAAGTACCATTAACTACTTCGGTTTCGTTTTGTGTGTTAATTACACGCACATCAAGATATCCGCCTACTTTTACGCTGTTTTTATCATCTTTGTATAATTCAACCGCTGAAACTGCTGGTGCTAATACAATACTTGCGCTGAACAGTGTCGCTAATTTTTTGCTCATTTTTGTGCGTGCCTTGTGTAAATTGAACAGTGTTTTTACGTAGGTAAAAATTCAGTTTTGAAGACTAGCAAAGCGGCAAACGGCTCTAAAGTGAAAAATACTCAATAAATTTAAGTTATAAATCCGCAAGATGTTCACGTAACGTTAACGTTGTTTTTTATGTGTTGATGAAGTTTGTTTTTGAAGCTAATTAGTAGGGAAAAAGGATTGGAAAATTCACGTGTTAAAAAATATTTATTTGAATTAATTTCATGTTGTTTAAAAAATAATGGTTAGTGCAAAAGCTCTAAACTGCTTTATTTTCATCAATATAGCTTTTTAGCTAAATGGTTTACACATAAATGAGTTAAACACACGCGTAAACACGTTAAAAGTGCAATTACTCTAATTATTATAAATTTTGGTATTAAATTCACGACACTTAAAGTTGAATTTAAATTTAAACAAATTGAATAATAATTAGTAGAAAATTAGGGCTAAAGGTCTTAGCCTCGCAAGTGCCATAGGCTTTAAACTTTCATAGAAAAAAAGGCCATTTTGGTTTAAACTGCGCGCAATTTAAATACATCCTGTCTCCCTTGGAGGGTAGCGCTATTATTAGTACAGCTAACATCACCATGCAATTTGGTGCTAAACCGTTATTTGAAAATATTTCTGCAAAATTTGGCGAAGGTAACCGTTATGGTTTAATCGGTGCAAATGGTTGTGGTAAATCAACATTTATGAAAATCCTAAGTGGTGAGCTTGAGCCATCTTCGGGTAACGTAAGCACTGATCCAAATGAGCGTGTTGCTAAACTAAACCAAGACCAGTTTGCTTACGAAGAATACTCTGTAATCGACACCGTGATCATGGGTCACAAAGAGTTATGGGATATTAAACAAGAGCGCGACCGTATTTATTCTTTACCAGAAATGAGTGAAGAAGATGGTATGAAGGTTGCCGACCTTGAAACTGAATTTGCTGAAATGGACGGTTACTCCGCTGAGTCTAAAGCGGGTGAGCTTTTATTAGGTGTTGGTATTGCTACTGAACAGCATTATGGTCCTATGTCTGAAATTGCACCGGGTTTTAAACTACGTGTGTTACTGGCACAGGTGCTGTTTTCTGATCCAGATATTATGCTACTTGATGAGCCGACCAATAACTTGGATATTTATACTATCAAGTGGTTAGAAGATGTTCTTAATCAGCGCGACTGTACTATGATCATCATCTCGCATGACCGTCATTTCTTAAACTCTGTGTGTACGCACATGGCCGATATAGATTACGGTGAGCTGCGTATTTACCCAGGTAACTACGACGAATACATGTTTGCAGCAACGCAAGCACGTGAGCGCCTATTAAGCGAAAATGCCAAAAAGAAAAGCCAAATTGCTGAGCTTCAGCAGTTTGTATCGCGTTTCTCGGCTAACGCGTCTAAAGCTAAGCAAGCAACTTCGCGTGCTAAGCGTATCGACAAAATTCAGTTAGATGAAGTAAAAGCATCTTCTCGTCAAACACCGTTTATTCGTTTTGAACAAGAAAAGCAGTTATTCCGTAACGCGCTAGAAATGACAAGCCTTAGTCAAGGTTTTGAAGACAACACTTTATTCTCAGGCCTTGAAGGTTTAGTAGAAGTAGGTGAACGCATTGCCATCATTGGTGAAAACGGCGTGGGTAAAACAACCTTACTTAATACACTTTCAGGGCGCTTAGCACCTAAAGGTGGTGAGTATAAGTGGTCTGAAAACGCAAACATTGGCTACTATGCACAAGATCATGCCGACGAATTTGCAACCGACATGAACTTGTTTGAGTGGATGGAGCAATGGCAGCAAGAAGGCGACGATGAGCAAGTTGTTCGTAGTTTCTTAGGGCGTATGCTGTTTTCACAAAATGATATTAAAAAGTCAGTTAAAGTAATATCAGGTGGTGAGCAAGGCCGTATGTTGTTTGGTAAAATTATGATGCATAAACCAAACATATTATTAATGGATGAGCCAACTAACCACATGGATATGGAATCTATCGAGGCGCTTAACTTAGCCCTTGAAGCTTACGAAGGTACGTTATTGTTTGTATCTCACGATCGTCAATTTGTATCATCGGTAGCAACCCGTATATGGGAAGTTAAAGATGGTAAAATTATTGACTTTAGAGGCAATTACGCAGAATACCTAGCGAGTAAAGAAGCGTAAGCTCTTTTAACTCCTAAACTTTAAAAAGCCATGTTTAAAACATGGCTTTTTTTGTTTTTGGCACTTTGTATTAGTCGCAATTAATGTGGCTTTGGGTATAATACCCGCCTAAAACCGGACATAAGTCCGCTATTTTGAAAATACATTACTGAGGAGTATTTATGACTGTTGGCATTATTATGGGTTCTAAATCAGATTGGCCAACCATGGAACACGCAGCACTTATGCTAGAAAAATTTGGCATTGAGTACGAAACCAAAGTGGTATCAGCCCACAGAACTCCTCAATTACTTGCAGATTATGCAAGCTCAGCAGCCGACAGAGGCATTAAAGTAATTATTGCAGGCGCTGGCGGTGCAGCACATTTACCGGGTATGGCAGCAGCATTTACCTCATTACCTGTATTAGGCGTGCCAGTAAAATCAAAAGCGTTAAATGGTGTTGATTCACTTTTATCTATTTGCCAAATGCCAAAAGGTGTAGCAGTAGGCACATTAGCTATTGGTGAGCCGGGCGCTGCAAATGCTGGTTTATTAGCGGCACAAATTTTAGGGTGCCAAAACCCAGAAATTTTTGCAAAAATTGAAGCGTTTCGTAAAGAACAAACCGACACAATTTTAGCTAACCCAAACCCTGCAGAGTAACAATGACTATTTTAATTTTAGGTGCAGGCCAGCTTGCACGTATGATGAGTTTAGCGGGTGCACCACTTAATTTAAATGTGGTTGCTTACGATGTTTGTAGCCAAGAAATTGTTCACCCGTTAACAGGCGAAGTGTATTCAACCACGCTTGAGCAAGCTATTGAATCAGCTGATGCAATTACCGCTGAATTTGAGCACATTCCTGATGATGTATTAACACTTTGCTGTAACAGTAATAAGTTTTACCCAGGAAAAGCCGCTATTAAAACCGGTGGTGACCGTGCTTTAGAAAAAGCATTACTAGATAAAACTAATGTCACTTGTGCGCCATATCAGCTAATTACCGAAAAAGCGCATTTAGAACTTGCCGTTAAAGATTTAGGTAAGCCACTGGTTATTAAAACATGCCAAGCAGGCTATGACGGTAAAGGGCAATGGCGATTAAAATCAGATGATCAAATAGATGAAATTTGGTCACAAATGGCTGATTTTATAGCGTCAGGTACAGACGATGCGCCGCATACTATTATTGCTGAAAAAATGATCCCTTTTGACCGTGAAGTATCTATTATTGGTGCGCGAGATAAGCACGGTAATGTTGCTATTTATCCGCTAACTGAAAACGAGCACACTAATGGTGTGTTAACGCTTTCTATTGCGGGTAAAAATAATCATCAGGTTGAGCAACAAGCCGAAGACGCGTTTACTAAAATAGCGAATGAGCTAAATTATGTAGGCGTGTTGGCCATTGAGTTTTTTGATGTGCAAGGCACTTTATTAGTTAATGAAATTGCGCCGCGAGTACATAACTCAGGGCATTGGACGCAACAAGGTTGTCACTGTTCGCAGTTTGAAAACCATATGCGTGCTGTTGCAGGCCTGCCGCTTGGTAATACTGAGCTTAAACACATTACCGCGATGATCAATGTGTTAGGTCAACCAAGTATTCCAAGTGATGTACTTAAAACGGTTGATGTAACGAGCCACTGGTATGGTAAAACAGCAAAACCGGGTCGCAAAATGGGTCATATTAATGTATCGGCGGTTAATATAAGTGAGCTTGCAGACAAACTTGGCGAACTGACAGAGTGCCTACCTGAGCAAGACTATCCAGGTATTTTAAAAGCAGCTGCAAATTTAGTGCTTAGCTCATAACTTGCTTAAATTTATTATATAAATACCGGCTTTAGCCGGTATTTTTTTGTCATAAAAAAAGGCTTTAAATATGTAATACTGTTAAAGTCTATTTTTCAATTTTGTGAAGTAAAATAATGAAACTAAAAACAATTTATGGCGCGCTTGTTATCGCCGCTTCATTTAGCTTAAACGCATTAGCAAGTGAGAGCTTACGCGTTGCTACCTTTAATGTAAGTATGGATGCAACTAATCACACGCCAAAAGGTGAGCAAATTAAAAGTAATGCATTAGTTAACGCGCTTAATGCCAACCACCAGCAGATTAAAAACATTGCTGAAATTATTCAGCGTGTACGCCCAGACATTATCTTACTAAACGAATTTGATTACATACCTAAAGAGCAGGGCATCGAGTATTTTAAAAAACATTACTTAAACGTTAGTCAAAATAATCAACAAGCTATTGATTTCCCATACAGTTTCATAGCCCCCGTAAATACAGGTTTAGCCACTAATTTTGACTTAGATAACGACGGTAAAAGTACTGGCATAATGGGTGATGCGCAAGGCTTTGGCTTTTTTGAAGGTCACTATGGTATGGCTATTTTATCTAAATACCCAATCGACTTTGAAAAAGTAAGAACGCTTCAAAAATTTAAATACAAAGATATGCCAAACGCTCAAATGCCAACAGATCCTAAAACAGGTGAGAACTGGTATAACAAAAACGAGTGGCAAGCACTTAGGTTAAGTTCAAAGTCGTTTTGGGATTTACCCGTTAAAGTTAATGATAAAACGGTGCACGTATTGGCTTCACATCCCACACCACCTGTATTTGATGGTGACGAGGACCGAAATGGTAAGCGTAATCACGATGAAGTAAGGCTAATTGCCGATTACGTTAGCAATAAAGCATATATTTACGACGATAAAGGTCAAAAAGGCGGATTAAAAGCAAATTCTCGCTTTGTAATTTTAGGTGATTTAAACGCAGCGCCCGAGGGTGATAAAGCGCGTACAAATACAACGGATCAAATACTAAAAAACGCACTTATCAACGCAAGCTTTGTGCCGCACAGTGCAGGGGCAAAAGAGCAATATAATGCAAAAGAAGCGCAAAATTACACGGCTAACTGGCAAGCACGTGTTGATTACGTATTGCCTTCACAGTATGGGTTTAAAGTAAAAAGTGGCGGTGTTTTTTGGCCCACTAAATCAAGTAATGAGTACCGTTTAATTAAAGATAGAAACGCATCAAGCGATCATCGTTTGGTTTGGCTAGACTTAATTGTAGAGTAAACGGAGCTTTACCCTATTAAATAGCTGTTTATCTTAAAAAATTGCAATAACTTATGTGCTTCTGCTTAAATATGGATTAATTATAATAACCGTATAGAAGCACTATGATTTTTAATTTTTCTTCATCAAAAACGTTAGTGGCATTGGCCGTCGCCTCAAGTGTTATGCTTGCAGGTTGTAGTGCTACCGCTAATACTTCCTCTTCACAGCAAGGCGCTTTACCAGCAACTAAAGTTGCTGCGGTTGTAAATACACCAGCCGATGTAGGCTCGCAAAATATCACGCTTGAACAAGCAATGGCCGATCCTGATTGGATGGGTAACAAGCCTGAAAATGCCTATTGGGGTTTAGATTCTTCAACTATTATTTATGCTCAAAAACAGCAAGGTAGCACGCTTCGCGATCTATATAGCCAATCAATTACAAGTCAAACAGCGCAGCAAATTGCGCTTGATAAATTGCATACGATTGGGTCATCAAAAGCTGTTTATTCAAAAAATAAAACTCTCGCTGCATACACTTTTAAAGGCAATGTATTTGTAAAAAATCTAAAAACGGGTGAACTTAAACAAATTACCGCCACGTCAGCTAGCGAATCTAAACCACAGTTTTTAAATAATGGTGATTTAGTTTACCGCCAAGGTAATGTGTTTTTTAAGGTTGATTTAAAAACAGGCATAACAACAGAGATTGCTAATTTAAAATTAGCCGATGAACCAAAAGGGCTACAAGAACCAAGTAGTTACATAGCTAAAGAACAGCACAAGCTTATTGAGTTTGTAGCACTACAACAAAAAAATAAGCAAGATAAGCAAACTCGCAACGAGCAAATTAACGATCAAAATAGCTCTATTGCAAATACAAGTTACTACCTTGGCGATGGCAATACCGTTAAAGAAGTTCAGCTTTCGCCAAATGGTGATGCGTTAATAGTGGTTGTTCAAAAGCAGCAATCATGGCGTGGTGAAGGCGATATTATGCCTAACTACATTACAAATGATGCGACAATAGAGCCTAAAAAAGCACGCCGCCGTGTGGCTGATGCAAAAGAGCAAACCTCAGAGCTTGTTTACATTAACTTAGCTGATAAAACGCAAAAAACACTTAGCTTTGACACGTTACCGGGTTTTGATGAAGACGTTTTAGCAAAAGTTAAAAAAGAAAACTATGCACGTGATGGCAAAACATATAAATCTGAAAAAACACCACGTGGTATTAATTTAATTATGGACTGGGGTTTTGAGCAAAGTCCAATAGTGTGGAACGATGATGGTTCACAAGTCGCCATTATGCTTGAAGCGTGGGATAACAAAGACCGCTGGATAGCAACGGTAGACTTTGAAAGTAATAAACTTGTATCGCAACACCGCTTGCATGATGACGCGTGGATTGCGTATGCGTTTAACAATTTTGGTTGGCTACATGATTCAAATACGCTTTATTACCTTTCAGAAGAATCTGGCTACAGCCAGCTTTATAAAAAGCCAATAAATGGTAAAGCAACCGCGCTAACACAAGGTAAATTTGAAGTATCAAACTTAACGCTAACAAGTGACAACAGCGCAATTTACTATAAAGCAAATATTGAACATCCAGGCCTTTATGAAATTTATCGTGTTGATCCGCAAACGGGTACTAATGAGCAAGTTACCGATTTAAACGGTATGACTGATTACACGCTAAGCCCAGATGAAAGCAAGTTACTTCTTAATCACTCTACTATAATGATGCCAGCAGAAGTTTACGTTGCTGATGCTAAGGCAAATACTACTGCTACGCAGTTAACACATACAGTTTCTGATGAGTTTTTAGCTAAAAAGCTCACAGCACCTAAAATTGTTGCTGTGCCATCGAGCCATACGGATCAACCTATTTATGCAAAAGTGTATTACCCAAGTGATTACGTAGAAGGGGAGACAGGTAAAACACGTAAAGCAGTCATCTTTAATCACGGTGCTGGTTACTTACAAAACTCTCATATGGGTTTTTCGGTGTACTTTCGTGAATTTATGTTTCATTCATTACTTGCTGATGAAGGCTATATAGTAATGGACATGGATTACCGTGCTTCAAAAGGATATGGACGCGATTGGCGAACAGCTATTTATCGTCAAATGGGCACGCCTGAAACACAAGATTTAGCTGATGGTGTAAAATGGATGGCACAAAATGCGAACGTTGATACTAAAGCGGTAGGTACATATGGTGGCTCATACGGTGGCTTTATGACCTTTATGGCATTGTTTACAGCACCTGAGTTGTTTCAATCGGGTGCGGCGCTTCGCCCAGTTACCGATTGGGCACATTACAACACAGGTTACACAGCGAATATTTTGAATCACCCGGATGTAGACCCTATCGCTTACGAGCGAAGCTCACCAATTTACTACGCTGAGGGATTAAATAAACGCTTGTTGATTAATGCCCCAATGGTTGACGATAACGTATTTTTTCAAGACTCAGTGCGTTTAGTACAGCGTTTAATTGAGCTTAAAAAACAAAACTTTGAAACGGCAATTTTCCCAGTGGAACCGCATGGCTTTGTGCAGCCTTCTAGCTGGTTAGATGAATACCGCCGCATTCATAAGCTATTTAAAGAAACGCTTTAATCTTAAATTTTTAAATTAAAGTATAAAAATAAAAACGCCGCGTTAGTTAACGCGGCGTTTTTATTAATATTTAAAAGCTTAATCGCAATTTTTTAAGTATTTAATCGCTAAAGGTATGCCAAGCAATGTGCCGCCTACAGCACCAATTAAATGCGCATCTATTGCAACAGTTGAGTTTATTAACTTACCTATGTCGGCATTTGGGCCACTAAATTGCTCAAACGCTATTTTTATCCATACACCTACAAACAACAAATAACCCGACTTAAGCCCTAACGTGACATCTTTAATTGCGCCCCAAATAATTACACCATGAAGTAGGGCGCTGAGCCCAGTATAAATATGAATGCTTGGACAAAACCAATAAACACCGAGTCCACACCAAAGAGCCAGTAAGCAGATATTAGTGGTATACCGTAATGGTGTGGAGTATTCGCCGTGAAGTAGCCAAATAAGAAGTATACCACTGCAATTTAAGCCTAAATGAGCCCAATTAGCATGTACAAACTGACTGGTAAAAATTCGCCATAACTCACCTTGTTCGACAAGGCTTCGGTTAAATTCAAGTAAATTATTTAAATCAAATGCAGCAAAAATGGTACTAAAAAGCATCAAGAATAATGGCGGTAATAAATAACGAGGTTGAAAAGGTAAATTAAGCATTTTATTGTAATTTTTTAGTCAAAATTTTTGCATATTGTGCCCGTTTAACTTTAAGATGCCAAATACAACTACGTAATTAAGTGTTTTTAGTATTTTTATGCATTTTAAACTTAACTCATTATTTGCCATTGGCTTGTGTGCAGTAACGCTGCCAACAATAGCCAAACCAACTCAAGTCGAAACACGCGAACCAGAAGCCACTACTGCCATTACACAAAAGCAATTGGTTACCGGTGAAAAGTATATGGTTGCGGCAGCAAATCCATATGCGTCTAAAGCGGGTCAACAAATTTTAGCTAAAGGTGGTAGCGCAGTTGATGCTGCTATTGCTACTCAACTTGTACTTACACTTGTTGAACCACAGTCGTCGGGGATTGGTGGCGGTACATTTATGATGTACTACAACAAAGCAAACAATAAACTGACCAGCTTTGATGGCCGTGAAACTGCACCCGCCAATGCAGATGAAACACTGTTTTTAGATAAGCACGGTAAAGCCGTAAAATGGATTGAAGCCGTTGTTGGTGGTCGCTCTGTTGGTGTACCAGGTATTTTGCACGCATTTGCCAATGCGCATAAGCAATATGGCACATTACCTTGGCAAGCACTTTTTAAACCCGCTATAGAGCTTGCAGAGCAAGGCTTTGAAGTATCACCCCGTTTACATGGCCTATTAGCGCGTCAGTTAAACCCGGGTGTACTTAGCATGCCAGTTATCAACGAATATTTTTATCCAAATGGTAAATTGATTGAAGCAGGTACGATTAAAAAAAATCAGCCACTTGCTGATTTATACAAAGACATTGCTAAACAAGGCATTGATGCATTTTACAAAGGCGATAACGCCAAGCAAATGGTAAATGCAGTTCAGCACTCTAAAATTGCACCTGGTAAGCTTAGCGTACAAGACCTAGCTGAGTATGAAAGTAAAGAACGCGATGCCGTGTGTATTGAATACCGCGCATATAACGTATGTTCAATGGCTCCGCCAAGTAGCGGTGGTGTAGCTGTGCTACAAATGCTTGGGCTATTAGAGCACAAAGATATGAGCGCGCTTAAACCAAACGGCGAAAAAGCGATTCATTACTTTAGCCAGGCATCACGTATTGCTTTTGCCGATCGTAATATGTACATGGGCGATCCTGATTTTACTCAAGTGCCTACAAAAGAGCTTTTAAACAAAGATTACATCGCATCTCGTGCAAAACTTATAACCGAGCAAGATACTAAAGCAGTAGCAGGTAATCCGGTTAGTTATTTAAGTTACGCAATGGATGATTCGTATGAGCTGCCGTCGACTTCGCATGTGTCTATCGTTGATTCAAAAGGTAATGCTGTTTCAATGACCAGTTCAATTGAAATGGCATTTGGCTCTACAGTTATGGTCAATGGTTTTATATTAAATAACCAACTTACCGACTTTTCACTTTCTCCTCGTAAAAACGGTAAGTTAGTAGCAAACCGTGTAGAAGCAGGTAAACGCCCGCGCAGCTCTATGTCGCCGGTAATGGTATTTAATAAAGACGGCAGCTTACGTTTGGTAGTAGGCTCACCTGGTGGTAGTCGTATTATTGATTACGTTGCCCAAGTGGTAGTAGGCGTTATTGATTGGAATTTAACTGCGCAAGAGGCTATAAACTTGCCGCGCACGACTAATCGTAACGATTATACTAGTCTTGAAAAAGGCACAGACCTTGAAGCTATTGCACCTGGGCTTACAAAACGCGGTCATAATGTACGTGTAATTGATTTAAATTCTGGTTTGCATGCGGTTGAAGTTAAAAATAATACGTTATTTGGCGGTGCCGACCCACGCCGTGAAGGTGTTGCGGTATCTGATTTAACAGAGAAAAACGCCACTATCAAATTTTAATTTATGTATAATGCACATGCAGGCAGTGAGGCCTGCATGTGTTTCTCTCAATGGTCTGACAAGCTTAATTGTCATTGCAATTAAACCTTTAACAATGATAATGACAGATCATAACTTAAGACTCCGTTAAAGCCTGGAAATATGACAACTAATACTGATCCTAATTACTTATACATTCATCACTCTGGCCCTGGCCTAATTGAAACGCCGCTATTAAACAAAGGCAGTGCCTTTAGTAAAAAAGAACGCGAAAATTTCAATCTTGCTGGTTTACTTCCTCCACGCTTTGAAACTATTGAAGAGCAAGTAGAGCGTTGTTATCAGCAGTATTCTAGCTTTACCGAAAACTTAAATAAGCATATTTACCTGCGTGCAATTCAAGATAATAACGAAACGCTGTACTACCGATTAGTGCGCGATCATCTTGAAGAAATGATGCCTATTATTTACACGCCAACCGTTGGCGATGCATGTGAAAAATTCTCAGATATTTATCGTAGTGCGCGAGGCTTGTTTATTTCGTATGAAGACCGCTTTCAAATTGACGACATTTTGCGTAATGCAACTAAAGGTAAAGTAAAAGTAATTGTAGTAACTGACGGTGAGCGTATTTTAGGCTTAGGCGATCAGGGTATTGGTGGCATGGGTATTCCTATTGGTAAATTATCGCTTTACACAGCGTGTGGCGGCATTAGCCCAGCTTATACGTTACCGGTAATGCTAGATGTAGGTACCAATAACGAAAAACTTCTTAACGACCCAATGTACATGGGCGCACGCCATAAGCGTATTGCGCAAGACGAGTACGATGAGTTTTTAGATTTATTTATTAAAGCAGTTAAACGCCGTTGGCCAAGTGTATTACTTCAATTTGAAGATTTTGCACAACCAAATGCAATGCCGTTACTTAAGCGCTACCGCAATGAAATATGTAGTTTTAACGATGACATTCAAGGTACTGCGGCTGTTACAGTAGGGTCTTTACTTGCTGCATGTCGTGTTAAAGGGTCTACGCTTAGCCAGCAAAAAGTTGTTTTTGTTGGCGCAGGTTCTGCAGGTTGTGGTATTGCTGAGCAAATTATTAGCCAAATGGTATTTGAAGGCATTAGCGAAGCACAAGCACGTAGCCAAGTATTTATGGTTGACCGATTTGGTCTTGTATCTGAGGGTATGGAAGGTTTACGTGATTTTCAACAAGCCCTAGCGCAGCCTACTGCAAGCTTGAGCGAATGGACTTACAGCGGTGAATACGCATCACTATTAGATGTTATGCACTGTGCGGCACCTGATATTTTAATTGGTGTATCTGGCCAGCCTGGTTTATTTACTGAGCAAGTTATTCGTGCAATGCACGCTAATTGCGAACAGCCGATTATTTTCCCATTAAGTAACCCATCTAAGCAGGTAGAAGCGCACCCAGCTGATGTGATTGAGTGGACAGACGGGAAAGCACTTGTCGCAACGGGTAGCCCGTTTGATCCTGTTGAATATAACGGTGAAAAATTCCCAATTCCACAGTGTAACAACAGCTATATTTTCCCTGGCATTGGTTTAGGTGTAATAGCGGTAAAAGCGACACGTATTACAGATGCAATGCTAAGTGTGTCTAGTGAAATGTTAGCGGAGTCATCTCCTCGTGCAAATACAGGTAAAGGTAGCTTACTACCAGCGCTTACAGAAATTGAAACGCTAAGTAAACGTATTGCTTTTGCTGTTGCTAAAAAAGCGATAGAAGAGGGCGTAGCACTTGAGTTATCTGATGATGCGCTATGGGCTGCTATTGATAGAAATTACTGGTTACCTAAATACCGTAACTACAAACGCTGTAGTGTTTAATTACAGCTGATAACAAAAAACAGGCTATTGCCTGTTTTTTTGTGCTTGTTCATTTATTATTAACCACGTAGGCTCTTTAATAGAGTTAACAAAATATACTGGATAACGCTATGAAAACACTTACACTCTTTTTAGGCAGTGCATTAGCACTAACAGCGTTTAGCTTTAATACACTCGCAGCCTCAACACCAGATGCCCCTCATATTTATGTTAAAGGTGAAGCAACCTTAACGACAATGCCTGATTATGTTCAGCTAAGTGTTGGTATTACTGAACTTGATAAAGATCTCATTGCAGCTAAAAACAAAACAGATACCGCAATGGCTAAAGCAATTAAATTAGTTAAACAGGTAGGGGTAAAAGAAGGGGATATTAATGCAGGCCATATTTCAATAAATCGTGAAAGCCAATATAACCGCACATCGGGGTCACAAGATTTTAAAGGCTTTAGAGTGTCGCGCACACTCACTTTAAAACTAACCGATATAAATAAATACCCGGAGTTATTACAAAGCTTAGTAAACAACGGGATAAACCAAATTAACCAAACACAATTTTTAGCCAGTAATTACAATGAGCTTCATAAAAAAGCGCAAAAGCTTGCTATTAAAGATGCCCGCGATGCGGCAAAAGAATTTAGTGAAGACTACGGCGTGCAGCTTAAAGGGCTTTATACAGCTTCGCTTAGCCCAATGAATGTGCCATCTCAGCCTTATATGCGCGCCGAGCAAACAATGATGAAAGCAGATAGCGCACCAGATAACTTTGTACCCGATGCCTACCATGCCGGAGAAATAAAAGTGACGGCTTCAAGCTATGCTGTTTACTTTATAGAATAACTGTACGCACTGTCATCTGAACTTTAATTAATTTTGGTGGCGCTCAAAACGCGCCACTAACTCCTTGCCTTGTTGCTCACTTATTCGGGCTATTGAATTAAGCATATTTTTAATTTCACGCCTGTCGTACTCATTCGTCACTTGCTCATTAATGTCATCTACTATGGCGTTTAAATAGTTAAACAAACTATTACGCGCATCTTCATCGTTATGAGCCACAAACAAAATATTTTTAAATGCTTCAAGCACGTTAGTCATTACATAGGCATCGCTTTTAGCGTAATTACGCAGTGGCGTAAAATTATCGTGTAATAGCTCATCAAAACTTGTTTCGTGTATAAATAATAGCGGATCGTTATCGCTGTGCTTAAACGAGTAATTTGTGTCACTAAGCTCTAAGCGCTTAATAAGCAAAATACTTAGCATATCAATAGATTTAACCGCAGTACCCGGATCGTTTATACCCGGGCTCATTGCTTTCACCGCTATTTCAGAAATTTGCGTTAAACCATAACGATAATGATCGCTAATATACTCTTCTATATAAAAAATAAAGCAGTCTAAAATTTTAGCAATTAGCTCTTCATTTGCTGAGATGTCTTTATCGCATTTTAAAAACGGATACCCTTTAACTGTAAAGTAACCTTGATTAACAGAAATATAGATACGTATGTTCTCTTGCTCTAAAAGCGCACACAGTTTGTCTGTATGAACGCCTTTGTAATAACCCTCAGTGGTACTTTTAATTGAATGCCATTGAGTAAAGTCTGGGAAGTCATTAAAAGGGCACTCTGTTTGTCTTGCTTGTATGCTTTTTATCTCTGTTTTGGTTTGTCTAAATAAGCCATTTAATACGTTATCAACCTGTATTGCTTTAGAAATAGAGTGGATAAAAAATACAAACAACCCCAGCGATATCAAACCAAAAACCAGCGCAAATAAAACCCCTAAAGAGGGTATGGCTGTATCGCCTCCTTCAAGCTTATTAATATTGATAAGCATAATAATTGAGTAAATTATGCTACCTAAATAAAAACCAAGCACCATTTGGTGAGACTTACGGGTAATAAGCCCAGGTACAACACGGGGGGATAGGCTCGCACTAGCTGAGTTTAAAACCACCATCACCATTGAAAAACTAAATACGGTAAGCGATATAATGCTGCCAGCGAGTGTGCTTAAAATAGTACGTGCGTTTTCAGCGCTATCAACTAATACCACCGATATAAAAGACTTTAATTGCTCAATAGGTGCTACGTACTCAAGAGACATAGTTATAACTGCAAACAATAAAAAGCCAACAGATAAAAACGAAGGGTAAAAGCCAATACTGTTTATCATTTCACGATAACGGTCAGCTACTTTGCGTGGTACAAACATATAATCCTTATGCGGACTTAAAAATTTATTTCACTACATTAGCATATTTGCTAAGTAAACTTCTGATAATGCTTATCAAATTATATGGTATTATCAGCGCTTAAAATTGCGAGCCTAACAGCTTGAGCAAAATTCAAATAATAAATAACAGGAATACACTGTGATCATTTCAACTTATGCTGCTTTACTTGCGTTTTACTACGTTTATTTAAGCTTTAATGTCATTAAAGTGCGTAGAAAAGAGCAAATATCACTTGGTGATAACGGTAATATTAAATTACAACGTGCCGTGCGTGCCCATGCAAACTTTATGGAATACGTACCCTTTACTATTATTTTGCTTTTTTTAGCAGAATACCAAGGCCTAGCTAGTCACTACTGTAATATATTAGGTGCTGCGTTATTGATAGGGCGCGTGTTTCATAATTTAGGCATTGTAGAAGCAAATTTAAAGTATCGCCAAATAGGCGCTATAGCCACATTTTTAGTGATGGTTATTAGCGCATTTTTATTACTTGTTACTCGTAATAGTTAAATGAATAAAGTTTTTATAATGGGCCTTCCGCGTACTGGCACAACAAGTGTGTGCCATGCAATTTTAGAGCTTGGCATTGCAACAGCGCATACTGCTTACACGCAGGCTTGTTTTAAAAATGCCATAGCAATTGCCGATACGCCTATTTTCAATGACTACCAAGCGCTCGATAAACATTATCCGGGTTCTAAATTTATTTACCTAGAGCGCGAACTAAGTGCTTGGTTGCCTTCTATTAAACAGCTTTTAACGCGTATGCATACTAATTTAACGCGCGGCGATGGTGGTTTTAACATTCATATTAAGCGCTGTTATTTAAATACCTTTAGTGAGTTTTCGCTTGAAAATATTAACGATGATGATTATTTAGAAAATTGTTATAACAGCCATTGTGAATCAGCCAAGCGCTACTTTAAAAATCGTCAGCAAGATTTTTTATCCATTGATATAGCCAAACCTGCAAGTTACAAACTGTTGTGTGATTTTTTAGGATCAACAAGTGATAAAACAGATTTTGAAAAAATGAATATGGGCGGAAAAGTAACAGCTTGGAATGATATAAAGCACACCTTAAAAGTAGAGTCGACGGCGAAAGGGCGCATTGATAAACATTTGCCTTATCAGATTTAATTTTGCCAACTGCACCAAGATTTTTAATACAAAATACGCTAAAATCCCCGCATTATTTTTTTAAGTAGTACAGAAAATGTTTGAATTAAAATACCAAACCCCATTTGAATGGACCGAAGTTGTTTTAGCCGACTTTAATACTTTTTTACAAGACCATGCCGCTGCTGAAAAAAAGGCATCGGGTATGGCTATGTCTATGCTTTCGCATTACCCAGACAAACGTAAACTTGTAAAAGCGATGACCGACCTTGCGCTAGAAGAGCTAATTCACTTTAAACAAGTGCTTAAGCTACTTATTGAGCGTGATACTAACTTAGGCGACGATAAAAAAGATCCGTACATTAAACAAATTCGTGCTTTATTTAGACACGGTCGTGATGGTTTTTTAATGGATCGGCTGTTAGTAGGCGGTGTTATTGAAGCGCGCGGGCATGAGCGTTTTTCGCTGGTAGCTCAAGCACTTCCAGAGGGTAAAGAAAAAGACTTTTATGCTGCGATTGCTAAATCAGAAGAAAAACATAAAAACTTATTTGTAGAGCTTGCGTATGAATACTTTGAAAAAGAAGAAGTAGATGTACGACTTGAAGAACTACTCATTGCAGAAGCCGAAATTTGCGCAAGCATTCCATTTACTGCAGCGCTACACTAATTTTTATTGCACAGTGTTTTGCACTGTGCAATTACTCCTAACATTATTTGCATTTTGCAAACCAAATTAATAAAAGTCTTCTAAAACCCTCTTTAAAACCCCGCAAATAACTGATACATAAGTAAAATAACCACTGGCTCTATAATTGCAATGTTTAAACAAAGCATAAATGAGGACGTGTGTATGTTTAGAGCTATTATCGTTATATTGCTGTTTTTGCCAGGTTGGGCACAAGCACAACAAAGTAATTTAAATTACATAGAAAATGCAAATGGTGAACGTGTAAAAAAAGTATCCCATCTCGTTAAGTGGACACATACTCGCTTTGTGTTTAACCGAGATATTTCTCGTGTTGCGCTCGGTCATGAAACGACGCTTGATGTAAATGTTGTTGATGGCAGAGAGTTATTAATATTAGCCAAAAAGCTTGGCCGTACATCTATGATGGTGTGGTATGACGATAACAGCTCTGAAACATTTTTACTTGGTGTAACCGAAGACTACAGCGTTCTTGAAAATGCACTAAATGATATACACCCAAATGTACAATTAACTATCGCACCAGACAGACACGCAGTTGTTTTAAGAGGTGAAGTGCCTACGCTAAATTATCGCCATGCAGCGCATGAAGCCGCTAAAAATTATTTGTACGCAAGTAGCGCTCAGTCCTCGCAGCCTGTTATTACCTCAAACCCTAATCAAGGCATGTTTAACTCACTTGCTCAACGCCTTCAGGGAATGGGTAATTTAAATGGTGGTGCAGCGCAAAGCTCTAGCAAAGTAGCAATCATAAATCTTATTAAAGTAACGCAGGCTCCTAAACCGAAAGAAGAACGCATAGCGCAAGTTTTAAAATCTATGGGCGCCGATAAGGTTCTAATTAAACGTATATCTGTTGATGAGCTTTCAAACGATGAAAATGATGTATTTATGCTCTCAGGAACAGTAAAAAATCAAATAGAGCTAGTACGCTTATTAAATACGGTTAATAAATTGTTTGAACCAGAGCAAGCACAGCAAACCCAAGGCTCACCACTTGACCCCAATGGGTTGATGAGCAGTGCGACTCAAAATGAAACCAGCGCTATTGAAGTATTAGCTAACGAATCTGGTGGGTTATTAAGTGAAGACTCAGGTTTAAATTTAAGTAACGTTAGCTCAAACGTAGCGCGAGCTACTTTATTATCTGTAGCTGGCGGTAAAGTACTCTCAAGTATTGAAGTTGAAGACTTACCACAAGTACGCGTTTCTGTGCAGCTTTATGAAGTTAATCAACGTCGTTTAAAACAATGGCGTCCTGATATTAGCGTACTTTCTAACGGCTACGAAAAACAGGAAGGTTTATTTGGGCTTGAGGGGATGGCTAATCGCGAATCAGGATCTGCCAGTATAGAAAACGCATTACAATTAATTGGTGGGCAATTAACTAACAACCTACAACTTTCAACGTCGCAATTTGCTATTGATATGCTGTTTTCATTGTTGGAGCAAGAGGGCATATCACGCACACTTTCACGTCCAACATTAACTGTGCTAGCCGGTGAAAGTGCAGTGTTTAAAGTTGGCGGCGAAGTGCCAGTGCCCACAAGTTACAGCCCTTCAGGTGTTACTAGCGGTCAACAAGGTAATAGTGGGTCGGTGTTTAGTGGTACTGAGTTTAAATCGTTTGGAGTAGAGCTTAGTGTTCGTGCCTTAGTCGATGATAAAGACCGTATTACGCTTGATCTAAACCCAGTGATTTCATTACCTGATACTACACTTACGGCTGAAATTGCCGACAGCACAGGCAGCAGCCTTAATAGTAGTGCGTTTAACACGCGCAGTATGCAGACTTCTACACGCTTACAAGATGGCCAACCTTTGATTATTGGTGGGCTGATCAGCACCGACAATAACTCTAGCCATGATTTTGTTCCGGATGCTAACGGCAATAGCATGCTAGGTAAAATTACTGAAACCACGAGTAAAAGCGAAAACAACAGAGAATTAATTATTGTTGTCACACCAAATTTAGTACGAGAGCCCGTAAACAGTTTACGTGCTTGGCAACAAGCTGATGTTGATACCCAACTAATAAGCTATTTACAGGAGCAAGGATTATGAGAACGTTCATTTTATTCTTTATGTTGAGCTTATCAGGCTGTGCGCACATTGATTACGCACCAAGTGTAAACCCATATGATGCTTTAAACGATATTGTAACAAAATACCAATTAAAATCAGCACCGCTTAAATGTGAAGGCGCTGAAGCTGTTAATTGCCTTGCGTTAGTTCATGAGTTAAACCAGTTACTACTTGAGCACCCTAATAATACGGCTATCTTATCAGTTAGTGCCTATAGCTATTATAAAACGGGTAGGAACACGCAAGCCCAACAGATTGTTAATCAGCTGCTGAATTTACCTAATCCGCCTTTAAATACATTAACGCTTGGTATTTCATTAGCAATAGATCAAGGCAACTTTACTAAGGCAAAAAAAGTTGCTCAATATGCCATTGACGTTTTTGGCACTGAGGCTTCGCCTTATCTACAAATGGCGTCAATACATTATGCACAAGGAGGCTACGTTATTTCAGCAAACTATCTTGAATTAGCTTACAAATTTGGGGTGACTAAAAGTAGTTACTTTTACCACAAAGGCTTAATTGAAGAAGCGACAAAAAATAACTCGTTAGCGTGCAATTACTACGATCAAGCAATTAATCACGATGCTACCCATAAGTACGCTGTAGCACGTTATGCCAAGCTATCGGTGCTAGGTAACTGCACAAGCTAATATATTTTTAGCTTAGTATTATTTACTTAAAGGCCGAAAGGCCTTTTTTATTAGGGTTGAAACCTGCTCATTTATCATTTAATCACTATTTTGAGCTTGGCTCTTCCCACTGATGCTCAACATTAAATATCTATACACTTTACCTGGTTATCTTCGCAAGACGATTTTTGCATAATCATCAACTAAGCCTCTAAACAAGCCTTAACGTTATGCAGCACAATACTTTTATAAAAGCTTTTAAGTAAGAGCTAAATCTTAATGCATGGTTATACTTAAATAATATACACGCCTTAAAAATATGATCCTTTGTTCGCAATTCGGTTTTAAATTTCAATTTAGCTGTTCGTTTTTAATACAATTTTTAATCGCTAATAAATTACTTAATTTAATATTGATTTGCAAAATGCGAATCATATCGAAGAGATTTAACTTACTAGTAACAATTTGGTTTTAACCTATTGAAATTATGTGATTTTATATTTGGCACGGTCTTCGCTATATATAAAGTGAGCATAAGCTCTTACATATTTAAGGTGAACATTATGAAATCTATGAAAATTAACTCAATCAGCAAAAAGCAAAAAGGTTTTGTACTTACTTCAGAACTAATCATTCTTTCAACTTCTATGGTTGCTGCACTTGTAATTGGCTTATCGACGTTACGTGATTCAGTAACAAGCGAACTTGAAGATGTAGCTGAAGCAATTGGCTCATTAGATCAAAGTTATGTTTTTGATGGAATGATCAACGCAGAAGGCACAGCTGAAGTTTCTGGCTCAGGTTATGTAGATGCGGTTGATGTATACGCTGGTGATGGCAGTTCATTTACTTTTGTTGCTTCAGACTTTAGCGAAAGCGCAGCGCTTATTAATGCGACACCAAGCGGTGATGCAGCTACTCGTACAGCAGCAGGCGGATCGCAAGGTAATTAGTTTGTATAAAAGGTTTAAGCACACTGCCACAAATGTGTGGCAGTGAAGTTTTGTCAGGAGGATTATTATGAAAAGTAAAAATAACAAAGGTGCTACTACAGCAGCACTGACCTTACTTATCACCTCTGGCATGTTGGCTTCAGCATTAGGTATAAGACAGGTAAACGAGCAAGATTTAGTCAGCGCATGGGTGGTTAATAAAAACATGGCTGCAGGGCAAACAATTAGTGTTAATGATGTAGCTCAAAAAGAAATTGATCCAAGCAACTATACAAATATGGCGCTAAGCATTCAAAACCCTCGTGCACTTATAGGCAAACAACTAGCTACAAACAAAATGGTTGAACAGCCTCTTTTTGAAACAGATTTTGTTCAAGCTAAAAGTCAAAACTTATCCGAAGCAATTCCAGCAGGCCGAGTACTTTACACACTAAAGTTAAATACTTTAGATATTCCATTATCAAGAGTACACAAAGGAGACCGCTTAGATATTGTAGCTAAGACAAATCGCCTAGTTAGAACAGTAGCACGAGACGTGCAGCTTATTGGTGTGTCAAAAGGGCCTAAAAGTAATGGACAAAAACCAGGCATGATGGATAACTTATCAAGTAAGCAACCTTCTGATTCTGCTGGTGTATCGTTGGTTTTAGCTGTATTACCAAAAGATGTTTACTCACTCGCAGGTATCGATTTAGACGATAAAGTATCTATTATTGTTCATAGTGCTTACGACATCGAGCAAGGCAGATTACAAAACTTTTCAAGATTACAAACCAGTCGCACTATTGAAGTTGTTAAAGGTGTGAAAAACGAAGCTGTGTATGTGGCTAAGTGAGTATATATGTTTAACTTATCAAGTAAGTCTCAAGAAGTTGTAACGAGTTTAAGCACATTTGAAGAGCTTAAAAAGCTTTTACACGATGCAGTAATAGAAGAATACGAACAAGATCCTACTGCACTTTTATCGCAAGGCGTACTTGAAAAAATAGCAGCGCTTTGTGCTGATATAGATGAATTTGAGCAATCTTCTTTTAATTCCCACCAACAATCACAAGTAGTGCAAGCCGTTTATGATGAAATTCAAGGTTTAGGGCCTATTGCCCAGTTTATGCTCGATGATCAAGTGAGCGACATTTTAATTAACGACACACAAAATATTTGGGTAGATAAGCAAGGCAAATTGCTATGTACCGCGAGTAAGTTTGATGATGAGCGCCACCTTCGCCGCTTTGTTGACCGCTTACTTGATAGCTGCGGTCGTCAGGTAAATGCGTTAATGCCAATAGTCGATGGCAAACTTAAAGATGGTAGCAGGGTGCATATTGTTGTACCTCCTGCTTGCACAAGTGCTGCAATCGTTTCTATAAGAAAGTTTAATCATAAAAAAATTAACGATGATTTTTTAATATCTAATAATGTTTTATCTAAAAACACCCTTACTTTTTTAAAAACCGCCGTTAAGTTAGGTGTAAACATTTTAGTGTGTGGTAATGCAGGCGCGGGTAAAACCACGCTACTTAACGTACTTGCAAACTCAATCAATCCTAACGAACGTGTTGTAACAATAGAAGAAAGTGCTGAGCTTAACTTGCATCACAACCATGTTGTTCAACTTGAAGCGCATGATACAAACAGCGATGGTAAGGGCGCTGTTAGCTTACGAGATTTAGTTAAAGCAGCACTAAGAATGCGCGCTGACAGAATATTAGTAGGTGAAGTGCGATCTGGTGAAGTAATAGACATGCTACAAGCAATGAACTGTGGCCACCAGGGCTCAATGACAACAATACACGCAAACAGTGCAAGCGATGCTGTAACTCGTTTATCTACATTGGTGCAGTTACACAACGCACAGCTTAGTGATAATCATACGAGTGCATTAATCGCTTCGAGTATTCAGTTGATTGTACATGTATCAAGAACTACCAACGGAGTACGTTCTTTAAAAAGTATTGGGGAAATAAAAAGCGTTAATGGCCACGCCCAATTTAGCTCTTTATTTAGTGCAACCAGTACAGAGCAAGCAAATAAAAGCAATATTGAAAATTCAAGTGTTATTGAATTTATGAAAAACCAAGGCGCTAACGAAAAACAATTAAAAGCGTTGTTAGTTCACAATGAAGGGGAGTCATTATGAGTAAACTTGACTACCTGCTTGCCATAGCCAGTATCATATCGCTGACTTTAGCGTTAAGTATTTTTATAACTCTAAACGTTAAAAGAGCCACTACAAGTGTATCTAATGAAATTGATGTACTTGAAGAAAAAGACATTTTAACACTTTCACTAAGAGTGCTAGGTCTCAATATAAGCAATGCACTGTTTATAAGTGTTGCTTGCTCTGCAGCAAGCAGTACCTGGTTTATAGCAAAGCAGTATTACCCTGAGGCATCTACCAGCGCATTAATATTATCTATTGTGGTATTTATTAGCTGCTTTATAACTGTAATTGATTTAGCCCATTACAAACTAGCGAAATTTGAGCATTTATTTTTAGAATACATAGAAACTGTTCAATCTTGCTTAAGCACAGGCATGTCACTTCAACAAGCCATGCAATTTGCTGATGAACATGCCGATAGCTATATAAAAGCACAAAGCCACTTACTTGTTCAACGTATGACTATGGGAAGCGATGCACAAAGCTCGTTTTACCCATTAATACAGCGCTACAACTGCGAAACAGTTAGGCTTTTTGCTCACAGTATTATTACGCACACACAAAGCCAATGCGACTTAACTGATATGTTAAAAAGCGTATGTAAAATGATGGCTTTGAGAACGCTAGACCGCCAACAGCTTAAAGCAAAACTGTCGGGCACCAAGTATGCTGCTGTGTTTAGCGGTATTTTACCATACGCGTTAGTACCACTTTTTAACTACACCGACCCAACGTGGTTTGACCCACTTTTAAATAACCCTAACGGAATGGCATTTATAACTGTAGCCGTATTATGTCAGTTGTTCGGCTTTTTATGGTTACGTTTAAGCTTGAGGGTAACGCTATGATAGATATATTTTTATTAGTAGGGCTACTAATGAGTATGGGTTCTTTTATCCATATTCAAAAGCAATCTTTGAAAGCTGAAGTTCAACAACCCGTTAAAAGAGATATTAACTGGTACCCACTGATTGTTATTTCTAAAAAGCAATTTAGACAAGCTGGTTTTCAAATAAACAAAATATTATTGAGTATGTATTGTTTTAAAATGGCCGCAGCATTTTGCGCTTTTACAGCAATTGAGATCACTGGATATGAGTTAAAACAAATAGCGACAGTACTAATATGTGTAGGATGTTTTTTTGCCCCTGATTTTTGGTTTTTATTTAGAAAAGGTCAACGTAAACAACAAATAAACAGTAGTTTAGAGTTTTTTCTAAGTGTTTTATTAGTATACATGCGCGCTGGATTTTCACTTGAGCGTGCGTTTGCATTAGCTGTTGATCATGGCCTGAGTAAAAAACATCCTCTTTATAAAGAACTAAAGCTTTTTTTATTTGAGCTAAGTGCAGGTAAAGATCGTGAAATAGCGTTTACCTCGTTATATGAAAGAACAGGTGTGACGGGTATAAAAAAACTAGCTAATCTAATGTTGATTGGGTCAAAGTTAGGCACACCGCTTATTCAAGCAGTTGAATCTCAACTTGAAAGCTTTGCTCTTAAAAAAAATATATTACTTGCCAAAAAAGTAAACAAAAAAGCGTTACACACAACATTTCCGATTATATTAATTTGTTTCCCTATGTTTCTAGTATTGGTGTTTTTTCCTGCGGCCTTGCAGGTTATGAACGTACTAAAAATGTTAGTTGAAGTGTTATAGGAGCGCGGTATGAATAAACAATATCAACGCGGTTATATACTTACCATAGAGCTAATTTTAATTATCACCATTTTAATCATAGGGTCTATTGGTGGAGTAATTTTAGTACGAGATGCGTTAATAAAACGCTACCATACTAAAGTAGATAACCAAATAACGGTGGTTGATGCTAACAATAAACCGTTGGGCATTGCCATTGGATTTGATGAACACCAAGCCCCTTTAATTTTTTATACAGACCGCCAAGCAAATAGTACCTACCGAGCATTAATTGGCATACGTGATGACCGTTTCACATCTCGTGAAGCCGTATATTACGACGCCCCAAATTGCCAAGGCAATCCGTGTTTAAAAGGGTTAAGCGATGAATTATCTGACAGTTTAGGATTAAGTAAAACAGTCAATAGTGGCAACGTAAGTTATATAAATGCACTTCAACAAGGGCCCAATTACGCAATAGGGCAATTAGATTCAAGTGTTATAGGTCTACTTTTGAAAAGCACTGCATTAGCTTGCCCTGCAACAGGAGATGAAATTGTATCGCGCTATGTATCGCAAAAAGTAGTTACAGGCAACCCATGTGAGAGTTTTTCTATTGATAAACAACAAGCTGATAGTAGTTGCTTAGTAGGTGTAACGGCATTAGGGAATCCGTTATTAGGGATAGATAGTCAGCAAGTGTCTCAATCGTGTGATAGCTGTCAAACCGGTTATGAATCACAGGGTGACATACTCGATATTTACTTACCGCAAGTAGAGCCTTTGTTAAACACAGCTTTAGATGCACTAGCATTAGTAGGTGTTGCTGCAAACGTAAATGTAGAGTTGGGCACTATTTGTTGCCCAGAAGGTACACGCTTAGAAGAAGATGAGAATATTGTTGAAACCTTAGTGTTTACTATTTTAGAAACTACTTTTGAATTACTTGGGATAGACTTATTAAACAACGACATCATCATTCAAACACTTGCGCTAATAGGTATTGAACCTGGCGTAACCTATTGCGAAACCCCGCTAAATCTTATTTCAGCTGAACCGGTATTAAATAGCGTAACAGGTGAGCCTGCATTAAGTAACTTAGTAGCGCCGTTCAAAGTAAAACTTCCATCACATACAAGTGCTAATAGTACTCGTTGGATTTCTACACCTGCAAAAGGTGAAGGAGAGCGTCCATGAATATACCAAATAATTTTCACGTGAATGATATTTCTAATTTAGAAAATGATGAAATTAAACAAGACATAAACGAAACTTTGGCTTTGATGAGGCAGTTTTACGACACGGCCATTGTTAAATATGTCGATTTTAGCTCTGTTTATACGCAACAAATTATAAATAGCGACGATCATTACAATATTGATCTTGAGCTTAACGCATACCAGCTTCAGTGTGATCAGGAAAAAATGTACATTATTGATGATACGTTATTCGACAACCTTACTAATAAAAACAGTAGCTTGGTAAGGTTTTATGCACAGTATCCAATTTATGGCGCTAATAACAATGTGCAAGGCATTTTAATAATTGCTGACTTAGCTCCAAAAACACTAATTGGTTCGCAAAAAGATCAATTTGTGTCGTTTGCACAACTTTTGCAAACCCAAATTAATAAGAACGTATCACAAAGCCAGCCCATAGAAGCTAAAAAAGCGCCATCGCTAAACCGGTTCGTGCACTTATTTAGTTTAGCCCCAGTAGCTTTTTTAATAGCACTTGTGATTTGTTCTTTTTCGGTTTTATTGCTTTATACACTGGATAAAAAAGAGCAACAAAGTGAATATGCAGCTAAAACCCAACAGCTAAGAAAAACCCTTTTTGATGCTTTAGAGCGCTTTGATAATCAAGCAATATACATTACTCAAAAAGATAAAATAGTTGCTGGCTTTTTACAAAGCCAAACACGTTATACACAAAAGCAATTAAGTGATTTAGTAAAAACTCAAGTCTCTGAAAATCTAAACTACAAAGGTTTTGTTGTGTTTGATGGTGAGTATAATCAGTTAGCATTGTGGTCAAAAAACAATTTTGATTTAGCCGCCTATGGCTTTAAAAATTGGTTAAATAGATTTTCCAATAGAGCTAATAAACAATCCGTGGAGGTGTTTACTGTTGCAGATACTGCGTTTCTAATTTCAGAAATTAAGCTTTCTAGTGGTTCTGTATATACACTTACAGCATTTGATCTTAGTAAGTTTTTAAAAGCTATTATAGGCAAATTAAACACTCAAAATTACAATTTATTTATAACTACACCGCAATTTACGTTAGGTAGCAGAGGTGAAATTAATGCATCCGTTATACCAAATAGTATCAGTGCAGCTAGTAGCCGGTTCCCTGCAACCTGGAGAATACATGTACAACCTAATCAACCAATTTTAACGCCTAAAGTAACTAGCTTCGATTTATTTAGATTAGCGCTAATTGGCTTTGCAGTGTTTGCTTTTGTATATTACTTTTTACGTTTACCAAAGCGCTTACATGATGAAATTAAACAAAAGAATAAGCTAATTTTAAATAGAGAGTCATTGTTTTCAAGCTCACTTGACGCACTGCCACATGGTTTTGCAATCTTTAATAATAATGAGTTACCGGTCATTACTAACGAAGCATTTAATAAGCTTTTTGCACAAATAATTAAACCTAATACTCAATTAAGTTACAGCCAAATCATTAGTATTGCTCAGCAAAATAATTTGATTAATCACTATAAAGAGCACAGCAAGTTAGCAAATGAACACAACCAACTTATTGATATTGGTTTTACCGATGGTCGCTGGATCACGGTAGTGCAAAGGCATACCGATTTTGGTGGCTTTGTGTGTTACTTTAGGGATGAGACACAAGCGCATCAAAAAGAACTATTGCTTGCAGAAGTACTTGAAAAGTCAAAACAATCTAACCAATTAAAAGAAAAATTTGTTACACGATTAAGTCAGCAGTTAAAAGCACCACTAAGCTCATTGAAATCTATTATAGAGATAGCACAAAAACCAATGAGTGCCTCAGATTTTAAAGGTCATATTGGCAATATAAATACTGCGAGCGAACAACTCGAATGCGTTATTCAACAGCTTGTTAATGTTAATAAATCTCAAACAGGAAAGTTGAAATTAAAAGCTAATAAGATTAACTTAAACAAGATGCTAAGTAATAGCGCATCGATTTTAAATAAAAACTCAGAAACAAAAAATGTTATTACAGATAACAAAGACAATAAAGTAGCAGTAGTAAGTGATGAAAAACTAATATCTCAATTGGTTATTCAGCTGTCGACGGAGTTATTAGAAAGCAGCTATAAATCACAGCTTACTATTCAAAGTAATATTGAAAATGAAGATAAAAGAGACTACTTAAATCTAATTTTTTCTATAAATAACTTAACTACTAACAATGATTTTTTATCTCAATTAAAGTTAATATCAAATCAAACAGCGATTAATTTTAATGACGAAATAGATGCAACACTTGAGATTAAGTTTTTTATATCAATATTTAAAATGCTAGGAGGAAA
This sequence comes from Pseudoalteromonas sp. MMG007, assembly GCF_018100985.1. Taxonomy (GTDB): domain Bacteria; phylum Pseudomonadota; class Gammaproteobacteria; order Enterobacterales; family Alteromonadaceae; genus Pseudoalteromonas. Next base: position 46,468 of record NZ_JAGJEI010000002.1, on the reverse strand, counting down.
AGCTATCAACATTAACGAAAGAGGTAAAACAACCACTATTTCTTTATCGTTATTGGTAAACGTAACGCATATTGATGAGGTTACTGACGAAATCCCTAAAAATAATATTACACCTATTGTACCTAACAAACTCAAGTCTAAATCGTTGCTACTTGTTGATGATGAACCGCTTGTTGAGACGGTAATTAAGGCCATGCTTAAAAACGAAAACTTAACAGTTGATTATGCAAGTAGTGCGATTGAAGCAATGTTAATGGTTTCACAAAATGATTATGACATTATTTTGATGGACATTGTGATGCCAGAACTTTCGGGTACTGATGCTATGTTAAAAATCAAAAAACATAGCAGTGATAAAGTTACCAAAATTATAGCCCATACTTCTGATGCACAAAATAATAGCAGCGCTAAATATGTAGAGTTAGGTTTTGATGACATGCTTGAAAAGCCGGTTAAACAGGACATTTTAATTAATAAAATTAAAAAGATAATTTCTTAATGTTGAGCAAATAATAATGGGATTAAGATAACTTAATCTCATTATTATTCTCAAAAATCGTTAACTTTAAAAAACTAAACGGTAATTATTTCATACTGCTAACTCTTTATTTCACACTTTATAAAGTTAAGTTTAAATAAAGCTATGTATTACATGCTCGTTTTATTTAAATTGACACTTTTTGCCATTACAACATCCTCCTACAGAGCAATGTATACACGTACATTAATAAAAATAGTATTGGCAGATAAAAATAAAACGTAATGTGGGATGAAAATTGCTCTTGCTTATAGATACATAATCAAATTTTATAATCAGTATTGATAAGGAAAAATTAGTATGAGTAAGACACAGTTCGTTAGCGTTGAAGGTCATCACATTGCATATCAAGAAGTAGGGGAAGGCACACCATTACTATTGTTGCATGGTATACCTACCAATAAATATTTATGGCGAAATATTATTCCTGAGCTTGCTAAATCACACAAAGTGATTGCGCCTGATTTACTAAATTATGGTGAATCAGATATGCCTGAAGATACAGATGTTTCTATTAATGCGCAGTGCAGAATAATTACCAAGTTTATGGACTCCCTTGGCATCACTAAAGCTCATATAGCAGCACACGATATTGGTGGTGGGATTGCACAGTTGATTGCATTAAATCACCCTGGAAAAGTGAACGGACTAATTTTAATCGACAGTATATGTTTTGACTCTTGGCCAATTCCAGAATTTGAACCATTACTTGAGCCTGGTATTGAGGAAAAAACAACGGTTGATGAATTTGTAAATACACTACAAGATTTTATGCCTAAAGGCGTATACGATAAAAGTATAATGACTGATGAACTAAAAAAAGTTTATTTAGCACAATGGAGTAACGAGCAAGGTAAAGCTGCATTGTTTGCTAATATGCGCCGTTTAAATAAAGAGTACACGCAAGCAATTGCAGGTGAACTTAAAAGCTTACCGCATGAGACCCTCATTTTATGGGGGGAAGAAGATAACTTTCAAAAACCTAAATACGCCCCCATGTTAGAGCAAACCATTCCTAACTCTTCACTTGTATGGTTAGAAAAAACAGGGCATTGGTGTTTAGATGAACAGCCTGAAAAAATAGCTCTATTAATAGGCGACTTTTTAAAAGGTAAAACGTTTTAAATCTTAAAGTTGTATATTAGCAATCTAACGAGGCAGTTATGCCTTGTTAGATTTATGGGCGTTCTATACTTAACTGAGTTAAAAACACGATATTTAAAGTAAAAATCCTACCTAAAATGTATCTGACATCAAAATTTGCTCAATATTAAGCCAGAAAATGTGTGTTTTTGGTGAGCTATTGTAGTTATACACCTTAGTGAAATCGATTAGCGGTCAATTTAACATAATGAAAATCTGTGTAATTTAACCTTTGTATTCAGAGACAGCTCGCCATTAGACCTTTGGTTATTAGCGCTGCTCAAGGTGATTAAAACTCAATTGATAGGTAGGGCGCTTGTATGTTTTTAACTTGTGCTTAATTAACACCAATAACCTAGGCTAATATTATTATTTTACTTTTATGTTTAAAAACATGTAGTTAATTAAATATTATTGTAATAATGAGCTGTTAATTTTCATCCTCTTTAAATTGAGGATATAACAATCAAGACAATAATAAAGGCATCAATAGTACTTACAGGTTTATGTTTCACTCATGGTGCAAACGCAGCTAATTGTTTACAAGGTTGCCCAACGGGCTTAAATAATGGCAACACAATTGAGCGAAGTATTTATACATTAAAAAATAATAGATATACAAAGTTTGCTGATTGGGTTGCATACCATGTAACTACCAAAACTATGAGTGGACCCTCTAGAAATAGAAGTTGGAAAGCTGATCCAGATTTATATTCCCACTACACGTTAGAACCTAGTGATTATACCGATGCGTACGCAACAATAGATACAGATAGAGGCCATCAAGTCCCATTAGCATCTTTTAGTAATACGGCTGATTGGAAACTAACAAACTTGCTTTCTAATATTACGCCGCAATCATCTGCATTAAATCAGGGCCCATGGGTTACGCTTGAAACCGCAGTGCGAAATCATGTTAGTAATGGCAATGATTTATACGTAGTAACCGGGCCGTTGTACGAATATTACTTTGCAGTATTACCGCAAGCTAATGAAGCACATACAATACCAAGTGGTTATTTTAAAATTGTGATGGAGCAGTCTGGTAGCACAATTAAAGCATCGGCGTTTATTATGGAACAATCAGCAAGCCGCAGTGATAATTTTTGTAATACGCAAGTAAGTATTGATGAAGTTGAATTACGTGCTGGTATTAACGTCATGCCAAATTTATCCTACAACAACGCGCAAACAATTGAATCATCAGTGTTTGGTTTAAGAACTGAGTTGGGCTGTAACTAGAAACTTAAATTATAAAAACATAAGCCTCAAATTGAAGTGTATTTATTTGAGGCTTTTAAAACTCATAGTTACAGACCTTAATTAAAATAGAGCTTTTTAAATAGGAAAACTAAGAACGCAAAAACCATTAAGTGATAATGTTTAATTTTATCCTTAGCCATTTGTTAACTTAAGTATTAGTTAACTAGAGAGTTGATAAAATTTATAATTTAGTTATTAATGGATATTACATTTGTAGGTGTAGCCAACTTAGATGAAATAATATTACCCATAATTTAAAACTGGCAATAATGATAATTAAAGAGTGATTACAAATATAAGCCAGATCTAGATAAAAACAGATGAAAATAGGGGTTATATACATAAAATAATGAAGCACTTTATCTTACTATTATAATAAACCACCTTATTTAACATAATATAAATTATAGGCAGTTAATGAGTATTTAAAAAGGAGTGTTAATAACACTCCTTCAATGTCCAATACTAGACGGTATCGGACATAAGCTAGCTTTATACATGTGTTTTATTAATTTAAAATTAGTGCTTCATGTAACTACTTACAACAGCTATAACAACTGTCTTGAATTCGTAATTTCTAAATAGCTGAAAAACTTAATTAAATTTATATATTCCTAATTATTTAAATACGCTGCTATACGAGTTTTAAAATTTAGCTGATTACTATTCAATACTTAACAACCTTTCTGCTGTGTATTCGTTAGTAATTAATCCGCTGATCATATTAGACCTAACAGCGCCAAGTATTGCTAAAACTTTATCTTCGCCAGCAGCAATTGCGTATACTTGTTTATTTTCTTCAATTTTTAAAGGCGTACTGGCAACACGTTGGTTTACCGTGCAATCAATTAGTTGGCCACTTTTATCGTAAACCCAGCTAATCATTTCGCCAACGGCACCCAAATTTTGTAGCTCTTTAAGTTCTTGCTCATCAATAAATCCATCAATATGCAGTGGCGATTTTTCACCTAAGCTACCTACACCTACAAATGTAACATCAGCTTTAGTAGCCAGTTTTAAGTTGCTGGTAATATTATGCTGTGCATGAAGTTGTTGTTTTTCTTCAACACTTCTTGGTAATACAGGCAATGGCATTGGATAATGCTTTGCATTGATATGCTCAGCCATTCTTACCACAACATCGTATGGTGACGCCGAACCATCAAGTGCCATATTACCAAGCATGGCCACTACTTTATGTTGGCTACAATCAAGTGTTGGTAATTCATCAACACAGGCACGTAACACACGCCCAGTTCCCATAGCTAATATTTTTGGTGTTTCTGATTTTAAATGGCGCTGAATTTCTGCCGCGCCAGCCTGTGCCAAACCAACAGTAGAATTTGGATCTGATCCGTCACTTGGTACCACTTCACATGACTCTAACCCAAAACGATTTTTTATTTTTTCAGCTAAATCCATACATTTAGCAATTGGGTGTTCAAGCCTGACTTTAATTAGCCCTTGGCTTACCGATAAAGCGACCATTCGCTGTGCAGATTGGCGAGATACATTTAGCTTTTTAGCTATTTCGTCTTGGGTTTTACCCGCAACGTAATATAACCACCCTGCTCTTGCTGCATCATCAAGCTTACGTATTTCTGTATTTGATAGCTTTGCCACTTAAACCTCTTAATATCAAAGGATTGTGTCCTTGGGTTCGATAATTTTAGATAAATTACTAAAATACACCGCAATTAATCATTTTATAATATTCGTAAATATATCATTGATTTATAAAATGCCGAAGTGTCACATTAACTTAATAACCAATACTTTATACGTAAACGTGAGAGTATAAAGTATTGGTGTATTTTTACGCTTTAAGGTGCAGCATTTTTAATAGTTAAGCCGTTTTTATCAAAGCGATGTACTTTATGCTCAGGCGCACTTAAGTAAATAGTATCACCGTATTTTAAAGGGCAATCGCCATCAGCTTTTACCGTTACTGTACTGCCATCTTCAATGGTTACATGTAAAAAGCTTTCAGAACCTAAGTGCTCTATAACACCTACAGTACCTTGCCAAGTACCAGAGTCAGTGGAAATTTCAAAGTGCTCTGGGCGTACACCTAAACTTTGTGTTTGCGCATTGCTATCGTTAGTTACATCAATAAAGTTCATTTTTGGAGAGCCAATAAAGCCCGCTACAAATTTATTTACCGGGTGTTGGTATAGCTCAAGTGGTGTTCCTACTTGCTCTATAATTCCACCATTAAATACTGCGATTCTGTCAGCCATTGTCATGGCTTCAACTTGGTCGTGAGTAACATAAATCATTGTTGTAGCTAAGCTTTTATGTAACTCAGATATTTCTAAACGCATATTTACACGAAGCGATGCATCTAAATTTGACAGTGGCTCATCGAATAAAAATGCCGATGGCTGTCTTACAATTGCACGCCCTATTGCTACACGTTGACGCTGACCACCAGATAATTGACCTGGTTTACGGTCTAAGTAGTCTGTTAAATTTAATATTTTAGCGGCGTTTGCAATTTTAGACTCTATTTCAGCTGGGCTTACTTTTGCACGTTTTAGTGGAAAAGCAATATTATTTCGCACACTCATATGCGGGTATAAAGCGTAAGACTGAAATACCATTGCCAAACCACGTTTAGCAGGTGGTGTGTGTGTTGCGTCTTGTCCGTCTATTTCAATATTGCCACTTGTTGTGTCTTCAAGCCCTGCAATCATACGTAAAAGTGTTGATTTACCGCAGCCTGATGGCCCAACAAATACAATGAATTCACCGTCTTTAATCTCTAAATCGAGCGGTTTTATTACGTTTACTTCATCAAAGTTTTTAGTTACTTTTTTTAGTGTGATGCTGCCCATGTGTGTTCTCCTACTTTACTGCGCCAAAGCTTAAGCCGCGCACTAATTGTTTTTGACTAAACCAACCCAGAATTAATATTGGCACAATGGCCATGGCAGAAGCTGCCGATAATTTGGCGTAAAATAACCCTTCAGGGCTTGAGTAACTGGCAATAAATGCCGTTAACGGTGCGGCATTTGCAGCAGTTAATATAAGTGTCCAAAATGCTTCATTCCAAGCCAAAATTACGTTTAATAGTAATGTTGAGGCAATACCTGGTAAGGCAATTGGGAGTAAAACATGAAATATTTCTTCGCCAATTGTTGCGCCATCCATACGTGATGCTTCTAAAATCTCCCCTGGGATCTCTCTAAAATAGGTGTATAACATCCACACCATTATTGGTAAGTTAATTAATGTCATTACTATGACTAAGCCAAGCTTGGTATCAAGTAGTGCAAAGTCTCTGAACAATAAGTAAATCGGAATTAACACACCAACTGGTGGTAACATTTTTGTAGAAAGCATCCACATTAATAGGTTTTTAGTTTTTTTAGTTTGCACAAATGCCATTGACCATGCTGCAGGTACGGCAATCATTAGTCCTAATAAACTTGAACCAAGTGAAATAACAACTGAGTTCCAAAAGTGATCAAAATAAGGCGAACGTGCTAATACATCTTGATAGTTTTCAAGCGTCCAATCGAATGCAAATAACGCAGGAGTTGCTGAAATAGCTTCCGCTTCTGTTTTAAAGCTTGTGATTAGTGTCCATAAAATTGGGAAGAAAATCATCCCACTGATCGTCCACGCAGCAAGGGTATAAATTATTTTTGATTGTTTGGTTGATGCAATAGCCATGAATTAACCCTCCAAGTTTTTGCCAATAAGGCGCATTAAAAATATGGCTACTATGTTGGCAATGATAACTGCCACTATGCCCCCTGCTGATCCGCCGCCCACATCAAACTGTAATAGCGATTGGGTATAGATTAAGTAAGTGATATTGGTAGAGGCATAACCTGGCCCGCCACTGGTAGTAACTAAAATTTCAGCAAATATAGACAGTAAAAAAATAGTTTCAATTAATATTACAGCGGTAACTGCACGTGATAAGTGCGGTAAAACAATGTAAAAAAACTTGCTAAAAGGCCCTGCACCATCTAAATCTGCAGCTTCTAACTGTTCACGATCCAACGACTGAATAGCAGTAAGTAAAATCAGCGCTGCAAATGGAAGCCACTGCCAAGACACAATAATAATGATTGAAAACAAAGGCATTTGTGCAAAAAAATCAATGGGGTCTAAGCCAAGCCATATTGCAAAGTGAGCAAATAAACCATTTACAGGGTTCATTAGCATGTTTTTCCATACTAATGCCGATACTGTCGGCATAACAAAAAATGGCGCTAAAACCATAATACGTACATAGTTCCGTCCCCATATTGCTTGGTCGAGAAGAATGGCTAACCCTATACCACCACAAATAGTGATGGCTAATACACCCGTTACTAGGTAAAGGGTGTTAAAAAATGATTCAAAAAATGCTGGATCAGTTAAAAAGAATTCATAGTTTAAAAAGCCTACAAATTCACGCTCTCCAGGTATAAGTAAGTTGTAATCTACAAATGAGAAATACAATGTCATGCACAGAGGTACTATCATCCAACCGAGTAATAAAATTACGCTAGGGAATAGCATCATGCGTGCAAGCGTACGTGATTGTGTCGTTGCCATAGTGTGGTGACCTTTCAAAAGTCAGCATTATCCCTAGTAAAGCCCAGTGTGGGCTTCACTATAATTCTTAGCTAATGCTGACATTAAATACGAGGTAAGTTGAGAACTTACCTGCCTACTGATTTATTTTGGGTAGCGAGCTTTTCGCATTGTGCGTTCAACTAAGCGTTGTGATGCATTGAGCGCTTGCTCAACGGTCATCTGCCCAGTGAGTGCAGCTGAAAATTGCTGCCCAACTGCGGTTCCAATTCCCTGAAACTCAGGAATGGCTACAAACTGAATACCAACATAGGGCACAGGTTTTACAGTAGGGTTTTTAGGGTCTGCTGAGTTGATTGAATCAAGCGTAATTTGTGCAAATGGTGCTGCACTCATATATTGCTCGTTTTCATAAAGAGATGCGCGTGTACCTGGCGGTACTTTTGCCCACCCTTTATTATCAGCAACTAACTGGCTGTATTCTTTAGACGTAGCCCAGCTAATAAATTTCATAGCTGCGTCGGATTTTTTACTACTCGATGGAATAGCAAGTGTCCATGACCATAGCCAGTTTCCGCGTTTGCCTAAGCCGTTATCAGGAGCGAGTGCAAAGCCCACTTTATCTGCGACCTCAGAGTCTTTTTTGTTAGTAACAAATGCGCCGGCTACGGTTGCATCAATCCAAATACCACATTTACCGGTTTGAAATAATGCTAAGTTTTCGTTAAAGCCATTTGCTGATGAACCCGCAGGGCCTGACTCTTTCATTACATCTACGTAGTATTGAAGTGTTTCTTTCCACTGTGGTGTATTAAATTGGGGTTTCCAGTTTTCATCAAACCAGCGTGCGCCAAATGAATTAGCCATTGAGGTAATTAATGCAACATTTTCGCCCCAACCTGCTTTACCACGTAAACAAAGACCGTATATACCGTCTTCTTTATTGGTCATTGCTTTTGCTGCTTTTTGAATAAAGCTCCAGGTCGGTGCTTTTGGCATTTCAAGGCCTGCTTTTTCCATCAGATCAGTACGATACATAACCATAGAGCTTTCACCGTAAAATGGTGCTGCATATAATTTGTTATCTATCGTTAAACCACTACGAATGGCAGGCAGTAAATCATCAACATCGTAGTTTTCGCCTAAATCATCAAGCTCAGTTAGCCAGTTTTGTTTTCCCCAAATTGGCACTTCATAAGTACCAATAGTCATTACGTCGTACTGGCCACCTTTTGTCGCTACATCGGTAGTTACACGTTGGCGTAAAATGTTTTCTTCAAGTGTTACCCATTTTAATGAGATGTCTGGGTATTTTTTTTCAAAGTTATTACTTAACTCTTTCATGGTGATCATGTCACCATTATTTACAGTTGCGATGGTAATGGTTTCTTTTGCGGCGGCATTACTCATTGCCATAACACCGCATGCTAGCATTAATAGTTTAGTTTTCATGGGGGAACCCTCAAGAATATGTTAAATAAGACGCTTAAATAAATTAAGTGCTAAACGCCCTACTAAATAAAGCGATAAGCAATAACCATCATCTTTAAAGGATGATTATTGCCATTAAAAGCAAGCTAACACTTGCTCCTTATTTAAAATTTAACTGAGATTTCTGAGGTGAATCCATCAAAACCAGTACCAATTTGGCCACCGGAGTTTGCACCTTCTTCTTGGTTTACATATTCAACTTTTAGAAGAGTGCTGTCGTTAAACCAGTAACCTGCGGCAACTTGTAAACGCTCAACGGTGTTATCGTTTTGAGAAATAAGATCTGAAGTGTTTTCAGCTTCTGCGTAACGTGCTGCTACGTAAAGTTTTTCTGGAATAATGTATTGCTGAGCTTCAACAACATAATATTGAACTGAGCTTTCGCCCTCAATTACGCTATTAGAGTCATACGTTGTTCCGTTTGCATCTGCAACACCACTTGCGTTACCAAAGTAAGTAATGCCTGCGACTGCATTACCTGCAGCATCTGCAAAAGTAAAATCGTCTGATGATTTACCAAGCATTAAAATAACACTTGTTTGAGGAGATGGTTGGTACGCTAGGTTTAACTGAATGGTTGTTTGATCAAGACCAGGCATAACACCTACGTGGGTATCACGTTCATTTGAAGGTGAAGCTGAGAAGTTGTAGTTTTCACCATCACCAAAACGGTAGTTCGTAGTAGTTACACCATCAAGGCTTGCTACACCATTTTCAAAGCGTAATTGGTCACCTTGATTTGCTTGAAGATAGTTAAGGCCTGCTTTAAAACCACCTTCAAATTCTAATGTACCTTGAAGGCGGTAATTATAACCTCTGTCTTCTTGAAATGCTTCGCCAAAACTAGAAGTAGTAATATGGCCAGTTACATTGTAAGAGCGGATCAAGCCACTATCATAGTTTTTTGTGTAGCTTAATTGCGCGCCGTTTTCAGCAGTTGCATAATCGGTCATGCCGTTACCAATAAGGGCATTACCTTGGTTATCTGCACCGTCTTGAAAGCCTTTAAACTGAAATGGTGAGCCACCAATGTTACCTAAACGAAGCGTAAGGTTTTCGTTTTCACGTATGTTATCGGTCAAGCCAAATAAATCAAACTCAACACCCGCGAAGTCATTATGAAACGAAAAGTCACGATCCTCGCCACCAAAGTCATTTGGCTCTTCAGCAATGTCTATATCTGCAGTAATAAATTCGTTGATATGAAATTTCAGCATTAAGTTGGCACGGATGCGACCAAAACCAGACGATTGTTCTTCGTCTTCAGGACGAAAAGCACCATCTTTAGCTTGAATCGACTGAAAGTTTTGCATAGCAAGAAAGTTAACTTCAAGTCGATCTAAGTAATCTGAAACTTCTGCTTGGGCAGGAGTAGATGCTGCCATAGCAGCTGCAATTAAACTAACTGCAAATTTAGTTTTTTTATTATTTAACATATTAAACTCTCTATAAAGTGTGTTGTGTCTGTTCAGGGAGTTGAGTCTATGTATCTGTACAATGCATTGCTGTGTAGGCAATTACAGATTAATGGGCATTGGCTCAACTGATGGGCATAATCACAAATAGATTTTATTACGTCAACGAATATTTATTACAAAGAATTTACAACACGTGTGAAAATATTATTTAATATATTTATATCAGTAAGATAGCTTAATTTAAGTGAGCAAATAAATTTATATATGTGACTAAGGTCTTACATTATTATGAATAAACAGCTGCGTTTTAATGTAGTGACAATTGCTATTGCTAAATTTTAAATAAAGTACCAAAGGGTCTAAATCACTGTTAGCCAGCCACTAAACAAACCTCTTATACTTGAACTCCTATAAAAATAACTTAATGAGGTCATTAACAACTACATAACTATAAATGTTAATATCTTAATATTTTTTGCTGTGTTCTTGAGCTTATGGGAGGCTTAGCTTAGTATTGAGTAACTTAAGATGTATTTAAATTAGAAGTAACAACATATGGAATTTGTTCGCCCGTTAGAGCCTATCCTCATTATTGATGATGTTAAGGAAATCCGTGATTATTTAAATCAAATATTAACCGAATTAGGCTTTGAAGATATTTTAGAAAGTGCGGATTTTAGCTCTGCTAAGCCTGTAATGAATAAAAAATCTCCAAGCGTTATATTTGTCGATGTCGACCTACCTGACTCTGATGGCACTGATATTTTAGATTACATTAATACTACCTACCCACACACTCACGTTGTTATGTGTTCTGGCCATAATAATTTAGAGAATGTACAAAACACCTGGGAACTGGGCGCTAAAGGCTTTATAGCAAAACCTTTTAATGCAAAAAAAGTAGATACGGTAATGAAGCGTCTTGAATTAATAGAATAGTAATAAGGTTAGCATGCAAAGTACTGTAACAAGCATAATTGAAGATCTGTCGAGTGTTATTTTTGGAAAAAAAGAGCAAATAAAACTGGCTTTAACCTGCTTGTTTAGTCAAGGGCATTTACTAATCGAAGATCTGCCTGGGATGGGAAAAACAACGCTTTCGCATGCACTTTCCGCTGTATTAGGGTTAACCTATCAACGTGTTCAATTTACAAGTGATCTATTACCTGCCGATATTATAGGCACTAATGTATTTAACTCAAGCGAACATAGTTTTACGTTTCATAAAGGGCCAATTTTTAGCCAAGTCGTTTTAGCCGACGAAATTAACCGCGCAGGCCCTAAAACACAGAGCGCTTTACTTGAGGCAATGGAAGAGCAGCAAGTAACCGTTGATGGCAAAAAATACTCCCTACCCGATCCTTTTTTTGTGATTGCCACTCAAAACCCACTTTATCAGTCAGGAACTTACCCTTTACCAGAGTCTCAACTTGACCGTTTTTTAATGCGTATTAGTTTAGGCTTTCCTCCAAAAGAAGCTGAAAAGCGCCTCATTTTAGATATGCAAAAACGAGACTATAGCCAGCTGCCCCAGCGTATTAATCAGCAGGAATTAGCTCAAATTCAAGCGCAAATAAGCGACTTAACACTCAGTAGCCCAGTGGTTGACTACATAATTGAACTGGTCAATTACACTCGAAAAAGTAACGCATTTGCAGCGTCTTTATCTCCTCGAGCTAGCATGGCGCTAGCTAAAGCAGCAAAAGCCTGGGCTTATATTGACGGACGTGACTTTGTAATGCCTGAAGATGTACAAGCTATTTTTGCAAGTGTGTGTCAGCACCGCTTAGGTTTACATAATGAATCTGGGGATGAGCAAGTAAATAGTATATTAAAAGCTGTTATGGTACCGGTATAAGCTTTATGCCAAAAAAAGTAGCTAAAGGCCCTTCTTTATTTAAGTCATTTAAAACTCGTGTATTTAATAAATTATTAAAAAATAAGCATCTAAAAAATACTATTACATTAGAACATAAAACAATTTACGTTTTACCTTCATCACTTGGTTGGTATTTTATAGTTGTAGCTGTATTAAATTTTGTGATGGGTATTAATTATCAAAACAATTTAATTTTGATAATGGCCTACTTAATGTTTGTTGTAATTATAATTGCTGTACTTATGGGTTATAGCAACGCAAAAGGTTTAACGGTTAAATTTAAAGACACGTTTAATAGTTTCTCACCTCAAAAACCTCAAATAAAATTTGAATTACAAAGCCCTACTGTGTGCCAATCAGTAAGCTTAACCTACCAAGGTACAGTACAAACTAGTCAACACGTTGATGAGGTAACTAGTAATACTCAGCTACTATCACTGCCTTTACCTTATTTTTTACGGGGTAAATACGACGTACAACGAATTAAAATTTCAAGTAACTACCCTTTTGGTTTAGTAAGTGTATGGAGCTACATTCAATTACAAACGTACGTATTTGTATATCCATCACTTGAAAAGGTGTTAAGTGATGCTCACGTTAATGCGTTAGATGAGCAAAGTGATAATGGTATAGCTAAAGAAGTTGGCAGTGACGAATTTGAATCTCTCTTGCCTCACTTACCAGAAATGGGGTTACATAGAGTATCGTGGAAACATTATGCTAAAACGCAGCAACTTTTAGTAAAAGAATTCGTTGATTATAAAAAAGCGAATGCCCTATTTGATTTTACTTTTATGAATGGCGACACAGAGCAGCGTTTGAGTCAGTTATGTTTTTTAGTTTGCGAAGCAAGTGAGCAAAACACGCCTTTTATGTTAAAACTCCCAGGTAAAATAGCTAATACCAATACCGGACTTGAGCATAAGCAACATTGCTTAGCATTATTAAGCACATTTAAAGGTGGTGTGTAGTGCACGAAATTAAAAACGAAAAAGTTATTAATTACTCCATGTGCTTTATTTATGCATGTTTAGTCATATTTTTTATTGCTCATCTACCTGTTGTTTTTATAAGTGTTTTGGCTGTTATTTGTGCGTGGAACTTTTACTTAACCTATAACAATAAACCTAAGCCTAATTCTATTTTCGCAAACATACTTGCAGGCGCTGCATTGGTATTAATGTTATTTAGTGTTGGAATGTCCGATACTGTTATTTTGTTTGTAGCCATGCTGATGCTTTCGAGCTTGTTTAAATTACTGCAAGCTAAAACTAAAAAACATTACCACGTAATTACAACACTTACGTTTTTCTCGCTTTCGTCCGTTTATTTATTTAACCAAAGTATTTTAACCACACTAACGGTGAGTGGTTTATACATTTTAAATTTTGCGGTACTTGGTTTATTAGAATCAAAACATAATTTAAAAATAGCCTCTAAGCAAAGTGGTAAATTGCTATTATTAGCACTGCCCTTGGCAATATTCTTATTACTGTTTTTACCTAAAATGCCAGCATTTTGGCAATTACCAGGGCCAAAATTAGCTAAAACGGGGCTTTCTGAGCAGGTAGACCCCTTTGATATTGCAAAACTTTCTAACTCTGATGAGCTCGTCTTTAGAGCAACGTTTAATAACTCAGCGCCGAGTGCTCCGTATTATTGGCGTGCAATAGTTCATGATGAATTTAACGGCAACGCATGGCTTACGTCTGACTTTTTAAAATACAATAATTTAAAATCAAACTCTAAAAATGATTTCGATGAGCAATTTATTGCAAGCTACTCTGTTATAGCCGAGCCTGCTTCTCAAAAATGGCTTTATGGACTCTCTTATTCACGTAGCGATTCGCAAAATGTTGAAACAAATACCTTGGGGTTATTGCGTAAAAAAAACTACCAGGCAAAAAGTTTACAGTACGATGTAACTAGTTCACGCTTCACTAGCACGCCTCTTACTGACTTCGAAAACAAGCGTTACACTTACCTCACTCATAAAAAAAATGTTAAAGCGGCTTCACTCGCTAAAAATTTAAAACAAAATACACAAACAGATCGCCAGTTTTATAATCAGCTATTACAGTATTTTGTAGATAACAAGTTTACTTATACTTTAACGCCAACGCCTATGAGTGGCGATAACACAATTGATCAGTTTTTATTTGATAATAAACGAGGCTTTTGCGGCCATTATGCAAGTGCCGCTGCGTATATTTTCAGAAGTGCGGGTATTCCAGCACGTTTAGCAAGTGGGTATTTAGGCGGAGAATTAAATTTAGATAACAGCACCCTATCCGTTCGCCAATACGATGCACACGCTTGGGTAGAAGTATATATACACAATGAAGGTTGGGTTATTTTTGATGCAACAGCAGTAGTAGCACCTGAACGTTTAAACGGATCGCTTTCGCAAAATGAAGCGCTAAATACAGAGTTTAAAAGTAATTTAGATTTTGGCTTAGTTAGCTTAAGTAACTCCCCTGGTATTAATTGGCTGCGCTTAGAACTTGAAAACCTTGACTACCAATGGTCTAGTTGGGTATTAGGTTTTGATAAACAAAAGCAAAATGATTTTTTAAAATCGTTATTTGGCAGCCGTAATATTTGGTTGGTACCGCTAATAGTTTTACTTACTAGTGGAATATGTTTTTTAGCTTATTTTGTTTATTTAAACTTACCTAAACGTGCTACTAAATTAGCGCCTATGGTTAAAGAGTTTTACGAAATACAAAAATGGGCTCAAAAACACAATATTAAAACGCCAGATCACTTAACACCAAGCCAACAGTTACAAGTATATATGGAACAATCCCCACAATCTGCGCAATCAATAAGCGCATTTAGCCAGTTATTTAACCAAGTGCGTTATGGTAAAAAATCGTTTACTAATGAACGTAAAACTCAGGCTAAAGATCTGATAAAATTAATTAAAACATCCAAATAGAGAAAACTATGAATGCTGTTGTTATAGGCGTTATTTTAATGCTGGGGCTATCATTGGCCCGTGTAAATGTAATTGTTGCAATGACAATTAGTGCCTTAGTTGCAGGCTTAACTGCAGGCTTGGGCATAAAAGAAAGTGTTGATGCATTTAATTCAGGCCTTTCAGCCGGGGCTGAAATTGCACTAAGTTATGCCATGCTCGGCGCGTTTGCAGTCGCTATTTCTAAGTCTGGACTAACACGAATCCTTGCCGACAAATTATTAGATAAAGTAAATGCAAAAGGTAGCACTAACCAAACGTTTTTGAGCTACTTTATTTTATTAATTATTTTAGGGTGTGCTATTTCTTCACAAAACTTAGTACCAGTACATATTGCGTTTATCCCTATTTTAATACCTCCCTTACTTGTTGTTTTTAATCAATTAAAATTAGATAGACGCGCAATAGCATGTATTTTAACGTTTGGATTAGCCACCTCTTACATGGTACTACCTTATGGTTTTGGTGGTATTTACTTGTACTCAATACTGCATAAAAACTTGGTTGATAACGGACTTAATATAGTAAATACACAAGTACCAATGGCTATGATTATTCCTGCAATTGGTATGTTTATAGGCTTACTCATCGCGGTATTTATTACATATAGAAAACGCCGCGAATACAATGCAATGCCTTTAACTACGCAAACCAAAAATTCAGACATTGAAAACCCTAAAAAAGTAGTGATAGTTGGCTTATTTGCAGTGCTTTCTTCACTAGTTGCACAAAATTTAAGTGGCTCAATGATATTAGGTGGCTTGGTCGGTGTAATGATATTTAGTGTATTTGGTGTAGTTAAATGGGAAGAAAATGGCGACGTATTTAGCAAAGGCGTTGCGATGATGGCCATGATAGGCTTTATTATGATTTCTGCACAAGGCTTTGCGTCTGTTATGCAAGCAACCGGCGACGTTGCAAGTTTAGTTCACAGCGGTGCCGCTCTTTTTGATGGCAATAAACCATTAGCTGCAGGTGTTATTTTGCTAGTAGGCTTATTAATAACAATGGGAATTGGTAGTTCTTTTTCAACAGTGCCAATTATCGCCACCCTATTTGTACCTTTGTGTTTAGATTTGGGTTTTTCAGTTATGGCTACTACAGCCCTTGTTGGTACAGCTGGCGCGCTGGGTGATGCAGGCTCTCCCGCATCAGATTCAACACTTGGACCAACATCAGGTCTAAATGCTGACGGCCAACACGATCATATTAGAGATTCTGTTATTCCAACCTTCATCCACTTTAACATCCCACTGATTATATTTGGTTGGATAGCCGCCATGGTACTTTAAGTAAGCTTTAAATGAGGTATGGGTCGGCCATACCTCACCTACCTTCTTTCACTATCTCATTGATAGAATTTTTTATGCAGCTCAATTGTTAAGATTATCTCATATATAAAATTAGTATGATGTGTTCTTTTTGAGTTAAATATAAGTACCATAAAGGTACTTATATTTAACTCAATAACTGTAACTATATAGCCAAGTTATTCTTTAAATCCATTGAGCATTTTATCGCAAACTACTGGTGTTGGCCTGTGATCGTCATCAACTGCTACAAATGTAAAGCTACCGCTTATAGCTGAGTGCTTATCATCTTTATGCATTGTCTCTAATAAAATATCTACATCTACCTTTAAGCTCGTATTACCAACATGCACTACTTTTGCTATTAACTCTGCAAATGTACCCGCCGGTATTGCTTCTTTAAAATCAACACGGTCAGAAGAAATAGTCACTAACGGCTTTCTACAAAAACGAGTAGCTGCAATAAAAGCCACCTCGTCCATCCAAGCTAAAGCATCACCACCAAAAAGTGTATTATGGTGATTAGTACGACCCGGAAACACGGTTTTAGTAACCGATGTAGTTGAATCTTCTATTCGTTGTGCAATTACACCATCACGCTCAATGTTAGTCATAGTCTCTACTTTTTATTCGCAAGAGTATCTTGCATTAGTAATGCTGGATCTAGGCGCTCACCCTTCCAGTTAAAACGCCAATCTAAATGTGGGCCAGTAACACGGCCTGTTGCACCAATTTCAGCGACTTTATTACCTTGAACAATTTTATCACCTACTTTTACATCTAACTTACTTAAATGAATATATGTAGAGGTAACACCGTGTCCATGATCAATAATTAAAGTACCGCCTGAATAATATAAATCAGGCTCAGCATATACTACAGTACCACTTATTGGCGCATACACAGGGGAACCTGTTTTATTAGCTATATCTAACCCAAAGTGAGGTCTGCGTGGTTCGCCATTAAAATAACGCTGGCTACCGTAAACACCCGAAATACGCCCTTCAGCAGGCTTTAAAACAGGGTCTAAAAAGTATTCTAAGTCTGAATTTACTTCGCGCGCTTTACGCACGGCTAAAGCTTCGCGGCTAATTCGAGCGCTTACTTCTTTTGGTGGCGACACATACTTTTTTGCCACACCCGTAATTTTGTCAATTTTATAATCGCGCTTTGTTATTGCTATCTGTTGAGTATGCTTTTTTCCAGAGCTGTCTATCCACGTTAACGTATGAGTTGTATCTGCATCACGGCCAAAGCCAAATACAAAGTCACCGTTTTTAGAAAGCTTTAACTCGGTGCCATCAAAATTTACCGATTTTGCATTATCTAATTTACCGGTAACTAAACCACCTTGCGTAAGGTGTCCTTTTAGTTCAAGCGCCATTGCGTTAAAACTTGAAGAGGAAATAAGTACAGTAGCCAAAAGTGTTTTAAGCATAACTAATCGATCCTTTACCAACGCCTTCATAAGCCGTTATTTTTACGTCTTTATCAGGGTATTGAGCTTTTACTTGGCCAGCTACGTGCTCAGCAATACATTCAACCGTAGTATCAACAGGTAAAATGTCGCAGCGAGATTCACTAATAGCCATTTCAAAATAGCCTTGAGCAGATGTATAGGCAAAACATACGTCATCAGATTTAGCTGATACGTGTTTTAAATCTTTAGCGTCAATTTGATCTTCACTGGTGGCTAGGTAAATATCTTCCCACTTTTGAGACCATTCTTTTTGCAGGCGAGGCATAGAAATACCATCAAGGCTAATACCAATTTGAGAACGATGGCCATGAATAATACGCTGACAATTACCATCGTGCTTTTTAAGCCCATGACTGTAATGATAATAAAAACTTTGGCTATGCTCTGGTTTGAGTTCAAGCTCAATTTTTTCAATGTTATCTGGTAATTTAGGTAAAATAGTCGCAATTAAAAATTCTGTTACCGATTCAACATTTACTTGCTCTGCATCTATCATGCAATAAGCTTGATGAGGAGCACTCATTGCTAAATGCTTGTTATCACCAAACGTGCAATCAAGTGTTTTGTGATTTTCAAATTCATTAACTGAGCCTGTAAGGCCTGATGGAATAGCTAAACGATGATCAATACAGTCATCAATAATGCCTTTGATTTGCTTTTTAACTAAGCCAAAGTCTAATACCATAGACTCGTCGTTTAGCTTACCGTGCAAAGTTAGATCAACAATCCAGCTCTCGCCAACGGCGCCGCGTTTGTTACATAAGTAAGAAAAATCAATCACTGTTAGTGAGTTAACAAAAAGGATCATAAACTTCCTTTAAACTGGTTATAAGTCAGGGGTAATTATAATGATTTCTGATTGTAATTGCGCGGTTTTATAGTGCAAAAACCAATCGCGCTGATTGATTGGTGATAAAACACCCAATAATTTGATTTTTTAACTGCTCCGAGTTGTTTAGCGTACAAGTGTACGCTAAAGTACTT
Organism: Pseudoalteromonas sp. MMG007; assembly: GCF_018100985.1. GTDB lineage: Bacteria > Pseudomonadota > Gammaproteobacteria > Enterobacterales > Alteromonadaceae > Pseudoalteromonas. The sequence goes on along the minus strand of NZ_JAGJEI010000002.1, from coordinate 27,449 downwards.
GGCAATTTCTAAGCGAAGATAAGTGTTATGGAACCTAAAAATAGCTATACAAAAGAAGAGTTGATCCTTTGTGGTCAAGGTGAAATGTTTGGTGAAGGCAACTGCCGCTTACCAAGCGACAACATGTTAATGATGGACCGCATTACTTCTATTACTGCTGATGGCGGAAGCCATGGTAAAGGCGAAATTATTGCTGAGCTTGATATTGACCCGAGCCTTTGGTTTTTCGATTGTCACTTTAAAGGTGACCCTGTAATGCCTGGTTGTTTAGGCCTAGATGCAATGTGGCAGCTAGTTGGCTTTTACTTAGGTTGGTCTGGTGGCCCTGGTCTTGGTCGTGCACTAGGTGTGGGCGAAGTTAAATTTACAGGCCAAATATTACCAACCAATAAAAAAGTAACTTACCGCCTTGAAATGAAACGCGTAATTAAACGTAAACTGTTTATGGGCGTAGCAGATGGTACTGTTGAAGTAGATGGCCGAGTGATCTACGAAGCAAAAGATTTAAAAGTGGGCTTATTTCAAGACACTAGTGCGTTTTAATTCATTTAATTGCTAAACAAAAAGGCCTCTATTTGGAGGCCTTTTTGCTTTAATTCGGTTGTAACTAATTAGGTTTTGTACATGTTGCGGTTTTCAATCGCTTCACGCCAACCTCCTAACCATTCTGACTTAGGATCGATTTGTTGATAAGGGCACAGCTCTTTAGAGCGACCAGCTAAACCTGCTTTAAAACCTTGAGAATGAGCTCTTTCTAAACGATCTCTTTTCTGTCTCTTCATCGGTAATATCCTCACCTTTTTATTTGTATATTTTTTGTAGCATTAGTGAAATCTACAATTAATGAATAGTTAATAAAAATGTAAAATTCAAATAGCAAAAGCAATTAAATTGTTTGACATTAACTAAGCTGCTGATGCAAAAATGAATTAACATTTAAAAAAGTAAGTGGTCATACAACATTTAATTTGACCGGTTTTATGCTAAATATAATGCGACTTAATAATCGCTAAAATGTACTTAAGTACACAAATTACGACTCGCCTATTTTCACTTAGTTCCAAACAAAATTGTAACTATGACATTTTTATTTCTAGCTAGTAAGAATTCTATTTTGAATTAATTTTGTACAATTTAAATTTATACTTGATTATTTAAAGTCGATCGGTCTATATTGTATTTAACAAAAAACAACCAGTTTAATTATCTATGCAAAGTAATGATCAAACGCGTGTAAGGCGTGGCCGCCCACCTAAAGTACCACGTGAAAACGCAGACACAAAAGCACTTTTAATAAGAACAGGGCTTGAAACACTTACCGAGTTTGGCTTTAGTGCTACAGGCTTAGATACAATTTTAAAAAAAGCAGCGGTCCCCAAAGGCTCTTTTTATCACTACTTTAAAAGCAAGGAAGCGTACGGTATAGCTTTAGTAGATGCCTACGACAATTACTTTATAACAAAACTAAATCGTTATTTAAAAGATGAGGCCACGCCCCCTTTAGAGCGCATTGTTAATTTTACGCAAAGTGCTATAAAAGGCATGCAAAAATACGAATTTAAACGTGGTTGTTTAGTTGGCAATTTAAATCAAGAGCTTAACCACTTAAGTGACGATTTTAAAATACGCTTAATGCAAAGCTATGTTACGTGGCAAAAACACCTTGAGCTATGTTTAAACCAAGCAAAACAACAAGGCACTATTGCTAATAACGTTAACACCTCCTTGATGAGCGAGTACTTTTGGATTGGTTGGGAAGGTGCGGTTATGCGCGCTAAACTTACCAAAACAAGTACCCCACTGACTTTGTATACAGAAATGTTTTTACGCGCATTACTAACTTAATGTGCTTTTTTATTCACACATTAAAAGACGATCGGTCTAAAAGGATACCTCATGAGCAACCCAATTAAAGCCGTTGTTATTAACAAAGACGAAAATAACTATAGCGCTACTTTAACAACTATCGAAAACAGTGATTTACCAAACGAAAATGTATCGATAGATGTGCTTTACAGTACGCTTAACTATAAAGATGGATTAGCTATTACTGGCAAAGGCCCTGTTGTGCGAACCTTCCCAATGGTGCCTGGCATTGACTTAGTAGGGAGTGTTACTGAGTCCACCAGCGATGAATTTAAAAGTGGCGATAATGTTATTTTAAATGGCTTTGGTGTTGGCGAAAAACATTGGGGTGGACTTGCTCAAAAAGCAGCACTAAATAGTGATTGGTTAATTCCTCTTCCCGCTACAATTTCACCAAAGCAAGCTATGCAAATAGGCACCGCAGGATACACTGCAATGCTCAGTGTTATCGCGCTTGAAAAACAAGGTATTACTCCAAGCTCAGGCGAAGTACTCGTAACCGGTGCTAATGGTGGTGTGGGTAGCTTTGCTATTTATTTATTAAATCAACTTGGCTTTAGCGTAACGGCTGCAACAGGCAGATTAGATCAAAGCGATTATTTAAAAGCGTTAGGGGCTTCGCAAGTAATACATAGAAACGAGCTTTCAAACCCAGGCAAACCATTACAAAAAGAGCGCTTTGCTGGCGCAATAGACTCTGTAGGAAGCCATACACTCGCCAACATATGTGCCTCATTAAAATATGGTGGCGTTGTTACAGCATGTGGACTCGCCCAAGGCATGGATTTACCCGCATCAGTTGCGCCTTTTATTTTACGTGGTGTATCGTTAATTGGTATTGATAGCGTAATGCGCCCTAAAGCTGATCGAGTAGAAGCGTGGAATAAATTAGCCACATTAGTTAAAGCAGATTACCTTGATAAAATCTCTAGTGAAATCACGCTAGATCAAGTAATTGATAACGCTGAGTTACTTATGCAAGGCAAAATTCGTGGCCGTGTAGTAGTTAATTGTCAAAGTTAGGCTAATTATCCTGTTAAAGCCTCGGTATTAAATTTATAATACGCTTTGTATTTTTAATAACGAGGCAACACCTATGAGCAACCAAGAACTTTTCAGTAATAATCCACTGCAAGGCGTAAAATTAGAACAAGTGGTTGAAGAGCTGGTTGAACAATATGGGTGGGAACTTCTTCACGCTTATTTGCAACTTAATTGTTTTAAAAACAACCCAGACATTAAGTCTGCTGTAAAATTTTTGCGTAAAACCCAATGGGCACAAGAAAAGGTAGACAATTTTTACCTTTACCGCCTTAAAAACTTACCTAAACCGGACGATGTTCAGTATGAGTTGCCACCACGCGATAGAGTGATCCCTGAGGATCACAAACCAGGTGAACCGTGTGAGCTTAGCTTTAGTGATGCAAAACGTATCATGGAAAAAAAGGCAACTAAACAACGTGCCCGCGCTCGTAAACAACGCTCAAATGCAAGCAACCCTTGGGGTAACTAAGCTTTAGTTAAAACTTTAAACTAAAAAGCCAATTTATATTGGCTTTTTTTATGGGTAAATTTTGCTTAAGTAGTAAATTGTATAAAGCGAGTGGCTTCTATATTAATAGCCTCTTTTTCTCCAAAAATCATTTTCAGAGCCTTGTTGTTCAAGCGCTATATTAAACGTTTTATCTGCAATAACTTTATTATTTAATGTAAGCGTTAATCGCCAATCACCGAGTTTATTTTCAATAGGCTCCCACAATGTATCACCTAAATAAAAGTGCCAGTCGTTGTCTTTAACGTATACAACTCCATCAAACGGAGCCATTACCTCGCCCTCTTCATTGGGTATATCAGGATGATAAATACAAAAATGGAGCTTTTCGCCTTTGGCTTTTTTAATATTAACTATTAAGCCAAACTCCACATCAAGTTTGGCAGTAACATTAGTTGTAAATTGCTCAATTTGCGGTAACGCTTTGCTTTTGCTATCCCACGTTGAATAAATCCCATAACTTTGAATAGAAACCTCAGGTTTAGACTTTGCCATAACTTATATTAATTACCGTAGAGTGCTAATAAGCTGATTTTATAACAGTTAAGTCAATAGTAAAATCCGACTCATTACTAATCTGTTTAATGTTGACTTATTTTTACACATTACTTGCACAATATTATTTAAAAGTGACTTATCTAAAACTAATAACTTTTGATAATGAACAAAACTGCCCTTTACCTAAGCTCAAAGTCTAAATATGTGAAAATGCTATTCGTTGTTATGCTTTGCTTACTATTTATAGATACAAGCATTGCGAATGAGAATAAATATAACGCAGTACTTAACATCGAAGATGACACTATTTTTATTAGCGCTACCCTTCCTGTATCAGTGTTTTACAACGTAGATAATAACCAGAATGGCATAATTTCTATTGATGAATTTAATACACATAAAAGAAGGATAAAACGAAAAATACACACGCACTTATATTTAAGTAATCAACTTTATAAATTTACTGTTAAAGACCTTAAAATCACCCCTAACGTAGTAAAAGTTAAAAATGCTGGCATTAACACTCTAGCCCTAAGCGGTAAATTTACGATGTCTATTATTACAAAAAGCTTAAAATTAAATATGAAATTATTTAGTCAAAATAAGCCTTATAGCAGCTACTTAATCACTACAAAAAGCAACCAAAAATTGTTACATCAATTTACGATTTCTCAAAGCTCACCTTTTAACTCGATATTTAATGATGAGTTGTAAATAATAAAAAGTATTGAGTTTAAAATTAATAATGCTCTGTTTTGTTATAGATTCAACTTTGCAAAAGCTTTGGATTCTTAGGAAAAAAGTGATCGCCTTGTTTAGCACATAGCTCAAACTCGCGGGTATTTTTATAAGGTAGTTTCATAAACCCAGCAACCCCCACATCAGTAATATTAACGGCGTATTGCATCAACTTATTAAGTAGGCGCTTAAATTCTACCTCTTTAGTAGAGTCTAATAGTCGGTAGTAATGGTGAATCTTCATTCTATCGGGCAAAGCTTCAAAAATAATACACCCTGTATGATGAATCTGATTTAGCTCAAATACGCATTTAATCACTTTTTTAGGCAACTGCAGTTGCTCGTCTGGGTCTTTACCATCTTCAAAGTAGGAATGTGGTCGAGTTATTTCATTTGCTTTCATGCTTACTATTTCGTAATCAAGCTCTGGTAAGCTATCAAATTTAAATGCCCCGGTACCGTCCCGCTCTAATTGAATTGTTTTACGTGCATCAAACAAACAACATTTAAAAAGCCCCTTTTGGCTAATACCTTGTGCAAGCATTACCGTGTTGTTTATTGCATCTGTAAATGCATTTGTGAGTGTTTCGTCGTGCATAATAAGTGACGACTCAACAAATAAAGAGTCATCTTTCCAATGAAAACTCAACCCCCCTACTACAGGGTATTTAGCTAAACGGCTAATAGACGCTAAAAAGGCCTTTTCGGTATCGCCGGTATCGAACAAAAATTCTTTATAATAACGGTCAAGCTGTGCATCGTTTACATCTAATAGCTGTTGTTTATGATCTGCTTGGCGTAAAAACTGTTTACGTGAGCTATAAACTACCGTGTCAGGCTTATCGCCATCACCAAACCAATATGGGATAGCAGGTCGTGACTGTTGGGGTTTTATTTCTGGTAAATAGGCTTTGGCCATAGTGGTAATATTACGCATAAAGTAATCGCCTGCACCATCACGCTCTTCTTTATTTTTCGAAAGCATGCCATCAATCACTTTAGCCAGCTCTTTAGGTAGCCCTAAACTACTCGCAGGAATAGCTTGCGCGCCAAAACGACATGATTGCGCCGAGGCGAGCGCATATAAAGTTGCTGCTACACCTTGCTCATCAAAACGCGGAGATGACTGTTCCCCCGACATTTGTGCTTCGCCAATAAAGTACACATCCCCCATACGCGCATTAGTTGTACTTAAATCTCCCGACATTAAATCCATAAAGTTACTGGCAATAGGCTCACCGTTACTATCAACCTGTGCATAAACAGAGCTTCCCCAATCAACAAGTGAAAGCGCATCGGTTTTTTCATCCCACACAAGGTTAGAAGGCTTAATATCGCCATGCACAATAGGCTGCGGGCTAATACCATTTTTATGGCTACGTAAATCAACTAAAACATTACGAAGTCTCAAGGCAAGCGCCATTATTTGCGCCGCACTAAAGCGCCCTTTTTTTAAAGATACTTTTTCAAGGTCTTCGCCAATCGCTCGTGCCATCATTAAAATGCCTTGCTTTTTAATGCGCTCAAAGGCGTAAAAGCTGGGCACTAACGGATTGTTAATTTGTGAGAGCATATACGCTTCGTCTTCAAGGCGATCGCGTACACTTTGGGCAAGCGTAATACGCGAGAACTTAAAAACCCAAGGTAAGCCGTTATCGTCATCACCGGCAAACACAAAGCCAAAGGCACCAGAGCCTATCATTTCTACATTTTTGTAACCAAGTAACGTTAATTGTTTAATACAAATGTTAAGCCACTGACGATGCTTTTTAGCATCGCGGTGCGAAAGCAAATAAACAGATTGCTCTTCGTTAATGTAAAAATTGCGAATTTCTTTGGCTTTCAATACAGACTCTCTAATTGAGTGATTTGTGTAGAATTTTTTAACACGCTGATTATTAGTTTTATATAAAGATATTACAATAGCTTGCAACGTAGTTTTTAAATTACAAAACAGAGTTTGTGTTTAAATAATTACAATTAAACAACAAATGTTGCATCCAAAAAATTTACTTAGCCGTATTTAATTTAACAGCACTGAATAGTAAGCATATTAAATAGGGATTTTAAGCATGAAAACATTAGCAATTTTAACTATGGGCACTTTATATAGCGGTTATGTTCATGCCAATATAGAAAAGCTCACTGTATATGGCCACCGAGATGGGTTAATTGGTGAGTCAATCAGCGCATCTAGCGGCATTATTGGCCAAGGAGAAATAGAGCAGCGCCCTATGTTAAGAAGCGCCGAAATGTTAGAGCTAATACCGGGTATGGCGGTTACTCAACACAGTGGCACAGGTAAGGCTAATCAGTATTTTATTAGAGGCTTTAATTTAGATCACGGTACCGACTTTGCCACCAGCATAGATGGCATGCCCATTAATATGCGAAGCCACGGACACGGCCAAGGCTATACCGACCTAAATTTTATAATCCCTGAGTCTATTTCAACAATTAACTATCAAAAAGGCTCATATAGCGCAAGCCAAGGCGATTTTTCAGCCGCAGGTAGCGCACAGTTTAAATTGGCTGATAACCTAAAGCATCAACAAATAGAACTAAGCATAGGAGAGGACAACTATAAACGTGCTGTTGTACTTGGATCTACTAACTTAACAAAAGGCAAAATTATTGCAGCAGCAGAATGGCAAGGCTACGACGGCCCTTGGGATGATATAAACGAAGACGTAAATAAAAAAAATGCCCTACTACGCTATGTAGGTAAAGCTTATAATGGTGACTTATTAATAACTGCTATGGCTTACGACAATACTTGGAACTCCGCAGATCAAATTCCACAGCGTGCTGTCTCGCAAAATTTAATATCTCAATTAGGCTCACTTGATACCACACTTGGCGGTAGCTCTAGCCGTTATAGCTTATCGAGTAACTGGCAAGGAGATCATATAAAAGCCAGTGCTTATGTAATTAATTATGACTTAAATCTATATTCTAATTTTAGTTATTTTTTAAACGATCCAATTAATGGTGATCAGTTTAATCAGCAAGATAGCCGCAATATTTATGGCTCCAATATAAGCTATCAGTTTGAAACTAGAACATCAGATATAAACATGCTACACACAGCAGGAATTGAGCTTCGACACGATGACATAGATAACGTAGGACTTTATAACACGCAAGCAAGAGAGCAACTTAGCACTATAAGGCAAGATGAACTAAAGCAAACCAGCTACTCAAGCTTTTGGGAGTCTAAATTTTTACTTACCCCAAAATTAGAGGCCACTGCTGGTGTGAGGTACGACTACTTTGATACTAACGTTACCAGTAATACTGGTGCAAACTCAGGTAAAGCAAACGATGATTTAGTCAGTTTTAAAGGAAGTTTAAATTACCGCTTTACTGATTTACTAGCCGCATATGCTAATTGGGGTCAATCTTTTCATTCAAATGATGCGCGTGGCTCTACAATTAATATAGACCCAGTTACAGGTGATCAAGCAAAGCAAGTAGACTTATTAGTAAAAAGTGAAGGCGCTGAAATTGGATTACGATTTGCTGATGAGCAAAAGTTTAATTTATCGGCTGCACTTTGGTGGTTAACGCTCGACTCAGAACTATTGTTTGTAGGTGATGCTGGTAATACAGAGCCCAGTGATGCGTCTAAACGTTATGGCTTAGAAATAAGTGCTTATTACTGGATTAACGACAAATTTAGTATCGATTTAGAAGCCTCATTTACCCATTCACGCTTAGATATCAACGAGGATAATAATTACATTGAAGGCGCTGTACCTGCTGTAGCAAGTACAGGTTTAAATTGGCACTTGAGTGAGCAATGGCAATCATCATTTAGAGTACGCCATATTGGAAAACGTACATTAACAGACGACGGCGATAATCGCTCAGAGCCCTTAACGGTTGTTAATAGCTCAGTTAGTTATAAGCAAACCCACTGGAAAGTAGACTTTGAATTACTCAACTTATTTAACAGTACCGACCACGATATAGACTACTATTATGCTTCGCGGTTACCGGGTGAGCCAGCACAAGGCGTTGAAGATAATCACTTTCACCCAATAGAGCCTAGAACAGCGCGATTAACACTCAGTTTATTGTTTTAATATTCTTAAGAATACATTGGTGCTGTATATAAAAACAGTACTACTATAAACTAGTCCTTACCTGCTAAATTTTGTACAAAACCAGTAAGTACCGGTAAATAGATATAAACACTCATTTTTTAGTTAACAATACGAATTTGATCAACTGAATTTACATCAACGTGTGTTTGATAATAATATTTATTGGTTCTCCTGCCCTTACTTAAAAAGTCGATAGTTACTCGCTTCGCTTCACCTGTCACTTCAATTGTTTTATCAATAAAAAATGTGTCGGCTGGTTGTCCGTATTTTTCTGTGAGTTTATCAGCTACTTTTGAATCAATTACAATGGTAATAGCGCGTCGATCACGGTAGTCATTTTCGGTATTTAAAAAAACGTCACCGTACTGCGAGCCCGCAGTTTTAATATAAAACTTAAATGTACCACTAATACCTTGTGGCGCGCTCTGCTCCGAAAGCGCTATTAAGTTCATATTTGCAGTAGTGCCTTCGCCAAGTGCTGGTAATTGCTGTACAGAGCTACAAGCACTAAGTGTTAGTACACTTAAAAGAGTAAGGTATTTCAAGATATAACATCCATTTTTATAAGTAGATGTTAATATTATCATTTATAAACTTTAAGTTTCTATAAAAGAAACAAGTTTAGCCCAGTTCGGGGCTAAATTAATTATATTTTAAAAGTATTCGTTAAGGCGCATTTCGCTGAGAAGGATCTGTTTTAAAGCTTTTTAACAGTTTATGCGGGTCTTCATTTTCACTGTGCTCTTTTGCAGCTTTTGCCCACCAAACCATCTGTGAAAAAGTACGATGAAAATAATTAAACCACGAAGATTGTTCTTGTCCAGTTTGTACAACACTGCCGTCATCATTAAAAACTTCTTGTGCTTTTGGTACGTGGATCATTGCAGATACAGGTAAGCAGCCCAGCTCAGATAAAAATGTGCGCATGCTTATTGCAGCTCTTAACCCGCCCCACTGCCCAGCAGAATAAGTAACAATGGCACTGGGTTTGTACGAAAAGAGTGAACTACCAAAGTGATTAAGTAAATCGCTTAGGGCTGGGCTCATACTATGGTTATACTCAGGGCTAACCATTACATAGCCATCAGCCGCTTTAATCTTGTCGGCTAAGGTGCTGAGCATAGAAGGCGCCTTACCTTGTGCATAAGCAAAGTGAGGCTTAAAAACTTGCTCATTTGGGTAATCAAGCGCATCTATTAATTCAAAGTCGTGCTCTGGATACTGCTCATTTAAACATTCAATACAGGCTTTAGCTACACGCTCACCTAGGCGCGCGGGTCTCGGAGGTGTGCTATCTCTCACGGTGCCTAAAAAAACTAAAAATTTCATATAACTTCTCCATTTGTATTTATATACAACAGTATTAGCCTAACATCTTTTATTAGATGGTTTTAAGTTACCTACTATTTATTGGCTTTCAAAATAAAACGAAAAAAGTAATAAAATTTTAGATATGTAAGACCGGCTGCTGGACCACCAAGAGATCACCAAGGGCCGCCACCAGGTAAACACTCTGACAAACATTAAAAGAGGTTGTTATGTTTATAAAAAATATTGTTTAAGCTTGTTTGGTATAGCTTTACTTCCAGCGCCTAAATTTTTAAATGCGCATTCAGGACCGTTAAATGCTCTGCAGTAAAGGCCTGCATTAATAAAGTTACATCTCAATCGTGTAAATACGAAGGCAGCCATAATGATTTATATATCTGCAGCTGCTAATTATCGATATTGTTTATAAAACGTATTAACTGTTTTTTATATGCCACATTTTTACGCTACCAAATAAGTAAAATAACCCATAAATACAGCAAATTATCGAGCTTATAATCCAAAATTGAATAGAGTTGTGGTGAATTATTTGGCTTGTAGTTAAAAAAGGAATGATTAAACCCGCAATACCGCGCACTAAATAAATTGCGGTGATTAATACCAAGGCTGTTTTTAGTAGTGGCAGTTTTAAGATAACGCCTGCACCTGAGAGCGCATATAAGCCCCAAATAGCAATAATAACTGAAATAGCTAAAGTTACATAAGTAGGATACGTACTTCCCTGCTCTGCCAGTTGAGCCATTTGCTCACCGGCACCCAAAAAGCGATACCAGTCAGGGCCGCCAAAAATACAGGCTACATGTAAAAATGATGCAATAAAACTTAAAATGCCTGCTGTATATAGCGTTTTGTTATTCATATAGTTATATTTTAATGGCTCATGTAGGCAACAAAGCCAATCAATAGCACGTAAAAGCTAAAACCAAGTAAACAAATTAAAAATGTACTTTTAGATTTATTAGCCTTAAACGATAGATAGTCGCTAACATCACTTTTAAATTTACCTAAGGTGGCTACTTTCAAAATAGCACAACCTGTTGAGTAAATTAAAAAGCCTAAAATGGTTTCTATCATTAACCAAATAAAAATATCAAACGCAATACTCATACTGTTCATCCATTTAACAACGTTAATAATAGCGTACCAAAAAAAACTACATTTACCAGCCAATCACTCAACTAAGATGTAACAACAAATTTTGTTAACCCAATTAATTGACCCGATTCAGTGACTACTTTTATTTGCCATTTTCCTTGAGAGTTTTTAGGGAAATTTACTTTATGTGTCCATGCTCTGTAGCCTTGCTTGCGCCCCCCATTAATATTTAAGGTGATTCTGTCGACTTCTTTTTTATTGTGTATCCACACATGAAATATTTTTTCATTTAAACCCCGAGGTGCTTTAACAGCAGTCCACGAATATAAACCTTCGTGATGTAGTGTATATAAATCAAGCTTATTAATACTCCCTATCGGCTTTTTATGTTCTAGATCGACTTTATGGGCCAATGTAATATCTGTTAGGCGTAGAGCTGCTGGTGGTACATAGCTGCGCAATTGCCAAACGCTCGCGCTTACTGCACATAACATCAACACTAAAATAGGAAAACGCCACCAACGTACATTAGGCATTAAATTATTCAAACTCGGCAAAGTGATCAGTACAGAAGTAACTAAAGCAATGGCTAAACTTTGACTTGTAGTTAAATTTAATAAAATAGGAAGTGTTACCAGTAATACAACAAATAATGCAAAGTTGTGAAATACCGTAAATAGAGTGCGGTTTCTGGCTAATTTTTTATAATAAAGCGGGTCTATAACCGACACTACCGCACATAAAACAATAAGCGATGTAAAAATAGCTTGTGGATGATCCCACTGCGTAACCGCTAAAAAAAAGGGCAATGCAAAAAACAAACTCTCTTGCTGAACCATTTGCAGCGCAAAGCGCATTACATTAGGCGATACCTCAACTCCAAACCGCTCTTCTACCTTTTCACGCAGCCAGTTATCAATAATCAACCAAAACCAGCTTATCAATAACACAATCGCAATAACCTGAGAAAACGACTCTTGCCTATCAACCATGACATAGCTTGCTACACCTGAACAAAATGCGAGTACAGCTAATAATCCTGGCCGCTTTTGCATGGCTTGTATAAATTGCGTGATCAGGTTTTTTAATTTGTTCATCTATTTACTTATGCGTACACAATGTACTTTATTATTAAGAAGTTAGTTAGCAAGTGTAACCAGGTTTAAATGAACGACAGATAGATAACCTGACTTTTTACACATTACGTTATTAATAAAGTAGAGCCCTGAATATTACTCATACACAACATGAATTTAACGCAACAAAACCATCTAGACATCTAAACCGCTATAAATACTACTCTTAACCGCTTACCTATGCGTCTAATTTCAACCTATCTTAAGTGCCAACGCTTAGTCATATTTTATAAATGAATCAAACTCATGTTTTATGTGAAATTATACCGTTTTTATTTAAGGCATAATTTACGTATAAATTACTCATCAAACAGCGCTTAGCTAATACCTGCTTTTATAGCTAAGCAGCCGCATTTAAACATTGGCTTTGCCTTTAAATAAAAATTGGATACCCAACACCATGAGTAAAAACTTAACCTTTAATATTAAAAGTCAGCGCCTAGATGAGCACTACACGCCATCAACAAATACTCGTATTACCACTAACTTTGCAAACTTAGCACGTGGCGAACATCGCCAATCAAATTTACGCAAAGCACTTAACATGATCAATAACCGCTTTAATACGCTTGCTAATTGGGATAACCCAACGGCAGATCGTTATTCAATCGAACTCGAAATTATTTCTGTAGATATTGGCTTAGATGAAAACAGCCAAAGCTTTCCATCAATAGAAATACTCAAAACCAACATAGTAGATAACAAAACAAACAAATGCATTGAAGGCATTGTTGGGAACAACTTTTCGTCTTACGTTCGTGATTACGACTTTAGCGTGCTACTACAGCAATATAATAAGGATAAGCCACAGTTTAGTATTCCTAAAAACTTTGGCGAGCTGCATGGTAAGTTGTTTCAATCGTTCGTGAGCTCAACCACATACAAGCAAAACTTTAAAAAGCCACCGGTAATATGCCTAAGCGTGTCAGATAACAAAACTTATCACCGCACAGCAAACGAGCATCCTATTTTAGGTATTGAGTACCATCCAAACGAATCTTCGCTAACAGAGCAATACTTTAAAAAAATGGGCTTACAGGTTCGTTACTTTATGCCTGCAAATAGCGCAGCGCCGTTTGCCTTGTTTTTCTTTGGGGATTTACTTAACGACTACACCAACCTTGAGCTAATAAGCACTATTAGCACCATGGAAACGTTTCAAAAAATTTATCGCCCAGAAATTTACAACGCAAATGCAACGGCAGGTAAAGCTTACAAACCTAACTTAAAAAATGCCGACCATTCACTCACGCAAATTATTTACGACAGAGACGAGCGCAGTAAATTAGCCGCAGAGCAAGGTAAATTTGCCGAAGAGCACTTTATAAAGCCATACCAATCAGTGCTTGAGCAATTTACAACGGTAAACATCTAAATTTAATTAAATTATACGGTATCACTTATTATGAAAACTTTATTACCTACCTCTACAGCAGGCAGTTTACCTAAACCTTTATGGCTTGCTGAGCCAGAAACCCTTTGGTCGCCATGGAAGCTACAAAACGATGAACTAACCCAAGGCAAAAAAGACGCGCTGCGTATTGCGCTTCATGCACAACAATTAGCAGGCATTGACATAGTTAGCGATGGTGAACAAACACGTCAGCATTTTGTAACTACATTTATAGAACACCTTAACGGTGTTGATTTTGAAAAACGTAAAACCGTAAAAATACGCGATCGATACGATGCAAGTGTACCAAGCGTAGTGGGCCCTGTTAGCCGCCAAAAACCTGTATTTGTAGAAGACGCTAAGTTTTTACGTTCGCAAACTAACCAACCTATTAAATGGGCACTCCCTGGCCCAATGACCATGATAGACACACTGTATGACGACCATTACAAAAGCCGCGAAAAACTAGCGTGGCAATTTGCTAAAATACTCAACCAAGAAGCCAAAGAGCTTGAAGCGGCAGGCGTTGATATTATTCAATTTGATGAGCCCGCGTTTAATGTATTTTTCGATGAAGTAAACGATTGGGGCATTGCGTGTTTAGAGCGCGCAATTGAAGGATTAAAATGCGAAACCGCTGTACATATTTGTTACGGCTACGGCATTAAGGCCAACACGGATTGGAAAAAAACATTGGGCAATGAATGGCGCCAATACGAAGAAGCCTTTCCTAAATTACAGCAATCGAATATTGATATTATTTCACTAGAGTGCCACAACTCACACGTCCCTATGGATTTACTCGAACTGATCAGAGGTAAAAAAGTAATGGTAGGTGCTATTGACGTAGCCACCAATGAAATAGAAACACCTGAAGAAGTAGCCGCCACTTTACGAAAAGCCCTAAAATTTGTAGATGCCGACAAGCTCTATCCGTGTACAAACTGCGGCATGGCTCCACTATCACGCGAAATTGCTGATGCTAAACTCAATGCCCTAAGTAAAGGCGCAGAAATAGTAAGAAAAGAGCTATTAAAAAACTAGCTTGAAATACAAATTATAAACAATAACTGCTGTGGCACCATGCCATGGTAAAAACCATAAAAATGCTGCATCAATTAAAACCTTCTAAAGAACAAAGTTTAGATTGGATATTTAATTTTTATTGAAAAGCTCTAACCTGTTTTTAAAAGCAGAAGACGGCTTTGTATTAAAAAAAAGCTGCTCATTATGAGCAGCTCTTTTATACATATCATACAAACGAAGTATTTTAGTTTACTGTACAGGTTGGTGCTAACAATTCACCACTGTAACTTGCTTGCATACCAAATATAGTTGTTTGACCTGCAGCCAACATACCGTTGTAATCTAAGTTTGTAACTATAAACGTGCTATTCGCACCTTCAAAGTGACCACTCCAGCCAGAAACGAAATCTACAGCACTGTTAAATTTCAATTCAACAGACCATGTATTTACTGATTCACTACCGTTATTTTTTACAGCAATATTGCTAATAGTAAAGCCAGAGTCCCACGCGTTAATTTCACCAACAGAACATGTTAATTCACTAGGCTCGATAACAGGTGCCGTTACAATTAAGTCAATAGAGTCGCTGGCATTAAGTGGTTTGTTACTCTTATCAAGAGCAGTAACAGTAAGAGTATATACACCAGGCTCAGTTGGCGCGGTAATAACACCTGTGCTACCAGAGAATAAACTCGTTAAACCATTAAAGGTCACTTCAAATCCGGTGGCATCAGTTAAATCAACACTTACATTAATTTCACTGTTAGTTTCAACACTGGAATCGCTTAATGGCGCTGATACCGAAATTTTTGGTTCAAGTACGATTTCATTAACTGCCGTTAGTGTAATTTCGTCCGTGATAGCCAGTTCATTACCTGTTTCATCAACACCAACAAGGTTAACTACAAAGTCACCTTCTTCTATTGGCGCTTTAAAAACAGCAGTACCCGACGTTTTAGCTTGTTGCTCAACAAGTACATTATTAACGTACACGTTTACTGAGTTTATTTGGCTTAATGAATAAAATAAGTTTATATCACTGCCTGTAAGTACAACTGCACCTTCAACTGGTGACGTTATGTTAACCGAGGGCGTTACATCAGCAAAGTATTCGTTAAGGCTAACACCGGTTTCGTCACTACCTAAGGCTACTTGGTGATCTAAACTAACGAACTTACCTTCATTATTTGTCCAAAGTGAAGGTTTGAATAAGTCGTATTTTTCTTCATCCCACGTAACCCAATCGTTATTTAACAAACCACCGGTATCACCTGAGTTAGGGTTTATGCACCAAAAAGTGTGGTGTAATTTATTTTCAGTGATCAGGTCTCGTATTGCATACATCCATGCTTCATTATCACCACCATCCATAAATCCACCCCACTCGCCAATAAGTAAAGGTGAAATATTTTCTTCATGAATGAACATCCAATTGTCTTTCCAAACATCTTTATAAAGTGTTTCTTTATCGAACCCTTCATAAAACCAACCCTGGGCAAATACTAAAGGACCGTAATCATGTGGTGAATACATAAACTGTGATTGGCGCTCACCTAAATCAATAGGAAAATCTTTAACACCACGTAAGTTACCGCCCCACCAGTTATTGTGGTAATCGTTTTTATCTTTGCTTGTCCAAGTAATACCATCAACAGGGAAGGACTCGATACCTTCACACATAATTAGCATATTAGGGTTTGCATCTAAAACTCGGTTAGCAGCTGTTTCACATGCATATTTCCAGTTATTTTCGTCTGTAGAATTATCCCACTTTGCAAAATCGTTGTCTGCCCATGGCTTACCATGTGGTTCGTTTTCTAAGTCAAATGCAATAATCGTATCGTCATTTGCATAACGAGCTGCAACCCACTCCCAGGCAGAATAAAAGTCTTCTGAAGTTATATCACCTTTGTACCACATTTTTTCGATATGACCTGAGTTATCAGCCTCAGCACTGTGTACGTCAAGTAATACTTTAATACCTATTTTTTTTGAGTGCGCTAAAAAGGCATCAAACACTTCAAGCGAAGTAGCCCCCACTAAATCTGGGTTGGCAGCAGTATTTACACTAACACGTTTGTAAATACCATTTTGCCATTCTTTAAGTAGCTCTGTTGAAATAGGAACACGCAGAATATTAATACCGCGAGCTGCAATGCTATCAAGTGTTGACTCTAAATTAACAGACCATAAACCATGAAAAACACGCTCTGTAGCATTAAAACCAAACCAATTAGCGCCGGTTAACCATACTGAATTCCCATTAGTATCAACTATTTGATTACCTTCAACGTGTAACCAGTCATCGTTATTTAAAGGAGTGCCAGCAACACTAAGTGTGCTTAATGTCGACATTACTGTTGCAATTAACGTCTTTTTAAACTTCAGTTTCATTTTACGCTTATATACGTTCATATTTTCTATATCACTCTCATAGTAATTAAATTTAAAAGAGGCTAAGCGCTCTACCATATAAGCAAACATCAACACAAAGACTCAAACTAAGAACATTAATCATTCTATTAGCTAACCGCTGAGTTGGTTTTCAATTAACTTATAGAGCAACATTTATGCTCTTACCTAGTTAAAACATTTAGCTTTTAACAAATCTTAAACAACTGCAGATTTATTAAGCGAAAGAGGATAGCGGAGTTCCTATAATAGGTCAATTATTACTAGTCAATTAGATTTGTGCAGTTATATAGTATTAGTTTTTAGTGAGTAATATAAAAAATAATGCATCCAGTTACTACTAATTAACAATTAGTATTGTAAAAAAACTTAATACTCTTTATTAAAGTGAAAAATATTAGTATTAAAAATCCTAATTTATACTTTGTTCGTCATTTTTATTTATTAAAGGCTAGATCAAATTTGCGACTCGGTATCTCAATAGTTGACAGATATTAAAAACAGTTCAAAATCCTTTTTAGTTTCTGTAATCGGGATTTGTAAATTGTTAATCTTACTAAGTAACGCCATTTGATTTACAAAATAAAACCCATAACCACAAACTATTAACAAATCCTTAGTTTGTTTTAGTGCTATTAGTCTTTAGTTTCTGTCTTTTGATTAGACAATCACACCAGACTCTAACTATCAGTTTGATAGATAGTAAATTTAAATCCCTCTATGGATAATAAAAACAAGTTACCGCTTAGTGATTAGCTACCTATTTATACAGCTCATCACTAAGCGGTTTGTAACCACAACTTAATAAGTCGTCAAAATTCAATTTGTTTATATAACGCTATGATTAAAATTAATTTAATCTCATTAAATATAAAAAGGCTTTTAATTCATATTCTTGACGCTTTGCGGCAAAGATTAAATGTAACGATAACCTATTGAATTTGAATATAAAAAAAGGAAAAGCAATGTCATTTTTAACCTTCAAAATAAAAATAATTATTTTAGGTTTATTTGTATTTAACAATGTGTATGCAAATGATTCACTCAGCCACGATTTTAACGACGGAACACTAGGATCTTATTTTGAATGCACCTCAAAAGCGCCTAATTTCACTCGAGTTGAGAGCGGCCGTGTAATTACTCATTGGTATGAAAAAGGCTATGATGGAACAAGGACCTCAAAAGGAACTGAAGCTTGTGCTCCCTTAGATGACTTTAAATCCACCAAAGAAACATGGCTTGGATTCACTATAAATATTGAAGAAAATCATACTACTGATACTGAATCAGGTATCGCTCAAATTTTTCAGTTTGTGGACAATTCAGACATATTTACATGGGCAGGTATGCTTAAATATGAACAAGGAGACCTGACTTTTGTTCGCCGTAGTGCCAATAACACAAGTTCACAAGTCCAAAGAGTTGTTGAAGCGAATTTTACAAAAGGGGAAGATCACCAAATCATTATTCATTACATTTTGTCTGCTAATAATACCGGTAAGATTGAGATATGGGTTGATAACGTACTAAAGTACGGACATTACAATATCAATTTTGGCTTTGGTAACTTCAATCATAATGATAGTCAATATGACGACACATATGTTGAGTTAAAGTTTGGTCAATATAACTACGCTGTTGACGAATATAGAAATAATGAAGAACGGATCATCTATTATGACAACATGACCTGGTACAACGGCACTGACGGTTATTCGGTAGTTGATCCTTCCCCTTCTAAATTGTTCCATATTACAAAGTTTAATGCCTCTGAATTTGCTATTGACGGAAACAACGACTCTGAAAATGGTCAAAATGTATACCTTTGGTCTAGCCGATCTACCAATAACAACCAAAAATGGTACGAAATTGATCGCGGTAATGGCTACTATTCATACCAAAAATATGAAACTGGCTATTGCCTAGATGGAGGTAATGGAGCAGACAATGGACAAAACATCTATTTATGGCAGTGCGAAGACAACAACCAGAATCAGCATTGGAAAAAAGTATATGTAAAAGCAAATACATACCACCTAACTAAGCGAAACGCCCCTCTTTATGCTATTGACGGAAACAATTCTGGCAATGATGGCCAAAACATTTATTTATGGAAAGCGAGAGATACAAATCAAAACCAACAATGGGTATTTAAAGAACTAGATTAAAGTTTAAATTATCGTATTAATTGATAATAAAAATTAACAAGTGTGAGTGATTGTGAAGTTGCTTACACTTGATATTTGATATTTGATATTTGATAGTAGTAGATCCCGTTCAATTGTGGTTTGGTCAAAAGTATGTGTATAGCCATCACTACGCTAGAAAGTTGACTTATATCTATAAATTTTGAATTACTGTCTATGCCAAACCTTACAGTAAACACCATTATTTAAGAGCAAATTTATTATAGAAAAGTGGCTTTTTGTTTAAGTCTTCACTCTAACAAGTGAATACAAGTAGTCTACTTCGCTATACCTTTTCATTACCTTAATCAGGTCCAAAGTAAGGAATAAAAACCATCTCTACGTTAAAAAAATAGTACTAAGCAAATATAAAAATAGTTATTTACTCCTCCCCGCTATCGGCTATTCAAATGAAAGGCTTAGATTATTTCACTGTGAAAATTAGGGTTGAGAACACTTTAAATATTATTTTTATGTATTAAAGCTGCGAATGTAAACATTTTTACAAGATAAGAAAAGTAAGAGTTAAAATTTCAAAAAGGATAATACAATGAAGCTACAAACACGCTTTTGCAGGTTATTAATGCTGCTGAGCGCCATCACAACTTGGAATAGTCATGCCATAACGCCAAACAAAGAAAATAACAACAGCTATCAAAGTGAAGCATGGTTTTCTTTTAGTGCACAAGCTTGTCATGGTGGTAATCACCAAGCATTAAAGATTAATAACGGCAGTATTATAGCTAATCAAAGTATGAGTGAGCTTAGTTGCTCTATTACTCGCATTGATCACACACTCGTCTATAGCATTCAATGGACAGGCGATGACTTCGACCATGACGGCATAAATGACACGTTATCGTTTAATGTGAATGTTGAAGGGTTTAGTGACAGTACCTTTACTAACAGTAGTACTAATGGTGAAGCGTCGATGACGCGTTTAGGTACTTCCGATGAAGTTAATGTTTGGATTAATCCTGATAATACAGAGCAAAGCGTATGGGATATCGCCAATGATAGCAGCGAAGGACAAGGTGAAGGCCAAAGTTTGCGAGTTACAATTAGTAATCTCGAAGTAAAGGTAGATGACTACCAAGCACATTTTAATGGTTTTAACTTTGTACAGCTTTTAGAAACAAATGGTGGTTACGCCCACCAATATATTCTAGGAAAAGGCACTGGGCTCAATCCGCAATCTTTTAATACGCCTACATCAGATATTCATTTTGATACCGTTGACGAGTTTGTTATCACCGGTGCAGGCGATGCATTCGATAGCCGCTCCTGGGGTGTTGCAGAAATGCAATTTTCACTTTCTATCAATAACCCTACAAGTACTCCGGTATGGGAAGCGTCAGATTTATCTTTGCATGGGACTGGGCCTACATACAGTGAAGTTTATCCCGCTGAAAAAAAATCCCGACAAGCATTATTCCCTAATTTCTCGTGGGACACCGTACCGCGTTGGTTAGCTGTACGTAATCATGCGCCTTATACCGATGAACAAATTGCATCGATTGCCGATCATTACCAACTAGTCATGTTAGAAAAAGCAAATAAGGCAGGATTTAATAGTGTTGACGAAGGCATAAAAGATACAGCCGCACGCTTAAAGCAACTTAATCCTAATATCAAAACCTTATTTTATTGGAACACTCAAATTCATTACACTGGTTATAGTAGTGATAATAACTATGAAGAAAATAAACTATCTTGGAGTAAATTATTAGAAAATAGTGAGCTTTACCTATTTAAAGATCTCTATTATTGGTATGACGAAAACAATAAAGAGCTAAGAGATTGGTGGGTTAATTTTCCTGTTGAAGTTGCTTCAGATGACAACATTGATGGTGTTTTTATTGATAAAATGCCAAAAGCAGCTGTGGATACACTGTTTGTAAACAAAGAGCCAGTAAGTGATTATGTGCGTATGATCAGTCAACTTTGGGAAAGTTTGCCTGAAGACAAAATATTAATTGGCAATAACTTGCGTGGTGAACGTCATAATGCAAGCCGAGCTTTTATGGAAATTCTCGATGGCTCGTATTTAGAGCGCTGGGACTATACACTAGACTATGACTTCCCGTCGCAAACCACCGCAGACGCTATTAGTTTATCCATGCAACTAATGCGTGAAGCATTGGCACAAGGAAAGATTATTAATTTCCAAACCAACCCAGATACCGATGAACCAGTACCTGACACTTATGAAGAAAAGCAAAAATATATGGCAAAACATGTAGATTTCCCATTAGCTATCTTCTTGATTATTGCAGAAGAAAATGCCTTCTTTAGTTATCAGCTTGGTGTTAATGCCACTCCTGCAGCGCAAAATATATGGGACACAAGTTACATTCCTGAATTTAACCGACCTCTTGGAGAGCCTTTAGGAGCGCCCGTAAAAAACAATTATATATTTACTCGTTCCTATGAATATGTTGATGTGTGGGTGGATGTTAAATCTCAAAAAGCCGTTTTAACATGGCGTGATGCACTGTAAAATATAGCATAGGGATTTCTTGCCTCAATAGCGATACTTCATCGGTATTGAGGCGAAGCTGTTTTAAGCTACAACTAACACTTTATTAAAATATTAAACGAATTGAAATCGAACAAGCTTTCACGGTATTGATTGAGGAAGATGATTTCAACTTTCCTTAACTTCTCACCTTGTACAGAGTATGTGCCAGATAATAACTATCACTATATCATTAAGCCTGTTTACTATTTTATCATCTATGTACAGCACTGAATGGGTGTGATTACCATCACGGCGTTGCTAAGAATACGGTGATTTTATCTGCCTTTTATCGAGCTTGGACTTCCCAGCTTTTCTTTTTGTCTTAAATCCTGTGTTATAAGCTCTTTGCTCAGGCTATCGTGTGATTGGTGGCGTGCAATAATGCGTTTACTTGCACGTTCTAGTTTTGCTTTTTTACGGCCTAACTCATCGAATGTGCCGCTCCACTCTTTACTCGCATTGGATTTTAATTTACACCCATCAATGGCAAACATATTGCGGCCTATCAAGCCTTCTTCATCACATATCATCAGCACTTGCGTAAAAAGCGGCTCAATCTGTTCATGCAATTTAGCCACGAAGCCCGCTATTGATGTGTAATGCGGCTGGATATTACCCGACACACTCATAAATAAAATATTATGCTCGCAAGCTTTTGCAATCCGACGGCTACTGATAAACCCATGCGCATAACCCAGTAAAATAATCTTTAACATTACCGAGGGCGGATACGCAGCAGCGCCCGTTTTGTCGTTATTATACCACGCGTCAAATCCCGATAAATCGAGTTTATTTTCGCCGATATAACAAAGGGCGTACTCAAATGTTCCCGGCAAAATTTGCTCAGCGAAATTAATAGGAATTAATTTATTTTGACCGGATAAGTCAGGCTTGACTTCTCACCCAAAGAAAGTACTACGACAGTTTACCGAGCGAACGAATGGGTTCAAGGTTAAAAAGCAATCAACTAAAAAATAGTTGGATAAGTACCTAAAAAGTAACTCTACAGCCTCAACGCCTCAAACACCGGCGCAGCTTTTCTGCGTCAGAGTGCTTTGACTTGTTAAATGAGCCTTGGCTCGGGCTTAAGTTTATTAGGCTAACTACAGAACGTTTATCGATTGAACTAATATCCGAAAGCCAGTGATTCTTATACTTCCCCTGGTGTTATACATGCAATAGTACGAAACTCTCGTGTCATATGAGCTTGATCACTGAATCCGAATTGTTGAGAAACATCCGCCAGATTTACGTTTGTATGCAACCTTAAAAAACGGATTGCATTTTTAACCCTTAAAATGCGCTGATAATGTTTGGGTGTCATTCCCAGCCAATGTTTAAAAATTCGCTCGATTTGTCGCTGGCTCAACTCAATACTTTCGCTGAGTTGCCCCGGTGCTTCGTCTTGCGCTATACAATCCAATGCTTTTTCCAGAGAGTCTGGGATCACATTGGTAAAACCCAGATTAGTTTCTGCCCACATATACAGAGCTTCAACCTGCCCTTCCTTGTTTTTTTGCATCCGAAGGTCAGAATAAATCTGGTAGAGGCTATACAGTTGATCTTGTTCTGGAATTAATAACGTTGGCTTATCATAGTGCTGCCCCAATACACCATAACCCATTGCCGGATGGAAGCGGATGCCTGCAAGTTGCGCCCCAGAAGCCAGAACAATGTTTTCCGTCTGTTTATTTATCGGAAGCATGATGACACCTTCCGGCAGCACTTCATTCCCAATCTTCACGTCACCAACAAGATTAAAAATAATGCCACTGCCCGCATCAGAATACAGTGGCCTCATTACCGAATCCGATTTAAGTACAGATGCTGACCATATTCCTTGTACAAACGCAGACAGTTGTCCCGATGGTTGAGACAGCAGAAAGTTGAATGCTTGTTTAAGTGATTTATTGTGATTTATAGCTGCCCACCTCTGGTTTAAATGTTTTGGCAATTCGGTTCCAGCTGTTGATTGCATTAATTGCAATGGTTAAATCAACAACGGTTTGTTCACCTAATACCTGTACCACTTTCTTATAGTTTTCATCGTCCGCAGGTTTACCTGCGGTCAAATACTCTGCCCAATCTAGTGCTACGAGTTCTATCTCTGAGTACAGGGGCATATCACGCCATGCGCTTAAGCCAAGTATACGTTCCAGAGTTTCACCCTGACTCAGCGCATCTTTGCTGTGCATATCGATACAGAAAGCACACTGGTTGATCTGGGACACTCTCACTTTAACCAATTCCCAAACCTGAGTTGTCACTGTTTCTGAAACGCTAAATTGCTCACGTAAATAGCTTTCCTGATTCATGAGAATCTGCATTGCTTTGGATGCGAGATCCAAGTAGTTTGCACGTAAAGTCATATCTTATCTCCTCAATAGTTATTGGAGCAAAGATAGCTTATGTCTTAAGCCTAGTATTGAATATTTTCGACACGTATTCAGCTCAAATTGGGACTGATTGAGGCCATTTAGACATAATGACTCCCACACGGTGTTAGCCTCCGCTTTTCGTGGGTTAGCTTAATTCTAAGCCAGAGCCATACTTAGTTTGTCAATTAGCTAAACAGCAGAGGCTAAAATGAATAAACATAGCATACTTTTTATCGGTCTTGATACACATAAGAATTCAATGAAGTCGCCTATATTGAAGAACATAGAGGTGCGAAACCCGTTCATCTTGGCCGAGTATCGTCTTCCAAAGTGGCCGTTTAAAAGCTTGTTCCTCAGTGTGAATCCAAATACCCTGGCGCAACACTTCATTTTGTTCATGAAGCTGGCCCATGTGGTTATTGGATTTACAGATTAATTACCAGTCTCGGCCATTGCTGTTATGTGGTTGCACCCTCTCTGATTCCCAAAAAGCCAGGTAAGAAGATTAAAACCGATAAACGTGATGCACTTAAGCTCGCTAAATTACTTAAATCTGAAGATTTAACACCTATTTATGTTCCCGAGCCTGAAGATGAAGCCGTACGTGATTTATCTCGCGCACGCGAAGTGGCAATGAAGGATTTAAAAGATGCTAAATATCAATTAAAGGGCACTGCTGCTTCGCAATAATATTAATTACAGAGGCACTGCAAATTGGTCACAAAACATTTACGTTGGCTCACTGAGCTTATGTTGCCACATCCCGCGCAGCACATCGTCTTACAAGAGTTTTTACACTCAATTAATGAACGAATAAGCCGACTTGAACGGCTAGACAATGAACTAACACACCATGTTCACCAGTGGCGTTATTATCCTGTAGTAAAAGCAATACAAGCTATGCGTGGCGTTCGTTTGTTGGTCGCCACCGGCGTTGTTGCTGAGCTTGGCGATTTATCGCGCTTCGACCCCCCCGCAAATTAATGAGTTATCTTGGACTTGTACCTAGTAAGCACTCGAGTGGTGGCAAACGCCATATTGGCGCCATCACAAAATTCGGAAACGGCCTAGCGAGGCGCCTTCTAGTTGAAGACACACACACTTATCACTATGCAGCAAATATATCGACAGATATGCAAAAACGACAAGAAGGTTTACCAAAGGACATTATTGATATTGCGTGGAAAGCACAACTTAGGCTCTGCAAGCGCTATAAAAAAATGATAGCCAAAGGGAAACATTACAACCTGGTTGTCACCGCCATTGCCCGAGAAATGATTGCATACATATGGGCAATTGCAAAAGAAGTGGTACTAACGCCAGTAAATACAAAACTTAGATTGGCAAGAGTACCTGCATGACAAACGAATTAGAGTTAATGCATAGGATCAAGCATCGGGAGTGGCACAACCACCGACGGCGTTAGGATGGCAATGCAGCTAACGCTTCATTGAACCACGAACATAGACTGAAGACAGGTGCCATGGGTGACCGCCACGGGGCGAACTAAGTAAGGTCTGCTCTGTTACTAGAAATAGTAATAACCAACGACAAAATTGTCAGGAACAATTTTGAACAGCGTAGCTGATTCACGAAAGGCAGGACGCCTGTAGTCATATCAGTAAGATAACCGACGACATTACTTGCTTCATCCTATGTATTAACTCGCTCTAATTCGAGCCAAAGTAATTATGGCTTAAAAAGTGAAGCAAGGATCAGTGTGCTTAACTTGATAGTGGGAGTCATACCAACGCCTAAATAAGAGGCTAAATATAGTGGGCTAAAATGGAGCGAAGCGGACAGCCCGCTGTATTTAATCCTGCTTAATTCTCTTGTTATGCGTACTCTTCGAGTATGCCATATAAACCTGCAAACCTAATATTCAAAGTATCGTTGTGTTTTAATACGACTTTGAGTTCATTTTGATCATACATAATAGGATTTGCTTGAATAGAGCCAGTCCAAGATCTCATTAACAAAATTTCCGAAGTTGGAACATCTATTCCCCACCAATTCTCTACGAGTTTATTTAAAAAATTAACAAGAGACTTTAATGCAATTAGAGAATCTTCTGGGCAGTAATTCGATGAGTTCAGCGACATTTTTGTAATCTTACACTTTTCAGTAGAATCAGAGTCATCTGCTTTATGGTAATAAGCGACAGCATCATCACCTGGCGAGGTTACTACATCTTGTTTTATTACTTTTACTTTTGGGTGTACTAATTGATTACGTTGCTCAATTAACTTTTTTACTATTTGTGTTTCACTATCACCTCGCGGCAAAGAAATACCTTTGTGCCACTGAAGAATAAAATCAAATTTATCTAGTGTTGAAAATCTATCCACTTGAGCACTAATTTTGGAGTTTATATCAATAGATTTTAGAAAAGAATTTGCAGCAGTGGACTTCCCATAATTTACAGACAAAATGGAAGATGTAGATAAAGTTCTACGAACATGCTCATTACTTTCCGATGAAGCAAGATCATAAAGTAAAACAGCATCGGAAAATATTGAAAAAAAACTATTGTCCGTAATTTCAACTGAACGCTTCATAACACTCCTTGTACGCATAACTTTTCAATAACGGGCGCAGGCACGTAGGGCATAATGGCAAAGCCGCCCTGCGTGTATGTGTCCCAGCGAACGAAGTAAGTGAGTTTATTGAGTTGTTATGTTTCATTGCTTCTACGAAGAAACTCACTCAGCTCTTTTTTACTTTGTTCCGGCGTTTTTCCCGCTGTATCGATGACAATACGTACTGTTTTCCACAAATGATAATCCCTTGAAGTCACACTTTCCCACGACGGAAGTAAAAGGTTAGGAATATCCGTTTGCCTTTTTTCGACGCGCTCTCTGTGTTCATTTTCATTAGAGCAGATAACTTCGATTTCTGTGAAGGGCGATGAGGCTTTATTTGCAACGCTTATCCACGCTTCACGAGATTCTAAAACTGGATTGGTTGAGTCTGCCACTACAGAAAGGCCGTTTTTTAGGTTCTCTAGCGCGAGAGCAAAAGCAATCTTATAACCCTCGTCATATAACTTGTTAAATCCACAGTTTTTCAATTCTTGTTCGATAGTGTCGATGCGGATATGGACTGCACCCAATGAGGAAGATAAATACTTTGAAAGTTCAGTTTTGCCTGTCGCGGGCAGACCGCCAAGTATATACAACATAAGAGTTTATTGATTCCTCCTCGAAACA
>NZ_JAGJEI010000019.1 GCF_018100985.1 Pseudoalteromonas sp. MMG007 | reverse complement strand
ACCTTGCTATGCGTCGGCGTTTCCCGTCTCAGTGGGGTCGCATTATAGGGAGATTCGAGCAGGGGTCAATGTTTTATTTCAGCTTTTTGACAAATAAATGAATTTAGTATGAAACGCATACAAATAAAGGCCTGCGGGCTGATTTTAGATTAAAAAACGCGCATGTTAAGTCGCTATTTTACAGCTAATATTTGCGCGTTAGAAAAAGCAGTACATTTAGTAATCGCTGTACTGCTTTGTTGGTTTTAATTTGCTGCAATTTGCCATACAGCTATAGAACCTGAGATCTCATTACCGATTATAAGCAGTGGCTCGCCTGTCGCACTTTGTTCGGCAGGTACAAATACCATGCCTTCGGGTGCAAGGTCGCCGGTTATATCTGCCCCTTCTATTACACCACGGTTATAAAAGTAATCTTCAAATTGCACATCGTAAGGGTTGGTAATATCGTAAACCATAATCCCGCCCATGCGCTCAAGACCTATAAAGGCAAAAGTGCGTTCGCCGATGGTACCTATTGTTAGCGCTTCTGGTTCTGCGCCTTTATCATCTGAGCGTGTGTCACCTTCGTTTTCATCTTCATTATTATTAAAGGCTTCGCCATGTACAGATGCAGTTATACGGCCTATATCGTCGCCTGAATCAAACACCACCAGCCCATTACTGTCCCAAATGGTAAACGACCGTGCACCGTAGGCATAAAGCGATTCGTACTGCCCATCGTTGTTAGCATCACCTTTTACTGTACTTACTTTTAAACGACCAATATCGTTATCGTCGTTATTTAAGTAATCAAAATTAGCAGCAAGGGTTAAATCTTCAACACGGCTTTCATCTATGTATGCAAGGCAACCATCATCTTCATCGTAATCTAGACCACCTTTTGCTATGCAGTCTGCTTCGTCTGTTGTATCAAAGAAGTATTCACGTGCATCACCTTCATTTGCCGACACTATAAAGTTTGCGCCTTTCCAGCTAAAACTTGAGATAGTATCTGGCTGATACATTCCATATAAGCCAGGGTATGATTTAAAATTAACACCGCCGTCTTTATCTGATGCGTCTATTTGCAAGTTAGACCAACCTTTAAATCCTAACCCTTTTAGTTCAAGAGAGTTATCTTCTAAATTAACGATAGCTAGTGCGTTATTTTCTTGAATTGATATATAGGCATATTTGTTATCTTTAGAAATGCTGACGTACTCAGGCTCTAGGTCCATGGCAACTGTTGTATTTATTTCATTTCCATTAATTGTTCGCCCTGTGGGGTTGGCAAAAACTAGCCCTTTCTCTTCAAGCTCGGTTTGTTGATTGTTATATGCAGTAAAATCAATATTGCTGGCCGTATCGGCAATTACGCCATTTTCAATATTAATAACGCTAATAGAGCCCTCTGGGTCGATACTGTAATCGCCGTTAGGTTCGCCCTCATTAGCAGCAACTACTTTTGCCCCATTATGACTAAATGTGACCATGTCTGGTAAAAAGCCGACCATTACATTTTTAATAAACACCGGTGTATCGCCGCTAATATTGTAAAACGCTATTTGACCCGCTTCGCCTACGGTTTTAGCAGCCATTGCAACAGCCAGTAATTGGTTAGTTTCATCTATTGCTATGCTGTTCGCATCGCCTGGGGTGCTATCATTTAAGGTAAGGGTAATTGCTGATGTAAGGTTAGTTGCATTCACTATTCCTTCGTTATCTTGAACGAGTGCGGCAGTATCAAACGTATCGGCGGGTATAATGTTCACTACTGCTTCATCACCAGAGCTATTAATAGCGTAAATCCATTTTTTAGATGCTTGATAAGCCACTATTTCAGCCGCCCCCTCAGGACTTTGAGCATTAAGTACGGCTCTGCCGACTAAGCTTATATTTAACGCCGAATTTGCATTGGTGCCGTTAGTACCATTTTGACCCGCTGTACCTTGTTCTCCTTGAATACCTTGCGTGCCGTCTTGGCCGTCATCTCCATCTAGTGAGCAACCAGTAAGAACAGATATAAGCGACAGCGCAATAATTGATTTTTTAAACATGTGATTTTCCTTAGTATTGTATTTGCTAAATATCAACACACAGGCATGACAAGATTATGGCAGTTTTAATACAGCCTCTTAGTCTAAGTAATTAGCTTATACGCTAGCGGAGTAATTAAAATTAAAGCGGCCGTATAGCCAATCGTTTTTACCGTCGAGGAATACTCTCGTTTAATTGCAACTCCTAAAAAAGGTCTAAATACATCAACGCGTGTTATACCCCATGTAAAAGCACCACAAAAAAACCAAGTCCCTAAAATAATGATGAATGGTTCAGCAACAGACCCTAAACTTAAAGGCTGTAGTAAAAAACACAAAATAATCAAAATGCTTTGATGCAATAAATAAAAGGGAAACACCCATGCATTGAGCTGCTTTAAATAGTAGGTATTAAAATTTAAAAATCGGTGAGCGAGCGCAAGTACAAAAAATACACCTACAACACGTTGAATATTGTAGCTACCGCTTAAAATAAAATGAGGAAGAGTAAACGCCTTTTGATAGCTTAATATTATAAGTACGAACAAAATCGCAAAACTCAAAGCCAGTACTACCAAGTTTTTATTTAAGCAGTTCCAAAAGTAAGTGTTTTTAGCGAGTATGTATCCTGCGAGTAACAGTATTAAGCCGTTAGTCTCTCTAATTGAATCGCCAGTTAAATAATGTCTTGTAAATAGTACGGCAACAATAAGTAAAGTAATTAAAAGCCCAAATGACACACAGCCTTTAACAAATACTTTTAAAGGCGCAATAAAGGGCAAGCGTGCAAAAAAAGTTAAAACAATAATGATCAGCATAAATTGCCACAACGAGCGCAAATACCATAAGTGATTTACATCCACATTCGGCCACACACCAGACTGATAATTAATAAAAAGCGTATTGTTCGTCTCTATAAAAGCTAAATAAAATTGCCAGTAGCTAATATTAATAACACCTTGTTGTGACATTTCTGCAAACAGCTGTAAAGGCACTATTAACCATAACCCCACCAGCAAGGGTAATAGTAAAAAAATGGAACGAGTTAAAGTGAGCAATAACCAAGACTTAAAGCCGCTTACTTTATCAATCATAAAACGCAGTGCTACGCCCGATATAAACCAAATGAGCAACATCCGCCAAGGTGAAAACACCAGCATTAAATATTCAATATATTGCGATGTATAATTACTCTTAAAATGAAATCCCCAGTTTTCGCTATACAACATGCCTATGTGGTAAAAAATTAGCGACGCAAATGCGATTACCCTAAGCCAATCAAGATAATACTTACGCGAATTAACTAATGAAGGTTGGTGTGTTTGAGTGTTCATGCTTTTACTACTTTATGAATTTTATGCGTTATTCATACCTAAAGCTCTCGCTAAAACTATCTACAAGTGCTTATATTACAGGCAATAGTGATAAAAGGTGGTATACAGGGATAAGCGTGCCACGTCAGCAATAAGAACACATTTATGAACCTACAACACTTTCAACGTTTTCAAAGCATTTACGCATCAGTATTACTGTGTGCTTACGTATTAATTAATAATACCGTAAACGCTACAACCCAAATAATGGAAGCCCAAAGAGGAGGCGCTTTAACTTTTTCAATGTGGGAGCCATTTGTCTGGGAGTATTCAAGTGCCTTGAGTACTTTACTTATATTCCCTATTTTAATTTGGCTTTTAAGACGCTTACCTTTTAATTGGCAAAATATTACGGCTTCCTTATGTATGTACTTTGGTGCCTCTATTATATTTAGCGTGTTACACGTTGGTATTATGGTAGGGGCTCGTAAATTCATATATTTGTTGAATGATGGGTCTTACGACTTTGGACTTAGTTGGTTTGAACTTATTTATGAATACCAGAAAGACGCTATAAGCTTTGTGTTTTTCATCGTACTTATCAAAGTATATCAATATGTGGTGCAGCAGTTACTAGGTGAAGCCTCTTCAATTAAAGAAAGTGAGCAACAAACAACATCGACCATAAACCGCTTATTAGTTAAAAAGCTCGGTAAGGAATTCATTATAAAAATAGAGGATGTTGATTGGCTTGAATCGTCGGGTAATTATGTAAACCTACATATAGGCTCACGTATATATCCGTTAAGGGCAACACTTACAACATTGAGCAAACAACTTGAAAAGCAGGGGTTTTGTAGAATTCACCGCAGCCATGGCGTAAAACTCGATAAAGTGGAGTCCATTACACCACTACCCAGCGGCGACAGTGAAATTAAATTAACCACAGGTAAAGTACTAAACTTATCTAGACGTTATAAAGAGCAATTTAAACTAACGTTGCAATAATACAAGTCAAACAAGCGATAATGGCTTACACTAAAATCAGTGGCCAAGTTTAGTTGGCCACCAGCTTATCTGACACACTTAACTGTAAGTCAAGATCTGAAAGCGCATTATTTTGTTCAAACAAACTTAAAGAGGTTTGCCAAATATCGATTTGATGCTCATTTAACTGTAGTTCCAAGTTTTTAGCCTTTCACTCAGTTAAAAGGCTATTTAAATCACTGCGAATTAATATTTGCGGATTAAATAACTTTTGCGGTACATCAATTGGCTTAATTTCATCATAAGCAATCACTGTTTTTTTACCTGGCTGCATTTGATCGATTAACGACATAGAAATCACTTTAACTTTGTTGTTTCTATCACCTCTTTCAAAGGTAGCCGTTTTGGCATGTTTGCCAGAACGAAGATACAACTCTGCTTGCAATGGAAATAAATCGGCTTTATCAACGGTAAGTTGAATTTTTTGATAGCTCGCCTTTTCTGAATAAGCCGTTAAATTAAACACTATGACAGCTTCATTCGTTTCATAAGACTCTATATCGTAATCTTGACTCCAACTAAGTGTCGCAATATCGCCCAGTGATGCCTCCCCCAATAATTTTTGTAAAGGGGTTATGCGTATTGGTCGTCGGCTTTTCGGCATGAACATCCAATAATCATTTTCCTTCATCAAGACCTTTTGTCCTTGCTCTGAAGCCGTTTTAAAAACAACAAGTGATTGTTTATTGATAGATGAATAAACATCGTATTGCTTTTCACTTTTTAGCTTCCCTTTATTATATGCACTGACTGTTGCCGAAATTTTTACTGACTCTGCTTCACTTCGATAAGCATCAACGTTGACAAGAGCTGCTTGCAGATCAAATCCACCTTCGTATTGTTCATTTACAGTTTGCGCAACAGCTGATACAGAAATAAGCAACAGCGCACAAATAGATATAATATTTTTAAATTTAAACATGACTTAGCGCCTCTGTAATTGATTTTGAACTGCCTTTATATGCAGCCTTTAGTGCCGCTAATACACATACCAATACCATAGTAAGTAATACAATACCTGCTACTTCCCATGAGAAAGTAATGGTTAAAGGGTAACCCTGATTGCTACCCGGCGGTGGTGGCATTTCTAAACCTAAATAAACCAGTCCCCAAGCAATGAAGGCAGATGCAACAATACCTAACGCCGCGCCAATGAACCCTATCATGCTTGATTCTAATACAAAGTTACGAATAATTTCCCATTGATAAGAGCCCATTGCCGATACAGTCCCTATTTCACGGGTTCTTTCACTGACAGTCATCGCCATCGTGTTTGAAATTGAGAAGAATACAAGTAACACCATAATCCCACCTAACAGGCCAAAAATACGGTTATAAAGATCTTTTACTGACTGATAATAGAATGCGCGCTCCCACCAAGGTGTAAACTCCAATGACTGGTCTCGCTTCTGATAATCTAAAACTGTTTGTTGTGTTTTACTTATATCAAATAAGTAAACCGACAATGAGCTGACTTTCTCGGTATATAACAATGATTGCGCATCTGATAGCTTCACATAAAGCTGTCGCTTATCTAAATCTGGCACACCTGTCGTATAAATACCCCTTATTGTAAAATCCATAGCATTTAACGCACCATCTGTCGTTGTCGACATGAGCGTAATATAATCACCCACTGTCACCTTTAAGTTGCGTGCTAGCTCCTTACCTAATACAACTTCTGCTTCACCTTCATTATCAAAATTTGATAATGCCTTACCTTCTAACATTGTTAAAAAAGGCCCTTTAACCATAAACTCCTCGGGATCTACACCCAGACCAATAAAAATGGAGCTTTTTTCACCATTAGATACAAGACCATTGAAGTTTATGCGTGGCAATACACTTTTAATGTCTTCGTCGGTTTCAAGTTGAGCTATTAACTTTTCAATATCAGATAAACCATATTGTAGCGGTATATCTTCTTCTGCTTTAAGAAATTTTTGATGTGTAATAATAAAGTTACCTTCATCTCTAGCCGCTTTTTCTGCCAGTGATTGATAAGTAAATAAGGCAAAACCACTCGTCGTTAAAATAGCGGCAACGGCAACTGTAGCAACTAATATTGTGAATAATGAACGCCTACCATTTCGGCAAACGTTAAAAAATGCAAATGAGATCCAACGCATTATCCTGCTCTCCTATGAGTTTCATATGGATTAAATGCCGATAAATTACCATCAGCAAGATTTAAAACACGATGACAGCGATCTGTCATACGGTGGTCATGTGTTGCTACAATAAAGGTACAGCCTAGGTCATTGCCTAAATCACGCATCAGATCAATGACCATATTCGCGGTCGATGTATCTAAATTTGCGGTAGGTTCATCCGCAATCACAATCTCAGGTCGCTTAACCAATGCTCGAGCAATAGCAACACGCTGCTGTTGTCCACCTGATAATTGATCTGGGCGTTTAGATATATGATCTTTTAAACCAACTTTATTAATAATATCAACAACTTTATCCATTCTTTCTCGCTTATTCATATTAAGCATTAAAAGTGGGTACTCCACGTTTTCATAAACAGACATCACTGGGATCAAATTATATCTCTGAAAGATAAACCCTAGTTTTTCACGACGAATTTGTGTCATTACTTTTTTATCTTTTGAGACTGCTTTACCTGCAAGCCAAATTTCACCTTTATAGTCATCGTCAAGCAAGCCACAAATGTTTAAAAGTGTTGATTTCCCGCTGCCTGAAGGGCCACATAATGCAACAGTTTCCCCTTTTTTTATCTCAGCAGATACGCCTTTTAATGCGTCGACGACCACTTCTCCAGTCTTGTAAGACTTAACAATGTTCGAAAATTTAAGCATTACAATTATCCTTTTTCAGCCTTTGAAAGGCGCTCTAGAGCGTCAGACTTTTCGATGAATAATTTCGCTCTAGTTTGATCTTCTAATTTATTTGCAGCCAATGCGGCACATCTATAAGTTGATTGTTTTAGCTGTTTATCTAACTTTGAAAATCCATCACTATTGGCCAATACTTGATTTAATAAATGAGCGCCATATTCAGCACGATTCATCATTTTTGGTACCTGCGCAAAGGTACAGCCAGCAGTCACATAAACGCTTGCTTTAAGTGGATATGGCATTTCTTTAACTTGTTTAATTGCCTTATTTAATTTAGCAATGCCGGCTTCTGCGAATTTCATTTTTTGCCAAGGTTGACTGGTGTATCGTGCCTGCGTTGTTTCAGCACTTCCTAACATAGCTAAAACAACGGGATTTGATGCTTTATTGTTGAGTTCAGAAAGCGCGTTCACAGCAAGTTGATTTTGCTCTTGGGATCCAGTAAGTCCCTGTTGATATGCTGTAATAACATGCGCTGGGATTTCACTTGCAGTAACTGAAGAGCTTGCTAATACAATGCCTAAAAGCATGTTTTTAATCGTAGAAAATTGGTTCATTATCGTTATCCTGTATTGTTTCTGTTGATGAACATATCTTAAGAAACAACCACCATAGAATGTTAGGCAGGCGATAATCGGTTGAATAGGGAGATAAACGGGAAATAGTAATGATGAATATACTTTATAGTCCTTTTAAGGGGGAACGATAAAATTAGTAAGTTGAATTATGATAGTGATATAGAGCGCACTTAATACAATCAAAAAAGAGGTAAATCATGATTTACCTCTTCTACAGTATTAAATCCGCTTCAATAATGGTTGGTTATGTTTTCTGTTACATCTGCTTAAATAAATGGTGATACTTTCTACTCACAGAAAGCTTTTCATCTCTCCCTTTCAAGTATATATAAACATGACCTAAATCATCTTTAGATACATGATCAATAGTATCAACTCGAACAATACAATTACGATGAATACGCCAAAAAGTATCAGGCTCTAACTCACTTTCTAAATGAGTAATAGATGTTTTTATTAAATGCTTCTGTTGCCCAGCAGTAACTTCGGTGTATTTATTGTCGGCGATAAAATAATCCACTTCATCAACATCAATCATATATATATGATTGTTTTTACTTGCTTTAATCCACTTTAAATACGCATTAGATGGTGCTAGGTTATTACTCTGCATTAACTGGGAGAACATAGCCTGTAACTGTGTTTGTTGACTAGTCTCAGTGTTTTCGGATGACAAAAGCTTTTGTATTCGCTGTACGGTTTTTTCAAGCCTTATTTTTTCTAAAGGTTTTAAAAGATAGTCAATTGCTTGGTTCTCAAATGCAGTAACTGCATATTCATTATAAGCCGTTACAAAAACCATAATGGGGGGTGAGTCATCATCACATAGTTTTTTAGAAACTTCTAAACCATTCATTCCTGGCATATTAATATCTAAAAATATAACCTTAGGTGTAAATGTCTCGGTCAGTGCTAAAGCTTCTTCACCATTAGCAGCTTGACCAACAATATCGATTTCAGGCCAAACCTCTTCTAACATCATTTTCAAATGTGTACGTAAAATAGGCTCATCGTCAGCAATAACAACTTTAACTCGGTGAGACATTTAAGGGGACCTCCATAGTAACGGTCACAATACCCGCCTGACTGTGATCAAATAAAAGGCTGGCTTGTTCACCATACAATTGTTGTAATCTGGTTTTTACGTTGTTCATCCCAACTTGTGTGCCTTTGTGATTACTGCCTTCATTAGGTGTATTATTCGTAATGCGTATTAATAAGTTATTTTCTTTCTTTTTGACTAATAGAGTCAGTTCTCCACCCGATGTTAACTGTTCTATACCATGTGTAACGGCATTTTCTATGAGAGGTTGAAGTAACATTGGAGGAAACAAAATATCATCGGTTATTTTATCCGTTACGTCATAGTGAATATTTAGTCTATCCCCTAAACGTATTTTCTGTATGGCCAAATAAGCTTTATTAAAACGTAATTCATGGCCGAGGGTTAACCACTCAGACCTCGTCCTATCTAAACTTTGTCTCAATAAAGCCGAGAGCGCGGCTAACATCTTATTCGCCTGTTTAGTATCAACAGCTATCAATGCTTGAATATTAGCGAGTGTATTAAATAAAAAGTGCGGCTCAATTTGAGATTGTAGTAACCTTAATTGAGTTTCTAACAGTACTTTATCTTTCTTTATTTGCTCTAATTCAACTTGCGCTAACGATTGTTTTAAATTCTGTGCTTGTGCACTTCGATAGTATGTAAAACTCACCACCACCATAATAAAACTGCCAATCAGCAAAATACCTACATATTGTTGTAAATCACCAATATAGCCACCAGTGCTTTTCACAACACCTAGTAAGAGTGGTGTCAGTCCCCACACAATAAAAGAAAAAAGAGCAGCTAAGAAAAACTGCAAGGCAAGATTCATTTGTGGATAATGCCGCTTTAACCATTTACGGCATAAGCGAATACTGAACCCGACCCCAAGAGAGATCATAATTGAAATAACAGGGTACTTAGCCCACCCAATAAAGTGAATCAGTAACCCAAGTGAAATACAGACTACAGCGAGCTTTAAATTACTCACCCAGCGTTCTGATCCTGAGAATGGTTTAATAAAAGGCATTAAATTACAACTTAATTTCGACGCTAAAATATCCAGTTTTTTGATGGCTTAGCTGCTCATATATTGTTTCGCTTCCGCCAGCATAGCTCCTATAACCGAGACAGAGACGAGCATTTTTAAAACCAGAGTAACACAGCTCACCATTTATTAACATACTGTTATCCTGAGGGTTTGTTAACCATGTCATCGAAGGTTGCCAGGTAGAATTAGATGTTCTCAAATGCACCATTACATTATCTCTGAATAGATTTTGTGTCGCAAAGTGAGCTCGATATAATCTCAATTGATGATCTTTGACACCTTCATTAGCATTTGCAATTAATGCTCGCCATTGCTTGTCACTTGGTGCTCTGCCATCATGCCAGTACTCAACAATAGCTGTTACCCCCATCGAGAAACTGTAGTTAAAACCCACTAAAGCTTGCAAACTGCCTTTGCGCCAAATTGTTTCAACATTATCATATGCAGATAAAGTATTTTTATACAGTTGAGTAACTTTAGGCGAACGATAGTTTTGCTGCCAGAGTAATGAACTATGTAATTCTAAGTTATCACCTATTACTGTAAGGGTACTTCCACCAATTCTAAAGCCCAGTTTATCGTCATAGTGCGCTATTGCTTGCGCTTCATAACCATCAAAGAATTGATAATAGCGCCCACCACAACCGTAACTTTGTGCTACTTTAATACCTCGTTCAAGATAATCAGGTTTCGTTTCATTGCAAATCACAGTGATGTTTCCTGATTCAGTAAAGTAGTCCCCCATTATCATTAACACACCAGGGGGGACTGCTGTATATATCGCTAATGAGTCAGTTGGAGAAAACATGTCTAATGGCCTAAATCCATAGGCAACATCCCAATCAAGCTTCTTTTTCCCTACAGATAAAAACCAATTTTCAGTACTAAAATCATAGAACGCTTCTGAAATAGTAAAATCGGTTTCACTCGTCCCACCTTCTTTATATACGTTAGCAGTTGCCGCAAAACGCAACCCTTCACCTTCTAAACTTAAATCTAGAGCCGAGAAAAGAGATGAAGTATTTTTAGTTGCAAAAATTGCCTGATTCGTCCCTTTTATATTTTGCCCATTAATACGAATTTGACTATCAAACTGTAATTTTTCTGTAAACTGTTTTGCTTCACTCACTGAAGATATAATCATCACGAACAGCACATATATTTTGCAAACGACACCCAATATTATTTTCATATTATCCTCCTGATCTGCAAAAATTGTATAACGATAAATTGAGCTTGGTAAATGAGGCGATGGGTGGCTTTATAGGAGGATAAAAGGAAATAATGACAGATAAGGCTATTTGGTAAAAACAGCTTATGAGCGGCTATAAAGATATTTGGTGCCTTTTAAGAGCCATGATGGGTAAAGAGGAAGTTATAAATAAAGAATAATAATATACCTAGTAATTTAAAGTCATATTTGTAAAACAACGGCTAAAAAGGCTTGCTTAGAATTAAATCTCGGCCACCTGTACATTTAACTCCATTTGATTCTGAATTAAAGCATGCCATGGAGGAACTGAGTATTTTGCAATATTTCCGCTTATTACTAAAAATAGCTTACCTTGTACCCATTAACATAAGATGTTACTTAAAAACGTACCTATTTTTTGATGTAAATAATAAGTACGATAACGCAGCGTAAAAGAATAGCAAATACAGTCTTTACTTAGAAAGTTGTTAAAAAAGCTTTTTAACTGGGCGTTTCCAACCATCTAAATTACGTTGCTTGCCACGTGCTACAGCTAGCTGATCATCCGCCACGGTATTGGTAATAACAGAGCCAGCGCCAACTGTTGCTGTAGCACCAATATTTACAGGAGCAACAAGTGATGAATTTGAACCAATAAAGGCGTTATCACCAATAATGGTTTTTGCTTTATTAACTCCATCGTAGTTACAGGTAATTGTACCTGCGCCTATATTCACTTTTTCGCCAATTTCAGCATCGCCTAAGTAACTTAAGTGGTTTGCTTTAGAACCCTTACCTAAGCGTGTTTTTTTCATCTCTACAAAGTTACCAATGTGCGAGTCTTCTTCCATTACCGCACCTGGGCGTAAGCGGGCGTATGGGCCTAGCGTACATTGAGCCGCTACGCTTGCACCTTCAATTAGGGTATTTGCTTTTATAACAACGTTATCGCCTATGGTACAGTTTTTAAGTACACAATTAGGGCCAATTTGTACATTATTACCAAGGGTAACACTGCCTTCAAAAATAACATTGATATCAATTAATACGTCTTCGCCTGTTTTAACATTGCCGCGTACATCGATACGGGCTGGGTCGGCGAGGGTGGCACCATTTAACATTAACTCTTCTGCTTGCCATGCTTGATAAGCTCGTTCAAGGCCTGCAAGTTGTACGCGGTTATTTGCGCCTTCAACTTCCATTGCATGATCTGGCTGCGCCGATGCAATTTCTACACCTTCACTGTGTGCCATAGCAACGATATCGGTAAGGTAGTATTCACCTTGTGCATTATTGTTAGATAGATTACCTAACCATGTTTTTAAAAGCTTGCCATTTACCGCCATAATGCCGGTGTTTACTTCGCTAATAAGTAGCTGCTCAGGGCTTGCATCTTTTTGCTCAATAATACCTACAAGCTTGCCATTTTCACGCAGCATACGGCCGTAGCCATTTGGGTTAACTAAGTTAACGGTTAATACCGCTAAACCATTTTTAGGTGTTGCAGCTAATAAGCGCTCTAGTGTTGATTGCTTTGTAAGAGGTACATCGCCGTACAACACAAGTACTGTGTCGTCATCATTAATGTGTGGGTTAGCTTGAGCTACTGCGTGGCCTGTACCAAGTTGATCTGCTTGCAGTACCCAGTTTACGTTATTATCGGCAAGTTGTTGTTGTAATAGTTCGCCGCCGTGTCCGTAAACTAAGTTAGTGGTGGTTGCACCAAGTGCCTTTGCATTATCTATAACGTGCTGCACCATAGGTTTATCTGCCACTTTATGCAGAACTTTAGGTAGAGCAGAGCGCATACGAGTACCTTTACCCGCAGCAAGAATTACTGTTGTTAGAGCCATTAAAACAATTTCCTTTTTTCGTTGTTTTAGCTAAATAAGTCTTATGTTTGTGCAGAAGATTACGTAAATCACTTCTTGTGCAAATACTCAGTAGCTTATTTTACTAGCACTGAATCTTGACTGAAAAAATAGACTTAATTGTATGGCGTTATTGTAGCGAGGATTGGTGAAGGATATAAGTAAAATATTTTGAATGACTCCTATTATCTTAAATTTCAAAGCGTTATCTAGCTTTAATTTTTAACCTGAGTTACTTCAAATATTTTATTGTTATGTGACGAAATCAAACCGACAAATAGAGAATTAACTGCTTCGTTATAATTAATACTTCTTATTACCCTTGAGTTTTCTCCTTTGTAAATAACCTGGGGAGCAGTATTAAAACCTAAACTAAAATCATATAAGAAAACATTTATACCATCTGAATGAAAGAGTTTATTGCCATCTAACGATAGAGAATGCCTATATTTCACTGGATTTAAATCAAGCTCGGTAATGACTTTATTTTTCCAACTATCAAAAATTTGTAGCTTGTTTTGTGCAGAAAGAAATATATATTGTGTAGTCGATAGTTGATCAAACCACACAGCATTACTTATTGGCAATATAACACTCTTCTTTGTTGTTCTATCATAGACATAGGATGAATTACTCGAAGAATGACTACCACGCACAATAAAACCTATATTTTTATTTATTAAAAACTCAGTGTTAACAAAAGTACCATTCACCTGAATAGAGTCTTTTAAATTAATAAGCTCAGTATCGTGAATTTCTATTGCCTTTGTAGTGACTCGTAATGCCTCTTCACCATCTCGTGACACTCTTAATAACAGATTAAAAGCAATACTCGATTTTGTGTTTATAGTGTTTGTGGCTTCATCCAGAGCTTGCAATTTATAAGTACGATCAGCCCCTATATTATTTTTTCCACTAAGAAAAAATATATCCCCATTATTCGTTAATTGCGGGAGTATTTGACTTATTGACGGAGTACTAATCGTTGTATCAGATAAGTTGAAATTATTTAAATCAATTTTATTAATATCTGCATCGTAAGGATATTGAAAGGCTAAGATTTTATAAGGACTAATAGGTAGGGTCATAGAGTAAGTTGACACTCCTTGCATTGATGTTTTACTTAATAATTTCTGCTCAGATAAAGAGTACTGAAATAAAATGTTGTCTACATTGTCGTACCAAAGTAATGAATCTAATTCTTGGTTATACTTCAATGTCCAGATACGATTTTTAGTCGTATACAGATGAGTTTGAGCTCCACCCTCAATACCTGTAATGTACAACTCACTAAAACCAAATTGATGCCGTTCAAAAACTACTTTATTTTTACCTTCTATATGCGCTAAAAATTTATCACCGTAAGAGTTTAGATTCGGAGAGCTTATTTGATACTCTTCACCTGTTAGGAGGTCGCGATTCATCAATACAGCAAGCTCATCCCGATTACGATAACCAAATTTAGAATATACGAGGTTAGTATTATTAATACTCTCTCCAGAAAAAGGTAAATGTGAGCAATCAAACAAATACCTACTCTCGCCAGCAAAGTTACTATCAACAATAAATACCTGACAATCCTGACCATTACTTTGCCAATAGATGATCTCATTATTGTTATGTGACCAACCAACTGGATATATTTCATAACCAGGTTTTATTAATAGCTTTTCCGTTCCCGTAGCAAGCTCTTTATTGATTAAAATGAACTCTGAGGTTTCGTATTTTATAAGTGTAAAAACTAAACTTTTCTCATTGGGTGAAAGAGAGAGAAAAGTATGCATCCCTTCTTTCATGGATAATACTTCTTCTTGATAGCTTTTATTAGTGACTTGTACCCCATTACTTTTAGCTGTCAACTTATATACACCTGTTATGGCGCTTACTAGCAGCACGACTATTAAGGCGAATATCCAAGGTAAGTATTTTTTTTTCCCCAGAACAGCTGATTTTTTAGCAACGTGCTCATAAACTAAATTTGAAGTTACACTTTGATAACCACTTTCTACAAACTCAACATTAGGGAGAAAACTATACCCTTTACGATAATGAGTTTTGATAACTAAAGCAGCTTGGTTAGGGGACTTTAAGATTTTCCGGAGTTCTGATACAGCTCGATTTATAGCATTATCGTCAACATAATGTTGACACCAAACGTCGTCAATTAAGTCTTGGCGGGTAATAATCGACTCTTTATTGAGAATAAGGTAACAGAGAATTTTAAACAGTAGCGGTTCTAATTCTCTTTCAATTACACCATCATTAATAGTTTGCTGTTTGGGGTTTAAACACCATGCTCCAAACTTAACTTCTACTATTGATTCTGAAAAATTTGACGGTTTCATTGGTGGTTCACTACGTCCTTATAGCTAATAATTTGATGTAATTTAATTATTAAAACTAACTACTTAATGTTTTTTAGATTATCAGCAAAGCTAGGTGGAGTCATCAATGAAGCACAAAAAAGCCCACATAAAGTGGGCTTTTAAAAACCGGATAGGCTTACTTACGTAATTGTTGGATTACGCGAAGTTGTGCAATAGCTTCCGCTAGTTGCATAGCTGCTTTTTGATAATCAAATTCAGCAGCTGACGCATTAGCCATTTGGCTTTCTGCGTCACGTTTAGCTTGCTCTGCAGCTTGCTCGTCAAGGTCTTCACCACGAACAGCTGTATCAGCAAGTACGGTTACTATGTTCGGTTGAACTTCTAGTGTACCGCCAGCAATGTAGATGAGTTCTTCTTCACCAAACTGCTTAACTAAACGTACCATACCAGGTTTAAGGGCAGTTAGTAGTGGGGCGTGGCCGGCATTAACACCAAGCTCACCTTCACTACCAGATACTTGAATCGATTCAACTAGACCAGAGAACAAACTCTGCTCTGCGCTTACTACGTCAAGATGTACAGTCATAGCTGCCATACTACCCTCCTAATTACATGCTTTTAGCTTTTTCTTGAGCTTCTTCGATAGAGCCAACCATGTAGAACGCTTGCTCTGGAAGGTCATCAAATTCACCGCTTAAGATGCCTTTAAAGCCAGCAATTGTATCTTTTAGTGATACGTATTTACCAGACGCACCTGTAAACACCTCTGCCACGAAGAATGGCTGAGATAGGAAACGTTGGATTTTACGTGCACGAGATACAAGTTGCTTATCTTCGTCAGAAAGCTCGTCCATACCTAGGATTGCAATGATGTCTTTAAGTTCTTTGTAACGCTGAAGAACTGTTTGAACGCCACGTGCTGTATCGTAGTGCTCTTGACCAATTACTAATGGATCAAGTTGACGTGAAGATGAATCAAGTGGATCTACCGCTGGGTAAATACCAAGTGATGCGATATCACGTGAAAGTACTACTGTTGCATCTAAGTGAGCAAAGGTAGTTGCTGGAGATGGATCCGTTAAATCATCCGCAGGTACGTATACCGCTTGGATTGATGTAATTGAACCTGTCTTAGTTGAAGCGATACGCTCTTGAAGCACACCCATTTCTTCAGCTAGTGTAGGCTGGTAACCTACCGCTGATGGCATACGACCAAGTAGTGCAGATACTTCTGTACCAGCAAGTGTGTAACGGTAGATGTTATCTACGAAGAAAAGTACATCGCGACCTTCGTCACGGAACTTTTCAGCCATAGTAAGACCTGTTAACGCTACGCGTAAACGGTTACCTGGAGGCTCGTTCATCTGACCGTATACAAGCGATACTTTATCAAGTACGTTTGAATCGTTCATCTCATGGTAGAAATCGTTACCCTCACGAGTACGCTCACCAACACCTGCGAATACTGAGTAGCC
This sequence comes from Pseudoalteromonas sp. MMG007, assembly GCF_018100985.1. Taxonomy (GTDB): domain Bacteria; phylum Pseudomonadota; class Gammaproteobacteria; order Enterobacterales; family Alteromonadaceae; genus Pseudoalteromonas. The sequence goes on along the minus strand of NZ_JAGJEI010000019.1, from coordinate 51,935 downwards.
GCTGTGCTCGATTGCGATGTTACGGATAAGTTCCATCATGTTTACGGTTTTACCTACACCGGCACCACCGAATAAACCAACTTTACCACCTTTAGCAAATGGACATACAAGGTCGATTACCTTGATACCAGTTTCTAAAAGCTCAACTGAACTTGATTGCTCTTCGTATGAAGGCGCTGCACGGTGAATAGACATACGGTCTTCTTCGCCGATTGGGCCAGCTTCATCGATTGGCTCACCAAGTACGTTCATGATACGACCAAGCGTTGCTTTACCAACTGGAACTTGAATCGCTTCACCTGTGTTTGATACTGAAGCACCACGACGTAAACCGTCTGTAGTACCTAGTGCGATAGTACGTACCACACCGCCACCTAGCTGCTGTTGAACTTCTAGAGTCAAACCAGCTAAATCGCCATCTGTTACTTTTAGCGCGTCATATACGGCTGGCACGTTGTCTTGAGAAAACTCAATATCCACAACGGCACCGATAATTTGGACGACCTTACCTAAACTCATGTCTATTCCTCTCGTTAATCTTTGCCTGAAGCATTAAACTGCGGCTGAACCAGAAACAATCTCACTAATTTCTTGTGTGATTGCCGCTTGGCGGGCCTTGTTATAAACAAGCTGTAACTCATCCATAAGGTCGCCGGCATTATCTGTTGCAGCTTTCATTGCAACCATACGGGCAGCCTGTTCAGAGGCAGCGTTCTCAACCACACCTTGGTATACCTGAGACTCTACGAAACGTACTAACAAAGACTCTAAGATAGCCTCTGGGTTTGGTTCGTATAAGTAGTCCCATGTGTGGGCAGATACTTCTTCTTCAGCTTTTGGCAAAGGGAGTAACTGATCTATTGTTGGCTCTTGCTTCATGGTATTAACGAAGTTGTTATATACCAGGAATAAACGGTCAATTTTACCTTCAGAGAATGCATCAAGCATTATTTTTACAGGACCAATAACGTCTTGTACTGAAGGTTTATCTCCTAGGCCTGCTTTTTTAGCAAGCACTTGACCACCAAAGCGTTGAAAGAAACCAGCAGCTTTGCTGCCTAAAGTTGCAAACTCTGCGTCTACACCTTTTTCTTTCCATGCTTTAATATCTAATGCAACTTTTTTAAACTCGTTTGAGTTTAAGCCGCCACATAGACCACGGTCAGTAGAGATAACAATATAACCAACTCGCTTTACTTCACGTTCTTCTAAGAACGGGTGAGTAAAATCAAGATTTGCTTGAGCAACACGACCAATCACTTTGCGTAATTTGTCAGCGTATGGACGGCTTGAAGCCACTCGTTCTTGCGCCTTTTTCATTTTAGACGCAGCAACCATTTCCATTGCGCTAGTGATCTTTTGAGTATTTTTAATACTCCCGATCTTGCTTTTAATCTCTTTTCCGCTGGCCATGACTCTCTCTCCGAATCAAGGTGTGCTTTAGTAAACTAAAGCGCACCATTAATAACTAAATTACCAAGTTTGCGTAGACTTGAACTTCTCTAGAAGTTCTTTAAGCTGCGCTTCGATCTCGGCGTTGTAGTTACCAGTTTCATTGATTTGAGCCACAAGCTCTGCGTATGTGCTACTTGCGTAAGAAAGTAAAGCTGCTTCGAAATCCATAATTTTAGGAATTTCGATATCTTTAAGATAGCCTTTCTCAGCTGCAAATAACGACAAAGACATATCAGCAACAGACATTGGTGCGTACTGTTTCTGCTTCATTAGCTCTGTTACACGCTCACCATGCTCAAGTTGAGCACGAGTAGCATCATCAAGGTCAGACGCGAACTGCGAGAACGCAGCTAATTCACGGTACTGAGCTAGGGCTAGACGGATACCGCCACCTAGTTTCTTAACGATTTTAGTTTGTGCAGCACCACCAACACGCGATACCGAGATACCAGCATTTACTGCCGGACGGATACCTGAGTTGAATAAGTCAGTTTCTAAGAAGATCTGACCATCGGTGATAGAGATAACGTTTGTCGGTACGAACGCAGAAACGTCGCCGCCTTGAGTTTCAATGATTGGCAATGCCGTCAATGAACCAGTTTGTCCTTTCACTTCACCGTTAGTGAACTTTTCAACGTAATCAGCGTTTACACGCGATGCACGCTCTAAAAGACGAGAGTGAAGGTAGAATACGTCACCTGGGTATGCTTCACGACCTGGTGGACGCTTAAGTAGTAATGAGATTTGACGGTAAGCAACTGCTTGCTTAGATAAATCATCATATACGATTAATGCATTTTCACCACGGTCACGGAAGTATTCACCCATAGTACAGCCCGAGAACGGTGCTAAGTACTGAAGTGCCGCAGACTCAGAAGCAGATGCTACAACTACGATAGTATTTGCAAGTGCACCGTGCTCTTCTAATTTACGTACTACGTTAGCAATAGTAGATGCTTTTTGGCCAACCGCTACGTACACACACTTAACGCCTGTGTTCTTTTGGTTGATGATTGCATCGATTGCTAGTGCAGTTTTACCTGTTTGGCGGTCACCGATTACAAGCTCACGCTGACCACGACCAACTGGGATCATAGCATCAATAGATTTGTAACCAGTTTGTACTGGCTCATCTACAGATTGACGCTCGATTACACCTGGTGCAATTTTTTCTACAGGTTCAAAACCGTCGTTATCTAAAGCGCCTTTACCGTCGATAGGAGCACCTAGTGTGTTTACAACACGACCAAGTAAACCAGCACCAACAGGAACTTCTAAGATACGGCCAGTTGTGTATACTTTTACGCCTTCAGTAAGGTCAGCGTAAGGACCCATTACTACTGCACCAATTGAGTCGCGCTCAAGGTTTAGTGCGATAGCATAACGGTTGCCTGGAAGCTCAATCATTTCACCTTGCATACAGTCAGCAAGACCGTGGATGCGGATGATACCGTCAGTAACAGATACAATTGTACCTTCGTTACGAGCTTCACTTACAACTTCGAACTGCTCAATACGTTGTTTGATCAGATCTGAAATTTCAGTGGAATTAAGTTGCATGCTCTTTTTCCCAATTACGATTGTAGTGTTGTGGCTAAGCGGTTTAATTTACCGCGTACTGAGCCGTCGATTACAGTGTCACCCGCCTTAATAATAAGGCCGCCAACTACTGCAGCGTCTTCACTACAATTCAGCTTAACTTTGCGTGCGAAACGTTTTTCAAGTGTCGCTACCAATGACTCTTGCTGCTGTGCAGCAAGAGGGGTTGCCGAAATCACATCTACATCGATTTCTTTGTCATACTCTGCTTTAAAAGCAGCGAATAACTGAGCAACCTCAGGCAGTGCAATCAAACGTCCATTTTCAGCCATCACCTTCACTAGGTTCTGACCTTGTTCGTTGAGCTGCTCTGCACATATGTTAATAAATAACTCAGCTTGTGCAGTAGCAGTAGGCAATCCAGCTAAAATGGCTGATGCTTGCTCATTGCTGGCAACTTCGCCTGCAAAGAACAACATGTCATTCCAGCTTTCAATTGTGCCTTTTTCAACGGCAAGCTCAAAAGCCGCTTTAGCGTATGGGCGAGCGATAGTAGTCAATTCAGACATGCTCATACCCTCCTAATTACAGCTCAGCGACAAGTTTTTCAACGATGTCACTATGTGCGGCTTGATTGATTTCACGCTCTAAAATTCTCTCTGCGCCAACCACAGCCAGTGTTGCTACTTGCTTACGTAGCTCTTCTGTCACACGGTTACGCTCTGATTCAATTTCAGAGTGCCCTTGAGCAATAATTTTTTCACGTTCTTCTTGTCCACGAACAGTTTCTTCGTCAACAATTAGCACGGCACGCTTTTTAGCTTGTTCAATGATATCTGCCGCTTGAGCTTTTGCATCTTTAAGCTGTTCTGCAGCTTTTTGTTGCGCAAGTTCTAAGTCTTTTTCGGCTCTATCAGAGGCAGCTAAACCATCTTCAATTTTCTTCTGGCGAGCTTCAATTGCATCATTAAGTGGTGGCCATACATATTTCATACAAAATAGTACAAACACCGTAAACGCAATTAATTCACCGATAAGAGTGGCTGTTATATTCACGACCGCTCCTCCTTAAAATAGTAAGCTGTTCAAAAAATTAAATTAAAGTACGAACAGGATTACCATTGCGATACCAACACCGATCATTGCTACCGCATCGATTAGACCAGCTAGGATGAACATCTTAACTTGTAATGAAGGTGCAAGCTCAGGCTGACGCGCACATGCTTCTAGGAATTTACCACCCATGTTACCGAAGCCGATTGCAGTACCGATTGCACCGAAGCCGATAAGTAAAGCAACTGCGATGTACTTAAGACCGATCATTAGTTCCATTTTTTTCTCCAAAGTTTCAATTGTTAAAGTTAAATATAAAAAGTGTATAAATTAGTGATTATCTGAACTTGCCATGCTTAGGTAAACAATGGTTAGCATCATAAATACGAATGCTTGTAACACGATTACTAAGATATGGAATACAGCCCAAACAAAGTGCAACGGAAGTTGCATTAAACCAACTGCGCCGATAAGTATGAAAATCAATTCACCAGCGTATAAGTTACCGAATAAACGCAGTGCTAACGAGAAAGGCTTAGACACTAAAGCGATTGTTTCTAGTAATAAATTACAAGGAATTAAGAAAATCATAGCTACTTTGCTATTAGAGCTAAATGGGTGAAGTGTAAGCTCTTTAATAAAGCCGCCAACCCCTTTAATTTTAATAGAGTAGCCAATCATCAGAATAAACACACCAATAGCTAAAGCTGCTGTTAAGTTTATGTCTGTGGTTGGTACAATTTTCATGTATACGTCGTGTGAATCCATGCCAAAGGCTTGTTCACCAACAAGACCAGCAAGTGCAGGCAAGAAGTCAACAGGGATTAAATCCATTAGGTTCATTAAGAACACCCAAACAAAGATTGTTAAGGCTAATGGAGCAATTAATTTGCTTTTACCGTGGTAAGTGTCACGTACGTTGTCACCAACGAACTCAACAATAATTTCAATAAAACATTGAAATTTACCAGGCACACCTATGTGTGCTTTTTTTGCGGCACTACGGAAAGTCCATAAAAATAATAGACCTAGTCCGATTGACCATGCGAGGGTATCTATATTCCATGTCCAGAAACCACTGTCTGCACACGCTTTGTTGAAGGCAAGACCAGAGTCGGTCATACACATCTTAGCGTTTGTTAAGTGATGCTGGATATGGCTTGATATAGTAACTTCTTCTGCAGCCATGTTATATCCCAAAAGTTAATGTTTAAAAAAAACGGGTGCGAACAATCCTGTAAACAACACAAATACATAAACACAAAAAAACGGCATTAATATTACCGTGGTTGACTTGAGTATCAGTGCGAACAATACGATTGTTAGCATAAATTTTAATCCGTTACCGCGTTTTAACGAGGTATACGCTTGATTTGCTTGGCTTGCACCCATAAATCTGAATGCATAAAGCGCAAATACTAGGTGAGGGAGTATTGCAACGCTGCTTCCAGCTAACGCTGATAAGCTGGCACTTGCTCCCCAACCAATAAAAATAATAACTGCAGCTACTAAAGCCACGATACCCTGTAGACAAATTAATTTAAATGCGGCAAGCCTGTAAGGTCTTGCTAACTTATTAGTCACGTTTAGTTAACCTTTATGGCGTTCTAATTGTTAGGGTGTGAAAACTGGCGAAATTATACTTAATCCTGCCAGTTTTGCAACTTGAGTAGACGCTTTGTAACACAAAATAGCTACAAATGTCTCTTATTGGACATGTAGAAAACTAATGCTGGGTATTGTCGTGGTTGATGCGGTTTAAAATACCGTCGAGCTCATCTAAATTAGTGTAAGAAATGACCAACTTGCCTTTGCCTTTTTTGTTGTAATTTATTTCAACTTTGGCACCTAGGTTTTCAGCAAGCTGTTGTTCTAACTGCTTCACGTCAGGGTCTTTCGCTACCACTTCTTTTGCTGGTGCCGGCTCTAAAATAGAACGTACCAGTTTTTCAGTTTCACGAACCGTGAGTGCTTTTGCAACAGCTAAACGCGCGGCATCTGATTGTGATTCACCTTCTAGGGCTAATAAACAACGTGCGTGCCCCATTTCAATGTCGCCATGTTCTAACAGAATTTTTACATCGCTATTTAAATTATTTAAACGTAGTAAATTAGTTACGGTTGTACGCGATTTACCAACAGCATCAGCTACCTGCTGATGTGTTAGTTCAAATTCATTAAGTAGGCGGTTTAGTGCAACTGCTTCTTCCATTGCGTTTAAATCTTCGCGCTGAATGTTTTCAATAAGCGCAATAGCAACAGCCGCTTCATCTGGCACATCTTTGATAATACAAGGTACACTTTCAAGCTTTGCAATTTGCGCCGCTCGCCAACGACGTTCACCGGCAATGATTTCATAACTATTTTGTGCAACTGGGCGCACAACAATTGGCTGAATAATGCCTTGTGAGCGAATAGAGCTGGCTAATTCTTCAAGCGCCTCTTCAGACATGTCTTTACGTGGTTGATATTTACCCGAGTGTAAAAACTCGATAGGCAATTTTTGTAGTTCGCTGTTATTAACTTCTACTGCTTTTTGTACAGTTTCAGTAACAGGTGTAGTGTCTTGATCCTTGCTTACGCTTGGTGCAGGTTTTGACGAACTTAAAAGTGCATCGAGTCCTCGGCCTAAACCTCGTTTTTTAGCAGACATTTTATTTTTTTACCTCAAAGTTAGGCGACAACGGACGCTGTTTTTTCTTTTCTGCGCAACATTTCACCCGCAAGTGCTAAATATGCTTTAGCGCCACTTGATGCTCGGTCATAGTACATAGCTGGTGCACCAAAACTTGGCGCTTCTGCTAATCGAACGTTACGTGGAATTACAGTGCGGTATACTTTATCACCAAAATGTTGTTTTAATTGTTCTGATACGTCATTAGCTAAACGATTACGCGGATCGTACATAGTACGAAGTATGCCTTCTATTTTTAAGTTAGGGTTAACCAACTTGGCAAGTTGCGTAATGGTGTCCATTAATGCAGTTAAACCTTCTAAAGCATAATACTCACACTGCATTGGCACTAAAATAGAATCAGCAGCGGCCATAGCGTTAACGGTTAACATATTTAAAGAGGGCGGGCAGTCGATAAAAATAAATTCGTACTGGTCCTGAATTTTTTCAAGTGCATTACGAAGGCGAACTTCGCGTGCAAATAATTCCATTAATTTAACTTCTGCAGCGGTTACATCACCATTTGCAGCAATCATATGGTATTCGCCAGAGGTTTCTTTAATTATTACCTCTTCAATGGGCTTATCTTCTATGAGTAAATCGTAGATAGTAGGTACGTCGCCGTACTTATCTACGCCACTTCCCATTGTCGCATTGCCTTGCGGGTCGAGATCAATTAACAGCACTTTACGTTTCGTTGCAGCCATAGATGCAGCGAGATTAACGGCGGTTGTAGTTTTACCCACTCCACCTTTTTGATTTGCTAATGCGATGACTTTTGCCACAGTGTCTCTGATCCCTAGTCTTTAGAAAGAATAATTAAATGTCGTTGTGCATCTAACTTTGGTACTTCCAATGCAATTTTTTGCTCAAACTTAACACCTTTAGGTAACGACTCTAGCTCTTCACTAGGAAACACACCTTTAAGTGCTATAAATTTACCTGAATGATCAATTAAGTGCGAACACCAGTCAACCATATCTTGTAATGAAGCAAATGCACGACTGAGTACGCCATCTAATTTAACACTTGGCTGATATTCTTCAACTCTTGACTGAACAGGGGTTACGTTATCAAGACCAAGCTCATGTTTAACATGCATTAAAAAGCGAACGCGCTTACCTAGGCTATCGAGTAATACAAATTGTGTATCAGGCAATGCAATAGCTAAAACGATACCTGGTAAACCAGGGCCCGTACCAACATCAATATAATGATGACCGGGTAAATGAGGAGCAACAACTAAGCTATCCATAATATGCTTAACCATCATTTCTTCAGGTAAGCGTACAGAGGTTAAATTATAAGCTTTGTTCCATTTGTTTAATAACTCAACATATTGAACTAGCTGCTGCTGTTGTTTTTCTGTTAGCGCAATATCAGTTTGCGCTAACAATGTAGTTAATTGTTGCTGTAACACAGTGTACCTTTACTGTTACGCAGTTTTGCGTAACAAGCCTTGCTTCTTCAGATACACTAATAATAGCGAAATCGCCGCTGGGGTGATACCAGAAATACGCGAAGCTTGACCAATAGTATCCGGACGAGCATCAGTTAGCTTAGCAACTACTTCGTTTGATAAGCCAGATACTGTTTTATAGTCGAACTCTTTTGGTAAGATTGTTTGCTCATGACGAAGCTGCTTATTGATCTCATCTTGCTGACGCGCAATGTATCCAGCGTACTTAGTATGAATTTCAACCTGTTCAAGTGCGGCTTTATTTGTGTGCTCAGATCCCAGTCCATCAATAGCAACAAGATCGTTATAACGAATCTCTGGACGACGAAGAAGATCCTCTAAACTCGCTTCACGCGTTAATGGTGTTTTTAGTAAAGCATTAACTTGATCAACAACAGGGTGATCTTTATGGATCCACGTATCTTTCATACGTTGTTTCTCTTTTTCGATCACTTCCATTTTTTCGTTAAATGCCTGCCAACGTTCATCATTAACTAGCCCTAACTCACGGCCTTTTTCTGTTAAGCGAATATCAGCATTGTCTTCACGCAATAATAAACGGTATTCAGCACGGCTAGTAAACATACGGTACGGTTCTTTTGTACCAAGCGTTGCTAAGTCATCAATTAATACGCCAACATAAGCTTCATCTCGACGTGGTGTCCATGCATCTTTGCCTTGAACTTGCAACGCAGCATTCATACCGGCAATTAAACCTTGTGCACCTGCTTCTTCGTAACCAGTAGTACCATTTATTTGACCTGCGAAAAATAACCCGTCAATAAATTTGGTTTCTAATGACTGTTTTAAATCGCGAGGGTCGAAAAAGTCATACTCAATAGCATAACCAGGACGACAAATATGCGCATTTTCAAATCCGCCAATTGATCGCACTATTTCTAGTTGCACATCAAACGGTAAGCTTGTTGAAATACCATTAGGGTATAACTCGTTAGAAGTTAAACCTTCAGGCTCTACGAATATCTGGTGTTTATCTTTATCGGCAAAACGAACTATTTTATCTTCAATTGAAGGACAGTAGCGAGGGCCAATACCTTCAATAACACCTGAGTACATAGGTGAACGATGTAAGTTTTTACGAATAACATCATGTGTTTTTTCGTTAGTGTAAGTGATGTAGCACGGTATCTGTTGTGGGTGATCACTTTGTTTGCCCATAAATGAAAATACAGGGGTAGGCGTGTCGCCAGGCTGTTCTTCCATTTTACTAAAATCAACTGTACGGGCATCAATACGTGGAGGTGTGCCGGTTTTTAATCGATCCACTCTAAATGGTAGTTCACGTAGTCTATTAGCTAATGCAATTGAAGGTGGATCGCCTGCGCGTCCGCCTTTAAAGTTTTCTAAGCCAATATGTATTTGACCACCTAAAAATGTACCTACAGTTAAAACAACACTGGGTGCACTAAAACGTAAACCCATTTGGGTGACAACACCAACAACGTGATTATCTTCAACGATTAGATCATCACATGACTGCTGAAATATTTTTAAGTTTTCTTGGTTTTGTAAAGTTTCTTGGATAGCCGCTTTGTATAATGCGCGATCAGCTTGTGCACGCGTTGCACGAACAGCTGGTCCTTTAGAAGAATTAAGCGTACGAAACTGGATCCCGCCTTTGTCAATCGCCTGGGCCATTGCACCGCCAAGGGCGTCAATTTCTTTAACCAAATGACCTTTGCCAATGCCACCAATTGCAGGGTTACAAGACATTTGTCCAAGGGTATCCATATTGTGAGTTAGCAGCAGGGTATTCATCCCCATGCGTGCAGCTGCCAATGCGGCTTCAGTGCCAGCATGTCCACCGCCTACTACGATAACGTCAAACTTTTCGTGAAAAATCATTAATGGGATCCTACTTAAACCAAACCAGTAAACTTCAAAAGGGAGCGTATTCTACCTAGAATTTAGCAGAAGATAAATGATTAAACAGTGCTCAAGATCTAAGTCACTGATCACTTATAATATAAAGGATCTTTTAAAGAGATCTTTTAATACTATTACTACTACTGATCGGGATTTCTGTTGATAAGGTGTATTTCTATATTTAAAACATGGAATTAGATCGGATCTAAAGGTGTTAACATGATCGGATCTTCAGGCAAATAAGCTCTGATCAAAATAGCACTTTATACACAGGGGTATATCAAGTCGATCTTATCCAATGGATAAGCATGCATTAAATCGCAGTTTGATCAGCGGTTATCCACAAAAGTAACTAAATTATTAGTAAATTGTGGGTAACTTTTTTATTGCTTTATTTAGATCGTGTTACTTTAATTGTGTTTTTTCTATCCAAGAATCAAGCCATTCTAGGGCTGTATCTTCAGGTAATGCTTCATCAAGAATATTTAATTCAAGCCTTGGGGCTATGCAGGTCGCGCCTTTGCTGGCCATTAAACTATTTATATTACGCCCGGCTAAGTTGTAAGTGTCATAACTTGTGTCACCCAAACCAATGACTGAATATTTTACAGCTGATAGATCACTTTGCTGGTTTAACTGTTCTATAAAGGGCAAAAGGTTTTCAGGGTAATCACCTGCACCATAAGTAGAAGTGCATATAAGCCATATTGTATTGTGTTGATCAATATCAGATAAATTTGGTTGATCGTGTATCTCAGTGCTAATCCCTTGGTTGTTTAATTCATCACAAAGTTGTTCTGCAACATATTCTGCAGATCCCATTTGGCTACCAACGATTATATTTACTAAACTCATATTTTTACTGATCACACATTACCAATTTGCCCGCTATGATAGCTTAGTTAGTGCTTCAGTAAAGAGCTTGAGAGTATTTTGTATAACTATTTTTGCTAAGTTTTTAAACTGTTATTTTAGTTGTGTTTTAAGTTATTGAATTTAAATGGTTTAACATATTTACTTCAAATGTAATCTTATGATCAAGTTGTTGATAAGGTTGGGGGAACCTCTGTTTAAGTTAACTTGTTCACTGTTTACTTAATTGGTAAGTTATTGATATTTAAATTAAGTAGATCCACCAGCCAGCATTTTGTGACTCATGTATAGCTGTTGATCACAATGTGGATAGTAATCTTGTTGATAACTTAAAAACGCGATCAAAAATAATTTTCAAAAACGATCTATTTAATGGGATCCGCTTTAAAAAGCTAAAATTAATTTTATAAATAGCTCTTTTTTTAAAGATCGTCGTCGCTTTGACTCTTTAGTGAGCTAATTTTTAGCATTGTTTGCCATAAAACTGCTTATTGTGGATAACCTTTTTGAATAATTTTTTATTTTGAACAATTTATGAAGATTTTTTGCTGGTGGATGGGGTATTAAAAGTTAAGTTTAATTCAAAATCGCAGTGGTGATTTTATATTTAAGTAATCGGATCGTATTAAAATATGAAAGGAGAATTGCTTTCTAGTGCATTTTGATAGCTATTTAAACTCACTTTTTGAATACTATTTTAGCACTTTAGCGACTTTAGTTATGGCTAATAAGGTTATTTAGATCGACAGTATTTAGTATCAATTCAGTTGAACCTAGTTATTAAATACTCTTTTTAGCTCCTAAATTCATCATTTTGATAGCTTTTATAGTAGTAATTGAATGAGTTATTTTGGCTCTTTTAACCCAATTTTTTTAATTTAATGACTTATATTTAGGCATAAAAAAGGGCACTTAAGTGCCCTAAATTAGATTGTATCAGTGACTTATTTACCAATACAAAACGAGCTAAATATTTTGCCAAGTAAGTCGTCTGAGGTAAATTCGCCGGTTATTTCATTCAAGTATTGCTGCGTTAAACGAAGCTCTTCAGCCAATATTTCGCCGGCTACGTGCATTTCTAACTGAGTTTTACCTGTATATAAATGATAGGCCGCGTGCTCAAGCGCATCTAAGTGACGACGACGTGCCATAAACCCGCCCTCTGTAGCTCCTTGAAAGCCTATACAGGCTTTTAAATGCTCTCGTACAAGCTCAATACCATCTGCATTTTTTGCGCTTAAACTAATTACTGGGTACTGCTGTTCTTGCTCCATACCTACAACATCGCCCGACAGATCTGCTTTATTTCTTATAACTGTTACACCCATACCTTGCGGTAATTTAGCCATAAATTCAGGCCAAATAGTGTGTGGGTCGGTGTCGATTGTGTCGGTACCATCAAGCATAAATAACACGCGGTCAGCTTGCTTAATTTCATCCCATGCGCGCTCTATGCCTATTTGCTCTACGCGGTCTGGGCTCTCACGTAAGCCTGCGGTATCAATAATATGTAGTGGCATGCCATCAATATGAATATGCTCTCGTAGTACGTCGCGAGTAGTACCTGCTATTTCGGTTACTATGGCGGCTTCGCGTCCTGCTAAGGCATTTAATAAACTTGATTTACCCGCGTTAGGGCGCCCAGCAATAACTACGCGCATACCTTCTCGCATAATACTACCTTGCTTAGCTTGGCTAGTTACTGTGTTTAATTGACTGATTATGGCATCTAAATCGCCCGATACTTTGCCATCAGATAAAAAATCAATTTCTTCATCAGGGAAATCAATTGCAGCCTCTACATACATACGTAAGTGAATTACTTTTTCTACTAGGGTTTCTATATGTTTAGAAAATTCACCTTGTAGCGATTGTAAGGCACTTTTAGCGGCCTGCTCTGAGGTTGCATTAATTAAATCGCTAATAGCCTCTGCTTGAGTTAAATCAAGCTTATCGTTCATAAATGCGCGTTCAGAAAACTCACCTGGTTTAGCTAAGCGAACGCCTTCAATTTGGCTAATTTCTTTTAATAGCATGTCTAGTACAACAGGGCCGCCATGACCTTGTAGCTCTAGTACATCTTCGCCGGTAAATGAGTTTGGGCCTGCAAAATAAATAGCAATACCCTGATCAAGTTGCTCGCCACTTAGGCTTTTAAACGGGACATAGTCGGCGTATCGAACTTTAGGTATTTTACCAATTACTTTTTCAGCCACGCTTTTGACAAGACTGCCAGAAACCCTGATTATACCTACGCCACCACGCCCGGGAGCGGTTGCTTGTGCTGCAATTGTATCTTGATTGATCATGCTATTAATTTGCCAACAATGAGTAACTTTATGGCCGTATTGTAACCTATGCATTTATTTGTAGCGAATAGCTGTGGTAAAAAACAGGCAATAAAAAAGGCGACCTAAGTCGCCTTTATATAAGTAATATACCCAAACCATCTTGATGTGGCTTGGGTATAGGCAATTAGCCTCTTACTTTTATTCCTTTCTTTTCCATGCCACGGTAGATGATAAGCATCTGGACAATAGAAATAAGGTTAGATACTAACCAGTAAAGTACTAAACCAGATGGGAACCATAAGAAGAATACAGAGAAGATAACCGGCATAAAGGTCATCATTTTTTGCTGCATTGGATCGGTAACCGTCATCGGTTGTAGTTTTTGCGTCACAAACATACTTGCACCAAATAATATTGGTAATACGTAGTATGGGTCTTGTGCTGAAAGGTCAGTCAACCAAAGTACAAACTCTGCATGGCGAAGTTCTGTAGACTCTAAGAATACGTAAAATAACGCTAAGAAAATTGGCATTTGTAACAAAATAGGGAAACAGCCGCCCATAGGGTTAACTTTTTCTTTTTTGTACATTTCCATTGTAGCTTGGCCGAATTTTTGACGGTCATCACCATATTTTTCTTTAAGAGCAGCCATTTTTGGCTGAAGGGCACGCATTTTGGCCATTGAGGTATATTGCGCTTTAGTCAGTGGATACATTAGCGATTTAACGATAATAGTGATGGCAATAATTGCTACACCCCAGTTACCTAAAATACTGTGTAACCATTTAAGTAGGACAAATAAAGGCTGTGAAATAAACCATAACCAACCGTAATCTACAGTTAAGTCTAAGTCTGGGTGAATCGCTTCAAGAATATCAGACTCTTTAGGGCCCATGTAGTAAATAGCACTTAGTGTTTGTTCACTGCCTGCTTGTATGTTTACAGGTTCTGCTTTAGAACCAATAATAGCCGCGTTACTTTTTGTAATTAAGCTATAAATAGTATGTGTTTCGTCTTGCTTAGGCACCCATGCACTTACAAAGTAATGCTGAATAAAGGCAACGTAACCGCCTTGGGTATTTTTATTTAGGTTTTTGTCAGCCATATCTGAAAAACTATATTTTTCGTATGGTTCATCATCCGTGCCGAATGCAGACCCTAAATAGTTTTGATCAACTAAGCTGCCTTTTTCTTGTACAGTGCGCTTAATTTGCGTGTATAGCTGTACTTGCACTGGTGCGCTTGTAGCATTGTTTACTGTGTACTCTAGGCCTACATCGTACTGACCTTTTTTAAATACATATGTTTTAGTAAAGCTTACGCCGTTACTATCTACATAAGTAAGTGGTACACGTAGTTCATCACCACTTAGCGTGTAAGCTTTTTGCGTTGCTTGATAAGTAGGGCGACCATTTGCAGATGCATCTGGGCCATTTAAGCCAATTAAGCCACTTTGTGAAAAGTATTGATTACCATCAAACTCACCCAAAAGCATAAATGGTGTTTCTTCACCTTTTACTTCTTCGTATTGGAGTAAGTCTGCTTCAACAATGTCACCGCCTTTGGTGTCAATTTTTACTTTAAATACATCAGTTGTTATTTCAATAACTGAACGTTTAGCTAAAGCAGCTGAAGCAGGTAAACCTGAATCTGACGATGACGGTATGAAGTCATCCGATTCTGGTGAATTTGCTTGTTGTGTTTGTGTTGTGGCACTTGGATCGGCTTTAGGTGCGTTGTAATCGTTATTCCATTCTTGAAATAATAAAAACGACACTAACATTAGGCCGATTAATAAAAACGTGCGTTGCGATTCCATAACAGCTCTTATTTCTCGTGTTGGTGGTTAATATGGGTTAATTTTTCAGGTACGGGGTCATCTCCGCCTGAATGTAAAGGATGGCATTTTAATATGCGTTTAAGTGCTAACCAACTCCCTTTTACAAATCCATGCAAATTAATTGCTTGAATCGCATAATGAGAGCAGCTTGGATTAAAACGACAATGCGGGCCTAGTAGTGGGCTTATCCACATTTGATAACCGCGGATAAATAACACTAAACAACGCTTTGGAATAGCAACAAGTGGTTTTAGTAACCTCATGGTGTTTATGCCCCTGCGTATATTTAGTGAATAGATACCATGTATTTAAAGGCTCAATTAGAGATTTTAAACGCATGATTAAAAGGTGAGCTAAAGATACATTAATTAACCCTGCAATTCTATTGCTATCGGGGTTGTTTATTAGATTTAGCTGATTTGTTTGGGCGTTTTTTAAAAGGTGGTGGTTTAGGTGCACCAGGTTTGCAGCGTTCATTTATTTTACGCCACAGTTTAGTTAACTGTTTGGTTAACTCTTCATTAGACTGCTCATCAACACCAGATTTAACCATTAGCACAATATCGATATTATCTAAATTGTGTTTATTTAAACGAAAACTTTCGCGAGCGAGTCGTTTAATACGGTTACGTTGGCATGCTTTTTTTACACGTTTTTTAGCGACAGTAAGTCCTAACCTAGGTTTTTCTTGGTCATTGGGTTTTGCTAAAAGAGTAAAGTAAGGAGTTGCAGCCCGAGCGGGTTCATTAAATATGCGAGAGTAATGCGAGGGAGTTAACAGACGTAACTCCCTGCCAAAGCTAAAGTCTTCCACTTATAAATTAAGCAGAAAGAACTTTGCGGCCTTTAGCGCGGCGACGTGCTAATACTTTACGGCCATTTACAGTTGCCATGCGAGCACGGAAGCCGTGTGCACGTTTGCGTTTTAAAACGCTAGGTTGAAAAGTTCTTTTCATAACAATCTCATCCGATCGGTTAAAGTTAAAACATCCTATACAGGTCGCGATCCTGGCATAGGTGCCATTGCGAGCGCGAGATATTATAGATTAAGTAATGTAAAGTCAATCATAATTACGTTAGCGCAATAGGGTTTATTTACTGTTTCAAGGGGATCTTATAAGGGTGATCAAGTAGGATCATCATAAATAAAGAGTTTTCCACAGCCCTTGTATAAAAAGTGAATAAAAGCGGGGGAAAAGTAAATTGGATCGTAAATTTGGTTCGCGATCTTCGTGTTATTTTGTTATGATCACTCCTCAGCCTTTAAAATAAAAACTGTTTTAAATCAGCCTGTTAATGATTTTATACATCGATATCAACAATTTAATAAAAATCAATCTTTTACTTGTGGATAAAGTGCCTTCATAATACCTAGTCTTGGGTCGCTTATTTGGCCAACTGAACGTAATAAATGTATGATTTTTAATCATTAATGATGTGCGGGAATAAAAATTATATCTCTGGGAGTTTAACTGTGTATCTGTCGGTTTGGCAAAGTTGTTTATATGTATTGCAAGATGAGCTGCCTTCGCAGCAATTCAGTATGTGGGTAAGACCACTTCAAGCAGAAAGTACCGAAGATACCTTAACTATTTATGCACCTAATCGTTTTGTGCTTGACTGGGTTAGAGAAAAGTACCTAAATAGAATTAACGAATTATTAGTAGAAATTTGTGGTGTAGAAGCACCAGAGCTGCGTTTTGATGTAGGTAGTAAGCCTTTATTAAACACTCAAGTTGCGCCAGCTGTTGAAACTCAATCAGCGCCAAGTGCTCAGCAAACAACTGCAAAACAACAGCCACGAGAACAAAAGCCTGTTGTTGAACCTGCTCCTAAGTCAGGTTATAAATCTAATATAAAAGAAAACTATACCTTTGATAGCTTTGTTGAAGGTAAATCTAACCAATTAGCAAAAGCTGCAGCAACTCAAGTTGCTGATAATCCAGGCTCTGCTTTTAACCCTGTATTTATATATGGCGGAACTGGTTTAGGTAAAACTCACTTATTACATGCAGTAGGTAATGGCATTATGGCAAATAAGCCTGATGCTAAAATTGTTTACATGCATTCAGAGCGCTTTGTACAAGACATGGTTAAAGCGCTACAAAATAATGCGATAGAAGAATTTAAGCGTTACTACCGTAGTGTTGATGCATTGATGATCGATGACATTCAGTTTTTTGCTAATAAAGAACGTTCTCAAGAAGAATTTTTTCATACCTTTAATGCACTACTTGAAGGTAATCAGCAAATAATTTTAACCTCAGATAGATACCCAAAAGAAATTGAAGGCGTTGAAGACCGTCTTAAATCTCGTTTTGGCTGGGGTTTAACGATTGCCATTGAGCCACCAGAGCTTGAAACGCGCGTTGCTATTTTGATGAAAAAAGCCCAGCAGAGTAAAATTAATTTACCGCACGAAGTGGCCTTTTTTATTGCTAAAAAATTACGTTCTAATGTACGTGAATTAGAAGGTGCACTTAACCGTGTAATAGCTAACGCCAATTTTACGGGTCGTCCGATTTCTATCGACTTTGTAAAAGAAGCACTGCGTGACTTATTAGCACTACAAGATAAGCTTGTAACCATAGATAACATTCAACGCACAGTAGCCGAATATTACAGAATTCGTGTATCTGATCTGCTATCTAAGCGCCGCAGTCGCTCTATAGCAAGGCCTCGTCAAGTAGCAATGGCGTTATCTAAAGAATTGACCAATCATAGTCTACCTGAGATTGGCGACGCATTTGGCGGGCGTGACCATACCACCGTATTACATGCGTGTCGTAAGGTGAAATCACTACGTGATGAAAGCCACGAAATAAAAGAAGATTATCAAAATTTAATAAGAACATTGTCATCTTAGGGCTGACTTTATTATGCAAATAACAATTTCAAGAGAACAATTTTTAAAGCCATTAGTGCAAGTATCGGGTGCTATAGAGCGTAAGCATACGTTGCCTATTTTATCTAACGTATTGTTAGTGGTAGAAAACGGACAACTATCAATGACAGGGACAGACCTTGAAATTGAGTTGGTTGCAGGCGTTTTTGTAGGTGAAGATATTGCTGATACAAAATTAACTTTACCCGCTAAAAAATTACTCGATATTTGTAAAAGTCTACCTGATGGTTCAGACCTTACTTTAAGCTTGCAAGAGCACCAACTACTTTTAACAAGTGGTAAAAGTCGCTTTTCATTAACTACGCTTGCTGCTGAAGACTTTCCTAATTTAGAGCAGTGGGATGGTGAAGTTGAGTTTCAACTTACTCGCATAGAGCTTCGTAAATTACTAGAAAGCACGCATTTTTCGATGGCTAACCAAGACGTACGCTATTACCTAAATGGCATGTCGTTTGAGGTTGATAACACTGATATAAAAACAGTTGCGACTGATGGCCACCGTTTAGCTATTGCTCAAAAAGAGCTGACGCAATCACTTAATACACAGCGCCAATTAATTATACCGCGTAAAGGTGTGCAAGAAATTATGCGCCTTATGGTTGCTGATGATGAATTAGTAACAATTCAGTTTGGTGCTAACCATATTCGTATTATTGATGTTGAGTTCACGTTTACCAGTAAGTTGGTTGATGGGCGTTTTCCTGATTACCGTCGTGTATTACCACGTGGTGGTGACAAAGTGATTACAGCTAATCGCGAGTGGTTACGAAATGCTTTCCAACGCGTATCTATTTTATCTAACGAAAAGTTTAGAGGCGTGCGATTAAATCTTTCAAACGGTTTACTTAAAATTACAGCTAACAACCCAGAGCAAGAGCAAGCTGAAGAGGTGGTAGAAGTAAATTACGAAGGTGATGATTTAGAAATTGGTTTTAATGTGTCTTATGTACTTGATGTTTTAAACACATTAAAAACTGAAGATGTTTTATTTACATTAGCCGATTCAAATAGCAGCGCACTTATTGAAGGTGCAGGCGATGAAGAAGCTATGTATGTCGTTATGCCAATGCGCTTATAAGACTATAAATATATAATGAGCTTAAGTCATTTGAGCCTCAAATATTTTCGTAATATTGAGGCATTGACGCTAGAACCAGTCAACGGCGTTAACATAATTTATGGTGAAAACGGCAGTGGAAAAACCAGCCTTTTAGAAGCTATTTATTACCTTTCTCACGGCAAATCTTTTAGAACTCCAAAACATAAAAGCATTATTTCGCATCAGCAAGAACAATTTGTAATTCATGGGCGTAAGTCGCTTCACGATTTATCGATCCCCATTGGTATTAGCAAAACCCAAAGTGGTGAAACTAATTTAAAAATCCAAGGTAAAGCAAGTAGGAAAATGTCTGAGCTTGCGCAATTAATGCCGGTACAAATAATTACGCCTGAAAGCTACTCTTTATTTTTTGGTGGCCCGAAAGAACGCAGAAAGTTTTTAGATTTAGGTTTGTTCCACGTGGAACATGAGTTTTTTTATTTATGGCAGTCGTTTAATAAAGTATTAAAACAACGCAACGCGCTACTTAAAACTAAGCCTAAGAATTATTTTGACCAAATTAGGTTTTGGGACAAAGAATTTGTTAGACTGGCTGAACAAATAAATAAATTAAGAATGGCGTATATAAGTAGGTTTAAGCAGCAATTTTTTGATAAAATGTGTGCAGAATTAACGCTTATACGCGATTTAGAAATTAGCTATAACGCTGGATGGAAAGAGACAGAATCTCTTAACGAGGCGTTAGAGCAAAGCTTTGAGCGAGATTCTCGCCAAGGGTTTACAAGTAAAGGGCCTCATAAGGCTGATTTTAGTTTTAGTGTCGCTGGCAACAGTGTGGAGAACACGTTCTCACGCGGTCAATTAAAGTTGCTATTGTATGCGTTAAAAGTAACGCAAAATAGTTTAATTGAGTCAGAGACAGATAAGCAATCTATATTGCTAATAGATGATTTACCTTCAGAGCTAGGCGAAGATACAAAAGAGAAAGTGGGGCAATTACTTGCTCACTGCAGTTCTCAAATTTTTATTTCTTCAATTTTATCTGAAAGTATTTCTGCTGTGGTGGAACCCATGAAACGAGAACTACAAATGTTCCACGTGAAACATGGCAACCTAATAACAAGATAAGTGGGATTAACCATGTCTGAGAATTATGACTCGTCGAGTATTAAAGTACTTAAAGGATTAGACGCAGTAAGAAAGCGTCCTGGAATGTATATAGGGGACACCGATGATGGCACAGGCTTACACCACATGGTGTTTGAAGTAGTTGATAACTCTATCGATGAAGCCTTAGCAGGTCATTGTGATGATATTTATGTAACTATTCACTTAGACGGTTCTGTCTCAGTACGAGATAACGGTCGTGGTATCCCAACTTCTATCCATGAAGAAGAAGGCGTATCAGCAGCCGAAGTTATCATGACGGTACTTCATGCTGGTGGTAAGTTCGATGATAACTCTTATAAAGTATCAGGCGGCTTACACGGTGTTGGTGTTTCAGTTGTAAATGCACTTTCTGAAAAGTTAAAGCTTACAGTTCGCCGTGAAGGAAAACTTCATCAGCAGTTTTATACTATGGGTGTGCCAGATGCACCACTCGCTATTATTGGCGACTCTGAAACAACAGGTACTGAATTACGCTTTTGGCCAAGCGGTGAAACATTCACAAACCTAGATTTTCATTACGATATTTTAGCTAAGCGTTTACGCGAGCTTTCATTCTTAAACTCTGGCGTTAGTATCATTTTAAGTGATGAGCGTGAAGAAAATAAATCTGACCACTTTAAATACGAAGGTGGTATTCAGGCTTTTGTTGAATACCTAAACCGTAATAAAACTCCAGTGCATAAAGGTGTATTCCACTTTACTCACGAACGTGAAGAAGATGGTATCAGCGTTGAAGTATCAATGCAGTGGAACGATGGTTTCCAAGAAAACATCTACTGTTTTACAAACAATATTCCACAACGTGACGGTGGTACTCACTTAGCCGGTTTTAGATCTGCGTTAACACGTACACTGAACAACTATATGGAAAAAGAAGGCTTTAACAAAAAAGCTAAAACAACCAGTAATGCAACGGGCGATGATGCACGTGAAGGCTTAACTGCAGTTGTTAGCGTTAAAGTTCCAGATCCTAAGTTTTCATCACAAACCAAAGACAAGCTAGTATCAAGCGAAGTTAAATCTGCGGTTGAACAAGCAATGGCTGAAAAATTCACTGATTTTTTATTAGAAAATCCAATGGATGCCAAAATTGTTGTTGGTAAGATTATTGACGCTGCTCGTGCTCGTGAAGCGGCGCGTAAAGCACGTGAAATGACACGTCGTAAAGGCGCAATGGATTTAGCTGGCTTACCTGGTAAGCTTGCAGATTGCCAAGAAAAAGACCCAGCCCAATCTGAACTATATATAGTGGAAGGGGACTCTGCTGGCGGATCAGCCAAGCAGGGACGTAATCGTAAAAACCAAGCTATTCTTCCGCTTAAAGGTAAAATTTTAAACGTAGAAAAAGCGCGTTTTGACAAAATGTTATCTTCGCAAGAAGTAGCAACGCTAATTACTGCATTAGGTTGTGGTATTGGTCGCGATGAATATAATCCTGAAAAACTACGTTATCACCGCATCATTATCATGACCGATGCGGACGTGGATGGTTCTCACATTCGTACGTTATTACTTACTTTCTTCTACCGTCAAATGCCGGAAATTGTTGAACGTGGGTATATCTATATTGCACAGCCGCCACTTTATAAAGTGAAAAAAGGTAAGCAAGAGCGTTATATTAAAGATGATCCTGCACTTGTTGATTACTTAACTTCATTAGCACTAAATAATGCCGCACTTTATACAAGTGCAGATGCAAGTGCGATTGAAGGTGAAGCACTTGAGCAAATCGTTCATGATTACCAAAACACAGTTAAAGTAATTGAGCGCTTAAAACGTAAATACCCTAATACGGTAATGGAACGTTTAATTTATCAAAGCGAACTGAAAACAGATGACCTTTCAGACGAAGCTAAAGTAATTGCTTGGACTAAGGAACTTGTTGATGACCTTATTGAACGTGATGAAGACGCAACAATTTTCCATGCGGGTACTGAGCATGACGCAGAGCGCAACCTTTACTTCCCGGTTGTGAATATTCGTCAGCACGGTGTTGATAAAGCACATGTACTTCATCATGACTTTATTGCATCACGTGACTACCAACGTATTGCTGTGACTGGTACTAACATTGCAAATATCCTTGGTGAAGGCGCATATATTCAACGTGGTGAGAAAACAAAACCTGTTGATAACTTTGTGGATGCTTTGGAATGGTTGATCACAGAATCTAAGCGCGGGATCTATATTCAACGCTATAAAGGGTTGGGTGAGATGAACCCTAGCCAACTGTGGGAAACGACAATGGATCCTAGCGCTCGTCGTATGTTACAAGTAACTATTGAAGACGCAGTTGCTGCGGATCAATTGTTTGCAACATTAATGGGCGATCAAGTTGAGCCTCGTCGCGACTTTATTGAAACTAACGCACTACGAGTAGTTAACTTAGACGTGTAAAAAATTATACTTACATCTTAAAAGGAGCCTAATGGCTCCTTTTTTATTTTATCAACCGCACAAACTGCTTAAAACCTGAGTGTGCACAAGGTATACTGAGGGTAATTTTCACGCTACTTCTCAGATAGTAAAAAGCCAAATATGCAAAAATATGACGTTAAAACCTTTCAAGGTTTGATCCTGGCTTTACAGGATTATTGGGCGCAGCAAGGCTGTGTCATTATTCAACCACTTGATATGGAAGTGGGCGCAGGGACATTTCACCCGCAAACATTTTTAAAATCGATTGGCCCTGAGCCAATGTCGAGCGCGTACGTTCAGCCGTGTCGTCGTCCTACGGATGGCCGCTATGGCGAAAATCCAAATCGCTTACAACATTACTACCAATTTCAAGTAGTACTTAAGCCATCGCCAGATAACATCCAAGAGCTTTACTTAGGCTCGTTAGCGGCAATGGGTATTGATACTCTTACTCACGAAGTTCGCTTTGTAGAAGATAACTGGGAATCACCTACGCTAGGCGCATGGGGCTTAGGTTGGGAAATTTGGTTAAACGGTATGGAAGTAACGCAATTTACCTACTTTCAACAAGTAGGCGGCTTAGAGTGCTCACCAGTAACAGGTGAAATTACTTACGGCCTAGAGCGTTTAGCAATGTACATTCAAGGCGTAGATAGCATTTACGACCTAGTATGGGCTGACGGTCCACTAGGGCGTGTAACATACGGCGACGTGTTCCATCAAAATGAAGTAGAGCAATCTACTTATAACTTTGAACACGCAAACGTAGAAGACTTATTTGAACAGTTTGATAAGTGTGAAGCAGAAAGCCAAAAGTTAATTGAAGCTAACTTACCACTACCTGCATACGAGCAAGTAATGAAAGCATCGCACGCATTTAACTTGTTAGATGCACGCCACGCAATATCGGTAACAGAACGTCAGCGTTATATTTTACGCGTTCGTGCGTTATCTAAGGCGTGTGCACAAAGTTATTACGATGCACGTGAAGCGCTTGGTTTCCCGCTGTGTAAGGATAAGTAAAATGTCAGCACAAAATTTATTAGTAGAAATTGGCACTGAAGAGTTGCCACCAAAAGCACTGCGTAAATTAGCAGAAGCCTTTGCTGCAAATTTAACTCAAGAGCTAGAAACACTAGAGCTAGCACACCAAGGTGTAAGCTGGTATGCATCGCCTCGTCGTTTGGGCTTGCAAGTAAAATCGCTTGAAGCTAAGCAACAAGACAAAGAAGTAGAAAAGCGCGGCCCAGCTACAAAGGCAGCGTTTGATAGCGAAGGTAATCCAACTAAAGCAGCGATGGGTTGGGCGCGTGGTTGTGGTATTGACGTAAGTGAAGCACAAACACTTGAAACCGATAAAGGCGCTTGGTTATTGCACATTGCTAAAGTAGCAGGGCAAGAAACTAAAGCGCTAATGACAGATGCCATTGCAAAAGCGTTAAGTAAATTACCAATCCCTAAACCTATGCGTTGGGGCGCGAATAAAACACAATTTATTCGCCCAGTTCATACAGTAACTATTTTATTTGGTAGTGAGTTACTAGAAGGCGAAATACTTGGTAAACAAGTAAGTAACCAACTACAAGGCCATCGTTTTCATCATCCAGAAAAAATTAGTATCAACCATGCTGATGATATTTTTGATGTACTTAAATCGGCTTACGTTATTGCTGACTACGAGCAGCGTAAAGCGCAAATACGTACACAAATAGAAGAGGCAGCAAGCGCAGTTAACGCTGTTGTCGCGATGGATGAAGACTTACTAGAAGAAGTAACATCACTTGTAGAGTGGCCAGTTACATTAACAGCTACATTTGAAGAAGCATTTTTAGATGTACCAGCCGAAGCGCTAATTTACACCATGAAGGACGATCAAAAGTACTTCCCGTTATTAGATCAAAACGGCAAACTTTTAAATAAGTTTTTGTTTGTATCTAACATCGAAAGTAAAGATCCAAGTGTGGTTATATCAGGTAACGAAAAAGTAGTGCGCCCACGTTTAGCCGATGCACAATTCTTCTTTGAAACAGATAAAAAGAAAACATTAGAAAGCCGTTTAGAGTCGCTTGATACCGTTTTATTCCAAAAGCAGTTAGGTACGCTTAAAGATAAATCTGTACGTATTAGCGAGCTTGCCGGTTATATTGCAGAGCAGTTAGGTGCCGACAAAGACCTTGCAAAGCGTGCTGGTTTATTAAGTAAAACTGACTTAATGACCGAAATGGTAATGGAATTTACCGACGTACAAGGTGTTATGGGTATGCATTACGCTCGCCACGATGGAGAAGCTGAAGATGTAGCTGTTGCGCAAAACGAGCAATACATGCCACGCTTTGCAGGCGACAACTTACCTACAAACCTAATTAGCTGCGCGGTAGCTATTGCAGATAAGTTTGATACGCTGGTGGGTATTTTTGGTATAGGCCAAGCACCAAAAGGTGATAAAGACCCATTTGCGCTTCGTCGTGCTGCTATTGGTGCACTACGCATCATGGTAGAAAAAGAACTTCCGCTGGATATTTTAGACCTAGTAGCAAAAGCACAAACATTGTTTGGCGATAAGTTAACTAATCTAAATGTATCAACGGACGTATTTGACTTTATGCTAGGGCGTTTCCGCGCATGGTATCAAGATGAAGGTATTGAAGTAGACGTAATTCAAGCTGTGCTTGCACGCCGCCCAACTAAACCTGTTGATTTTGATCGCCGTGTTAAAGCAGTAAGCCATTTCCGTACATTAGACGAAGCAGAAGCGCTTGCTGCGGCTAATAAGCGTGTGGGTAATATTCTGGCTAAAAACAATATTACTAACCAAGGTGATGTTGATGAGAGCTTATTAAGCGACGACGCTGAAAAAGTATTAGCTTCACAAGTAGCAAAATTTGCAACTGAACTCGCACCACTTTATGCCGATGGAAACTACCAAGAGGCATTAAGCCAATTAGCGGGTATTCGTCAAAGTGTTGATAACTTTTTTGACAACGTAATGGTTATGGCCGACGATGAAGCTGTTAAGCAAAATCGTCTTGCGCTACTAAGCCAGTTAAGCGGATTATTTTTAGGTATTGCAGATATTTCTGTGTTACAAAAATAAGCTAACTTAGCAATTTAAAAAGCCAGCGATTTGCTGGCTTTTTAGTTTTCACAGAACGTAGAGGATACTCACTGATGCTCCCAATGAAACGAATTTTAACACTCGCTATTGCCGGCTTACTTACAGCCTGTACTAGCCAAATTTCCATTAACGACGTACTGCCACAACAAGAGCTAGATAAAACCATTTACTTAAGAGGCGACTTTACGCTTTGGGATGCTGAGCCTCAGTATCAATTTATGCCAGTAGGTCCAGCGCTTTACCAAGCAGAAGTTAAATTTAGTACGCCAGGTAAAGTATACGAGTTTAAAATAGCCGATGCCGATTTTAGCGAAGGCTACAATTGCGGTTATAGCGATACACAACCTGCAGGGCAAAAACTAACACTTGGCCAACCAGCGCTTGCAGACTGTAATACTATTTATAATTACTTTAGTTATACACCCGCAATAAAAGGCACGTACATAGTAAGCATTGATTACAGTGATTATGATGAGCCACAAGTGACGATAAATAAGAAGTAAATATTTTAAAAATTATTGAGCCCTAAAAATAAATTTATAGTGGGCTTAATTAACTCCTAAATTACAGAGTTTGTATATTCTTATGCTATAGTCCTTTCATATTTCAGTTGTATTTAGTACAGAGCGAACACCATGTTAAGCAGCATTTTCATTCAAAACTTTAAACTGTTTTCCGACTCGAAATTCACATTGAATTCAGAATTTAATTTGATTGTTGGTGTGAACGGTTGCGGTAAAAGCTCTCTGCTTAAAGGTGTAGCAATTTCCCTAGCTGGCTGGGCTCATGCCTACATTAAGAGTAATGATAACCTGAGACCAATTAAATTTGATGAGGTTAGGGAGATCGAAAATAACGGACGTTTTGATAAAGCACAAACTACAAGAATTGAAGCGTTAGGTGAGTTTCCTATTATTAATAGGTTTAATACTTTTACTTATGGAAAAGTAAAGTGGACAAGAACTCGCTTTGAGGGAAATAGTGAGACATATATAAGCGGAACTATTCAGTACCAAAATAGCGGTACGAAGACCTACAATGGGAAAGAGTATTCATTAAACCTTTCAACACTTGGAAGTGACGTACTCAACTACATTGAAAAAGGTACTAATTTTGATTTACCTTTGATTGCTTTTTATGAATGCGATCGTCTGTGGATCTCTAAAGATAAAATAGATATTGAAGATTCTGCAAAGAAGCAATACTCAAGGTTTGAACCTTATTTAGATTGTTTTCATACTGGAGCAGATGATAAATCTATTGCTGTTTGGTTACTGAAGCTTGAATTAGCAGAATTACAAAAGAAAATAAAGTCACCAATGAAAATGGCGATCGAATATGCTGCCAAAAAAGCTTTAGAAAGTTGTGTGGGATTTGGATTTGATTTTGATGAATCAAGGGTAATGGTTAGGTTTGAAGATGGAAGCTCCACACCATTTGAGCACTTGAGTGACGGACAGAGGACAATATTAGGACTTTTTTGCGACATAGCTAGAAGAGCTGCAATATTGAACCCTCATTTGGAAGAAAGTGTCTGCGAAAAAACAGAAGGAGTTGTACTAATTGATGAGCTTGATTTACACCTCCATCCAAAATGGCAAAGACGTGTAATTGAAGATTTGAGAACTGTATTCCCCAAAATTCAATTTATTTGCACAACACACTCCCCATTTCTAATTCAATCTCTCAGATCAAGCGATGAACTAATCATGTTAGATGGTGAGCCTTTGATTGAGTATTCGAATAAAGGAATTGAAGAAATTGCTAAAAACATGGGAGTAAATAGGCCTGATGTCTCTGTTCAATATGAGTTACTAAAAGAAGTTGCGCATAGCTTTTTAGAAACGTTAGATAATGATCGGCTTTCACCATCGGAGTTTCATCAAAAATATCAAACTCAATTAGCTGAGTTAATTAAACCTTACTCTGATAACCCAGCTTATCAAGCTTTTCTAGAACGTAAATATACAGCTAGAACTGGCTTTGAATTATGAGACCAGTAAAAAAGGGGGCAACACCAGTTGCTGCATTTAATAGGTATGAAGACGCTTTTGACTACCTTTTAGATAGAGTGGGAATCGGCGAATGGAGTGGCATTAAAATTGGGCAATACTGCAGCTATTGTGAAAGGTGTATTCAAACTAATTTAGCTGTTGAACATATTGAGCCTAAAAGCGGCGACTTTGCAAAACCCGAATTACAAAAAGAGTGGAGTAATTTCTTACTAGCCTGTGTGAATTGCAATTCTACTAAGGGAGCTAAAGAGGTCGATTTAGGATCTATTTTTCTCCCCGATAGAGATAATACCTTCAGAGCTATTCAATATAAGCAAGATGGAACTATCGAACCAAAAGATGGGTTAAGTGAGCATGATAGGCAACTGGCAATAAATACAATTAATCTATTAGGGCTAAATAATAGTATTAACTCTGATTTGAGTGGTGTTGCTAAAGATCGTAGGGTTCAAAGACTAAATGTATGGATGATTGCACTTAATGCATATGAAGATTTTCAAAACTGTGTTGACAAAGAAACGTTACAAAGAACTATTGTTCGAGAAATGCTATCAAATGGTTTCTTTAGTATTTGGATGAAGGTTTTTGAAGAAGAGATAAATATAAAAAAATTATTTATAGAGTCAGTAAAAGGAACTAAAGATAGTGGATGCTTTGATGAGTTTGGTGCAAGTAATTCACAACATCCAAATGGAGATAATCTAGAATCAGGTGGTAAAATTTAGCTAAAGCCCTTTCTTCACCACATATCTATACGGTGCTTCTTCTGCATCTTTAGCCACCAGCGTGTGATCCATAAATGTACAAAAGCTCGGAATGTCGCGAGTTGTAGATGGGTCATCTGCGGTTATTAATAACGTTTCACCATCATTCATTTTACGAATGGCAGCACGTACCATCATTACAGGTTCAGGGCAGCGAAGACCTATGGCATCTAATTGGTGATCGGGGTTATCAAAGCTCATATTAAGTTGGCCTGTTTAATTAAAATGATTGCTGTGTACGAAGTGCTTAAGCATAGCAATTAATAAGTTTGCAAGTTTAACGTAATTTTAAGTGTAATTTAACTATTTTACTTATCTTAAGGTCTGCAATAGTGGGTAATATAATTATATATTATGCTTCATAAAAGCTGGTTTCACTTAATTGAAGGGAATAAAAAAGGCGAACTAACATAGGTTAGTTCGCCTTTTTAATCACCAAGATGGTTTACATGTTTAAGCTAATAGTTAGTCTTGAACACGTTCAAATACAGTGGCAATGCCTTGGCCTAAACCAATACACATAGTTGCTAAACCGTATTTTGCATTTTTATCTTCCATTAAGTGAATAAGCGAGGTGCTAATACGCGAACCCGAACAACCCAGAGGGTGACCAAGTGCGATTGCGCCGCCGTTTAAATTCACTTTTTCGTCAACCACGTCTGCTAATCCTAAGTCTTTAAGTACAGGCAGTGATTGTGCTGCAAATGCTTCGTTAAGCTCTGCTACGTCGATGTCATCAATTGTAATACCCGCTTGCGCAAGTGCTTTTTTACTTGCTGGTACTGGGCCGTAACCCATGATTGATGGATCGCAACCAGCAACAGCCATAGCTCTAATGCGTGCACGAATTGGTAAACCAAGCTCTTTTGCTTTTTCTTCGCTCATTACTAACATCGCTGATGCGCCATCAGAAAGTGCAGAAGACGTACCCGCAGTAACCGAGCCAGAAGCCGGATTAAATACTGGACGAAGCTGAGATAAACCTTCAACCGTTGTTTCAGGACGAATTACTTCATCATCTTCAACTAAAATAAGTGAGCCATCGGCTGCGTGACCTTCCATTGCTAAAATTTCGCGGCGGAAACGTCCTTCAACTGTTGCAGCATGTGCACGTTGATGTGAGCGATAAGCAAACTCGTCTTGTTGCTGACGGCTAATACCGTGAATAGTAGCAAGGTATTCAGCTGTTAAGCCCATAGAGCCAGATGCTTGTGCAATTGATGTAGCTAAGCCTGGGTGAAAATCGTTACCGTGAGTCATAGGTACGTGACCCATGTGCTCAACACCACCAATTAGGTAAGTGTCGCCAGCGCCGGTCATAATGGCGCGTGCTGCGTCATGTAATGCTTGCATTGACGAGCCACATAAACGGTTAACGGTTGTAGCAGGTACTGAATGTGGAATACCCGCAAGCAGTGATGCGTTACGTGCAACGTTAAAGCCTTGCTCTAATGTTTGCTGTACACAACCCCAATAAATGTCGTCAATTGATGCTGGATCAACCGCTGGGTTGCGTTCTAGTAAGCCCTTCATTAAATGAGCGCTTAAGTCTTCCGCACGCTTGTTTTTAAATACGCCGCCTTTTGAGCGACCCATTGGTGTGCGGATACAATCTACAATTACTGGATTATTCATGATATTAACCTTCCACCTTATAGAAAACACGACCTTCTTCGGCCCATTTGCGAGTTTGCTCTGATACTTGGTAAATCGCACCTAGGTGAGCATATTTGTCTGCTGATGCAACAAAGTTAGCTAAACCAGTTTGATCTAAGTAACGGAACGCGCCGCCTCTAAATGGAGGGAAACCAACGCCGTATACAAGGGCCATATCAGCTTCTTGAGGAGAAGCAACAATGCCTTCTTGTAAACAAAGTAGTACTTCGTTGATCATTGGGATCATACAACGGTCAATGATTTCTTGTTTATCAAATTCTTTAGGTGCATCAGTGATTGGTGCTAGTAGCTCAACTGCTGTTGCATCGCCTGATTTTTTAAGACGACCACGACGGTCTGTTTCGTACTTGTAGAAGCCCGCTTTGTTCTTTTGACCAAAACGTTTTTCGTTAGCAAAAACAGTGACCGGATCTTTTTCTGCACGTGCCATACGCTCAGGAAAACCGTCTGCCATTACGCCAGTACAATGATAAGCCGTATCAATACCTACAACATCAAGTAGGTAAGCCGGGCCCATTGGCCAGCCAAATA
Organism: Pseudoalteromonas sp. MMG007; assembly: GCF_018100985.1. Taxonomy (GTDB): domain Bacteria; phylum Pseudomonadota; class Gammaproteobacteria; order Enterobacterales; family Alteromonadaceae; genus Pseudoalteromonas. The sequence goes on along the minus strand of NZ_JAGJEI010000019.1, from coordinate 21,209 downwards.
CGTTTTCCATTACTTTATCTACTTTTGCAAAGTTAGCGCCTTCAACCACTAATTTGCTAAAGCCTGCAAAGTAAGGGAATAAAACTCGGTTTACAAAAAAGCCTGGGCAATCGTTAACAACGATAGGTGACTTGCCAAGTTTAAGAGCGTAATCAACTACTGCGTTAATTGTTTTATCTGAAGTTTTTGCACCACGAATAATTTCTACTAACGGCATTTTTGGCACTGGATTGAAAAAGTGCATACCACAGAAGTTTTCTGGTTTATCAAGTGCTTCTGCAAGCAAATCAATACAAATAGTCGAAGTGTTTGATGTAAGTACAGTGCCTTCAGGCATGTTCTTTTCAAGGTCAGCTAATACGGCTTGCTTAACTTTAGGGTTTTCTACTACGGCTTCAACAATAATGTTGGCGTTTTGTAGGTCAGCATCGTTAAGCGTTGGTTTAATTTTGCTAAGCGTTGCTAGCATTTTTTCCATTGGCATATGGCCGCGTTTAACTTTTGCACCAAGTAGTTTAGACGCTTCGCCCATACCTAAATCAAGCGCATCCTGTTGGATGTCTTTCATTATGATTGGTGTACCTTTATAAGCTGACTGGTATGCAATACCGCCGCCCATAATACCTGCGCCTAATACAGCAGCTTGTTTAATTTCAACATCGCTGTGCTTAGCAAGTTTGCGTGCTTTACCTTTAATAAACTGGTCATTTAAGAAAATACCGGTTTGTGCAGCTGCTTCGTTAGTGCGCGCAAGTTTTGCAAAGTTAGCATTTTCGATTGCCATTGCTTCATCGCGAGTACAGTTTGCCGCTGCTTTAATGGTGCGTACTGCCATAACCGGAGCAGGATAGTGGCCTTTGGTTTTACCCATTACCATACCTTCTGCCATAGCAAAGCTCATGCCTTGCTCAACGCGGTTTAATTTAAGTGGCTGTAGTTTTACGTTGCGTTTTGCTTGCCAATCTAACTTGCCAGCAATTGCTAATTCAAGTGTTGCTACGCTTGACTCTAATAGTTTGTCAGTACTAACTACCGCGTCAAACGCACCTACTTTTAAGGCATCAGCTGCACGGTTTTCTTTACCAGAGGTGATCCATAACATAGCGTTATCGGCACCAATAATGCGTGGTAGGCGCACTGTGCCACCAAAACCAGGCATTATGCCAAGTTTAACTTCTGGTAGGCCCATTTTAGCTGTTTCGCTTGCTACACGATAATCGGTAGCAAGTGCCCACTCACAACCACCACCAAGTGCCATACCGTTTATAGCGCTAAGAGTTGGGAATGGTAAATCTTCGATAGCGTCAAAAACGTCGGTTGCGTTTTTGATCCACGTTACTAATTCTTCTTCTGGTTTAGTAAATGTAGGTAAAAATTCGAAGATGTCGGCACCAATAATAAAGTGGTCTTTATCACTGGTAAAAATCATGCCTTTGATATCAGTATTAGCGGCTAATTCTTTTAATGCTGCCGCGCAATCTGAAAGAGTTTTTTGAGATAGTGTGTTTACAGAACCTGCAACACAAAACTTAAACTCGGCGATGCTTTCCTTAAGGAAGCTAACTTCAAAGGAATCGCTTTTATATAACATTATTATTCTCCCTAGTTGACGAACTAAGACTGGTACGATGAGTTTGCATTTCAATCAGTGTGCTTGCTTTAAATTAAAAATGCAACGAAAAATTTAACTCGGTTACAAACGGCTGGTTAAAATATAGCTGGTTTGGTGCTAAGGTGTGATGGAAAGTTTTTAGTCATCGCTTTAATTTTTTATTAAAGGACATTATGAAAAAATATTTATTAAACGTTGCGGCAGCTGCATTTATATTTCCTCTTTATTCTGCCGAGGCGAGTATCGATAACGATGCATTTTTAGATGCTGAAAAAAAAGCACGTTACGGTAGTTATCAAGACTTTAAAGAAGCAGTTAGCGGGCTTAATCATCCGCTGAAACCGTATGTTGAAAAAACCTATTGGCAGCGTAACCCAAACTTTAAATACCAAGCTGAAATAGAAGACTACTTAACTGTTTATCAGCATACGCCATTAGAATGGCCTGTGCGAAAAGCGTGGTTAGAGTATTTAAAAGATAAAAACAAAAAAGCGGCATATATTCGTAATTATCGCGATACCTCAAATGCAGAACTTACGTGTACTTATTTGGATTTTCAGCTTGATTTAGGTGCACCTGAAAAAGCAATTTTTAATCAGGTGACTGATCTATGGGCGGTTGGTAAGTCGCAACCCAATGAGTGTGATGCGCTTTTTTCTCAGTGGCGTAAAAAAGGCTACATGAAAGAAGACACCGTATGGCAACGCGTTACACTCGCAGCGCAAGGCGGTACGCAAAGCTTATTACCTTATTTAAAAACGCTATTGCCTAAAAATGAACGCTATTTAGCTGATTTATATTTAAAAGTACGTCGCGACCCAAGTGCAGCAGCTGGTTTATACCGTTATAAAAATAAATCGGCTAAAGAAGGCGAAATAGCTCTTTACGGAGTTAAGCGTTTAATTTGGCGTGACAAAGAGCTTGCATTAAAAGCATGGGAAAAGTTAGAAAAAATATTCAACTACAGTGAGGCTTCTAAGGCTGATGTGTATTACACCTTTGCGCTATCGCTTGCATCAAGCGGGCACAAACAAGCTAGCTTTTGGTTAAATAAAGTACCTAAAGACCGACAAGATAAAAAGCTCATACAATGGCAGCTTGGTAATATGCTCAAAACCCAAGATTGGGAAGGCATAGCTGCATTTTTTACAGGCAAAGAAGATTTAAGTTTAGGTCAACAATATTGGTTAGCGTACAGCTATGCTAAACGTGGTGAGCAACAAAAAGCGGACGATATTTGGAGAAAAGTGGCTACTAATCGCGATTATTACGGCTTTTTAGCTGCTGCGCGTTTAGGGCTACCTATTGATTTAAATAACCACCCTTTGGCAGTTGATAAAAAGTTAGTTGATAAAGTGAGTAATGCACCAGGGTTTAAACGTGCAAAGGCGCTTTACGATATAGAGCGATTTACCTCAGCGCGCCGTGAGTGGAATTACTTAACAGATACTTCTAGTGCTGACGAAAAGTTAGCTGCATCAATACTCTCTACCGATTTAGGTTGGCACGACAGCACTATTTTCACACTGGCTAAAATAAAAGCATGGGATAATGTAGAGCAGCGTTTTCCGTTTGCATATAAAGATGTATTTGAGCGTTACAGCAAACGTAGTAAAATAGACCCCGCATGGAGTATTGCAATTGCAAGGCGTGAAAGTTCGTTTGCGCCAGATGCACGCTCACATGCTAATGCGCGCGGTTTAATGCAATTATTGCCAAGTACTGCTGAGTACGTAAATAAAGGGAGTGTATCGAGCAATCGCTTGTATCAGCCTAAAACTAATATTAAGTTAGGCACAAGCTACTTACAGTATTTAAAAAAGAAAAACCACGGCAACGAAGTACTAGCAACGGCTTCTTATAATGCGGGGTATCATCGTATAAAACGTTGGTTACCCGATGAGGCAATACCCGCTGAGTTATGGGTAGAGCTTATTCCGTATCGTGAGACCCGCGACTATGTAAAAAATGTATTTGCATATAGGCAGGTGTATCACACCCGAATGGGCAGAGAAGGTAATGTACTTGCGCCGCTCCTTGAAATGAAAATGGGTGGTTGAATATATAATACCCACCGAGTAATAACTTAACACGATTGGTATAAGCATTAAGAAGGGGGATATTTACATGTTAAATATCCCCCTTTTTTGAGCGCTCAGCCTTTAAGTGGTAGACTCAAAGCAAGTTAAATTTAAAAGATGGATTAACAATGGATAAATTAGCCGTTTTATATGCAGAGCATATTGCCACATTGCAACAACGTACGCGTACAATTTGTGAGCGTGAAGGGCTCGAAGGTTTAGTTATTCACTCAGGCCAAGCTAAGCGCCAGTTTTTAGACGACATGTATTACCCGTTTAAAGTTAATCCACAATTTAAAGCCTGGTTGCCTGTTATTGATAATCCACATTGCTGGATTGTGGTTAATGGCAGCGATAAGCCAAAGCTTATTTTTTATCGTCCAGTTGATTTTTGGCATAAAGTTCCCGACGAGCCACGTGACTTTTGGGCTGAGTACTTTGACATAGAGCTATTACTACAGCCCGATCAAGTAGAAAAGCTACTTCCATACGATAAAGCTAAATATGCGTATATGGGCGAATACATTGAAGTAGCACAAGCACTTGGTTTTAGTTTAATGAACCCTGAGCCTGTACTAAATTACTTTCATTTTCATCGTGCATACAAAACGCAGTACGAGCTTAAATGTTTACGCCAAGCTAACCGCATTGCAGTAGATGGGCATAAAGCCGCACGCGATACGTTTTACAACGGTGGTAGCGAGTTTGATATTCAACAAGCGTACCTTATAGCTACACGCCAAAGCGAAAACGAAATGCCATACGGTAACATTGTGGCGCTTAACGAAAACTGCGCTATTTTGCATTACACACATTTTGATCCTAAAGCGCCGCATACTCATAATTCGTTTTTAATTGATGCAGGTGCAAACTTTAATGGTTACGCTGCTGATATTACTCGTACATACGATTTTAAAAAGCAGGGAGAGTTTGCTGAGCTTGTAAATACTATGACGGCTACGCAAATTGAGTTAGGCAAAGGTTTAAAGCCAGGTATGTTATATGGTGATTTACACGTTGAATGTCATAACCGTATCGCACAAATACTTAGTGACTTTAAAATAGTTAACTTACCCGCTGAGGAAATTGTTGAGCGTAAAATTACCTCTACTTTTTTCCCGCATGGACTAGGGCATCACCTAGGTTTACAAGTGCATGATATGGGCGGTTTTATGAGTGACGAAAAGGGCACACATCAGCCATCACCAGAAGGGCATCCGTTCTTGCGTTGTACTCGTAAAATTGAGAAAAACCAAGTATTCACTATAGAACCGGGTTTATATTTCATTGACTCACTGTTAGGTGATTTAGCACAAACCGACAACAAGCAGTTTATTAACTGGGATAAAGTTGAGACGTTTAAACCTTATGGCGGTATTCGTATTGAAGACAACATTATTGTGCACGAAGATAGCCTAGAAAACATGACTCGTGATTTAGCGCTCGACTAGATCCTTATAAAGACGAGTTAGGTAATACGCGCTAAAATACGCGAATACAAAGGGGCCTTTTGGCCCCATTTTTAATTGAGCTTTAATTATGTCTGAATATAAATACCCTGCCGAAGATGTGTTTCACCAAGAAGAAATTAAAAAAAGCACTTTTATTGTTCATATAGCTCATACGCCTGATTTAAATGCAGCTAAAGCGTTTATTAAAAGCATTGAAGAAAAGTACTCAGATGCTCGCCATAACTGTTGGGCGCATGTAGCGGGTAATCCTGGTGGCAGCCATGTTTATGGTTTTTCAGATGATGGAGAGCCAAACGGCACAGCAGGCAAACCTATGTTAAATGTGCTGGTGGGGTCGGGGCTTGGTGAAATTACCGCAGTGGTTACACGTTATTTTGGGGGGATTAAGTTAGGCACAGGTGGTTTAGTGCGTGCTTATGGCGGCTCACTTAATAATGCGCTTACTCAACTTAAAACAGTCACGAAAGTACCTAGCGTAGAAATAATTGGTCAAAGCGAATACAACATGCAAAGTGCAATAGAGCAGTTATTAAAAACCAGTTATCAGGTACTTAATATTGATAAGCAATTTACTGCTAATATTGAATGGGCGATCACAATAGATAGTCGACAAGCCCAGCAAGCAATAAAAGATATTTTTGATTTAAGCCACGGCGCAGTTGAGTTAACTATTAAAGAGTAATAACCTACACAAATTGCATTTAATGCATACCTGTTTAATTTGATCTGATTGAAGTTATTCAATCCCAGTTTACTAATAATAAAAGCGATAAGCTAAATGCAATTTCGTACCATCATAAAAATTCTTGGCCAACTTGTTGCGCTGTTTAGTATTACCATGGTGCCACCGGCACTGGTGTCTTTAATATATAAAGACGGTGGTGGTGTTCCGTTTGTTTTAGCATTTATATTCAGCGTTGTTATTGGCATGATGGCCTACTACCCAAACCGCCATGAAAACGGCGATTTAAAAGCACGTGAAGGCTTTTTAATTGTTGTTTTGTTTTGGTTGGTACTTGGGGCGTTTGCATCATTACCGCTTATATTTTTACAAGAGCCAAACTTATCTTTGGCTGATGCCGTATTTGAGGCGTTTTCAGGCCTTACGACCACCGGTGCTACCGTACTAACGGGTATTGAATACTTACCAAAATCGGTATTATTTTATCGCCAGCAACTCCAGTGGTTTGGCGGTATGGGTATAATCGTACTTGCTGTCGCTATACTGCCCATGCTTGGTGTGGGTGGCATGCAGTTATACAGAGCTGAAATACCTGGTCCTGTTAAAGATTCTAAAATGACCCCTCGCATAGCTGATACAGCCAAGCACCTTTGGTATATTTATGTGTCGTTAACTATTACGTGTATGCTGGCTTATTGGGCTGCTGGAATGGAGTGGTTTGATGCTATATGTCATGCGTTTTCTACGGTGGCGATCGGTGGCTTTTCTACTTACGATGCGTCTATGGGGCATTTTGACAGCCCAACGATTAACTTTATTTGCGTGTTCTTTTTAATTATTGCGGCGGTTAACTTTTCTTTGCATTATGCGGCTGTTGCAAGCAGAAATATTCAAGTATACATACGAGACCCTGAGTTCAAGGTATTTTTGTGTATTCAATTAGCGCTGGTGGTTATTTGTTTTACAGTGCTTTCATCTAACGAAATATTTGCCAATGGCGACGAGACTCTCGATCAGGCTTTGTTTCAAGCGGTATCTATGAGTACAACGGCAGGCTTTGCTACCGATAACTTTTCTACTTGGCCACTGTTTTTACCTATTTTACTTATATTTTCGAGCTTTATTGGCGGCTGTGCAGGCTCTACCGGTGGCGGTATGAAAGTAGTAAGAGTATTTTTACTTTACTTACAGGGCGTACGTGAGCTTAATAGGCTTGTACACCCGCGCGCTATATACTCTATTAAGCTTGGCCGTAAAGCATTGCCAGATAAAGTTGTAGAGGCCGTATGGGGCTTTTTCTCGGCATATGCACTGGTGTTTATTATTATTATGCTGGCGCTTATGGGGACTGGTATGGATAACATTACGGCGTTTTCTGCCACTGCTGCGTGTTTAAATAACTTAGGCCCAGGCTTGGGTGATGTAGCCTCGCACTATGGTGCAATTACCGATGGCGCAAAATGGTTGCTAACTATTGCCATGGTATTTGGCCGGTTAGAAATATTCACGTTATTAGTATTATTTACGCCTACTTTTTGGCGTGGCTAAACGCTATTAAACTAACTTAGGGATAGAGTATGCCAGCGTCAAATCTAAATAAATTACACCAGCTTACTCCAAGTGGTTTGGTTGATTTAGAAATACACTAACCCCGACTGACAGCAAGCGTATTAAAACCGAGTTTGTAGGCTTGCTCGAAAAGAAATTTATTATTTAAATTTCCCTAATTTAAAGCGCTTACCCGTTAGGAGTGATTATTTACGCGACGGTGTAACTGTCATAGTAAGAGCATTAATATAAAGCAATGGTGGGCAGATTATTGCCTTTTGACAACAAATTATGTCGGTGGCTACTCACCCTACTAGGTTGATCTTTATTAACTACCCTAAGCAAGTACAGCTTTTTTCCTGCGCTTTTAAGCACGGATCCCTACGTTATTACCGGCTAAATTAAAAGTGAGCGATAACAGAGTACTTGAAGGCATCATCAAAGATATTTCACTCACAGGTGTTATGTTTGATATTAGAGGCGATCAACAAGACGAAGACCTAAAAAACATGCAGTGCACTGTAATACTAGATACCAACAGTAAGGATTTTCAAGGTGAAATTTGCAGTGTAAAAGAGCACTCATCAGGTGTTAATTGCGGGATTAGGTTATTAGCCAGTGAAGATGAAATGAAAGCATTTATGAAAGAGCATTTTATCGACCCATCTGTACTTGATATGGCTGTAGAGTAATAACGTTTCGCCTTTTTGCAACAAAAAGGTATTTTTCGTCAAAATATTAAAAATATCTCTTCATTTAATTTAAAAATAAATATAATTTCTATAAATAACAGTTGGTTGCACTAGGTAAAAATAGAATGATTATTTTCACTGCAAACCTGCTTAGCTTAAAGTTTATTTAAATTTTTTAGGTAAAACCCCACCTTTCCATTAAATACTCAAAACTGTAGCTTTTTACTTAATTGTAACTAGCTGTTTTAGTTGAATTTAATTCCCCCTTAGTAAATCGCGTTGCTAAATAGCAACAAAAATCACAGCTGAAATCTTCAAAATAACGAAGGGATTATCGTAATGCATTGATATATGGTGGCTTTTAAAGGTTGGCATTTAAGTTGTAATAGTCTAGGTGTACTGAACGAAAACGTGATTTAAAGTGAAAGACTTAATCGCACACACATAAATTTGAAGGATACATATTATGAAAAGCATTAATAAAACTTTAGCACTAATCGCTATAGCATCTTCATCAGCAGCTTTTGCAGCATCAGATTTTAATGCGTTAGATGTAGATGGTAATGGCGCAATTAGCCAAGCAGAAGCATCGGTAGATGCAAAGCTAATGAGCATGTTTTCAGAGCTCGATACTGACCAAAATGGTGAGTTATCAAAAGAAGAGTTTTCAGAAGCTTAAAGTATTTATCCTGAGTTGCCAAAGACAACCTAAGTAGGCAAGGGAGCCTACGAAAGAGGATAACAAGGAAGTGAATATAACCTTTATTTTAGCAAACCAATTTTTTGATAGAACATTGAATATGAAGGAATACGCTATGAAACATCTAAATAAAGCACTTGCTCTTATTGCTATCGCATCTTCTTCAGCTGCATTTGCAGCATCAGATTTCGATAGTTTAGACACCGACGGCAGTGGCGCAATTAGCCCAAGCGAAGCGGCAGTAGATACAGATTTAATGGCTGAATTTATTGAGCTAGATACAGACGGTAGTGGTGAGCTTTCTAAAGAAGAGTTCTCAGATTACTAATTAATCTTTAAAGGTTAAGCATTTTTCACAGTTAGGGATCTTTGAAAAGGACTTTTCATCTTACTAGGAATATTATTATGAAAACATTAAATACAACACTTGCAGTTTTAGTTTTAGCATCTTCATCAGCAGCTTACGCAGCAGTAGACTTTGCCTCATTTGATGCCGATGGTGATGGTGCAATCACTAAGCAAGAAGCGCAAGTAAATGCACAATTAGTAAAGATTTTTGATAATTTAGATGCTGACGGAAACGGCGAGCTTTCAAAAGAAGAGTTTGCAAAAGTACAGTAAGCAAACGCTTCATACTCCACTAAAGCCGCCTTAGTCAGCGGCTTTTTTGCATTTACGCCAAATAATTATAAAAATATAGCACTTACTTGGAATAGCTTTTCTACAACGGTAATATGTTTTTTGTCGATTAAAAACATGATTACATGATCGCCCGACATGATAATTGTATCGTCGTGGGCTATAAGTACATCGTCATTGCGTACAATAGCGCCAATGGTAGTACCGGCTGGGAGCTTAATGTCGGCAATTGCACGGCCAACCACTTTTGAAGTGTTTTCGTCGCCATGAGCAACGGCTTCAATTGCTTCTGCTGCACCTTTGCGTAATGAGTAAACATTAACAATATCACCACGGCGTACATGAGTAAGCAATGCTGATATAGTTGCCTGCTGCGGCGATATGGCTATATCTATTTCCCCACCTTGTACTAAATCAACGTATGCACCACGCTGAATAAGTACCATGGTTTTTTGTGCGCCCATTCGTTTTGCAAGCATAGCCGACATAATATTTGCTTCATCGTCGTTAGTTACGGCAATAAATACGTCAACTTGCTCTATATGCTCTTCAGATAGCAGTTCCTGATCTGATGCATCACCACAAAATACCACGGTGTTGTCGAGCATTTCAGATAGTTGCTCAGCGCGCTCTTTACTGCGCTCTATTAATTTAACACTGTGGTTTTTTTCAAGCGAGCGGGCAAGGCCGGCACCAATGTTACCGCCACCAGCAATCATAATTTTTTTGTAAGAGCGTTCTAGCTTTTGTAGTTCGTTCATCACCGCGCGAATATGCTTGGTTGCGGCTATAAAAAAGACTTCATCGTCGGCTTCAATTACTGTAGTACCCAGCGGTTTAATGGCTTTACCTTGGCGGTAAATAGCCGCAACGCGGGTCTCTACATTAGGAATGTGCTCTTTTAAAGCAGAAAGCGCGTAACCCACTAACAAGCCACCGTAATAAGCTTTAACAGCCACTAAAGAGAGCATACCATCGGCAAATTGTAATACTTGTAATGCACCAGGGTAGTCTATTAAGCGGCGAATATATTTGGTCACGAGTGCTTCAGGGGCAATATAATGGTCGATTGGTAAATCGTCATTTTGGAAAAGTTTTTCGCGGTATTTTAAATATTGCTCTGAACGTATTCGAGCAATTTTAGTCGGGGTATTAAAAATACTGTACGCTACTTGGCAAGCAACCATGTTCACTTCATCTGAACTGGTTACCGCTATAATCATATCGGCATCTTCGGCGCCAGCACGGCGTAGTACATCAGGGTGCGCACTGTGGCCCATAACCCCTTGTAGGTCGTACTTATCTTGAAGCTCACGCAGACGGTTGCCGTCTATATCTACAACCGTAATTTCGTTTTGTTCGCCAACTAAGTTTTCAGCAAGCGTAGCGCCAACTTGCCCAGCTCCGAGTATGATTATTTTCATTATTTACCCGTATTAGTAATCAACCTAAAAAGAGATTAATTACCGTTTAATTAAAAAAATAGCCATTTAATATCTCATAAATGGCTAACTATTTAGTGTACGGTTATTAGGCTTTTTTAACTAGCTTAGCGTAATAAAATCCATCACTTTCGCCCGGTAGTAATTGCAAACCCGGGTTAGTAACAGTGTCGTTTTCGTGCAATGGAATATGCACTACATCGTCATTATTAGCTAAAAACTTAGCAACTTGTTGCTGGTTTTCTTGTGGGAGTACCGAACACGTAGCGTATACCAATGTGCCACCTGGTTTTAGTAGTGGCCAAATGCTATCGATTATATCACTTTGCAGTTTAGCTAGATCTTCGATGTCTGATGCGCGGCGTAACCATTTTATATCTGGGTGACGGCGTATAACACCAGTTGCAGAACATGGCACATCTAATAATATACGATCAAACTGCTGCTCATCCCACCAAGTATGAGGCTGTGAAGCGTCACCACATTGTAAATCGGCACCTAAGCCAATACGCGTAAGGTTTTGCTTAACACGCTCAAGGCGAGTTGAGTCGCTATCTAGGGCTAATACTTCAGCATCAGCAAGCTCTAATATATGACACGTTTTTCCGCCAGGCGCTGCACAGGCATCTAAAATGTATTCATCAGCTTTAGGTTCTAAAAAGCGCGCTGCAAGTTGTGCTGCTGCATCTTGCACCGAACATGCACCAACATCAAATTCTGGCAGCGAGAATACATCACGCGGCTTAGCTAGCTTAATACCGTCAACAAACTCTGGGTTTAATGTGTGTTCAATATCGTTAGCCGTTAACATTTCGCTGTATTCTTGCGTGCTGTATTGAGCTTGATTTACACGCAACCACATAGGGGCTTGTTGCTGGTTTTCTTCAAGCAATGCTTCCCAGCTATCTGGGTATGCAGCTTGTACTTGTTTAATAAACCAATTTGGATGGTTGTATAAACATACCGGTATTTGCTTCGCTTTTTCTTCAAGCTCGCTTTGTTGGCGTTGAAAGCTACGTAAAATAGCATTTATTAGGCCTTTTAAACCCAGTGCGCGCATTTGAGCGAGTGCATTTACAGTTTCTGATATTGCGGCATGCGGTGGTACGCGCATGTGCTGTAGCTGATATATACCTACATATAACAAAAACTGAAATATTCTACGCTTACCTTTTAACGGCTGCTCTACTAAGTGTTGGCAATAGTTTTCAAGGCTTGGTAAGTATCGTAATACGCCATAACAAATTTGCTGCAGTAAAGCTTTGTCTTTTTGGGGTAAGCCTTGGCTCGCAAAAGGAAGCTCTTGATTAAGCGATGCGCCTTTATCAACGACGTTATATAAAGTTTCTGCGGCAAGCGCGCGTACATTTGGAACATTACTCATTATTTTCGCCTAATACTGTACCCGGGGTTACCCAGTCACTACGACCATTTAAAAAGTCACTAATTGCCATTGGCTTTTTACCTTGCGGCTGTAATTGCGTAATGCAAATAGCATGTTTGCCACACGCTACAATCACACCCGTTTTATCGCTTGATAAAACCTGGCCTGCACTACCTGTTTGCTCAACTACTTGCGCTTGGTAAATTTTTACCGTTTGCTCACCCATTTGTGTAAAACACACAGGCCAAGGGTTGAAAGAGCGAATATTTCGCTCTATTTGAGCTGCATCCATAGACCAGTCGATATTTGCTTCGTCTTTAGATAGCTTTTTAGCGTAGTTAGCCAGCTCATCATTTTGAGGTTCAGCTACAAGCTCGCCTTTTGCTAATTTATTAACGGTTTCGATAAGCGCATCAGGGCCCAGCTCGGCCAGTTTAGTGTATAAACTGGCACTGGTTTCATCAGCATTAATTGCACAGCGACTAATATGAAGCATGTCGCCGGTATCAAGCCCTTCATCCATTTGCATAATAGTTACGCCGGTTTGCTCATCACCAGCCCAAATTGCACGTTGAATAGGTGCAGCACCACGCCAGCGCGGTAATATAGAGCCATGTACATTTAGACAACCTAAACGCGGGGCTTCTAATATTGCTTTTGGTAAAATTAGCCCGTAAGCCACCACAATCATAATGTCGGCATTTAAGCTTTTAAGCTCTGCTAATGCGTCATCACTTTTTAACGACTCTGGCTGAAAAACCGGTAAGTTATGTTCAAGCGCTAGCGCTTTAACTTCACTAGCTTTTAATTTTTTACCTCGACCTGCAGGGCGGTCAGGTTGGCTGTATACACCAACTATTTGGTGCTCGCTTTGTATAAGCGCTTGTAAATGACGTGCGGCAAAATCCGGCGTACCGGCAAATATAATGCGTAATGGTTGGGTCACTGAGTTTTCCTAAGGTGCTTATTACTGTGCTGCAAATTTAGCTTCTTTTTCAAGCTTTTTACGAATACGTTGGCGTTTTAGTGGTGATAAGTAATCAATAAATAGCTTACCTTGTAAGTGATCAAGCTCGTGTTGAATACAAATAGCCAGTAACTCGTCTGCATCTAATACAAACTCTTCACCGTTTTCGTTAAGCGCAGCAACAGTTACTGTTTCTGCACGGTCTACTTTTGCGTACGAGTTAGGTACTGATAAACAGCCTTCTTCACTTACGGTAGAGCCGTCTTTTTTGATAATTTGTGGGTTAATAAGTACTAAAGGCTCATCGCGCTCTTCAGATACATCAATTACTACGATACGTTGATGAATATCTACTTGTGAGGCTGCTAAGCCAATACCATTTTCATCATACATAGTTTCCAGCATGTCTTTAACAATTTGGCGTACTGCGTCGTCAACTTGTTCAACGTCTTTTGCTACTGTACGTAAACGCTCATCTGGAAATCTTAAAACTTCTAACCTAGCCATAGTTACCTTTTTACACTTGTGCTTAATTTAGGGTGTTGTATGCTCTTATTTTAGCCATTAGCGTTCCCCTTTAACAGGTTTTGGACAATAATAATGAAAAAACAATACAAGGAAGCTCAATGAAATCTCCATTACTTGCAATCATGCTTGCGTTAAGTGCTGCTTTCCCGGCAGTTGCTGATGTACTTAAAATAAAAAAAGATGCACCAAAACAGTATGTTGTAAAGAAAGGCGATACACTTTGGGATATTTCTAGCATTTATTTAGATGAGCCATGGCTGTGGCCTGAACTTTGGCAAATGAATCCACAAATTGATAATCCTCATCTTATTTACCCGGGTGATGCGCTTGCTTTAATATATGACGCTGATGGAAATCCACGTTTGGTGATTAATAAAGCGTATAGAAAACTATCTCCTCAAGGGCGCATTACACCAAAAGGCACGAATGCAATAACTACTTTACCACTTGAAATGATCAAACCTTACATCAGTTTCGAGCAGGCAATTGATAGTGACGATATTAAAGGTATGCCTTATGTTTTAGGTGCAAACGAAAATACTAAAACACAAACGTTAGGCCATATTTTGTATGTTAAAGGTGACTTAAAAGTACACAAAGCGTATGCCATTTATCATGAAGGCGAACCTTATACCGACTTAGAAACCGGTGAAGTACTCGCAACGCGTGCCTCTTATGTGGGTATGGCGCGTGCATTTAGAACGGGCGATGAGCAAAATGGAGTACCTTCATCATTACGTGTTGAGTCTGTTAAACGTGAAATTCAACAAGGTGATTTTTTAATGCCAGCAATGCAAGGGCAATTACTTCCTGCATACTTTGATATTCACCGCCCAGACAATGCAGTATCGGGTCATGTTATTGCATCTCCGCGTCAAGTAAGAGAATTCAGCACAATGGATGTTGTAGTGCTAAACTTAGGTCGCGACCAACAAATAGAGCCAGGGCATGTGCTTGATTTAGAACGTCAGTCTCCGACAGTTATTGATGGCCCTCGTGGTCCTCGTTATCCTGAGGATTCGAGTAAATTCGAAAAATTACTATCTGACGCTAGTCAGTTATTTGGTGATGAATCTGATGAAGAAAATACAACGTGGACAATGCCTAAAGAAAAAGTTGGAGAGCTTATTGTTTTCAAAGTGTATGACAAAGTAAGTTATGCATTAATAACTAAAAATCAGCACCCAATTCGCATTGGAGATATTGCAGTTATTCATTAAGAAGTAGCGAGTCGGTGCTCTAGGAGAGAGCATGGATCAATCATCTGGCAAGCTAGCCCACTGGCTTGCCTTTTATATGTGTAAAGGGTTGGGCATTAAAACCCTTTTGGCACTATCTCAAACACATTCCCTCGCTTCGTTATTTGATTTGTCGAGTAATGAGCTTCAGCAACTTGGTTTAACAGCTAATCAGGCGAGTAACCTACAAAATACGAATTGGCAGCAAGTTGATTATTACCAGCAACAAATAACGCAAAATAATATAACTGTTATATGCATTTTTGATGCGCTTTATCCAACCGATTTAAAGCACATAGCTAGTGCTCCATTACTTTTGTTTTGCAAAGGCGATACGTCATTACTTTCCAGTCCGCAAATAGCGATAGTCGGTAGTCGAAATGCCACACCGACAGGCCTTGAAATAGCATCTGAATTTGCGTATCAACTTACTCTTGCGGGTATAACGGTAACCTCTGGTATGGCGCGAGGAATAGATGGTGCGGCACATAAAGGGGCCTTAGCTGGAAGCGGCAAAACAATTGCAGTGTTAGGAACTGGTGTCGATATTTACTACCCTAAACGCCATAAACTATTAACAGACCAAGTGCTAGAGCATGGTTTGCTGATCAGTGAATTTTTACCAGGTACGGCCGCTAATGCGCATAATTTTCCTCGCCGTAATCGTATTATTTCAGGGTTATCGTTAGGGGTGTTAATAGTAGAGGCTGAAATTAAAAGTGGCTCGTTAATTACTGTACGTTATGCACTTGAGCAAAATAAAGAGGTGTTTGCAGTACCGGGTTCTATTAAAAACCCGCTTGCGCAAGCAAGTCACTTTTTAATAAAGCAAGGTGCAAAACTGGTTGAAAACGTAACAGATATATTAGATGAAGTGAGCTTTTCTTATCAAAGCGGTCTATATAATAAAGACGAACCTGTTAACGAAGAGTCAGACTGTGCGGTATTAAATAGTATTGGTTTTGAGGTAACCAGTGTTGACGATATTGTACGCCGCGCTCAGTGGCCTATAGATAAAGTATTGGCTAGGTTGCTTGATTTAGAGTTAGACGATCAGATTGAGCGAGTGTTAGATGGCTACATAAAGTTAAGTACCCGGGGGTAATATGTTTGATATTCTTATGTATCTTTTTGAAAACTACATCCATAGCGAGGCCGATATTTATGTTGAGCAAAATCAGCTAACGGATGAATTACTTCGTGCAGGGTTCAATAAACCTGAAATATTTAAAGCGTTAGATTGGTTAGAGCAACTTGCAGATTTACAGTACAGCGACGAGTCGCCTTACTTAATTACTAAGCCTCAACATGCCGTAAGAGTGTTTACCGACAGTGAATGCCAAATGCTTAATGTTGAATGCCGTGGTTTTTTAATGTTTGTTGAGCAAATAGGCGTTATTAATAGTGTAACCCGAGAGATGGTTATGGACCGCTTATCAGCATTAGATAAACCATATATAGGGTTAGACGACTTAAAGTGGGTAGTGCTCATGGTGCTCTTTAATGTACCTGGTTCTGAAGAGGAATATGGCCAAATGGAAGATTTAATTTTTGACGAACCCACCGAGCTTTTACATTAAAAGCTCGTTTAAACTACTTAAAGGTATATGCACAACTTGTATCTTTAAGTGGTTTGGGTATATTAGGCGAAAATTCATTAACCTTTAGGATCAGCATGAGTAAAATCGACCATTCGCTTTTCTCAGCGGATAAGCACGCCTTAGAAAAAGAATACGAAATATGCCCACAGTGCGGTTCTGAACTGGTTATACGTAATAGTAAGTCGGGTCCATTTTTAGGCTGTGCTAGTTACCCTAAATGCGACTTTATTCGTCCTCTTGCTCATCACGACAGCAACGAAATTAAAATACTTGAAGATTCAGCTTGCCCACAGTGCACTAAACCGCTGGTGGTTAAGAATGGCCGTTATGGTATGTTTATTGGCTGTACCGGGTACCCTGAATGCCATTACATTGCAAACGAAGATGATGAAAAGCAAAACGAAGAGGCGTTACCTCCTTGCCCTAAATGTAAAAAAGGTCACTTAGTTGCGCGAAGTAATAAGTTTGGTAAAACGTTTTATTCCTGCGATAGCTATCCTAGTTGTAAGTACACGCTAAATAATAAACCTATAGCAATACCATGCCCAGAATGTGATTGGCCACTCGTGATCGAGAAAAAGATGTCTAATGGCGCTGTGCTACAATGCCCGCAAAAAAGTTGCATGCACAAGCTTGCCCCAACTAAATAACGTTTAATAATTTTTGGAGAGTACTTTGTCAAACCCCTCTAATACGCCTACGGCTGTTTCGTGTTTAGAACAAGGTGGTGTTATTTTATATCCAACCGAAGCTGTTTTTGGTTTAGGTTGTGATCCAGATAACCAAAAAGCTGTAGAGCAGTTATTGGCGATTAAACAGCGCCCAGTAGAGAAAGGCCTTATTTTAATCGCTGATAATTACGGTCAGTTATTAAAGTATGTTGACGATGCTAAATTACCAATGGATAAGCGCGCTGATATATTCTCGAGTTGGCCAGCACCTATTACATGGGTAATGCCAGCAGCTAAAAACACTCCTAAATGGCTAACAGGTCAATTTGATACCATTGCTGTGCGCGTTAGCAACCACCCAACAGTTAAACGTTTATGCCAAGAGTTTGGTAAGCCACTCGTTTCAACAAGTGCAAACTTAACGGGTCAAGAAACCGTAACAAGCATTGCACAAGCGCAGCTGCAATTTGCAGAGCAAGTAGGCTTTTATGTTGACGAGCCGTTAGGCGGGAATACGCAACCAAGTACAATTAAAGATGCCATGACCGGCAAAGTGTTTAGAGGTTAATATGCAAAGCGAATTATTAGAACAAGTAAAAGCCTACTTTATGGCTTTGCAAGACACTATTTGCCAAGGCTTAGAGAAGGCTGATGGCAGTGCAAAGTTTGTAGAAGACAGTTGGCAGCGCGCCGAAGGTGGCGGTGGTCGTACCCGAGTAACCACTAACGGTAACGTAATTGAGCAGGGCGGCGTTAATTACTCTCATGTATTTGGCGCATCTATGCCAGGCTCTGCTACTGCGCATAGGCCTGAGCTTGCAGGGCGCAGCTTTCATGCTTGTGGTGTGTCGTTAGTTATTCATCCTAAAAACCCACACGTACCCACAAGCCACGCTAATGTACGCTTTTTTATTGCTGAAAAAGAAGGCGAAGAGCCTATTTGGTGGTTTGGCGGCGGATTTGATTTAACCCCTTTTTACCCTGTATTTGAAGACGTACAGCATTGGCATCAAGTAGCACACGATATTTGCGCACCGTTTGGTAGCGACGTTTATGCAAAATACAAAACCTGGTGCGATGAATATTTTTACCTTAAGCACCGCGACGAAACACGTGGTGTGGGTGGGCTATTTTTTGATGATTTGAACGAGCTAGGGTTTGAGCAGAGCTTTGCATTTATGCAATCAGTGGGTAATGGCTTTTTAGATGCTTACTTACCTATTATCGAACGTCGCAAAAATGATGAATTTACACAGCAACAACGTGACTTTCAATTATATCGTCGCGGACGCTACGTTGAATTTAACCTAGTGTGGGACAGAGGCACGTTGTTTGGCCTGCAAAGCGGTGGTCGTACTGAGTCTATATTAATGTCTATGCCACCATTAGCACGCTGGGAATACAATTATAAACCAGAGGCAGAAAGTGCAGAGGCTGACTTATATCAATACTATTTACGCCCTCAAGAATGGCTAACAACTAAACCAAGTGATTTGATAGCCCGAGAGTGGCAGTTGTAAATATTAAATTGAGTTAAAAAAGGCGCCTAACAGCGCCTTTTGCTATTTTATTAGTGCTCATTAATCATATGTGTGGCAAGTTGACCAAACGATTGCTTTAAGCCTTCACGCAGGAGAGGGTTATCCACTTCTATATCGAGGGTTTTATTCATGCAATACATCCATTGATCGCGTAGGTCTTTATTTATTGAAAAAGGCATGTGGCGTTTACGCAGCATAGGTTGGCCATGTTTTTCAGTAAATAGGCTAGGACCGCCTAACCAACCAGATAAAAATTCAAAAAATACTTGGCGAATTCTATCTAATGGCAGAGGATGCATATCATATAACGGTTTAGCGTATTCATCTGACTCCATTATGTCGTAGAATCTATTAGCAATAGCACGGGCACCGGTTTCTCCACCAATTATTTCGTACGGTGTTTTTTCAGGAGTAGGAGCTTGTTGCTCAGGAGCTGGCTTAGATTTAGAAAAAAGTCGTTTAATCATATTACTTATCATCGTTAATAGGCAGTGTTATAGCTGCAAAGAGGTTGCTTTAAAATGGACAAATATGCGGTTTTTGGAAATCCAATCAAACACTCAAAATCCCCCGCGATACATAAACAATTTGCTATCTCACTGGGTGAGCAAATCGACTACCGCGCAATATTAGCACCTATAGATAACTTTGAAAAAACAGTATCGTCTTTTTTTGAGCAAGGTGGTAAAGGTGCCAATGTAACAATGCCATTTAAAGAGCAAGCTTTTGCTATGGCTGATGAACTAACTCCTCTTGCAAAAATAGTGGGCGCGGTTAATACACTCAAAAAAAGAGGCGATGGTACATTATTAGGAGATAACACCGACGGGGTCGGCTTTGTAAATGATCTACTTGCAAATGAAGTCGTGATTGCTGATAAGCGTATTTTAATAATTGGTGCGGGTGGTGCTGCAAGGGGAGTTATATTACCTTTGCTTGAACAAAAACCCGCAGAAATCATTATCGTTAATCGTACAGCTCAAAAGGCACAGGACCTTGCTCAATTATTTGCTGAATATGGGCCTGTTTCTGGTTTTGGTTTTAATGACTTGCCAGTAAGTGACTACTCACTAATTGTAAATTCCACCTCTAGCAGTATGAATAACGAGTTACCCGCACTTAATGAAAAGTACTTAAAAGGCTGTGATGTTGCATATGATATGTTTTATTCGCAGACAAACACTATTTTTATGAGCTGGGTTGCGGAGCATAATAACAATACTAAGCTTTTAGATGGCAGTGGTATGTTAGTAGGGCAGGCAGCACAAGCATATTATGTATGGCATAACAAAATGCCAGAAATCCTCCCTGTAGTTAAAGCGCTTAAACAAGGCTCACTAAAATGAACCAAGCTATACAGTTTATAGATAGACTCGAATTTAGAGAGCCTGATCACCAGTTGGTGTTTTTTGCTCAAGTGAGTGGCATGCTGGTGGAGTGCGTTATTGCAGTCAAAACACTTAAACTAACTGATGAAAGTCATGCTACAGATTATTTTGAAAAATATCGTTTTGAATACGAAGAACGTGCCGAGCAACTAATAGAAGAAGAAAGTTATAACTCGGCGGGACAAATAGAGGTGGACTTAGTTAGCCTCAGCTAAATATTCATCTTTTAATTGCACATAGTTATCTGCAGATATTTTTAAAAAGGTGAGCTCCTGCTCAGTCAGTGGGCGGGCTTGCTTTACAGGGCTACCTACATATAGATAGCCAGATTCTAAGCGCTTATTTGGTGGTACTAATGAGCCCCCACCAATAATAACATCATCTTCTACAGTTACATTATCCATAACAATAGCACCCATACCCACGAGTATACGGTTTCCAAGTACACACCCATGCAGCATCACTTTGTGACCAACCGTTACATCATCGCCTATTATAAGGGGGTAACCGTCAGGGTTACTTTTAGTTGCACGCGATAAATGTAATACACTGCCATCTTGAATGTTAGAGCGCTCACCAATACGTATATAGTTAACATCGCCACGAGCAGCAACTAAAGGCCATACGCTACTATTATCACCTAGTTGAATATCGCCAACCAAAACTGATGACTCATCAACGTATACAGATGAATTAAACGAAGGCGTTACACCTTTATAAGAACGGATTGTCATAGTTAGTACCTTTTTAGATAATAGTTATTAGCTCTGAGTGTATCAGCAAGGTTATTTTTGTACCACATAGGGTTCTTTTTGATTACAAAAGTATCAGTTTTAAGGTGTTTAGTTCAGATACTGACCGAACAGACTGTTTTTTTAGTTTTTCTTTAAAAAAGTACTTGCGTAAAAATCTGTTCTCCCTATAATGCGACCCCACTGAGACGGGAAACGCCGACGCATAGCAAGGCAGCAGCGGCTCAGAGAGTTAAATAAAACTTCGGTTTTAATCTTCTGAAAAAGAAAT
>NZ_JAGJEI010000018.1 GCF_018100985.1 Pseudoalteromonas sp. MMG007 | reverse complement strand
AATGTGACGGGTTTTTTGCTGTCTGGGGTTTAGTAAATAGCTAAGAGCCCATGCCTAACTCAGTAGTCAAACAAAACAGCTCGACGGCGAGCCCCGCGGAAGGCCGCCCCGACACAACGATAGTATCCCATTTGCTATGTGAAAGTAGGACATTCTACTGCGTAGCGCACCGACTTCAAATTGTAGAAAGCCCGACTAGCGATAGTCGGGCTTTTTTACGTCTGCAGAAAAGTAAAATGTGTACAGCTAATATACACTCATCAAGCCCCTATCACGTAGGTTGGGCGATCGTAGCGACTCCCAACGCTAAAGTGAGCGTAAGTACCTTTAAAGAGCTACTTTAATTTTAGTCTCACTATATAGCTTCATATTTGATTAAATCATACGCTGGTTACAGAGATGCTCGTTTCTTCTCACTTTGTTGCAATTTCATTCTTGGTTTAATAACTGTCCTGTGTAAAACTACCTGCGTTAATTTTGTAAATTAGGTGACATGAATGTCGAATATAAAAGCTTGGAAACTTATGAGCCTGTTTTGTTTGTTTGCAGTGCTTATGGGTTGTCAATCTAAAGAAGAGCAGTTGCAACAAACAATTCAAGAGTCTATTAAAAAAGCAGATGTTGAGCTATCACAGCTTGGTACCGCGCTTGATAATGGAACTATACGTAACGCTATACTTTTAAAAGAGTACGGCCAACTTCTTAAACAACAGCAACCAGAACTAAGTAAAGTTGTTGATGTAATTACCCTCGATGCCACCAGACAAGGTGCACTTTATAGTGGCTTAACACAGCGGCTTAAAGATATTAAAGGGACTTATTTAATTCCACCTTACGAAGATACGCTACACAGCGTTGATTTACTGCGTGAAGCCGCAAAGCCTACGCTGTTTTCAGATGCGTTGACCGATCCTATTAATATGCTTGCTGATATGTCAAAAGGTAGCCTTGCTCGTATTGGTGCAATTAGCCAGCAAGCTGAAGGAGAGGGTGTCGGTAACCAAATGGTGGGTAACCCTAATTATGGAAATTGGCAAACTAATAGTAACGGGATTAGCTTTTGGCAGTGGTACGGTATGTACCGTATTTTAGGTGATGTGTTCGATCGTGTTGAATACGGTAGCTGGAGTAAGCGTCGCAAGTATAGTTATTACAATGACTATGGCCGTGCTCGTTACTCAAGCCCTAAGCAAATTAAAACACAAAGCGCGCTTGAAACACGTACACGCCAATCTTACCAACGCCAAGGTAAGCAGTTTACAAGTCCATATGCGAGCAAAAAAACAGGTGCAACAGGTTTAAGCCGTAGTAGTTATACGCCACCTAAAAGCCGCAGTAGTTACTCGCGTTCGAGCAGTTATAGCAATAGCTCAGGATCGGTGCGTAATAGCGGTAGTAGAACCTCTCGTGGCGTGAGCCGTGGTAAGTAAAGAATAAGTTGGAGTTAGAAATATGTACGAATTTAATGGAATAACTATGTGGTCGCTACAAGCACTTGCGATTGATTTTGCAATTATTGTGTTGCTCTTTGTAAGCTTAAAATACATTAAAGGTTGGGTATCAAATTTACATGCGAATGATGAAATAACAGAACGCGATAACTTTGCTTTTGGTATCAGCTTTGCCGCAGGTTTAGTTGCCCTTGCAATTGTATTAACAGGCGTGAGCAGTGGTGCTTTTGCAGCGTCGCTTCAGCAAGAAGCACTGCAAATGCTAGGTTATGGTGTGCTAGCTATTGTATTAATTAAGTTAGGCCACTTTTTTCAAGATAAAGTAGCGCTACGTAAAGTAAGCCTACACGATGAAATTGTTAAAGGTAATGTAACGGCCTCTATAATTGACTTTGGTCATGTAGTGAGTGTTGCTATTGTTATTCGCTCTGCACTTTTGTGGGTAGCAACAGAGGGCTGGCACGGTCTGCCAATTGTAGTGGCAGCATTTATTATTGGCAGCTTTGTATTATTACTAGTAAGCCAATATCGCGTGCAACTATTTAAGCGCACTAATAAAAGCGGCGACTGCTTACAACAAGCAATTATTGATGGAAACTTAGCGGTAGGTATTCGCTACGCTGGCTTTTTAATTGGTAGTGCATTGGCAATTACTGCAGCAACAGGTATTGCACCTTATGCAGCTGATAACATCAATGCAAGCTTGCTTTACTGGGCTGTTAGCGCGGTTGTTTGCTTAATTGCATTTATTATTTTGCACTTAGTGACAATAAAAATTATTTTATCTGGCTGTGATATTTCAGATGAAGTAAATCGCCAAAAAAATGTAGGCGTAGCGACTATTTCTGCAGCGGTATCGTTTGCTGTTGGTATTACTATGGCAACGTTATTAGGCGCATAATCAGTGTCATCAACTAACACTAGCCCAAGTAAAGCACGTTTACTTGGGCACGATATATTACTTATTACGGTTATGGCCATACTCGCAGGGTGTGGCCTTATTTATGAATACTTACTTTCGCATTATGCAGGGCGTGTACTTGGCTCTGTAGAAAGCGCGATTTATGCCATGATTGGCACAATGATAGTGGCTATGGGCCTAGGTGCGTTTTTAGCCCGCTGGTTTAAAGATGCATTTACTGCTTTTGCTTGGCTAGAAAGTATAATTGCATTAGTTGGCATGGGCTGCATTTTAGCTATTGCTGGCGTAATTGCTGTAAGTTATTCGCTCCCTCATTTATTTTCTAGTATTTTTAATTTACCTCCCGATGTTGTACTTAACGGCTATGTATTTCAAAAGTTACAAGAGTGGTCACGATTCCTTCCTTATGTATTTGGTTTAATACTGGGTTTATTTATTGGTATGGAAATACCGTTAATAGCGCGTATTCGCCAACATGTGTACGGGCGGTTTTTAGAAAACAACGCAGGAACAATTTACGGCGCCGATTATATTGGCGCAGGTATTGGCGCGGCTATTTGGGTAAGCATTATGCTCTCAATGCCTATAATGCAAGCTGCAGCGTGGACAGCACTTTTTAATATAATCGCAGGGCTTGCCTTTTTATGGCGCTACCATGCACATGTGCGCTTTGCTAAGGCACTTTTAGTTTGTCATATCGTATTGCTGGCATTATTTGGGTTTATTTTAGTGCTGGGTAGTAGTTGGATGAATAGCTTAAGTAACGTGCTATATAAAGATAAAGTTATTTATTCTCAAGCCACTAAATACCAGCATGTAGTATTAACCGAACGCTTAAGTAAAAATCAGCCAGAGCCTATTACTGATTTGTATTTAAATGGACGCTTACAGTTCTCAAGCATCGATGAGCAAATATATCATTCGATGCTGGTTTATCCGGCAATGCTTGCCTCTAATCGACACGACCGCGTATTAATAATTGGTGGTGGCGACGGGCTTGCTCTTAGAGATGTTTTAAAATGGCCTGTGAGCGAAGTAACGCTGATTGATTTAGATGCCCAGCTACTTAATTTATTTGGGCATAAAGACGGTGATTTTACGGCCCCAGAGCCTATTAATAAACGTCTATTAAAGTTAAATAATAAATCTATGCAAGACTCGCGTGCACATATAATTGTGGGTGATGCATTTTTAGAGGTTGAAAAATTACTCGATCAAAGTAAGCAATTTGACACTATTTTAATTGATTTACCCGATCCTAATCATCCCGATCTTAACAAAATGTACAGTGACTATTTTTATAACCATGTACGTCAACTATTGGCACCTGATGGTGCAATGGCAGTTCAATCAACCTCGCCTTATCATGCTAAAAAAGCGTTTTTAAGCATAGCTAAAACGGTTAAGGCAGCAGGGTTTAGTTATGTTGAACAATACCAGCAAAATATTCCTTCGTTTGGACAGTGGGGCTGGACTATCGCCACTAAAATGGGTCAACCCGCAAGTGGACGAATTAAAAATATAAGCGAAATGCCTGTGCCATCTAGGTGGGTGAGTAAAGAATATTTATTGGCAAGTTTTGTGTTTCCTAATCAGTATTTTGAACAAGTTAAAAGTATTGAGGTCAATAGGTTAGGCTCTGGCCAGTTATACGATTATTACCGTACAGCTTGGCAAATAGAAAGCGAATTGTATAAAAATTAATAAAACATGGTTGACATAATATGTCGACCGTGCGAACCTTAACTCAGACATAATATGTCAAACGACAAAAAGGCAGAGACATGGAATTAAATGAACTTTCAATAAAATTAGCTTCTTTTGAAACTGAAGGCGCTAACTTTGAGTCTTTCTTGATTGCCAATCCAGGTGAGCAAGATGTTTTACAAGTCATTGTTGATGGAAACGATGAGCTTCCAATTTTTGTTACGCAAACTCAAGAGCAGTTGTTATGTATTAGCTACTTGTTTGGCGAAGACGAAGTAAAAAGTGAATTACGCAACGAGTTAAACGAAACACTACTACGTTTAAACGTGCCAATTCCACTGAGTGCATTTGCTAAAATCGATAACAAATACGCGATTTTTGGTGCACTGTCGGTAAATTCATCGTTAGATGACGTTACCCACGAACTAGTGACGCTAGCTGACAACGCTATTGACGCACTAGAAGCCGTGACCTTGTATTTAAACGATTAGTAACTAGTTAGTGGAGTTAAGATTATGAGTATTTTAAAAAAATTATTTACAGCAGTACGTGGCGGCGCTCGTGAAGCAGGCGAAGCAATTGTAGATGCAAACGGTATTCGCATTTTTGAACAAGAAATTGCAGATGCACAAAATGCACTTCACCGTGCTAAAAAAAGCCTTACAGAAGTAATGGCTAAAGAAATGCAAACTAAGCGTAAAATTAGCGCTGTTGATGCATCAATTGCTGAGCACGAAGCGTATGCAGGCCAAGCACTTGAAAAAGGTAACGAAGCCTTAGCATTAGAAATTGCCGAAAAAATTGGTGACTTTGAAGCTGAAAAAGCTGAAAACGAGCAAGTATTAGCAGGTTTTAGCAACCACATTGTAGCACTTAAGCAACAAGTTAAAGACGCTGAAAAGTCGATTAAAGAAAACCAACGTCAGCTTACTATGGTTAAAACCACAGAAAGCGTACAGCAAGCTACTATGGCTGTTAACAGCACACTTAATACCAATAGCTCGTCTATGACATCGGCTCGTCAGTCTCTTGAGCGTATTAAGCAACGCCAACAAGATCGTAGCGACCAGCTAGGCGCTGCAAAAGAGCTTGAGTCAGAAGTTAATGGCGACGATTTAAAAGCAAAAATGGCTGAAGCCGGTATTGGCGATACAAGCCCAAAAAGTGCTGATATTTTAGCGCGCATTAAAGCCAAGCAAAACGGCTAATAGTTAGTACATTATTTACAAAAGGTAATTAAGCTTAGCTTAGTTACCTTTTTTGCTTAGGGATGCCTCATTATGTTTAATTTCTTCAAATCTAAAAAAGAGCCAGAACGTCAGCTTAATCACGCAAGCGAGCTTAAAAAAGGCGATATGTTTAGTGTTATCGACTCGTTTGCATATCCGTCGTGGTTAAAAGGTGAAACGTTACGTGTTATTGATATTCAAACATACCAATATCAGCACAGTAGTGACACTGAATTTGTGCTTGAGACTAACAGCGGACAGGTTGTATTTTTACAAATTGAGCAAGATGATGGTGAGCAGTTTGCCAACTTTTCAATAAAAATTCAGCGTGATGAAGTAGAGCAAATATTTGGATTAGACGACTTTGCGCGCATTTTTGATGAAGAGTCATTAACTAATATTCAGGTGCAAAACACACCCGAGCGTTTTATGCCGTTTTTGGCTAAAAGCTATCAACAAAGTGAGTCGCCATACGTATGCTACTTCCATAATAAAGACTTTCGTGGTCAGTCACTACCGCGCTATGAGCAAGAAGGTGGTGAGCCATGTGAAATGATTTGTTTAGCATCGCCTGACGAAGGGCATGGTTTAAATATCGAAATATGGGATGGTGGCGAAACAGAAGTTTCACTAACGCTTACACGCCCAATCACCGATATCGTCGACTTATTTCCTGGAGATGCGAAGTGAGTGATGCTAAAGATAAGTGGTTACGCCAAGAACAAGCCGTGCGTGCCACACAAATGGCATTTGATTTAAGTAGCGAAGTACAAAAGTCGATAAAAAAACAAGCCATCGATCAAGAGCTCACGCCATCAGACATGATCCGTAAAATTTTAGGTTTGGACGTAAAATCTAAAAAAACACGCCAGCGTTTATCGTTTAATTTAAATGACGACGAAATAGCACAACTTGCAACGCGGTTTGATGTACAAAGCGATGATAAGCGAGCCGTAAAGCAACAAGTAGCAGAGTTATTAATTGCTCATACTAAAAACACTAAGTAGTTAATTTAGATTTATATGAATATTATTTTAATTGCTTACTTAATTATTTTTGCTTTATTTGGCACCGCTGCAAGTTACTTTATGCGCTTTATTTATGCGTACTGGGTGCTTAAGCAAATGCCAATGAGATACATCGTTAAAGCGGGAGTGTGCGTGGTGATGGTGTTAATTATTTCAGCGTTAATACCTTTTATAGGTTAACGCTGAAATTGACGTTTGAGCTATTTAATATCAAACGACTGGCATTGCTTATTAATACATAACGATTGCACTTCAAGTACAGGAGAGCAATCGGTTAAGCCTTGCGCTTTATTTTGTATCTCTTCTTGTTTTGTTATTTGTTGAGCAAGCTGTTCCGCTTCTTCTTGAGAGGTGTTTAGCGTTGAATAAACCGCGTATTTACTCGGTCCACCGCATGCGCGGGCGCCAACTTCAAGGACTTTGCATTGAAAGCTCGCGGTGCAACTATTATTGCTCACCATGTTATTCAGATCGTAGTTTAAGTCAGACAAAGTTTTGCTTTGTTCATTACTTGACGTTGCCGTGCTGGCACAGCCACTTAGTAATAAAAAGCTGCTAGCAATGCTTATAATTGATAGTTTAACTGCCGATGGTAAACAACTCATAACGTTATCCTTAAAATGCACTTACCGCTGAGCCTTCAAGTTTAACACATTTATTTTCAACACACTGCGTGCTTGGTGTTGTTAAATGCTGACAAATACTCATCATTTCATTTTGAGCATTGTAGTGATTTTCTAGAGATGTGATTTTTTTACTTTGTGCTAAAACGTCAGTTTCATTAGCGGTTTTAGTTGAGTAAACAGCAAAGCTACTAGGGCCGCCACATGCACGACTGCCAACAGGAGTAAGCCTACACTGCTCACTGGTGTCGCATTGATTATCAGCAATAAGCGAATTTAGCTCGGTTTTAGCTGTTTTTATATCCTCAACCGATACTTTTTTTAACTCGGTATTTGAAAGTTTTTGAGCTGCTGATTTAGAGTGTTCTTTTTTATTTTCAACAAGCGTTGTTTGCGGTACTTCTTTTAATTTATTTTGAGTAGTTTGCTCTGCATCAGCTGATGTTGTTTCTAAGCAAGCAGTTAAACAAAGCGGTAAAAGTATGGCTAACAATGGGGTACGCATAATAAACCTTAATAGTGATGAAATATTCATCACTATCATACACGGTGCATTTTTTACGGCAATAAAAACTATATAATCAAGTAATTAAAGCCGTATTTAGATTTTTAAAAAAATTACAAGCCACCTTGTGTGAGCTTAGTAGGGTTTAATAGTTTTTCGAGCTCTTCGCGTGGTAAGTCAGTTTCTTGCTCGGCTACATCGATAATAGGTCGGGCTTCTTTATAGGCTTGCTTAGCTATTTTTGCGGCTTTTTCGTAACCGATCACCGGATTAAGTGCTGTAACTAAAATTGGGTTTTTAGCCAATGCTTTGTCTATATTGGGCTGGTTAACTTTAAAGCTCGCAATAGCTTTATCTGCAAGGGCTTGTGCGCTATTAGCAAGTAGCTCAATACTTTGCAAAATATTATGCGCAATAACAGGTAACATTACGTTTAGCTCGAAGTTACCTGCTTGGCCTGCAACGGTAATAGTTGCATCGTTTCCTATTACTTGAGCGCTTACCATGGCTGCCGCTTCAGGGATCACCGGATTTACTTTACCCGGCATAATAGACGAGCCAGGTTGTAGTGCTTCAAGCTCTATTTCGCCAAGACCAGCAAGTGGGCCTGAGTTCATCCAGCGTAAGTCGTTTGCTATTTTCATTTGTGATACCGCGAGTACTTTTAACTGCCCTGAGAGCGCTACAATGGCATCTTGCGAACCAATATTGTAAAAAAAGTTACTGCTTGGTTTAAAGCTTATACCCACATTTGCACTTAAGTTTTTAGCAAACTTTGATGCAAACTCGCCATCGGCATTAATACCGGTGCCAACAGCTGTACCACCTTGCGCAAGCTCACATACTCGCTCTAAGCTATGGCGAATGCCTGAGGCTGCGTTGTTTACTTGTGATTGCCATGCACTGAGTGTTTGCTCAAACGTAACGGGCATCGCATCCATTAAATGTGTACGGCCTGTTTTAACTATTGCGCCAACGTCTGCCTTTTTTTGCTCTAAGCTTTGCGATAGTTTTTCAAGTGATGGTAGTAATTCATAAACTACGTTAATGGCACTACTAAGGGCAATGGCTGTAGGGACTACATCGTTAGAGCTTTGCCCCATATTTACGTCATCATTAGGATGAATTGGCTCATTACCAATGCGAGTTGCAAGCGTTGCGATGACTTCATTGGCGTTCATGTTAGAGCTTGTACCTGAGCCGGTTTGGAAAATATCGACAGGGAAGTGCTCATAATGCTCGCCATCAATAATTTGTTGGCAAGCTTGCTCTATGGCCGTCGCTTTACCTTTACTTAAATGATTTAGCTCAAAATTACTCTGTGCAGCGGCTTGCTTAATGTAAGCAAGCGCCGTAATAAATTGCTTGGGCATTGTTAAGCCGCTAATAGTAAAGTTATTTACTGCGCGTTGGGTTTGCGCTTGATATAAAGCATCAGCGGGTACTTTTAACTCGCCCATGCTGTCTGATTCTGTTCTAAAGTTACTCATATTTTACTCCTTAAAAAGGGTTGAATTCGTGACTAAGAACGCGCGCTTCACGTTCAAGTAATAAAAACTTGGCTGTGTTGTTATGCGTTTTGTAATAACGTTTTAATGCCAGTAATGGTTTATATAACTGCTCAAGACACTGTTTGCGAATGGCATTGTGTATTAGAGGGTCGCACATTTTGTTGATAATTTCATAGAGTGTACGTTTTAAATAAAGCTCTTGAAGTAGAGGATTGCGTTGTTTTTCAAAACTTTTAGCTAAGCTTAGAGCGGTTTCGATGTAGTTTGCCACGAGCATAGGGGCATGAAGTCCCGGACGTAAGCAATGACATGTTAGTTCATGATGATAATTACGCAGAGCGTGATCTGAAGACATAAAAAAACCGACTTAAGTTAACGATAATAGTTATCATTACATTTAATCGGTTTCAGTGTAAACAGTTATTGTAAAAATTATTTACGGGTTTAAGTTTAGTATCAATTGTAGCCAAGAATGAATATTTGGTCTGTTTCATGTTTTTTTAGCGCCTGTTGATTTTGGTTACAGTGAGAAAGTAAATCGATTACAGTGGCTCTACTATCACAGGCGCTACTAGGCTTTTCTATGTTTTTTTCTGTTACTGAGACAACAGCGTCTACAGCAGTGTATGGGGGTAAATGCATAATATTAATCCTCTCTATGTAATAAAAGTTGAGCCTTTTTAACGCTCACTATTAAAAAGCATAATATATACCAATAAAAATACTAATTTTTAATTCGTTGATAAATAATATAATTCTATTTTTTAGAATTTTACTAAGTACACAGTAATCAAAATTTGCTTTACTGTTGTGCATTAGCCTACAATTTTGGTGCAAACCTATGACAAAGCCATTTTCACAAGCGTGTGAAAACAATAAAAAACCTATATTAGCGCAGTTAAAAAAAGTATTTAAATCAAGTCGCAGTGTGCTTGAAGTAGGCTCTGGTACTGGGCAACATAGTGTGTTTTTTGCCGAGCATTTACCTTATTTACAATGGTATACAAGCGATCGAAAGGTTAACCACGAAGGCATTAACTTATGGCATAGCGAAGTTAATTTAACTAATTTACATACACCTCTTGAGCTTGATTTAAATAATGAATGGCCTGTAGATAAGGTTGACGCTATTTATACTGCAAATACATTTCATATTGTTAGTTGGCAATTAGTTGAACGCTTTTTTGACGGTGTTAAGCGTCATTTAAATAGCGGTGGTATGTTGTGTATTTATGGGCCGTTCAAATACCAAGGTAAATTTACCAGCCCAAGTAATGATGACTTCAATACGTTTTTAATAGATCGCGATCCGTTAAGCGGGATAAGGGATTTTGAAGCAGTTGAGGGTTTGGCAAAGCAGGCAGGACTTTCGCTTATTAGCGATACAGCCATGCCTGCAAATAATCAGTTACTCGTTTTTAAACGGCAGTAACTCAGCACACTGATCTTTATAGATATGAATGTGTTGGCGTTCTCTTTTAAGGTAATCACTAATAGCATTACTAAAGTCGCCATCAACAATGTGGTGAGCAGAGTAGGTAAGTACGGGCTCGAACCCGCGCGCTATTTTATGCTCACCTTGCGCCCCAGAATGAAAGCAGCTCAGGTTATGCTTAATAGCAAACTCAATACCTTGGTAATAGCACAGTTCAAAATGCAGAGAATCAACTTCTTCGTTTGCGCCCCAATAACGTCCATAAAGTGTGTTTTCGCCAATTAAACTAAGTGTTGCTGCAATTACTTTATCGTCTTTTTTTGCAAGCATAATAACGAGTTGTTCGCTCATTAGCGCATGTAACAGTATAAAAAATTCCATATTTAAATACCCTAAATGCCCAGAGCGCTTTAAATAAGTACGCTGATAAAATTCGCAAAAAAGCTGCATGATTTCGGGGGTTATTTGCACGCCTTGAAGCCATTCAATGGTTATATTTTGCTGGACTATTTTAGCGCGCTCTTTTTTAAGTGTTTTACGTTTTCGTGCAGTTAGGGTCTGTAAAAAGTCATCAAAGGTATTAAAGCCTTTGTTAAACCACTGAAACTGCACACCCACTCTTTGCATTATTTGCTCTGTACAAAGTGAATTTGCCTGTGCTTGTTCACAAAAATTTATATGCCAGCCAGACCAACTTTGCTCAATACTGTGTGTTTTTAGCTGCTCTTTTATGTAGTGATATACCAAGTCGTGATCATTGTGCTCTATAGCAATTCGCTTACCTTCAATAGGGCTAAAAGGCACACCACATAGCCACTTAGGATAATATTTTAATCCGTGTTGCTCGTATGCTTCTGCCCATGCCCAATCAAATACGTACTCGCCGTATGAATGGCTTTTTAAATACCCAGGCGCTAATGCAATGAGTTTATTATTTTCATACACTGCTAGGTGCTTAGGCTGCCAGCCTGTTTGTTCATTTACGCATTGGCTTTGCTCTAATGCATATAAAAATGCGTGGCATGTAAAGGGCTCGCTACCAAATAAGCGTTGCCAGTCGTGAGCATCTATTTGATTTATGCTTGTAAACCATTGGTGCGATAGAGCACTCATAACTGCTTACCTTTTGTGTGTTCTAGGTTTTTAATAAATATTAAAATTTGTTTTTTGAGCTCGTTAAAATGAGGATTAAAAGTGAGCCGCTGTAATGCAGGATAGTTTTTTAAATTTGCTTTTGTACGTTCACCTAATTGTGGGTGTGGTGTTGTTTTACAGGTTTTATAGTGTGCATCGTCGTTAATAAAACTACCACAATTACGATAGGTAGCATTTGCGCCGTAGTGCGGGTTTTGTGGCGAGTTAACAATTGCAATATGCGATATACCATGAATGTTTTTACACTGTTTTGTCGTGCATTTTGGGTTTATTAATTTGTAATTAGCTGCAAAGCCTGCAGGTAAAACATCAGTATTGCCATAAAGTACTAGAGTATCGCGTGTTTTATATTTAGGCGAGTTACCCTTATGTAGGGCACTTAATAATTTAAGCGAAGCGCGTGTATCAATTGTGGTATCAATATCACTAAGTACACTAAAAATAGGTAGTTTAAGTGCGGGGCGTTTATTTAGTTGATCGATACTTACTAATTGCATGGCATCGTATGAGGCTGCAGCAGCATGAAAAGGGAATGACTCATACTTAGCAAAATCAATATCAGCGTCTTTATCTATCCAATCTACAAAAGGAATAGCGTCTATCCATTTAGCAAGCCAGCCATTTTTATTGTGTGGTTCAGTACCTGGTGAAAATAACATAAGCGCTTTAATTTTAGGTGATGGCGTTTGCTTTGTTAGATAATCAATAACGAGTGCCGCACCTGTAGAGTAGCCACCTAATATGACTTCATCAAAATCGGTTAAAGCACGGTTCACTCCATAATTTACTGCTTCTTGCCATTGCTTTACGTCTACGTTTTGTAATGCACTCGCAGCGCTTCCATGGCCGGGTAATAAAAGCGTGCGTACGCTGTAACCTTGCTCATAGTAAATGCGTGCTAAATCGTGATAAGTAAAAGGAGAGTCTGTTAGCCCGTGTATTAATAAGGCAACCTTTTTACTCTTCGGGTATTTAAGCTCAAAGGGCGTAATAATATCAACAATACTTGGCTTTGCGGTTCGCACATCTTGTTTAATAAGTTGTTTATAAGTAGCCGTTATTATAGGGCATGGTACGTTTGCACGTGGATTTGCTTTATTTATATGCTCATATGCATAATCTAAATAGCGCTGAAATGGCAAAAGGGCTTGATAGTTAAATGGCTGGTGGATGTGCTCGTTTTTAAACCTAAATAACCCTTGCTGCTTAGCTTTTAGTATAAAGCTAAAACTGTTGCCTTGAGTAATGCAGTCTTTAGCAGCAGCAAGGTGAGATAAAACACTTAAAACAAAACCTATACAAACTTTTAAGACTAAATCGTTATTGTTCATTAACTTCTGCATATTGGACAAGGCACTCAGTTAGCTTAATGAGTTCGAGTGGTTTTGCAAGATGTTGATTAAATCCAACAGCACGAGCATGCGCTTTGTCCTCAGGCATTACGTCAGCTGTTAAGGCAATAATTGGCAGATCTTGTTCTGATTTAAATTGCCTAATAAGCGCAGTCGCCCTGTAGCCATCCATAACAGGCATTTGGCAATCCATTAGTACTAAATCGAAATCTTGTAGCTTTACAGCATTAACAGCAAGCTCACCATTATCTACAATTTTGGGCACTATGCCTAAAGAGCCCAGCATAGCTTTAATCACCATTTGGTTAACGGGGTTGTCTTCTGCAACAAGAATGTCTAGGGACGCAATATTTGTATCTGCGTAGGCAATTTCAGGTGACTCTTCAGGCTCTGTAGTAGGAAGAGTGATAGTGAGTGTAAAGGTTGAGCCTTTCCCAAGTTCACTTTGTAAAGCTAAATTAGCCCCCATTAGTTGGCTCAGCTCTTTTGCTATTGTTAAGCCAAGCCCTGTGCCGCCAAATTGCCTTGATGTTGAGCTATCAGCTTGAGTAAATGCATTAAATAGTTTTTTATGTTGGCTTGGTTTTATACCAATTCCCGTATCTATTACATCAATGGTTATCTGTACTTTATTAGCCGCGGTAAATTCACTTGCAATATTTAATGCAACGCTTCCTTCATTTGTAAATTTAACTGCATTACTACATAAATTAAGCA
This sequence comes from Pseudoalteromonas sp. MMG007, assembly GCF_018100985.1. Taxonomy (GTDB): domain Bacteria; phylum Pseudomonadota; class Gammaproteobacteria; order Enterobacterales; family Alteromonadaceae; genus Pseudoalteromonas. Next base: position 65,654 of record NZ_JAGJEI010000018.1, on the reverse strand, counting down.
GAATTTGCTCTATACGCATTGGGTCGCCAATGTACCAGGTGTTTACTGGTAGCTTGCAGTCTATTTGCCAGTTGATTCCTTTGTTAAATGCACTTTGTTCAAACATATTATTTATACGAGACACTAATGCATGAAAATCGAATGATATCGATTCCATCGCGAGCTTTTGCGACTCTATTTTTGATATGTCGAGAATGTCGTTAATTAAATTTAATAAACTTTTGGATGAGGAGTTTATTTTGTCTAAGTAGCCTACCAACGTTTTAGTATCGTCTACTTCGCGTGCTAACGACGAAAACCCAATAACAGCATTAAGAGGAGTGCGTATTTCGTGGCTCATATTAGCCAAAAATTGGCTTTTAGCTTGGTTGGCAAGATCAGATTGCTTTTTAGCTTGCGCTAATGAATGGGTGCGCTCTGCTACCTGACGAGTAAGCTCTACTTGCTGCTGATTAAATAATAACAAGATAAGTAAAATAAGTGAGCACACAGCAACCTGTAAAATAAGTAGTAGCAATGTCAGTTGGTTGTTGTGCTGGGCTAAAAAGCCTTCTTTGAGCGCAAGTTTAACAATCCAGCGTTGACCACTAAAATCAACATTAAAAGTCATAATTCGACTCCCCGCAGCTTGGTCAAAGCTTTTGGAGTTACTATAAAATGGAGGGTTATTAATATCCTCAAAAATATTAATAGCAAACATATCAGATTGCGCTTTTGAGATAGCTTCATTAATAATATTATCGACTAGAAATACCCCCGTTGCGTAGCCTTTAATAGAGTCTGCTTCGTCGCCTTGGTTGTACACTGGGGCGAAAAGTAAGTAAGCAGGCGTTGGCTCTTTAGTTTGCACGAGTTGAATAATTTTAGTCCCTACAGGTTGAAACTTAATTGCAGGGTTAAGTAAGGAGTTTTTTCTTTCGGCGTTTGAAAACACATTAAAACCAATTGCTTTTTGATTGCCATTAAATGGAGCTATGTACTTTACAATAACCATAGGGTCGTCTTCTTCCAATGGCTCGCCAATAACATCGTAATCTAAATGGTAAATATCAGAAATTGTTTGGGTAAATTCCTCGCGTTCGTTTTGCGATATTTTTACATTCCATGAAAGAGCTTTTATAAATGAATGCTGAGTAAGTAGCTCACTTGCGTAAGCATAAAACTCTTGCTGGTTAAGTTGAGAAGATGATTGTACTTGGCTTGCTAAGCTCTGAACGGCAATAAGGCTTCGATTAATATAGCGGTATAGGCTATTTTCAATAACGTGGACTTCACGTTCAGCAATTTTTATAGTGTTAGTTCGGTTTTCACGATCGTATAGCTGAGTTGTAATTGCTACCGACACAAATAAAACACTACATACAGCAATAGTGGGTAAGGCTGATATGTGGTATTTACTCGTGCTTTTAGGTAATAACGAGAGTAAAAAAGGTGTGGCAATTAATACACCTAGGGTATCTCCAAGCCACCAGTAAGTTACGTTTTGCCAATGATCATCAATACTGTAGGCGGGGTTAAATTGGCTAAGTGCAAACACCCCAAAGTTAGCCGATATTAAGCTCGTTATTATCGCAACGACAACAATAAAATAAATAATATTTTTACGGTTTTTAAAACGCAGCGGATGGCCAAGCCAATATTTTAAAAGGGCTGCCCCCACCATCGCTTGTATAACCACCCCAAAGGCAATATACATAGCCTCATTAAACGAATTGCCAACAAGTACCATTTCATGTGCTGAGTTATCAAAAATACTCAAATTAAATGTAATTGCGGCAATAAACAGAGGAGGGATGAATCGCCACCACCAAATATAACACCCAACTAAGGCAATGCCGGCAGGCAACCAAATGGGAATAATTTGCGAATTAAAGGCGAGCTTAGTAAGCGTAATTCCAATAAAAATATACGCCAAGGCAAACAAGATGTAAAAAATACTAGAGTGGTATTTTGAGTTAAAATCTTTCACTTAGGTCCTTGGCAATTATTATTATTACATTTTGAATAATCAGTATAGCTAACAGTAGCTTATTTGAGGAATTTTTTATAATGGCAATTGTTTTTTACTAAATGATTTCGTATCGCCGATGGTAGCTATTTACTTAATCACTCAGTGGGGCGAGCGTTCAAAAATACTCAGCAGTACTTAGCTCAACATTACTTTGCACCGTGGCAGACTCTAATAAAGAGCCATGGCAACAATGGCTACCTGCTGTTGAGCAATTTAGTCAAGCATTAGGGAATTTATTTAACGCGCGAAGTAGCGAGTTTTGCCCGAAAGTAAACTTATCAAGCGCCTTAATTAAGATATTGATGTCGCATCCTCAAATACAAAAAACAGTGTAATGTGCTTATGGCGCAAAGCGATTTCCCCCTAGTATAGGTTTTGCCATGCAAAAAGCGCTGTCCAAAGGCGCAAAAATAACATTTATCCCAGAGTATGAAAACTTATCTGATATTAATGTGTGGGAGCAGTACTTAACTCCAAATATAGATTTAGTTTTTATTAGTCATGTTTATTCAAATACAGGAGTACAAGCCTCTGTAAACGACATTGTGGTCTTGAGTAAGCGTACTAGTAGCTTATCAATCATTGATGTTGTTCAATCTGCCGGTGTGTTCCCGCTTGATTTAACCGCACTTAATGCCGGCTTTATGATTGGCTCAAGCGTTAAGTGTTTATGTGCAGGCCCTGGCGCTGCTTACTTATGGGTAAACCCGGCGCAGTTAGATAGTTGCGAGCCTAAAGATGTTGGTTGGTTTTCACATCAAAATCCTTTTGAATTTAATATACATTACTTTGAATATAACAGCAGTGCGCTTAAATTTTGGGGAGGAACGCCCTCAGTTGTCCCCTATATTATTGCTGCAAATAGCATTATGTATTTTGCAAAGCTTGGGGCTGACAAAGTTAGAGATCACAAACTTTGCAATGCTAACGCTTATTAATCAGCAGCTAAAAGAGTACGTTGTGTCATCTATACATAGGCCACATTGCAGTGGGACGGTTATTTTAAACTTTGCAAAACACCAAAATGCAGTGCTTAAAGCGTTGGGGTAAGCTGCTGCTTTTGTTGTTTTAAAGCGTTTATTTGCTGCTGTAGCTGGTTAATTGAGGCGTCATAAGCCTCTTTTAACGCTGCTGTTTTAGTCGCTCTGGCATCGGCAATAGAAGATGCTCCTAAACGGTTTGCCTGATCTTGAGTTATGTAACTAATTTGCTGGGCTTTTGCTGTGTATTCTTTTTGGCTTTGTTTTATTTCTAACTGTAGCTTTTTTATTTCACGATCTATTTCTTGAACTTTTAAAAAATTATCGACGGATGAATCGGTAATATCCTTTCCTGGTGTTGAGCTTTTATAAGCCTCAATCACATTTATTTCTTTGAGAGTAACAACTTGTGCGTCTTTTGCGCAGGGTGTTTGACTAAAAGTAGGAACGCCTTTAATCACACATTTATAAACCGTTGTATTTTTTGCAAAGGAAACAAATGGTACTGCATACGCAAGTAGCAATATGAGCCTGATCATAGCTAAACCTAAATTGGCTAAAGTTATATTAATAATGCACTAAGTTGTTGTTTGGCACAATTTGTTTAATTTTTATAAAGTATAGAAATATCTATAGAGGGTGTTTTAAAGGCGGCAATCTTATAGCATCATAAATTTATAATTAAGCTAGCGCTTGCTAATTTATTTATGTGGTATCACTAAATTTTAGGCACAAAAAAACCACAGTTAAGTGGCTTGTATACAGTATATGGTGGAGAGGGAGGGATAGACTTGCTTACATCCATGTAATCAATCACTGCGCGACGCTTGCAGTGGTCTAAAATGTTCCAGACATTTTGTCGAACCCTGTCGAGGATTCTCACCCTCCCAATTTAGTATTGGTGTTAAATTTTAGGCACAAAAAAACCACAATTAAGTGGCTTATATACAGTATATGGTGGAGAGGGAGGGATTCGAACCCTCGATAGAGCTACAAACTCTATACTCCCTTAGCAGGGGAGCTCCTTCGGCCACTCGGACACCTCTCCAACGCATAACCGTTTGTATTGATGGAAGTAAAATAATGCCACCAATTAAAATATGGTGGAGAGATAGGGATTTGAACCCTAGATAGGCTACAAACCTATGCCGGTTTTCAAGACCGGTGCATTCGACCACTCTGCCATCTCTCCGTGACGCAGAATAATACTTAGGTGATACCGCTGTGTAAATAGCAAAATGACTGTTTGCCTAAAAAATATACGTAAATGAGGTTTTTTTTGTAAATAAGAGGGAATTAAGGCAATTTTTAATAAAATAAAGAGGTTGCAGCAAACAAGAGGAGCTAAATAAGTGACTTAATTTAGTGATTGGGTGTTTGCTGCACCGAAAAAATAATCATGGTTGGGTGATTATTTATATTGAGCTGCGCCGCTAAGTGCTAGTCTTTTACCAATACGGTTAAGCTTGGCTAACATTTTTGCTTTGCGGTTAGTTGGTTTTACTGCAACGTGAGTATCAGCTGTTTGGTTTAGGGTGTTGATTGGGTTCATTACTTTGCTCCGGGTTGTATCTGTTGAAATCGCGTGCATTTTGCACGTTGTTTGATTAAAAATAAAGCAATAAAAATTGAGTCTGCAGCATTAGTTAAACTAATGCGATTTTTATTTGTTAAGATTCGATTCAGTAAGTGTTTTTGGTTTTATTGCATAGTTATGTAAATTTAAATGGTTGTTTTGGCCTTATGTACTGGAGTTGTTCCGGTTTTTACCTTTTGTTATGCATTTAACCCGTTATTTTTTGATTATTTATTCAGATTAAAAAATTTAATTAAAGTCTTAATTATCTCGTTATCTACTTTATAGTTGGATATAAAAATTTGTCATTACTGATAATTGTTAAACCAAGCACTAAAAAACACAGTAAAAAGTCTTTAAATTGGCTTTTAGGCACCTGTGAAACACGCCAGCTAACTTATTGTATTTTTTTTACTACGGGAAACTTTGAACACGACTGTGAACAAATAAAAGCGCAATTAAGTAAGGTCAACAAAGTCGTTGTATTAGGGGGGGATGGTACTTTGCATTTGGCCGTTAACGCATTAATGGGAAGTCATTGTTCTTTAGCGCTGCTACCTTGTGGTACCGGTAATGATTTCTCAAGAGGGTTTGACTGTAATAAAGAACAATGGAAACAAGCACTATTCAATCCGCCCATCGCAATTGATATAGGAAAAATAAATACTCGTTACTTTATTAATATTGCCGGGGTAGGTTTTGATGCTCATGTAGTAAAGGCTATTAATGCGAAAGGATGCTTTTCAGCGTTTGATTACAGCTGGATAAGCGCAAGAGAGCTAATGTATTACAGTGCTCAGCAATTAAAAGGGATATTTAATATCCAAACTATGCAATACCCTAATTTAATTACGGTGTTTGCAAATCATAAATACTTTGGCGGTGGTTTAAAGATTGCTCCCAATGCAGATTTAAGTGATGGGCAGCTTGAGTGTTATCAAATGCGCTCTGGCGGAGTGTTTTATAATGTGCTGAGCTTTATAAAATTATTGTTTAAGCGTCACCAACATATTCAAAACCTTACCTATAGCCGCATACCTAGCGCCGAAATAATGACTCAAGGGTTACTAATAGAAGCGGATGGAGAGCTGGTTGGAGAAACACCAGCAAAGATTATCGTTCATACTGGTGCTTTACTTTTTCATTGCCCAATAAAAAAGCGCCTACATTAGGGTAGGCGCTTTTGTGTTAGTTGCGTTAAACGCTTCTAACTGGGGACGGAGCCATTTTTAGCAATTACTCTATTTGCTAAAAAGGCATTAATTTGTTTTGTAGGGGTAAGCACGATGGCATTACCTAAAAGTACTAAGCTAAATCCTGCAAAGGTATTTGCATGCCACTCAAAGCCTTCAAAAAAGCTACTGAGTGTTACCGCAACAAGCGGGAACAGTACAATAACGTAGCTGGCTTTCTCAGGGCCGATATTTTTAAGTAGCGCAAAGTAGCAGCTAAACGCTATTACAGTGCCAAATATTGATAAATAAAGTAATGAAAGCCAGTAACTACTTGGTGCGTTTAAACTAAATTGCACATCGCTCATTAGTACATATAAAACTAAACCAATTGCGCTGTATAGCATGCCCCAGGCATTGCCTTGGAGTACACCAATTTGCTTGCGTGAGTTTCTTACGCTTACCATGTTTCCTAATGAAGCCACAAAGGTGCCACTAAGAGCAAGTAGTAACCCGACCAACGCACCATTACTCAAGTCGAACTGCTGTAGTTGTGGCCAAAATAGGCACGTTATGCCCAGTACAGCAAGTATTGCGCCTGTATAGATCCGCTTAGATATAGGTTTTCTAAAAAATAATCGTGTATTTACTATATTCATAACCAGCAGCATAGAAAACGCAATTGAGGTCATGGCTGACGTTAAATAGTTTTGCGCCCAATAAAGCATTAAATAATTTAGGCTAAAGTTACATAGTGCCAACAGCACAAAAAAACCATGGTCTACCAACGAAAAACGCACGTCGGGTTTTTTGTACGCTACATATAACCACATTAGCGCGGCTGCGATAGCAAAGCGATATAATAGCGACAGCTCTACAGCAATATCACCTAGCTGAAACTCAATAGCTAGCCAAGTAGAGCCCCAAATTAAAACAGTTGTAATGTATAGCGCTGCACTTTTCATTGTCGATCCTAAATACCGGGTGAGTGGTTATTTTAAGAGCTAGCTGTATACTTACCATATACAGAAAAGTAAAAATGTAACCTATACAGATTTGATGTGCGATGAACTTAAAAACCGTAAACAACAAACCCCCTGAATTTTTATATCAGCAAGTTATTCAACTTATTAAAGATATGAGCGAACAGCATGTTTTGTTGCCCGGTGAAAAGCTGCCATCTCTAAGAAAAATGGCTACTAACCTAAACATAAGTATTCCTACAGTAAAGCAGGCTTATCAAACGCTTGAAGATCAAGGCTTAATAGAGGCAAGAGAAAAATCGGGCTATTTTTTAAAAGCCGTCGCTATAGCACGCAGTCTTCCTAAGCGTGTAAAGCTAAGTCGCGAGCCTGTTATTGTTAATAAACAAGCGCTAATAGAGCAAGTATATAGTGCGATTCATCAAGTTAACGTAGTGCCTTTTGGTATCGCAAACCCCGTTGCGGCTGCCCCAACCGATAAAGCACTTGCGAGAAATATGCGCCGAGTGATGACAATTGCTGGTAACAGCGCCATTAATTATGGCCCAATGGATGGGTTTGTACCGTTAAAAAAGCAGCTTATACATTATTATTTGGGTTTTGGTATAGGTATTAATATAGATGAGTTGGTGATCACTAATGGTGCACAAGAGGCGCTTGCAATAGCGCTTAAGTGTGTAACAAAGCCCGGTGATGCCGTTGCCATAGAGACCCCGTGTTATCACGGTATTATTGAATTAATAGAAAGTTTAGGCTTAAGAGCACTCGAAATACCACTGTGTCCAGATAACGGGATTTGGCTTAACGACTTAGAGCAAGCATTAAACGATCACGACATTAAAGCATGTTTATTTTCTACCGCTATTAGCAATCCAGTTGGCAGCTTTATGAACGATAAAAATCGCAAGCAAATGGTAGAGCTAATAGAAAACCATAACGTGGTACTTATTGAAGATGACGTTTACGGCGATCTATACTTTACCCCACAACGAGGTACACCTGCACAAACCTATTCAAAAAAAGGGCTCGTAATTAGTTGCTCCTCTTTTTCTAAAACGGCAGCGCCTAGCTATCGTGTTGGTTGGTTAATTGCGGGTAAGTACGCTCAGCAAGCTCGGCGGTATAAGCGCGCTTTAAGTTGCTCAACATCGTTAATTAATCAATGGACGTTATCAGAATTTATTGCCAGCGGTGAATACGATAGAAACTTAAAGGTATTAAGGCAGCGCTTGCGAACGAACAAAGACCGTATGCGCTTTTGTTTACAACAAGCCATGCCAAAAAATACTCGCATAAGTGACCCTCAAGGCGGCTGCGTTATTTGGCTCGACTTAGGTGGCGAGTACGATAGCCAAAAGCTTTTTTTACTGGCGCTTGAGGTAGGCATAAGCATAACGCCTGGGCTTATATTTTCTGCGACGAGTAAATATAAAAGCTGTTTTAGATTAAGTTATGGTGTGCAATGGAGTGAGCAAATGGAGCACGCTATTATTACATTAGGCGAGCTTACTTTATTAGCAAGAAAATAATGTAAATCAGTACATAAAAAAGCAGCATTTAAGTAACCTTAAATGCTGCTAAAGGGATGTTAAATATAGTTACTTGGGTTACTTAGTTGGCTTAATTGTAAATAACTCATAGCCTTGAAGCGCAGGTAACTGTGCTACTAATTGCTCTTCTTGCTTAGCAATGTCGGCAAAATTACCACATAAATCGTTAGCACGTTCTTCAAGTGCATTAGCATGTAGTTCTACTTTTTCTTCTATTTGTGCGCCCATACTTTCCATGCGCTGCTCAAATGCTTCCATATCACCACCTGAGCCTAATAATTCAGAGCCTAGTGCAACTAAAATGCTGCCCATTGATTGCATAACTGCAGACTCAACAGCCGTTTCTATTTGATTTTCGAATTGCTGCTCAAAGTTTTCACCAAACTGATTAAAGCTTTGCTGGCCCATAACAAAGGTGCCTTGCTGATAAAAAGTGTTTTCTACTTCCACTTTAATATCGTCCATTAGTTCAGACATATTATCTAAGCCATTAATATTAAATGCGTTGCCTACTTCAGCGAGTGCAACACCTGCAATTTTAACGCCTTCTAAAGCTATATTCGCTACTTCAGGTAATTGAGTGCGTAAGCTATCAGAGTAGGTGTCTAACGCTGCGCGTTGGTTGCTACTAAGGTTAATTAACTCACCGTTTATAGTTAAATCGCCGTCAGTAGTGAACTGCATGGTGCGATTATTAGCTGTAAAAATTTCTAGTTCGTTTGGCTTAATACGTACATCATTTTTAAATTCAACATTGCACTGTTCATTACTAAATGAAATTGCAGAATCGTTATCGTTGTGAGCCATTGCAGCGGGTGTACAAATTAAAGCACTTACTAATAGTAATTTTTTCATGTTTGTTCTCTACTTTTTTGTTGATGACGATTAACTAATAACAAGTTTGGTGCCAGTTTTATTTATTTATTTTAAACAATAGGTTAAGTGTTTGTGGGCGGCTTGATAATGATTCTTTCATTAAGTAAATAACTATTTTTTAGTCAAATTGGCTAAAAAATAAAAAGTGATAAATTTTATTTATCGATACGATAAAAAACTCTCACTTTCCTCAATTCGAATTTAGCGCTATTTATTCACAATACTGACATGAAGACTATTTACGATAGCTACATGGCTTTATTTTGGTACTAATTTGTAAATCATATTTAGTACTGAACATTTTTAATTTCACCAATTATTGCGATTATAAAATCCTTAATTGGTCTCAAACACTTTATGGAGTGGGTTGTGGGTAAGACATTTAGTTACGATGCGCTAGATGATGATTTTGTTGAAGACGAATACGAAATGGTCGGGCGTAATCAACATGATAAAAACAAGCAAAAAGTTAAGAAAAAGTTGGAAGACTATCTTGAACAAAAACGTTTGCGTAAAAACCTAGGCGAAGACGATTTAAGCGATTACATAGAGTAAATTATACTAGTAAAAATACATCGCCAGTTTTGTTTAGGTATTTATACGTGTGGTTATAAACATGTTTAACGCTTAGTTTTAACTGGCAATAAAGAGGCTATACGCCTCTTTATTAATTTTATGCCGTACTGTTTTTAAGTGCTTTTTGAATAGTTATTTCTAGCTTTTCAGGCTTAGTAAAAGGAGCGTAGCGTTTTATCGGTGTGCCATCGGCCGCTATTAAAAACTTAGTGAAGTTCCATTTTATTTTACGTGTTAAAAAACCAGGCAATGCTGATTTTAGATAACGAAAAATAGGATGGGCATGCTCACCGTTTACATCGACTTTGGCCGACATTAAAAAACTAACACCGTAGTTAATTAAACAGCCTTGCTCTATTTGGGTGGCCTCGCCAGGCTCTTGCTGGCCAAACTGATTACACGGAAAACCCAAAATAACCAAACCTTGGCTTGCATATTTATTGTGTAAGGCCTGAAGAGACTCATACTGGTAGGTAAACCCACACTTACTGGCGGTATTTACGATAAGTACAACCTTCCCCTTAAAATCACTAAAGTTAATGGGCTGGCCTTGCAAGCTAGTTGCGCTTAATTGATAAAATTCGTGCATGATTGACGCTTATTATTATTGTTTCAAGCATTCTACTCGCTGATGCATATATCGAAAAGTATAAAGTTTCACTGCAGTAACAAAAATCTATTAATAAATGTAGGGTTGCTTAGGGCATGTTGAACTTTTGTGGGTAAATTTGCATCAGTATGTTTGTTTGTAAGCAAGGCTTAGCCTATGTAGTGTGGTTATTCTCTATGAATAAGCTATAACGCGGCATAAATACCAAACATGCGCTGCCCTTTAGCTCTTTCTAGGGACGATCAACATGCCCTAATTAAGTATTAAAAAAAGACCCATTCCTGCAAGGGTGGTGTAATAAATGTTATGTGTTTTGTAAGCCACAATAACGGCCACAATAGCCGCGCTTAAATAGGGATTTTGCCAATTAAGGTTAATACCCTCTTTATTTAAAAATACAATAGGGACCCAAATAGCTGTCAGTACGGCTGGGGCACTAAAGCTTAAAAATTGCTGCATCTTGGGGCCCACCTTAAATGGTAATGCACGGTGCAAAAATAAGTAACGCGTAAAAAAGGTAATACACGCCATAAGTAATATTGTGATCATCATTAGTGCGCGTCCTTCTTTGTGGTTATTCTTGATGTGAAGTACCCTGCGCACATAGCAAGTAAAGCCGAGCATACTAACCACAGCTCAAACCCTGTGCTTTTTAATAGAGTTGCGCTTATACCCGCGACTATCACGGTGACTAAGGTGGCTAAGTTTTTAACACCTGGAATAACTAACGCTATAAACGTAGCTGCAATTGCAAAGTCTAGCCCTAGATTGGTTAAGTCAGGCAGCATAGAGCCCGCCACAATACCAATGAGAGTCCACAAGTTCCAAGCTATATAAAAGCTAAACCCGGCACTAAGTGCGTATATTAACCTTATTTTTGTTCTATATGCTTTGCGATGGTGCGAAAAAGCAAATAGCTCGTCGGTCAATACAAAGCTTATCGGTAAGCGCCAGCGCATGGGTTTATCAATGACTTTATGACGAACAGCGAGACCATACAAAAAATGACGAGAGCTGATAATAAACGTAGTAAATAAAATAGTGAGTAGCGGAGTATTACCCGCCATAAGCTCTATAGCGACTAATTGCGCAGAGCCTGCAAAAACCAAAAGTGACATAGCTTGGGTTTCAAAAGCGCTAAAGCCATTTTGAATAGCTAAAGAACCACACAAAATACCCCACGGAATAACCGCTAAACAAAGTGGTAGCATATCTAAAAAGCCCTTTAAAATAGCTTTTTTAGTTCCTTGCATGGTTTTTACTCATATGACTTGTAGAATGACTCATAAGGATACCTTAATATGATGATGTTAAAGTAGATAACATATTAAATAGTACTGTTTTATTTAGGGTGGGCGCAATGTCAAAAGTACAGGTTTGGGATAGCTTTATTAGAAGCTTTCATTGGTTATTAGTAATGAGTATTGCTGCGTTATATTTTAGTGCCGAAGAGGGCATGATTGAGCTACATTTTGTAATGGGCTTTTTTACGCTTGCACTTATTGTTACCCGTTTTATTTGGGGAGTGTTTGGCAGTAAAACAGCAAAAATTAGTGCGCTAATACATTCACCAAAGTCGGTAATTAGCGCAATTAAAACCCCTACAGATGCACCTGGGCACTCTGCGCAGGGCAGCTACATGATAATTTTGTTTTTTATACTTATTAGTACTCAGCTTTTAACAGGGCTAATGAGCAGTGATGGTATTTTAACAGACGGCCCATTAGTTGAGTATGTATCGAGCGATACCGTAGATTTTGCTAATTGGCTACACCACCTTAATTTTGACATTTTGTTATACGCTATTGGTTTGCATATGCTGGCTATTATTGTATATAAATTTAAAGGTAAGCCACTTGTTAAAGCAATGGTTACAGGTACTAAAGAACTTGGTGATGAAAATGCACAAACAAAGCTTATTAAATCATCTTGGCCTGCGTGGGTGATCTTTTTAGGGCTATTAGCGGTGCTAGCATTTAGTTGGGCCAAAGAGCCGTTAAATTATTTATTTAGCTAATAAATGGATTAAAAATAATCTTAAAGGGTTGTTTTTTTGTCTCGGTTACATTCTTTTGTTTGATTGTTGTGCGGTGGCTAATTATAATCGCCGAGTTGTTGGCAAACTAACCTAAAGGTTAGGACGCAAAGTTTCCGGTCTAAGGTTTTACTTGTAAAACTACGATAGCGGGACTGCTGCACTGTGTATTATCGTGTATCTCTTGCCCTCAATATATTTATTGTGTATCCATATACCATGGATAAATTTTTGTGACTCTAAGGTGTTGCTGTGTTTATGCATACGACGCTGGCCTGTGGAACGTGGTCAGTAATAGGTTGCTTAAATCATCATACCCAATTATTTATTGGCGACGTGGTGAGTGTAACTTTTTACGACATGCAAGGAGTGCTCGTTGATTTATCGTTTGATTATAAAATTATCTCTTGCGAAGAAGGTGAACCGCATGCTTGGCCACGTTTAATCGCCGAGTATATAAACGTGCATGTACCTTTAGTAAGCGCAGGGCGAATGACTGAACAAGGTTTGGTTGTAGCGTATCGGCATAATAAAATATTTGCTTTAGAAACAAGTGGTATTTGCAAAGCTGAAGTTAATTTTCATTGCATTGCTAAGTGCCATGAACGCCCTGAAAAGTGCAGCCAGCAATATGATTATATATACCCAGAACATATTAATAACTACAGTGCTGGTACAAAGGTACTACAACCTAAAACAGGGTATGTTTATCAATGCAAGCCATGGCCATTTAATGAGTTTTGCCGTGCAAGCGATGATGAAAAACCTATGTTTGAACCTGGTGTAGGCAAAAGCTGGGCTATGGCTTGGCAAAAAGTACCCTGTTAATTAAGTGTACTAAATAGACTATCTTCCCAAAGGTATAACGGTTTTAGTGATGAAGCGTTTACCGTTTTAGCCCACCCAAGTATTGGGTGGGCTTTTTTATTTTTATGTTAAACTGACCACATTGTTATTTTTTATATTGGTTATTTTGTGCCTCGTCCTGATTACTCTTTAAGTTTATTGCCTGATTTCCCTGTTGCTAAAAAGCAAGCTTATACATTAACTACCCACAATAAAGCGCGGGTCGATAATTATTATTGGATGCGTGACGATGAGCGTCAAAACGAAGATGTATTAGCGCACCTAAAAGCAGAAAACACCTATTGCGCTGCACAACTAGCGCCAATGAAGCCACTGCAAGAAGCTATTTTTGAAGAGCTGAAAGGGCGCATAGTAAAAGATGACAATACAGTACCTGTAAAAGATGGCGCTTACTGGTATCACTCAGAAGTACGCGGTGATGATGAGTACTCTCGCCATTACCGAAGCACTAGCATGAGCACAGACAATAAAAGTCTGCTGTTAGATGTAAATGTGCTTGCTACGGGTTATGAGTTTTTTGAATTAGGTGAAGTTGCCCTTAGCCCATGCGAGCAGCTTATGGCGTATTCTGAAGATACTGAAGGGCGTCGTATTTACACCGTACGTTTTAAAAATCTTTTAACAGATGAAATGCTTGATGACGTACTTGAAAATACCGAAGGGCAAATTGTTTGGGCAAACGATAATAAAACTGTTTTTTATGTAAAAAAAGACCTGCAAACGCTATTAGGTTTTCAGGTGTTTAGACACGAACTGGGTACTAAACAAACTCAAGATGTAATGGTCTACGAAGAGCACGACAGTAGCTTTTTTATGGGTCTTGGTAAAAGCCGCGATGAAAGCTTAATTATTATTGATTTAGCGAGTACAGAAACAAACGATACATGGGTATTAGATGCTAATAACCCAAAAGGTGAGTTTAAAGCATTAATGCCTCGCGAAGAGGGTCACGAGTTTGATGTAGACAAACTTGGCGATACTTTTTACATAGTAACTAACTGGCAAGCTCAAAACTTTAGATTAATGATGGCGACTAGCCAAACTATTGCGGATAAAGCACGTTGGCAAGAACATACGGCGCATCGCGAAAGTGTATTGTTAGAGGGTGTTGAATTATTTAACGACTTTTTAGTACTGAGCGAGCGCGAGCAAGGGCAAGCTCGGTTTGTAGTTGTGAATAAGCGCAATGAGCGTATGACATTGGAGTTTGATGACCCTTGTTATTACGCCGCAGTAGCGATGAACCCAGAGCCTGAGTCTAAAAGCGCGCGTATTTATTATTCGAGCCTCACAACGCCAGGTTCTTTGTATGATGTTGATTTAGCAACCGGCGCTAAAACATTACTCAAACAGCAAAAAGTGCTAGGTAGCTTCAACGCCGATGACTATGAATCTGAACGATTAATGGTAACAGCACGCGACGGTATTAAAGTACCTGCATCAATAGTGTATAAAAAAGACAGCTTTAAAAAAGATGGAACAAACCCGTTGTTTCAATACGGCTATGGTGCTTATGGTTATACAATTGATCCAAGCTTTTCAAGTACAGCATTAAGCTTGCTCGATCGTGGGGTTGTATATGTAATTGCCCATGTTAGAGGCTCAGAAATGCTGGGGCGCCAATGGTATGAGCAAGGTAAAAAAGAGCATAAGCAAAATAGCTTCAACGATTTTATTGATGTAACTAAGGCATTAGTAGCGCAAGGTTATGGTGATAAAAATAAAATTTTTGCATCAGGCGGAAGTGCTGGTGGCTTATTAATGGGAGCCGTAGTAAACCAAGCTCCAGAGCTATACTGTGGTGTTGGTTGCCATGTTCCATTTTTGGATGTGCTTACAACCATGCTTGATGAAAGTATTCCGCTTACCACCAATGAGTATGACGAATGGGGTAACCCAAACGACCCTGCGTTTTACGAGATAATTGAAGCTTACTCACCGTACGATAATATTAGCGAGCAAAACTACCCGCATATGCTAATAACAACAGGCCTTCATGACTCACAAGTACAGTATTGGGAACCTATGAAATGGGTGGCAAAAATGCGTGAACTTAAAACCGATAATAATATTTTAGTGTTTAAAACAGATATGGATGCAGGGCATGGCGGAGCATCGGGTCGCTTCAAAAGCCTCGAAGAAAAAGCGCTCGAAATGGCTTTTTTTATTGCTCTTATAAATTAACTGCAAAATTAAAAAATTGTATTAAGCTTTAATCATGTACTGATATATAAAAGGTAATTTATGTTTGGAGCACATGGTGAGTTTAATATTTGTTCTCAACCACCCACTATGTATTTAAAGTTAGTGGGGAGCTTTAATAATGAAGGGATTAACTCGTTAACAAATGGCGTGGTACATGAGTTGAGTACCCACTCTAAAGGTGCGGTAAAATTTGTTGTGGTAAATCTTAAAGAATTTGAACTATTAACACTTGATAGCTTAGATTCCTTAGAGACTTATTTTGCCAGTGTAAAAGAACGTGGTTACCAGCGTGTTGACTACTTATATGCCAACATTATTGCTAGAGATATGTTTGAAAAAGTATGGAATAACAGTGATGTTGAAGTTAACTTTTATAAAGATTCAGCAAGCTATTTACATCAACACCCTGACGATGAATATATAAAAACATATTGGTTGTGACTTCACTATTATTAAGCTTCTAAACCATGGGGCTTATTATACTTTCTAAACAACCTTTATACCTTCTTGATAAATTCAAGTAAGTATCGTTTTTGAGTTTTACTTTGTAATCGCCACTATCAGTTGGCATTAGCTCTGTAATAGCTTGTTTTCTGACAAGCGTAGAGCGATGTATGCGTATAAACCCCTCTGGCTCTAACTGCTGCTCAATATTTTTCATGGTTTCACGGTGTAAAATAGGGGAGGTGCCCTCAGCAAAGTGAAGCTCAACGTAATTTCCTGCACCATTGACCCAAACAATGTCTTTAATATCTATCAAACGCACTTTCCCTACATCTTTAACAACGATATGTGACGACGGTAATTTAGCGTGTTCTTCATCAATACTTTGCTGGTACTTTTGCTCAGCAGCACTGGCTATTGGGCAAAGATGAATGAGCTTTTCGAAGCACTTTTCTACTCGTGATGTGGTTGCATCAGTTGTTAAAAAGTCCACGGCTCCTACTTCAAAGGCAAAGTTTGCAAAGTGCCTAGACTGGGCAATAATCACTAACTTTAATTTTTTAGCAAGCTCAGTTAAATGAACTATTTGAGTCGGATCAGAGAGGTTAGTTAGCTCATAAAATAGCACATTATGTTGTAAAGTATCTATTTGATCTAAACGCTTATCAGATATGTGCAGTAGAGAATTAAAGTGCCGATGTGCTTGCGCATGCTGTGTTAAAAATGTTGCAAACTTTGAAGTGTTAATGTGTGTTAATGCGTGAAACGAAGCAATCATTATAATGTATCTCCTGCTGTCTATAATAATAAAGACCGTGTATTTGAGAAAATATGTGACCAAAAGTTATTTTTTATTAATAAAAATAAAACAAGAAGTCTTTTACCCCACCAAACCTGCCCTTTACACCAAATAAAAAGCCGTCTGAATAAACCTTGTAGAGTCTTATATTTATTCCCCTTAATGTTGCAATTCTTGTAACCAACTAGTTACAAAAATAACAATTCAGGGGGGTTAATATGAAAAAAATAAACAAGACAGGTGCTCGGTCATTCAAAAAATCGTCACTAACCGTTGCTCTAAGTGGTGCAATACTGGCTGGATTTTCGTTTCAAGGCTTTGCAGCAGAAGATGAAGAGCTTGAAAAGGTTGAACGTATTCAAGTAACCGGTTCTCGAATTAGCAAAGCAAAGCTTTCCCAACCAGCGCCTATTGTTACAATTACAGCGGAAGATATTGCTAAAGGCGGTACTCCAGATCTAGGTAGTATTTTAGCTGAATTACCATCAATAGGTGCAACAGATACCTTAGTTGGCAATAACGATAGTAATGCAGCAGCAGGCGTTAGTTCTGCTGACTTAAGACGTTTAGGGGCCGCAAGAACACTAGTTTTAGTAAATGGTAAGCGTCATGTTGCAGGTGCTCCAGGTTCATCGCAAGTAGATTTAAATACGATACCTTCAGCTTTAATAGAAAGAGTAGAAATTATTACGGGTGGTGCATCTGCTATCTATGGTTCTGATGCGGTATCTGGTGTAGTTAATGTTATTTTGAAAGATAATTTTGACGGTTTACAGTTTAATGCGTCTGTAGGTAACTCTACGGAGGGGGTTGGTACTGAAAATCATAGTTTCAGTGTTGTTGCAGGTACTGATATTGCGGGTGGTAAAGGTAACATTACTTTCTTTGCAGGCCAAGATAGAGTACGCCAGGTTTTGGCAAATGACTTACGCCAAACAAATGCTTACGGTACTGTAGATAACCCATTAAATACTGGGGAAAATGATGGTATCCCTGATCGTCTTACGGTCCCGAATGTGCTTTCGGAAAGAATAAGTGAGAATGGTGTAATTAACCCATTTGGCGCTGATGGAAGTATCTATACTTTTAATAATAGTGGCGTAGCAGAGTTAATGCCTGCACGTGAAGCGAGTGGAAGTTTTGCTTTTGGTAACTTCCCTGATGGATGTGAGTTTTGTGCTAATACACAAGATTATGAAAACGTATTACCTGAGCTTGAAAAGTTAACACTTGGTTCGACATTAAATTATAACCTTACTGATAATCATACATTCTATAGCGACTTTAAGTTTGTTCGCTCTGAAATTGAACAACAATTTCAACCTTCATTTCAATTTGGTGATATTTCGATTAATGTTGCAGATAATCCATATTTAGATAGTAATCTTCGCCAACAATTACTTAGCGAAGGTACGACTAGCGTTGCGATGTCTAAGTTTTTTGGTGAACTCGGAAATCGTAGTGCTGACAATGAGCGAGAATTATTTCGCGTTGTTACAGGGTTTAAAGGCTTTTTTACTCTAAGTGAAACAGATTTTGACTATGACTTTTACTATGTTTACGGCCAAACAGATAATCGACGTAAAACACTTAACGATTTAATTCCAGATAATTTAGTCGCGGCACTTGATGCTGTTATTGATCCTGCTACAGGTGAAGCTGCATGTCGTAGTCAGGTACCTAGCTTACAAGGTGAAGGCTATAGCGATCCAGCTAGTGTAAATGGTGATGCTTGTACGCCATATAATGCTTTTGGCTTTGATCAAGCATCAGCGGCTGCCAAAGATTATGTATCAGCAGATGTAACACGCACAGATACGATCACCCAAGAATTTATTGGTGGTAGTGTAACATTTGATACAGGTGAATTTTTTGAGCTTCAAGGTGGTGCAATTGGTTTGGCCACAGGTTTTGAATACAGAGAAGAGACTTCAGAAAGTATTACTGATGAATTCACAAAAGCAGGATTTTTATCAAATGCGGCCACACCTGATGCATATGGTGAATTTGATGTTACTGAAGCATTTATTGAAGTAAATTTACCTTTATTAGCAGATGTTTCTTTTGCAAAAGAGTTAAGTATTGATGCTGCATACAGGACGGCTGATTATTCTCACGCTGGTACAGCTGACGCATGGAAAGTTGGCTTACTATATCGTCCAGTAGATGATGTTCGTATACGTGGTACATATGGACAAGCTGTTCGTGCACCAAACATTACCGAAGCTTTCGATCCAGTATCACCTGGTTTTGATAATATTGCAGATCCTTGTGATGCAGATCGTATAGATAACAACCCAAATAGAACAGCTAACTGTGCGGCATTAAATATAGGTGCAGGCTTTCAAGCTAACGATAATGTAAGTATTGATGTTCTTAGCGGTGGTAATCCTGAACTAGAGTCAGAAACATCAACATCGCTAACTGCTGGTGTTGTATGGACTCCGAGCTTTTTTGAAAATTTTTCATTAACTGTTGATTACTATGATATTGAAATAGAAGATGCAATTTCTTTCATTTCTGCACAAAGTGTTATTGATAACTGTGTTGATGCTGCGGGTGGTCCTGATGCGGCGTTTTGTTCGCAAGTTGATCGTGATTCAGCTAGCAACGATATAACTTTAGTTCGTTCAGGTTATTTAAATGCAGCCTCAATAACAACAAGAGGTATAGAAGCTGATTTTGATTACGATATGAACTTAACTGATTACTCACTAGAAGGTGATTTGAAGTTCAATTTATTTGTGAATCATCTTCTTGAGCTTGATGTGTTCGAATTTCAAAGTCGCCCAGATACAGTAAATGTTGAAGACGGTGAGGTTGGTGATCCAGAATGGCAAGCACGTTTCTCTGCTGTGTATAAATATAACGATCTAACGCTTAATTGGACTACTCGCTATACTGACCGTTCTGCGCGCTTTGATTTATCACCAGATGGAGATATCGAAGAGGATTTACAGCCTGGTTACGTTGGCTCTATAGTCACGCATGATATTTCAGCAAGTTACAATGTACTTGATAATGCGCGTGTAGATTTTGGCCTTCGCAATGTAACTGATAAGTTACCTCCAGCATATATTTCTGCTAGTGGTAGTAATGAAGCTATTTATGATGCGATAGGTCGACGCTTTTTTGCTAACTTTAGTATTAACTTTTAATTTTAGTAAATATAGCTCATTAAAATCATTAGCTTGATTTACGTTATGCTAGGGGCGATTAACTCGCCCCTTATTTGTACTGGTTGTTGCTAAAATGACTACATTAGAATCAGACGATTAATTCCCCCTACCCCATCTTAACCACTGTATTTAATAACTCTACTCTAGGCTACAACCTAATATTCAACAGCGAGGTTAAAGCTAATTTTTAATGCAAATATAGAAAGAAAATATGTAGTAATTTAGTAATTATTACGGAACCTTTTGTTCAGCATAAATAAGTTTTTGTTGGATAAAATATGTGTTGATAATATTTTTACCCGCAAAGCGACTCGATGGGAAAAGACTATTCTTAAATAAGAGTATTACTAAGATTCTGCTGCGTTTATTTAAGGGTATTATTGCGCTAGGTATGATGAAGTTACTATGCTATTCATAACTGTATATAAGCACTATACCCGCTTAAACCAAAAACAACGCCACTGGTAACAGGGGCGTTGCTTGGTATTGGGAGCCAGCTAATATAGTAACCGAATCGATTAATTATTTAACGATTTATCCCTATTTGTAGCCCTCTTCATTGAGGGCTTTTTCTACTCGCTTAATCTAAGTAAGCTTTTAACATCCAAACCAGTTTTTCTTGTTCTGAGATGTAATCGCTCATTAGTGAGGCTGTGCCTTCATCTTCTGCGTCGCTAGCTTGGTTTAAAATATCGCGCTGCATGTGGATTAATGTGCTGTAACCAGCTAAAAGGTTTTCTACAGCTGTTACACCGTCACTGATACCTTTAGCTTCTTTAATTTTACTTACCTCAAGGTAATCAGAAAACGCGTGTAGTGGGGCGCCATCTAACGTTAAAATACGTTCTGCAACTTCATCTACCTTCAAAAGTAGTAAGTTATAAATTTCTTCAAACTTAACATGTAGTTCAAAAAAGTTACGGCCTTTAATATTCCAGTGAAAACCACGCGCATTCATATACTGAATTTGGTAGCTGCTTAATAGCGTATTGAGTGATTTTACAATGTCATCACTTTTAGCACTGTTTAGACCTATTGCGTTTACATGTGACATAACTTGCTCCTTGAATAACCGTTGATTTGTGAACTTGTGAATAAGTATTACTAATTTTTATAAATTAGTAAAATCGTATAAATTTATCTATCTAATAGCTTTTATCTATTAGTTATTTTTGATATGTGTATTCACTTTAGACTATTAATAGAAGTGGGACTGATTAATAAAAATACTACCCCTCAAAAGTAAATAAAACTCAAAAGTATATAAATCATGATCTAAAACAAGCTTTATTCAAGGTAATAACTTAGCTATTTTTTTATTGGTTTAGGTCAAAAATCATCCATCCTAACGGCGCATAATAATGCTGTCTAAATAATTAGGAGAGATAACATGCATGCAAAAACAGCTAAACAAAATAAAGCAGAGTTAATCGTAGTAGGAATTGCAGTCATCACATTTGTACTTGGGTTAGTAGCGCATTTAGCAGGGGCAAGTTTGGCAAACTCAGATACGTTTGGCTATATTGCAGCCCCAATACCGCTAATTTTAGGTATCGTATTTTTAATTAGTTATAAAATAGCAGCCAATGCAGAGGGCTAATCATTCTCACTTAAACATTTTAAAATATAATCGAGCACTTGGCGTGAATAAATCATACTGGTATGGCTTAAATGAAACACTTTATGTTCAGCCATACCTTTTAGTTTAGTCTCATCGAGTAATACGGTGCCGTCTGATTGACTGCCTTTAACGATTAATGGCATTAGCCCAATAGGCAAGTCGCCGGCAATACTATAAAGTTTGGCTTTAAAGGGCCAATTACCATTTTTAGTTAATAAAAATTCCACGCTATTTTTTAAAAATGATTCAAATCCTTTTTGCTTCATTTTTTGCGCAATATGACTACCTTTGTGCGGGGTACCTAAGGTAATAACTTTAGATACATAGTGGCTAGCTGCTGAACTTGCTTCTAAATAAGCGCGTGCAATTAATCCACCCATAGAGTGACATACCAGCGCTGAGGGTTCGTCGCCAATAAACGTATCAATTTGTTCAAATAGGGCTTCGAGGTTTGGGTCAAGCGTATTGTAGGTAATATTGAGTACAGTCATCCCTGATTCTTCAAGGCGCGAGCAAAGAGGGCGCATAACAAAGCCAGACATATACAAACCATGCAAAACAATAACGTGTTTAACTTTCATAGGCCCTCTAATTTATGGTTATTACATTAATTGCTGCGGCTTAATTTCAATATTAGCTGTATCGGTGCTTACCCATACTTCACCATCTTGTACGGTAATAGTGAGTTTTATATTTCGATCAACTAAATCGGCTAATGCTTGAGTAGCTGCATAATCGAGGCTAAAAATGCTTAAGTTTTTAAATTCGTATAACTTAGGCTGATGCTTTTGCCACCAAATTGTTTGATTATTTTCGCCGTAAGTATAAAGCACCACTTTTTTAGATTTATTGCAGGCTTTTTTGAGACGTTTTTCATCCGGCAGCCCAAGCTCAATCCACAGCTCTATTTCTTCACTGTAGTTTACATGCCAAAGCTCAGGTTCATCATCAGCACTTAGCCCTTTAGTAAATTCTAAACCATCACAACTATTTAGCGCAAAAGCGAGTAAGCGAATCATCAAGCGTTGATCTGTTTCTGAGGGGTGCTGCGCCAAGGTTAAATTAAAATCTTGGTACACGTAACGATCCATATCGCTTAGCGATAATTGCGCTTTAATAATGGTAGATTTAAGAGCCATAATGTCTAATCTGAAAAAATTTGCCCCAGTATAGCGCAATTAAATGAATTGCCAGTTAAAATAGCGTCAAATTATATGTTAGGAGTTAAAAATGGCTATCCAGTGGTTCCCTGGGCACATGAATAAAGCCCGAAATGAAATTAAAGAAATAATGCCACAAATGGATGTGATCATTGAAGTGCTAGATGCACGCATTCCTTATAGTAGCGAAAATCCAATGGTGACAACTTTGCGCGAAGGCAAACCGGTCATCAAAATATTAAATAAGGCTGATTTAGCCGATCCTAAAATGACCCAAGCGTGGAAAGATTACTTTGAGCAAGAAAGTGGCGTTAAAGCCATTGCTTTTGGGCATGATAAAGCTGCTGAAGTACACCGTATTAACGAGCTGTGTAAAAAGCTCGTGCCGCACAAAGTAGGTGCTGATAAGCAGATTAAAGCCATGATAATGGGTATTCCAAACGTCGGTAAATCTACATTAATTAATGTATTAGCTGGGCGTATAGTGGCAAAAACAGGTAATGAGCCTGCAGTTACTAAAGCGCAGCAACGCATTAAGCTTGAAGATGGCATTATGCTTTACGACACACCAGGAATGCTTTGGCCTAAAGTAGAGAACGAAAATTCGGGTTATCGTTTAGGTGCCACTGGTGCAATACGCGACACAGCGCTGGAATACGAAGAAGTAGCAAGTTACACCGCTGAGTATTTACTACGTGCATACCCAGAGCTTTTAAAAGCACGCTATAAAATTGCCGAACTGCCAGAAAGTGACTGGGAATTTGTAGAAATGGCCGGTAAAAAGCGTGGCTGTATTCGAGGTGGTAATCAAATAGACACGTACAAAATGTCTGAAATACTAATTAACGAACTTCGTGATGGCATTATTGGCCGCATCACCATGGAAACCCCTGCCATGCGTGAAGAGGAAGAAATTATGGTAGCAGGATTACGAGCCGCAGCAGAAGCTAAAAAAGCAGCTAAAGAAGAAGAGAAAAAACAGCGCCGTGCACGCGCCCGAAAAAACCGCCGTTAATGGGAAATTTATGTGAGTAAGCGACTCACCAAATTTCAGACATAAAAAAAGCCCGAAAGGGCTTTTTTAGTTTCATATCTACCGTCACCGATATGAGCAATGTAGCAAGTAAAATAGTAGGGCGGTTACTCATCATCAACATCAAGGGGCGTTGCGGTTCATAACAAGTAACCATAGCTGTTTACGTGCGCCACACGTTGTTTCAGGGTCGAGAAACAAATTAGTTCATTCCTTAACAAGGGGTATGCATTCCGCCTTGTTGATATTGATTATCAGTTAGATTTAATTATCTGTCAACACCTAAATGCAAATAATTCTTATTTTAGTTGGTTTGTTTTTTATGCACTTTTAAAAACGAATATTTAGAAATATTTTTTATTAATTACAAACTTTAATAAGTAACTTAGTCGGGGCTAATATAAAAAGCAGTTTATCTATTTATAGCAAGGAGGATTTTTGTCAGCTTAAATAACAAGAAAATTATTAGGGTAGATGTACAAATATTAATTACTTTTGGTTATTTTATAAAAGGCTGATGTATTACTTCTTGACGAAAGTTAAAGCAAACACACATGATATAAGCGTAGTAAGATAATAATTAACTCACTTTTGTAATCTCAGTTTTTAAGAATAAAATATAATAGTTTTAATGGTTTATATAATAATCAGTGTTATTTAGTTGGTACATCATTCAAATCTAAAAAAATTTTATTGAATTGATTGCATTTTAAGCGACTTGTATGGTGATGTTCGCTTGAAGTAATGCTATACTCCCGCCGAATAATTTATCGACTTTATTAAGAGTAAAATAATGGCAGATTTATCGAAGTACAGAAACATTGGTATTTTCGCGCACGTTGATGCGGGTAAAACCACTACTACTGAGCGTATCCTGAAGCTTACAGGTACTATCCATAAAACAGGTGAGGTTCATGATGGTGAATCTACTACTGACTTCATGGATCAAGAAGCTGAGCGCGGTATTACTATCCAGTCTGCGGCAGTAAGCTGTTTCTGGAAAGATCACCGTTTCAACGTTATCGATACTCCTGGACACGTTGACTTCACAGTTGAAGTTTACCGTTCACTTAAAGTATTAGACGGCGGTGTTGGTGTATTCTGTGGTTCTGGTGGTGTTGAGCCACAATCAGAAACTAACTGGCGTTACGCTAACGAATCAGAAGTTGCACGTATTATCTTCGTAAACAAATTAGACCGTATGGGTGCTGATTTTTACCGTGTAACTGAGCAAGTACGTAAAGTACTTGGTGCTGTACCACTAGTTATGACTTTACCAATCGGTATTGAAGATGACTTCGTTGGTGTTGTAGACGTTCTTACTAAAAAAGCATACGTTTGGGATGACACTGGTCTTCCAGAAAACTACGAAATCACAGACGTTCCTGCAGATATGGTAGAAAAAACTGAAGAATACCATGAAATGCTTATCGAAACTGCTGTAGAGCAAGACGATGACCTAATGGAAGCGTACATGGAAGGTGAAGTACCTTCTTTAGAAGATATCAAGCGTTGTATCCGTAAAGGTACTCGTGACCTTGCGTTCTTCCCAACGTTCTGTGGTTCTGCATTTAAAAACAAGGGTGTTCAACTAGTACTTGACGCTGTTGTTGATTACTTACCATCTCCTACAGAAGTTGACCCTCAACCTCTTATGGATGAAGAAGGTAACGAAACTGGCGACCATGCAATCGTATCTGCTGATGAAACATTTAAAGCATTAGCATTTAAAATCATGGATGACCGTTTTGGTGCATTAACATTCGTACGTATTTACTCAGGTAAACTTAACAAGGGTGATACTATCCTTAACTCGTTTACTGGTAAAACAGAGCGTGTTGGCCGTATGGTTGAGATGCAAGCTGACGAACGTAAAGAGTTAACTAGCGCACAAGCTGGTGACATCATTGCAATCGTAGGCATGAAAAACGTACAAACTGGTCACACTCTATGTGATCCGAAAGACAAAGTAACTCTTGAGCCAATGGTATTCCCAACTCCAGTAATCTCGATTGCTGTACAGCCTAAAGATAAAGGCGGTAATGAGAAAATGGGTGTTGCTATCGGTAAAATGGTTGCAGAAGATCCATCTTTCCAAGTTGAGACTGATGAAGATTCAGGCGAAACTATCCTTAAAGGTATGGGTGAGCTTCACTTAGATATCAAAGTAGATATCCTTAAGCGTACTTACGGTGTAGACCTTATCGTTGGTCAACCACAGGTTGCTTACCGTGAAACTATCACTCGTGAAATCGAAGATAGCTACACGCATAAGAAACAATCTGGTGGTTCTGGTCAGTTCGGTAAAATTGATTACCGCATCAAGCCAGGCGAAGTGGGTTCAGGCTTCACGTTCACATCATCAGTTGTTGGTGGTAACGTACCTAAAGAATTCTGGCCTGCAGTTGAGAAAGGCTTTAAATCAATGATGCAAGAAGGTGTGCTAGCTGGCTTCCCTGTACTTGACGTTGAAGTAGAACTTTTCGACGGTGGCTTCCACGCCGTGGATTCATCTGCAATCGCATTCGAAATCGCTGCTAAAGGCGCTTTCCGTCAATCGATCCCTAAAGCGGGCGCACAACTTCTTGAGCCAATCATGAAAGTTGACGTGTTCACGCCAGAAGATCACGTTGGTGACGTAATCGGTGACCTTAACCGTCGTCGTGGTATGCTAAGCGACCAAGAAGCTGGTTTAACTGGCGTTCGCATTAAAGCTGACGTACCGTTATCAGAAATGTTCGGTTACATCGGTTCACTACGCACTATGACATCAGGTCGTGGTCAGTTCTCTATGGAGTTCTCACACTATGCACCTTGTCCAGCTAACGTATCTGAAACGGTAATCGCTGCAGAAAAAGAGAAAAAAGCGGCTAAGTAATTAGCGCTTTAATTCTTTAAAAAAACCCGCACATATTGCGGGTTTTTTATTGCCTATAATTTATAGAGTTAAAGTAAAGACACAGTAAATCATTGCTACATACCCTATGTAAGTGCCTGTGTACTTATTCAATAACATACCTTATTAGAGGCGTTCTCTAATTAAAAAAACGGTTATTTCGATTCGGCTAAATTTTAGGTAATAAAAAGGAGCAATTCATTGCTCCTTTTTTGTTAGTTACTGATGACTATCTATTTAGCGCTAATTGAACTTTTTAATTGCTTTAGCTTTTAGCGCTTTCATCTTTAGCTTGCGAGGCTTACTAAAGCTTTGAATAGGCATCGTGACCATATGCTCTTGAGGAAGAGCAGGTGTGGTTTGTGGGTATAAACCTTCCTCTGGTACAGAAATCTCTTTTAAGTGTGTTTTAAGTGCCTCTAGAGTTGTGTCGTTATCGACTTCACTAGGACAAATAAATATTCCCATTTTTCTTAATTGTACACCTAGTTTAATGCTGCTTGTGTAGCGAATAATTGGAGCCCCTAAAATCAAACCAAGTAAAATAGGGGATAACCACCAAAAGAATACAGGCGTGAAGTAATAGGCAACGCTACCCCAGGCTATGGCTACCAAGGTTGAAAATAATGTGTAACCAAACGCTTCTTTCCACGGAACCATTCGTCCTTCGCGAGGTTGCGCATCCCATTTTACTTTCTTACCTAAAAATACACATAGTACAAAATAAGCATGAAAGACCATCATTAATGGTGCAACAACAATTGCAAATACGGTTTCGATAATTGAACCCAGTATAAGTTTAATTGAGCCCCCAAAGCGTTTGTTCCTGTGGATCAGAGTAACAATGAGGCCCATTAATTTAGGCATTAACAAAATAACAATGGTTAAGTAAAGTAACGAATCAATTAGATCTGTTTTAGCTATTTGCCAAGTTGGGAATAACTGATAAATGCGGTTAAAGTAAACATCACTGTTTAGCGCACGAGTAACAGCATCTATAGTGCTAAGTGCAAGCATTGAAAGCCAAATTAATGACGAGATATACGCTGTTGCACCTAATAAAAAATGCAGTTTGCTCATGAGTTTTAATTTTGATGAAGATAATAAGCCTAAGTGCTGAATATTACCCTGTACCCAACGTCTGTCGCGTACAGCATAGTCTAGAATATTACTAGGTACTTCTTCATAACTACCTTCAATTTCAGATAACAGTAGTACATCCCAACCAGCACTATGAAGTAACGAAGCTTCAACAAAGTCATGGCTTAAAATTTCGCCGCCAAAAGGTGCATTACCTTTAAGCGTTGGTAAACCACAACAGGTAATAAACGCCTCGACTCTTATAATTGCGTTATGACCCCAATAGTTGGCTTTATCTGTTTGCCAAAATGCAGATCCAGTGGCGAGCATTGGGCTATAAAGCACTGAAGCAAATTGTAAAAAACGACCAAAAAAGGTGTCTTGGCGTACAGGAATAGGGATTGTTTGAATCAAACCGGCTTGTGGGTTATTAAGCATGCTAGTTGTTAGCTCTAACATACATTTACCCGTCATTACGCTATCGGCATCAAGTACAATCATGTGATCGTACTGGCTACCCCAGCGTTCACAAAAGTCGGTAAGATTACCTACTTTACGGTGTTTGTTGTCTTCACGGCGACGATAAAATACGTGTTTGGCAGTATCACCAAGACGTTCACATAATGCATGCCACGCACTTAACTCATTTTTGGCTATTTCTGAGTCTTGTGTGTCACTTAGTAAATAAAAATCAAAATTATCAAGCTGACCCGTTTCTTTTAAAGATTGTAAGCTTACTTCAAAGCCCGCAATAACTCGGTGAGTATCTTCGTTATAAATAGGCATAACTACAGCCGTTTTTTGCTTAGCAAGGGCTGCATTATCAAACTCAATAGGTTTAATACGTTTTAATGTGAGTGGGTCGATACGCAACAATTGCAGCACAAAACCAATGGTTCCACTACAAAAAGCCGTTACAATCCATGCAAAGGTAATAGAGAATAAAACCAAAAGGGCATATTCAAGCAAAGTCATGCCGTTTGAGCTCAAAATCTCAAACATAATTGATATGCCGTACCCAGATGTGCCCAAGGCAGCAATGGCAAACAGCCATACTCTTAATGTTTTGAATGGCATGGGTGTGCCTTTTCCTTTATTACTTGATGTCATTTGGGTACCAAACATAGCTCCATACCTCGCTAATTTCTTTGTCACGTAGTTTTAACGATAAACGCATATCAACAGGTTGATCGTCCTGTGGTGCAATTTTAAAGGCTACACGCCATCCTTGTGAATTTGGCAGTTTTTGCACATTTACATCGGTTACTTCGCCCGTTGTAAGTTGAATGTCTGCATCTAGTTTTAGTTGCTCAGAAAGGTGATTTATATCTGAGCCTGTAAAGTCCACGGTAAACTGGCGGTGACTTGGTGGCGGCGGATTATCTTCACCTGGCAAGGCTGCACTGCCAATTCTTGTTCGTAGTACACGCGCTTTTTCGTGCTGAGTTAAAAAAGCATTAAAGGTAGTCATTTTGTAGCTTAGTTTTAACGAGTCACCTGCCTTCATTGGCTTTTCAGGTACCCAGTAACTTACAATATTATCGTTAGTTTCTGTATCGGTTGGTATTTCTACTAGCTCTACACGGCCATTTCCCCACTCACCTTTTGGTTCGATCCATAGGCTAGGGCGGTTATGGTAATGCGCTTCTGTATCAAGGTAATTATTAAATTCACGGTCACGCTGCGCTAAACCAAAACCTTTTGGATTATTGTATGAGAACGATGTAACACTCAACTGAGAAGGGTTGTTGAGTGGGCGCCATACCCATTTATTATCAGCTGATTGAGTTAATAAGCCGTCTGAGTCATGAACTTCAGGGCGGTAATCATCAAAGAACTTAGTGCTGTTTTCACCGTGATAAAACATACTGGTCAGCGGTGCCACGCCCAGCTTTTTAATATCCTTACGGGCAAAAATTTGCATATCAACATCAACAAGCATATTTGTTGTCGGGTCTACGTTAAACTTATACGCACCAGAAACTGACGGGCTATCTAGCAGAGCAAAAATAGTAATATTAGTTTGTTCAGGTTTTGGTTTAGCGAGCCAAAACTCTTTAAACACTGGAAATTCTTCTCCCGAGTTTTCAGCGGTATCTATAGCTAAGCCACGGGCAGATAAACCATACACTTGATTTGGCCCAACAACCCTAAAATATGATGCTCCTTGAAATACCATTACTTCGTCTTTGTATTCATTAGTATTCAATGGGAAATGTACACGAAAGCCTGCATGACCTAACTGAGTGCCAGCAACACTTTTTGCTATTTCTTCTTGTAAAGGGGCTGCTGTCCCATCGTATTGGTAAAAATCGGTGCTAAAAGGTAAGCGGCTACGGTTAGAGTCGCCATCAACAGTATTTATAGTAACGGGTGTTTTATATAAAAACCCAGGGTGGAAGAGTTGCAATTCGTATAGGCCTTCATCTTTCCAAACTGACTTATCTTTTTTAAATCGAATTGAACGATAATCTTGATAATCAATATTATTTAGCGCTTCAAGTTCAATGTTTTTAGGCGCTATGTACTCTTCGCTTGCTAACTTTTTAGCACGAGCGCTGATTACATCAAATAAACTGCTTTGTGGTATGGCAACGTCGCCGGTTGCAGCAATTGCTTGATTGCTATTGCCCCAAGTAGAAAAAATAATAAGTAGACCCAGTAATGGCGCTGACTTCTTTGGCCATTGTGGCAGTTTTTGGGTTAATTGTTTCATTCTCATTCCTTAATAAAAACACACTTATTTTTACGTATTAGGGTAAATATTGATTTTTGTTATAGATTGTAAATATCGGCTTACCAATTACAGCAAAATGTGAGCCTGTTTAAAAAATTACATTATTCAATAAGTAGCTGATTTTAAAGTATAAGCACAGATTAAATTGAGTGAATTTGCTCTGGTTTATAAGAGTACAGATTACTTATTAGGGCATTTATAGACAATATGTACATATTACGGGGGCTTTAATGAAGCTTATCTGAATTACATTTGTATAAAACGAAAAAAGCCGCTTAATAAAGCGGCTTTTATTGTTAACTAGGTGCGTTATTTCTTTTTCAATCTGCGTAACACAGATAGCGGTGCTAAAAGAAGCGTTAACCAAAGTAGTGAGCCTGAGTCATCATCATTTTGCACTTCATTGATATTGATTACTACAGAAGTGGGCTCTGAAACATTGTTAGCGCTATCTGTTGCTTGTATTGACAGTGTAATTGTATTCTCGACACTGTAATCAAGCTCTGAGGCCACAATTAGCTGTCCTTGTTCATTGATTGAAATTTTATCACTTCCCGTCAACGTAAAACCAATAACAGGAGAAACATCTGCGTTAGGATCGCTGAAAGCCAGCTGTCCAATCACGGTATCAAGTGAGGTACCTTCATCAATTGCGAAAACCTGATCCGGAGTGATAACAGGTGTTTGCTCTTCTGGTGTTAGCAAAACCTCAGACTTAATATCGATGATCACCGGGTCGTGATCAGAGGCACGGTAAGGGCCTTCGGCATAAAGTGTAGATTGTTGGCCGTCGCTCTTAAACTCAACGTTGTAATCAAGCACGATAGGTTCATCTGCATTAATGTGCCAATCAGTCGCCGCGACTACTTTACTTAGTAGTGACTCACTTGCCAATGCATGATCGAGACTACCTGCACGGCCTGAGAAACTATAAGAATAACCCAGCGTATTGCCATCAAGTTCAGCGACTATATTTTTGTAGCCTTTTTCATCGAACTTGCGGATTGGATCTTCCATTGCGTAAGCATTCATATCACCCACAAGAATAATATCTTCATCGTCTACACCCGTTGGTTTACCATCAAGCCAGCTACTAAATGCCGTTGCAGCTTCTGTACGAATTTCATTCCAACAGCCTTGGCCATCACCTAGGTCGTCGTTATTGTCATCGCCACAGCTACCTTTAGATTTAAGGTGCGCAACAGAAACCGTAAACACTTCATCGGTAGAGAGTGATTTAAAGCTTTGTGCAATAGGAGCACGGTTGCTGTAATCAAATGGATAATCAGTAGTGATTGCCGCTGTGCCTACCTCTTCTACTTTATCTGCGCGGTAAATAAGGGCAGTGGTAATTGCATCAGTACCAATTTGGCTTACATTAAAATCAACATAGGCGTAGTTGTTAGCGGTATCTGCTTCGTTTAATGCATTAACTAAACTTGCAATAGCGCTAAACTCACCGAAGCCATCGTTTTCAATTTCCATTAGGCCAACAACATCTGCCTGCATGGCACTAATTGCACTTACAATTTTTGCTTCTTGACGTACAAATTCTTCTTCTGAGTCAGCACCACGACTAGTAGGAAAATCACCGCCTTGTCCGTCACCATTAAAGTAGTTAAGTACGTTAAAGCTGGCGATTCGTAAATCGGCTTCTTCACTTTGCTCTGGCGCATCTTCACGCGCATTCGTTGCTATAAACTGTGGTGTAACCGTTGGGTGGATGCGATACGTGCTAAAGCTGTATGCAATTACGCCTGTTACTGCATTTACAGTATCACCAGTACGTAGTGTATTTTCTGCAGATAAACCTGCTGCTGGGTAAGCTGATAACTCCGAGTTTTGAGCTGTAGAGCCATCATCTAATAAGATTTTTTTAGTTAAGTTAGCCGCTTCAACAGCATTTGCTGCATCGCCTGGCAATGCAACTTGTGTACCTTGGTACAAACGCTCAGTGGCAAGTTCAACTTCTCCGTAGCGACCTAAACCATAGTTGTCAGTAACAACCAATGTTTGATCTAGGCTTACCAACATTCCTTCATAGGCTTCTAGGTCTGCCTGGCTTTCTAAAGGTAAGCTTACAGTGGTTGCAGAAGCTACTTCACCAGTACCGCATATAGCAATTTGAGTTACATCTGCTAGCTGTGTTGAGTCGAAGTATTCATCAACAGTACCCTGTACGCGTACGTAGTTACCTACATCAACGTCGGTATCGGTAGAGTATACGAATAGGCCTTCCGAGGTCACTGGATCGCTATCTACGTCTGCAGCTAGTGATGTAATAAAGAAACCATCTAAGCCATCTTCACCTTGAAAATCAGCCGTTACAATACCTTCAATTTCAACCATGGTATCGACTAGTGGGCTTGCATCGCCTGCGCCTTGTACTGCACTAATTAGGGTTTTATCTGCACCACAAACAAGGGGTTCTAGTGGTTCTGGTTCAGGGTCTGGCTCAGGGGCCGTGCCACCGTCACCAGCGTGCGAACCTAATCCATCAAAAGTGTCTATATCAAACTGTTCCCATTCATCGCTAGGATCAAATGCGCCGGTCGAGTCAGTTCGGCCCGTTGTAACACTATTTTTTCTGCGCAATGTTTTGTTAACTGTCGCTACACCGCCTTCAGACCACTCAGAGCCCGGATCAACACCCACTTGACCAAAACTATCAACAATCGCACCGTCTTTAGTTAAAACAAGGGCATCATCACCGTTGAAATAAGTGGCTGTGCTAGTTGCATCTGCAATATCAAGAATTGCAGCTGCTGCACTCGGGTTTGAGATAATATAGGTGGTATTAGCACCTAATGTACCTGTTAAATCAATTGAGTTACCAACCGAGCTACTACCATTTGAGTAGAGTCCTAAATTATAACCTTCAAGAGAAATTTCAGTGTCAGCATTATTATAAAGCTCAATTGCCTTGTTGTTACTGCTTCCCTCTATATATTCTGAAATGATTAGATCAGCAGATGCTGGCGCACTGAGGCTTGCTATTACAAGTGCTAATGGTGTTATTTTTGTTTTAAACATTTTTAATTATTCCCGTGTATCAATCCCAAAATGGGACAACAGTGTAGAGAATATAAATGATAAAAATAACACAAAAGTGTTAATGATTGTTAATGGATGTAAATGAAAAGGCGCAGAACGCCCTTCTTAAAAATATTTACTCATTAGATAGGTACAATGCGGCTTGTTTTGCAAAATAGGTTAAAATACCATCAGCGCCAGCGCGTTTAAAAGCAAGTAAAGACTCCATTATGGTGGCTTCTTCCGCTAACCAACCGTTATCGATTGCCGCTTTATGCATTGCATATTCCCCACTTACCTGATAAGCAAAAGTAGGTACACCAAACTCACATTTTACACGGCGTACCACATCCAGATATGGCATACCTGGCTTAACCATCACCATATCTGCGCCCTCTTGTAAATCAAGAGCCACTTCACGAATCGCTTCATCTGAGTTAGCTGGATCCATTTGATAGGTTTTCTTATCGGCACCTTTTAAATTACCTGCTGAACCAACGGCATCTCTAAAAGGACCGTAATAGCTAGATGCATACTTAGCCGAGTACGCCATTATACGAGTATGAATGTGACCATCCGCTTCAAGAGCCTCACGAATAGCGCCAATACGACCGTCCATCATGTCCGAAGGAGCAACTACGTCTGCGCCAGCTTGCGCGTGTGAAAGTGCCTGCTTAACCAAAATTTCGGTTGTTACATCATTTATTACATACCCTGTATCATCAATAATGCCGTCTTGACCATGGGTGGTAAATGGGTCAAGTGCTACATCAGTAATTACACCTAGTTCAGGAAAGGCTTCTTTTAGTGCACGGACAGTTCGCTGTGCAAGCCCATCATCGTTATAAGCCTCTTCAGCAAAAAGAGATTTTTTATCAGAAGGTGTTACCGGGAAAATAGCTATGGCAGGCACGCCTAATTCAACAAGTTCTTTCGCTTCATCTAACAGTAAATCAATAGATAAGCGCTCAATACCCGGCATTGATTCAATAGCTTCACGGCGGTTTTTACCTTCGAGCACAAATACGGGAAATATAAGGTCGTTTACAGATAGTTGATTTTCAGCCATTAATCGGCGAGAAAAGTCACTACGGCGCATTCTACGCATGCGGGTATATGGGAAAAGGTCGAGTCCTGATTGGGCCATAATCTATGCTCCTACTGTGGTATTGGAAAACTAATTACTTGGTTACGACCGTGTTGTTTTGCGTAATAAAGTGCTTTATCGGCGTTATGAGTAAAAAGCTCAGGGTTGTTTATATCATCTATAACGGCGGTGTATGTCCCCGCACTTACGGTAGTATTAATAAATGTGCCAGCCACATTTATTTGGTTGATTTCAATTGCTTTACGTATTTTTTCAGCAATATCAAGTACGCCATTATGGGCAGTATTTGGTAACAAAATCACAAACTCTTCACCACCATAGCGTGCAACATCATCAAGAGGACGCTTTAAATGTTGTTTAATTGTATCAGCAACTGCGCGAATAACTTGATCACCGGTTAAATGCCCGTAATTATCGTTGATGCTTTTAAATCTATCTATATCAAGCATAATTATACTTAATGGCGTTTGTTCACGTCGTGAGCGACGAAGTTCCATAATGAGTTTTTTATCAAAAAAGCGGCGGTTTTTTACACCTGTAAGCGCATCTTCCATATTAAGCTGCTCGAGCTCATGATTTTTATCTTCAAGCTCGCGAAGTGTAACCTGCAGCTCAAAAGTACGCTCATCAACTTGCGATTCAAGCTCTTTTTGCGCTTGTTCTTGTAGCATTAAACGCTCTTTTAGAAGTGTATCTTGGGCGGCATTTTCAGCAATTAGGGTTTGCTGTGTAATTACTTGCTCATCGCGCTCTAATATAAACTGCTTCAAAACGCCAAAGCATAAACAGAATGTACTGCTAAAAAAGCAAATAAATATAAACGCTAAGCTACTTATACTCAGCGGGTACAACCCAAAAACAACAATAATTAGGTAAGCAAGAGCGAGTAAAAAGAATATCAGGGCAACGGTTAACGCTTGTACTGGTTTTGATGGTGTATGGTGCATGTACATTATTGTTGTAGCGAGATAATAGCAAATAACAATAGGTGTAGCTGTTAAGCAAAAAATAGTCAGTAGTGCGTTAGGCAGGGCCCAAGTAAATAGTAAGGTCACTGCAAATATACTCGTTATTATGTTTTGCCCTTTAACAAGTTTAGATGTTTTTATTTCACATATTTGATTTTGAAGTGGTAAAAACACAAGTGTTGTAAGCATGAGTAATACAGGGATCATAAACTGCTGTGCAGCAGGCGTGTTAGGGTGAAAGTAACGCACCCCAAAACCGCACAAATACGCTAGTAACACGCCTAAAATGAGAGTGATTACACCAGCGTAAGCAAAGTATAACTTGCGCGAAAAACCATATAAAACTAAGCAGCTGATAGCAAGTGAAAACAAAAAGCCTATGAGTAGTCCATAAATCAAATTAAGTTTTGATTTATGGACAAGGTATGCGTCTTGTTGCCAAAGTGTAATAGGCACACGTAATCCTGCAGAATTACTTACTTTTATAATTATAGTACTCACACTGTTTGCGGGTAGTGTTAGCTTTGCTAGTAGAGATTCGCTCTTAAGCGTTCGCTGTGAAAGCGCAAATGCATCGCCAAGCTGAGTATGCGATAGTAATTTGGAGTTGTAAAAGTGATAAATCTGTACTTCATTTAAAAGCGGGTTATCCAAAGAAAGCAAAGAAGAGGTATTCACTGTTAACGTATTTTTAATTGTAAATGCTAGCCATACAGGGCGCTGCTCAAAACCTAAGTTTAGAGGCTCATTAGTTATTGCTCGCCAATTAGACTTATTATTTATATAGGCATCTTGTGCAGAGGTAGGTGAGAAAGAATAACTTAATGTATCTACTTTTACAGATTTAAAGTTTTTAGTTACAACAGGATTAGCAAAAGAGAAAAAAGAACAAAGAAGCAATAACAGGCCTAAAAATACCTTTGCGTGCGTCATTAACGATTCTCTAAACCAAAAACACGGTAAAAGTTTTTTGTCGTTTGATTTGCAACTACGCTTTCATCAATTTGATAAAGCTGAGCAATTGTTTGGCAAATATAAGGCAGTAACGCGGGCTCATTTTTACGTGATTTCGGCTTTGGCTTTACTGTTCGTGGAATTAAAAAAGGTGAATCTGTTTCTATTAACAGTCGTTCTAAAGGAATACTTGGAACTAATTTTTGCAGTTCTTGGCCGCGCCTTTCATCACACACCCAGCCAGTTATGCCAATATAAAGGCCCAGCTCTAAATAGTTTTTTAATGCGTGTGCATTACCTGTAAAGCAATGAAGAACACCGCGTACGTTATACTCTCGCAAAATATTTAGCATGTCTTCACTTGCATCGCGTTCATGTAAATAAACAGGTAAATCTAATTTTTCCGCTAATGCGAGTTGGCGTTTAAAAACTTCACATTGCACATCACGAGGTGAAAAATCACGGTTATAATCCAGCCCACATTCACCAATAGCTATCACCTGATTGTTATTTGCAAGCGTTGTTAATTGATCTTCTAATTCACTCGTTGCCAATTTAGCATCATGTGGGTGAATACCTGCTGTTGCATATTGGTTGTACTTAATCGCTAACCCTAACGATTGTTGGCTGCTTGCGATATCACAACCTATAATAAGCATTTTTGAAACGCCCGCAGCATCTGCGCGGGCAATTACGTCATCATGAACTTGATCAAATTGATGATTAGTTAAATTAACACCAGCATCAATTAAGGTATTAGTCATTACTGAGTACGCTTTACGCGAATAGAGCGGTTTTGACCCTCTTTACGTAATAGAAATGAATTAAATACACCTCGGCTAATATTAACTGTGTCTGACTCGTTTAGTTTAAGACTGTCAGATCCAATTTGACGCCACTCTTGGCCATTATCAAGTTTAATAATAAGCTCGCCATAGGGGGCTTTTTTAACTGATGATACAAGCGCGGTGATGTTCTCTTCTTTATCTTTGGTGAGTTCTTTATGCTCTAGGCCAAAGTCATCAGCTTTTGCTACAGGGGCTTTTTCTTTTACAGCTGCAACCGGAGCGCTTACGTTAGGTGTAATATTGGTAACGGCTTTTGGCGGTGTAAGTGTTTTTTTCTCACTTGGCTTGGTTAATGGCTTCCCTGCAACAGTATTATCGTAGCAAAGTAAGCGATTGAAGTCGTTTTCAATAAAGCTACATGCTTGCAGTGCTTGTACATTAATCTCTTGTGCTGCAAATGCAGGGGCGCTTATTAAAACCAGTAGTGAGAGTAATTGCTTTTTCATTTTATTCCTCAGATTCTTGTTGTTCTTTAACTGTATAAAATTTCGCTAAAATTAACCCTAGCTCAAATAAAAGCAGCATAGGAAATGCTAATAATGTTTGTGAAAGCACATCCGGTGGCGTTAAAAACATAGCCACTACAAATACGCCAACCACAATATAAGGGCGCTTTTCTTTTAAGCTTTTAGTTGTTGTTGCACCGCTCCAACATAGCAGCATAATAGCTACAGGTATTTCGAACGCTACACCAAAAGCAAAAAACAGCTTAAGTACAAAATCTAAATAGCTACTAATATCGGGTGCTAGGGTCATCACTTGTGGCCCAATACTGGTAAAAAACCCCAATATACTAGGCAGTACTACGAAATAACAAAAGGCAATACCGCCATAAAATAGCAAAATGCTAGAGGCCAAAATTGGCATTAACATGCGCTTTTCGTGCTGGTATAAGCCGGGTGCCATAAATCCCCAGATTTGATGTAATATCCATGGAATAGCGGCGAATAAGGCTACAAATAATGTTAGCTTTAGTGGTGCTATAAATGGGCCAGTCACATCTGTCGCAATCATAGTGGCTTCACTTGGTAAGTGAGCTATTAATGGATCAGATACAAACTCGTATATATCATTTGCAAAATATATCAAGCCAATGAATATCACTAAGATACTTAGTAGTGCTTTAATTAGCCTATCGCGTAGCTCAATTAAATGCGCTACAAACCCCGATTTAACTTCCTCAGCCATTATTTTTTATACCATGTAGTAAGTTGACCACAAAGTGAGAAATAAATTTCACTTTTTTTCATCAAGTTCGTTAGTTGCTTTGCTTGGGGGGCTTTTATAACTATGAGTTACTGACTGAGCTGCTTTTTGGAGCTCGTCAACCGACTGCTGTAGCTCAGGGCTTAAATCTTTTAGCTCTTGTTGTTCTGCTTTTTTTAGGTTTTCATGAAGTTCATGAACGCGCAGCTCTTCGCTTACTTCGGCTTTAACTGAATTAGCCATCGACTTAGCTGTTTTGATCCATTTACTCACTGTTCTTATAGCAACCGGTAAACGCTCAGGGCCAAGTACCACTAAGCCAACAATAAAAATAACAACAAGTTCCCACATTCCCATTCTAATTAAGCCTTATCGTTTTCTTTGGCTTTTTCAGTGGTGGTAGAATCTTGAACTGTACTTTTCTCTGATTGCTGAATTTGCTCTGATTTTTCTTGCTCGGTTGCAGTATCGTCCGACATTGCTTTTTTAAAGCCTTTAACAGCACCGCCAATATCACCACCCATACCACGTAATTTTTTCGTGCCGAAGATTAAAACAATAATTGCCAAAACAATTAATAACTGCCAAATGCTAATACCACCAAGACCCATGTTTTTCTCCAATAAATAAACGATTAAATACGTATTTTAAAAATTAATTATACGCCCAATAGCACAAATAGCACTTTGTTTATGAGCTACGCCATGCTGCTACAAAGCTTATTGTTGATAAGCTAATAGCAATACCCGCAACGATAAAATCATGTTGCAAGTAACAAAGCGTTGCCATAACCATAGTCGCACCACCAAATACACTCAATATTAAAGGTTTATGAGAACCCTTTTGCTCTTGAGGGTAAACCTGAGGTGTGCGCTTTAAATTTTGATAAATTAAATCAGGCAGCTCTGGCATTTTTTCAGCCCAGAACGGCAAGTTAGCATACATTTGTTTCAGTACTGATAATGGGCCTACTTGTTGTTTTACCCATTCTTCTAAAAATGGTTTAGCCGTTTTCCATAAGTCGAGCTGTGGATATAACTGACGGCCTAGCCCTTCAACATAAAGTAATGTTTTTTGCAGTAATACCAGTTGCGGCTGTACCTGCATATTAAAACGTCTTGCTGTATTAAATAAATTAACCAGTACATGGCCAAATGAAATTTCAGCCAGTGGCTTATTAAATATAGGTTCGCACACGGTACGTATTGCAAATTCAAACTCTTCGATGCTGGTATCGGGTGGTACCCAGCCAGAGTCAACATGAAGCTGTGCAACTTGACGGTAATCGCGATTAAAAAAGGCGATAAAATTTTCTGCTAAGTAGCGTTTATCTTCTTTATTAAGTGTGCCAACAATACCGCAATCTATGCCAATATACATCGGGTTTTCAGGGTGCTCGCGAGAAACAAATATATTGCCAGGGTGCATATCTGCATGAAAAAAACTGTCTCTAAATACTTGTGTAAAAAATACCTCTACACCGCGCTCAGCTAGCAATTTCATGTTCGTGTTTTGCGCAATTAATGATTCGGTATCCGATACTGGTATCCCGTAAATACGCTCCATTACAAGCACATTGCTTCGGCTATAGTCACTATAAACTGCAGGTATATATAATGATTCTGAGCCTTCAAAATTACGCTTTAATTGAATACCATTGGCCCCTTCGCGCATTAAGTCGAGTTCATCTAGTAATGTTTTTTTGTATTCTTTTACTACTTCAACAGGGCGAAGACGCTTAGCTTCATTAAGTATTTTAGCCAGTACCTTAGCGAGCTTCTCCATTAGCGCTAAATCAGCATTAATTTGTTCGTGAATATTGGGTCTAATTACTTTTATTACTACATCTTGCTCAATGTTTTGAGTATCAATCAATTTTGCTGTGTGCACTTGCGCAATAGAAGCTGATGCTAGTGGTGTTTGTGAAAACTCACTAAATAGCTCGCTTATATCGTTAATTTCGAGTGCTTTTTCTATTATTTGTTGTGCAAGCTCACCTTCGAATGGCTCAACTTGGTCTTGTAAAAAAGCAAGCTCTAGTGCGATATCGTGTGGGAGTAGATCACGGCGAGTAGAGAGCATCTGGCCAAACTTAATCCACACAGGGCCAAGCTCTTGTAATGCTAAGCGTAGGCGTAAACCAGCTGGTTTTTCCTTATGTTGGTTACGTAACCAAAACAAACTACCTCGCGCTACTTTACCAAACCAGGGGATTTTGTGTTTAGGTACTAACTCGTCTAATCCATAGCTAAGTAGTGTTTTAGTGATGTAATACAAACGTGCAGTCGACACAAAAAAGTCCTTAGCGTGTATCAGAAGGTGAGAAAGAGTTTAACAAGGTGTTTATGCGCTGCTCAACAGCCGCTACTTTACTTTTTAGCGCTCTATTTTGCTGTTTAAATTGCTCGAGCTCTAACGGATGAATGGTTATCGCGAGCTCATCTTGGAATAAGCTGCTAAGCATTGTACTTATTTTTGAGTGAGCTTTAGCGCCTTGATGTTTGAGCATAGATAGATTTTGAAATAACAGTTGAGCAGGAGCATCACCAATGTAGTTAGATAGTTGCTCAGGCCAATCAATATCTAGGCTTGAAAACGCACTACTATAGGTTTGTGCAATGTTTAAATCGCCTTGTAAGTCGAGCTTATCTTGGCGAATCAATTGAGTAAGCATTGCAGGGTTTTTAAGTGCTAACAGCGTATTTATATCGGCGCTTATCATGCAATCTGCATTTTCGTTATTTAGTGCGCTGTATAAATGCAATTGTTCATCACTGTAAATTAGCTGAATACTTTGCTGCCAGTCTCTTACTTCAACTACTAAGCGCTGATGTTTAACTGCATTGAGCTTTTGTGATAATTGCGGGTCAAGATTTAGCGCTTGATTTAGTACTCGCTCAATAAGCGACAGTACAAAATTAGGTAACATAAAAAACTCAGCGGGTGTTACGCCACTATTATTTTTAGCTGTGTTATCAAGCGCCATAAATGCCTGCCTTAATATTTAAAACCACGGTGTAGAGCAACAATTCCGCCAGTAAGGTTTTGATATGTTGTTTGCTCAAACCCTGCATCTTCCATCATTGCTTTTAGAGTGTCTTGATCTGGATGCATACGAATGGATTCTGCTAAGTATTTGTACGATTCACTATCGTTAGCAACTACTTTGCCCATGGTTGGCAATAAATTAAACGAGTAAAAGTCGTAAGCTTTGCTAAGTAGCTCATGTTCAGGTTTTGAAAACTCTAAAACAAGTAAGCGACCACCTGGCTTTAATATACGGTACATAGAGCGTAACGCTTTGTCTTTATCGGTTACATTACGTAATCCAAAGGCAATGGTGATCACATCAAAGCTATTATCTGGAAATGGTAGCATTTCGGCGTTCATTTGAACGTAGTCAATATTGCCAACTAAGCCAAGATTATGCAGTTTTTCACGACCAACTTTAAGCATAGATGAGTTGATATCACCCAATACAACTTGGCCAGTTTCGCCAACCAATTGACTAAA
Source organism: Pseudoalteromonas sp. MMG007 (assembly GCF_018100985.1). Classification (GTDB taxonomy): domain Bacteria; phylum Pseudomonadota; class Gammaproteobacteria; order Enterobacterales; family Alteromonadaceae; genus Pseudoalteromonas. Next base: position 23,634 of record NZ_JAGJEI010000018.1, on the reverse strand, counting down.
TTTTGCTGTTAAATCGCCAGTGCCTCCGGCTAAATCAAGAACGTGATGACCTTTACGAACACCTGAGCTTGCAATGGTTTGGCGTTTCCACAAACGATGAACACCAAAAGACATTAAATCATTCATTACATCGTATTTTGCAGCAACTGAGTGAAATACGTCAGCAACCATAGAAGCTTTGTCGTTCTCGGCTACTGTTTTATATCCAAAATGCGTGGTCTTTTGTTCGGTTTCGTTCATGATTAATCTCTATCGTGACAATAGAGGTTAGTGTACTTGATTGTACGCGGTAGGTGCAATTTGAATATGATTTATCAGGTAATTTATTGACCAGCGGTGTAGCTGCTAAGCCCTAAAGAGCGAGCTTTAAATGCCGCTTGGGAGGCTTTTTTAGCTAACTTATTAAAATCATCTTCATGTTGATGCTGAGCAATTCCTAGTGATAGGTCAATACTAGGCAGTTTAATACCTGTTTTTGAGCTCACAAAGCGAAGTTTTTCAACACCGTTACGCACTTTTTCAGCTATTAAGCTTGCTGTATCAGCATCAATATCAGCCAACAAAACAATAAACTGATCTTTAGCTGTACGCCCCGGTAGGCCGCTTTGAAAAACATATTTTTGTAATTGTTTTGCTACCTTGTTTAATATTACTTCACCAATGATGTCTCCATAGTTTTGTGTGAAGTGTTCAAGGTTGTCTATTTGAATAGCAATAGCGCAAATTGATTTTTGCTGGTTGCTCCAAGCTTGAGCTTGCTGCGTTAAGTAATAGCGTTTATAGAGGCCTGTTTGGGTATCTACAATGTGTTGCTTTCGAAGTTGAGTTAGCTGTTTTTGTGTTTTTTGATGCAGCTGTTTGGCTTTGATTAACTCTTGTTTAAATTGCTTATGTTGATTCAATAACTCAGCAGTTTGGTTGTTAAGGCCTCTAAGCGCTTGGCGACTTTGCTCTATATTATTTTCATCAAGTGTATGCACACATTCACTTACGTGGCCTGCAAAGCGAATTATTTGTTTTTCCGTTGCTTGGGCGTTGTTAGAGAGCGACTTTATTACACTATCAACATTTTGAATCATATTGATTTGTGTTGTATGGCCAGCATTTAAAAACTCACTATAGAGCTGCTCTATTAAAACACTATCAATATTATCATTTTTAGAAATTATGCGGTCTAAGGCATCATTTAGTTTGTTATTAACTTGGCTAGTATAAGTATAAATAACTTGATAGTTAAGTGGCGTAGGGGGAAGCGAAAAGCGCTCTAAAAAAATACACACTTTAGTCATTTTTTCTTGAGCAATAGCCATGGAATCATGGAACATCATTATTAAACACCAACTAAGTACGCATTAATCGCAGGTTTAAAATATCTCATTCCGTGAGGTGGTAATGCGTCCAAGCTTTTTATTGTTTTAAAACAGTAACCATATTAGCGGCCATTTAAAAGCAAAAATGAGGGTTAGGGAACATAAATTTAGTTTTAACCGTTTAACCGCTGCTTTTGTCATCAATTAAACTGATTTTTATATACTTTTATGTATAAAACCTTAAAGCTTGGGAGGCCAATACAGTAAAGCTCATCTCATTTACTTGCTATTTATTTACCCTACGATAGCTTAAAGCAATCTGTTGTATTACTAAGCTAAATTATAATGAATTATTTATTACCAAAAACGTTTCGCCAGTCTCTTTTTAGTATGGCTGTTTTATGTTCATTAAGTGCATGTCAAATAACAACCCCAAATGCAAATGAGCAATTTACTAAAGTTGCACAATCTATTGTGCAATATAGAGAAAGTACAAGCCCTTATAGCAGCCCTCAGGGTGTTGATGGTTATTTGTTAGCTAACTTATCGCCTGATTATGTAGAACAAGAATATAAAAATAAAATACAACTCTTGGCTGATTTAGATGCAGTTGATACTGCTAAATTGAGTGATGAAAACCAAATTAACTTTAGTATTATTCGTGCGCAGGTCCAAAACAGCGTTGATGAATATGTATTTCATGCGCACTACATGCCACTCACTTCGGAATATGGCTTTCATTCTGGGTTATCTTACATAATAAACAGCTCTCAATATAAAAAAGAGCAAGATTTAGAAGTGTATCTTGCGCGTTTGGCGCAAGTTCCACGCTTTTTTGAGCAAAATATCTATTGGATGAAAAAAGGCCTAGAAACCGGTCTCACTCAACCAAAAGCTGTACTTAAAGGCTACGAAGACTCTATAACAACCTATATTGTTGACGATGTAACCCAATCAGAATTTTATAAACCATTTTTAACTAATACAGCGGGCTTGAGTGATAGTGACTTTTACGCCCTTCAGCAACAAGCTAAGGCAGTGTTAAAAAATAAAGTTATCCCTGCTTATAAAGATTATTTAACGTTCTTCACCCAGCAATACCAACCCGGAGCTCGTACAAGTATTGGTATTTCAAGTACGCCTAATGGCGAGGCATTTTATAAAAATAGAGCTAAATACTACACCACCACAGATATGACACCTAAAGAGATCCACGAGTTAGGCTTAAAGGAGGTTGCTCGTATTCGTAGTGAAATGGAAACGGTCATAGCGGAGGTGGGCTTTAAGGGCACGTTTGCTGAATTTGTTCACTTTTTACGAACCGATCCACAATTTTATGCAACAACACCAGAGCAGCTTTTAAAGGAAGCGGCTTATATTGCAAAAAAAATGGATGCGCAGTTACCTAAATTATTTCATACATTACCGCGTATGCCTTATGGTGTAGCGCCGGTGCCTGCAGCTATAGCGCCAAAATACACAACAGGGCGCTATTCAGGCTCAAGCCGAGACGATCAGGCCGGGTTTTATTGGGTAAACACATACGCGCTTGATAAGCGCCCACTTTACGTTTTAGAAGCGCTTACTCTGCATGAGGCTGTACCTGGGCATCATTTACAAATATCACTAAATGCTGAGCTTGAAGATTTACCGAGCTATCGTCGAAATGCGTACCTTTCTGCCTTTGGTGAAGGGTGGGGGCTTTATTCTGAATATTTAGGAATAGAGGCTGGCTTTTACCAAGACCCATACAGCCGTTTTGGGCGCTTAACGTATGAAATGTGGCGAGCTGCACGTTTAGTGGTTGATACAGGTATGCATATGTACGGCTGGAGTCGTGAGCGTGCTATGAACTTTATGAGCGAGAACACGGCGCTTTCACTTCATAATGTAAAAACCGAAACCGACCGTTATATATCGTGGCCTGCGCAGGCACTTTCATACAAAATTGGTGAGCTAACAATTAAACGTTTACGCACAGAAGCTGAGCAAGCACTAGGGCAAAACTTTGATATACGTGAGTTTCATCATCAAGTATTGCGACATGGCTCTGTGCCATTATCGGTGCTAGAAACACAAGTGCGTTTATACATTAAAAACGAGCTAGAAAATTCGCAAAATTAACGCTCAAGGCGTATAAACCTTGAACAAATAAAGGTGTTGTGTCATTTTGGCGCAACACCTTTTTTATTTTTTAAAACCGCCATCAAGGGGCCTTGGATGAGCAACTTTATAATTTTTAGTATTGATGTATTTGCGAGTATTTTTATTGTCGCACTTGGGCTAATTGTTCTAACTGTTATTATTTTTTATTTTCGTGATATTACACAAACAAAACATGCAATTAGGCGCAACTACCCGGTTATTGGCCGCTTTAGGTATTTTTTTGAACGCCAAGGTGAATTTTTTAGGCAATACTTTTTTGCCCAAGACAGAGAAGAAATGCCATTTAACCGCGCAGAGCGAAGTTGGGTTTACCGTGCGGCAAAAGATGTAGATCGCACAGCGGCATTTGGCTCAACACAAAGCCTTGAAGTAACCGGTACAGTCATGTTTATGAACTGTGCTTTTCCTACTTTAGATGAGGAGGCGCTCGACCCAAGTAATGTTACTCTTGGGCCGCATTGTAAAACGCCTTACACCACAAATTCATTATTTAATGTGTCAGGTATGAGCTTTGGTGCACTTTCAAAACCAGCGGTACGTGCTTTATCAAAAGGGGCAAAGCTTGCTGGATGTTGGATGAACACGGGCGAAGGGGGCTTGAGCCCTTACCATTTGGAAGGTGGGGCCGATTTGGTGTTTCAAATTGGGACAGCAAAATATGGTGTGCGTGATGAGCATGGAAACTTAAGCACCGACAAGCTAAAAGAAATTGCAGCTCATGATCAAGTTAAAATGTTCGAGCTTAAAATGAGCCAAGGTGCAAAACCTGGTAAAGGCGGTATGCTGCCTGGTCGAAAAGTAAATGCTGAAATAGCAAAAATTAGAGGAATACCCGAGGGGCAAGATTCAATTAGTCCCAATGGTCATCCTGAAATTAAAAAGCCTAGTGATATTTTAGATATGATTGCCACAGTGCGCAACGCAACAGGCAAACCGACTGGCTTTAAAGCCGTAATTGGTGATTACACTTGGCTTGAAACACTCTTTGCTGAAATAAATCATCGCGGCGTTGAGTCAGCCCCTGATTTTATTACAATTGATAGTGCCGATGGTGGTACGGGCGCTGCGCCGCAACCGCTATTAGATTCGGTTGGTTTACCACTGCGTGAAAGCTTACCGCTTGTTGTGAATATGCTTGAAAAGCATGGGCTTAGAGAGCGTATAAAAGTTATAGCATCAGGTAAACTTATTGTTCCTTCAAAAGTGGCGTGGGCACTTGCGCTTGGCGCAGATTTTGTTGTATCTGCTCGTGGACATATGTTTGCATTAGGGTGTATTCAGGCAATGCAATGTAATAAAGATACCTGCCCAACAGGGGTCACCACCCATAATAAACGATTGCAAAAGGGCTTAAACGTTGCAGATAAAGCCCAGCGAGTTGCTAACTATAATAGGTATATTCATTATGGCGCTGGATTAATTGCTCACTCATGTGGTGTAACAAGTGCACGCGAATTAGGGCGTAAACATGTGCGAATAGTGCAAGAAAGCGGGCTTTCTGAGCCGTTAGATAAAATTTATGAGAACTATCAATAAAAGCGCAAATAAATGCGTAAATAAGCGCTGGTAACTGCATTACAGGTAAAAAGGCGCTTTTGCGCCTTTTTTAATTAAGCTGGCTTATTAACAAACTAAAAAAGGTATCTTTTGTTTCGCAGGTTTGCGCATTCAAAATCAGTTGCTCGCCTAGGGCAAGTGTTTGTTTTTGTACGCTAAGGCGTGTGCTTTCATCGCTAATGCTATCAATATCAACTACATGTGCTAACCCTATGGTACGTCTAATAAGCTCTGCGCCACAGTAACCTATAGCATCTTGCAACACGTTTTTCATAAAATATTGCGCATAAGCATCGCTATTAAGTGTCTCATCTATTGTTTTGGTATTGATTAAATTTAGCCAGTGTTGTTCAAATAAGTTGTAGGTTTCGACAATGCAGCTAAGCAAATGTGTTTGATAGTTACGACGAGCAAGAAACTCTTCTATATGCCCTGCTTGTGCGCAGTAGTTTAGTAGTAAGTTGCCAATAAAAGAGCCAATATCAAATCCTATAGGGCCAAAAAAGCCAAACTCGGGATCAATCATCTTAGTTGTGTTTGTATCAACAAAAATGCTGCCGCTGTGCATGTCGCCGTGTAGTAATGTTTGCGGGTTAGATAAAAAATTAGCTTTTAATTTGGCTATTTCTAACTTAAGTACTCGGTTATCGCGAAGAGCTTTCACTTGCGCAGCTAGCTGCGCCGGAAAGTTATTGCGCTCATGATCTATGTACGGATCGCTAAAAAATAAATCTTCGGTTATTTGGCAAAGCTCAGGGTTAGTGAATTGCTTAACTAATGCTTTTTTGTATTGAGCGGCTAAGTAAAAATCTGAGTTGTAAAAACCAGTGTGGCTTAAGTAAGTAGCCACATGCTGGGCTAATTTAGGGAATTGCTGCGCGTTATTTTGTGCAGCGCGCAATATTTGTAAACTGCCTAAATCTTCTAAAATAGTGAGTGCATAATCATGATTGTAATGCAGCACTTTTGCCGTGTATTTGGGGCAAATAGCACCATGATTAAGTAATACTTGCGCTTCAATGCGGGCTCTATCAAGCGTTAATGGCCACGACTCACCCACGCAGCGGGCATAAGGTAGTGCCTGCTTTAAAATAATGCTGTTGCTTTGCTCATCACTAACTCTAAAAACTAAATTAAGGTTGCCGTCACCAAACTCATACGCAGATAAGTTTTGCCCTGCGATAAAAAAATCACATTGCTTAGAATCAATTAACGAATTTACGTATTCGATTGCGCGCTGCGCATTAAAAGCGACATAGTTAGCCATGGCCAAATCTCACATTAACTTTTTGGGCATTCTATACCTTTAAATGTTTAGATGTCTACAAGTCTAACTTGAGAGTTATTCAAACTGATGTAAAATACCTTTACGCATTTAAATTAAGCAAAGTCACCATGCAAAACTTAGTAGCAAGCAGTTTAAAATATGAAAACGGTACATTGAGTGTACTAAACCAATATTTACTTCCGCATCAGCAAGTGTGGCACGAGTGCAGTAGCGTTGAAGCCATGAAAGAGCTGATCATTAGCCTAAAAATTCGTGGAGCGCCCTTAATTGGTTTAGGTGCTAGCTTGCTTGTTGCTTATTTAGCAGAGCAAGGCGCTACAAAAGCAGCGCTTGATGATGCTATTAATGAGCTGGAAGCCACACGCCCAACAGCGGTTAATTTAATGCATTGCATGGCCGCATTAAGAGAGGCGCTTAAGCAAAGTGATTTTGTAATAGCTATAGTAGCCACTGCCGAGCGCCTATTTATTGAAGACATTGAGTTGTGTGAACGTATGGCAACCTTTGGCGCTGAACTTATAAACAGCGGCGATAACATTTTAACGCATTGTAATACCGGCGCATTGGCAACCGCAGGGATAGGCACTGCTTTAGGTGTTATTTATAAAGCGCAGCAGCAACATGGCAATGTACATGTATGGGTTGATGAAACCCGTCCATTATTACAAGGCGGGCGTTTAACTGCGTTTGAACTTGAGCGCTGGAAAATACCATACACACTCATTTGCGATAATATGGCAGCAAGTTTAATGGCGGCAGGCAAGGTTGATAAAATAGTTGTAGGGGCAGACCGTATTGCCGCTAATGGCGACTTTGCTAATAAAGTGGGAACGTATAATTTAGCTGTGTTAGCGCATTTTCATAATATTCCTTTTTATGTTGTAGCCCCCGTGACCACACTTGATACACACACCATTTGCGGAAGTGATATAGAAATAGAGCAGCGAAATAGCGCAGAAGTACGTGGTGTAAGTGGCAGTTTTGGTGAAGCGTTATGGGCGCCAACTAATGCCAATGTTTACAACCCCGCGTTTGATGTAACACCTGCAAAATTGGTAACAGGTTGGGTGTTAGATACCGGTGTTTACGATAAAAGTGATGTAGAAAGTGGGGCATTACTTAAAATTAACCAAGTAGAATACGACTAAACTCAGATAAAAACTCGGAAGTATCATTAAGGTAGTTGGGATATGCTTTTTCTATGGATTTTAAATCATTCCCAGCTACTAAAAGCACATTATTATGGGTTTGTTTTTCCTGTTCAGCATAGTGTGTTAGCGCTTCTTGTTTTTTATTTGCGGCATATAGATATACTCGACCCATTTGTGTTTCTGTATTGTGAACTAATAAAGCAAAGCCTGTATCTTTGGATTTGTTTTTAATCTCATCAACTTGGAATGCTCGGTTAAATGCATCCAGTTTTTGGAAGGCAGCAAGTTTTTTGTTTAAGTTAGCCAGCTCATCAACATAGCTTTGCACCTCTTCTTGACTTAAAATATTTGAACCATCTTTGACCGCCAGAAACTCACCCATAATAAAAAATAATCGCTTCCAGTCTGTGTCGGCTGCTTGAGGATTCGTTTTTAGGGTTTCTTTTTCTATAATATCTACTATTTCAACTGTGGTAGCCCATAGGTGTTGCAGTTTAGTACGTAACTGAACCTCAATTTGAAAGCCTTTGTAATCGTGAGACTCTAAATGGTTATAGCTTTTGTAAACACGATGAATCCCTCTATAGCCAGTTGCTTTAGGCTCTTCTATATAATCATACGATTTAACGCTATGGACAGTTCTGCTTGAATCTAAGCTCATGTTTAATTTATATAAATGCTCAAGGTTGTCTAAAATTACTCTACAGCCTCCAATATCATGCATACGTTTTAGGTTAATTGCATTTTCACTTTTGCCATCTAACGATGCTCTTTGAAGTTTATCGATGATAGTAGGTAAGCGTTTCAAGCGTCTGACAATGGTTGCAGATTCAAGCAAATGAAGCTTTTTTATATGTTTCCATACTAAGTTTTTAATTATCGTGAGTGGATATAAATGCGCAGCTCTGTAATTTTGGATAACTTCAGTAGCAAAATCAAAGTCTCCTTCATTTTTACGAAAGATACGGCCAGCCTTTTCAACTTGCTTACGTGAATAAGCTAGTTGCTGTTTAGACTTTTGATACTGTTCGTTTACCATAAAAGCACTCATTATCATTGTTACTACTAGAAATAATATTACAGAGTTAAACGTTTGAAGTCATCATGCAAGTTTAACGTGAATAAACTACCTGCGTGGATTTTGTTAAATAATTGCAGGCAATCTCATACTATGCCAATAGTGGAAAATCTTTAGCTATTTGTGATTCAGTGCTTTTTGCAACCCAGCCCTCGGTGTTATTAAATAGTCTAATAGCGGTAAATTCTGGGTCGCTACCCATATCAAACCAATGCGGGGTAAGGGTTGGTACTGAGATTAAATCGCCTTTTTGGCATAACACTTGGTAAATTTTAGTGCCAATATGTAGACAAAATAGCCCTTGGCCTTTTACAAAAAAGCGTACTTCGTCTTCACTGTGAGTGTGCTCAAATAAAAATTTTTCACGCATTTGTGGTGCAGCTGGGTTCCCTTTAGTAAGCGAAATAACATCTACAGTTTGGTAACCGTTTTGTTCTTTTAAGCGTGCTATATCATTTTTATACGCATCAATGATCTGCTCATTTGTAGTGCTTTCGTTAATTTGAGCATTTGCTTGCCACTGCTCAAAGCGCACATTTACTAAAGCTAATTGCGCTGCAATTTCATCTGCATATTCTGTACTGGTAAGTACATTTTTAGGGTTGTTGTCAGCATAAATTGTTAATTGGCTCATATAAATTGCTCTAATTTAGCATTGGTAAAATCATGCACATAAGGATGCTCGCTTTGCGCTTGTCCATCACGTATTAAATGAAGTGTTTTAAAGCCTGCAGCTTTTGCGGCATCGAGTTCTGCGGCTACATCACTAAAAAATAATACCTCGCTTGCATCAAATGGCAGCTGTTCAATAATGGTGTTATATGCTGCTTGCTCTTGCTTTGCGCCTACTTTTGTATCAAAAAAGTCGTTAAAAAGAGCGCGAATATCACCGTAGTCGCTGTATTTAAATAGTAACTGCTGCGCTCTAACTGATCCTGACGAGTACACATAAAGCGCAATATTTTGTGCATGTTGCGCTTGTAAAAAGTCGAATGCATCTGGGTATAAGTGACCTTTAAAATCACCATGTTCGTAACCAGTTTGCCAAATAAGCCCCTGTAATTGCTTTAAAGGCGTTATTTTTTTATCTTCTTCAATCCAAGTGAGTAAAACGCTAATGACTCGTTCTAAATCGGCGTTAGGCTCATCAATAATCGTTTTTACAGCCGTTATTTGCTCTGCAACATGGGCTTTTTTAGCGTTTAATCGTAAAAAGGTGGCCAATTGCTTTGCTGCATACGGAAATAGCACGTCTTTTACAAAAGAGATGCGTGTAATGGTGCCTTCAATGTCGGTTAAAATTGCTTTTATCATTATAGGTTTGCCTCAATGCCTTCTATTTTTATGCGTTCTAGTTCACAGCTAAATAAAAACTCTAGGCCTTCTAAGTGGCGAAGCGCTTCTTTGTAATTGCGTCCAACTACGTACACGCCATGTCCACGAATTAATACAGCATGCTCAATAGGGGTATGTAAATGATGATCGCTTAACAGCAAACCTAAGCGTTCTATATCTTGGTCGTTTTCAAAAATAGGGATGCTCAGGGTATCTAAGTGTGAGGTAACACCACTGAGCGACTTTTGCATTTCGTAACCTGATAAATTTAGCGTATGGCTTTTTATAACTCGCGATAATACGGTTGCCGCAACCGAGTGCGTATGCAGCACTACGTTAGCGTGCGGTATAAGTTTGTACATACCTAAATGCAGTTGTGTTTCGGCCGATGGGTTGCCAGCACCTTTAATGCGGTTTCCTTCATGGTCAAGCTCAATGAAGGTGTGTGTACCCAGTTGGCCTTTATCAAAGCCGCTAGCGGTAACTACAAACCCTGATGCAGTGCGCGATGAAAAATTTCCACCAGTTGCAGGTACCCAGCCTTTTTGGCTTACCCACTTTCCAGCTTCAATAAGTTGTGAAATAGCGGTATTGTTTTGCATACGTTCCTCACTAATGAGCATTAAGTTTGTTATTTTAGACGGCTATACTTCTGTTTTAAGCAATGATAGCATCGCTTTGAGCGCAAAACCATCATTAAGGGCATCACGTGTTTGAAAGTAAATTACCAAATTTAGGTGTTAGTATATTTAGCCAAATGAGTGGCTTAGCTAATCATTTTTCAGCAATTAACTTATCGCAAGGCTTTCCTGAATTCGACGCTCCCGCACTTTTAAAAACACAGTTGAATTACTATGTTCAGCAAGGTGTAAATCAGTATTCGCCCTCAAGCGGTGTACCACGATTACAGCAAGAAATAGCCAATTTGGTTGAGCGAAAATACGCTGCAAAAATTAATGCGGCAGAGCAAGTTACGGTTACATCGGGTGCTACTGAGGCGCTATTTGTTGCTATTCAAACTATAGTACGCCCTGATGATGAAGTCATCGTATTCGACCCCGCTTATGACTCTTACCAACCCGCTATTGAGTTAGCAGGCGGTAAGGCAGTAAATGTTGCGTTAAATGCGCCAAATTATACAATCGATTGGCAGATAGTTAGCCAAGCAATTACAAAAAACACCCGCGCTATCATTATTAATACGCCACATAACCCAAGTGGTAAAATACTTCAGCCGCAAGATATAAAAGCACTTAAAGAGTTGGTAAGTGCTCACAACTTATTTGTAATTAGCGATGAGGTTTATGAGCACATCACTTTTGACGGCCAGCAACATTTAAGTATGCTGCGTGATGAGCAACTAAGAGAAAAAAGCTTTGTTATATCAAGCTTTGGTAAAACATTTCATAGTACAGGTTGGAAAATGGGTTACTGTATTGCACCTGCACACCTAGCTACTGAGTTTAGAAAAATCCATCAATACGTTACATTTTCAAGCTTTACGCCAGCGCAGCATGCACTTGCCGATATGCTAGAGCAACAAGGTGGGCATGTAGATGAGTTAAGTGGTTTTTATCAGCAAAAACGCGATTTATTAATAAAGCATTTGAGTGATAGCCGCTTTAACATTTTACCAAGCCAAGGCACTTACTTTTTATTACTCGATTATAGTGATGTGTCTGACTTAAGCGATGTTAATTTTTGTCACTGGCTTGTAGAGCAGGCAGGTGTTGCGGCAATTCCGCTTAGTGTGTTTTATAAGCAGCCCTCAAATGATAAAGTGATTCGACTATGTTTTGCTAAAAACGATGAAACCTTAATAGAGGCTGCGCAAATATTATGTCAACTTTAACGCTTACCTTAGTGCAAAGTGAGCTGCACTGGCTCGATAAAGACGCCAATTTAGCCATGTTCGATAAAAAATTAGCAGAGATAACCGCTAACCCCGATTTAATTTTATTACCCGAAACCTTTGCCACTGGTTTTGCTATTAACCTTGATTGTGCAGAGCCTGAAAACGGCAAAGTACTCACTTGGCTAAAAACGCAAGCACATAAGCATAACGCAGTTATTGCAGGGTCGGTATTAGTTGCACAAGGCGATAAAAAAGCCAATCGGTTTTATTGGGTAACCCCTAAAGGTGAAGTGAATTATTACGACAAACGTCATTTATTTAGGTTAGGAAGTGAGGGCGACTATGTTGTAGCAGGACAAGCGCGTAAAACATTTGAAATTAATGGCTTTAAGCTACTTCCACAGGTGTGCTACGACCTACGGTTTCCGGTGTTTCAGCGTAATAACAACGACTACGATGTAATGATAAACGTAGCTAACTGGCCTGCGGTTCGTCGCCACATTTGGGATACATTACTTATGGCCCGCGCAATGGAAAACCTATGTTACGTAGTGGCCGTAAACCGTGTTGGTGATGACGGTAACGGCGAAGCGCACAATGGCGGTACGGCCGTATACGACTTTAAAGGCGATACGCTCGCTAAAGCAAAAGATAATACGCAAGAGTTACTCACTGTAACGCTTGAAAAAGCACCGCTGGAAGATTTTAAAACCGCGTTTCCCGCTTATTTAGATGCAGATCAGTTTACGCTAACTTAAATTATCTTCACGTAGCACTAAAAATATTAAGTGCTAAAATAGCTGCTGATATTTTTATTGGCGGCTTTATGAATACATCCCTTATTACACCGGTAATTTTAGCTGGCGGCATTGGCACTCGGTTATGGCCGCTTTCTCGCCAAGCTATGCCTAAGCAATTTTTACCCTTGCTTGATAACACGCACTCGTTATTACAAAGCACTTTAGCGCGTGTATCAGGTGATCAGTTTGCAAAGCCAATACTTGTTTGTAACGAACAACACCGTTTTATTGCCGCCGAGCAAAGCACAATTGCTAACCCGCAAGGGCTTTTACTAGAGCCGCAGGGTAAAAATACGGCACCTGCTATTGCGTTAGCTGCACATTACGCACTACAGCAGGGTATTGAAGGGCCAATGTTGGTGATGCCAGCCGATCATCATATTGAAAACTTTGCTGAGCTAACACTTCAGTTAAATGATGCTGTTAAGTTAGCTGAGCAAGGTATGCTAATTACATTTTCAATCACACCCACCAAGGCGCACACCGGGTTTGGCTATATAAAGCAAGGCAGTAAAATTTCCGGCTCAAACTGCTTTGAAGTCGCTGAATTTAAAGAAAAGCCAAACCTAGCTACGGCGCAAAAATACTTAGCTGAAGGCGGTTATAGTTGGAATAGCGGCATGTTTTTATTTACGCCACGTGCTTATTTAAATGAGCTTGAACGTTTTGCGCCAAAAATAGCGCACAGTGTAAAAGCGGCATCTCAGTTTTCACACGACTTAGGCTTTACAAGGCCAAACATAGAGCCACTTAAAAACTGCCCAAGTGACTCTATTGATTACGCTATTTTAGAGCGCAGCAATAATGTAGCGGTGATACCTGTTGCGCTTAAATGGAGTGATGTAGGTAGCTTTAGTGCTCTTGCAAGTCTTACTAAGCAAGATGCGCACGGTAATAATGAAAACCAAAATCATATAGCGCAAAACAGTACTAATAATTTTGTTATTAGCGAACATGACCATAGTATCGCAACGCTTGGGGTAAGTGACTTAGCCATTATTCACACTCACGACGCCACACTTGTTGCCGATAAAAATAAGCTCGATGGCTTACCTTTATTACTAAAACAATTAGCAATGGGCCAAAGCGATAAACTCAATCACCATCAGATTGTGTATCGTCCATGGGGTAACTACCGCACTTTGGTTGAAGGTAGTGGTTTTAAAGTTAAAAAAATAACCGTTAATAGCGGTGCTAAACTTTCGACGCAGCGCCATCAGCATCGTGCAGAGCATTGGGTGGTGGTATTGGGTATTGCTGATGTTCGTATTGATGAGCAAGCATTAACACTCAACCATGACCAATCTTGCTATATTGCAGCAAAACAAATACACAGTTTAGCTAACAATCAAAAAGAGCCGTTAATAGTCATTGAAGTGCAAACCGGCGCTGTACTAGATGAAAGCGACATAGAGCGATTTAATGATAAGTATGGTAGAGAATAAAAACCTTAACCTGCAAAAAAGCCCATTACCCCAACTGCCCGCGCACGTACTTTAAATATTGCTCTAGGCTGCGCTGCCATAGTTCTAACGCTTCATCAAGCAGGTTGTTATGGGGTTTATTATCAAGCAATCGGCGCTCTATCTTTTTCAGTTCAATGCCGTAGCGGTTAAATCCGAGTTGTAAAGCGGTGCTTGCTTGGCGGTGCAATAACTTAATGCATTGCTCGGGTTGATGGTCTATTAAACCTTGGCAACGTATTAGTTTGTTACGCGCAGAGAGGACAAACTCATTATAAATAGACGACACTTCGTCTTCACTAAACGAACTCGTTAGCGTTTCTGCGGCGGTTTCATCATATAAGGTATCAACAAGCTCTACGGCAATATTTGTTGTCTGATTTGATTGAGAATCACTAAGCGCTTGTCTTAGTTTTTCGTGTTTTATTGGCTTACCCACAATGTCTTTTATTCCTAAAGATAAATATTCCTTTACTTCATCAGGGCTAAGGCTTGCTGTAAAAGCAAGTACAGGGGTGCGCTGGTTTTTATGATCTATGCGTTTTAGCTGCTTGAGTACTTCTTGCCCTGTGAAGTCAGGTAAGTTCATATCAAGCAATACAACATCGAAATGATGGGCTTGCATCAGCTCAATAGCGCTTTTACCATCTTTGGCAAGCTTAATTTTATGCTCATCATCGGCCATAAATTCAATGGCAATTTTTTGGTTTAAATCTAAATCTTCAACCAGCAAAACATCTAGGCCTGTTAGGTAATCCTTTGTTTGGTGGCGTTGCTCTACAAGGCTTAATTCGCCTATAGCAAAGGTTACAGAAAAGCTAAATACACTGCCTGTGCCTAATTGGCTGGCTATTTCTAAGCGACTGCCTAGTTTTTCTAAAAGTCGACTAGTAATAGCAAGGCCAAGGCCTGTGCCGCCTTTTTCTTTGCCGGCACTACTTTGTACATAAGGCTCTGTGAGATAGGCTATTTCGTCGTTTTCGATGCCGGGGCCTGAGTCTTTTACACTAACTTTTATGGTGTGCTCAAGCTGCTTTTCGAGGACTAAGTCGACCTGAATTTTAACACTTCCGTAATCAGTAAACTTAATGGCGTTGCCCACTAAGTTAATAATTATTTGCCTTAATTTTTGTTGGTCGCAGTAATAACATGCTTGCTCGGGAATATTACAAATTAGCTCAAACTTAAGCTGTTTTTGCTCTGCAAGCGGGCTCAATAACAAGCATAAGTTATTAAGCCATGTCTTAAATTCTATATCCTCCTCGTAAAGCGCTTCATCGCTTTGATCTAGGCTTGCATAGTCGAGTACTTTATCGACCAATAAGTTAAGTGACTCGGTGGAGTTAATAATTGCCTCGCAGTAGGCTTTATTTCGCGTGTCACTTGTTTGGTTCATAACCAGTTGCGCACTGCCGAGTATGCCATTAAGTGGAGTGCGTATTTCGTGGCTAATCGTTGATAAAAATAAGCCACGTATTTCCAAATCTTTTTGTGCTTTGTCGGCTAATTGGTTTAAGTTTTGCTCTCTGCGTTCATTACATAATAGTGCCATGCCTGCGGCATAAAACATGGGAGCAATAACACCATTCAAAAAAAGTAATAAACTAAACCAGCCGCTTTCTGATAACGTTGCTTGGTTGATGTTACCCATAAAAAATGAGCGGCCAATAAAGCTAAATACAACCAACGTTAAAATGGTTATGTAAACAATACTGCCATTGGGGTAGGGCTTACGGGCATACTTTATAAAAATATAAAGTAAAAATATTGCTTCGGTTATGTGTTGTAAATCTGAGGCTAGTATTCGCTCTTCTAATGATGGGTTTATAAATGAGTAGTAAAATAGCATTACAGCGCTAAAAAGAGTAAATGAGCACAGAAATTTAAAGCTTAAGCCCCGGTAATTTAAAAACTGGCTTAACGACAAGCAATGCACCAGTGACGCTGAAAACATCATTAGGGTGGCAATGCTTACTACAACAAGGTTGTGACTTTCGACTACTGTGGTAAAGCCTATTGCAGCACCCAGCAATAAAATGGGATAAAAAATATAAAGTAGCGTACCAGGAGTATTTTTATTTGTTCGCCATGTTAAAAAGTTAAGAAAAGTCATGACGATCATAGTCGCAATGCTGGCAAAAAAAAGAGTAAAGGAGTCGAGCATTAATATTCCAGCAAAAGGAGTTTAGTTGAGAATAATAAAAAGTATGGTATTAGACAAGCATATAACACATACAAAAACAGACACTTAAGTGTCTGTTTTTAAAGTTACCAATAAATATTTAGATTAGCGAATTTCGTCTGGAATATTTTGCTGTGCCCAAGATAGTAGCTCAATACGATTACGACATTTAGTTTTTCTAAATGCGCTGTATAAGTGAGTTTTAACTGTGTGCGGGCTAATACTTAAATCTTCTGCAATCTCTTTGTTTTTAGAACCTTTGCTCATAAGTGAGATTATTGCTTTCTCTCGCTTTGTAAGTTTAACAGGCTCTATATCACCTTCGGTTAGTTTATGTAGTGCATCTTTATTAAACTGAAGCATACGGTTTAGTGCGTTACACATTATATCGCGGCGGTACCAAAGTTGATCTTCAAGTAATAAACGAATGCCCTTCATTAATACATCGGCGTTATCTGTTGTGTAAAAAACACCACGAATACCGCTTAATAGCGCGCGGTTAGCGAGCTCTGGGTTTTCGTCTAGATTAAATAATATGATATCGCATTTAATACGTAGGTTTACTAATTGTTCTTTTAGCTTTCCCCATGCATCTTTATTAGATGTTTCAATAAACAGAAGTCGAGTCCCTTCAGGCACATCTAAAATGTTTGTACCAGTGGTTACGTCAAGGCCTTGCGTTTTTAACAAAGGTTCTAAAACGTTAATACCAATAGTGTTAATTGGCTCTTGATCTAATAACAAAAAGGCTGAACTGCTCATGTTTTTTACTCTTTTATAAAGCTGACTGATTGAGTTTACCACGACTTCCACACCTTTTGTATTAGGAAGTCGCCGATGTACTCAAGAACAAATACGATTTTACGATTATTTAAACATAAAATGTTGCAAATAAGTAACTGTTTTTCACTTTATAATCATGAAAAACCATAACATTTGTAACTAAATATTTGAGCCGGATAATTTCACTAAAATAATTAATTTACTTTTTAGTGCTCTGATACGGTGGCCAACCCATTTCTTTACCGCCAAGCATGTGTAAATGTATGTGGTAAACAGTTTGTCCACCATGTTCATTACAGTTCATTACTACGCGGTAACCTTCATCGCTAAAGTTATATTGTTTTGCTAATTTAGCAGCAACCACATATAAATTACCGACTAAATGAGAGTTCTCAGGCGTAATATCATTGATTGTTGAAATTGCTTTTTTTGGGATAATAAGAGCGTGAAAAGGGGCTTGTGGGTTTATATCTTTAAATGCAAGTGTGTCTTCGTCCTCATAAATAATGTCTGCTGGGATTTCTTTATTTATTATTTTGGTAAAAATAGTTTCTTGGCTCATGCTGTGTCCCTAATTAAGTGGTACGAAATTTAAGCTCACTAATGACAAACTTTCAAAGCAGTGTCAAACTGAAATCAAATAAAGGAGTTAATATGCTTAAACCAATTTTAATAGGTAGTGCTGTTGCATTACTACTTAGTTCTTCTGCTAATGCTGAAAATATTCACTTCCCAGAAGAGTTTGTTCCTTTGCAAGTGGGCGATCGTATACTGGAAAGTTCTTTGTTTAGCCGTATTGATGATGTAGAGCTTGCACCGGGCACTTATCAACTAAAACTCAAATATACAGACTTATACGAAGATGATTACGATACACACGAAGTTGTAGAGTCAGAACCGTTTTGGGTGAATGTAACTATTGAGGCTGGTAAAGACTATACCTTAGTGTTTAACCGTGCTGAAAATGCAGTGTCTGCAAAAGTGTTCGCTGAAGCACCACAAGTAAGTTTAAAAGCAAAAAGTAGCGCGGTGGCGATACCTTTAAGTGTTGTTTCTAATACCCAGCTTGCAAGTAATAAACCTGCAATGCAAAACACAGTTCCAGCAGGGCCTTCACGTCCTAGTCAGCCAATAAAGCCTATTGCGCCTATAAATGGGAAAGGAATGCCAAGTGCACCCCAAATGCTCGATTTTTGGTGGCAGCAAGCCACTGCAACGGAACGAAAAGCATTTTTAGAAAAAGTAACAAAATAAAATAGTACAAAAACAAAAGGGCCAAATTAAATTTGGCCCTTTTTAGTTAACGCTATTATTTATTCAAATAATGCGTCAATAGTACCTTGTGCAAGTGGGTGGTAACCCGGACGTGCTTTTAAGTACACGCTTTGTGCCCACTCTTTTTTACCGTTAGTGATGAGTGATTTATATAACGGAACAATTAATTTACGACGACCAATACCTGATAAGTGCTTATCAAGCGCAGGGTAAATTGGCTGATAACCATTACCTACCGCAAGCATAAACCAGGCAAAAGCTCGTTCAGCGTTAGTTGATTGCGTTAAGTTAAATTGATTATCTAGCTCACTCATTTTATCTAAGCTTAAATCACGTGGTAGATTATTTAAAAAATGTAGCCATTCATGCACTGTCCACTGCGCTGTTGGTAGTTCAGCTGCAGTTGTGTCGCCTTTTAGCCATGCTGCTGTTGCAGTGTCTACCTTATCAAACGCATCAGAAGTAGGGTTTGGTGCATCGCTTGGTAAACCTGGTTCAAAAATCCACTCATTTACTTTATCCATGCTTACAACGCCTGGGTATTTTTCAATTAAGTTAGCTTTTAAGTAAGTAACAAATTGCGCAGTGGTCAGCGATTTGAACGAAAACTCTTTAAAGTACGCTTTTACAAACGGGTCAAACTTATCACGGCCATATTTTTCTTCTAGGTAAATTAAAAATAACTGACCTTTAGTGTATGGCACTGAGCTAAATGCATCATCTGGGTCGCGGCCATTAAGTTTTAAGTTAAGGCGGGTATCTGGCGCATCAATCGTTTTAAGCTGAGCGCGTAAGCCTGCTGCATCTAATGCTTGTTCCATAACAGCGCGGTCACGGCCAAACACTTCTTCCATAATGCGGTTTTCAACGTACGAGGTAAAACCTTCGTTTAACCATAAATCTTCCCACGTTGCATTAGTGACTAAGTTACCAGACCACGAATGAGCAAGCTCATGCGCAATTAGGTTAACTAAGCTTTTATCGCCTGCCACTACAGTAGGTGTAATAAACGATAGGCGTGGATTTTCCATGCCACCAAATGGGAAGCTAGGCGGAAGCATAAGTAAATCGTAACGGCCCCATGCGTACTCACCATACATTTCGTTGGTTTTGTCGATCATGGCTTGTGTGTCGTTAAACTCAGCAACCGATGCATCTAAAATTTCAGGTTCAGCAAAAATACCTGTTTGGCGCGACATGGCTTTAAATTCTAAGTTACCCGCACCAATGGCAATAAGGTAAGGAGAAATCGCTTGAGGCATGTCAAAAATGTAGTCGCCATCTTTATAAAGTGCGTCTTTATTATCGGCACTCATAACCGCACGTATATCTTTTGGTGTATGAATTCGCGCAGAATATGTCACACGCATTGCAGGGGTATCTTGCACTGGGATCCAGCTACGAGCATGAATAGCTTGCGATTGGCTGTACATAAAAGGATGTGTTTTGCTGGCTGTTTGCTCTGGTGTTAGCCATTGTAAACCTGATGCTTCTGGGCGGCTGTTGTAGTAAATACGGGCTTTGGCAGCTTGATCTTTAAATTTAATTGTTAATTTAGAACCTTTTACGTCGTCACGCTTAGCAAGTGTGTAGTCTGCTTTGTGCCAGCTGCCGTCGACGTCTTGATACATTACTTTATCAATGTCTAAGTCGCGAGTATCAAGTACTAATGTTTTACTTTTTGAATTATTCCACTTTAGTGTGTGCTCAACAAAACCTTCTAACTGCTTGTCGGCAAAATCGACATCTAAATCAAGGTTTAAGTGAGTAGTCACAACGTCATCAAGGTTAGCATACGAGTTTTGGTCAATCGCATTAGCCATTGCTTGCGAACACATACCTGCCATAGCGAGGCTTAAAAAAAGAGGTTTAATTTTCATAATTACCCTGAACACAAATAAAAAAGTGCTGGTTTTATATCACGATTGCCGCAGTGGGTTGAGTGATTTTTACAATCTAGTGCCACATTTGCGACGATGAGGTAAACTATTGCGATTAGTTACCGGTAACTTTAGAGAGCTTTGTGGCGTATTCATTACACTCCTTACATACATTTGCATTAAACAGCCAATGCCAAAATTTTGTTGAAATTACTCAGCTTGAGCAACTTAAAGCGCAAAGCTTTAACACACCATTTTGTCTATTAGGTGAGGGCAGTAATACCGTTTTTTTAAATGATTACACAGGTACAGTAATAAAAATGGCGACCAAAGGCATTAAAGTTACTGAACGAGAAGATGACTTTTTAATTAGTGTTGCCGCAGGCGAAAATTGGCATGCATTAGTAAGTTACTTGCTTGATAAAAACATTCCAGGGCTTGAAAACTTAGCACTTATACCAGGTACTGTTGGCGCATCACCAGTACAAAATATTGGTGCTTACGGTGTTGAGATTGCAAAATTTGTAGAGTCAGTAGAGTACTTTGATATAACCACTAAGGCCGTGCACGCACTTAATAATGAACAGTGTGAATTTGCCTACAGAGACTCCATATTTAAGCATTCACTTAAAAATAGAGCGGTGATCACTCGCGTTGATTTTGCACTGCCTAAAAAATGGCAACCTGTATTAAGTTACGGGCCTTTACAACAGCTTAGCAGTGTTACGCCAACAGCTGTGTTTGAACAAGTTATACAAACCCGTAATAGTAAATTACCTAACCCGTATACATTGGCTAATGCTGGGAGTTTTTTTAAAAATCCTATTATTACTAATCAGCATTTAGGTGAGCTATTAACGCAATTTACGGATTTACCCCATTATGAATACGGGCAAAGCCACCATAAAGTAGCGGCAGGCTGGCTAATTGATCAAGTAGGTTTAAAAGGGTACAGAGTTGCAGGTATTGAGGTGCATAAGCAGCAGGCCTTGGTATTAGTTAATCATGGAAATAGTGAAGGAAGCGACCTCATAACAATGATTAAACATATTCAGCAAGCGGTGCATGCCCGTTATAACATTATGCTAGAGCATGAAGTGCGTTTAATAGATACACACAGCGAATGCCATATTAAAATGGAGCCCATACAATGAAAGCGCCAGATGGAAACAAGCTCGCTATTTTAAATGCACTCAACCTAGGTGGTTTTGTATCTGGGCAAGCGTTAGGTGAAGAGCTTGGAATTAGTCGAGCTGCGGTTAGTAAACATATTAAAACGTTACAAGAAATGGGTTTGGACATTTTTAAAGTAACCGGCAAAGGCTATTGCTTGAATAGCCAAGTGGGCCTTTTAAATAAAACACAAATTGATCTGCATTACAAAGCGTTAGGTGCGAGCACGGCAGATGTTGAAGTGCACCCTATTATCGATTCGACCAATAGCGAGCTTATGCGCCGCATACAAAGTAAAGCGGAGCTTGAATCGGGCAAGGTCATTGTGGCTGAAATGCAGCAAGCAGGGCGTGGCCGACGTGGCCGTGTTTGGCAGTCGCCGTTCGGTGCCAATTTGTATTACAGTTATTTTTGGCGTTTAGATGATGGGCTACAAGCCGCGATGGGTGTATCAATCGCAGTAGGTCTTGCTGTTTATGATGCAATTAAAGCGTTATACCAAATTGACGTAGAGCTTAAATGGCCAAACGATATATATATAAATAAGCAAAAGCTTGCAGGCGTATTAGTTGAGCTAGACGGGCAGCCACAAGGGCCTTGCCAGTTAGTTATTGGTGTAGGTATAAACCTACAGATGCCAGAAAGCTTTAGCCAACATATAGATCAGGCATGGACAGATTTAAATCAGCACACTCAACAGCTTGATAAAAATATGCTGGTGGCTTCACTAACGTATTATTTAGAAAAGCGTTTATTGCAGTACAGCCAAAGTGGTTTACAAGCAATGTACGATCAATGGAATGCGTTAAATGCGTTTGCAGGCGAGCAGGTAGAGCTCAACACAGGTCACAGAAGTTGGCGTGGTATCTGTGAAGGCATAGACCCACAAGGTGGCATTCGTATTCGCCAAGACGGCGAGGTAAAAAGTTACTACGGCGGAGAAGTTTCGCTAAGAAAGGCACAACCATGAGATTACTCATCGACGTAGGCAATACGTCATTAAAAGCGGTGCTTTGGCAAAACCAGCAAGCACAGCCTGCAAATATAAACAATTTACCTTGGCAGCAGATAACTGAAGTTGTGTATGCCTGCGTAGGCAAAAGCGAATTAATGGCAGAGTTACTTGCACAAGCAAGCACACATGGCGTTCCTAATTTTGAAGCCAACGTAACAAAACAATTAGGCAAGCTTAGCTGTGCATACGATCAAGTTGGCAATTTAGGTATAGATAGATGGCTTGCACTTATAGCAGGCTTTACACTTTACCCAGATACGCCGTGCATTATTGTTGATGCAGGTACCGCCACCACTATTGATGTGCTTGCTGATAATGGTGTTCACTTAGGCGGGTGGATTTTACCGGGCCTTGATTTGATGACCACCTCTTTAACGCAAAATACTCAACGCGTATTTGATGATGGCACTACACCATTTGAAGATAAGCTAGGGAAAAACACCCCTAACGGATTAAAAAATGGTGCTTTAGCAGCAACAGTTGGAGCAATTGAGCAAGCAAAGCGTCACTTAGCGCAGCATAATTGTAGTCAATTGCCTAAAATAATCTTTGCTGGTGGCTATGGCGCATTATTACAGCAGCAATTTACGGGTAGTATTTTTGATTCGCTACTTGTAATGAAAGGCTTAAATTATTGGCGCGACCTGAGTAAACATGGCCAAAAAGTATAAAAAACCACTGTTTTGCATGAATTGTGAGCATTTGAGGTAAAAAATTACATTTTTTTTAATTTTATTGTTGCATCCCAATAAACCTTACTCTAATATCTCGCCCCGTACTAAAGCAGTGCCGACTTAGCTCAGCTGGTAGAGCAACTGACTTGTAATCAGTAGGTCAACCGTTCGACTCGGTTAGTCGGCACCACTTTCCTTTTACCGGAAGTGAATTAGTAGAGAATTATCGTGGAGGGGTTCCCGAGCGGCCAAAGGGATCAGACTGTAAATCTGACGGCTCAGCCTTCGCTGGTTCGAATCCAGCTCCCTCCACCACTTTATTCTTGACGGTTAGAGGTAGTTTAAGAACAGATTTTTATGCGGGCATCGTATAATGGCTATTACCTCAGCCTTCCAAGCTGATGATGCGGGTTCGATTCCCGCTGCCCGCTCCAGTTCTTGTGTTGCTGATATAGCTCAGTTGGTAGAGCGCACCCTTGGTAAGGGTGAGGTCGGCAGTTCGACTCTGCCTATCAGCACCAGTCCTAAGAATCTCCTTGATTACTTCCTTTATCTGTCAGAAAATACTATTTGAAAAAATTTACTTAATCTACCTTTGGTGGATTATTTTCATATGTAATTTAGATACACAAAACTGATAGGTTCCGTC
>NZ_JAGJEI010000017.1 GCF_018100985.1 Pseudoalteromonas sp. MMG007 | reverse complement strand
CTTTCACACTGACAACATCTTCACACACAATATAAAGATTTTTGGTTTACACTACGTGGCAATTGTAGGGAATAAAAACAACTCAAGCTGTTATTTATGGAAGTGAATCCACCGAACTTGAGCTGCCTTTCACACTGACAACATCTTCACACACAATATAAAGATTCTTGGTTTACACTGTGTGGCAATTGTAGGGGATAAAAACAACCCAAGCTAAGTCACCACCGAACTTGAGTTGCCTTTCACACTGACAACATCTTCACACACAATATAAAGATTCTTTTAAGCGAGGCTAACTTATGCCTCAAGCTTATGACGAGAGCCTTGCTCTGTGTCTATGATTAAACTTTAGAGTGTTAGCTCCAATTTGACAAACGAGAAAAATAAACCTAATGGATGAAAAAAACTAACTTATAGACTTTGGTCTAATACATTAAGGTTGCGTTTATTTAGAAGCTAAATACATACACAAATAGCAGGCACAAAAAAAGCGCTTTAAAAGCGCTTTTTATAAAATTGATTATTTTACAAATTTAGATAATTTGATTTTCTTTCCAAGCTTGCTCTTTAGCCATGCGGTTTTTACGTTTATCACATGGGTCATCACAATCGCAGGCTTTATCAATACCTACAGAGCCTAGACCACCACAGCTGCTCGCCATAGATTTTTTTTGCACGATCATACCAACAGCCATCGCCGAAACTATTAAAATTAGTAAGCCAAAAGTAAGAAGAAAAAGTGACATTGCTTAGCCCCTATTGATCAGCAATAAATTATGCTCAAGCATTCTTAAGCGACTATTAAATTATACACTAAAATACAATTTAGATGCGAGTAAAGTCTATTCTAAAAATTAGGTTAGAATATTGCTCTAGGCTTAAACCAACCTAAATTAAGATTAATTATATTACAAGTATGGCTTAAATGCAGGGCTTGAATACGTTATTAGCCCTTCTTGTGATTTAGCTATTAAATAAACAGGTAAATCATGTTGCTCTGCATATGCTTGTGCTTTATCCATCCCCATTACAGTAAGCGCTGTCGCCAGGCCATCCGCAGCCATTGCACTTGGGTGCAATACAGTAACCGATACTAAGTCGTGTTTAATTGGCATACCCGTTACCGGATCAATTAGATGGGTATAAATCTCACCATCCATTTCATAAAAAATACGATAATCACCTGATGTAGCAATACCATTTGTGCCAGGCGATAAAACACGGTGCACCTTTCGCTCACCAGGCTTGGCATCAGGTTGCTCAATTGCAATTTTCCAATCTTGATTATTAGGCTTTTCGCCGCCAATGCGAAGCTCACCGCCAATCTCAACCATATAATTAGTAATACTGTGACTTTCTAATAGCTGCGCTACTTTATCAATACCATAGCCTTTAGCAGTAGCTGAAAATGACAGCTCCAATCCATCAACAGTTTTAGCCAGCCCCTGCTCTGTAAGATTAAGTTTATCTACACCAATTTTTTCAATCATTGCAGCAAGTGCTTCATCAGTTGGGCGCTTAGTTGGCTTTTTATCAGGTCCAAAGCCCCATAAATCTATTAAAGGGCCCATCGTCACATCGAGAGTTTTTGTTGACTTACCTATGCGAATCGATTCACTTATTACAGCCCTAAAGTCTTCACTGATAGGCATAACTTGATTAGCAGGTAGCCTGTTAAATGTATTTATTTCAGAGTCATCAATATAAGTAGACATTGACTGGTTTACATTTTTTAGCACGTCGTCTATTTGTGCTTGTAATGCTTTAGGTGATAACTGCGCTTGCTCATCATAAAACTTAATATGATAAGTAGTGCCCATTGTTCTACCTTCTAAAAAAACACCTTCTGGTGTTGGCTTTTCGCCACAACCAGTGAGTAATAAAGTCAATGTAATAAAAAATAAAGCTATAACGCTTTGAGATGCACCCACTCGATTCATGAAAGCCTACTTATAAAATAAAGAATAAAAAAAGCCTCGTAACACTAAGTGCAACGAGGCTGGTATTTTAACCAAAACGAATGTGTTTTGGTATGGTGTTAGCCACCGAAATCATCTAATAAGATATTTTCGTCTTCTACACCTAAGTCTTTAAGCATTGTGATAACTGCCGCGTTCATCATTGGAGGACCACACATGTAGTACTCACAATCTTCTGGCGCTTCGTGATCTTTAAGATAGTTCTCAAATAACACGTTATGGATAAAGCCTGTATAGCCTTCCCAGTTATCTTCAGGTTGCGGATCTGAAAGTGCTGTATGCCATACGAAGTTCTCATTATCGGCAGCTAGGCCGTCAAAATCTTCTACGTAGAACATTTCACGTTTAGAACGTGCACCATACCAAAAGCTCATCTTACGTTTAGAGTTCAAACGTTTAAGTTGGTCAAAGATATGTGAACGCATTGGCGCCATACCAGCACCACCACCAACAAAAATCATTTCTGCGTCAGTATCTTTAGCAAAGAACTCACCAAATGGACCAGAAATAGTTACCTTGTCGCCTTTTGTTAATGACCAAATGTACGATGACATTTTACCACAAGGCAAGCTAAGGTTTCTTGGTGGAGGCGTAGCGATACGCACGTTAAGCATAATTATGCCTTCTTCTTCCGGGTAGTTAGCCATTGAGTAAGCACGAATAGTCTCTTCGTCTACTTTTGACTCCAGGTCGAAGAAACCAAAGTGGTTCCAGTCGCCACGATACTCTTCAGGAATTTCAAATTCAGAGTATTTAACGTGGTGAGCGGGTGCTTCGATTTGGATGTAACCACCCGCACGGAAAGGCACTGACTCGCCATCTGGAATTTGCAGCTTAAGTTCTTTAATGAACGTTGCTTTGTTATCATTAGAGATAACTTCACAATCCCACTTCTTAACACCGAAAATTGACTCTTCAAGCTCAATTTCCATGTCGTTTTTAACATTTACCTGACACGCTAAACGACAGCCTTCACGGGCTTCACCTTTAGAAATGTGATCAAGTTCAGTTGGTAAGATATCGCCGCCACCTTCTTTAATGTGAACACGACACTGACCACAAGAGCCACCGCCACCACATGCAGATGATACGAAAATACCTGACTCAGATAGCGCGCCTAAAAGCTTGCTACCTGCTGATGTTTTAATGGCTTTGTCTGGGTCGCCATTAATGCTGATGATGATGTCACCGCTCGCAACTAACTTAGATTTAGCACCAATAATCACTAAAACTAGTAGTACAACGATAGCGATGAAAACACCAACGCCTAAGAAAATCTGATAATCCATGATTTATCCTCGCTACCTTTACAGTGAAATACCAGAGAATGACATAAAGCCAAGTCCCATTAAACCAACAGTGATGAAGGTAATACCTAAACCACGTAGGCCGTCTGGCACGTCTGAATATTTCATTTTCTCACGGATACCTGCAAGTAAAGTAATTGCAAGCGCCCAACCTACACCAGCGCCAATACCATAAACAACAGACTCGCCGAAGTTATAGTTACGCTCAACCATGAATGATACCGCACCAAATATTGCACAGTTAACTGTGATAAGTGGTAAGAAGATACCTAATGCGTTGTATAGTGCAGGGAAAAACTTATCTAATGCCATTTCCAAAATTTGCACAAGTGCTGCAATAACACCGATGAAAGTTAAGAAACGTAAAAAGCTAAGGTCTGCATCTGGGTAACCTAACCAAGCTAGTGAGCCTGGTGCAAGTACCGCATGGTAAACCAAGTTGTTAACTGGTACTGAAATACCTAATACAACTATAACCGCTATACCTAGGCCAATTGATGTAGTTACTTTTTTAGATACTGCTAAAAAAGTACACATGCCTAAGAAGAATGACAACGCTAAGTTCTCAATAAAAACGGCTTTTACAAATAAACTAATATAATGTTCCACTGTTTGCCCCTTACGCTTTAGCTTCTACTTGGTCTTTCTTAAAGGTACGAAGTACCCAAATGAATAAACCAATAATGAAGAATGCACTCGGTGGTAAAATCAATAGACCCATAGGCTGATACCAACCGCCATCTTGTACTAATGGGATAATATCAACACCGAATAGTGAACCCTTACCAAATAGCTCACGAATAAAGCCAACAGTAAGAAGTACTACAGAGTAGCCTAAGCCGTTACCAATACCGTCAAGGAATGACATAAGTGGTGGCGATTTCATCGCGTATGCTTCCGCACGACCCATTACGATACAGTTAGTAATAATTAGACCAACGAATACAGAAAGCTCTTTTGCCGTAGCGTAAGAGAATGCTTGTAGTACTTGGTCAACAACGATTACTAACGATGCAATAATTGTCATTTGTACGATGATACGTACAGATGATGGGATCTGGTTACGAATAAGCGAGATAAAGAAGCTCGAAAACGCAGTTACTAATGTCAATGCGATTGACATGATTAACGCATTTTTTAAGCTAGACGTTACCGCTAGCGCAGAACAAATACCAAGTACTTGTAATGCGATTGGGTTGTTAGCTAAAACCGGACCAAACAGGACAGCCTTCATTTCTTTAGAATCAGCCATTATTTCAATGCTCCTTTACGTACTTTTGCAAGGAAAGGGCCAAAGCCATTTTCACCAGTCCAAAA
Organism: Pseudoalteromonas sp. MMG007; assembly: GCF_018100985.1. Lineage (GTDB taxonomy): Bacteria > Pseudomonadota > Gammaproteobacteria > Enterobacterales > Alteromonadaceae > Pseudoalteromonas. The sequence continues at coordinate 75,975 of NZ_JAGJEI010000017.1, read as the reverse complement.
GTCAACTGCATTGTCAACACCGTTAGACGTTAATGTAGCACCTGAAAGACCATCGATCTTATGCTCATCACCGCCCGCAGTACCTTTAACAATTTGAATTGGCAGTTCTTTGCCTTCCCATGTTGCAGTCCACTGTGGGTTTTGAATTTCGCCACCAAGACCAGGGGTTTCATTATGCTTGTAAAAGATAATACCTTTAACCGTTTCACCATCGCTTTCAAGCGAGATAAAACCATACATTAAGCCCCATAAGCCGTAGCCTTGGATAGGAAGAATGATTGCATCAACTGAACCATCTTCTTTTTTAGAGATATACACCGGCGACTCTTTAGTCACACGTTGAATACCAGCAATGTCTGTTACGCCTTTCTCTTTAAGAGAAACGCTTAATTCAGCATCATATTTGCTTTTTTCAAAGTCGAAGATTGTTGGATCTGTATCTACAAACTCACCCGTAGTCATATTTACAACGCGTGCTTCGATTTTTGCGTCAAATGTTTCTAATACATTTTCAACTTTATCGATGCCCGCAGCAGCTAAGATATTGCTTTGAATATCTTTGTTTTTATTAGCTTGCTGTAAAGGACGAAGCTGTACAGAAGCAAACGATACAATAATTGCACACACTAAACACAGTGCAACAACAACCGTTAACGTTTTGCCGATTGATTCGTTATTACTAGACATTACGTGCCAACCTCCGTTTGATATTAGCTTGCACTACAAAGTGATCGAACAATGGAGCGAATAAGTTAGCAAATAAGATTGCTAGCATCATACCTTCAGGGAAAGCAGGATTCACAACACGGATCATAACTACCATAAAGCCAATAAGTGCGCCGTAAGCGAACTTACCTTTATTGGTAAATGCAGCAGAAACAGGGTCAGTAGCCATAAAGAACATACCGAATGCAAATCCACCTAGTACTAAATGCCAATGCCAAGGCATTGCAAATACTGGGTTGTTTTCTGAGCCTACCGCATTTAATAAAAACGCAGTTGCTACCATACCTAGGAATACACCTAATACGATGCGCCAAGAAGCAATACGAACATATATTAAGAACAAACCACCAGCTAATATTGCAAGTGTAGATGTCTCACCTACAGAACCTTGGATGAAACCGTAAAACGCATTCCACCATAATTCCATGTTTGCATAATCAAGTGTGCCAGCGAATGCTTGGCCTAGCATAGTTGCACCAGAGAAAGAATCTACTGCTGTCCATACCGTGTCACCAGAAATTTGAGCTGGGTATGCGAAGAATAAAAACGCACGGCCCGCTAAAGCAGGGTTTAGGAAGTTACGGCCAGTACCACCAAAGATTTCTTTAGCGATTACAACACCAAACGTAATACCTAACGCAACTTGCCATAAAGGAATTGTAGCAGGCAGTATTAGTGCAAATAAAACAGACGTTACAAAGAAACCTTCGTTAATTTCATGTTTACGCACTGAAGCAAATATAACTTCCCAAAAACCACCTACAGCAAACGTTACTGCGTAGATAGGTAAGAAGAAACATGCTCCGTAGAACATTTTAGCGCCCCAGCCTGATTCAGCAGTTAACTCACCGCCGAATAACTGGAACAGACCAACCTGCCAAGAATTTGCTAGTTCAAAACCTTGTGCCAAAGCACCTGCGGCCTGATGACCGATGTTGAACATACCAAAAAACATAGCTGGGAACGTCGCCATCCACACTAAAATCATCATGCGTTTTAGGTCGATGTTATCGCGTACGTGTGTCGCGCCTTTATTTACATAGCCTGGTGTATAAAAAATTGTTGCTGCTGCTTCATACAGAGCGTAGAACTTTTCATATTTACCACCGGCTTCAAAATTCGGCTCGATATCTTCTAGATATTTTTTTAAACCCATCTCTCTAGCCTTCCTTCTCGATCGTAGTTAAGCAATCGCGCAGGATAGAACCATACTCGTATTTGCCTGGACAAACGAAGGTACATAACGCTAAATCTTCTTCATCAAGTTCAAGCGCGCCTAATGAAATTGCACTGTCTAAGTCACGTGCGATTAAGTCACGTAATAATAGAGTTGGCAAAATATCTAACGGCATTACGCGCTCGTAGCTACCGATTGGTACCATGGCACGTTTTGAACCACCTGTAGACGTTGTCATTTTAAATAAACGACTCGGTGCAAGGTGAGAAAGGAATGTACGCGTTACAGAGAATTTATTACTACCCGGTGCAATCCAGCCAAACAATTCTTTTTCGCGACCTTCAAGTAAAACAGATACTTGAACGTGGTAACGACCTAAGAATGCATGAACACCGTTTGAAATAGAACCCGATAAAACAGAACCAGAAATAACGCGGTTATCTCCGTCTTCTAATTCACCAGCTACTAAGTCATCCAATGAAGCACCTAGTTGTGTTTTCACTAAACGTGGGTTTTTAACGCGAGGACCTGCAAGCGAAATAACACGGTCTGTGTAAATTTCACCAGTAAGGAACAAGTGACCAAACGCAATAACGTCTTGGTAACCAATGTGCCACACTTTTTTGCTAACAGATACAGCATCAAGATGATGAATATGAGTGCCAACTAGGCCAGCCGGATGCACACCACCAAACTCATGTACTTCTACTTGAGCGATAGATGAGCTAGGAACTTGGCTGCCTGCTTTTTTACACACAAATACTTTACCGTCTGTCAAACGCGAAACAACAGCAAGACCCGCTTCAAATGCAGCTGCATTTTCGGCAATAATCACTGCAGGATCTGCAGCTAATGGGTTTGTGTCGATTGCAGTCACAAAAATAGAACTAGGATTTTCATCCACAGCCGCTACTTTGCTAAATGGGCGAACACGAAGTGCCGTCCACTGACCTGACTGGATAAGTACTTCTTTGGCTTTTTCACGCCCTAAGCTCGAAAGCTCATCTGCACTGAAAGAGTCAAAGGTGATTTGCTCACTGCCTGCTACTTCAATAACAACAGATTGCAGCACACGTTTAGCACCACGATTTATTTCTTTTACTGTGCCAGAAGCTGGAGCAGTAAATAGGACGCCTGGGTTCTTTTTATCTTCAAAAAGAACTTGGCCTTTTTTGACTTGGTCATCCACACGAACATGCATGGTTGGACGCATACCGATAAACTCTTCGCCAAGCACAGCTACACGTTTGACAGCAGAACCGTCATGTATAACTTGCTGTGGCGCGCCCTCTAAGGGTAAATCCAGACCTTTTTTTATGTTGATCATACGCACTTGCATTACATTAAAGGAAAGAAACTGAAAAATCGTATCAACCACGTCGCCATTTGAGTTATTCCAAGTTATATCAAGGTGCAAAACAGCAGCTTGCTCGGTTTATCAAACAAGCAACGTAGTAAAACTCATCACATATTGCCCAGATTTTAACATCATTTTGGACGACTATGCGAGTGTATTTATGAAAATTATACGACAGAAACACTTATTTGGTTTTGTTAAGTGATTTTAATAAAAATCAAGTTAGACCAAAGTGGTAGCCTGAGCAAGTATAGTCCACTATTCAACTGCTCAATTAACAAACCATCGCATACAAAAAAAGCCGCGAATGCGACTTTTTATAATTACAAAGTATGATTAATCAACCATATTTGCGATTGGCTTAACTGAGTCTACGTCTTGATCGTAATCAACACCGTCAAAACCAAAGCCAAATAAGCGTAAAAACTCGTTATGGTAACCAACATAGTCAGTTAACTCATCAATTGAGCTTGTATCTACATTATCCCATACAGCTTGAACACGCGTTTGCACATCGTCCTCTAGCTCTTTGTAGTTTTGGAATAAGTGACCGCCCTCATCAAAGCGCGGCGTTTCACCATAAAGGTTTTCATTAAATAAAGCATGAATTTGCTCAATAGTTCCTTCGTAAGTGCCATCAGCTTTCATTACTTTAAATAAAGCAGAGATGTATAAGGGCATAATAGGAATAGCAGAACTCGCTTGAGTTACTACCGCATTAAGTGATGAAACATACGCTTCACCATTTAGCGCTTTAGTAGAGGCTTTTATAGCGGCTGTAGCACGGTCTAAGTCTTCTTTTGCTTTACCAATCGTAGCGTGCCCGTAAATTGGCCACGTTAACTCTTTACCAATATAAGTATAAGCCGTCGTTTTAAAGTTATCTGCAAGCACATCGGCTTCTTTTAAAGCGTCAATCCACATTTCCCAATCTTCACCACCCATTACTTTAATAGTGTTGTCGATATCATCTTGGCTTGCTGCTTCTACCGTAATTTCATCAATTTCTCGCTTTGATGTATTTAGGTTTTTAGTGGTAACTGCATTACCAATTGGTTTGAGTGTAGAAGAGAACACTTCGCCAGTATTTGGATCTGTGCGACGAGGCGATGCAAGGCTGTAAATAATACAGTCTACTTTACCTAAATCAGCTTTAATCGTGTCGATTGCTTTTTGCTTGATTTCGTTAGAAAACGCATCGCCATTGATATTCTTTGACCAAAGGCCAGCTTCATCTGCAGCGTCTTGGAATGCTGCTGTATTGTACCAACCAGCAGAACCTGTTTTACGCTCTGTCCCTTCTTTTTCAAAGAAGATACCTAATGTTTTAGCACCACCACCAAATGCAGCAGTAATACGCGATGCCAAGCCGTAGCCTGTTGATGCGCCAATAACTAGTACATTTTTTGGGGCGCTTTTCAATGCGCCTTGTTGTTTTACATAGTTAATTTGTTCTTGAACATGCTCTGCACAACCAGCTGGATGTGCGTTAGTGCAGATAAATCCACGAATTTTTGGCTTAATGACCATTGATCATCCTATATCTTTTACTATAAAAATTAGCGCTAGTTTAAAGGCTAATACTAAAAACACTGATCTGATCAGTTAAATACCGACCAAAGACCCTATTTATTATAATTAACTTACATTTTTCTTAGTCAAGCTTTGAGCCGCCTAAGCAATTAGGAGAATCAGGCGCTTCGCCGTCGTGCTCCGTAAATTCATCAGGTGTGTAGGTATGAATAGCGAGTGCATGTATGTGATTTGCTAGTTCATCTTTTAATATTTCATTAATTTGGCGATGGCGTTGTAACAAACGCTTACCTGCAAATTCTTCACTCACCACAATTACTTTAAAGTGTGATTCAGTGCCTTTGCTGTGCATGTGGCTTTCGTTTATTACATTTAAATGCTTACAGGCGATAGCATTGCTGATTTTTTCTTGAATTTGTTGCTGCATAGACATAAAAGACCGTTTGATTAGCTAATTTATCAACTTACTATAACAACTTAATTTAACTAACTAAATTGCTTTTGTTTAATGCGTTCAATAAATCGGTAAGTTAAACTAATTCGCGGATGTACAAGTGTTGTTTGCTTTGGTATCGCGTGTTGATAATCGCGCTGACTATGCCCGTTCATAATCAAACAACTCCCACTATGAAGCTTCAAATCAGTCACTTTATTAGTCGCTTTTTGTTTGAGCTTTAAAACGCGCTCAGCACCTAGCGATATACAAACAATAGTAGGCTCTGGGCCAAGCTCTATCTCGTCATCGCTGTGCCAGCCCATAGTATCGTTGCCATCTCTATAATAATTAACAAGTAACGAGTTAAGCGGCTTATTTAAATGAAGCTCTAGGCGTTTTCGCATATTTAACAATATGTCATTCCACGGCTCGACTATTTGTTTACTATGCGAATAGCCGTATTCAATATTTAAATCGCTCATAAAACATTGCAACCGAGGGATAGGGCCTGTTTTACCGTAAACAGTGACATCGGGTTGCTGCCAGTGTAAATTTTTTTGAAGATAATAAAACAGATCGAGGCTTTTTTGCGCACTAAGTGCCCTACTTTGATAAGAAAAGCCATTTGGTAACTGTTGGGGGTTGGCGTTTTGCCGTTGCATGTTAGAATTTACCTACATTAGATTACTGATCAACAAACCATTATGACGACGCAAGCCCAGCTAGGCGATAAAACCTTTACTCTTGAACGCTTCCCTTTGGATCAAAAAAACCGCAGTTTACAAGCGTGGGATTCGGCGGATGAGTACCTTATCAATTATGTTAACGAACATCACCCTGAATGTCGCTCTTTGCTTATTTTGAACGATAGCTTTGGTGCGCTTGCTTGTTATTTTAATCAATTAACGGTTTGTTCAGTTAACGATTCTTATATTAGCCACCAAGCTGCAGCTTACAATTTAAAAGAAAACAAACTATCTACAGCAGAATTTACACAGCTCGATAGCTTGTCTGCTTTACCAGAAGATGTTGATTTAGTACTTATTAAAATTCCTCGTAATGTTGGATTTTTACAATTTCAACTTAGTGAGTTAAGCGAAGTACTTGCACCGGGTACACCTGTTATTGCTGCCGGTAAAACAAAAGAAATTCATAACTCAACAATAAAGGCCTTTGAGCAATATATTGGTGAAACGAAAACAAGTTTAGCGGTTAAAAAGTCACGTCTAATATTAAGCACGGCTAAAGGTGGTTATAAAGCCGCTGATTTCCCTGTAACGTGGGAACTTGAAGGCACAGAATTTAATATAACAAACCACGCCAATGTGTTTTCGCGTGATTCGCTAGATATTGGTGCTCGATTCTTTTTTAATTATTTGCCGCAAACCCCTAAAGCAAAAAGCATTATTGATTTAGGCTGTGGTAATGGTGTGGTTGGTTTAATGACACTATCTCGTTGCCCTAACGCATCGGTTACGTTTGTTGATGAGTCATACATGGCTGTGGAGTCTGCAAGATTAAATGTAGAGCTTAACCAAGGTGATAAATTTGATAACTGCGAATTTATTGAAAATGACTGTTTAACAGGTTTTGAAAGAGACAGTGTGGATATGGTTTTATGTAACCCTCCATTTCATCAAGCTCAAGCAGTTACAGATCACATAGCATGGCAAATGTTTAAACAAGCAAAAGACACGCTAAAAGAAGGTGGTGAGCTGCGTATTATTGGTAATCGTCATTTAGATTATCATGACAAGTTAAACCGTATGTTTGGTAACTGTAAGTTATTAGGCTCAAACAAAAAGTTTGTCGTTTTAAGTGCAACTAAAAATAGTGGAATGCTATAAATGAAATTAACACACATTATAGTTACGTGCTGCGCACTACTTGTACTTACCGGCTGCGCAAAGCAACCAGGCCAAGTAATACTTAATCCTGTTTATAAAAATGGCCAAATTAGCACTATCAATAGTAGCTTAAGCACCAGTGTAATTGATTTACGTGGTGATACATCCACTCTTAAACTAATAGAGTCAGACAAAACTAAAACCTTTGCAAGCCAAGGTATAACTGACTCAGTTAAAAGTGTTTTAGATAGCGCTCTTAACCGAAACGGTGCAAGTATATCTAACTTAGCCACAGTACGCTTTGAAGTCGACATTCACGCGCTTCAAGCCGTTGTGACTGAAAAATTAATGAGCCATACCAGCGAAGCGACTATTGAGCTTGGAGTACGTGTTATCCGCTCTACTAGTAATTTCAGTAAAGTATATCGAGGAAGTGCAAACCTTGAAGGTCCACTTAGTCATGAACGTGCAAAAATTGAAGGCCAGCTCAATAAGTTGACTGAACAAATTATTACCCGCATTGTATCTGACCCCGAATTAATAGAATTTTTAGAAGGTTAACTATGAAACGACTTTTTTTAATCTGCTTAAGCCTATTTGTAAGTGTAAGTACCTATGCAGCCCAAGAAGGCCGCTTTGTGCAAAAAGATAACATTTTTCCACGCGTTGAAATTGTTACGTCAATGGGCAGCATAGTGGTTGAACTTGATCGCTCGAGAGCGCCTATTACGGTAAATAACTTTTTAACGTACGTATCTGATAAAAGCTACCAAGGGAGTGTTTTTCATCGTATAGAGCGCGATGTAGAAAACGATCGCGATTTTGTTATTCAAGGTGGCGGTTATGACAAAGACTACGAAGGTCTTCACGAAAACGACCCTATATTTAACGAAAGCGGTAACGGCATGAAAAACGATATGTATAGCATTGCTATGGCGTATCAAGACCGCGAACCTCACTCAGGCACTCGTCAGTTCTTTTTTAACATGGATAATAACGATCACTTAAACCCTGGCAAAGATTGGGGTTTTGCAGTTTTTGGTAATGTTATGGAAGGCTACGAAACTCTTGATAAAATTATGGCTGTTGAAACTGATTTTAATGAAAAAATTGGCTACGATTTTGTGCCTAAAAAACCTGTTGTTATTTTAAATATTAAAGTGCTTGAGCAAGTACCATTATAATTTATGAGGTGCAACTAAGTTGCACCCTACCGCCAATGAAGGCCCTATGAGCAAATCTCTCTCTGTTAGCGAATACTTTTCTTATTTTAAAGATAAACGCTTAATCAATATTTTTATATTTGGCATGAGCAGTGGTTTCCCGTGGGTTTTGATTGGCTCAGTTATGTCGGCGTGGTTAAAAGATGAAGGCTTGAGCCGCAGTATGATTGGCTTATTTGGTATTGTTTTTGGCGCTTACAGCATTAATTTTTTATGGTCACCTCTGATAGACCGCTCAAAACTCCCCTTTTTATATAAATGGTTAGGCCAAAGACGCAGTTGGATTCTATTTTGCCAAAGCTTTATGTTCATAGGCACGCTGATGTTAGCTGGCCTTGATTTAAAAGCTAATTTAGCAATTGCAGCGGGTCTATGTTTACTAATCGCAGTAGCCTCTGCGACTCAAGACATTGCAATCGATGCATTTAGAATAGATACCCTAAACGAAAACGAATCGCACAAAGCCACTGCTGCTGCTGCCATGGCAACATCGGGTTGGTGGACAGGCTACGCGCTATTAGGTGCCATTCCTTTTTATATGGCCGATATTCCCTCTTTAGATTGGCCACAAGTATATTATTTTTTAGCCGCCGTAATGTTACTGCTGATGAGTGGAGTGCTGTTTGCTAAAGAGCCTAAATCAAACCGAGAAGCGGTTCATGCTGAGCTTGAACGTGTATACATAGAAAAACTAGCCAGTATTAAACAAACTCCGTTTACTAAAATTATCGCTTGGCTTGGTGTAACAGTAATAGATCCATTTAAAACCTTTTTTGCTAAAAATGGAGTTAAAACTGCCCTCGCGCTACTTGCATTTATATTCTTATTTAAAATTGGCGAAGCGTTCTTAGGACGCATGTCGATCGTTTTCTATAAAGAAATAGGATTTAGCAATAGTGATATAGCTACTTTTTCAAAAGTAGGCACGGCAGTTTTAACTATCGCCTTTACGTTTGTAGGTAGCTTGTTTAATCAAAAATACGGCATTGTTAAGGGGCTATTTATAAGTGGCGTTGCAATGGCTGCCTCTAATTTAGCATTTTCAGCTATTGCACTTGTAGGGCCAAATTTAGGGCTATATGCATTTGCTATTGTGATTGACGGTTTTACTCAGGCTTGGTCATTAGTAGCTATGGTCGCGTTTATATCAATGTTGTGCGATCGTGCTTTTAGTGCGACTCACTATGCGTTATTAGCATCACTTGGTAATTTAGGCCGTACCTTACTTTCGAGTTACAGTGGTGTGGTTATTGACGATTGGCTATTAGGGAATTGGGCGTTATTTTTTGTTTTAACAGCTTTAATGGTTATACCGTCGTTAATATTTTTATATCTGATTCGGCATAAGCTCTATGAACTTGAAAGTAACTACCATAAAAATATTTAATGCATCCCTGCATTAACGATTGCTTAGCACTATCAAGTGCCCCTCAAAGTGTACTAAGCAATGTTTAAGTTAATCTACTTTTAATAAGCTTAAAGCTTCATGTGGATCAACTTCTAAGGCAGTACAATAGCGAACAAACTCAATAACATCTAAACGGCGCTCTTGGTTTTCAATTTTGCCGATAAACGAGTGAGGCGTTCCAAGCACTTGCGCTAGGCTTCGCATTGTATGACCCTTTTCATGGCGCTTACTTTTAAGCCACTTCGTTAGCTTTGCATTTTCTTCAGAAGAAACTGTTTTGCCCATCATTTTACATCTCCTACTAGATGATTTGACTTACCCGTTAAAGCAGTAGTCTATCAATAGCTGTAGGCAAGTAAGCAGCTGCACTTATTTTAACTTCAATAGCAAGCTATCACTTTAAAAAGTACTTGTTGCTACCCCACCCACATAGCTAAAAGAACACTACGCTATAAACGTGGTACATATTTTTATTAAGAATGAAATTTTGCCCGTCTCATTCTTGGATACATTATATACTATTAACACTTTGGTTGAATAACTAATTACATACTCGGTATAGATTTAGCTCCCTACAAACATTTATAAATGCTGAACATTAACCCTAAGTATTCAAAAATATTACTGATTTTGCTTTTTATAGCAAAAAAATAAAAAAGTTTTTGTAACAATCTAACCACTACATGTTTATGATTAAGTAATAATTAGCTTTAATTAAGGTTAAGTAATGTTCAGACTTTTATTTTTATTACCTGTAGTGCTGTGCTTAGGCTGGTATGTTTTTTTACGACAAAATGGTGTACCGATTAAACAAGGTAAAAAAGGATTTATGTATATATTAGGCTTTTCGGCCTTTGTACTGGCTTTTTTTGTATTCATAATACAGATCACCGAATACAGCCCTAGCGAATTATAGGCATTAAAAAAGCCGCAAACGCGGCTTTAATATATAAGCAAGTAATTAACTAAACACTAAAGCTTGCACCACAACCACAGGTTGTTGTTGCATTAGGATTAGATACAAAAAAGCGCGCACCTTCCAACCCTTCAGTATAATCAACTTCGCCATCTACTAAGTACTGAATACTCATAGGGTCAATAACTAGTGTTACGCCATTTTTAACGATTTCTAAATCGCCAGGATTCGCTTTTTCATCAAAGGTAAAGCCATATTGAAAACCTGAACAACCGCCACCTGTTACATAAACACGCAGTTTTAGCTCTGGATTTTCTTCTTCGTCGATTAACTGTTTTACACGTACAGCAGCTGCATCGCTAAACTTAATTGGTAATTCTTCAGACATTCTAAAACCCTCAATATCGCAATGGCGTGATTATCTAATACCCGAGTGTTTTAATCAAGTATAGTAAAACAACTCTTTCATTTAAGTTATACAGTTTAACAAGCTAAAGTTTTGTATATTTCAAAACTATTTTGCTTATGTTCAATGCAAGCCTATACACAGTAATAATTGTTAATATAAGTTACAAAATTTTCAAAATCACAAGGACTTAGCTTAACTCTTTTGCTAAAATGCTCGTTGAAAAAATGTGGCGGAGAATACAGCATGTGGCTTGAACAGCTCAGGCGTCGATTAGCAAAACCAAAAACATCCGTACAATTATGCTTATTAGGCGTAAGTGCCGGATTAATTGCTGCATTTTTTATCATTTTATTTCGTTTAACTATTCTGTTTTTTCAAAGTTTATTTTTAGAAACCCCAGACAACTTTACAACGTTACCTACGCTTGAACGTGTATTAATGCCTTTGATTGCAGCGCTACTTATTGCCACATTTGCAGCCCTAACTGGTTTTAAGCATTACCGCTTAGGTATTCCATTTGTTATTCACCGTATTAAACGCCACTACGGGCATATGCCGCTGTACAACACGGTAAATCAATTTGTCGGTGGCGCACTGGCATTAATTAGTGGTTTTTCGGTTGGCCGAGAGGGTCCATCGGTACATATGGGCGCCACTGGTGCGAGCATCTTGGCGGATAAACTGCATTTACCGCATAACGCTATGCGTACTTTAAGTGGTTGCGGGGTAGCGGCAGGTATAGCGGCTTCATTTAACACACCTCTCGCAGCCGTTATTTTTGTTATGGAAGTGGTGCTTCGTGAATATAAAGTGCACATATTCGTACCTATTATGTTAGCAGCTTTAACAGGCGCACTGGCTACACAGTTTGTGTTTGGCGAAGGCTCAGAGCTTGCGCTTATTACAATTGCACCGTTGAGTGGCTGGCATTATCCGTACTTAATTTTATGCGGTATGGCACTAGGTGCTATTGCATTTAGCTTTAATCAAAATTTAATGTTAATTATTAAAACATTTAAACCTTTAAGTATGTTCCCTCGTTTATTAATTGCAGGTTGTATTGCAAGCTTAATAGCGTACGCAGTACCTCACGCAATGGGCTCTGGAATGAGTGCAATTACCATTGCAGTTGAATCTCCCGATAATGTAAAACTACTAACAACTATTTTAATAGCTAAGTTATTGGCCACATTATTTGCTATTGGCTTGGGTATTCCTGGCGGATTAATTGGCCCTGTAATTGGGCTTGGGGTAATTATTGGTACATTAATGGCATTTTTAGCCCAGTATATAAGCCCTGGAACCGACATTGCGGGTACGTATGGTGTTTTAGGAATGGCGGGATTACTAGCCGCGACACTGCATGCACCTCTTGCAGCATTAACAACAGTGATGGAACTTACCTCTTCGCCAGAAATAATAGTTCCCGCAATGTTAGTTATTACTACAGCTTATGTAACCGCACTGCAATTTTTTGGTAACCGCTCTATATTTTTACAACAGTTAGATTTTCAGGAATTGCCGTATCATGTATCCCCTGCCACTGAAGCGCTACAAAAAGTGGGCATAATGGATGACATGGATGAAGACTTTAAATTGCTGTACTCAGACGATAAAGAACAGATAAAGAACACCCTAGATGCCATGGATAGCCAAACACCGCTAATAGTGTTCGATGAAGAAAACGGCTACCGTCTTGCAGAGTACGACTTAACATTAATGTCGGGCGAGACCATAAATATAAACTACATTAGCTTGCAAGGTATAAGTAGCCAAGCAACCTTAGCTGATGCTTTTGATATGCTAAAAGACAAGCGCAGTGGCGCTTTGTATGTATTCAACCTATTAGATAACCAACAAATAATGGGCTTGTTACGCTGGGATCAAATTCACCATATTTTAACCATTCGTAACAGCCTGCTTTAAATAATAAGGGTTAATATGAGCGCTTTATTAATTTATAAAACACTACACATTTTTTTTATGATTGCTTGGTTTGCCGGTATTTTTTACTTACCTCGGCTTTTTGTATACCACGCAATGAGCGAAGAAAAAGCCTGTAACTCTATGCTTAAAGTAATGGAGCGGCGGTTACTCTTTTTTGTAACACCATTTGCCATTTTAACAGCCGTTTTTGGTGTGCTCACCATTGTAGAGTATGGCCGTGAGTGGTTCAGATACAGTATGTGGCTGCATTATAAACTAGTGCTCGTGATCATATTATATATATACCATGGCTACTGCTTTAAATTACTAAGCGACTTTAAACACGATCGAAATACTAAAACAGATCGGTTTTATCGTATTTTTAACGAGCTTCCGGTTATTGCGCTACTAATTATTGTTGCGCTTGCGGTAATAAAACCTAATTTATAAGCTTTGTAGCGCGTGTTAAACTGCGCTGCAATTTACACAACTTGTTATAACACGCGCGATTGCGTGCCCCACTTTTTTGGATTATCGCGCCCTTTTGATTGATTAGGAATAACCCCATGTTAAGTTTCCAAGGTGAGCATATACTGTCGGTAAATCAACTCGACAGAGACTGCATTGAACGTATTTTTGCAGTAGCAAAAAAAATGGAGCCTTATGCTAAAAAGCAAAAGCAAACAACAGTGCTTGAAGGCGCTATTTTAGCGAATTTGTTTTTTGAGCCAAGCACGCGTACGCGCGTAAGTTTTGGTACCGCCTTTAATTTACTTGGTGGTGGTGTACGCGAAACAACAGGCATGCAAAGCTCAGCCCTTGCAAAAGGTGAGTCTCTTTACGACACGGCACGCGTTATTTCTGCTTACGCTGATGCCGTCGCTATGCGCCATCCTGATGCAGGTTCTGTAAGCGAATTTGCTGACGGTTGTACCGTACCAGTTATTAACGGTGGTGACGGGCCAAACGAGCACCCTACTCAAGCCTTGCTCGACTTACTAACTATTGAGCGTGAGCTAAATCGCTTTGATCAAAATATTGATGGTATGCATATAGCCCTTGTAGGCGATTTAAAATATGGCCGCACTGTGCACTCTTTATCTAAATTATTGTGCCATTACAAAAACGTGAAATTTTCTATGGTGGCACCTGATGGCCTGCAAATGCCCGATTACATTTTAGACTCAGTAGAAAACGCAGGCCATAAAATACAGCTAGTAAACAAAATGGAAGGCAATTTAGCTGCCGATATTGTTTATCAAACACGTATTCAAGAAGAGCGTTTTCCTTCACAAGAAGAAGCAAATAAATACCGTGGTGGTTTTAGAATAAGCCAATCTATTTATAATGCACACTGTAAGCCAAACTCAGTACTGATGCACCCGCTGCCTCGTGATAGCCGTTTAGAAGCTAACGAGCTTGATAACGACTTAAATACTAACGACAATTTAGCAATATTCCGCCAAGTACAAAACGGCGTATTAATTCGTATGGCACTGTTTGCTTTAACGCTCGGCGTAGAAAATAAAGTCGAGCAATATGAAGTAGACGTACCTTGGTTTAGCCGCAAACGCGACAGCTAAACACTTTTACCAAGCGACAATTTATAGGATGTTTCATGACAATTAGCCAAGATTTATTTAATCGTGCACAAACTTCAATTCCTGGTGGCGTAAATTCACCTGTACGTGCATTTAACGGCGTAGGTGGCACGCCACTATTTATTACTAAAGCTGAGGGTGCCTTTACCTTTGATGCCGATGGTAACCGTTATATCGATTATGTAGGTTCGTGGGGCCCAATGATCATGGGCCATAACCACCCAGCTATTAAACAAGCTGTTCACGAAGCGGTAGAAAACGGCTTAAGCTACGGCGCCCCTACCGAAGCTGAAATTTTAATGGCTGAAAAAGTAAAAGAGCTTGTCCCATCAATCGAAAAAGTACGCATGGTGAGCTCTGGAACCGAAGCTACCATGAGCGCAATTCGTTTAGCCCGTGGTTTTACTAATCGTGACAAAATCTTAAAATTTGAAGGTTGTTACCACGGCCATGCTGACTCGTTACTAGTAAAAGCAGGCTCAGGTGCATTAACAATGGGCGTACCAAATTCACCAGGTATTCCTGAAGATTTTGCTAAGCACACGCTAACAGTATCGTTTAATAACCTTGATGAAGTAAAAGCTATTTTTGAAAAATACGCGGACGAAATTGCCTGTATTATTGTTGAGCCAGTAGCGGGTAACATGAACTGTATCCCACCTACTGAAGGTTTTTTAGAAGGTCTGCGCGCAGTATGCGATGAATACAAGTCAGTGCTTATTTTTGACGAAGTGATGACAGGCTTTCGTGTTGCATTAGGTGGTGCACAAGCATACTACAACATAAAACCTGATTTAACATGTTTAGGTAAAGTTATTGGCGGGGGCATGCCAGTTGGCGCATTTGGCGGTAAAACCGAAATAATGGATTATATTGCGCCTGTTGGCCCTGTTTACCAAGCTGGCACTCTTTCTGGTAACCCTATTGCAATGGCTGCTGGTTTGAAATCACTTGAACTATTAAGTGAGCCTGGTTTACACGATAAGCTTGAGGCCATTTCTAAAGCAATATGTGAAGGTTTTGAGGCAGGCGCTAAAAAAGCGGGTATTCCTTTAACAACTAACTATGCGGGCGGCATGTATGGCTTTTTCTTCACCGATGCTGAAAAAGTGACAACTTACCAACAAGCGACAGAATGTGATTTAGAACGCTTTAAGCGCTTTTTTCACCTAATGCTTGAAGAAGGCGTATACCTAGCACCTTCGGCATTTGAAGCAGGCTTTGTCTGTGCAGCACATACAGAACAAGAAGTACAAGCAACCATTGAAGCAGCTGAACGCTCATTTGCGAAACTTTAGAGTTATATAAATATTAACCACTTGTTTTACCTATAATATTAAGATTAAAGATAGAAAAAAGCCCGAAAGGGCTTTTTTTATTTGTAAAGTAATATAAATGAATAATAATTAGACATAACAAGGTCTATATATTTTTATCCCCTTTACAAAAAAATAAGAGAGTCTTATGTCAGGATTACGCCAGTTTGCCTCCCCTGCAATTCAGCTTATGGCAAATTTAAAATACAAAACAAAAATAAGCCTGATGTTTGGAATACTATTACTCCCTCTTGCCTTAAGCCTATTTTTTTTAGTGTCGTTGTTAAGTGAAAGTATTGCCGTTTCAAAAATGCAGCAACAAGGCTTAAAAGGCTACAGAACAATAATCTCAAACCAGATGCAAGGTGATACTGATAAAAATATTAAAGTAGCTCGTGCTCTGGGTTTTGATATAAAGAATGACCAAGCAAATGAAGTACTGGAACTTGTTTCTATTCAATCTAATTTAGCGCTTGATAACCAACTTGCAAGTGCCTATGTAAATCGCTCCTTAGTAACGCCCATTCCTGCACTTATAATGCAAATTAATGCGACAGCACAAAGCGCAAATACGGTATTGGCAAGTAATCGCTTTACGCCAGATACGTTTATCGCGCTTTCTAATTTCAGTAAATCTTTGCCTTTATATGAGCTACAGCTCGATAAAGTATTAAATGTAGCGACTAATGCGGATAAATCCGTAAATAAAACACTAACGCCCTCGCTCACTAATTTACACAGTGCAGTAGAGGCGTTTAAAACAGCTATAGATAAAAAGCTACTAGAGCCTGACGATATACTGCTAACGCAAGCCGAATTCAATCAATTAACAACCCAAGTGCACAGCAGTATCAGTAAACTTGTTGATAAAAGTATCCCTACTCTTGAAACCCTCATTGAAAATAAGTTTCAAACACAGCAATGGATCAGAAACCTAGTATTAGCAGCATCTGTTATAAGTTTACTTTTTGCGTTTTACTTAATGATTGGCTTTTACTATGCAGTAGTCGATACCATTAATCGCTTTGCCGAAGCTGCGCAAAGAGCAGCAAATGGCGACTTAAATGCGGTTATTAACTCAAGTACTAATGATGAAATGGATATTATTGCAGCGCGATATAACGCACTTCTTAATGCCTTTTCAAAACTTTTGGAGAATGTTAAAGCAAGTACTGTGGAGCTATGTGGCGCCACTAAATCGCTTTCACAGGCAAGCAGCCAAACGAGTAACGATGTTGAAAAACAGCAAATACGTGTAAATGCTATCCATGATGCGCTAAGTAATATGGAGCAAAGTGCAGTGAGTGTAGAAGAGTCTGCTAATCAAGCGATGTTAACAGCGCAAGATGCAGCGCAGCATGTAAAGCAAGGCTCTGACAACACCATGGAACTTGCTAAATACATGCAAGACCTTCAAATTGAATTTACCGAAAGCCAACAAGCGCTAGATCGACTCGCCCAAGACAGCCAAGAAATTAGTAAAGTAAGTAAAGGCATTAGCGAAATAGCCGATCAAACCAACCTATTAGCCTTAAACGCAGCAATAGAAGCGGCGCGAGCTGGTGAGCATGGGCGTGGTTTTGCCGTAGTAGCAGATGAAGTAAGAACCCTTGCACAACGTACACAAACTCAAACGCAAGAGATTCACCAAATAATTAGCTCACTTCAACAAGCCTCTGAAGATACACAACAAAAAATGCGTTCAAGTGTTCAGAAGATGGAACAATCAGTAAAAGCTGCCACTGAAACGAACGATGTTTTACAAAGTGCAGAGCACAGCATGGGCGATATAAAACACCAAGGCGAGGAAATAGCACTTCGTGTTAAAGAGCAATCTAACGCAACCACTCAAGCATTAAGCGATTCTCAAGAGGTAAGTAACTTAGCAGACCAAACTCTTCTCTCTGCGCAATCTACACTGCAAGATGCTCAGCAGCTTAGTCAGCTATCTGATGACTTAACTAAATCAATGCAGTTTTTTAAATCTTAAGAATAAATAATAGCCCATAAAAAAGCCGCTAAACAGCGGCTTTAATATTTTATATAGCTTTATAAGCTAGCGTATACATTGCGGTCTTGGTTCAAACTCACTGGCTCTGAGCGGTAATTGAATCACCTTGCCACAGCCTGGTGGTGCTTGCTTAGCAGTTTGCTCATTCACAAATGCCCAGCGTATTGAGGGTGGACGTGTATCGGCAATTGCTTGCGGGTTAAGAGGTTTTAAATAACGAATATACGCTTCTAATGCGCCCACGCTGCCCGTCAAACCGGTACTCTTATTATCATCTCGACCTAGCCACGCAACAGTAACTGTGTTTTGATCAAACCCTGCAAACCAGCTGTCGCGTAAATCATTGCTCGTGCCCGTTTTACCTGCTAACTGAATTGATGGAAAGTGTAAATTTAAACGTTTTGCTGTGCCGTCTTTAGTTACACGCTTCATCGCGTACTTAGTCATGTACATAGCAGCCGTATCAAAACGAGCCTCTGCTTTTACTTTATGTTTATAAAGTACTTTCCCCACTGAGTCCGTTAAGGCAGAGATTGCAGTAAGCTCTTTGTACTTCCCATCAGCAGCTATGGTGGTATAAAGCTGAGCTACTTCAAAGCTCGACATTTCTAAAGCACCTAATAGTAATGATGGGTATTCCCTAATTTGACCTTTAGCGCCAAGCTTTCTTAGCGTGTTAGCTACCTTATCAACACCTACATCTAAGCCTAAATTTACAGCTGGAATATTAACGCTTTTACTAAATGCTTTATATAGCGGCATTGCGCCGCGATATTGATGATCAAAGTTCTCTGGTTGCCATATTTTACCTTGCTCATTGGTGACTTGTACTGGGGAATCATCCAGTAAAGTGGCTAAATTATAATGCGGCAACTGTAACGCGGTTAAATAAACGGCAGGTTTAACTAGTGAACCTATATTACGCTTGGTATCTAATACTCGGTTAAAGCCGGAGTAACGTACGTCGCGCCCAGCGACTAAAGCCGACACACCGCCTTTTTCGACGTTTACTGAAATCATCGCTGCTTCAAGCTCTTTTGTATTTGGGCGTTTTTCTAAGTACGGCAAACTTTTTTGAATCGATTCTTCCATTGCAGTTTGCTTTTGCAAGTCAAAATAAGTAAATACACGAACACCTGCATCAAGTGTTTGCTGATCAGGCAATAATTTATTTAGTTCTCTGTTAACGAGTTCTAAATAACCAGGGTAAGATTTTTGTAAGCTTGCTTTCATCGGCGCAATATCAATTGGACGTTTTAGCGATGCACGGTACTCTTTAGTGCTTAATAGCTTGTTTTCAACCATTAAGCGCAGAACTAAATCGCGGCGCTCCATAGTTCGCTCTTTATAACGGCGAGGGTTATAATAAGACGGCCCTTTAACCATGGCCACCAGCAGTGCAATTTGATCATATTCAAGTTCATCAACTGGTTTTGAAAAATAAAATTCAGATGCCAGGCCCATGCCATGTACACCTTGGTTGTACGATTGACCTAAATAAACCTCGTTTAAGTAAGCTTCTAAAATCTGATCTTTTGAATAACGGTAATCTAAAATAAGCGCTATAAACGCTTCATTTATTTTGCGAACCAAAGAGCGTTCACGCGTTAGGTAAATATTTTTTGCAAGCTGCTGCGTTAAGGTACTCCCACCTTGAACGGTACGCCCTGCTTTAATATTTGAATAAAGCGCGCGCAAAATAGAAAATACTGACACACCATGATGTTGATAAAAATCACGATCTTCTACCACAAGTAGCGTGTCTTTCAACATAGGTGGAAATTTATCGAGTGGTACAAACTCCCTATCTTGTTTTGAATCATTCCCTATACGTGCTATTTGCACAGGCTCTAGGCGAGCACTGTTTAGTCGTCTGCCAAATTTATCTTTAATGGTTGCTACTTTTTGCCCTGCAAAACGCAGTTCAATGATATGTGCTTCTTCAAGACCATCGTAAAATTCAAAATCACGGCGATAAATTTTTATACTATTTGCTGTTTTAACAAACTGTCCTGTGCGGCTTAGTCTATTAACAGATGAATAGTTTAAACGCTCTAACTCAAACACAACTTCATCGCTAGATAAAAACTGTCCAGGGTAAAACTCCATTGAACGTGCGTACACTTGTGCAGGTAACTGCCACTTATTTCCTTCAAAAATACGCGTTGTTTTTGAGTCTAAATAAATAAAGTACATCGCCATAGCAATAAAAACGGCTAAGCTCAACTTCCAAAAAACCGACCATGTTTTTCTCATAAATGAGCGTTTAACAACTGTACTTGAATTTTTTTTAGTCGTTTTTGTTTTTGATTTACGTGTCGAACTAGTTGCTTTAGATGCACGTTTAGGAGTGGTTTTACTACTGGGTATTTTTTTGTTATTGGCCATTTTTAAGTGTAATTTATTCCAAAGTTCATTCACGAGTGTGAGCTTAGCATATTGGCTATACCCTAACACCTGAAAAGTTAACCTTCCCTGAAACGAAAAAAGCCCTACAGAGGTAGGGCTTTGTAAAACACACAATGATATATTTTTGAATTAGTTGCTGCGAACAGATACAAATTCAGGGTAAGCATCAACACCACAATCATGTTGGTCCATACCTGTTAACTCTTCTTCTTCGGTTACACGAATGCCCATAGTTTGCTTTAAAATAGCCCATACAATAAATGAGGCTACAAAAACAAAGGCTAAGATAGTCACTAAACCAATAAGCTGTGTTACAAAGTTAGCATCGCCGTTAGATACAGGTACCAACATAATACCTAGCGCGCCACACACACCGTGTACAGAAATTGCACCAACCGGGTCATCAATTTTAGCTTTATCAAGAGCAACAATGCTAAATACAACTAATGAACCACCTAAAATACCTAGTAAACAAGCCATTAATGGTGATGGTGAAAGTGGGTCAGCAGTAATAACAACTAAACCTGCTAATGCGCCGTTTAGTACCATAGTTAAATCAGCTTTACCCCATAACACTTTACATACAAACAGTGCAGCAATTGCGCCCATTGCAGCAGCAGCGTTAGTATTAAGTAAGATTTGACCTACAGCCGTTGCATTTTCTTTATCTGAAAGAAGTAATTGCGAACCACCGTTAAAACCAAACCAACCCATCCATAAAATAAACGTACCTAATGTAGCAAGTGGTAAGTTAGAACCTGGAATTGGGTAAATTTCACCGTTTTTACCGTATTTACCTTTACGAGCACCTAACAGTATTACACCCGCTAAAGCAGCTGCAGCACCAGCACCATGAACAATTGCAGAGCCTGCAAAGTCAACAAAGCCCATTTCTGATAAGAAACCGCCGCCCCATGTCCAGTAACCTTCCATTGGGTAAATAAAGCCAGTTAAAACAACTGCAAATGCTAAGAAAGCAAATAACTTCATACGTTCAGCAACTGCACCCGATACAATCGACATAGCCGTTGCAACAAATACTACTTGGAAGAAAAAGTCAGATTCTAATGAATGGTCAGCATCGGCCGCTTGCGTGCCAATTAATGCGCCAATTGAAGGGATTATGCCGCCTTCGCCATTGTCTACATACATAATGTTGTAGCCAACTAATAAAAACATGGTACATGCGATAGAGTACAATGCCACGTTCTTCGTTAAAATTTCAGTGGTGTTTTTAGAGCGAACTAAGCCCGCTTCTAACATGGCAAAACCTGCTGCCATCCACATTACTAGTATTCCCGATATCAAAAAATAAAAGGTATCGAGTGAAAATTTGAGTTCTACAATTGTATTTTCCATTAATCAGCCCCTTAAATTGCTTCTTCATCAAGCTCGCCCGTACGGATACGAACAATTTGATCTAAGTCGTACACGAAAATTTTACCGTCACCTATTTTACCTGTTGAGGCAATTTTAGTGATTGCTTCAACTACGCGTTGGCAATTTTCAGTACGAGTTGCAATTTCAAGTTTGATCTTAGGAATAAAATCTACTTGGTATTCTGCACCACGATACAGCTCTGTATGGCCTCGTTGACGTCCAAAGCCTTTAACGTCAACTACGGTCATCCCCTCAATACCTAGATCAGCAAGTGCTTCACGCACATCGTCTAATTTAAATGGTTTTATGATTGCACTAATCATTTTCATAGCGGCCCCCTCGGACTCTTTATTGTTATCCTGTTGACTTTAATAATCCAACCTTTGTGCCACTATTAAAAATAATTAAATATCATAAACTTAAGCTTAAAACAGCAATTTAAAACAAAAAAAACGCACCTATTTGGTGCGCTTTTTTTACAACTTAGCTACATTGGTGCACCATTTAGTGCTGCACATATACTCATATTTTAAAGTACGCTAAAAAACACAATTTCTGCCTTCGTTTTTAGCTTTGTATAATGCTTTATCAGCGTTGCGCATTGCGTCGGTTAAGCTGGTATTTTGAAAATCAGCTAAACCTATACTGGTCGTAATTTTCAGTACTTTATCACTAATGGAGAAGTCGTAATTTGCCACTTTTTTTCTGAAAGCCTCAAAATACTCACGCCCTCTTGATAGTTCTATATCTGGTAAAATTATAGCAAACTCCTCCCCTCCTACACGGGCTACTATAAATTTAGCAAATGTACTACGTATTAATGCACCTACTTGTTTTAAAGCCTGATCGCCGCCTTCATGGCCAAATGTATCATTAATATTTTTGAAAAAATCGATATCAAGTAATGCTAACGTGTTATTTTGGTTATTATTTTTTAAAAGCTTTTCAGCATATTGATAAAAATAGCGTCGATTGTGTAAGCCAGTTAAATGATCTCTGTGTGCGCTTTCTTTAATGTCAGCAATTAAAGAAAGCTGCTCCATTGTTTGCAAAACACGACAATGAAACTCCTCATTCATAAATGGCTTTGTTAAAAAGTCATTTGCGCCGTACTTAATAAATCGTGCCGATAAACCGTGTTTACCAGCTCCGGATAAACCAATAATTCCCAAATCATCGCGGCCTCTAAAGTTACGTACTGCTTTAACAAGCTCAAAACCATCCATTGAAGGCATTGCATAATCTGTCATCAGCAATTTAATGTCTGGATCTGCTTTTAAGATCTCAAGCGCTTGTTGCCCATCATGAGCATCGGTAACATCAAACAGTTGCTTTTCAAGCATTTGTTTCATTAACGAACGACTCAATAATGAATCGTCAGCGATTAGGGCTTTACAACCTTGGTTTCTTAAAAGCTGAGCGACCAATTTAACGGCATAATGATAAGAGTCGCGGTTATCTTTAATAACGTAATCAACCACGCCTAGCTCTAGCATTTGCTGGCGTTTATATTCATCTATTTTTGAGGTAAGTACCACGGTAGGAATTTTGTTAAGCAAAGTGTACTTTGCAACTTCGCCATTAGGAGCATCTGGTAGTGTTAAATCGACTAGTGCTAAGGAATAGTTATGTTTTTCTACGAATGCTTCACACTCAGCTAAAGTCCAAGCAAAATCAACAGCTACATCAAGATACTGCGCTGTTAAGTGGCGTAATACCTGCTGTACTACTTTACTGTCTTCGACCACCAATACTCTTTGCATAAAGCTTTTCTTACCTTTAATAAATTTGTAGCCATGCTACAAATACAACACTTAAATTACTTAGTTCGATGACTGAATAACGTTAATTGAACATCCGGTGTGAGTGCTACGAAATGCTAAAAGCAGAATCCATTTACTTTTTTGAAATGGCTTGTATTTAAAGTCAATACAAACGACGTGTACTATAACCGATATTGACGGTTACCAAGATAATATACGTTTTTTTGGAACCTGTAGACCTTTCATGGTTAAATTTGTTCAACCTAAAGCAGAACATATTTTACTTAACTATTATTATCGACCACTTGTCTCAATACTTTTGTTATTTATGCTAATAATGTTTTTAATAGTTTATCAACAATAATAAGGACCCTCCATGAAGCTTAGTCGTATTATAAGTTTACCGATAACTATCATTGCCATATTTATAACTACAGCATCATTTGCAGATAACCAACGCCGTATTGATGTAGACAGCAAAGTTGTAACCCAACATAAAGCCAAAATTAACGGGGAACGTCTTTCGTATACTGCCACAACAGGTACGCAACCTGTGTGGGATGATAAAGGCGATGCAGTTGCTACGCTGCAATACACTTACTACACTCGCGATAAGGTAGACGATAGAGCAAGTCGTCCGTTACTTATTTCATTTAATGGCGGGCCAGGCTCGGCTTCCGTATGGATGCACTTAGCCTATACTGGCCCAAGAGTGTTAAAAATTGATGACGAAGGCTACCCTATTCAGCCCTACGGCGTAAAAGATAACCCTTATTCTGTTCTTGATATTGCCGATATTGTGTATGTAAACCCTGTAAATACTGGCTACTCACGCGTACTTGAAAATGATAAAGGGGAGCTTTTATCAAAGGCTCAACAAAAAGAAATGTTTTTTGGCGTAAAAGCCGACATAAAATATTTAGCTGAATGGCTAAACACATTCGTAAATAGAGCAGAGCGTTGGCGTTCACCTAAATTTTTAATTGGTGAAAGCTATGGTACAACACGCGTATCAGGGCTTGCCCATGAGCTTCAAAACAGTCAATGGATGTACATAAATGGGGTTGTATTAGTGTCGCCGACTGATATTGGCATAAAACGCGACGGGCCTATAAAAGCGGCCAATCGCTTACCCTACTTTGCCGCGACTGCTTGGTATCACAAAGCACTTAGTGCAGACCTACAATCTAAAGACTTAGATGACTTGTTACCTGAAGTAGAGCAATTTACAGTCAATGAATTAATTCCTGCGCTCGCTAAAGGCGGTTTTATTGGAGCTGAAGAAAAACGTCGTATTATTAAAAAAATGGCGAAGTATGCGGGTCTTTCAGAAACATTTGTTGAGCAAAATAATTTAGATATTCCAACTCAATTTTTTTGGAAAGAGTTATTACGTGAAAGAGGACAAACAGTAGGGCGTTTAGATTCTCGCTATTTAGGTATAGATAAACGCGATGCAGGTGAGTCACCTGATTACTGGGCTGAGCTTACTTCTTGGTTACACTCTTTTACCCCTGCAATTAATCACTATTTGCGTGAAGAGTTAAACTATAAAACAGACATAAAATATAATCTGTTTGGTAATGTTCACCCATGGGATAGAACAGGTAATAATACCGGTGAAAATTTACGCTTAGCAATGGCGCAAAACCCATACCTTAATGTGATGATTCAATCAGGTTATTTTGACGGTGCTACTAATTACTTTGATGCAAAATACACTTTATGGCAATTAGACCCAAGTGGAAAAATGAAAGATCGTTTAAGTTTTAAAGGTTACCGCAGCGGTCATATGATGTACCTTCGCCATGCCGATTTAAAAAGCTCTAATAACGACCTACGTGATTTTATTGAGCAATCACTCCCTAAAAGTGGTCAAGCTGCTAAATATTAAACGCTTTTATAACACTCAATAAATGGCTCAAATTGAGCCATTTTTTATGTCTATTTTTCATACTTTAAGCAATAGCTTTTAAGCTGAGTAACCACCTCGTTAAACGATACTTCTAGGGTTTTCATGTGTTCAATATCAATTGAGTTACCTTCTGCAAGTGATTCAATTTTTTGACATATATCGGCAAGTTTAATAGCTCCTACTGATTTAGAAGACGATTTTAATGCGTGAGCCTGAAAAGCTAAATCTGGGTAATTGTTATTTTTAGCGTATGCGCTTGCAAGCTTTACCTGTTCACCCGCAGTTTGTAAAAACGCATTAAACACCATGCAATGGACCATTGGGTCATCACCGAGCATTGATCTAAGTAAAGGAAGATCTAATTGATCAAATGCGCCTGATTTTACACCTGCTAACGTGCTTTGTTGAGGTTGTGTATTCATCATGGTTTGAGAGTGTTCCATGAGAAGAGACTTAAGTTTTACAAGCTCAATAGGTTTAGTTAAAAACCCGTTCATACCTGCATTATAACAATTATCTATATTATTTTTAGTAATGTTAGCGGTGATGGCTATTATAACTAATTCATTAAATTGCTGGTGACTACGTATTTTTTTTGCAAGCCCAAGTCCATCAAGTAAAGGCATTTGAATGTCCGTTAATAATATATCAAATTGGCTATTTTGAAGTGTCTGCCACGCTTGCTCTCCATTACTCACAAAGGTTGAACTGACTCCAAGCATCGTAAGTTGTTGCTTTAAAACTTGCTGATTAGTCACCTGATCCTCGGCGACTAATACCTCAAGCGTGGGAAGGCTTACAGCATTTAAATTTTGTTTTGTTACTTTAACGGTATGCTCTTGTAGTGGTAAATTTTCCTGTTCAAAAACGTTAAATGTTAAGGTAAAGCATGAACCCTTTTGTTGCTCACTTTCAGCACTCAGAGCCCCTTGCATTCGCTCCACTAACTGCTTGGTTATGACTAAACCTATTCCAGTACCATTTACTTTACTTGTTTCAGCACCTAAGCGGTCAAAGGGTTTAAATAAACGATTCATGTCATCGGGCGCAAAACCACACCCCGTATCAATTACCTCTATTTCACATTGTTTATTACTCAATACTCTGCAGTTAATATTAATGCTGCCATTGGATTTATTGTATTTTATGGCATTAGAGAGCAAGTTAAGCATAACTTGTTTAAAACGGCGCTGATCCACGTAAATACTTAAACCTTCAAGCTCGTCAAAACCACTGGTATGGATAGAAATTGATTGGCCTTTTGCAAGTTCACCAACAAGCTCAACTGAACTTTCAAGAATATTTTTTAGTGGTGCATAGTCAAAAGTAAACTGCATATTACCCGACTCTATAGCCGTTAAATCAAGTACATCATCTATTAGTAATAATAGATGCTCACCGGCTTGATAAATGCTTCTCCCATTTTCTTTATGTACCTTACTGGCCTTATCATCATATTCGTATAACTGTGCAAGACCCAAAATAGCATTAAGCGGTGTTCTTAGTTCGTGACTCATACTAGCCATAAAGTCAGACTTAGCCTTACTCGCAGACTCCGCTTGAATACGTAAACTGTTTAACTTTTGATGGTTGCTTGCAACTTCATTAACCATATTATTAAACGCACTTATCACACTGCCTACTTCATTTTTTTGCTTTTTTTCAATATGACAATCAAAGTCGCCTTTAGCTAAACGTGCAAATGATTGCTTTAATTCCCTAAGTGGCGATGTGACCCTATAATCAACAAGCCACGCTACGGCAATAAATACAATGGCCAAAATCATCAACTGTATAGATATTAGTGTGTAGTGAAGTTTCGATGATTGAGCAACTTCGTCCTCAAAGTTAACAACTAAACTAATATAGGCAAGTGGTTTATCCAAAAATTCAACCTGCTGAGTAAGCAGCATATCGCCACTATTAGCAGTGCCTATCCAATCATCGAGCGGATATAATTGGTTTCCTGTTTGCGCATCAACAATTTTAATGCCTTTCCAGTTTGAATGTATTTGCAGTTGACTGTCTAGCTCTTCGTATAGCTGCGCATATTGCCTAGTAAGTAATGGGGTAGTAATAGATGTTGATAACTGGACGAGCGATCGCTGTGCAGATTTTGATAAGTCGTCATTTACCCAGCGAGCCTGCTCAGGTAAAGCATAAAATATGAAAAGGCTTGCCATCAGTAATCCACATAGCAATACAACAATAAAGCTTTGCGCTCTTAAGCTCCTAAACCCTCTAATTTTCAACATAAAACTCACGTAATCCCCAACGGGACAACTGCTGATATTCAGCCAAAGTAGCAATTTCAGGAATGTTAATGGGTATGCCCTGTAGTAAGTGTCTGTCGCTAGGGCTTTTGCCTATTTGTAAAATAGCCTGCTGTACTTTTTTTTGTATCGGCTCTTTTACTCTAGGGTGACCCACAATCGGGTGACGACTTATCTCACGCGTTTTATAAATAACTTTAAGCTTACTTTGTAAGTTTTTAGATTGTTGCTTTAGCGTACCAAGCACCCCACCGCCAGCTTTTGTCGAATTTAGTGCTACATTCAGATAAACAGATGAATGAGTTTGTACATAAACTGGTTTTATTTGTAAGCCATACAGTAGCGCTAAATCAGCACGCATAAGTAGTGACGCCCCCAATGCATTAGGTGCAGGAAAGGCAATTTCAGCTCCATCCAACTCTTCTACACTCTCTATACCACTATTCTCGTTAACAACTAGTACGCCTTGTAATTTCCTGCTAGCGTCTTTTATCAGAGGTATATAGCCTTGTTGCTCGTATGCAATTACGCTGTGCCAGGGGTTCATATAAGCAAAATCATACTCACCATTAGCAAACGCTTGTTCAAATACCGGAATAGACTCAACAGTAACTAACTTTATTTTTATGCCTGTTTGTTTAGATACTTGCGCAAGTAAAGGCTGCCAAATAGCATTTAGTTTTTGAGGCTCATATTGAGGCACTACCCCGAACGTATATTCTTTTGCAACTAAGCACGAACAGTACAATAAACATAATAGCGTAACTACAAACTTCATTAGCGCTCCTAAATATAGTTACTAAGTATCTTATACTTAATAGCTTAGTTAACGAACACTAAACTCACCATAAAATTATTACATATTCGGTATTTAGCATTTACCGGTTTTAATAAGAGGAGGTGTTGGTGTGTATTTTTTATGTGTAAGCAAATAATGTAAACTCACAAATGTGTTGTAGGTACTTTTCAGTCCAACCTTATTACTTAGCCAAGTAGGTATTGCACCGCTAGGCAGAGCATATACTTGGTATTCAATCGTAAGTTGGTCTTTGGACTCAGTGAGAAGCCAGCGTGCGTTTAAAGTCGTAATTCTTATAACGCCATCATTTTTTGGCAACACATTAGAGCGAGCATTAACAAGTAATTGGCTTTTATTTGCAGTTAACTGTGAATAACAAGTGTGGGTAATACTGTCTCTATCCCGCACCGGCCAAGGTGAATTAATATAGCTGTAAACTAAATTTTCGGATGGGCTTATATATTTAATTGTTTTTACTTGAGATACGTTTTCGAGCCATTTGGGGGCGGTCTTAGTATCACTTAGTAATGCTAAAAAGTCATAGGTGGATATACTATTAACGCTCATCTGCGCTTTTACTTTAAAAGTATTATCACTGGAATTTTGATAAAAAACCCTTACGCCATTTTTGTTTTTATACAAATGCCAGACTGGCTCAGCGTAAGAATTGGGACTCATTAATAAAAAATAATAACGAAGCACATCTGTAATATATTAGTTTTACAAACGTGCTTAATCATTATTGCCAGTAAGGCTCTATATCAAATGAAGCTATACGACTTTGCTCCATAGCACTTACTAAGTATTCAGACTTTTGCTCAAGCCACGATTGGATTTTAGATAACTGTTCATCTTCTTGCCCTGCACATAGCTGTTTTAAATATTCAAGGGTACTGAGTTCGTATATGCCATGAGAAATATCAAGCCATGGTAGCCTAAACTCCAAGCGCTCTTCTTTATCAAACAACGAGCCTAAACAATTACCACTGAGCAAACTATTTTCAAGCTGAGTGCGCAAGTTTAAATACGCCGTTACATCAAGCATTTTTTCTTTAGGTAATAGTTCGTGCAGGTTTTTCCAGTCTTTATTAAAAAGTCTTTTAGCAATAGATGACACACTTTGCTCTGCAGCTTGAAGCTCAACTTGCCCCCAATCTTTTCGCCAATGTTTATCTATTAGCCACGTAGTTAACGATAACAACAAGCGATTGTATCGTGCGCTATGAAACAAAGCGTTTATATCATCAATGCTCGGCTGCAACTCTTTCAAATCACCAATCACTTGGGCAAGCGCTGGTGCAGCATTAATTTTTTTATAAAATGCATGGCGCTTAGATGTGTATGTTTTAAGTTGAATTGCATTTTCAACCCATGCTAATTCACTTAAAAGCCATTTAAGCTCTGTTCGAAGGTGATCGGTACTTTCTTTAGAAACAATATCGTCGTAAAGCCAAAATGTATGACGAATTAAGCTAATGCCATCGGTAACGCGCTTAAGCGTTTTTAAGCTTGGCTTATCGAAATAACACTGCTCATGCTTTTGAACAAAACGAATACCAAAATTCATAGCTTCTATAAGCGCCTGCTCTTGGCTGGCTGAATTTGGTAATTTAACAAAACCAATAGACTTACTTGGAGTTAGTGGGTTCTCATCTGCGAGTCGATATCCGCGCGCCGCTTTAGAATACAAACCCAAACGAATGCAGTTTTGGCTTACAAGCTTATCGGCCAGCGCAAATAGCTCATTGCGGCTACCTTCAACCAGTTCAATTTCAAGCTCGCTGATAATTTCAATTTTACCTGCCGCTGCAATTTCGCCCTTATCAAGTACTACTTCAATTTTAGCGCCACTTTCAGTTTCTATTAACCAGGTACGACGGATAAAATTAGTACTAAATATTGGATACAAGTTTTTAGAAATAGCGCTTACTTGCATACCATGCGGCCAAATACTAGCATCAAACGCCATCAAGTTAGGGCGATTTGAGTCAATAGGTAAATTATACTCAGGCCGCTGATGCAAACCGCCTACTACTTCACCTGCAAGCTTTATAGTTTGCTCACATTGGCTATCGGCACACCGGGTTCTAAAGCCAATATCAAGCGCTCTTAACTCACGGCTTGGTGTATCGTAGTATGCATTTTGTAAGCTGCGTGACGGTTTATTTTTAACCGTTTTTGCAAATTGAGTAATTAACGAGGGGATCAGTGGAATTACGGCATCTGATACCAAAAACTTCAGTTCTATCTCAGTATCCATTCGGTCTGCGGATTACCTTTATAATAAATAAGTGCTCAAAATAAACAAAGCGCTTTAACAATGCAAATTTTTTAGGCTTATTTTTAGGGCCTGTTGACCTTTCAGGATTAGAAATTTGTTCAATCTAGGAGCGGTTTAATCTCAGCGCGAGGTTTGTAACATAGTGGGCTCGGTAACTGCTCCTGCGTTACCCTACTGGCTTACATCCATGTAGGAATAAGTAAAAACCGAGCGAAGCTTCCGCGTCCTGCTCACGCCCCTTACCTACATCCATGCAGGCAACAAAGAGTAAATAACCCCTAGGTAGAACCCTTCGGGCAGCCCATGTTTGGTATTTATGCTACGTTATCGCCTATTTATGGGGAATAACCACACTACATAGGCTCTGCCTTGCCTAAATACCAAACAGCCTGCTGCAAATTCAACCTCGAAAGATAAACAGCCCCTAAGACCTAAGCCTTTGCTGGGTTACAATATCAACCTTGCTATTGCGCTATTAAATCCATACTATCTGACTACTTATGTGAAATAATAATCACGACAATAACGGACTCGGTAAGACCAACAAGGTAGATAAATGCTAAAACACTGTTTATTTGGGCTACTTTTAACAGCCACCACATTTATGAGCCACGCAGAAGAAGCTCAACCAGCAAATTCATCAAATGCAAACACCGCTTATATTATCGACAACTTGTATACTTTTATGCGCTCAGGAGCAGGTAAAAATTATCGGTTATTGGGTTCAGTTGATGCAGGCACACAGTTAACTTTATTATCAGGTGAAGATAACGGTTTCATTAAAGTAAAAGATGATAAAGACCGCGAAGGTTGGATAGAAGCTAAGTTTATTTCAAAAACGACTGGCATACACCAACAGTACAAAACGCTAAGCAGTGAAATGAGCACCATTCAAGAAAAACTGCGTCAAGCACAAATAGAGCTACCGCAGTTACAAGAGCAAAATCAAACCCTGACAGACCAAAACCAGCAGCTATCTGCACAAATTACAAAACTCAAAACAACCCTTGAGCAAGAGCGAGTTCAAAAGCAAGCAGCAAGCTCTAAAGAAAAACGCCAACTTTTAACTTATGGCGGCGCTATTGCATTTTTTGGCTTGTTTTTAGGTATTATATTAACAATTGTGTTGTCGCGTCGTAAACGCTACGAAGGCTGGGCATAAAACCTAACCCGCACAGTAAAATAAAAGCCGCTTAATAGCGGCTTTTTACATTTTTAGAGATGACAGTGGCTTAATCTTTAAAACACTAACGCCTACGTTATGTAAACTCCCATAGGCATTACCGACAGTTAAACATCATACTTATAAAAGTAACAAACTGCCTAAGCCTAAAAAG
The DNA here is from genome assembly GCF_018100985.1 of Pseudoalteromonas sp. MMG007. Classification (GTDB taxonomy): domain Bacteria; phylum Pseudomonadota; class Gammaproteobacteria; order Enterobacterales; family Alteromonadaceae; genus Pseudoalteromonas. Next base: position 43,932 of record NZ_JAGJEI010000017.1, on the reverse strand, counting down.
GTTACAAACCCGACAATATCCGTCACAGTAGTTAAAATAACCGACCCCGACAATGCAGGATCTATTTTCATTTTGTCTAAAATAGACGGTATAACGACACCCGCTAGTGACGCTGCTACTAAGTTTAATAAAATAGCCACCGTAATGGTTATGCTCAGCATTATGTCGTTAAACCACAAATAAGTAAGTGCACCTATTACAAAAGCCCAAACTAACCCGTTTACAGCCCCTACTCGTAACTCTTTTTTAAGTAATGCATTACGGTTAGAGTCTGTAACTTGCCCGAGCGCTAAACCGCGCACAATAACAGTAAGGGTTTGACTACCTGCAATTCCTCCCATAGAAGCAACTACCGGCATTAATACCGCAAGTGCAACTACTTGTTCTATTGTTGCGCCAAACAAACCGATAAACCACGATGCTAAAAAAGCAGTTACTAAATTAATACCTAACCAAATACCACGGTTCTTAGCACTTTTGCGAACACTTGCAAATAGGTCTTCGTCTTCACGTAAACCACCGGCTTTAGCTGCTGCTTCATCGGCCATTTCTTGGCGTAATTCGTACGCTGATGCAATCGTCAAACGCCCTAATAATTTATTGTCTGTATTAACAACTGGCATTGCCATTTGCTCTGAGTGGATTACCACTTCAGCAGCTTCATATAAATCGTCATCTGCATGCAACGATGAAAAATCATGGTTAGCAAGCGTCATTAAATTATCGCCATCATTGGCTTTAATTAAATCATTGACAGCCACCTCACCTATTAAGCTCCCTTTACGGCTCACTAAATAAATAACTTCACTGTATTGCGGCAAGCCTTTATGTAATAACTTTTTAGCGCCACCAGCGGTTAGTTTTTCCGACACTTTTAAAAAGTCAAAGCCTAACCAGTGACCTAACTGCTCTGGCGGGTATTGCTGCGCAAGGTCATATTGCTTTGTTTGTGCTTCATCGAGCTGTTTCTTTGCATACTCAACAAAACGCTCTGGAATAACTTCTTCAAGCTCAAGTAGTTCCTCTACGTTAACCTCGTCAAGTAACTTAAACGCATCAGTGTCATCTAACGTTTGTAGTAGCCATAAACAACTGTCTTCACTTAAGTTAACAAAAATTTCGTGCTGTGTGTCCTCATCTAATAACTGCCATATTTCAAGGCGCTGCTCTTTAGGTATTGCTTCAAATAATAAAGAGAGGTGCTCTATTGAAAGCGTTAACTGTGCATCTTCTAAAAGTTTGTTTTTTCGCTGAGTAGTCTCACATTGCATCAAATCATTTATGAGCTGTGGAAGTTGGTCTACCGGATATTCAATCATCTTAAACCCTTAAAATTAAAAAATGCACTGTGCAAATAGTGTACTTAAACAATAAAAAAATCATGCGGAAATCGAGAACTTATTAAACATACTCTCACTAATTTTTGCGCATTGTATGGGCAAAGCAAATGTTGTACTAATGTTTATTTAAAAATATTAAAAACAGTCAAGAAAGTTATTGTTACACTGATTTTTAAACTAAGTGCTGATTAAATAGGTTGGCTTAGATAAAAAACCCATATTAGCGAGCTAATATGGGCTTAATCACATAAAGAAATTGGTGTTTTAAAGTCTGTCGGTAATATTACGCACCAAATCAGAGTTTACGAATTGAGTAACAAGTGCAGCCCCCCAAGCATAGCCACGCTGAAGCGGATAGCCCTTAAATATCCAACGTTTACGCACATGATTAAACCGCGTTAAGTAACTTTTCTTAGCATCTGGTAATGGTTGATCACTTAGTTTATCCCACGCTTTATACACGCCCGACATATCAGAGCCACGCATAAAGCGTTGTAACCAGCGCGGAAACCGCGAAAAGCTCATTGTTGACTGAAAATCGATAATATAAGGCTTACCATCATTGCCGCATAAAATGTTTCCCATATTTCGCAAATCTAAATGCACAAGGCCTTGGCGGTGCATTTTTGCAACTTGGTGCTCAAGGTCTTGAAAGAAGTTAACCGGTAGTGTTTTGCCTTCATGTATTAAACTTCTAAGCGGTGTACCTTCTATATACCCATACGCTACTGTGATTGGTGATAAACGACTATACCGATTAACCACCGCATCTAACTGCGTCAATCGACTTAAACCTTTATATTCTTGATTAACAGATAATCGGGCGAATGTTTTACGAATAAACCAAGGGCTTTTGCTAAAGTCTTTTACAATTAAATCAAATTTTTCGTCTTTATATCTATACACAATCGCATTCGCAAAACGCCCCTTATGAACAACACTTAAATGATGTTGCATAAATGAATGTTCCGGGAATTCCTGCTGCAATTGCACTAACAAATTATTTTCAATCATAACAAACCTAACAAGATAGTAACTTTGATTGCCTAGGCAACTATATTATCAAGATTAAGATATGTACACAATCAGGTTGGGCAATTCGCTGGCTAACTTTTTACTGAGACAGTATCGCTATTTTATTGATAATCTACTTTTGAGGCGGGTTTGGTATTGAGTCTAGGTTGTTTATAGCTTTAAATAGTAAATCAATAATTTGATTTTTTTCAGGTTCAGAAAAGCCATTTAATGCTTGAGCGTACACCTCGTTTACTAAAGGCATAATTTTAGGGCATAGCGCCCTACCCTTTTCACTCAAACTTAGAATAGTTGAGCGCTTATCAAGCTCGCATTTTGTTTTGTTAATTAACCCTTTTTCTTCAAGACGGTTTAATAAACGGCTCATTGCACCGCGATCATAAACCATATACTCACACAGTCCTGCCAAGGTATTTACAGACTTTCTGGCGAGTAATACTACAACAATATACTGCGCTGAGGTTAAATCCATTGGCAGTAGCTTGGCATCAACATGAGCTGCAAGCCTTGAGCGCAAAAACGATACTAAACGACCTAAATCTTGCTCAGGCAAAAGCGCATTTCGGTCACAGTGTTTAATTGTTGGTATTTCAGACATGAATATTTCACTATATAGATATATTTACATGCAGATAGACTGAGCTTACTAAAAAAAATTCAATAAACTTTATAAGCCCCCTTAAAAATAAAGCCGCAAATTGCAGCTTTATATGTGAGTTTTATATCTGTTAGATTTTAAACTGCCCAACTAGCTGACCCAAGTTATCACCTTGCCCAGCTAAATGAAGGCCCACTGATGAGGTGGTTTTACTCGACGTCGTTAACTCATTTACTATTTCTTGAATAACAAATACGTTACGGTTTATTTCTTCTGTTACGCTACTTTGCTCCATCGCTGCAGTCGCAATTTGTGTACTCATATCGTTAATATTTCTCACAGAGCTTGTAACAGCGCCCAAGCTTTCAGAAATAGCACGAGATGACTCTACAGAACGGTTGCAACTTAGCTGGCTTGCTTGCATTGCCTCTACTGCGGCTGTTACTAAATTGTGTAACTCACTGAGCATTTCACTAATTTCAAGCGTACTTACTTGAGTTCGACTCGCAAGGCTTCTCACTTCATCAGCAACCACTGCAAAACCTCGCCCTTGCTCGCCCGCACGCGCAGCTTCAATGGCTGCGTTTAATGCAAGCAGGTTTGTTTGCTCGGCAATACCACCAATAACACTTAATACACTGTTAATTTTTTTAGATTGATCGCTTAACGAGTCAACCTGTTCAGCAGCTAAGTTTATCTCACTCATTAAATGACTCACTTCACTGAGTGAAATATCAACACACTCTTGAGCTTTAGCTACTTCTTGGGTTGCTGATTGGGTAGACTCAGCCACTTGCGTCGTATTTTGCGCTACTTCATGAGATGTCGCCGACATTTCGGTAATAGCAGTAGCAACAAGATCAGTCTCATGGTTATGATTAAGTAACTTACTTTCAATTAGTTGCGTTTGTGTATTTATATCACCAGAGGCGGTTTTTACATCATGAGTAACATCAACTACATTGGCAATAATACCGTGAAGCTTGCTTACAAACATATTAAACGCTTCGCCAAGTTGGCCAATTTCATCATTAGTATCAATGTCTAATCGCTTCGTTAAATCACCTTCACCTTTGGCGATATCATCTAAACTTTGCGCCATGCGCTGGATAGGTTTAACCATGGTATTTGCAGCTATTAATGCACATGCAATTGTCAGAACAAGCCAAAATAGCGCAATCAATAATAGTGTTGTCACTTTATCGTTCATGTGCTCTGTCATAGTATTACGATATTTAGCTAGTTCAGCATCAATGTCATCCATGTACTCGCCTGTGCCAATCATCCAATTTGTTCCTGGGATCATGGCTGCGTAGCCCATTTTTTCAATTAAGCCGGTGGTGCCTGGTTTTTGAAAGTGATAGTTAAAAGCGCCTCCCCCATTTCGGGCTTGATCAAGTAACCCCACAATAATTTTTTTACCGTTAGGGTCTGTCATACCTATTTTGTTTTGACCTTCAATAGCATCACCTAACAACGCATGAAACACGCTTACACCATTAGTGTCGTAAATAAAAAAGTAACCACCTTGCCCAAACGTTAAATCTCTTAAGGCTTTTTTTGCATCTTCTTGTGAACCATTCGCTAATTGATAACGAACAACCTTACTGGCGATTTCTATTTCAGTGCGTAGTAAAGTTTGCTTATCGTTTATAAGTTTGGTTTTAAATGAGTCAAAATTTTGTTGCTGATTTTTATTCTCCAAATAATAAGAGCTCAACATTAAACTAATCAAAAGTAGCATTAGTGGCAAAATAGCTAATAACAACAGTTTGTTTTTTAAGCTTAGATTACTCATTATTTCTCCGAGTATATAAATATATTGAGTGGTAGGATTCATACCCATCTAAATACAGGTTCTAACACTATCGGTAACGATAATTACAACTCTATTTTTATTAAAGTTTTAAAGTGATTAGTTAAGTATTAATAAAAGCTAGACTGCGCAAACATTCAGATTGGTCTATTAAAAGCATTATAGTCTTTATAGTGTTGCATTTATACTAATAATACCAACACTTTAGTCGTAAACACTTTACAATGGCTAGCTCTTTAATTAGTAAAAATAAAAACTAACCTATAGAGTGATCTAAATCAAATTTCACTACGTACGCAAGTTTGCCTGCCGTTATACTGACAAGTTCATACCTGTGGCGTGTCAATTTAAGTAATTATGTTAAGCATCACAGCATCTATAGATATCAACAGCCTACTAACATATAATAAGCCTATATTACTAATACAGAATAACTAGCATTAAAACGGAAAACATCACTTTGAGTCATAGTTATAATTTAATAGAAATGAATTACAAATGAAGTATTTTTTATACCTTGCGCTCTTAGTATCAGTCCATGTATTTGCAAAACCTGTAAATAATAGTATCGCATTTTACTACTCATCCCCTATGCCACTGGCCGAAATGACTTTTTACTCGCGAGTTGTCGTACAACCTGATTTAGTAACTGAGCATGAGCTTGCATGGTTTAAAAAACGTAACATAGCCGTTTATGCCTATTTAAGCGTGGGTGAATCATTCAATAAAAGTGAATCATCACTTTCACTAAACCCTAACTGGAATAGTCACATTGCCGATTTAACTTCAAGGCATTGGCAACAACATATGCAAAACAGCGCAGCGTCGTTAAAAGCGCGTGGTTTTAGTGGTTTGTTTTTAGATACCTTAGATAGCTACCAACTTTTAGATGCTAAACATAGTAAGCCAGAGCAACAAGCGGGCTTAGTAGACATCGTAAAAAACTTATCGAATACATTTAATAAACACCTTATTCTTAATCGCGGATTTGAGGTATTGCCTAAATTAGCGGGTTTTGCCAACGATATAGTGGCTGAAGGTTTATACAGTCATTATAACCCAAGCGATAACAGCTATAAGTTAACCACAGAGGACGATCAGGCATGGTTAATTACACAGCTTAATAAAGCACAAACCTTAGGTTTTAATGTACAAGTTATCGATTATGCAAAGCAAAATAACCGCCTTGCAATGGCACTTAAAATAAAACAAGCAGGTTTTACTCCATGGGTTACCGATGGGCACCTACAAACATGGGGCACATCGAGCATAAAACCGGTACCTAGGCGAGTTTTAATCCCTTATAACAGTAATGTTAAACCGCTTATATACACACTTGTTCATTTAAAACTAGCCACCATGATTGAGTACTTAGGTTATATTCCTGATTACGTTGATATGGCAAAGCGCCCGCTGCCATTGGTGGATCCAAGCCTACATGCAGGTATTATCTCGTGGACAGTTAGCGATGCTTTTTATACTCCTACACTTACAAATTGGCTTGAATCTAATTTAGGTGTAGTCCCACAACTTGTTTTAGGTGAATTACCTAACGCATCTAAACTGTTATTAAAATTAGGTGTAGAGTCGTTAAACACCTTGCCTAAGGCGCCTTATGAGTTAGCTCACTTTGAGCCTTGGCTAAAAGGCGAAGCAACGACTGCGCCGGCGATAACTAAACCTTATTTTTTAAAGCTCTCAAAAAATGCAACGCCATTAATCACTATTAACTCTGCAGACAATTCAACCGTTATTCAAGCGGCAAAAACGAAGTACGGCGCCGTAGTAGTCGCGCCATGGTTAATAGACACTCTCCCAATGGAAGGTAGTAAATGGGTTATCGACCCTAAAACACTGCTTACAAAAGCCATGGGGTTACCGCCAATTTTAGTTCCCGATACCACCACTCTTAGTGGCCGACGTATGCTCACTATTCATATAGATGGTGATGGATTTACAAGCGTTGCGCATTTTTCGGGTAAACCTTATTCAGCAGAAGTCATTCGTGATGAAATCATTAAACATTACAAACTGCCACTTACTTCATCAGTAATACAAGCCGATATTGAACAAGGCGGCTTGCACTCAAAAATGAGCCCGAAACTTGAAGCTATTGCGCGTGATATTTTTGCCCTGCCCTACGTAGAAGTTGCTTCACATACTTACAGTCATCCATATTTTTGGACAGCCCTTTCTGGACGAAAGAAAATTGACGTAGACGATACCGATTATGGGTTTCATTTAGATGTACCTGGTTACGATAGTATTAGTCTTAAAAAAGAAATTACTGACTCAATAAAATATATTGATGAAAAGCTAACACCTAAAAACAAAAAAACAGTCATGATGCTTTGGTCGGGAGACGCAACGCCTGGCCCTAAGGCACTTGAGCTTGCTCGCGATGCTGGCGTGCTAAACGTTAATGGTGGTAACACCGACGTAAATGCAGATAATCCTAGCCTTACACATGTTTCACCAATTGGCCGTCCTGAGCGTGATTTACTTTATCAAATTTATGCGCCTATTCTTAATGAAAATGTTTATACCAACTTATGGCACGGCCCATATTATGGTTTTAAGCGCTTAACAGAAACATTTGAAATTACAGAAAAACCATACAGATTAAAGCCCTATACTATCTATTTTCACTTTTATTCTGCAGAAGTGCTTGCAGGGCTTGATGCACTAAAGCACAACATAGACTACGTATTAGCGAGGCCAAATACACCCGTGCATTTAAGTGATTATGCAAAAATAGCAAAAGACTTTTATTTCTCTGCACTTGCAAAAAACAGTGACGATGAGTGGCTATTTAGCTCTAAAAGCATACGTACTTTGCGTATCCCAAGTGACTTTGATGTACCTAATGTTACTCAAAGCACCGGGATTTCAGGTGTTACACAAAAAGGCGATTACATACACATAACTGACGATATAGCACAATTAAGCTTTGACCATACTCAAACCAATAACAGTCCTTATTTAGCATCAGCAAACGTTGCTATTGATACATGGCAAGTTAATGGACCTGTAAGCTTCAAGGCATGGGTTCCCGCTGCTTTAGATTTAATTAATGCACGTTCTTGTGAATTTATCTCGCACATGGGTAAGCACTTCAAAGGGACTTCACGCGGTAAGCTAACACAATTTAAGCTGCCAAAAGGTCAATTTTATGGTTACTTAGACTGCAAAAGAGGTGCATTTTAATGAATAACAAAAAACGCCCTCAATTAGTTTCTTTTAAAACAATTTTAGCTATTTTAGCTGTTAGTTGTTTTGCACTTTATGCTTTGTTTCCACACACTTTATTTTTTGAAGAAGAGGCACTTTCACAAGATTACACTTTTGAAAAATCATACTTAAATGCCGCACTTAATACTGACCCAAATAATGAAAAACTACGTGCAAAAAAAATAGAACTGCATATTGGGCTAAGCGAATATTCACAGGCAACTAACGAACTAAACAAGCTTCCTAAAAGCGATAAAAAAACGGAGCTTGGAATAAGGCTACTCTATGCATTATGGGTAAATAGTGGCGCTAGAGAAGATGACAGGTTAGAAGAGCTTTCGCTTAAAATTACTGCATTTAATAACTGGAATGAAAAAGTACTCAAAATAGCCAAAGCAATTGGCTTAAATGAAAAAGTCGCACAATATTACGCGCAAAAAAACCAACCTCTTGTTGCAGCTGATTATTGGCTAAGTGCTGGCATGCCAATAAAAGCACTCGCCATTTATAAAAAATATATAAATGCTGATATTGCCGTAAAAGCCATTGAAACCGCCCTAGGTGCAGATAACCCTAAACAAGCTTACGCATGGTGGAAAACCTACGGCGATGCAAAAAACACAAAACGCACTCTTTATTTAGCTAATTTAGCTGGTAACACTGAAGATGCCGCCAAAGCTATTGAAGTATTGCTCAAGGAACAACCTAATAACACCCAATATTTAACGCAGGCCATGCAACTGCGTTTAGCTAATGGTAATGCTAAAGGCGCAGAGCAGTTATTAGCAAAGCTAATATTAAAAAGCCCAAGTGATAAAGAGCTTCATTTGCTTAATTGGAAAATTAAGCGTTGGCAAAATAAACCAAGAGAAGCGCTCAAAGAATTTAAGTGGTTAATGGATAATCGAGCGGTAACCGCTGCGATGCTCACCGACAGCATTAATGATGCTAATGCACTTTATCTGTATCAAGATGCTGACGAAATATACGAATACAAAGCACAAAATAGAAATCTTAAAGGCAATGGTTTTGCAAAGTGGATGCAAACGAATGAGTTTATTGGTAATCCAAAACAAGAGCTAAACCATATAGAACGCTTTGAGCAAATAAATGGCAAAAGTACCCTTTCTCAATACTGGAAAGCAAAAGTACTGCACGATACAGGAAATTTAAAAGCCCTAAGAGCTTTATGGCCAACATACTCAGGCCCTAAAAAAGAAGAAGATTTACTGTGGATCGCCCGTGCATTTTGGCTAAAAGACGACTTTAACACTGCATTACAAGTGCTCAAAAACAAAACACAAAGTTCAGATGATGAATTTTGGAGTGCCCAAGTAGATATGGCTATGCGAGTGCAAGATAAAGCCCAAGAGCTATATGCGCTTGAGCAACTAAAAAAGATTAGCCCTTTAAGCGTTGGTGATATGCTTCATTACCAACAATTACGCTTTGCAGGTAAACCAAAAGAATTACTAGCATATTTATGGGCCAGTGAAAATAAAACCGACAGGCAGCTAATACAAATAGCACTGCTTAGTACACAAGTTAATGATGCAGAGGCGGTTGCGCGTATTCATGCTGAACTTGATAAGCAGCGTTATAACAAAGCGCTCTACCCTGCTTGGTTGCTGCTTTCTAACTGGTATCAAAACCAAAGTGACTTAAACTATGCGTACACTACATTAAATCGCGCGGCTAAATTGAGTGAATACAATCCTGATGTTGTGTTAGCGCAAGGTTGGCTCGCACTACAAATGCACGATACTGTAATGATAGAGCGTATTTTAGCTAACTACTCTCAAAATGATCCGAGTTACGAGTGGACACAGCTTTTAGCTAGCTTATCAATACATCAAAAATCATATAACAGCGCGTATTTTTACCTACGTAAATTAGCCATAAGCGACCCTAGCGACTTAACAACCTTAGTTAACTTAGCTGACGTAATGAAGCAGTTAGGCTATTACGCAAACGCAACTGAGTTAAATCATTATTTGTTGCAGCATTTACCAAAAGATAAGTACGCATACAGAGGCTTAATGTTTCGCTGGGCAGGTGCTATGGCGATGCCTCACTTAATGCAACTTAATACAATGGATGAACTAGCCTCAGACACCATTGGCGAGCCGCGAACAAATTGGTGGCTTGCAAGGCGGGCCGCAACAAAATTAGAGCCTTGGCAAAAGCTTCAACTTTATATGACCAATGGTGAATTTAATAAAGTTAAACAGCTTATGGCTAAGGGCTCACTAAGTAAACTTGATGAACTTAATGCACTGCTCTATTTAAAACAGCCTTATGCCACTATGCAGCGATGGTACGAAGAGCTAACCGATGAGCCTAACGAATCACAATTGAGCTTACTTAGAAATGCTCGTACATCGTACTTTAGAGCGCTTGAAGTTAATGCCTCTCCAGAAGCCGGATTAAACAGCAGTCAATATGATGTAAATGTTTACTTTCCTTATGTTAATGGTCAGTGGAAGCTTAGTATTAGCGATCAGCAAAACTTAAATAACAATGGATTGCTGTTTGCTATTGAAGACAAAATAACGCGAGGCCGTTGGTACTTTGATGCCAAAATTGACTCCCACCAGGGAAGTTTTGCAAGCCGCCAAGGCCTAAGTTTAGATTCACGTTATCAGTGGAATGCGCGAACACAAGTCGGTTTAAAGCTTGAATATAACGTAGAGAATCGCCAGTCCGAAGCGCTACTTAGCTATGCCCAATTAGATAAAGCAACGGCCTACGTTAATTACAACATTGATAATAGACAAAACGTGCAGCTGTCTGCGGCAGCAATGTCATTTTCTCAAAGAGATAATGGCAGTTCATTAATTAACGGCCAAGAGTATAACGCTCGTTACCAGTACAGTATTTTAAAAGATCGTCCAATTTGGAATGCGTATTTTAGCGCCCAATGGCAAGACTTTGAACGCGTTAACGCATTAATAAATACAGAGCAAAGACCATTAATAATTGATTTGCAACCCTTTAGACGCTTTGCGCTAGGTACTTCATTTGCATCAACGGGCTCATTAGAGCCACCTTATTTAGGTGCAAGTCCTTCATGGCTATTCGACATAAGTACTGGGTATCAAACACTTAACGATACGGTTGATGTATCTGTTTCAAGTGGCGCAGGCTGGTCTGTAATGGGCGACGATTTATTTAAATTACAGCTGGGTTATCAAAGTAGCAATAAAGTAGGTAACTCAGATACACAATTACAATTAGGTTATTACGTACATTTTTAAATGTTAGGAGAGAGTATGTTTCGTTTAATTTTACCGTGTTTGGTATTACTATTATCAGCATGTACCACCAGCAGAGTAGCTGATGATGTAGAGCTAAACTCTAGTGTTACAGTGGCTTTACTACCGCTTGTAAACCACGCACAAACCCCACTTGCAGGTGAGCGCGCTGAGGATATTTTAGCAAGCATTTGGCAACAAAATAAATTACCGGCATTAATCCGTGCTCCTCGCGTTAATACCAAAGAACTCCCTCCTCTTGACGATCAGTACCGTCTAGATAATGCAATGCAATGGTTAAGTACTCAACAAGCCGATTATGTATTATCTGGCAGTATTGAAGAGTGGCGTTATAAAGCAGGCCTTGATGGCGAACCAGTTGTAGCGCTTACTTTATCACTTAGCGTTAATGGACAAACAACTCCAGTATGGACTGGCACTATAGCTAAAAGTGGCTGGGGCCGAGACAGTATTGCTGCAACAGCACAAGATGTAATTGCTGATTTAATTTCGTACATAGAGGTTAGTGAGTGAAAACACATTTCCTTAGACCCAGAGAGGTTCCTGAGCTACAAATATGGGCTGAGGTGGTTATATTTACCGCGCTTGCTTTAGGGCTGCCTGTATTATTTAACGCCGAAGACCCTTTTTGGACTGAGGGAGGCTTTTCGTGGCCAGTACTTGGCCCATTATTAGTTGCTTTACGCTATGGTTTTTCAAAAGGTTTTATTAGTATTTTATGCTTACTTGTAGGGCAATTATTATTACTAAAAGTAACTATTTTATCTGCCCAAAGCGGGTTTAATATTAACGCGATGATTGGCTATATCATTGTTATTATGATTGCCGGCGAATTTAGAGATATATGGGAACGTACTAATCAAAAGCAAAGTATTGAGCTTGAATACGTAACTGACAGACTAGAAACCTTTACTCGCCAATATCATTTAATTAGCTCATCGCACGATAAAATAGAGCAAATGTTAGCAGGACATACTCTGAGCTTACGCGAATCTTTACAAGAAGTTAGAACCTCCATAGGCCAGTTACAAGAAAGACGATTAGACAGTGCAGCATCAAAAATTATCGATCTATTTGTCGAGTACGGCATGCTAGAAAAAGCGGCTTTATACAAAGTAGAAAACGATACTATTTTAGAGCCTTCCCTTGCAAGCATTGGCCAAATGGGTACACCTGAGGCAAACGATCCGCTTGTACTTGCTATGTTTGAAGAAAAAGAGCTTGTATCTGTAAAAGATGAAAAAGCATCATCAGGCCTAAGTAAGTACCATATCGCTATTCCTCTAATAGATGTAAACAACACTATTTATGGCGCTATATTGGTTGAAAAGATACAGTTTTTTGCACTCAAAAATACCACACTTACGCTTCTTGCCGTAATGGCTGGGCACATTGGCGATCTACTTCGCCATGAAATAACAAACCCAGTTATGAATAAAGAAGAGTCACCTTACTTTATTAGCCAAGTTAAACGTGCTAACAAAGAAGCCGAACGTTACAACATTCCATCGCAGCTGCTCAAAATAAGAGCCATGAGTATTTCAGATAAATCGACCCAACTTATGGGGTATTTAAATGAAGCTCGCCGTGGGCTAGATATTTACTTATACGACAATGAAAACCAAGTGTTACTGCTATTAATGCCCCTTGCCGATGAGCTTGAAAAAGCAGGTTTTATTGCCCGAATGAACACCTGGTGTAAAGAGCGTACAGGCAACACCTTAGCTGAGCTTGATATTGTTATCGAGCAACAAGTTTCTTTACCAGTAAGCTCTGATGACATAAAGCGAATGGTTTCACTGTCATGATTATAATTATAGTGGCCGCTATAGTGGGGTGTATTTGCCAATACTTTGCACTAATAGAAGTACTAAAAGAACCTAATTGGCTTTTGGCAATATCACTACACGCCATAGCGAGCGCTCTGTTTGCTGTGGTTAGCTATTTTTTTATACCCCAAAATTATAAAACCACACTTTTTAGCGCCTTTACATTACTGTTTTTACTACTTTTTACACTGCCTGTCTTAGGAGTTATTGGTGTAGTATTCGCGACCACATACGCCCTTTGTAAACCACTTAAAAATGATGATATAGAAATAGAAGAGCATAAAATACCTGAGCTTCCCTTTGAAGCCAGGGCTATATCAGCGACGCCAACCTACTCAATTGGCGGCTTAAAAGCAATTTTAAAACATGCCAGTGAGCCTAATAAACGCTTGAGCGCTGTGATGGCCGCACGTCACATGAGCGATTCACAAGCTATTCCTATATTAAAACTAGCCCTTAAAGATTTAGAAGACGATATTCGCTTATTAGCCTACTCAACGCTTGATGGTAAAGAAGCCAAAATAAATGAAAAAGTCAGTCTATATCAGCAAGAAATAGCCCATACAACCAAGCAACCCAAACTAAGCAATTTACAAAAACAGCTTGCTCAATTGTACTGGGAGCTAAGCTATTTAGGCTTAGCGCAAGGCGCACTAAAACAATACGTCCTAGAAAAAGCACAAGCACTTGCGCTGCAAAGCGTTGAGCAAGTAAAAACCCCTGCCACTTTTATATTTTTAGGTCGAATATGCCTTGCGCTTGGTCAGTATCAACAAGCACATGAGCATTTAGCACTCGCCACAGAGTTTGGTATGGCAAGGCGGCATGTATTGCCATACAAAGCTGAAGTAGCTTTTTGTATGAACAAGTTTGATGACTGTAAACGCTACCTAAACGAGCTTCCTATGCAGCCTAAAGGTAGCGAGTTACGTCATTTACAGGAGTACTGGCATGAGCAATAAAAACGCCGATATTTTGCTACTTTTAGAAGGTACATACCCTTACGTGCGTGGCGGTGTTTCGAGCTGGGTTCATCAGATTATTGAGGGGCTCCCTCATTATAACTTTGAACTTATATTTGTAGGTGGAGCACCTGAGCATTATAGCGAAATTCAATATACATTGCCTAAAAACGTAACCAAACTGCATGTTCATTATTTAGTTGAAAATAACACTGTTGAAATTAAAGCTAAGCATGGCGTTAAGTATAAAAAAGAGTTATTTGATTTTTGGCAGCAACTGCAAAGTTACTTTAGAGATTGCAACGAGCCTATACCTACAGAGTTATTAAAATTTGCTTTTGAAACATTGTCTAAAAAAGATGGCATAAACGAAGCTGACTTTTTATACAGCGAATCATCGTGGCAAGTACTTGCTAATTACTATTTAAAATATTGTGATGAATCTTCTTTTATCGACTTTTTTTGGTCGTATCGTAATCTATATAAACCTTTATTTAAAATAGCCGAAATTGCACGCGGACTTCCTAACGTTAAACTCATTCATTCTATATCTACAGGTTATGCGGGTATTTTAGGCGCAGGTGCCAGTGTAATAAGTAACACGCCATTTTTGCTAACCGAGCATGGTATTTATACCAAAGAGCGGAAAATAGATCTTATCCAAGCCAGTTGGATTAAAGAGTCTGAGCAAAGTCTAGGAAAAAACTTAAATACCGAAATGGGTTTTATACGCCGTATGTGGATCAGTTTTTTTGAACAAATTGGCCGTACAACATATCAAGAAGCTGACAAAATTATTTCTCTTTATGAGGGAAACAGGCAGCGCCAAATAAAAGATGGCGCAACTCCCAATAAAGCCTTTGTGGTACCCAATGGTATAAAAACCTCACGCTTTGTTGAATCTCTAGCAAAGCGACCTAGCAAAATACCACCCGTAGTAGGTTTAATAGGTCGCGTAGTGCCTATAAAAGACATTAAAACCTTTATACGTGCTATTAAAGAAGCCCAGTCGAGCCTGCCAAATGTTGAAGGCTGGATCATAGGCCCCTTTGAAGAAGACCCTCAATATTACAAAGAGTGCCAATTACTCGTAGGCAGTTTAGACTTACAAAGCACCATTAAATTTACTGGTATGCAAGATATAGCTCAAATTTTACCAAAGCTAGGAATTGTCGCGCTTACCTCTATTTCTGAAGCGCAGCCATTAGTACTTTTAGAAGCTATGGCTGCAGGTGTACCAGTACTTGCTAGTGATGTAGGGTCATGCCGTGAAATAATAGAAGGCGGTTCTGAAGAAGATAAAGCATTAGGTAAAGCCGGTGAAGTAGTCTCAATTGCCTCTCCAAGCGAAACTGCACTGCAAATTTCAAACATGCTAACTAATGAGCAAATGTGGTTAGAGTACCAACAAAGCGGCTTAACCCGTGTGCAAAAATTTTATGACGAGAGCCACATGTTTGCCCGTTACGATAAACTTTATAAGGATACAATGGCATGGCCGGAATAGGTTTTGAGATACGTAAAATTCTCAAAAAGAACACCCTACTCTCAGTTTTTGAAGCTTATGGTTATGCTGGATTAATTGGCTCTGGGCCTTGGCTGCTTTCGATTTTAGCACTAATGCTTATTGGTATATTAAGTTTAGGAATAGTACTGCCAAAAGTACTGATCATTCAGTTTTTAACACTTGTAACTTACATGATGGCAGCATCACTTATTTTAACCGGTGGACTACAACTGCTCTTAACTCGCTTTATTGCTGATTTATTTTTTCAAAAAGAAGATGCAAAGGTACTGCCTAACTTACTTGGCGCACAACTTGTAACGACTATAGCGGCACTATTAGTAGGGCTAGCTGTGTGGCCATTATTACCCTTGCCAGTTGTTACTAAAATAATAATTTTAGGCGCTTTTGTAAGCCTATGTAATCAATGGTTAGGCGCTATATTTCTCTCTGGAATGAAAGAGTACAGGTTAATACTCATTACTATGCTCAGTGGTTACAGCTTTATGGTTTTACTGGCTTTTTTACTACGAGACTGGCAAATAGATGGGTTATTTTTTGCCTTTTTTGCAGGAGAGGCTTTACTCTTTTTTAGCTTCTTATTTATGATTATTCGTCGCTACCCAGGTGAGAAGTTTATAAGCTTTGATTTTCTAAATAATAAAAAAGTGTATTACAGTCTGTTTTTTTGTGGCCTATTTTATAACATTGGCGTGTGGGCTGATAAAGTTATTTTTTGGTATTCGCCTAGTACGTCAATTCAAATTATTGGCACTCTCAGGGCCAGCCCAATTTACGACTTACCAATATTTTTAGCTTACCTTTCTATCATTCCTGGTATGGCAGTATTTTTAGTAAAAATGGAAACCGACTTTGTAGAAGAGTACGACCGTTTTTATACCGCTATTCGTGAAGGCTCATCGTTAGAAGAAATTTACTATTTAAAAGATAATATGATCCAAACCGCTCGCTCTGGGCTTTACGACATATTTAAAATTCAAGGCATAACCGTGGCTTGCTTGTTGTTATGGGGCGAGCAAATACTTACCTTTATTGGTATTGATCCTAACTACAAAACACTGTTATTTATTGATGTAGTTGGTGTAGGTGTGCAGGTTATATTTTTGTCTATTTTAAATATTTTATTTTATTTAGATAAACGGTCAACCGTGCTCTTTTTGGCTGGATTATTTTTAGTTATAAATGTAGTTTTAACCTTACTTTCAATTGCTTTAGGGCCACAGTTTTATGGTTATGGCTTTGCGTTAGCCACTATAATTACCTCTGTTGTTGGGCTATTTTGGCTTTCTAAACAATTTGAAAATTTAGAGTATGAAACGTTTATGTTGCAATAACATAATATAAAGGCTGCTTATGCAGCCTTTATATTTAAAGCTTTTTCTTACAAAATAAACATGTTGCTTCACACCTTCAGTATTAGGGGATTTTAATGAGAAAGACATTTGAATTTGCAATCAAATCAAACAAAATTAAAGTAGTTAATTATTGGTTTGGTGGCATTAAGTTATATATAAATAACCACTTACACGATTTTGATACAACGCTTTTTGCTATTAGTAATAAAACGCTGCTATCTGCAGACCTCGACGGTATTGGGACTTTAGAAATAAAACCATTATCGGCGCTAATATCTGTAGAAATTGATGCATACCTTGTTAAAGCAGCTGATACACACCATGTTTATAGCTCGCATAAGCGCCTTAGCCTAAAACAAAAAAGGCTAGCGCAGTAAGCATATAAAATGCCGCTAAATCAAAGAGCGTTAAAAGCCAAGAAAGCTTCCTTTACCTAGCACCGTTAATTTCTCGCATATACGACTTAATTAGTTTAGCTATGTGCTAAGCGGTGTAGAAGCTGCAATTATTTACTCACCCAGCGCGCTTTAAAACCACGTGTATCAACATGAATAAATACGCCTCTGTGCGACTTAGGCCCATAAATACCTAAACCACCTAGTAAACCTTTAAATGACTCTCGTCTAGCTAACGACTCAACTATATTTGCCATCGCTTTAGCATCCCCTATTGAATGCTTACCGTCTTTATTAATGTCATCCATACGGTAGTTACCATCGTTATCTATAAAAATATCGGCAGCATCACCAAATACATGTCGGCTAAGTTTTACATTGCCAATTGATTTATTGTAGTAGGGAGTTCTATAACCGCTCATAACCACCATGTTACTAACCGGTATACCTTCTAAAATGAGTTCTTTACGTATCTTTTCTAGTTTAAGTAGTAACTTATTTTGTAAAAATAAATACTTTGGGTGCTTACTTCGCTGTTTACTAACAAACTCTTTAAGTGAAAAGTGAGGTGAAATTTTTACGTTTTCATTTTCAGGCGTCACCTCAACAAATCCATCGGGCACTATGTAATGAGCAGTGTCTTTAATCTGCGAAGGTTTAGGGTAGTGGCCAATATGGTAATACTTGAGCTTTCCTCCTTCAACGTTGTCTGCGGGTACTTTTACAAAAACGTT
The DNA here is from genome assembly GCF_018100985.1 of Pseudoalteromonas sp. MMG007. Lineage (GTDB taxonomy): Bacteria > Pseudomonadota > Gammaproteobacteria > Enterobacterales > Alteromonadaceae > Pseudoalteromonas. The sequence continues at coordinate 25,837 of NZ_JAGJEI010000017.1, read as the reverse complement.
GATTTTCATACGCTGCTTTTTATCGGGCGACTCAATAATTACCGTTGTTAAACCAGACTCTTTGGGTGCTTGCCATTGCCAACGGTTGGTGTCTGTAAGCTTCGATTTACCTTGAGTGTTAATTAGCGTGTAGGCATTTTTTGACTGGGCAAAAAGCACCTCAAACTCAACTTGCTCTTGGGGCATTACAAATACCGAAAACACGGAGTACGGCATAACTATATCGTTAATTTTTAGGCTAAATTCTGCATCTTCAAAGTTAGCTTTATTTTTTATGTCAACCACCTGATGCGCAGCCTTTACCGGCGCTTCGGCAAATACACTATTGCTAAATATAAGTGTGAATATGGCGATAGAAATATAATGAATAAATTGCATAAATCCTCTCACTATTTATTTTTTAACAAAGCAGCAATTACCGACTGTTTACTATTGCTTAAAAGTGCTTTTTTATCACGTTGATAAATATCATCTCTAAAGTTAACCAGTTGGTTTTCATCAACCCATGCAGTCCAATAGACTAAATGAATAGGAAGAGGCTCATCTAAATGAAACGTTTGAGTACTATTTTGGTCACGTGCGCTATCAATATGACTGAGTGTTTGTGCCTCTCCTTCGTGCTTAATAATCTCACGCGCTAACGAAAAAGGTTTTTCTATCCTTATACAGCCATGCGATAAAGCACGATTTGATTGGTTAAAGCGCTGCTTAGCTGGTGTATCGTGAACATAAATTGCTTCAGCGTTAGGAAATAAATACTTAACCTCTCCAAGAGGATTTTGGCTCCCTGCTCGTTTTACTAAAAAATGATCAAATTGGTACGGCTTAATAGATTCCCAATCAATACTGCTAGGATTGACAGTTTGTGAATCTAGGTAGCTGTTTTTTCTAATCTCAATATTATTTTCTACAAGATAGTCAGGATCTTCGGCTACTTTTGGAGCAATTTCCTTGGTAGCGATTGAAGTGGGTATACGCCATTCAGGATTAACTACAAACTTTTCTATTTCGTCACTAAATGCAGGTGTTTCCCAACTTGGTTTACCTACAATTACATTATTTTTTAACTTTACGTCGCCCGCTTTTACAAATCGTAAGCTGTACTCAGGAATATTTACATACACATATTGCTCATCACTTGCGCCTGCAAAGTTAGTTATTCTGTAAAAGTTAAGTTTTAACTTATCAAGCTTTTGCTTTGCGGGAATGTTAAGCGCTGCAAAGGTACGCTTACCTACTCGGCCATCAACTTTTAAACCATGACGACTTTGAAATTGTTTTACAGCTTGTTCTATATCTTTATCGAACATGCATATGGTTTCGTCGCAACCATTACTTTTTAAGTCACGCTCTTGATATAAACGCTGCGCAAGTAAGCTCACCTCTTTACTATTACTGCCTAGCTCAAGTAATTCGTCGTTATATAAGTGTGTAAAACCACCGTTGTTAACTATTTCTTGATACCAATTAATGGCTTTTTCTGTACGTTCAATTAACTGCGCTGAATATTGGTCAAAGTAATAGCTGTCATCAGCTTGCATATACTTTTGTGAGTTGTAAGTAGTTAGTGAAGAGTTTGCAAGCACTACACTCTCAAGCTCATTTGCAGCAAGAGTGGGGGCTGAGCATAAGCCGCTCATGCTAATAAACAATGCAGTTTTTAAAGTAAAACGCTTTGCTTTAGTAAACGCTAGATTTGAAAATGGACCCTTCACTGTGTACCTCCTCGCTAAATATCGTTGATAAATGCTTATGTACTTACCACTAAGTAGTACTTTGAAGGTGCAACGGTAATGCCAAATTAAAAAACAAACTAAACCATTGAAAGTTAGTGGTTTTTTTAAACTCCGTGTTTTATACGTAAACAAATTAGATGAGTGAATATGTAATTAATATGCCCAAGTGTGTAAAGTTGCTATGGCAATTAATCGTTTAAAAAAGCTAAAAAGCCACGCTCATAACGACTTAAGTACTTCGTTTTTCGTGGTAATGAAAGTGACTCCCTCCATGTGGTTTGAGTATCTTCATCTTCTTTACACAGCGAAATTAGATCAGGATGCACATACGATTTACGTGCTATAGCGGGGGTATTACCGAGTTGCTCGCAGACACTATCAAGCATACTTTTTAAAGTAAGCGCTCCTTTAGCTTTAGCTAATTGTTTAAATGCAATCACGCTTGCTCGCCAAGTTCTAAAGTGTTTTGCACTAAACTCCTCACCCATTATTTGTTGAATGTACTGATTTATTTCACTTGATGTAACATTAGTGCGCTCACCCTCATTTATATACTGAAACAAATGCTGCCCGGGCAAATCTTGTAAGTCTTTTATTACATGGCTAAGCACCCTATCGGTTATGTTTACTTCACGCTCCTTGCCTGATTTAGCACGGTACTTTAGCTGGATATTTTTACCCGTGAGTTTTGCATGGCGTGTGCGTAGTGTTGTGGCGCCAAAACTTTTATTTTGCTTTACGTTACGTTCGTTACCTACCCGCAGCGCACCTAAATCCATAAGCCTTACCACTGCCGCTAAAGTACGTTCAATATTAAGCTCATCGCCTTGTAAATCTGTTTCTAAACGCGATCTTAACAAAGGTAGTTTATTACCAAATACTCCACATGCTTGGTATTTTTTTGCCTCTTGTTGCGATCTAAATTCAGGATGATAGCGGTATTGTTTTCGCCCCTTACTATCAAACCCTGTCGCTAAAATATGTCCATTTTCTTCAGGGCAAAACCAAACGTTTTTATAGGCAGGCGGAAACGCCAATCCATTCAAACGATCAATTATATTTTGTTCCTTTATTTGCTTACCGATTGGATCAAAATAAAGCCAGCTTTTATGCTTTAGTTTGCGAGTGATCCCTGGCAGATTATCGTCAACGTAAATTAGCTTCATTTACCCTCCAATTATATTTAAAGCATACGGCTAAATATAAAATGTACCATTTTAAAATAACCTTAAACTGAACAAGATTATTGATATATAATCAAAAACCATAAAAGATAAAAATACATATTATATTCGTTAGTTTAATAACGCTTATATCCCCCCTTAACTGGGTATGCTGTTAAAAAGGAGCATTCAATGGCTTTTGATTATGGATCGATTGATCTTGGACTAAAAAACCCCTTCAAGCTTGAAGGTAAAGTTACTGCACTAAGAGGGCTTATTGAGTCTATCGCTGGTGTGAGTTTACTTGTGATCGCTGCAGGTTCGGTAAAAGAAGATGCAACTGCCGGTTGGATTTTAATGATATTTGGCATGCTTATTTTAGCAATGGGCATTCGCTCTTTATCATCGGGAATATACGCTACCCTCAAGTATTTTGTGGGCAGAAACCACCCAACGTCGTTAGCTTATAATTTCAGTAAATCAGAAAGCTCAACCGCACAAGAAGAGAAAAAAGAGGTAGCCTACTCAGCTCAATCTCTTGAAGAAATGCTAGTTGGTCGTAAAAACAGTACATTTAAAGAACCCAACGGCTTTTTATCTCGCTTGTTACACAGCCTAATCCCTAAGCTTTTATTTTTACCTTATCCTATTCGTAACATTGCTCAGCGCTTATTTGGCTCATGGGTCAGCACACTAGTTGCCCTTGTCGCTTATGCACTTGTGGCATTTGTATCTCTATCTGGTTTTACTGGTGAAGCCGGTGAATTAGCTTTTCCTGTATACAGTGCCATATTGATGTTTTATGTGCTTTTTTCTTGGCGCTCTTCAGGCAAACCTATTTCGCGTAATGCAGAAAAAAATATCGAAGCTTTAGGTACTGGCGCACTTGCTAAGATTATTTCTTTGTCGTTTATTTTACCTGTTGTTATTGGCCTTTCTATGTCGTGGTTAATGCAAGAGCAGCATATAAGTAAATCGCAAATTGATAGCTGGTTAGAACAATTACCTAGCTTACATGCAGGCTTATATTTAGTGGCTATTATTGTATTGGCTACTCTTAGCTGTGCACTTGTTTTTGTAATGATAAAAGCACGTTTAAATTCGGTAACGCCTACAGCTGAAGTATCAGAGCTTCGTGAGAATTGGCAAGAGTCTGTTCATCCAGATGAAATATTTATAAACCTTGATAACCTAGTAATGGCTAATCGCCGCTATAAAGAGGTTCCAAATAGAGTTTACCGCGAATTAGATCCTAAACTACAAGAGCAAATAGAAGGTAAAGGCGGCTTTAAAGGTGAAATGATCCAAGAGGTTCAACCTAAATTACATCCTATGGATTTAGGTAAAAACTTCTCACTTGCCCGTTTGCTTGCTTTATTAAGCGGTAATTTACTTTATATAGTAGCACTCACATTCACTGTACTTTTTGCCTACTCGCTTATTAGTATTTACCACTATGTTGATGCGACAAACATAAATACTATTGAGCAAGCATTTAATAGCCAGCACATTATTCAATTTAGTGAACTACTTATGACAAGTTTTCACTTTTTACTAATAGGTATACTTATAAAAGCGTTTGCTCAGTTGCTTATTAATAATGCGCATCTGTTTTTTGCCGAGATGCAATTTGAGTCATTACTTGTGTACTTTAAATGTGAAGGTACTTTTACTGAATCGAAAATTTCAACGGGTACAGGTATTCACGACAGTACTCGCTCTGAAAATACATTAGTGCGTAGTAGTATAACGCCTTGGATTATTGTATCTCGTGTTATTTCTACAACATTTGCAGCAACAGGTATGAAAAACCTAGAGCACCCTCGCCATATTATGGAAATGCATAAAGACGAAGGCCAATTACAGGCTATCAAAAACGACGTAGTTGCGTTTTTGAAAGACCGCGAATCTATTGCTTCAATTACGAGTGAGCGCGATTTAGGTAACGCGTCGCAAATACATCAGCTAAACCAACAAACCCGTGCGATGCCTACTCAGCAAGCTATCACGAAAGATGACGAGGAAGCTGCGGGTTACCTCAGACAAGAAGAAAATTTATCTGGCGAACCTAAAGCCTAAGTAAACGTTACAAATAATGCCACCTTGTAAATAAGGTGGCATTATTTTATGCCTCAATTAACTTTATTACCTCTTTTATACTCAACAACATGATTAATACTGTATTAGTGCACAAAGCCCTTGCTTTATACGCTAAAACCCAAATAATAACGTATTAACCACAGGGTAGAATGAGGAAAATGAGTTACATACTAACCACCCAATGTGCCGATGATGTAGGCTTAATAGCCAAAATTACAGGCCTGTGTCATGAACACAATTTAAACATTACACGTAATAACGAATTTGTAGATAAAGACGCAAAACGCTTTTTTATGCGCACAGAACTAACTGGTGAACCTCAAAGCGACTTTTTAGATAAGTTAGAAGCACTATTACCAAAAGGCGCTCAGCTTACTTTACATAATGGCGCAAAAACAAAAGTAGTTTTACTCGCCACTAAAGAGGCACACTGTTTAGGCACTGTGTTGCTTAAGCAATTTGAGCAAGCATTAAATATTGAAGTATTAGCTGTAATAGCTAACTATCCTGATTTAGAGCCCTTAGCAAAAGGTTTTGATGTACCTTTTCATGTTGTATCGCATGTAGGCTTAACTCGCGCAGAGCACGATAAACAAGTAGGTGATGTTATTGCCTCTTACAACCCAGATATTATTGGCTTAGCTAAATACATGCGTATTTTAAGCCCTGAGTTTGTTGGCCGTTTTGAAAATAAAATCATTAATATTCATCATTCATTTTTGCCTGCCTTTATTGGCGCAAAGCCTTATCATCAAGCATTTGAACGCGGCGTAAAAATTATTGGTGCTACAGCTCACTTTGTAAACAATGAGCTAGATGAAGGCCCTATTATTTTGCAAGACGTAACCAGCGTAACACATGCAAATACCGCCGAAATGATGGCTAAAATGGGTAAAGACGTAGAAAAAACCGTATTTAGTAAGGCTCTACAACTAGCCTCTGAACACAAGCTATTTATTAACGGCAATAAAACCGTCGTGTTTAGCTAAAACACCTTTATACATTCTAAAAGCCAGCAATTAGATTCTCTAATGCTGGCTTTTTTATACCAAATAATTTAACTCAATTCTTCATTTAAAAATATAATAACCGAGTAAAAATTGGCACCTTATTAAGGCCTATAATAAATAGGTGACTCAGGTCCAACAGGTAACCCTAACGCGAACACCCACACGTAAAATAAAATTACCCAACCAATAAAAAACACAATACTGTATGGCAACATAGTGGCAACTAACGTCCCTATCCCCATGTCTTTTTTATATTTTACTGCAACAGCTAAAATTAACCCAAAATAGCTCATCATTGGGGTAATTAAGTTTGTGACGGAGTCACCAATACGATAAGCAGCCTGAATAGTCTCGGGTGCGTAGCCAATGAGCATAAGCATAGGTACAAAAATAGGGGCTGTAATGGCCCATTGAGCCGATGATGAACCTAAGCTCAAATTAACCAGTGCACACATTAGAATAAATAGTACAAACACTTCTGGTCCAGTCAGATTCAACGCCTGCAAAAGAGCCGCACCATTAATTGCCAATATAGTGCCTAAGTATGTCCATTTAAAAAAGGCTACAAATTGTGCTGCAAAAAAAACTAACACAATATATAAGCCCATAGAGCTCATGCTTTTACTCATTGCATTAATAACGTCTTTATCGTTTTTCATACTGCCAACTACTCGTCCATAAACAAAGCCTGGCACACTAAACGTGACGAATATAATTGCCACAATCCCTTTTAAAAAAGGTGAGCCTGCCACTTGGCCTGTTTCTGGATGGCGCAAAATGCCATCAGCAGGAATAATCGTCCAAGCAAATAACGACAACACAACCAATAAAGCAACGCCTGCCCACTTCAAACCTAACTTTTCATGTGCGCTTAACGTATCAATATTGTTTTGCGATAAATCTATACTTGCTTCGTCTGGGTTGTATTTACCTAACCGTGGCTCGACTATTTTTTCGGTCACTAGCGTACCAAGCGCAGCAATAAGTAATACCGATATCATCATGAAGTACCAGTTAGCCTCAGCGCCAACCTCATAAGTAGGGTCAATCATTTGTGCTGCAGGCGTGGTAATACCTGCTAATAGAGGGTCTATTGTTCCTAATAATAAATTAGCACTATAACCCCCAGATACACCAGCAAAGGCAGCCGCTAAGCCAGCTAAAGGATGGCGCCCCAAACTATGAAATATCATTGCAGCCAAAGGAATTAAAACAACGTACCCAAGCTCAGATGCAGTGTTAGACATTATGGCCGCGAACACCACCATAAAGGTAACTAAGCGTTTTGAAGCCCCCATTACCATGCCGCGCATAGCTGCAGAGAGCAACCCTGAGTGCTCTGCAACACTTACACCGAGTAATGCTACCAATACGGTACCTAAGGGCGCAAAACCAGTAAAGTTAGTCACAAGACCTGCCATAATACGTTGTAGGCCCTCTGCACTGAGTAAGCTTACAACCTCAATAACACCATCAGGTGCACGACCAGCAGCGCCAACCGGGCGCGGGTCAATAGCACTTAAGCCAAACCAGTCGGCAATGCCACTGATTAACACGATTGAAACTGCAAACATCGCGAATAAAGTAATAGGATGGGGTAGCATATTACCTAAAAACTCAACGGTCGCTAAAAAGCGATTAAATAAACCGTTATTGCCTTTAGGTTGATTATTAGGTGAATGTGTGGAGTCTGTCATACTTAGCTCTATAAATTACAAAATTTCGCTAACCTAGCATTGTTTGCAAATGAGATCATGTATAAAAGGTAAATAACGTGTAGATTTTAAGTATAAAAAAAGAGCCGTGTAAGCTCTTTTAAAATTTTTATGCTTGTTCTATTGGTTCTAATTGTAATTTAGCTGCAATTAAAACGGCTTGAGTACGATTGTAAACTCCAAGCTTTCTGAATATGGCTGTAATGTGTGCTTTTACTGTTGCTTCTGATATGTTTAATTCATAAGCTATTTGTTTATTGAGTAAACCTTCGTGTAAATATTGAAGCACTCGGTATTGCTGTGGTGTTAGCGATGCAACCTGTGCTGCAATTTCTCTATCTTCACCTTCAATTTCAGCTACTTTATTTTTAAGCTCTTTTGGTAGCCATGTATCGCCTTCAAGTATTTGGTTTATTGCGCTGGCAATATCATCAGACGATGACGATTTAGGAATAAACCCCATAGCACCGTAGCCCATTACTTTTGAGACTATATTAACGTCTTCACTACCTGAAACTACTGCAATGGGTAAGCTCGGATAATCTTCTCTAATACGAATAAGACCATATAAATCACCATTTCCTGGCATGTGAAGGTCTAGCAGTAATATATCAAGATCCTCTTGCTCGCTTAACACGTGTAATGTGCTGTCAAAATCTGACGATTCAAAAACCTCTAAATCTTCAAACTTTGCACTCAATGCGCCCTTTAGTGCTTCGCGAAATAACGGATGATCGTCCGCTATTAAAAACTGACTCATGGTTCACTCCTAATAAATTCGGCCGCCAGTAAGATATAAAATCTTTTCTGACAGCCGATATACTACGTTTAGAATCAACTTGTAATCAAGTTTTTAACGCGCATTTAACGATTTAATCTGTTCTCGATTAGATCATCCACTACAGACGGATCTGCAAGTGTTGACGTATCACCTAATTGTTGATGCTCATTTGCAGCAATTTTACGTAAAATACGGCGCATAATCTTACCTGAACGTGTTTTTGGTAAACCCGGTGACCACTGAATCATATCGGGCGATGCTATAGGGCTAAGCTCTTTACGAACCCAGCTGCGTACCTCTTTAGTTAGCTCATCGCTCACAGTTACGCCTTCGTTAGGCGTAATATATACATAAATACCTTGGCCTTTTATGTCATGCGGGTAACCAACAACGGCGGCTTCAGCTACGGCTTCATGCGCAACTAATGCACTTTCTATTTCAGCAGTACCTAAACGGTGACCAGACACATTAAGTACATCATCTACGCGACCTGTGATCCAGTAATAGCCATCTTCATCGCGGCGACAACCATCACCTGTAAAATAAACACCTGGGTATGCGCTAAAGTAAGTTTGCTCAAAGCGTTCATGGTCGCCATAAACAGTGCGCGCTTGTGAAGGCCAGCTATCTAATATAACTAAGTTCCCATCAACAGCGCCTTCTAGTGTATTACCTTCTGCATCAAATAATGCTGGTGCAATACCAAAAAATGGATGTGTCGCAGAACCTGGTTTAGTGTCGGTCGCACCTGGTAATGGCGTGATCATAATGCCACCGGTTTCTGTTTGCCACCACGTATCTACAATCGGACAATTTGACTTACCAATTTGTTCGTAATACCACGTCCACGCTTCTGGGTTTATTGGCTCACCTACAGAACCTAAAATACGTAAGCTATCGCGATGCGAAGACTCAGTTGGCTCATCGCCTTTGGCCATTAAGGCACGAATAGCGGTTGGAGCGGTATATAAAATAGTAACGTTGTGTTTATCAACCACTTCCCCCATGCGCCCAGCAGTTGGATAAGTAGGTACACCTTCAAATAATACTTGAGTACACCCATTTACTAATGGGCCATATGCAATATAGCTGTGTCCCGTGATCCAACCTACATCGGCACTACACCAATAAACATCATCATTTTGTAAATCAAATACGTATTCATGAGTCATTGATGAATAAACTAAATAGCCACCAGTGGTATGTACCACGCCTTTAGGCTGTCCAGTAGAACCTGATGTATACAATATAAACAAAGGGTCTTCAGCATTCATAGGCTCTGGTTCGCACTGCGCTGGTAAATCAGCGACTAAATCGTGCCACCAAATATCATGATCATTCCAATCAACTTCACCGCCCGTTAATTGATGCACAATAACGTGCTCAATTGTGGTTACTGAGTCTTGCGATACCGCTTCATCAACATTCGCTTTAAGTGGCACACAATTACCTGCACGTCGCCCTTCATCTGAGGTGATCACCACTTTAGCGCCAGAATCTTTAATACGGTCCGCTATAGCCGATGGCGAAAAACCACCAAATACCACAGAATGAATTGCACCTATTCGTGCACACGCTTGCATTGCATAAACAGCCTGAGGAGTCATGGGCATGTAAATAGCAACACGATCGCCTTTTTGTACACCTAGCTTTTTAAGGCCATTAGCGAATTTAGCCACTTCATCGTGTAACTGTTGATAAGTAATATTTTCGCTTTCATTGGGGTTATCACCTTCCCAAATAAGCGCAACTTTGTCTGCTTTAGTTTTCAAGTGGCGGTCAATACAGTTGTAAGACGCATTTAAATAGCCATCTTCATACCATTTAATGCTGATATGGCCTTTATCAAAAGAAGTATTTTTAACTTTAGTATAGGGAGTGGACCAATCAAGGCGTTTGCCGTGTTCACCCCAAAAACCTTCAGGGTCATCAATAGATTGCTTGTAAAGCGTATTATATTTATTTTTATCAACAAGAGTCGCATCTTTAATATGCGCCGGAACTGAATAGATACTTTGTGACATCTTCGTCTCCATTAAGATTGCTTGCCTTAGGCTCCTTTCAAGGATTACTCAGCAGTGCTTTATTAAGTATTAGACCTTAGTTGTACTCTGCTTTTATTTATCTATTTGTAGTTTATAATCCATCTGCTTTCAATTATTTTACATAACCAATACAAGATGTTAAATGTAAGTAAATACAAACAAGTTCACTCTAAAACCTTAGTCTTATAGACCAATAGGTAATTGAGTAAATATTACGCATATTCAAAAGTGTTTGTGTAATTAATAAAGTTATTTGCAGTATTACATGCCAAAGCTTTATTTAACGAATGAAAACAATATGTGTATTGAAAAGCCAAATTAGCACCCTTTTTTATTCGTAAGTAATACTAGTAGCAAGTAATACAGCCTTATATGAAAAAAAAGCAACAAACAACAAGTAGCCTATAAAGGACACCACAATGAAATTTACCCCATTAAAAAAATTGGCAGCAAGCGCTGTACTATGTGCACTATCAAGTACTGCTTATGCGGCAACAGCTGCAAAAATTGGTGATACCGAATTTACCTACGGTGGATACATTAAATTAGACACAATGTGGAGTGATTACTCTGCGGGTGCACCTTCTGGCTCAAGTGTTGGTCGCGATTTTTACGTACCAAGTACACTTACTGTTGGCGATGACAATGACTCTGATGCTGTGTTTGATATGCATGCACGTGAATCTCGCTTCAACTTTGGTACTTCTACGTTAATGGATAACGGTAAAACAGTAAAAACCAAAATTGAGTTAGACTTTTTAGCATCAGCGCCTGGTGGCAATGAGCGTGTATCAAATTCGTACGCACCGCGCATTCGCCATGCTTTTGTGGCTTATGATGGCTGGTTATTTGGTCAAACATGGTCAAATTTTCAAAATGTAGGTGCTTTGGCCGAAACACTCGATTTTGTAGGCCCTGCTGAGGGCACTGTGTTTGTTCGTCAAACTCAAATTAAATATACAACGGGTGCTTGGTCTTTCTCATTAGAAAATCCAGAAAGCACCATAACTACACAAGGCGGCACACGCGTAGAAACTGACGACGCATCACTGCCTGACTTTACCGCCCGTTATACTCACAAAGCTGATTGGGGTAACATTGTAGTTGCTGCACTTGCGCGCCAACTTACATATAAAGTAGGCGATGTCGATGCTGACGAAACATCATTTGGTATTAGCGCGTCTGGTCGCGTTAACTTTGGTGAAGACTACCTTAAATTTATGCTTACACAAGGTAAAGGTTTAGGCCGTTACGTAGGCTTAAATGTGGCACATGGCGCAGTACTTAATGACGATGAGCTTGATGCAATTGATTCAACATCGGGCTTTGTAGCTTATCAACATAAGTGGACAAGCCAATGGCGCTCTACGTTCTTATACTCGTTCTTTAGTGCTGATAACAACACTGACTTATTAGCTATTTCTGGCGATCCGGTTGAGTCTAGCCAAAGCTTTAGCGCCAACATTTTATACTCGCCAGTTAAACGCTTAACATTTGGTGCTGAGTTTAAGCATGCCGAACGTGAAACAGAAAGCGGTGTTGATGGCGATTTAGATCGTTTACAATTCTCTGTTAAATACTCTTTTTAATTAGTAAAAACAGTATGATCAATTAAGCGGCCTTAGCCGCTTTTTTTAACTAAATTAAAAAAGTATTCATCTAATCACATGCCTATTTTGTACTTATAAATTTAATTTATTGTCATAAGACCCTGCAACAACATGGAATTTTCTTCTTTCCTTACCTGAATTAGCGCTTATTAAGGTATCCTTTTATAAAACTTAACTTAAAGCATAATAATCTATCTACATTAATTTAATGTGAGCTAGTCTTATAGCTGGAAGATTCAACCAAAATAAATTGTAAAAACACCCACCCACACCAAAAATTATCAAATAAAACCAATTAGTTAAAAAACCCTCTGATAATAATATAGTTTCGACAATCGGAATTATATTTAATAAATAAATACTGATTTTTAAATAATGGAAACAAACCTGCAAATGATAATGGTTTTTATTTGAATTTATTATTTTCAAATAGTAGAATGTGGCAAATATTTAAATAAACTCAAATAATAAGTTCTATTAATTAAGGGAAAACATGAAACTCAATCGCACTTTTGCACTTTCTTCATTAGTTTTGGCTATGGGTTTTTCTGCTCACGCACAAGAAACAGCAGCTACTAGTACAGTTGAAAATAATAATGAAAAAATGGAAGAAATATTAATAGTTGGTGTACGTCAAGACCGAGTTAGTCAAGGTGCTACAGGTTTAACCATGGAGCTTAATGAAACACCACAATCTATTAGTGTAATAGATGCCAAACAACTTAAAAACTTTGCAGCAAACAGCATTAATGACGCTATGAAAATGGCCACAGGCATCACTGTAGAGCAAGGTGAAACTAACCGTACACGATATACCTCACGAGGCTTTGATATTAAGAGTACTCAAGTTGACGGTGTTGGACTGCCTAATAACTGGGGCCTTGTTACAGGTGCTATGGAAAGCTACGGTTATGAAAAAATAGAAGTTATTCGTGGTGCTAATGGGCAATTAACAGGTGTAGGTAATGCTGCGGGCACTATTAACTATGTTCGAAAGCGCCCAACAAATGAGAATGAAGGTGAAGTGGGTATATCTGTAGGTTCATATGGCTTCAAACGCTTGCAAGCAGATTATTCATTTTTATTAACAGATTCAGGCAGTTGGGCTGCTCGATTTGTTGCTGCTGCAGAGGATTCTGATTCATACCTAGACGGCTTAGAAAACGATCGCACTTACTTCTCTGCTGTAATCGACGGACAACTTACTGGTAATTCAACACTTTCATTCGGTGCCTCATATCAAGATGCAAATACAGATGGAACAATGTGGGGAGGTTTACCACTATCTTATGCCGATGGTACGCAAGCAGAGTGGGACGTAAGTGCAAGTCCAACTCAAGAATGGACTAAATGGGACACTCTTAATACCACTGCTTTTATTGAATATACTTATGTATTTGATAATAACTGGGAAATTAAAACAACTTATAATTACCAAGACTCAGAAGATCAAAGCAAATTGCTTTATCTTTATGACGCTTATGGAATGTTTGATAGTGAAACTAATTTAGGTTTAGTCAGTCTTCCTGGACGATACGATACAGAGTTCTCAGCTGATTTATTTGATATAACGGCTAAGGGTGAATACAGCTTGTTTGGTCAAGAGCATGAATTAATGCTTGGTGGAAGTATTTCACAAAGCACATCCTACTCTTTTACTAACTCTTACGATGCTGCAACGACAGAAGCTTATGGTTTAGCTCCTGCTTTTCCATATGCTTTAGATGCGATCGCTGAACCTATTTGGGGCGAGCAAACTAAATATGCTGATATTGATGTTACTTTGAAGCGTTTTTTTGGTTCAACTAAATTAAACCTAACAAGTGACCTATTTGTTATTGCAGGCTTTAACGCTATTGATTATGAGCGCTCAGGATTTAGCCAAGGCGTTGATATAGATAATAATGAGAGTGAAGTAAGCCCTTACCTAGCAACAACCTATGCAATTAATGATGATGTTAACTTGTACGTAAGCTACTCCGATATTTATCAACCACAAGAACAATACGATTACGACGGTAACTTTTTAGATCCAAGTAAAGGCGTTAATTACGAAGTAGGTGTTAAAACTCAATGGTTTGATGATCACCTGCTTGCAACCTTTGCAGTGTTTAGCGCAAAGCAAGATAACATTGCAACTTATGCTGGGCTAAATGCATCTGGGTTTACTTACTATAAAGGAGCCGACCAAGATACGCAGGGTTTTGAATTAGAATTAACAGGACAAATAACTGATGATCTAAACGCTGTATTTGCTTATACATACTTAGATATTAATGATGATGCTGGCGATAGCTCTCATGAGTGGGAGCCTGAAAATGTTGTTAATTTTTCTTTAGATTATACGCTACCTCAACTACCTCAATTTCAATTCGGCTTAGCCGGTAAATGGCAATCAAAAACAGCAAATATAGCCAGTAATGTTAAACAGGATTCTTATTTACTAATGAACGCATTTGCTAGATGGGAAGCTAACGAAGACCTATCAATTCAAGCTAACATTGATAATATTACAGATGAAAAATATATTACTAGCTTAGCTAATGTGGGATTTTATGGCTCACCTATTAGCGGAAAAGTTAGCTTAACTTACCGCTTTTAAAATACTATTTTACTTAGAGCTCATTCTTTAACTATTAGAAAATGCTTTTACTGGGTAAAATTTATAGCGCATGATTGCTCTGCACCGAATTGAGCAAAGCAATTACTAGTGTATGCTCATGCGCTATCTAACCATAGATTTTTTATAAGCTTAATTTAAAAACGACACATTATATGTGTCGTTTTTATTTTTAGGCGGCAGTTTTAAAGCTAATTAAATTCCAATCTATATTATTAGCTATCGAGTGCTAAAACATCATCACTTCCTTGCTATTTAATTGCTCTATATTGCAAGCAGTTAAATAGTCTGCATTAAGCTGGCAGCTTAAAATAATTAATATTAATTTACTTATATAAGGTCTTACTAGCGTTAAAAAAATTGCGCTAAATCTAGGCAATATTTTTTATTTGGTTGTGCTAAATAAAACTTTTAACCACGTTATGGTGTAACTTAATTCATTAGGCTTCACAAAGACTTATGCAGGTTGGAAATAAGTATTACTGCTAATTTATATTACAGGTTCCCACAAACAAAAAAACGCTAACCATTGCTGGTTAGCGTTTTTTATAAAGCTCGGGTCAAATCAAGCTTAAAGAACGTTTTAAGCCTTAAAGGTCTGCGTCATCGCCTAACTTATCTTCACCGTCTTCTGGTTCAATAGTCGCTTTTAGCAATAACATGTCGCGTAGTTTGCCTTCAATCTCATCTGCAATTTCTACGTTTTCTTTCAAAAACTTAATTGAGTTTGATTTACCTTGGCCTACTTTATTACCATTGTAACTGTACCAAGCACCTGCTTTTTCAACAATTTTGTGCTTAACACCTAAATCAATTAGCTCGCCTTGCTTAGAAATACCTTCACCATACATGATGATAAATTCGGCTTGCTTAAACGGAGGTGCTACTTTGTTTTTAACAATTTTA
Source organism: Pseudoalteromonas sp. MMG007 (assembly GCF_018100985.1). Classification (GTDB taxonomy): domain Bacteria; phylum Pseudomonadota; class Gammaproteobacteria; order Enterobacterales; family Alteromonadaceae; genus Pseudoalteromonas. The sequence goes on along the minus strand of NZ_JAGJEI010000017.1, from coordinate 10,151 downwards.
ACGCGCGTTTCGTTACCAACAACTTCATCGCCTTCTTTTACAGAACCAATTCGACGAATATCAATACGAACTGATGCGTAAAACTTAAGGGCATTACCACCAGTTGTTGTTTCAGGGTTACCAAACATTACACCAATTTTCATACGAATTTGGTTAATGAAAATACATAACGTATTAGAACGTTTAATATTACCCGTAAGCTTACGTAATGCTTGCGACATTAAACGTGCTTGTAAGCCCATGTGCGAGTCGCCCATGTCGCCTTCAATTTCAGCTTTTGGTGTAAGTGCAGCAACAGAATCGACAATAACAACATCTACCGCACTTGAACGTACTAACATGTCACAAATTTCTAGTGCTTGCTCACCCGTATCTGGCTGAGACACTAAAAGCTCATCAATGTTAACACCTAGTTTTTGTGCGTATACTGGATCTAGAGCATGCTCAGCATCAACAAAGGCACATGTTTTACCTTCTTTTTGAGCTTGTGCGATAACTTGTAAAGTAAGTGTTGTTTTACCTGAAGATTCAGGACCATACACTTCAACAATACGACCCATAGGTAAACCGCCTATGCCTAAAGCAATGTCGATCCCTAATGAACCAGTAGATACTGCATCAATGTTTAGGGCTTTATTGTCGCCCAGCTTCATGATTGATCCTTTACCAAATTGACGCTCTATTTGTGATAGTGCAGCGTCCAACGCTTTTTGTTTGTTATCGTTCATTTTGTTCTCCAAATCCAGCTAATGCGAACAAGTATACTGTATGAAACCACAGTATCAAGCGAAATTTATAAATTTATCTTCTCTATAGTTTTTTTCAATGAAAATTCAATAGCTTGCACTCTAACTTGCGTTCTATCACCACTAAATACTTGCTTAAAAGTGAATTGCTTACCAGCAATTTGTATGCAAAACCACACAAAGCCAACAGGCTTACCGGGAGTAGCGCCGCCCGGCCCTGCAATACCTGAAATAGCAATTGCAACATCGGCATTAGCCGCGTTTATGGCACCAAATGCCATTTCCTTCACTGTTTGCTCGCTTACCGCTCCAAATTGCTTCAATGTGCTCGTCGCTACATTAATTAATTCGTGCTTTGCCTCATTGCTGTATGTAACAAACGCACGCCCTAAATACCGCGAGCTACCAGGGGTATCTGTAAGCGCATAACTCACTCCGCCACCAGTGCATGATTCAGCAGTAGTGATCCATAAGCATTTATCCGTTAAAATAGCGCCTAATTGCGCAGCAAGTGTTTTAATCTCTTGATGTAATTCCATATTCAGCCTTTGGGTAAATACATGTCGTTTGATCTTTATGCACCACACACTATAAAACAACAAACCCCTATGATGCAGCAGTATCTAAAAATAAAATCAGAGCATCGCGATATTTTATTGTTTTATCGTATGGGAGATTTTTACGAACTTTTTTTTGATGACGCTAAACGCGCAGCTCAACTTCTTGATATATCGCAAACGCACCGCGGTAAAGCGGGCGGCGATCCAATACCTATGGCCGGTGTACCTTATCATGCCGTAGAAAACTACTTAGCCCGTTTAGTACAAATGGGCGAATCGGTTGCTATTTGTGAACAAGTTGGCGATCCCGCAACCAGTAAAGGCCCTGTTGAGCGAAAAGTAGTACGTATTGTCACACCCGGTACTATATCAGATGAAGCACTACTACAAGAGCGACAAGACAATCTGCTTACCAGTGTTTGGCAAAACAAAAAAGGCCAATACGGCATTGCTTACCTTGATATAAACTCAGGGCGTTTTAACATTGTAGAAGTAAATACTGACGAAGCTTTTAGCTCAACGCTACAGCGTTTATCGCCAGCAGAATTACTCTATAGCGAAAGCTTTGAAAATACACATTTAATTGAACATATAAAAGGCGCCCGCCGCCGCCCTGAGTGGGAATTTGATTTAGATACGGCGCAGCACTTATTGTGCGAGCAATTTGGTACCAAGGATCTCGTTGGATTTGGTGTAGAAAAAGCTCACTCAGCACTCGTAGCCGCCGGCTGTTTAATGCAATACGTAAAAGATACACAACGTATTGCTTTACCTCATATTCGTGCTATTACGCTTGAGCACAACGAGCATGCGGTTATTTTAGATGCCGCAACCCGTAAAAATTTAGAACTAACGGTTAATCTATCAGGCGGATTTGAAAACACCCTCGCACAAGTACTTGATAAAACGGCAACAGCGATGGGCTCACGTTTATTAAAACGCCGAATTCACACACCTATACGTAATAAAGATGAGCTTAATTCTCGTTTAAATGCTATTAGTGCAATTTTAGACGTACAACTTTGCAGCGAATTACACGAATCACTAAAAGATATTGGTGATATAGAACGTGTAATAGCGCGATTAGCGCTATGTACTGCACGCCCAAGAGATTTAACACGCCTGCGCAGTGCATTACAAGCACTTGCCCCGCTGCATAATTTATTAAGTGATGCGAGTGACCCGCGCATAACAAGTATTATCCAACACTCGCCAGAACTACCAGATCTACAAGCATTGCTAGAGCGTGCTGTTATTGATAATCCGCCAGTACTTATTCGTGATGGGGGCGTGATTGCGCCGGGTTATAATAGCGAGTTAGATGAGTGGCGTAACCTAAGTAAAGGTGCCACAGATGTACTTGAACAACTTGAACAACGCGAGCGTGAACGTACAGGCATTAGTACATTAAAAATTGGCTATAACCGAGTACACGGCTTTTTTATAGAAGTGAGTCGCGCCAATTCACATTTAGTACCTGCTGATTATATTCGTCGCCAGACACTTAAAAATAATGAACGCTATATTATTCCAGAGCTTAAAGAGCATGAAGATAAAGTACTTGGCAGCCAATCAAAAGCGCTCGCGCTTGAAAAACAACTATACGAAGAGTTATTTGAATTTATAGCCCCGCACATTGAACAGCTGCAAATAATGGCCGCTGCGCTTGCTGATTTAGATGTATTAAATAACTTAGCAGAGCGTGCCTTTGCACTTAATTATGCTAAACCACAATTATGCGACAACGACAACATTAGCATTAAACAAGGTCGTCACCCAGTTGTTGAACAGGTAATGAAAGAACCCTTCATTGCAAATCCTGTAGAGCTTAATAGCCAGCGCAAAATGTTGATTATTACAGGTCCAAATATGGGTGGTAAATCAACCTATATGCGTCAAACAGCGCTTATTGTATTAATGGCGCACATTGGCTGTTATGTCCCTGCTGATAGCGCAAAAATTGGTAATATAGACCGTATATTTACGCGTATTGGTGCAAGTGATGATTTAGCCTCTGGCCGCTCAACCTTCATGGTAGAAATGACCGAAACCGCCACTATTTTAAATAATGCTACAGCGCAGTCTTTGGTGTTAATGGATGAAATTGGGCGAGGTACAAGTACCTACGACGGGCTTTCGCTTGCGTATGCCACAGCTGATCATTTAGCATCAAAAATTTCAGCTAAAACACTGTTTGCAACCCACTACTTTGAACTAACAGAGCTTGCAGAGCAAACCCAAGGGCTTGTAAACGTACACCTTGATGCAATAGAGCATAACGACACAATCGCATTTATGCATACAGTTCTCGACGGTGCAGCAAGCAAGAGTTTTGGTTTACAAGTAGCTGCACTTGCCGGTGTGCCTAAAACGGTAATTGCGCAAGCTAAACAAAAACTTAAGTTACTTGAAAATCACCAAAGTGTTACTACGCCTAATACAGAGCAACAAGCGTTTACATTTAATAACGACGCTGTTATTGAGCCTTCACAAGTCGAAGAACAATTAAGTGCTATTGACCCTGATAATTTATCGCCTCGCCAAGCGCACGAACTGCTTTATAAATTAAAAGCACTGCTTTGAACTTATAAATATACAGTTTAAATAAAGAGGCTCTATTGCCTAAAAATAATAAGGCCAAAAGTGAATACTTTTGGCCTTATCTATATATTTAATATTTAGCTTTATAACCAAAGATTAAATATCTGTTTGGTTATTACCATTTTCGATTAAGTGCTTAATCATTTCCTCTGATTGGTTTTGAACATCGGCTGCTGGCGTGGCATCGTCAATACTTCCTCCACTTTGTGCTGGGCTATAAGCAATTGCAGAGCCTTCTTCATCAAGTAGATTATTTAAAGCGACTAACTGCTCTGTTTCAGAGTCAATTATTACATCGTTTATGCTTAGCGGCTCTGTTTCACTAACCTCTACCACCTGCTCTGCCGCGCTTGCCATTGTTCCAACATTTGCTAAATTGATGGTTTCGGTGTTTAACACTCCATCACCTTGCGTATCACCCAATGCTGACTCATCAAAAAATGACGCAGGCATAGTGTCGCCAGCACCTGAGCTTGCTCCATTATCGTAAATATTGCCGGACTCTATAAACACATCATTACCATTTTTAACTTGATAGTTACCGGCTTCGTCCACAGTATAGAAATACGTATTTTCAAGACCTGTACCCAGTAAATTTAAGAGATTCAGATCTAAATTAGTAGAGTCCCAATTACCTTGAGCATCTACAACTGCATATGGTGCTGAAGTTAATGCTAAATCAATGCTTAAAACTAATGAGTCGAAAATATAGACTTTACTTCCCTCACCGCCATCAGATGTACCTTCGTAACCAACTAAAGCACTCACAGGAGGTAGAAATGGTAGTGACACATCTAGGAGGTACTCAGGCGTTACTGTAAAGTTAATTGGTGTTGTATCAATAACCAACCCAGATACGCTACCGCTTGAGGTTGTATTACCTGATGCATCAGTTGCTACTGCTGTTACAGTATAAGCCCCTTCAGATAAGGTCGTATTAGCTGTAGCACTCCATACACCTGATGCATCAACAGTTTCTATTAATACAATACTTTCAGTTGGACCACTAAAGGTAACAGTTACAGACTCACCAGGAGCGGCTGTACCTGTTATAATTGGGGTTTGATCTGCTGTTATTTCTAACCCAGAGTCAATTGTAATACCTGAGTCAATTGTGCCACTTGTGGATTGCGTACCAATATTACCTGCACCATCAGCAGTGCTTACATCTACAGTGTAATTACCTTCACTAAGCACTTCTTCAGCCTCAACACTCCAGGTTCCACCATCACCAACTGTTTTTTCAACACTGTGCGAAGCACCAGCTGAATCTGTAAACGTAACTATAACCGCTGCACCTGCAAAGCTTCCAGTTACAGAACCCGTAATGGTAGGTGTTGTTTCTTGACCAACTGCGATAGCATCTATAAATACAATAGGTGCCGTGTAATCAGTGCTTGAAACCATTGTATCGCTTGATGAGTTACCCGCAGTATCACTTATTGATGCTGTTGCACTAAAGCTACCTTCACTAAGCTCGGTAGTCGCTGTTACTGACCATGTGCCACTTCCTGAAACTTGAGCGGTAATAGTTTGTGAATCGTTATTAGCATCAGTAATAACTACGCTCAGCGTTGTACCTGCTGGTGCATTACTTGTCCCTGTAATGGTAGGTAGCGGATTATTAGTAACTGCTAACTGCTCAATTTCAATTGTTGGCGGTGTTAAATCAATTACGCCATCAAGGCTTGTAGTACTTGTACCACCTAAATTTTCAACCGTAGCAGTCACTGTAAAAGTGCCTTCAGCTAATGGTACTGCAGGTACTAAAGTCCATAAACCTGCTATAGCCATTGTATTATAAGTGGTAGCCGTGCCGTCACTGTCAGTAATAACGACCTCTACGTTGCCATTTAATACATCTGTTGTGCCGCTAATGGTCGGCGTTATATCGCTTGTATCAATTATTGGGTCTATCAACAAACTTGGCAGGGTTGTACTAACTGTACCAATTTGATTTACAGTGGTTTTATTACCAGCGCTATCAATACTTATAGCCTCCACTGTAATTTCTCCTTCAGGTAATGCAGAAGCAATCACAGACCAACTACCATCTCCAAGAACAGTAGTTGTTACTGTTTGTACACCACCTGTTGAGTCAGTAATATTTACTGTAATTAGACTCCCTACTTCTTCATCGCTAGAGCCTGTAATTGTTGGTGTTAAAGTATTAAGTACTCCGAACGCATCTATTTCTAACGCAGGCGGAATGGTATCTATAGTCACTTGCTCAATGAGTGATTGCCCAGTATTACCTGCAGCATCAGTTATACTCGCATACACACTATAAATACCATCTAATAGGCTAGTTGTTACTAAAGACCACTTGCCATCGCTACCGACAATAGCATCGAAAACTGTTTCTTCACCATTACTGCCAATAACAGTTACATCAATGTCTGTACCTGGTGCTTCTTCTGATGTACCTGAAATTGTTAATATATCAGTATTGCTAATGCTCAGTGGTAAAATATCAACCACTGGCACCAGTGTATCAACGACGAATTCAAGCGTATCGGTAACTACGTTTCCTGCATCATCTGTAATGCTCACATTAGCAACGTGTTGCCCTTCAGTTAGCGCATCTATCTGGAGTGAAAATAACCCAGCTGCATTCACTGTCGTTGTGAGTACTGAACCACCGTCCAGCTGAATCTCTACCACACCATTAATTAAATCACTGGTACCTTGAATTATTGGCGATGAATCTGATGTTGATCCAATAACCTCTAAGCCAAGTGTTGGTGATATGGTATCTACAACATCGCTCACTAAGGTTGTTGTTGTTAAACCGACTTCGTTTACTATATCTACGGTTACATTAAATAATCCTTCAGCGAGAGATTGTGGTACTCGAATAGCCCAAGATTGATCGTCTTGCACTATTGCAACTAGCTCTTGTACCGCGTTCTCGCTATCAACAACTCTAACTAACACTTCCGTGCCTGGTGCTTGATCGGTTGACCCACTAATTATAGGCAGATCCCCCTCTCCAGTTACAAAGTTAACGACTGCATCGAGTAGCGGCGTTGTGTTATCTATATCTGCTGTTGTTATAGTCGTTGTATTACCCGCTTCATCTGTAGCTGATGCAGTCACTGTAGACAAGCCTATAACATTAATTGTCAGGCCAAGTAATTCCCAATCACCATTAGCGTCGGTGAGTACTTCATAAGTACTATCAACTAAACTTCCTGCAAGTCTAGTTGTTACAGTTACAGTTTGATTAGGGCCCAAATCAGAGGTACCAGATAGTGACAATAGCCCTCCAACTAAAAATGAAGGCACTATTGTTAACTCAGGTCCAACGGTATCAACTTCGCCACCGGTTTTACTATCAGTAGAAATATTGCCTGCAGCATCGCTAATAGTTGCACTTACACTGTAAACACCGTCAGCCAAAATATTATCAGCAGCCGCTTGCCAGTTACCATCAGCGTCTGTTTGGACTGTCATTTGATGAGAAGCCCCTGCAGAATCAGTAAAGGTAACAATAACATTGGCGTTGGCTTCGTTTGATGTGCCCGAGATCAGAGGTGTGCTGTCTTGTGTAAGTACTAGTGAACTTTGGTTAATACTAATCTCAGGTGCAATGGTATCTATAGTCGCGGTGACAAGTGCATCACCGGTATTTCCTGCATTATCGGTAATAAACACCTCAACAGAATAATCTCCCTGTGAGAGACTATTACCGGCCTCAACAGTCCAAGCACCGCCGGCTTGCACTGTTGTGTTTACAGAGTGCTCGTTACCTTGTGCATCAATAAATACGACAACAACGCTATCACCTACCGTTGCTCCGGTAACACTACCTGACACACTGGGAGTTAAATCGGTACTTCCAACAATGTCGTCAATAGTTACGATTGGTGCGGTTATATCAACTATACCTGTAGAGCTCGTATTTACAGGGTTACCAGCTGTGTCTGTAGTTGATGCGTTTATAGTATATGAACCTTCACTCAGCTCTATACTTGCTGCAACCGACCAAGTACCATCAGCCCCTACCGTCGCATTAATCGTTTGCTCATCGCCTAGGCTGTCAGTAAGTAGAATTACAACTATTGCGCCTTGTGGAGCTGTCGAACTTCCTGAAATTGTAGGTGTAGTATCATTAGACATTACCGGCGGTGTAATATTAAGTGCTGGTGGAGTTAAATCGATCACGCCCTCGCCCGCTGCATTACTCGTTAAGCCACCTTCAGTAACACTAGCTGAAACAGTAAATTCACCTTCTGGGAGAATATTTGTCGCATCGACACTCCACACCCCGCCTACCACAGATGTAGTTACAGTATGTGAAACGTTATTAACGTCAGTTATAACGACTGTGATTTCTGTGTTATCTGTCGCACTACTTGTGCCTGATATTGCAGGTGTTTGATCGTTTGTATCAACAATTGTATTAATATTAATTGTAGGCGCATTGGTATTTAATATTGCGGTACTATTTGCAACGGATTCATTCCCTGCGACATCAGTAACACTTGCAGAAACAGTAACTTCACCATCAGTCAGTGCATCTGTAATATCTACAGTCCAAGTACCTCCTGCACTAACAACAGTTGTGTAAATCTCGGTATTACCTCCGTTAGTCACAGTTACTGTAATACTCGTGTTTTCAGGTTCATTAGATGTGCCTGAAATAGTTGGCGTGCTCTCATTAATTGTACCTAATGCGTTTATAGTAATACTTGGTGCTTGAGTATCAATAAAACTCGAACCTGTATCGGAGCCTGCATTGCCAGCGTCATCGGTAATACTTACCTCTACATCATAATTGCCACCTGGCAAGCTTGGCGCCGTAACTTGCCAATCGCCGTTAGCATCAACTATTGCGGTTAAAGTATGTTTATCACCGTTGCTATCTGTAATAACTATATCGACCACCGTATTCTGTGGTTCAGTTGAAGTACCACTTATTATTGGTGTAGCAGTATTAAATACCGTTATATCATTAAGCACAACAACAGGTACTTGGGTATCAATTGTTAAATCAATTGTCGTGCTGCTGGTATTATTAGCGATATCGGTAATACTTACTTGCGCAGTATAATCACCATCAACAAGCGCTACGGGGACATCGACTTGCCAATTACCATCAGTATCCACCGTTGCTATTAGTGTTTGACCGCCGATAATAATGGTTACATCAGCACCAATCTCATTACTTGTGCCTGAAATAATTGGCGTCGTATCTGCTGTAGTATCAATAGGATTAACACTAAGAGTCGGTCCAATACTGTCTATCTCACCTTGTGCTTGCTCACTAGTTAAATTACCAACTTCATCACTTACCTCTGCAGTTACAGTGTACTGACCTTGAGAGAGTTCTGTTGGTACTTCAACAGACCAACCTCCATTTGCTTGAACAATAGCCGTAAATTCTTGACTCTGCCCAGCGCTATCAACAACGGTAAGTTGTATCGCAGCTCCCTCCTCCATATCAGTGACGCCAGAAATTACAGGCGTAGCATCGTTCGATAAGGCATCAACAGTCACTGTGAGCGCTGGTGCTTCGTTATCAAAATCAAGCGAGTTAACAGTAACAACGTTACCAGCGGCATCACTTGCACTTGCTGTTACATAAGCAAGACCAAGTAAGGGAACTGTTATATTTGCAACACCCCATGAGCCATCAGCATTTGTCGTAGCTGTGTAAGTCGCGCCTACAGCGCCACCTACTAAATACTGAGTAATTGTGATCACTGAACCTTCAGGTAAATCCGACTCTCCCGAAAGTGAAACTAAATTACCAGTTGCAAATGCAGGAATAATTCTCAGATCTGGTGGGGTTACATCCACTTCACCACTGTCTGTGCTTGTGCCAGTATTGCCTGCAGCATCAGTAATGCTGGCGCTAACACTGTAACTCCCTTCGGCTAAATCAGTTGGAGGGGTGGCACTCCAGTCACCGTTGATATCCGTTTGCACATCAATGGTTTGAGTGACATTTGCAGCATCAGTAAACATTACCGTGATGGTGCTGTTAGGCGCATCACTGCTGCCTGTCACCGCTGGCGTACTGTCGTTAGTGAGTATAGGTGCATCCACACTCACACTTGGCGCGGTGGTATCGATGTTACCGCTACCGGTAATATCATTGCTGTTACCTGCGACATCGCTAATACTTGCTTCGATGCTGTATGGCCCTTCAGCCAATGCAGTCGGTACTTCTATAGAGAAGTCGCCATCGGCATCAACCATGGTGGTAAAGGTTTGTGTATTGCCTTGATCGTCCTCC
>NZ_JAGJEI010000016.1 GCF_018100985.1 Pseudoalteromonas sp. MMG007 | reverse complement strand
GGTGAAAGGAATTACATTGAGCGATATTATTCCAAACTCAGTCATTGGTGCTGTTTCAAGTGTTATTGCTGCTGACTATTACAGCCACAGTAAACTTAATGCATTATTTATGGAGTCAGGTGCACCTGGTGATGTGCCGGAAGGTAATTGTGAAAAAAAAAGTACCAACTGGTTTATGCGGTGTAATCAAGATCCTGATATAGATGCTATGCAAATATTAGGGTTGGTTATACAAAATTTTATGGATAGAGAGTCCCCTTCATCACTTTTCGCTAATGTTCAAGTAGAAGCTACTTTACAAGAAGGTCGAGACAGTATTATTTCTTCATTAGCAAGGAATAATCTTACATATAAGCCAAATGGTTACGTAATAAAGTCAGGCTCTACAGTAGCAAGTAAAACCTTAGAGGACTATCTGAAAAATGGTGACTTTGCCTCTATAGAAATTGAGTTTGATCGAGCATTGCAAAATATTAATACTGATCCTCATGCTTCAATTACTGCTTCAAGTTCAATAATCGAAGCAGTATTGAAACACTATATTGAACGTCATTCTTTAACTATGCCAACTAAGATGAATATTGGACCTCTTTGGCAAACCGTACGACAAGATTTGACATTAAATGCCAATACTCAGCTTAGCGATGATCAGAAGAAAATTCTTACTGGTATTACATCCATAATTGATGGTGTTGGCGCATTTCGTTCGCATATAGGATCTGCACATGGTCGTGGCGTTACTCCGCCGCAAATTTCAGAGTATGAAGCACGACTAGCTGTAAATGTCTCTCATAGTGTCGTTACGTTTATAATGGATCACCTTTCGCGGTAATTCACCTAACAAGTGACTAAGGTTATGAGTGTCCGCAATTGGCACTCTCCAGCCATTCAACAACATAAAATATTAATAATAATTGGCAAGATATTTTACTGTGTCGGATGGCGCTTTGCTTATCCGACCTACACAGGCACTTACCAGTCATAAATAAACCACCCAAACACTAACAAAAAAGGCGCTTCCTTTACGGTAAGCGCCCTTCTGTTATCTCACTAATGACTTATTTTACGATTGTCATTTCGTCTAACAAGTTTTGTGCATTATCTACTTTATCCATTACCCACAACATGTAGCGTGAATCAACGTGTATTGAGCGATTAAGCTCAGGGTTGTAATCCCAGTCACCAATAATACTTTCGTAAACACCGTCGAACAGTAAGCCTACAAGCTCTGCTTTACCGTTAAGTGTTGGCGAACCTGAGTTACCACCGGTAGTGTCTACATTTGATAAAAAGTTAACGGGTACTGTATTCATGCCGCCCGTGTAATCACCGTAAAGCTTGGCTTTAATTTGCTCTTGCAGCTTTTTAGGTGCGTTGAATGGGTCAACATCAGTGTTTTTAGCGAGTAACCCTTCAAGCGATGTAAAAGGTGTTGCTACCAAGCCATCTTGAGGTGAATAGCCGCCTACGGTGCCATAGGTTACACGTAGTGTGCTGTTGGCATCGGCGTATACAGGTTTGTTTTTAGCTTTGTTAAACGCAATGATTGCGCTCATTAGCTCAGGGCGAGCTGCTTGTAATTTACCTGCAAGTGCTTTTGATTTATCTTCCTGTGCTTTCATTACTTTAAAGATTGCTTTAGCGTACTGCACAAATGGGTCTTGGCTTTGATTTAGCTGGCTAAACGATTGCTCAAATAATGAATTGCGAACAGTGGCATTATCAAGTCTTGACTGTTCATACATGCTATCAAGTAACGCGCTTTGAGTTGCTTTATCAAACCCATTTTGTACTTTAAATACTTTATCAACGTCGCTAAAACGCTCTTCTTTTGGAAGTGCTGCATACAGTTCTAAAAAGTGCAGTAAAATAGCTTTGTCTACTTTGCTATCATAGCGGCGCGTCATGCGCTCAAGCCCTGCTTTAATGCGAGGTAAGTCACGTTCTTGATAACCAGATTCACGTTCGCTATTTGGCTTTTGCTTTTCATAAGCTAGGCGGTATAAACGTCGTGCTGTGCTGATCATTTGTGAGCGGTGTACATAACCTAACATACGGTCGCGCTCACTGTGCTCTTGTGATTGCGCAATTAGATCAGATAGCTCACCTAATACGCTTCCGTATTGCTCTTTACGCTCACCATCGCTATTGATCCATTGTGTTAACTCTTGCTCAAACTGTTTTTTGCGCTCAAGCATAGTGCCTTTTTTGAAGCTTTCGATCATCGAACCAAAGTTTTTAATATAGTTGTTATAACCTGCAATGGTACTTTCGTAAGCAATACGCGCTTTACTGCCGTCTTCTGAGTTTTCTTCAATAAGCGACACGTATTTTGAGTTATGAACGCGTGCTTTAGGGTAGCTGTCATTAAATACGTTATCTACCTCTGTTGAAATGCGGTAGCGGTTAGTGCGACCTGGGTAACCTGTAACCATTACAAAGTCGCCCTCTTGTACACCTTTAGCACTTACTTTTAGGTAAGAGTCTGGTACGTAAGGTACGTTGTCTTCGCTGTACTCTGCTGGTTTTCCATCTTTGCCTACATAAGCGCGGTAAAAACCAAAATCGCCGGTGTGGCGCGGCCACATCCAGTTATCTATATCGCCACCGTAGTTACCTACACCCATAGCTGGTGCGTAAGATAAACGTACGTCTTTTATTTCAAGTGACTTAATTAGGTAAAACTCTAAACCACCATGAAACGAATACACGTTACAGCGATAACTTTCATCGGCTTCACACTGGGCTACTAGCGCTTTTTCGTTTTTTACTATTGCGTCATAGCGTGCTTTAGCGCTTAGTTTTTCAATACCTTTACTAACTTTGTCAGTCACATTAGTAACCGTTTCTGTGACGTATACGCGTGAACCCGGCGTTGCAGGTAAATCCTCAGCAGGACTTTTAGCTAAAAAGCCATTTTCTAAAATATTGTTCTCAGGCGTTGAGTTATATTGCACAGAGCCATATACACAATGATGGTTTGATACTACGAGGCCTTTTGGCGATACAAATGATGCTGTACAACCACCTAAGCTAATTACCGCATTCATTGGGAACTCGGTTAATTTAGATATAGAGTCAACATCAATTTCAAGCCCTTTGGCTTTTAAAATTGATTCTAACTCTGGAAGTTGATGTGGTTGCCACATGCCTTCGTCGGCTATGGCACTATTTGAAAGTGATAGTGCAAGTGTGGCTGCTAATGTAGCTACAAGAGGTTTTAAACGCATTATAGAATCCTTTTTATTTGTTTCTATAACAGGTTACTCGTCAGTAGCTAATGAGGTCAATAGCCGTGCAATAATTTGTTACAACATAGCATTTAAGCTTACTTTAAATACTCCGATGAGTATTTAAGTAGCTCCGCTGCTGGTATTGGTTTGCTAAAATAAAAGCCTTGCATAAAATCACAGTCTAGCTCTTTTAATAAGTTGTGCTGTTCTTGTGTCTCTACGCCTTCAGCCACCACTTTAAGCCCTAAACTATGAGACATAGCGACAATTGCTCTTACTAGGTTACTATCTTCACTATTTAAAATGATACCGTCAATGAAGCTTCTATCTATTTTAAGCACATTAAAAGGGTATTCCCGTAAATAACTTAATGATGAATAGCCTGTGCCAAAGTCATCCATTGATAAGTTAATACCTAAAGCCGCTATTTCTGTTAATAAATCCACAACATTTGTGTGGCAACTCATCAATACTCCCTCTGTAATTTCAAGCTCTAAACGTTCAGGATCTATATTAGTTTCGCTGAGTAAATTTTGAATAAAGCTTAGTAACCCAACATCTCTAAATTGACGAGGAGATAAATTAACAGCCATAGTGTACTTGTGTTTGCATTTAGAGCTACATTGCCAGGTATTTAAAAAGTGTACTGCTTGGTTCATTACAAACTTACCGATGGGCACAATTAATCCTGTATTTTCGGCAATAGGTATAAACTCATCAGGTGTTACATTACCTAAAATAGGGTTATGCCAACGCAATAATGCTTCTGCACCAACTATCGCTTCGCTTTTTACATCAAATTGAGGTTGGTAATACAGTTCAAACTCGTGCCGTTCAAGCGCACTGCGCATTTGATCTTCTATTAAAAGTCGACGTTGAATAATCGCATTCATTTTTTTTGTGAAAAATGAATAAGTATTACGGCCATAAGACTTAGCTTGGTACATTGCGGTATCTGCATTTCTTAATAAATCAGAAACCGTAGTACCATTTTCTGGGTATATTGCCACGCCAATACTGGTAGTAAGTACAAGTTCTCGATTTTCTATTTTAAAAGGGGTTCTAAAATTATTAAGTAGTTTTTCAGTGATTCTAAGTGCAGAGTGATGATCCTTTATATCTCTAAGCAATATAATGAACTCATCTCCACCTAAACGCCCTACCGTATCTTCTTTTCGTAATTCGTGTTGTAATCTTTGTGCTGAATCAATTAAAAGTTTATCGCCTGTTTCGTGTCCTAAAGAATCATTAATTTTTTTAAAATCATCTAAATCCAAAAACAGTACTGCAGCTTTTTCATTATTTCTTTGTGCTTCTATAAGTAGTTGCGACAACCGATCTAGTGATAAAAATCGGTTAGGCAGTAACGTCAAACTATCGTAATAAGCCTGGTGTCTAATTAACTCATCTGATTTATGTTGCTCAGTAATATCTCTAATAATGACTATTAGCTGATTGTGTTTAGCTATTTTGTTTATTCTTGCTTCAAAAAAAACGTCGCCATGCGGCATCGATAATTCATATTTAAAGTTCATCATCTCTTCTTTTTCTAAAACAAGACTGATGTATGTTTCAAACTTTTTAGCTACATCTGCGGGTAGTACATCTCCCATTTTTTTGCCAATGAATTGTTTTGGTTCGGTGTATAAATCTGTTTCATTACTCGCGTGATATTGTAAAATAGTGCCGTCATTTTCCATTAAGAAAAATAAGTCGGGAATTGCGCCAAAAATAGTTTTTAGCATATGCTCATTAAATGATGCATCAGCTTGTGCTTTTTTTACATCAGATAAATCAATATCAATACAGTACATTTGCTTTGTATTATATTGATTTGTAAACATAACGTGGCTAGAAAAAACAGATACACTTGTTCCATTTTTACATTGTAATGTTATTTCTGACGCTGGGATCTCTATACCATCATTAACCCAATTAGAATGAGCGTTAATAACCACTTCACGCATTGGCGCTGGAATAATTAAATCTTCAAGTCTCTTTCCTTTCGCTTCCTCTTCGGTAAAGCCATAAAGTTGCTCACTTCCCTTATTCCAATATATTACTCGCCTGTTTTGGTCATATCCTTGTACAGAAATAACATCTATAGCATCAAATAGTTGGTGAAGAGGATCATTAATCACATACTGGTGAATGAGTTTATTTATATTTTGTTCAGATTCCATGTCAGCAGGCTATCCAATGTTTGAAAAGGTTTAATAGTAAGAGCAAAGTATTAGCTTACTCGCCTTAACTTTAATTTAAAAGTTAGAGAATGCATACAAAATATAAACTTTATTTAAAATAAAAAAGGAGCCAAGGCTCCTTTTAAATAAATATTAAAACAAATTGTAATTATTTGTTTATTGGATGATCCACACCAATCCATGCTTTAAATAAAGCTTTTTGCTCAGGTGTTGCATCTTTATTCGCGACAACTTTTTTAGGTTTATCGTAATCTTTTGATAAAACTAACGTTAAGCTTTCAAGAGCATCTCGACGAATATAATCAATAGTCACCTCATCGCCTGCTTTAAACGTTTCTAAGGTACTTTTAAGATCTTTACCTACATGTTTTTTATTAATAGCAACAATTTTGTCGTCAGTTGTTAAGCCAGCCTGCCATGCACTGCCACCGCGTTTAACATAGTTAAGCGTTAACAGCTCACCCGTACTTTTAGCACTAGCATCAATGCTTGCAACTACTTTAGCTTTTTCAGGACGCTCAAGCTTTAAACCAACTTTTGCAAGTAGCTCATCAAAATCAATCGTTGCAGGAGAGTCTACATTTTCTTTCCACCACATTGAATAATCGCGACCAGTCAAATCTTTTAATATATTCAGTACATCATTTTGAGTAAAACCAGCTGGCATTTTGTGTTTGTTATAAAGTGCTTTATGTACGTCACGGTAGCTTATTTTACCTCGACTTTTTTCTAGTAAATCAATATCCAAAGCAAGTGAAAGTAATGAACCTTCCAAGTATATATTTGTACTATAATTACGCGCGTGATCACCACCCTGGTTTATCCACTTATCAAAGCTTGTTTCACTTGCACTTTGTACTTCTCGACCCGGTGTTTGTAGGTGGCGGTTAATTGTTTTGCTCATCACTTTAAAAAATTCGTCTGTGGTTTCTATACCAGAGCGAACTAATAAATGATCTTCAAAATAGCTGGTAGAACCTTCTGCGATCCATAGCAATTTTGAGTAGTTTAAATTTGTGTAATCATAGGGTACTAGACCTTGAGGGCGATACGCTTTGACATTCCATGTATGCACAAATTCATGGGCAGCTGTGCTTATAAACCCAAGGTAATCTTCGCGACTAGCATAACGATTTCTAGGACGCTGTATAATGGTTGAATTTAAATGTTCAGTTGCACCACCCGCTCCCGAAGTTGCATGAACCATAAATACATATCGCTCATACGGATAGCTATCCCATATAACATTGCCAGTAGTAACCAACTTTTTTAAATCAGTTAGCATTAATTGCTCGTCGTAATTACCTTCTCCCCAAATGACAAGTTCGTATTTTCGCCCGTCGACTTCAAATTTATGCAACTTGTTGATACCGGTTTCTATAGGCGAGTCAACTAGTACATCGTAATCAGCAGCCTTAAAGCTATGCTCATTAGTATTGTTTTGCATGCCTGATACAGAACGCCATTTTTTAGGTACTTCTAGATTGACAGTGACAGGCTCTTGTCTAAATGACTCACTAAACATGAAAAACCCTGATGCATCGACAAATGCATGGCTGTCGTCAATATGACGAGCGCGTTTACCAAGTTCATTTGCATATACCTGATAATCAATATTCACTTGCGTTGGCTTATCTAGGTGTACCCGCCACGTGCTGTGATCTATTTTTTCCCATTTTAGTGCGTCGCCTTCACTATCTTTTGCATCAAAGTAACGAACACCATTTGCTAAATTTAAAATTTCATAGCGGCCTGTGCGCCAAGCTGGAAGCTTGATATCAAGGTGAGACTGCGCTGTTTTTGGAAACTCTACACTTACATCACCTAGATGATGTTGTGGCTGCGAAATGTTTAAAGAATAATTTACATCAGCAAATACTGGCGCTGAACAAGCAGCTAAAATTGACAAGGCTAATAACTTTTTCATGGACACTCTTAGTGGTAACTTAATTACAAGTAAGGTTAACAACCTCATTGTTAAAAGTGAATTAAATACGATAAGTTGCTCTGTATACGAGTTTATACGTAGTAACTTACAAAAAATTCTAAGATTTTAACTAGATAACTACACTTAATAAAATTTTGTTGTAAACTGAACTTAATGAAACTAACACAATGGCGGTATGCTTAGGTGACTGATAAATCTAACGCTACAGATAAAAAATTGAAACAAGCTATTGATGCTCGTATGGCAGTTGAAACAGCCCGAAAATACCAAGTTGATATTTTATCTAATTTAGCTGCAAAATTGTCTTTAAGTTGCAAAGGCTTAGATACAGAACTCGACAATAGATTAGCTAAATTTCGCTCTGCATTAGTCAAGGGTGTAAGCTTTGAAGATTTATTGCCATTAATTGAAGAGTTAGTTGGCTTATTACAAAACCAAGAAGCGGTGCAATTAGCGCAGCAAAGAGACTTATTTTTAAGTGTTCAGAATGCTGGTAAGCAATTACAAAAAACAAAAGGCTTACCTGATGAAACTCGTCGCACTTTGCGTCATTTGTTAGATCATGAAATCAGTAACGTTCAATCTACACACGATTATATTCCATTATTAGACCAGCTTATTCGTTTTTATCACCAGGCGCTTAATACTAAGCTTACCACCAGCCAAAATGAAGAAAACTCGGCCTCCTCAACATTGGCAAAGCAGTTGTTAGAGCTTGCAGATGAGTTAGTTCTTGAAGATGAATCGACTGGTCAAATAAAAGCAATAAAAAATTCAATCACTGATAACGACTGCCTCGAGCACCTTCTTGATGCAGCCATTAAAATAATAAGCGTTGTAGTCAAAAATATTAATAAAGAGCGCCAATCAGCACAGAGCTTCTTAACGTCTCTTAATCAAACACTAGAAGAGCTTCATCACTCCATCGTATCTACTAGTAAGCATTCTGAATCAATGAGTGTTGAGTTTAATGTTTTAAACAAAAGTATTGAAAATAAAATTAAAAACCTTAATGAGCAAACTCAAAAAGCTACGTCTATCTCTTCACTAAAAGAGCTGGTTGATAACGAGTTAAAGTCGTTAAGTGAAGACTTTATTGCCAAAGAAAAACTAGAGCGACAAGACAGAGAAATGCTCAGTACGAGTTTTAAAGAAATAAATACAAGAATTGGTAATTTAGAGAGCAAGTTAACTACTTATAAAAAACGCTTGAACGAACAACGTTTTAAAAGTCTACTTGATGGGCTGACTAAATTACCTAATCGTGCGGCATTTGACGAGCGCTATAATCATGAAATGCACTTGTTTAATGTACAACCGTCAGATGTTACCCTTGCCGTTATTGATGTAGACCATTTTAAATCAATTAATGACCGATTTGGTCACACTGCGGGTGATATTACACTACAGGTTATTTCTAAAGCACTACAAAAATCGATAAGAAAATCTGATTTTATAGCCCGATATGGTGGTGAAGAATTTGTGTTACTAATGCCGGGGGTGTCATTAGAAAACGCCGCCTTACCTTTAGACAAGGTAAGAAAAGTTATTAAAAATATTCCTTTTAAATTTAGAGAAAAGCAAATTGAGATCACCATATCTGTTGGTGCAACTCAATTTAAAAAAGGCGATACCCCGCTCAAAGCATTTGATAGAGCAGATGACGCCCTTTATGAAGCAAAAAATTCTGGTCGGGATCGCCTTTGCACTAGTAAGTAATAAATTATGAACATTTAATTTATTACCAAGCAGTTTACTATTTTAGCCTCAAGGAGAACGCCGATGTTAATACAGTTAAACCCTACAGGGGTTTTAGATTTACTGTCGCAATTAGAAGTGGATTTATTAGAGCAATCTTCCGCTAGCGAGCGTTATAAATTATTTAGAAACTGTGCGCTTGCAGTACTTAACGTAGGTAGTCATACCGATGCAAGTAACGAAATTTATGACAAATACCAAGACTTCGACATTCGATTAATTAGTCGTGAACGCGGTATTAAAATTGAGCTAGAAAACCCACCTCATACAGCCTTTGTTGATGGCGAAATAATTACTGGTATCCACGAACATATTTTTTCGGTTATTCGCGACATTTTATTTATTTGCCAAAAATATGAAAAAGACCTCAAAGAGCAAAAAACTATCACACATATGGTTTTCGATATGCTTAGAAATGCGGGGGCTTTGCGGGTTAATAGCGAACCAGACATGATAGTTTGCTGGGGCGGCCACTCAATCAATGAAGTTGAATACAAATACACTAAGCAAGTAGGCTATGAGCTTGGTCTTCGTGGATTAAACATTTGCACAGGATGCGGACCAGGTGCTATGAAAGGCCCAATGAAAGGTGCAACCATTGGCCATGCTAAACAACGTAATATTGATAACCGTTATTTAGGCCTTACAGAGCCAAGCATTATTGCTGCCGAGCCGCCAAATCCTATTGTTAATGAACTTGTTATTTTGCCAGACATTGAAAAACGCTTAGAAGCCTTTATAAGAACAGCTCACGCAATTATTATTTTCCCAGGTGGTGCAGGAACGGCAGAAGAATTACTCTACCTTTTAGGAATTTTACTTCACCCTGATAACGCTAAACAGTGTTTACCTGTCATTTTAACAGGACCAAAAGAAAGTGAAGATTACTTTAATGAGCTCTGTGAGTTTATTAAAATGACTTTAGGTAGTGAGGCACTCGATAAATTTGAAGTTATTATAGATAACCCTGAACTTGTAGGCCAAAAGCTAAAATCGGCCATGGCAAGCGTACGTAATTATCGTAAAAGTGAAGGTGATGCTTATTACTTTAATTGGACACTTAAAATTGATAACAATTTTCAGCAACCGTTTGCCCCTACCCACGAAAATATGGCAAACCTTGATTTGCATCTTGAACAACCAAAACAACAGTTAGCGGCTAATTTGCGTCGTGCGTTTTCTGGTATTGTTGCTGGAAATGTAAAAGACGAAGGTGTTAAAGCCATTAAGCAAAATGGTCCATATGTTTTAAGTGGCGAACCAGCCCTTATGGAAAATATGGATACCTTATTACAAGCATTTGTTGATCAAGGCCGTATGAAACTCCCTGGCAGCAAGTACGTTCCGTGTTACAAAATAAAAGCATGAGTTTTATAGTTTGAAACCCCAATTACTTCTTATCGATGCGCTTAATTTAATTAGGCGCATTTACGCTGTTGATGCTAATCAAAAACACCACAGTGACGCACAAATGATTGAATCTTGCTGCTCACGCGTTGCCCACGCATGTAAAAAACTACTTAAAAGCAGTAATGCAACACATGCTATTGCGGTCTTTGATGGAGATAGAAGCTGGCGCTACCATTTTTATAAAGATTACAAACATTCACGCGCACCAATGCCACAAATGCTAAAAGACGCGTTGAAAGATTTTAAAGCAGCAATAGAGCAAACAGGCATTGTTGTGTTTGAACCTATTAACGATGAAGCGGACGATATAATAGCAACGCTTGCTTACAAAGCCGCCAGTAATCAAATAAGTAATATTGTTGTATCAACAGATAAAGGGTTTTTGCCGCACATTGGCCCTTATATTAGCGTTTATGATTACTTTAAAAAGTTATACCTTGATGAAGCAAGTATAAAAGAGCGTTTTGGAGTAGAGAAACATAAGCTGGTTGATTTTTGGGCTTTAGCAGGAGATAAAACCAATGATATACCCGGCGTTAAAGGTATTGGCACAAAGTCTGCGCAGCAGTTAGTAAATAACTATAGCTCTGTAGAGCAAGCGCTAGAGGATGACTCTTTAGCCCCGAGTATTAAAAATAAGCTTGCCGTTAATATGGATATGTACGTTATTTCAAAACACTTGGTTAGTTTACGTACCGATATAAATTTAGGCTTTAGTTTAAAGCAGTTAAGACTAAGTTAGTCGCAAGCTTATAGCCTGCGTTACCATCAATACGTATACTACTATTAGTTACAGCAGCCAGAGTTAAGCATGTTTAAAAAGTTTATTAGGTATTTAATTTTAGGTTTAGGGCTATACGCGCTCATAGCAGCATCTGTGATCATGTTTTATAAAGACGATCCGCAAGCTATGATCTGGCAAGACCGTGAAGCATTTAATAAACGTTTTATAGAAAAACTATCTCTTGAGGAACCGACTACTTTAAATAGTGTGCTTGATTACTTAGGCAGCCCCGATTTAACGTATGCTAAACGCGATGGAGAGCAGGTTTTTCAAATTGTTTTTTATCGTACACAACATAAAACATCTGACGGTATTACAACAATGGATGAATGTACTGGACTACTTTTTAAAAATGGTCAGCTATTTCTATGGGGCCCGAGTGCTTATAACAAATACCAAGAACAAAATTAGGTGCAGGTTTAATGCTAGAAGCCGTATCTACCACTTTAGAGCAACTACTTAATAATACGCAGTTATTTTTAAGTAGTTATAATAATAAGCAAAAGTGGGCAGCCATCTACCCTATGGCAAATAAGCTCGCCGTGCAATATAGAACACTCTATGATGAACACCCCCATGCGCTTCAAGCACGGCTTACGCTTTACAATCCAAGTTATTCATACGCTATAAACCTCGTTATTGTACAGTGTGTTGTCACTGCAGCTTTGTGTAAATCTCAAAGCTACGACTCAAAGCTAAGCGAGCTTTATATTAGCGCCGCGCTTATTGAGCATTTATGTGTTAGTCCTCAGTTAAACAAGTTAGGTAATCAAGATGAGTTTACCGATACAGATAAACATATTTGGAAGATGCGTCATAAACTAGCCGCAAAGATTATGCTGACGGCAGGAGAGCCAGCCCAGCACGTTGCGCAATTGCTCGCTAAGCTAAACAAATACAAGCACGCATTGGTGAGTACCCCAAAAATTATGCTTTATGATGGCGGTATTACATTACTTGCCATCGCAAATATCATTGCAATGAACATTAGTAACAATTCGCAAAAAAAGCACATGAGCACATATAAAGCATTGAGTGATTTATATATTCGTACTCCAAACTTGTTTGCCCTAGAACTCATTAAATCACTAGTTGCTCATTTAGGTCCGTTATTACCAGGTAGCCGAGTAAACCATGCTGCCCAATCAATGATTTATTTAGCGACAGACCCCCAAGGGAAGCATGTATTAATAAGTACTGAAAATCCTAAAAAACTTACATGGTACAAAGTTAAAGCATCCTTTAGCGACAACGCAAAACAATGGAAGTGCGTAAGTAAAAACATCAGCTTTACCGCATTTAACAGCGAGCATGTAAAAACAAACAGTTCCACGCATGAAGATAAAGCACAAGTGCTACTTAATTTAGTAAGCCATATTAAATTACAGCATGAATATAGCTTTAAAAGGTTAAGCCAACTAATGGCAGCCCACCCACTGGTGGTTGCAAATTTATGTGAAGCAGTAAAGCCCTACAACAAAGAGTATCAAGCTGCTAAAGATTTAAAGCACAGTCTGTCAATGGTCGGCTATTATAACGCGCCAGCTATAATACAACGTGTTGTATTTGAACAGCTTGTTAATGTTACCCCCCACCCTTTACATGCCTATATTGTTAATAGATTAAATGCACTGGTAAAAATAATGGCTTTGCTGGTAAGTAAAAATAAACACGATCAGTTTGAGCATATAACATTGCCCTTATACGCATACACACATTTTTTACTAACACAGTGCAGTACATCACTCTCTCGTAAAACATTAATAGATGGTACCCCTAATAAAATATTGAGTGCACCCATATGCTCATTTTTTGGCGTTAAAGAAGTTAATTCTGATGCACTAACTCAGCAATTAACTCATCTATTAAGTGATAACCCATGGACTATGTCATTATTAGAAGCAGAGCAAACACCTAAAAAACATTTAACTAATTCTCATAAGCTATGGGTGTCACTTAAAATAATTGCACAAATCGTTTTTAAACCAGACCTTGAAATAAGTGCTTGGCAAAAGCAAACATTAAACGAGCAACTAAAAATACAAAAGTGGCATGACGAAACAGATTTCAATCTACATTTAGCTGCTTTGGGTATATTCAATAGTATTTAACCTAAATTGCGAATAATAAATTTAATTTACGTTGAGTAATGGTTATTTAATATTTCTATACCCACTATAAATGGTATTTATACCCAGTATTTACTGTATAAACTAGCAAAATGGGTGATAAATTGGTATAAATGCGCCCTTAAATTTTCAAGCACATTCACATAAATGACCTAACAAGCAGTTACTCTCTCAGAGTAATAATTTATGTGCAAATCAAACTCTTTAAAGGAAAAGTCAATGGCCAAACAAACCATCACAGTGATCAAAGGCGACGGCATCGGTCCGAGCATTATCGACTCAGCACTTGAAATATTAAAGGCCGCAGGTTGCGACTTTGATTATGAATTTGTTGATGCAGGCCTTGCAGCACTTGAAAAAACAGGTGAGCTACTTCCACAAGAAACAATTGATACAATAGCTAAAAATAAAATCACTTTAAAAGGCCCATTAACTACGCCTGTAGGTGAAGGTTTTACGTCTATTAACGTTACACTTCGTAAGCAATTTGGTTTATACGCAAATGTTCGCCCTGTAAAATCGTTTGTTGGTACTAAAGCACGTTACGACGATATTGATATCATCACTATTCGTGAAAACACGCAAGGTATGTACTCAGGTGCAGGGCAAGTGGTTAGCGAAGATGGAAACGAAGCTGAAGCAAAATCAATTATCACCCGTGAAGGCGCAGAAAAAATTGTAACGTTTGCTTATGAGCTTGCAATACGTGAAGGCCGTAAAAAAGTAACAGCGGTACATAAAGCAAATATCTTAAAATCAACATCAGGCTTATTTTTAAAAGTAGCTCGTGAAGTAGCTGAGCGTTACCCACAAATTGAGTCAACAGAAATGATTGTTGATGCAACATGTATGAAACTTGTAATGACACCGGAAGAGTTTGACGTTGTTGTAACGACTAACTTATTTGGTGATATTTTATCAGACTTATGTGCTGGCTTAGTAGGTGGTTTAGGTATGGCACCAGGCGCTAACATTGGTGAAGATGCTGCTATCTTTGAAGCTGTACACGGTAGTGCGCCAGATATCGCTGGTAAAAACCTAGCTAACCCTACATCAGTAATTTTAGCGTCTATTCAAATGCTTGAGCATTTAGATATGGGCGACACTGCAGAGCGTATTCGTAGCGCTGTAGCTGATGTAATTAAATCAGGTGACCGCACAACACGTGATTTAGGCGGCAGCCACGGTACTACAGACTTTACTCAATCAGTGATTGATCGTCTTTAAAAAGTAGCCTCTCAAAAGGAGCACCTATTTTAAAGTTAAAAAGCCAGCTATGCTGGCTTTTTTGTTTTAAGCGCGAAGAAATAGTTTTATACCAATTCGCTTAATTAAGCTATTTTGAAGCTGGAAAAACATGTTGATAGCTAGGCTAAAAATTCGCTATTTAGTTGTTCTCGTCAATTGCTCATGCATTGCGCTACCTTCTGCAACCATGCAGTCATAAATGAGAATTTTTAATACCGGTTGCAACACGTTATGCCCTGCAAAATGATTAAGTATTATTGCGCATTGGTATTACTCTCAGGGTACTAAAGGCTAGTAAAATTAGTAAACCAGCCATTGTTCCACCACTAGAGCCGGAGCTACTTTGCTCTACCTTTACACTTACAATAAAGCTTTCAGTAATCACTTCACCCGTCTGAGCATCAGTTGCTGTAAGTATTACGGTATAACTTCCTTCGTTTTCATAAACGTAACTTGGGTTTTGTATACTAGAAACACTGCCATCACCAAAATCCCAGTTGTATGTATAGTTACCAAAACCACCGCTAATATCACTATTAAACTGAACTGTTAAGTTATCAGCAGTAAATCCACTTTCAATGTTCATTGGCACTGTCGCAGAAATATCTAGCGTTTTTTCAGTTTGATTGTCTTGGCTGTCTGTTACTATTAGCTCAACTTGGTAATTACCTGAATATAAATAACTATGTGTAATACTTTGCGTCTCCAAGCTGATGTTATCACCTAGGCTCCACTGATAAGTAAAAGGTGAAACGCCACCCGTAATATTTGCTTGGGCTGTTAATACCCCTTGATTAACATCATAATCAACGTCGTTAATAGCTAAAGGCTCATTAATATTTACTTCAGTGGTAAATACTTGCTCAGCGTTCTTGTTACTCACGATAAACTCAACATTATAAGTGCCAAAATCAGCATACTCATGTAAAGGTGCAAGTTCAGTACTTGTTGAGCCATCATCAAAATGCCACACAAACGTATCAAGTGGAGTTAAGGTTAATCCTTCAATATCAAATTGTACATTAAGATCAGTAATACTAAATTTGATCCCATTTGCAGAGCTATAACTTAAATCAACATTCACGCTGTCATTATTAGTTGACTGATTTAATATAGTAAACCCAAAACCTAATTGTGGTAATTCAACCCCAGATTCATTTTGTAGCGAAAAACTATAATCAGTTTTATCACTAAATTCACTAATGGCTGATAAGTTATCATCGCCTAAACCCGCACGCTGATCGTATACACTAAATGCAGCATCGCGCATTTGTATTGCTGTATCGGCAGGTATTTGCGTAGTACCTTTATTAATTGCTCGCTGATCCGCGTCAACGACTAACGCAAAGCCAGTTCCAGGGTGCTCGGTGATATTATTATCTGATTGAGATTCATCGGCATACCACAAAAGTACTCCTGGCAAATATTGCTCACTTTGCAACCCGCTATCTATACCTAGATAAGATCGTAATTGTAAATAATAATGCGAAGGTGAGGCATATATGTAACTGCCTATTCTTTCAAAGTTTGTTAGTTGAGCAGACGTTTGTGCCTCTGCATTATTTTGCCAAATTAACGTTTCGTTTTGCCTAACCTGCATATCATCAACAACAAAGCCATAATAATGAGTATTTGCATCAGTTATGTATTCAATACTAAGCTCTACTGTTTGCCCTGCATAAGGTGTTAAATCAAACTCGTGCGTTAAATAGCCGTTAGGTTGTTTAGCATCACTATTTAAAAAAGAATCACCGGTAATGTAAGGCCCAATATCGCCATAATATGGGTTAATGCCTTGAGTGTAATTACCACTCATTGGTGTGCCGTTTACTTTTATTTGCACTAAATCGTAATCACGCTCAATACTGTAATAGGCAATAAAACTTAGCGTTAGTGCGTCATTGGTTGCTGGCAGTTCTATCGTATTTATAAAACTATTTCGCAGATTGTCGCCAGTATTTGAATAATATTGAAACTCCCCTTCAACCGGTGTTTTAAACTTTTCTAGGCGTTTAGGTAAAACTACTTTTAACTGGCTTTTTGATTGCGTAGTACTTGATGTATCAACAAGTATTTGCTCAGAATTTTCATTGACTTGTGTCATTTCAAGCTCTAGCTGATTAACCCAATTACCTTGATAGCGCGTTTGCAAGTATTCAAGTGCATAAGGGCTAAACATCACAGGCTCCGAACCTCTTAGCGCCCCCGCCCAACTACCTGTAGACATAACAGACCAAGATGCAACCGGCTCACCTACAGTATTAGATTGCAAGTCGTATTCATCAAGCAATCCTAAATCGTGGCCAAACTCATGCACAACCA
The DNA here is from genome assembly GCF_018100985.1 of Pseudoalteromonas sp. MMG007. GTDB lineage: Bacteria > Pseudomonadota > Gammaproteobacteria > Enterobacterales > Alteromonadaceae > Pseudoalteromonas. Next base: position 89,844 of record NZ_JAGJEI010000016.1, on the reverse strand, counting down.
CACCAATTCCAGCATCAATTGGGTTGATTGTGTAGCCAAAAAGCTTAACAGAACTTCCCGTTACTTCACTAGGTTGGCTATTTTCATCAAATACATAGTAACGATGAGACCAAATTGCATCAGTAGCTAGGTAACCTCCTCCGGCTTCTTCTCCAATACTTGAATGAAAAACCATTACATGGTCTATTATTCCATTAGGTTCGTTCATATTACCGTCACCGTCTATATCATCTAAATCAGTAAGGTCATAATCACTTAAATTAATATTAAATTGCGCTACTGCTTTTTCTACAGCTTCTTTAACTAAAGATGGCGCATTAATATCTCGGGTATTACCTTGTCGCTCTCCATATACTTTGGCGTTATTATCAGCGGTTACCCAACCATAAACATCACCGCTAAAATTTAAGCTACCACCCGATGCGGCTGAATAATAGCTTTTTGCCGTTAATAAGTTTTGACCATCTGGACCTAAATAGCTTTCGCTATTGAATAACATCTGTTGATAATGTTCTTTAGAATAATCAGCGTAAAACATATCTGTATCTGGGGCTGTTAACTTATTATCGTCATGTTTTAAGTCGGGAAAGTCTATCAATATAGTCAGTATTTTTACTTGATTTACAGTTTGATCGGGGATTAAAGAAGAAGAAAAAGCAGCTTGAGATTTTACTGAAACCAGTGAATTATCAATTTTAGAATTAAACTGTCTAAAACCATTTTTAATTAAACGTGAGTTATTAGTACTCATATCCATGTATTGCATATATGAGGACTCAAGATCACTCTGCGCAATGTTATCTCTTTTATTGAGCCAATATAAAATGCGTGCCTTGTTAGTAATACCCACATCATGCGAAGAGGCAGTATCAGCAATTACTAAAGGGCTTATTAATGTAGATAAAAGCGAAATCATAGCCACTTTTTTCACTGTATATTCCTCAATCATTTTTATAGATTCATCATACCTAAAATTTACTATTAAGGCAGTTTCTAAAACATATAATTAACACAATTGATCTTAGCTAAAATTAATTTTTAGGATCGCCTTTACAACTGTCAAAAATGCATAATATTTATTAGGTATCCTGAGTAAACGGGCACCTTTTGCAAGATAAAGCTGAAAAAACACTTGAAATGAAACTTTAATGCAAAAAAGCCATTTCAAGGTTGACATAAAGCCTTAAAACCCTTAAAAATAAACCTATAGAGAATATTTAATTTAAAAGCAGTGTTTTGCTAAATAGAGTAAAAACTATGAACACACATATTAATCTTTTAGTCGTACTCGTACTGGTCTTAGTTATAAGCCCAGCGGGGATGTATTAAGAAGTGATACTGCTTTTTAAAAACCCTCGCACTACGCGGGGGTTTTTTTATGCACAAAAAAGCGCACAGAGGAATGAGGATGAGCAAACAAGAATACAATGGCTCTGAACTAGTAGTTCAGGCCTTAAAAGAGCTAAAGGTTAAATACATATTTGGCTACCCTGGTGGTTCGGTTTTAGACTTATATGATGCACTTTTTCAACAAGATGATATTGAGCATATTTTAGTGCGCCATGAACAAGCAGCAACGCACATGGCTGATGGCTATGCCCGTGCCACTGGTGAAGTGGGTGTTGTGCTTGCTACCTCAGGCCCTGGCGCTACAAACTGTATTACAGGTATTGCTACAGCGTATATGGATTCAATCCCTATGGTCGTTTTATCAGGGCAAGTACCAACAAGCCTTATTGGCGACGATGCATTTCAAGAAACCGATATTGTTGGGTGTTCGCGCCCCGTAGTTAAACACAGCTTTAACTGTCGAAGCGCTAAAGAGATCCCAGCCATACTTGCAAAAGCGTTTTATATTGCAAGTACAGGCCGCCCAGGCCCTGTAGTGGTTGAACTACCAAAAGATATGCTTAACCCGGCAATTAAGTTTGAGTACGAATTCCCTAAAACTACTGAGCTTAGGACTTATAGCCCAAATACAAAAGGTCACTCAAAACAAATACGCAAAGCAGTAACCGCTATTCTTGAAGCAAAGAAACTAGTCATTTATTCAGGTGGCGGAATTGTACTTTCTAATACATCGGAGCAATTAACTCACTTAGTAGAATCGTTAAATGCGCCCATCACAAATACCTTAATGGGCCTTGGTGGTATTTCCGGCGTACACCCTAATTTTGTGGGTATGCTTGGTATGCACGGTACACTTGAAGCAAATAAAGCAATGGCCAACGCTGATGTAATTTTAGCCTTAGGCGCACGTTTTGATGATCGTGTTACAAATAACGTTAACAAGTTTTGCCCTAACGCAACCATCGTGCATGTTGATGTAGACCCAACCTCAATTTCTAAAACTATTAAAGCTCATATTCCGGTTGTAGGATGTTTAGCAACGGTGATAGAACAACTACAAACTGCTATTGATAAAAGCCCAATACAAATCGATAGAAGCGCTCAAGAAGATTGGTGGCGACAAATTATTAGTTGGCGTGAGCAAAAATGTCTGAATTACAACACCGATGGCGATAAAATTAAGCCCCAAACTGTTATCGAAGCAGTATATAAAGCAACAAACGGCGATGCATATGTAAGCTCAGACGTAGGTCAGCATCAAATGTTTGCCGCTCAATACTACCCATTTAAAAACCCTCGCCAGTGGATCAACTCTGGTGGTCTAGGCACTATGGGCTTTGGTTTACCAGCAGCAATGGGGGTTAAATTAGCGTTCCCAGATAAAGAATCGGTATGTGTAACAGGCGACGGCTCTATACAAATGAACATTCAAGAGCTATCAACGTGTTTGCAATATAACTTAGCTGTTAAAGTTGTATCATTAAATAATCGCTCTTTAGGTATGGTACGCCAATGGCAAGACATGATTTATGGCGGTCGCCACTCATCGTCTTACATGGACTCATTACCTGATTTTGTAAAGCTTGTTGAAAGTTACGGCCATGTTGGTATTAAAGTCGACACGCTCGATGAGCTACAACCTGCCATTGATAAAGCAATGAGTATTAACGACCGTTTAGTATTTTTAGATATTAACGTTGATGAGAAAGAACATGTATACCCAATGCAAATTAAACTAGGTGGCATTGATGAGATGTGGTTACGTAAAGGAGTAAAAGCATAATGCGTCGTATTTTATCTATATTATTAGAAAACGAACCTGGTGCTCTGTCGCGCATTGTAGGGCTTTTTTCACAACGCGCGTACAACATAGATAGCTTAACTGTAGGCACAACCGATGATCAATCTTTATCACGTATTACCATAACAACGATGGGCGATGACAGAATTGTTGAGCAAATTACGAAACAAGTAAATAAGCTTGTTGATGTACTTAAGATCATCGACTTAACAGAAATGAGCCATATAGAGCGTGAATTACTACTTGTTAAAGTATTTGCCCAAGACGAAACCACACGAGCGGCTGTAACACGTGTGGTTGATGTGTTCCAAGGGGCTATTTTAGATATGGGCCGACAAAGTTACAGCCTACAGCTTGTAAGTAGTACAGACAAAATAGAATCGTTTTTAGACACTCTTCGCCACGAAACAGACATTATCGAAGTTGTCCGCTCAGGTGCCGTTGGTATTGGACGAGGCGACAAAGCTTTAAAAGCGTAACTTTAAATAAGTTACAGTGCATTTTTAGTGAGTATTAAGCAAAACCCCTGCTAAGCAATTAGCAGGGGTTTTTATATTATTCAAAAAGAAATTTGTACCAATTTGCTTAATAAAGTAATCGACTTAGAGATAATTGTTAACGCTAATTGATCCTGTACTAATGCAGTCGTATATGAGAAGTTTTTGATGCATTAGCATCAATAAAATACCTCGAATAAATCAAGTACTATTGTGGATTCGTAGTTTACAAGCGCTGCTTCGTAACTTTTTTACAGGTAAAAAAAAAGAGCTTAAAGCTCTTTTTTAAAAATTCTGTAAATCGCCAATTAAGGGTTTACTTGATCTTTAAGACCTTTACCTGCTTTAAAGCTTGGGATAGTTGCCGCTGCGATTTGAATCTCAGCACCCGTTTGTGGGTTACGGCCAGTGCGTGCTGCACGTTCTTTAACTGAGAAAGTACCAAAACCAACTAATGCAACTGAATTACCTTCTTTTAAAGAAGAAGTTACAGCGCCAGTAAACGCGTCAAGTGCACGTGTAGCTGCAGCTTTAGAAATTTCTGCATCAGTAGCGATTTTTTCAACTAATTGAGCTTTATTCATTATTAGATTCCTATTCGTTATTATTTTGCCTTCGCAAAACCTATCTTTATGTATTTTTAAAGAGTTAGCAACAGCAAATTGCATATTTTGCCTAAATTCTTAGAAAATAAATAAAATTTTAATAATTCTCGGTAAAATACAGTGTGTTGGGTTAACAAAGACTTAATTTGAGTTCAATTTTGGTACAAGTAGAACAACGCCGTAAACCAACTATATCTTCTCGATAACTAAGGTCACTTCCCCGACCTCGACACCAAACTTAACAATAGATGTGCGGTTTATCAAGCGTGATTGTGTTACCAAGTACATCCAGTCATCAAAGTTTACGTTAAGCGTAGAGCCATCGTATGGTAGCTCAACATCATAATTCCAATGAAAAACACTGCCGTTACTTTTACCTTTAGCTACACCTGTTACATCAGCGGCTGTTCCTGTTAATGTATTATCGTCGTTAAGTGTCACTTTCCATATACGCTTTTGGGTTTCACCATCATCATATACAAAATCTTCTTCAATAACGCCTTGAGAGCCATTCCAGGTTGCATGCATGTCTACAACTAGTTTACGGGTTAACTCGCCTTTATAGTCTTGTACAACGCCGTAGGCTTTCAAATTACCACTAAAAAACTCTTTAAAGTTAAACACTGGCGAACTGTTTTTATAGTGCTCGACATTTGGCGCTGAACAGCTAATTAAAAACATGGCAAAAATACACACTATGAATGGCTTTATCTTTAATAAACTCATAAATTAGTTTCCTAGTAATTGTTGTCGAATCGCAGGCTCTGACGTGTTTTTATCAAGCCAAATTGCCAAAAAGTCTTTAGCAAATTGAGCATCATCTATGTGGCCAACTTCTTCGTCGTTATAATAAAATGTACTTTTACCATTAACGTCTGTTTCTAACATTAAGGAGTCGCCTTTATTTATATTTGGCCAAATATTAAGTAATTTATCTGCATACTTTTGTGATAAATCAGGCTTGTTTAAATGCTCCCACTGCTCTTTAGTTGCTTTAACAATGTCTTTTGCCTCAAAGTCACGCAAGTATTTAAGCTTGAACTTTATCGGATTTTCACCGCTTTTATATTTACCAGAAGGTGTAAACAATATGGCATCGTAAACGTCCCAAAATAAATACTCCATTCTGGCTTCGCCTACTTTTGTAAAGTCATCATTTGCATAGGCGTTATATGAGGTGAGTAAAAAGCAAAAACTAATTAATAAATTTATTTTCAAAATCGTTCCTTAACTTTATAAAGTACTAAATATACGCGCTACAGAACGAGTTTGATCAAATCACAAGCAGACTAAGGAAAGCTAAAGAGGTTTTGTATTCAGCACCGCTTTAATTTTTGAGTTTATAAGCAATATTAGAGTAAACATACTTGCCCATATTAAGCCGTATATCAGCCAAAATTGTATCAGGGGCAATGGTAAGTTTAGGACACCAAAGCGAGCGCCTGCCCAGTAACTTGCGGGTGCAAATGCTAAACATACTAAAAATGCTTGCCAAAACTTAAGTGAAGTCAAAAAAGACATAGAGCTGTTAATACACAGCACTAAAGAGGCCCATAAAAATACAAGCCAAAGAGGAAATGGGTAAGAATGAAAATCAAGCAAGCCTAGATTTATGGCAATAAACTCGCCGAATAGGCCTAATGGTAGCGCCTTTAACATTAAAATAGCATCGTGCTTTTTTTGCTTTGATAAATAAAACATCAGAGCAATGACTAAAGGCGTTACGTAAACAGATTGCCCTTCAAGCAGTAATGACAAAAACCATACTGCTTGAAACAAGACAAAATTAATAACCGAGTGCAATTTCATCATTATCGCTAGTAAAGCGCGGTTTACGAGCCATTAAATGTACCGTACTCGTGGCACGAGTTCTAAATGCCCCTTCACAATATGCAAGGTAAAACAACCAGAGCCTGTAAAAGCGTTCGTCAAATTTGGTTCTATCTAACTCTGGCCAACTCTTAATAAAGCGCTCACGCCAATCAGCTAATGTTCGTGCATAGTGAGCGCCAATATCATTAACCGTATGAATAACCATGTTAGTGTTATTTTTAATTTGTTCGCTCATTTCGTTGAGCGATGGCAAACACCCACCAGGAAATATATATTGCTGAATAAAATCAGAATTTTTTAAATAATGTTTATAACGCTGATCGCTTATTGTTATTGCCTGAATAAGCATAGCGCCATTTTCTTTGAGTAGGTCACCGCACTTAGTAAAAAAGCTTGGTAAATACTCGTGACCGACAGCTTCTATCATTTCAATCGAAACGAGCTTATCGTACTGCCCTTCTAATAATCGATAATCAAGCTTTAATAACGTTATTTTTCTTTCAAGCCCCAGGCTTCGTACCTTTTTAGCAACGTAGTCGTATTGCTCATCAGATATAGTTGTGGTTGTTACGTGGCAGTCATAATGCGTTGCTGCGTAAATAGCGAACGCTCCCCAACCAGTACCTATTTCTATCACCGAATCGCCTTGTTGGAGTTCTACCTGCTCGCAAATACGTTTAAGTTTGTATTGCTGCGCTTGTTCAAGCGTTGCATCTTTACTTGGATATACAGCGCTTGAATACAACATTTCATCCGATAAAAAAGATTCGTACAAGTCGTTGCCTAAATCGTAGTGAGCAACAATATTCTTTTTAGAACCAGACTCTGAATTTTTATTTTTAAGGTGATTAATTCTGTGTGCTATGTTGCTAAAAAAGGAGAACTTCTTTTCAAAGTTATCTAATTGATCTTGGTTAATTGCAAATATTTCGATGAGGCGAGTTAGATTATCGCAAGACCAGTGACCTAAAATATAGGACTCTCCAGCACCTACGCTACCCGATAACGCAAATGCTTTGTACATGGCTTTATCGTTAACGCTAACTGTAACTTTTAAATTTGATGAAGTATCACCGAAAACAGAGCGCGAATTACCATCAACTAGTATTATTTGGCCAGTTTCTATAGAAGAAAAAGCGCCTGTAACTAGCCTCTTATAAAAGTTAGTAAACCAGCCTGTGTTGTGTGCGCAATTTAAACTTGATACTTTTTCCATTGAAATACCTATATTATTGTTTTAACTACCCAAGTCTAATACGAAATACATTTACGAGTGGCCTAAAAAAGGCACCTTTTTCACAAACAGTTTAAATGCTTGCACATAAATACCTTTGAAAACAGACCACGTCATAGCAGGAAACCGCTTTAATAACTGACTAACCGCATCTTTTGTGAGCTCTTGACGTTTTAGTCTTAAAGAAGCATCGAATAGCAATGTTTCATTTTTCTTGTTTTCTATGTGTATTAACGTATTACTAAGTGTATGTCGAATATGCCAGTGGTAGTTCATATTCAAATCCATGAAGGGTGATACGGAAAAGACTTTTTTAAAGTTCACTTTTTTTCCTAAAGGAACTAAATAGTAATGTCGCTCATTCCAAGGTGTATTACTTACTTCTGCTACTAAATACTTAAATTCGTCACTAGTGTGGCCATAAAAATAAAAATTTACTGGGCTAAAATATATCCCAAAACAGCGCAATTGTCCCAGCATATAAACATGCTCAAACTCTTCATCAACACCAAGCGATTTTAATTGCATTTGCGCACGTTCAAATACAGTGTGTTGTTGTGGGTTAGGGACGTGTTGCAAGTAATCTGATTGTTTAAACCTAAGTGCTTTAAACCCAAACGTACCTAACATAGGATGAATATTATTTAAGTTTAGAGGCTGCTTCAAATCAACCCACATCATATAAAGCGAGTAGTTAAAGCTATGGTTTTTAACAGCAAATCGGCGATGTCTAACATCGCCTAAGTACACTGCACTAGTCAAACTCAACACCTAACTGCTTTGCAACGTCTACACCGCTTCGTACGCCATCTTCATGAAAGCCGTTATACCAATAAGCACCACAAAAGTAACTGTTATTTTGCCCATCAATACTGTGTTTTTGCTTTTGTGCGGCTATGGATGATTGATTAAATACAGGATGGTGATAAGTAAATTCTCGTAGTATTTTACTTTGCTCAATACCTTGAAGATGATTAAGCGTTACACAAAATTGCGTGTCACTTGCGATGCCTTGCAGAATATTCATTTGATATGTAACAACAGCAGCTTTATCTGTGTTGTTATTAAGAAGGTAATTCCAACTTGCCCACGCTGCTTTTCTATCAGGTAATAAACTCGTATCGGTGTGTAAAACAACAGAGTTCTCTGTATAAGCTATTGCACCTAAAACAGATTGTTCTTGCGCTGTTGCATCGGCTAAAAGACTAAGTGCTTGGTCTGAATGACAAGCAAAAATGACTTTATCAAATTCTTCTTTGTCACCAAGTGAAAATTCTATAATGGCTTTGTCGTCAGTTCGCGTCACTGATTTAATATTACTATTTAATTTTATTTTATCCGCAAATCCCTTTATTAAGGGATTAATATACTCACGAGATCCACCCGGAATAACATACCACTGCGGTCGATTAGTTATATCTAAAAGACCGTGATTAAAGAAAAACTTAACAAAAAATTCCACACCAACATTTTCCATTTCTTTTATGCTGGTAGACCAAATAGCAGCGCCCATCGGCAAAATATAATGGTATTTAAAAAAGTCGTTAAAGCCATGTTCGTTAAGTAAATCGCCTAAAGAATGCTCTTGTTTATAGTCACCTTGCTCATAAATAGCTTTACACACTTTATTAAACTTAACGATATCGTATAAAAGACGCCAAAATTTAGGCCTAAATATATTTCTTCGCTGAGCAAACAAACTTGTAAATGTATGCCCGTTATATTCAAATCCGGTAGCGTCATTGTGCACACTAAAACTCATTTGAGTAGGCTGTTTGTTAACACCTATACGAGCAAGTAATTTTTCAAAATAAGGGTAGGTTCTATCATTAAAAACAATAAAACCGGTATCAATAGCGTATTTAGCACCACTAACAGTTACATCAACGGTGGCAGTATGCCCACCAATGTAATCATTTTTTTCAAACACAGTTACATCATAATGTTTATGAAGTAAATGTGCGGCAGTTAATCCAGATACGCCGGATCCAATTATTGCTATTTTTTTCAACGAGTTAATCCTTTTGCGATTTTAAGCCATAGCGGGAGTGGTAATATTCGCAAAGCTTTTAAAATGAGTGTAAAACGATAAGGGAAATGAACTTCTTTGCGCCGCTTTTGTATCCCCTTAATCATATAATTTGCCGCTTCGTTTGCAGTAACCGCCATAGGCATAGGAAAGTCATTTTTATTAGTTAGCGGTGTTTTCACAAAGCCAGGGTGAACAAGCGTTACATCAACATCAGTTAAATCTAACGCCAAGCTCTTAGCTAAATAACTGACGCCAGCTTTTGATGCACCATACGCTTCTGAACGTGGAAGAGGCAAGTAAGTGACACTAGAACTTACCAATACAAGTTGACCACCCGAGTTTATTTTAGGTAATAGTGCTTCTAAGCAGTAACCCATAGCGAGTAAGTTGACCGAAATTACCCGCTCAAATAAAGCACTATCAAAATTTCGTGCATCATCAACGTACTCACAATTACCAGCATTTAATATAACGCGATCAAATTGTGTAAAACCAATAGTGGATTGTTTAATGTCATCGAGGCTTGTGGCATCAAATTGACAAATTTGAATGTTTTCATGCTTTGCAAGTTCAGCGAGTTTTTCGCGGTTTCGACCACAGGCTATTACTTTATCGCCCTGCTCTGCATACTTTATCGCTAACTGCTCACCAATTCCTGAAGTAGCCCCTGTAATTAAGGTAATCATATTCAGCCCGCCCTTTTATCTATGTAATTAATAACAGAACCTAATAACGGAATATGTTTATACAAAAGCTCACCAACATTAAAATAATCTCGATGTTTTAAAATTCTATCATCTTTAAAAATCAACTTACTATGACCTTGCACAGATATCGTTTTTCCTGATGAAAGTTTTGGGTGTGCATAATGCATGGTCCAATAGATAAACGCCGTATCATTAACACTGAAAGAATCCGTTATATCAAATTGGCAGTGCTTAACATTACTATACAGGTTTGCAAAATACTCACGTAGCTTTTCAATGCCGTTAATCTCATGCATTGGATCAATAAACTGAATGTCATCACTGTATATTTCACTTAATAATTCTAAATTGCTATTATCAAGTTTTTGGTAAATATCTACAAATTTATCTACTGGAAGCACATTATCCATATCACACCTTAAAAGCAGCTAACGCACGCTCACGTGCAGCTTTATGATCTACAATTGCCGGCCAGTAGCACTCCTTTGTCTTACCCATAGAAGCTAAATAAGTATGAGGAAAGTGAATCTGTTTATCTGGCACATTCTCAAGCTCTGGCAAATACTTACGTATAAATTTACCTGTTGGATCAAAGCGCTCACTTTGGGTGATAGGATTAAAAATTCTGAAATAAGGCTGAGCATCACACCCTGTACTTGCCGCCCATTGCCAACCACCATTGTTTGATGCCAAATCACCATCGATTAAATGCTGCATAAAGTACTTTTCGCCCTCACGCCAATCAATAAGTAAATGCTTAGTTAAAAAGCTCGCAACAACCATTCGTAGACGATTATGCATCCAGCCTGTTTGGTTTAACTGTCGCATAGCAGCATCTACAAGTGGATAACCTGTGCGCCCTTCACACCATGCACTGAAGTCCTCGTCGTTTTTTCGCCACTTTACTGCGTTGTATTTTTCATTAAAGTTATCGCCTCGAGACAACTTAGGAAACTCAGAAATTAAATGGCGGTAAAATTCACGCCAAACAAGTTCATTTATCCAGGTAAACGTTTTGCTTTTTGACGTTGTTAAGATATCAGGGTATTGCTGCTGAATATTAATTAATAATTGCTTTGTACTCACTACACCAAGCGCTAAATAAGGACTTAATCCCGAAGTCCCTTTTATACTTGGAATATCACGATTGTCATCATAACTTGTTAATTTATCGGCAATAAAATCACTGACTATTTTAGATAGAGTTTCATCATCAACCGGCCATTTTTCAGAGCTGCCATCGCTTTTAAGAAGTGATTCAGATTTTATATCAACAGGCGATTTATCTAATGGCCACGGTGATAAACTAAAGTGAGTGTCTTGATACTGCTTTAACCATGCCCGTTTAAACGGGGTAAACACTTTGTACATTTCATTGCTTTGGTTTTTAACACTGCCCGCAGGAGCAATTAAATCCCCCTCGTAGAGTGTAAATGTAACATCGATATCATCACACTTATCCAAAATCGATTTATCACGATTTACTTCATTTAACTCATACTCAGTGTTAGCAACAATATGCTTAACGTTATTCGATTGACAAAACTCAATTAATTTTGATTCACAATCGCTAAAGTATGGTGCGCTTATCACATGCAATGTAATACCGTAAGCTGCTAACTCTTCTTGTAAATATTTAACTCGTCGTTTAAGTAAATCAATTTGTATTGCAGCGGTATTATGCTGCTGCCATTGTTTTTCGCACACAAAAAAAATGGCGTGTTTAGCGCCATCGTTTAGCGCCTGAATTAACGCTTCGTTTGAAAAAAGGCGCAAATCGCGCCTAAACCAAAATAATGTGTTCATTAAATACCATATCGTAGTTTTAGTTCGTTAGGGTAAGGGTTAAAGAATACTTGTTTTTCAAGGTACTCGTTAGGGTGCACTTTTAAATGATGCTTAAGTAACGTAAGCGGAACATATAACGGCACTAAGCCTGCTCTATATTCATCAATTGCATCACGTAGTTCTTGTTTTTCGATTTTTGATAAATCTTTTTTAAAGTAACCCTGTAAGTGCATTAAAGTATTGCAATTGTTTCTGCGAGAAGCTGGTTTTTTCAGGCCTGTCATTAGCCCTAAAATATATTCGTCAGCTAGTGCTCTAACATTATCACCAACAAATGTACCCAATAAATTACCTAACTCTCTATAAGCTTTATAATTGTGGGCCATTAACAGATATTTATATTGGGAGTGAAATTGGGTTAACTTATGAACAGTAAGAGGCTCTTTTGCCAACATTTGCCAGTTTTTGAATACGTAAACACGCATTACAAAATTTTCTCGCAAGTGCATATCATTTAAACGGCCATTTTCTTCACATGGCAATAACGGATTATGCTTCATTATTTGCTCTGCAAAAAAACCAACGCCTTCAGAGGTATTACCCGTGCCTGCTTCGTTGTAAATTTTTATGCGCTCCATACCACAGCTTGGGCTTTTCGCACAAAAAACAAAGCCACTTAGCGTGCTTGCTTGTTCGGTCGCTACTTTTTTACCGTATTCAGTTAACTGTGGTCCTACGTCTCCAGAGCCATCAGGTCTGCATACTTTTATTGTATCACCAACCCTAACTTGCCTAATCGTAGGTCGAGGTATAGGCAGACCTACAGCTACTTCTGGGCAAAAACGTGTGTACTCAACGTGTTTACCTAATTCGTCCATGCAAAAGTTAGATTTTTTATGACCTGTATCAAATCTAACTTTTTCGCCTGCTAAGCAGGCGCTTATGCCTATTTTTATTGTGTCTGTTTGCATAAAATCTCTTAATAAATCAAATTACCAATTGGATTTAATAACTTGCTGAAGCCCTTATTAAAATGTAGCGCACTACTGACCACTGTAAAGCATAAACAACCATCTTTTGTTAATGGTGTATGTTGGTGGCTACCATCTTGAAAAATAAAGTCACCTGGTACGTAGCTGCCTTCCTCGTCACTAAACTCACCATCAAGTAATAAAGTAATTTCAAAACCTGTGTGAGTATGCTCCGGAATTTCACCACCAGCGTCAATATGTAATAAGCTTGAACGTAATGGGCCATCTTCAAGTGCTACACGAGAACGCGCTAATTTACCTACTTGGGTAAACTTACCATGTGATATACGAGTAAGAGCACGTGGTAATTGGTAATCGTGGTTGTTGACTTTAATAGCAACAGGCTCAACTTCGTAAACCTCATCAATACTGTTATCAGCAGTAATAAAGTCAAACAGACTAGAGTCTTGCTCATCCAAAATATCATCAGAAATCATTTCTAATGGCTGGCTTTGCTCAATAGAGTCACTAAAAACCTGCTCGGCGTTGCTGGCTTCAATTTTGGCCACTTTTGCTTGACACACAGGACACATGTCCACGTGAATAGATACGGCTAAGCTAAGTGATGCGCTAAGTGATGCACTGCAATATTGTGTCAGTAAAGTTTCACTCGGGTGATGTTTAATCATGCTGATCTCCCATTTCATTACGTAATTTCTGTAAGGCTAAACGTAAACGTGATTTTACCGTGCCTACCGGAATGTTTAGTTGGTGTGCAAGTTGTTCTTGCGACATATCTTGGAAGTAAACGCCCCTAACAACCTCTCTTTGAGCAAGTGGTAGTTTGTCGAGATAACGCTTAATTTGTTTATCTTCAAGATGATCTGTGTATTCGTGATTTGTATCTTGTGTTTCATTCAATAACGGCCAAATATCTTCGCTTATGTTTTCTTCTTTATTACTTTTCATTTTACGAAGCATGTCAAACGACGCATTACGCATTACCGTGTAAACCCAGGTAGTCGCAGCGCCTTTGTCACTGTGATACAAATGCGCTTTTCGCCATACAGACGTTAGCGTTTCTTGCACAAGTTCCATAGCTTGGGCTTCAACACCAAACTGCTTTATTCCAAATCGTTTAATTTTTGGAGCAAAATATTCAAAAAGATAAGAAAATGCTTTTTTATCTCTTGATTGAGCAACATCTACTAGCGCTTGCATTAGTTCTTTGCTTGGCGTTTCTGGCATGGCAGTGTACTTACCTGTATTAGGTTCACAACGTGTTGATTGTTGTTGACTTACCATAATAATATATCCCGTTATTGCTTTTGTATTAGTAAATACGCACGCAGATTTGTTTAGGATCAAATAAAATTAGGCAAATTCGTTATTAATCACAGTATGGAGGAAACTCAGTAAGTTATCAAAGTTAGTTTCGAACGCAAGTTGCTGTTTTTTCTCAATAGATATTGGCAATAACTCTAACCAGCGTGCCACAACCCATGTAAGTTCATTAAAATGGGTTTGTTTGTAAAGTTCACTGAGTTCTGGATTGGTTAAAAATATATTTTGAAGGGTTAATTGTAGTTTCTCATGCTCACCTATATCAGTGAACGAGTCGTTATACCAATATGGCGTGCTACAGTTTGAAATTAAACCATGGCGAAGCTCTTGGTCATCTTGATAAACATCATCAATTTGTACGCTTTTTGATGCAATTACATCTATTAGCAGCATCCCACTGTCGTCTTGATCAAAATCGATAATATCGACCAAGCAGCCTTGTGCGCTTATGTTAAACGGTGTGTCATGTTCAAAGGTACACAGTACAAACCCAGTATCACTTTCGAGTGCTGTTTTAACCATATTCAAATAGCGAGGCTCAAATATACGTAAACGTGTATAGCCTTGGGGTAGTATAAAAATTGGTAATGGAAAAATCGCACGCTTCATAAAGTCTACTTATTTAAAACACTCTGCCTTTATTTACGTGCGCTTTTGCTAAGTCGATCAGCTTAGTATTAATCGAATTAATTACCCGTAATGCTATTAATTAAAGATTAAACCAACTCCCCATAACCTTAATCATTTGAACCGAATAATAAGCACTTAACATACTTACTACTGGCGCTAACATTAATGCAAATAACCCTAATTCGTTGCTCATCGTCTTATTTCCTTTAAAACATTTATTGCTGATTATTCTGGGCTGTTTGAGTAGTAGCGCTCTCACTAATCTCGCTTGATTGGGTAGTGTCTAGTAAGCTATTTAAAACAACTTGTGCATCAAAACTTAATGTTTCTTTTAACGAATTTTCTAGTTCCGTAGTTGTTTGTTTTACGTAATTACTCACACTGGTTGATAAAATATCAGTTACATCTAGGTCTACTTCAGTCGCATTAACGTGCGCAGAACCTAATACTAATAAACTTGCCATAGCGATTTTTATTGAATGTTTCATAATGGTATTCCTTGTTTGTGTATTGTTTAGACGTAAATACATAATCAAAGGTTGTGCCAATACAAAAATAAACGTAAGCATTTGAATAATTTAAATTTTAAATAATAGCGCATATTATAATGCATTCATCACTTGTTAATTTAACCACTAATTTTAATTTTTTGACTATATTTTAGTAAATAAATAAAACACTATTCTCAATCACTTCGTCACATTAAATACATTTAGCGTTTATAAAAACGTCATGTCGACACAATAAAATTCAGGCCAATTTAAATAACTCTAAAAAGTGCAGTATGCCAATTTCATCTCGTCGTAATTTTTTAAAAACAACCGCTGCAAGCGTGTTTACCGTTGCAGTTTCAAGCAGTATTTCTGGTTGTAGCAACTCATTAATCAATAAACCATTGTCATATACTGAATTTAACCACGGCGTGGCAAGTGGCGATCCATTAAGTAATGCGTTAATAATTTGGACGCGTGCAACTTCGCCACAATCAACCGCTTTAGTGACTGTTGCATGGGAAGTAGCACTAGACTCTCAATTTAAAAACATTATTAGACAGGGCCAAGAGCAAACAGATGCAAGCCGTGACTATACAATAAAAATAGACGTACAAGGGTTACTTCCAAATACCCAGTACTTTTATCGTTTTATAGGGGCAAATACGACAAGCCCTGTCGGTCGAGCTAAAACACTTCCTGTAGAGAACATTGAACACGTTAAAATGGTTGTTGTGTCGTGCTCAAACTATCCGGCAGGCTATTTTAATGCATACACCGATGCAGCTAAGCAAAAAGATCTAGATGTAGTACTCCACTTAGGTGATTACATTTACGAATACCCTATGGGTGGATACGCAACAGAAAATGCAGAAAAAATTAACCGTAAACTAGCAGATGATAATAGCGGTGAAATAATTACATTAAATGACTATCGAAAGCGATATGCTATTTATAGAACCGATAAAGGATTACAAGCACTACATGCAGCAGCCCCTTTTATAGCAATATGGGATGACCATGAAATCACTAACGACACGTATAGAACAGGCGCTGAAAACCACACGCCCGATGAAGGAGATTTTTATAAACGCCGTACTGCAGCTATACAAGCATATTATGAATGGCTTCCAATTCGCCCGCCAATGGGCGAACAAAATCCCCATATTTATCGCACGTTCAATTTTGGAGATTTAATAAGCCTACATATGCTAGATACTCGTGTAATAGCACGCGATAAACAACTCGCTTATAGCGACTATAAAAACCTAGAGACCAAGCAAATGGATGTTGCGCGCTTTGCTAGTGATTTAAATAGTCCAAATAGGCAGTTACTGGGTAGTACACAATTAAACTGGCTCACGAGTGCAATAACTGAATCAAATGCAAAGTGGCAAGTATTAGGTCAGCAAGTGTTGATGACTAAAATGTGGCTACCTACTGAAATATTTTCGCAATCCGATCGCACTAAAATACCGCACGTGTTAAAAGAGCTAGTCGCTATTAAAAAAGCCGTGTTAGCAAATAAAGCGGTAACTCCCGAGCAACTCGCACGCATAAATACGTTAATGCCTTATAACTTAGACGCGTGGGATGGTTACCCTAGCGAACGCGAAGCACTGTATAAAAGCGTTGCTGCATTAAATAAAAAATTAGTCGTCCTTGCGGGTGATACTCACAATGCATGGCAAGGCACGTTAAAAAATAAAAAGGGTGAAAACGTAGGGGTAGAATTTGCAACGCCAAGCGTGACTTCACCCGGTATGGAGCACTATTTAGCTCTTAACCCGCAGCAAGCTAAGCAAATGGCCGATTCACTTTCATTACTAATTAACGATTTAGATTATTGCGAATTATCGCATCGTGGTTATATGTTACTTACAATTACAAACAATCAAATTACAACCGATTGGCGTTATGTGGATAACATACAATCACCTAGTTATAATCTTATTAGTCAGCACCAAAGCATCTATAAAGGTTAGCTTATAAAGCAACGCTTTATAAGTTTAAATAACAGTGCTTTATAGGGTTAAAAGGCAAATACACTCAGTATTTACCTTTTACTCTTTATAAAGTGTAATTAATTACAACTAAAAATCAGTGTCCACGAAGCATCACTTCCTGGCGTCGTATTTGTGTACCAATTAGCACTGTATGCGTTGCCTTGATATTGCATTTTATCGTCTGTGTTGTTGTGCGTATAAGGACCTGCAGCATAGTCTTTTTTAACCCAATTAGGGTATGCGTTTATATCACTACAGTCTGTAGAGCTCACAATAGCGCACCCATTTGAATCAACACTTGCCCCTGCTGGTGTATCAGGACATTGATCAACATCATCATATACGCCATCGTTATCAGTATCAGTTTGTGGCTCCTCTACAACCAATACGCATCCTTCATCATTAACCGCTTCGCCGGCTGGTGTATTAGGACATTGGTCAATATTATCGCTAACACCATCAGCGTCTGTATCTGCAATTGCGCAACCAATACTATCAACGGTTGTTCCGGCAGGCGTATCATTACATTGATCGAGATTATCAATAACACCATCTCCATCACTATCTAAATCAACGCTATTGCTACTACCACCCCAACCTTGAATAATTTCTTTTGCTTTTGTACCAGAGGCTGTTAATGAATCCCAACCTCCACCTGGTGTGAACATTGACGCACCTTCACTTTTATCGTTAAGTGCCCACATTGCATGGCTGATGTTATTAGTTTTTAAAAATGCCATCCAAGCATCTGTTTCATTAATATTAACACCACCATTACCATCTGCATTTACACTGCCCCACTCGGTGGCAAATAAAGCAATGCCGTTATCTAAAGCAATTTGCGCTTTATTACGGTATGACTGGCCATGCGTACCTGCATAAAAGTGAAGAGTATAAGCAACATTGGCACGATCAATTGGGCTTTGTGACGCAACATCAACATCCTGAGACCATGTTGGCGTACCAACAACAATTAAATTGTCAGGATCTATTGCACGTATTTTGTCTATAACGGTTTCAGCGTATGGCTTAATATCGTATTCCCATGATATTTGTAATGGTTCATTATAAATCTCATAAATTACGTTATCATTATCTCCATACTTAGTGGCTACTTCTTCAAAAAATTTGATTGCAGTAGCTTGATCTTTATGCGCTTCGTGGCTATGAAAATCTATTATAACGTACATATCTTCGGCAATTGCAGCAGTAACAACTTCATCAAGTCGGCCCATATTACCGTTCCAATCTTGATTTATATCACCGCCAGCACCGTGACCGATTGCTGCACGTATAATAGTTGCACCAAATTCAGACTTAGCTTTAGCAACTGTTTGCGCGGTGTAAAATTTTTCACCACCCCAACCTGTATTACTCCAAAACAAACTTGGGCCAGCAAAGCTTTTATTTACACCATCTGCTAAAACCTGATTACCACTTACCGTTAGTTTTTCAACCGAAGCTTGCGCTGTTGAGCTAATGCCTAAACACAGTGCCAAAGATAAACTACTAACTTTAAAGCTCCTTTTGATATGACTATTTATACGACGATTCATAATATTTTCCTTAAATAAAATATTAGCTATTACAAGCCAACACATAGATTTTTGTACCACTAAAGATACACAAATAATAATTGGTATTATTTGCGCGGTAAAAATAACAGAAAACAATTAACAAAAAAAGAACAAAACTAATAAAAATAGATTGCACAATTTATTAAGATAAGAAAAAAGCAGTACATATTTGGTAGTTATGCTCTATATGTTCGACGTTACTAAGATTTACAGGGTATTTACATGCATATTGAAAAAATTAAAATAATGAGTTAAAAACAAAAATGGCTGCGTTGAGCAGCCATATTATGTAGACAAAAAATACAATTTTACTTATCGGTTTTTTTTCCTAAACGGTATGCATCCACAATACTCAAAAGCCAAATAACAACCATTAAAGGGACGTATTTATATTGTGCAAGCTTCGCACACTCATCTGAGGGTTGTTGTGCTGCTTTTAATATGCCGGTAACCGACATAGGTATTTTACCTGAAACGAGCTCATTGGCAGTACATTGAGCAATCGCAAATATATCTTTAAACGTTAAAATTAATAAAAGAGAAAATACACCAGCAAAAATACTCCCAATAAGATGTTTTTTTAACGAAAAGTGCCCAGCTCCTGGGTAAACGACGGCGGTGAGTAAAGCCGCTTTTAAATTTTTTTTCATGTTTGTTTAAGCTCGTAATGTGGATTACAGTAGACAACAGCATAGTGAATTAATTCTCTTTAAAATCAAGTAAAACCAAAACTAACTTCAATAAAGAATACGTAAAATCCATATTGAAACCTTCAGCGTACAACTGTACACTCAAACTCAACTTCACAGAGGTAGGATTTGTTATGTCTTTAGAAGCGCCGTATTCCCGTAAAGAAGAAAAGCTCAATGTATTAAGCCACGCGCTGGGCATTGCATTTGCAGTGTTTGTAATGTGGGATTTATTTACTCAAGCAACTACTCTTCAAGCGTATATAAGTACAGCCATATATGGTGCAAGCCTATTTATCTTATTTTTATCATCAACGCTTTACCACGCAAGCGTACAATCTAAACTCCGTGCCTTTTATAAAAAATGTGATCACTGCGCTATTTATGTATTAATAGCCGGCACTTACACCCCATTCTTATTAATGTCATTAAATGGGGCGTGGTCATGGGGAACGCTCAGCTTTATATGGGCAGTGGCACTAGGCGGCGTTGCATACAAAATATTGGTTAAAAATGGCAATAAAAAAGTATCACTTGCAACTTACTTACTCATGGGCTGGTTTGCCCTCGCTATTGTATACCCGCTTTATTTAAATATTGACATAAATGCACTTTATTGGTTACTCGCCGGTGGTATTTTTTACAGCTTAGGTACTTTATTTTATAGTGCTAAAAGCACGCAATTTAGCCATGCTATTTGGCACCTATTTGTTATTGCAGGCTGTGTATGCCATTACATTTCAATTAGTAACTATGTTTATTGATGGCAGCTTAGAGCGATAAGCAGACGGTCGGGTAAACTCGTTTTTGGACAAAAACGAGTTGCGGTTTTACACAATAACACGCCTTTGGACGGGAAAGTTTTAGAACTGAAGGACAGCTCAGCTTTAAAAGATGTCTCCCGTAATTAATCTAAATTATCTTCCGCAACATTTGGCATAAGTTTTTTTACTTCCGCAATAACACGGGTCTGTCAAAGACAAGTTTACGTAATCTTGCTCTGCTTTCTTTTTGGTTCTACTGTTGAAAGTAGACAACTTTGTATTTATTGTTTTAGCTAGTTCATCATCTAAAAAAACTTTAGGATTCCAATTGTCGCGGACCAAATCGACTAAAAATGAATCCACTGCCGAGGCTGCGATACCAGCTATAGGGTTAATTAAACCAACGACATTAGGATAGATGAATGATAGAAGTTTAGTTTTGATTTTTGGTTTGCAAGGTTTTAGTAAATGTTCAACTACGGCCTCTCGATCATAATTTTGTGAATACATCCATTGTCTAAATACCTTTGCTTTTGAACTCTCACGTATAGCTAGTATGTCGTCAAACGTTATGATTTTATCCATATAAAGATCTAGAAGGTCTGGAATACCTTTCATACTCATTAAACTTTCAAAACAATCTGTTGAATTAGAAAAGCCTGCCGGAACTAAGATCTTTTTCGCCATATATTCTTTGGAATATGCATCTTGCGATATAGAGCCAATCTTCAGCTCATGTTGCAATGAGTAGCCTAATAAAATTTCACAAGTCCGTAAAGCTGTCGTCTGCTGTCGCAATATAGACAAACGTTTGTTCTTATGACTTTTTATACTTAAACAACGGTCTTCGGTTACTTCTTGAATAATCTTTTTGATTAAAAACCCATCAACCAATATGGCCTATCTAAAATTATATGATTCTCATCTGTTAGGTAACGCAAGCGACTTTGTATAACTGGGTTGTCATGCTGAATATTAGAAAAGCCCTCTACAATATCTCTTAAAGGAGCAAGTCTTGTCATTCCTTGGAGTTTCCCCCTTCCAACACCCTGAACGAAAGTAAAATCAACTGAATCAAATATTACTTTTAGCGCCCCTGACTCCAAGAGTTTTATAACGTTTTCATGCCCTAGAAGCTTTATGCACAGTAAATAATCTTCATGCCTTATATAAAACATCATGAAGCAATAAATTGGCAAACAGCTTTATAAAAGCTTCCAACTGGGCTTTCAATAATTCATAAGGAGTCAAAGAAAACCCCATAAAACCTTTATTTCGTATATGGGACGTGTCGGAACAACTGGTAATTGCACCCAATTGTTTGGGGAAATTATTGAGCAAGATTGATGACATGATTAATATGCATTTTCCTTTATTAGTACAAGGTACTTTAACCCATACACTAATAAATACCAACAACGCCCTCTCAACCATGTTAGGCCTTGATCTAACTCGTATTGGTGCAGAAACGAATTACGACTGATAACACTAAGCCGAACTTCGGCAAAAAGCGATAACCGGTCATTAATATTAAATAATATAATAGTCAATTGAGTGATCAAACTACGCTTTGCGCATATATTCACGAAAATGAGTGACGCGTGCATATTGGTTAATTTAACTTTACCTAAAAATTTTAGAAACTTAGTGATAGTAATGTCTAAGGTAATTTGTTAAAAGTAGTTAAAAGAGCGTTAAGTCGGTAGAAGTATGCACAATGAGTGCACTATTAAATTCTTATCTGCCGCGAAATTATTATGTAGATTTTTATATAAGGATTAAAAATTGGAGCAGCTAGTCTTAGAGTTTAAAAAGCATAAACGGTTTTGGTATCCAGAAGTTGATGTTTCAAAACTTAACGATCGTATCTTTGAACTAAAAAATGAAGGTTGGATAGTTATTTCAATTATACCCAATAGTAATTGGCTCGGTGTTGTTAAGTCTTATAGTGTTCTCTTGCAAAGTAATTCTTAAGCTTAGTGTAGTGGATTAACAAGATTGGCCACACGGCTAAGTATGTCAAATTGCTTGGTTTGAAATAAGCTTCAATGCCACTCTAGCTTACTTTGGAGCAGAAACGAGTTAATCATGAATGACTGCAATTAGCACCCTCTAGCCAATCGACAACGTTAAATATTAATAATTGGTAAGGTATTTTACTGTGTCGGATGCCGCTTCACTTATCCGACCTACACCAAGCACTTTCTTACAATAGTTGTCTTATCACTCCCATCTATACTCGCGCATATTCACTTTGTCTTTTTTAAACAGTACGCCTTCTAATAATAACTTTTGCCGTTGCTGTTGGTATTTATCACTTCCTTCGGGAAACGATATTTTACCTTGGCTATTCACTACCCTGTGCCACGGTATTACTGAATCGTTAGGCATCACTTTTAACAAGCGCCCTACCAAGCGTGAATTTTGCGGGTAGCCAGCAAGGGTCGCTACTTGCCCGTAACTGGCCACTTTGCCTGCGGGTATATTTGCAATAATGGTGTAAATAAGGGTTTCTTTATCAATATCCGCGGTCATTAATGTACGCCTCGCTAAGTACTTTAAATTGCTCCCAAATAGAGCGCGCAACAGGTCCATGGTGTATTGCATCACGCCTAAATGCACGTACTTCTATGCCAAATTCGTCTTCTCTGTCGTTTATATGTATTTGTTGTAAAAGCCCTACTTCTATTTCTGGTGCGCAGTAATCTATATTCATCATTGCCCAGCCCGCGCCTGCAAGCAAAAATGACTTTAAGTTAGTTACGTCATCTATTTTCATTAAGGCTGAGCCTTTTGAGTACGAAAGCTTGTCGCTGTCTATACTCAAATCGCTTTCAAACATGGCTAAACACGGATAATTTTTTAGCTCATTAAACGTTATACTTTTTGGGAATTTATCTGCAAGGGCCACAATTCCAATATTGAGCTGACCAATGGGTAGGCTTTCTAAATGCCCTGTAGCATGGAACAAATCGAACCATGGGCCGATCCCGAGCTCCACTAACCCGTTGTTAACTTGTTCTAACGAAACAAAGCGTTTACCACTGGTTAAATTAAACTCTGTGCGTTTAAATAGTCTAAAAGTATTACTTATGATCTCATTATAGTTGTCTTTTTGACAGATTTGTTCGTAGCAAATTCGGTATTGTGGCTCATTACCCAGTGCAAGCTCTTTTGCAAGTTGTGCCAGCTCATCATTTGCATGTAATAATTGCTGTGCCTCACGGTGAAAAACTCGCCCTTTTTCAGTTAACTGTAATCGGTACTTGGTTCTATCGAGTAATTCAAAGCCGATTTTTTCTTCAAGATTTTTTATAGCAAGCGTGAGCGCTGGCTGAGTTTTATGGAGTTTTAGCGCCGCCCCACTCAAACTTGCGCTTTGCACAATGGCATCTAAAATTTGTAATTGATTCAGCTTCATACTGCGCTCAGCATAATCATAAGTAAAACTTATTATGTTTCTAAAATTTAATGAATTTTATTTTATATGGTTGCGGCGTATCCTGCACTTAATTATTTTGCCCATCATTGCCACGGAGAAGACATGAAACTCTTTCGTCTATGTATACTTACTACGACTTTACTTACTTTAATGGCCTGTTCAGAGCCCGAAAAGCAAGTAAAAGAAGAGCCCATTAGGCCTGTTAAACTATTTAATATAGGACATGATTCGCAAACAAATGTACGTAGTTTCCCCGCAGAAGTGGTTGCTAATCAGGGCTCGTACTTAGCGTTTAGAGTAAACGGTGAGCTGGTTGAGTTTCCGGTATTAGCAGGTGAAGAAGTTAAAAAAGGGCAACTTTTAGCTAAACTAGACCCAGAAGACTTTCAACTCCAGTACGATGACAGAAAAGCCCGCTTTGAGCTTGCTAAGTCGCAACTTGGTCGTATTGAGCAATTACTAGAGAAAAGAATCGCAAGCCAATCGGAGTACGATGAAGCACTGGCCAATATGCAAGTAGCAGAATCTGCTTTTAAAATTGCAGAAACAAACTTGGAATACAGTGAATTACGTGCGCCATTTGCTGGCACTGTAGCTAAAGTATTTGTAAAAAACTTTGAAAACATTCAAGCCAAACAAAATATCTTACGCCTAGAAACCCGCGATTTAATGGATGTAGAAATACAAGTGCCTGAAAAAATAATTGCGCGTATTAAAAAAGGCAGCGATTACCACCCAACAGTGGTTTTTGATGGTTTTACCAATAAAGAATACACCCTTGATTTAAAAGAGTGGGATACACAAGCCGATCCTACGACTCTAACTTACAAAGTGGTTTTTTCCCTGCCAGTTCCTAAAGATTTTAATTTATTAGCAGGCATGACTGGACGCGTATTTATTGATTTATCAAAAGTAACCAGCTCACAAGTGGCTTACACAATACTGCCCGTTGAATCTGTTTTTTCTGACGCTAAAGAGAGCATTTCAGATAACGCCTACGTATGGATATACAACCCTGAAACTGGTGTTGTAAACAAACAAGCGGTTAAAGTAGGTCAAGTACACCGTGACGGCATTGAAGTACTGAGCGGCGTTAAAGAAGGCCAAATTGTCGTTTCTGCTGGCGTGCATTCATTAGATGAAGGCATGAAAGTACGCCCGTGGAATAAAGAGCGAGGCTTATAATTATGAGCTTTGCACAACTCTCTATAGAGAAAAAAGTAATTAGTTGGATGTTTGCACTGCTGTTATTAATAGGCGGCAGTGTATCGTATTTCGATTTAGGCCAATTAGAAGACCCTGAGTTTACGCTTAAAAAAGCCATGGTGATTACCATGTACCCAGGTGCGTCGCCTCAGCAGGTCGAAGAGGAAGTCACCTTCCCTATTGAAAATGCGATTCAACAATTACCCTATGTTGATTTTGTTACGTCTATTTCATCAAACGGTAAGTCGCAAATCTCAGTAGAGATGAAAAGCAATTACCGAAAAGAGCAGCTTCGCCAAATTTGGGATGAAATGCGTCGTAAAATCAATGACCTTTCTCCCTCTCTTCCTAGTGGCGTATACCCAAGTACCATTTTAGATGACTTTGGTGATGTGTATGGTGTGCTGTATTCGGTTACAGGTGACGGCTACTCGTACGATGAGCTTAAAGATTACACTGATTATTTAAAGCGCGAGCTTGTACTAGTTAAAGGTGTAAGCAAGGTTACTATTGCTGGTGAGCAACAACCACAGGTAATGGTTGAAGTTTCTTCGCGTAAGTTGGCGCAACTTGGCATAGCACCTAGCCATATTTTTGGATTACTGCAATCTCAAAATACAGTATCGAACGCAGGTAAAATTAGAGTAGGAGATGAATCTATTCGTTTTCACCCCACTGGCGAGTTTAAAGATGTGAGTGAACTTGAAACTCTTCTTATATCTAAACCCGGCGCGAGTGAGCTTATATACCTTGGCGATGTAGCAAAAGTATTTAGAGAATATGCAGAAGTACCCAGCAATGTTATTCGTTACAATTCAGAGCAAGCGCTATTGATAGGCGTGTCGTTTATGAATGGTGTAAACGTTGTAGATGTTGGCAAGCGAATAGATGATCACTTATCTGAACTTGAATACCAGCGCCCGCACGGTATACATGTTGAATCGGTTTATAACCAACCTAAAGAAGTAGAAAAATCAGTAGATGGCTTTATTGTTAGCCTTGTAGAAGCAATTGCGATTGTAATTGTTGTACTGCTTATTTTTATGGGCTTAAAAAGCGGTATTTTAATTGGCGGTATTTTATTACTAACTGTATTAGGCACCTTTATATTTATGAAGTTGTTTGCCATAGACCTGCAACGAATTTCACTTGGCGCACTTATCATTGCGCTAGGTATGCTGGTTGACAACGCCATTGTTGTCACCGAAGGCATATTAATAAACTTAAAGCGTGGGCAAACAAAACTCAAAGCAGCGGTTAATATAGTAGAGCAAACTAAATGGCCACTGTTAGGTGCAACGGTTATTGGTATAACCGCGTTTGCACCTATTGGCTTAAGCTCTGATGCAACAGGTGAATTTGCAGGTAGCTTATTTTGGGTTTTATTTATATCGCTCTTATTAAGCTGGATAACGGCTATTACGTTAACGCCATTTTTTGCAAACTTAATGTTTAAGCAAGATGAGTTTAAAAAAGATAAAGGTGATAACGACGAAGACGACGACCCTTATAAAGGCTTTATTTTTACAGGCTATAAAAAGCTATTAGATGTGTCTATGCGCTTTCGCAAAACCACACTGGTGCTTATGGTTGTATTGCTTTGTTCTGCAATTGTTGGCTTTGGAGCTGTTAAACAGTCGTTTTTTCCGGCATCTAATACGCCCATGTTTTACGTAGATTATTGGCAACAACAAGGCTCAGATATTAGAGCGACGCTTGATGGTATAAAAAAGCTAGAAAACTACTTACAAAAAGAAGAGCTCGTTGAAGAAATAACCAGTACCACTGGTCAAGGTGCACCGCGTTTTATGCTAACGTATGCGCCTCAAAAATCGTACTCATCTTATGGTCAGCTTATTATTAGAGTAAAAAACCGTGAAGCGGTTGCTGTAGTAATGCAAAAAGTTCGCGAGTATTCACAAAATACGCCACTTTCAGCTGAGCTTAAAATAAAACCAATGGAAATTGGCCCATCAACCGATGCAAAAATAGAGGCGCGTTTTACCGGCCCTGATCCTGTTGTGCTTCGTAAACTGGCTGCAAAAGCTGAAGAAGCAATAGCACAAGACGACGGCGCTTATAATATTCGTGACGACTGGCGTGCACGTACTAAAATGATTCGCCCACAGTTTAACGAGCAAAAAGCGCGCCGCTTAGGGATTAGTAAGTCTGATCTTGATGATGTGCTGCTTACCAGCCTTTCGGGCAAACAAGTGGGTGTATACAGAGATGGTACGCAGTTATTACCTATTATTGCTCGCTCCCCTGCTAATGAGCGCTTAAACGTTGAAAGTGTTCACGATTTACAAATTTACAGCCCTGTACTTGGTGTATTTGTACCAGTTACGCAAGTTGTTGATGAGTTTATTGTTGAATGGGAAGACAGCCTTATTATGCGCCGCGACCGTAAACGCACGATAACAGTGATGGCCGATCAAAACGTATTAGGAGATGAAACTGCCGCCAAATTATTTGCGCGTATTCGTGGGCCTGTAGAAGCGATAGAACTGCCACGCGGGTATACATTAGAATGGGGCGGTGAATATGAATCATCAACAGATGCTCAAAAAGCAATATTTGGCTCGCTCCCTCTAGGTTATTTAGCGATGTTTGCAGTAACCGTATTACTGTTTAACTCTGTAAAACAACCTTTGGTTATTTGGGCCACGGTACCACTTGCCATTATTGGTGTTAGTGCGGGTATGTTAATAATGAATGCCGCATTTAGCTTTATGGCTTTACTTGGCTTATTAAGTTTAAGTGGCATGCTAATTAAAAATGGAATTGTGTTAGTTGATCAAATTAACCTAGAGCTGCGTGATGGCAAATCGCCTTATCAGGCGGTGTTTGAATCTGGGGTTAGCCGTGTACGCCCTGTTGCAATGGCAGCT
Organism: Pseudoalteromonas sp. MMG007; assembly: GCF_018100985.1. GTDB lineage: Bacteria > Pseudomonadota > Gammaproteobacteria > Enterobacterales > Alteromonadaceae > Pseudoalteromonas. The sequence continues at coordinate 61,986 of NZ_JAGJEI010000016.1, read as the reverse complement.
ATCACCACCATTTTAGGTATGATCCCACTATTGTTTGATGTGTTTTTTCAGTCAATGGCTGTAACCATTATGTTTGGCTTAGGCTTTGCCACGATACTAACGCTTATTGTAGTGCCAGTGCTTTACACGGTAGTATTTAAAATAGATTACGAACCAAAACAGTAATTTAGTAAAGCTATAAAACACGTATAAACGCAGCTCGCTCAATCGGGCTGCGTTTTTTAATATATAAAACAAACTAGAAGTAATTTCCTCTTTGTTGCTCAGTTTTTACTTAGCCCACGAGGTTACAATCCTCGCGCCACGATTAAATCGCCCCTAGTTTGAACAAGTTTTAATCCTGAAAGGTCAACAGGCCCTGCAGCACGATAGACGGCTTAGGGGTTGGCTTGGTATTTTTTAGACCGGTTTTAGTTTATTTATGGCTGTGGGCTAGTTTTTGTATTTCAGTAAAGTTATTGGCTTATTATAGCGATAATAGCTGGCAGCAGACGTATCGCTAGTCACCGTAGAGGCGTGCCCGACTGATTACGAATACAACTGCGCAAAACTGATTGTGCTAGACTTAAATACTTACTCAAAGCGCTCTTTTAGGTGGTACTTAGATAAACCTGCATTGCAGCGCTTACAAAACGAAAATATAAACTTAGTGGGCGTTAAAAACCCACTGGGTAATATTGTTCATCAAATACAGTGGTAGTGAAGTTTTCAGCGCTACTTTTTCAAGCTTAAGGTACCAGAGGAGCGCGTTTTACGATTAGCGGGTTTTGAAGTAGGTGTGTTATTTGAACCTTTGCTATCATTTTGTGTGTTTTTAACGGCTCCGCCCTTACCTACATACGTAGTAGATCGTTTTTGAAATGGTGAGTTACTTCTTTGAGTTCGAGTGCCTCGTTCATTATTAAATGCTCGTGGATTTTCGCCCTGAAAATCACGCTTTTTAGGCTCGCTTTTATTATTGCTTGCGCCTTGCTTATTAGTATCAACAGAGTGCTCTTGTGTTTTACCTGAACCAGCAATTGAGTCGTTAATTTGCGCCATTTCTACATCGGTTAAATGTCGCCACTGCCCTACCTTTAAGCCCTTTAGCGTCACGTTCATAATGCGTGTACGTTTTAAAGTCACAACTTCATAGCCTAAGTATTCACACATACGGCGAATTTGGCGGTTTAAACCCTGAGTAAGAACAATTTTAAATTCTTGTGGAGCTGTTTGGGTCACTTTACACTTTTTTGTAACAGTGTCTAAAATAGGAATACCGTTTGCCATTTTAGTCACAAATTGGCGGTTGAGTGGTTTATCTACCGTGACTACGTATTCTTTTTCGTGATTGTTACCAGCGCGCAAGATTTTATTTACGATATCGCCTTCGTTGGTTAAAAATATGAGCCCTTCTGAAGGTCTATCTAACCGGCCAATAGGAAATATACGAGTTGGGTAGTTAACCGCTTTAACTATATTACTCTGGATTTTACTCTCAGTGGTACAGGTAATACCCACAGGCTTGTTATAAGCAATGTACACACGTTTAGGCTTTGCACGAAGAGGATTACCATCAATTAAAACGTTATCGGTATCTGCAACTTTTACACCCATTTCTGGCATATTACCGTTAACCGTAACACGACCCTGCTCAATATATTTATCGGCTTCTCTGCGTGAGCAAAACCCGGTTTCACTAATAAATTTATTTAAACGTTTTAATTCGGTCATGGCACTTAACAGTCGTAATTTTAAAGGCGACTAGTGTAAACCACACACGCTTATTTTTCGCCCCTAATTTAATATAAATAGGTTTTTAAGCACTAATTTTTAACTGGGTTAGCTTACGCCATATAAATTCTAGCGGCCCTTGTTTATAAAAACGGCTATACAGCGCTGTAAATAATAATTGCACAATGACCAAACTGGTTGCTACTAACCAATAATCTATACGATTAAAGCCTAATACCCACTGCGGAAATAAAACTTTATAGAGCAGTAATTGCATGATGGTTTGGCTTATATATAAGGTGAATGCTAATCGCCCTGCTTGTTGAATAAGCGTGCCTACATATGCGCGATTATTACAAAATTTAACAAAAATATGAATATAAAGCACGGCCACAAAAAGCGCTGCAAATGTATTTACTAATTCTTGAGTCGCTATACTTAAACCATCATTTCCCTGAGGTATTAAAAGCCTTAAGCTTGTAAAAACAAACGCCCCACTAACGCACACAAATAACTGCTGCGAAGTAAGCCCTTCGGTAAATACCTCCAACTTATATAAGTATATTCCAATGAGCATAATGCCAGAAAACATCAAAAAAGCTAAAAATGGAACCGCTACAACTGCAATCATATTGTAACCTAAGTTACTGATAAAATAGTCTATATAATGCGGGCTATATAAGTCTATAAATGCTTGAGAGTCACGGTAAATATTCTCATCAGGCAAGTTCATTAAAAACAAAAAGGTTATTGCACTCGCTAATAACATTAATATAATGCCTCTTTTTAAAAGCATATCATTATTAGTTTCTACATATTTGAGCACCCACCAACCACATACGCCGTAAACAAATAAAATATCGCCAGCCCAAAGCAAAAAACCATGTGCTAAGCCAAAAATAATGAGCCAATAAAGTCTCGCTTTTATAGGAATAGTTGATTTGCAGCACTGCCATTGGATAAATAGCCCAGCACCAAAGAGAAGGCTGAACAGCGTTCTAAAACGCCCATCGATAAAAATACTACTAAGGGTATGAATTACAGCATCACTAAAAGGTGGGGTAGCTAAAGGCGTATAGATATAATCCATTAATCCAAAAGCATAGCCATTCATGTAAACAAGGCAAAGCACTGCAATACCACGTATAAAATCCATATTATGATTGCGCATAACTTAGGTAAAACTTCCTTTAACTGTTATTTTTGTAATTGTCTGCCCAGTCAACTGCTTGTTGGTAGAGCTCAGGTAAAGCTTTGCTATTTAAGTTAATTAATATTACAGCTTGCTCTAGCGCCCACCAACTTCCTGTTTCGAACGCTTTAACAACATTTAGAATATAATACAGGGTGTTTTTTTCATCTAATAACGCGGCTTTTATCTCATCTGGAAAGGGGAGTTTTTCAACAAGAAGGCTCATTGGCTGATCCAGTATTGCGTCAAGTAATGAAAATAAACCCGTCAAAAAAGCTTCGTCTGATTGTTGCTTTGCTATTTTTTTTGCAATTAATTCACAAAAACGGGCACGAACAACGCATATTTGCATAAGTTCTGCTGGTTTTTTACCTGCAGTATGGGCGGTCACAATAAGGCTCACAAACTTTTTTAAACGCTCATGACCAAGGTATACTAAAGCTTGTTTAAGTGATGAAATTTTGCTTTGAATAGGAAAAACACCACTGTTAAGCAGCCTAAGTAATTTATAAGCTAATGCGGCATCAAGTTCAAACAAGCCAGCAATTGCTTTTATATCTGGGCTTGGTTTCATTATTTCTGCGTATATGGCAACCACCAAAGAATAATTATAATCAATGTCGTTTTGTGTGATCATGGTTGGCTTTGCAAAAAAGTACCCCTGGAAATAATCAAACCCCATTTTATGCGCAAGCTCAAAATCCTCTTGAGTTTCGAGCTTTTCAGCTAATAGTTTTATTTTTTTGTGCTGCTGGAGCTTTTTTATTACGGGTGTGATCTCATTGAGTGGTGTAACTGAAATATCAAATTTTATAAGCTTGACGAGCTTTAAAAACCTATCCCATTGCGGCTTATATACAAAATCATCCAGTGCAAGATTAAAATTGCGATGAAATAAATCCCGACACATTTCGTAGTTTTTATCGTTTGGCTCTATGGTTTCAAGTAATTCAATTACAACATCTTGGCAAGGTAAAAAAGCACACAAATCAAGTTCTAACGATTCGGGTCCTATATTTATTAAAGCTTTTTTACCAGAGGTAATATGGCGCGTTCCGAGGTTTAGTTGGTTTTCCATGATTAGACGCGCGGTTGCCTCACCTTCACAAATATCAGGGAAATAGTTTTTTGGGCTGTCTCTAAATAACAACTCGTAGGCTACTACGTTTTGACGACGATTAAATATTGCTTGCCTTGCAACAAATACAGACACATTACCTACTTTTATTAATTTAACTAATACCAAGTAAGTAATAACGCAAATACAGTGTTGTGTCACCAAGGCATACCATATTTACATTAACTTTATTGATATAAGTATGAAATATAATCAGTTGCCACTTTCGGCCACGAAAAACGTGCCCCTTTAGCATTAGCTTTAATTTGCTGCCATTGCTTAGGATCTTGTTTATGTAGCGTTAGTGTCTCATTCAAACATTCTAACAGTGAATCTGTTTGTTTACTAAGCGTACCAGCATTAAAACTAAAGCCATTTTCGTAATGCTGAACAGTATCTTTTAGCCCGCCAACACTATGAACTAAGCATGGTTGCCCTGCTCGCATTGCTAACATTTGGCTAATACCACATGGTTCGAATGAGCTGGGCATTAAAAATAAGTCACCTAACTTATACATTAAATCCCCAACCCCTTGGCCGTAGCCTTTTAAAAATAACAGGTTTGAATTACGTGCCATTGCTTTAGTAAATAGCTCTTCGAGTACCTCGTCACCTGATCCTAAAATAATAATCCGGCCATTAGATTCACTAACCATTTTACACACTTTATCTATTACTAATTCGCCATCAATAGATTGGCATAAAAGTAATACTTTTTGCTCTGTAAGCCTACCAACACTCGTAATTAATGGCCCTTTAACAGGTAATAACATAAATTGCTGTAACCGTTGATGCGCAATATAGTAGCTACTTTGAAGTTGCGGCGTTTTTGCCATCCAACTAAATAAGGTGCTTTGTGCTTGGCTATATAGATCATCCAGTGTGACTTTGTTATCAGTACTATTAGGGTATTCGCAGCCATTTAAAATACCTACGAGCTTTCCTTCAGTTGCTGCATTTTTTAAGTCTTGCTCTAGCCCTTCGCCACCAAAAAAACCATGTTCGTAATTGCTTGGCTTAAGTACTTCCTGGCTATAAGTAGGCGATACTAAATGAACCTTATCAGCTAGGTTAATTGCACTACGCATCGGGTTAAAGCAATGTGGATAACGGGGATCGCATAGTTGTTGCCCATCGTAACTTAGTGAAGGAAACCAAGCCTCTAAGCTTGAGTCATCGTGCTTAAAAGGTCTAATTCCTTGCAAGGCAATGTTATGAACTGTGTAGGCAATTTTTAAGTTATTTAATTCCCGATAGCGTAGCTCAAATTTAAGCAACACGGCCACACATGCACTATGCCAATCATGTAAATGAAGCGCTGTTGGGCGCTTTAAAATACCTTGTAGCAACGCTTCACAAACCGCTGCGTTAAACAAAGCAAACTTTGTTGCATCAGTTGCGAAAGGCCTTCCTGGTGCATCATTACAGTACACACTACCCGAATTTCTAAACAATGGATGACTAATAACAATTTGCGCTACATTACTTTGCGATTGCTCTATTTTAAAAAGCGTTAATACATGTGGGTGAGCATTAAATGCAACAGTGACATCACCAATATGAGTGCGGTTAAGTTCATCAAATCCATAATCAGGAATCACTACGTCAACACTCACCCCTTGCTCAGCAAGCGCTTTTGGTGCATCACGAACTACATCCGCTACTCCACCGACTTTAGCGCCTGGTAACGCGTCATTTTCTGCTGCAACCATTAATACATGCATTAATTTACTACTTCCTATAAACCTATATTAGCTTGCTCAATTTTGAGCAAGCCTGTGTTGTCGTGCTTATTTAGCTAATTACGCTAGCTTTTTATTCTCTTGAGATTGGCGCTCTAACTTTTTAGCAAGCTCAGTGAGCATATCACGAGTCACTAAAACTATACCTTTTTTAGAAACTCTAAAACCATTCTGCTCATCCGTTTTGCGGTCAATACCAATTTCAAGGCCTGCCGGTATTTCACAGCTTCTATCTATTATTGCTCGTTTGATTTTACAGCCGCGATTAATTACTGCACCCGGTAAAATAACTGATTGCTCAATCTCACAAAATGAGCGCACATGCACGTTTGAAAACAACAGTGATTTTCTGACAGCTGATCCTGAAATGATACACCCACCCGAAACAGTCGAATCTAGGGCCATTCCGCGCCTGTCGTCATCATCAAAAATAAACTTAGCGGGCGGTAATTGCTCTTGATATGTCCATATTGGCCAAGTTGGATCATACAAATCCAATTGTGGCTCTGGCATTACAAGCTCCATATTGGCTTCCCAAAACGAATCGAGCGTACCTACATCGCGCCAATATGGCTGACCTTCTTGAAGTGGATCCCTAAACGGAAAAGCAAACACATTATGCTCTTCAATAATAGCTGGGATGATATCGTGGCCAAAATCGCGTCCTGAACCTTCGTTTTCAGAATCTTTTTTAAGCTGTTCAAATAAAAACTCTGTATTAAACACATAATTACCCATAGAGGCTAAACATGTGCCTGGTTTACCAGGTACTGAACTTGGCATAGCTGGTTTTTCATCAAAACGACATACACGGTTTTGCTCATCCACAGTCATTACACCAAAGGTATCTGCAGCCTCTTCAACAGGCACTTCTAAGCAGCATACAGTCATATCTGCGCCCTTTTGAACGTGCTCTGCAAGTAACGCACCGTAGTCCATACGATAAACATGATCACCTGACAAAATCATTACATATTTTGGTAGCTCATGACGAATAATATCTATATTTTGAAACACGGCATCGGCGGTACCACAGTACCAATCGTCACCTTGACGTTGAGAGGCTGGTAAAATTTCTACAGACTCTCCAAGCTCCTTTTTAAAATGTCCCCATGCACGATTAACGTGTCTTATTAGTGAGTGCGACTTATATTGTGTAGCAATACCTACTCGCCTTACACCAGAGTTAATACAGTTTGATAAAGGAAAATCGATAATCCGATGCTTGCCGCCAAAATAGACCGCAGGTTTCGCTCGCCAATCAGTTAGCTCATGCAAGCGAGAGCCACGCCCACCAGCCAGTATTAACGCGTAGGTTTCTCTGGTTAGGCTACTGATGTAGCGATTTGCATAATTAGGCATAATACTCTCTCCATTTAGTCTAGGCTTTTAGTGGCATGGCTTGATGTTGTCGTTAAGTCCGCTTCACTAATATTGAGGGGGTCTAAATGCCAAATATCTTCACTATATTGGCTAATGGTTCTATCACTTGAAAACATACCACTGGCTGCAGTATTTAAAATACTCATTTGTGTCCAGTAGGTTTGATCTGCATAGGCTTTATCGACTTCTTTTTGCGCTGCTACATAACTTTCAAAATCATGTGCTGTTAGCCATGGATCGTGAGGGCTTTTTATCGAATTTGTAATGTCTTCAAATAAGCATGGTTCAAATAAATTAAAATGCCCACTTTGAAGAAGTTGCATTACATTATTTAAATCACTATTTTGTGCAATTAAAAGCTCGGGGTTGTAACGCGATTTAATATCGTCAATTTCGTGCGCTTGAGCACCAAATAAAAAGAAATTATCTGCACCAACGGCATCTCTAATTTCGATGTTAGCGCCATCCAATGTGCCGATAGTCAGCGCACCATTCATCATAAACTTCATGTTACCCGTGCCTGATGCTTCTTTTCCTGCGGTAGATACTTGCTCTGATAAATCCGTTGCAGGACAAATAGTTTCCATAGCCGTTACATTGTAGTTTGGTAAAAATGCGACTCGCAGGTATGGAGCTGCTTGAGGGTCTTTATTAATAACCTCTGCTACGTTATTAATCAGCTTGATTATTTTTTTGGCCATATAATAACCAGGCGCAGCTTTACCGCCCAATAATACACAGCGAGGCACAATACCTTGAGTGTCGCCACGGCGAATACGGTCGTATAAATGAATAACATGTAATATATTTAAAAGCTGACGTTTGTACTCATGAATACGTTTTACCTGTACGTCAAACATCATTGATACATCAAATTCAACGCCACAACGCGCTTTAACTAAATCGACCAAACGTTGCTTGTTTTCGCGTTTTGCATTTTGCCACTGTTCATGAAATTTTTTGTCATCATAATAACGACGTAAGTCGCTAATTTTAGAAAACTCTTTAACCCAATCGTGGCCAATTTTTTCGCTAATTAGCTTACTTAAGCTCACATTACAATGCGCAAGCCAACGTCTTGGTGTAACACCATTGGTTTTATTGTTAAATTTGTTTGGCCAAAGCGCATAAAACTCTTTAAATAAACCTGCTTTTAATAATTCAGTATGAAGTGCTGCAACACCGTTTACTGAGTAACTCCCTACAATAGCTAGATAAGCCATGCGAATTTGTGGCTCATCTCCCTCTTCAATCAGTGACAATGCGCGCTGTTTTTCAACGTCCCCAGGCCATTGCTGAGCAACTTGTGCTAAAAAGCGTGCGTTTATTTCAAATACTATTTCTAAAATGCGCGGTAAAAGTTTTGCAAATAACGATACAGACCATTTTTCTAGCGCTTCTGGAAGTAACGTATGATTTGTGTAAGCCATAGTTTTGGTCGTTATTTGCCATGCATCATCCCAATCAAGCTCGTAGTCATCAATTAAAATACGCATAAGCTCTGCCACTGCAATGCTTGGGTGGGTATCGTTTAATTGAAATACATGATAATCGGCAAAGTCTGCAAAATTTTCGCCGTGCTCACTTACCCACTGATCAACAATGTCTTGAATACTCGCCGATGATAAAAAATACTGTTGACGTAATCTAAGTTCTTTACCATTTTCGCTGCTATCGTTTGGATACAGCACCATAGTAATTTGCTCTGCTAAGTTTTTTTGCGCAACGGCTTCTGAGTAACTGCCGGCATTAAACTCGGTTAAATTAAACTCATCGGTTGCTTCTGATTTCCACAAGCGAAGTGTATTTACAATGTTGTTTTTATAACCAGGTACTGGTACATCATAAGGTACGGCTAAAACATCTTGTGAGCTTATCCATTGACGATGATCACGTGCGTATTTATCTGTATAGCTTTGCACATAACCACCAAATTTCACGCGTTTAGCATGCTCAGGTGCACTAAGCTCCCAAGGATGGCCCTCTCTTAGCCAATTATCTGGTTGCTCTATTTGGTTGCCATCTTTAATTGACTGATTAAACATACCGTATTCATAACGCAGGCCATAACCAACAACAGGTAATGCTAAGCTTGCGCAGCTATCTAAAAAACAAGCAGCGAGTCGCCCTAGGCCACCATTGCCAAGTCCTGCATCGTGCTCAGCATCTTCAATGGTTTCTATTGTTGTGCAATATTCTTGAAGCGCAGCGGTTACTTGCTCATCTAAATCTAAATTTAATACTGCGTTACCCAGCGCTCGCCCCATCAAAAATTCAAGCGATAAATAAGCTGTTTTGCGGCGTTTATTTTGCTTAATTTGTTGGTTTGTTTCTCTACAGCGCGCAACGAGTCTATCGCGAATTGTAAGTGCTAATGCGTGATACAAGTAATGCTGCGACTCGCCTACTTTATCTCGTCCGAGGGTATAATAAAAATGCCGTGTTAGGTCATCTTTAAGCGTACTTTCATCGATAACAGGGCCTTCTTGCCACCCCTTTACTACACACACTTGTTCACCTTGTTTAGCCATGACCTTCGTCCTCTAAATTGGCACTAAAAACCCAACTACTTTGTGCTGAAATTTCAACAGTTGCATCTTCATTACTTCCCGCAGATGCATTATTGACACTCGATAGAACCATTTGCCATTTCGCCTTAATTGGAGAAGATGGCAATTGGCATAAAACTGTTTTTTCACTGGCATTAAATATAATGAGCAAAGCATGTTTGTTTTGCTTATCAAGTAAGCTGTACATTAAAAACTGCCTGGACTGCTCATGCCAATGTGCATCAGTCATAGTTTTACCTTCTTCGGTAAACCATTTAACCGTAAAACGCTCATCTATATCGTCTAAAAATACACTGTGTTTAAACGCACTATGTGCACGTCTAATTTTAAGGGCGTCGTCTATAAAGCGCGTTAAAGAATGATTTAGCTGCGAGTCTTTCCATGCAAGCCAACTCGTACGATTGTTTTGACAATAAGCGTTATTATTACCCCCTTGAGAATGTGCCATTTCACTGCCTGCAGCGATCATTGGCACTCCTTTTGAAAGTATTAAGGTAAGCAAAAAATTCTTTTGTTGCTGTAATCTTAGCGTTGTTATTTTTACGTCACTGGTAAACCCTTCTACGCCACAGTTAAATGAGTGATTTGCGCTGTGACCATCTCTGTTTTGCTCACCATTCGCTTCGTTGTGTTTGTGCTCATAACTCACTAAATCAGCTAGGGTAAAACCATCATGGCTGGTTATAAAGTTTATACTATTGAGTGGGCCGCGTTGGCTGTGTTCAAAAATATCAAACGAGCCATGTAATCGTTTAGCAACGTTTGCAATAATGCCGGTTTCACTTTGCCAAAAGCGTCTAATAACGTCACGATATTGATCGTTCCATTCTCGCCACGGTGGCGGAAAGGCGCCTAATTGATAGCCGCCAGGACCTATATCCCACGGTTCACTAATAAGCTTTACTTTGTTTAGTATGGGGTCTTGTGCAATAGCTTGTAAAAATGTATGCCTAGAGCTAAAACCTGATTTAGAGCGCGCCAAAATAGTCGCTAAATCAAATCTAAACCCATCTACTCCCATTATTTCCACCCAATACCTCAAGCTATCGAGTACTAGTTGCAGTGTTTTTGGGTGATCGATATTAATAGTATTGCCGCAGCCGGTATCGTTTATATATACATTGGGCTGATCGTTCGCAGTACGATAATAAGCTAAGTTATCGAGTCCTCGCAGTGACAATATTGGGCCATCGTTGCCTGCCTCAGCTGTGTGGTTGTAAACAACGTCGAGGATTACTTCTATATCGGCATCGTGAAACTGCCTAACCATTTGCTTAAATTCGTTTATGTCGTCATTTACTAAGTAGTCTTTGTGGGGAGTAAAAAAGTTTAAGGTGTTGTAACCCCAATAGTTTTGCAGCCCTTTTGCCGTTAAAAACTGCTCACTAATAAATGCATGAACAGGTAATAACTCTACTGCTGTAACCCCTAAATTATGTAAATGCTCAATAAAATTTGGATGGCTCAACCCTAAAAACTTACCTTGTAAAGATTTAGGGATTTTAGGGTGACGACACGTAGTCCCTTTTACATGGCATTCATAAATAACAGTGTTAGACCAGCGGTGCTGTGGTTTTTTATGCTCATAATAAGTTTGAGATGCAACTTTTGACTTAGGGATATCAATTGCATTGTTTACACAGCTTTTTGTGCCTATTGGCATCTGCCCGTAGTGACGTTCACTCCATGTGAACTCGCCAAAAATGTCTTTAGCGTAGGGGTCAATTAGTAACTTGTTTTCATTAAACAGCAAACCATGTGATGGGTTATATTCTCCCTCAACCCTAAAACCATAAAGTGCCCCCGCGCTTAGTGGTGATATATGAATACTCCACACACCGCCTTCGTTGATGTTCATTGCCATTTTTAGAATTTCTGAATGGCCACTTTTATCAAAAAAACAGACATAAGCTTGACTTGCATTAGGTGCATACAATGAAAAGTTAACGCCGTTATCGCTAACACTCGACCCAAGCGGCTCTACACTGCCATGAGTTGCTTCAAATCGATTACTCATCATCAACCTTTTGTAAGTAAATAGTAGTTAAACCACCAATTGCAATTGAAATACTGTGCTTAAAGCTATGATTTTCTTTATTAATTGTATTTACAATTTGCGATGCGTTTTGAGTTACTTCAATGCCAGAGCCAAAAAACTGTGTTTCATCTGTATTTAAAATAACTTTATATTGGCCTTCGCTGGGTACACCAATTAAATAGTTTTCATATGAGGCTGGCGTAAAGTTAGCAATGACAACAACAAAGTTTTTAGCATTTTTTGCAAAGCGCACAAAGCTCAAGATACTTTGTTGATTATTGTTGTTATCAATCCAGGTAAAGCCAGCAGCACTAGAGTCAAGTTCATACAATGCTGGCTGTTTTTTATAAACTGTGTTTAGAGTTCTTATAGTTTGTTTTACGCCACTATGACTTTGGTGTTCTAACAAATGCCAATCAATAGAATGATCATGCCCCCACTCTTTACGCTGAGCTATTTCACTGCCCATAAACAATAGCTTTTTACCCGGATGAGCCCACATAAATGCATAATATGCGCGTAAATTTGCAAATTTTTGCCAGTCATCTCCAGGCATTTTTTCGATTAATGAGCCTTTACCATGAACCACTTCATCGTGACTAAGCGGTAATATGTAGTTTTCGCTAAAAGCGTAAACCATAGAAAAGGTCATTTCATGATGATGATGCTGCCGATACAAAGGGTCATGCTGCATATAATGAAGGCTGTCATTCATCCAACCCATATTCCATTTATAGCCAAACCCCAACCCATTATGTTCAACACTTTGAGTAACACCAGGCCAAGCTGTTGACTCTTCAGCCACCATCATGATCCCAGGGTTATTTTTGTAGCTGCGCATGTTAACTTGCTTTAAACACTCTATTGCGCCTAAGTTTTCACGCCCGCCATAACAATTAGCAACCCACTCACCTTCTTTTCGGCTGTAATCTAAATAAAGCATGGAAGCCACAGCGTCTACACGCAGGCCATCTAAACCAAATTGATGTAGCCAATACATAGCATTAGAAATTAAAAAGCTTTTAACCTCTGGGCGGTCGTAGTTATATATGTAGGTATTCCAATCAGGATGAAAGCCTTGGCGCATATCAGCGTGTTCGTATAAATGAGTACCATCAAATCGATGTAAGCCATGCGGATCACTTGGAAAGTGCCCAGGCACCCAATCAAGTAATATACCTATGTTGGATTTATGACATTGCTCTACAAAATATTTAAAGCTGTTGTAGTCGCCAAAACGGCTAGTAGGTGCAAATAAACCCACGGGTTGATAACCCCACGAGCCATCAAACGGGTATTCACTTATTGGCATAAGTTGTAAGTGGGTAAATTCCATCTCTAGCGCATAGCTAACTAGTTTGTCGGCAAGCTCTGTGTAACTTAAATAGCGGTTATTCTCTTCTCGTTGCCATGAGCCTAAATGTACTTCGTATATGCTTATTGGTGCATCTATATGATTACGCTTTTGTCTATTGGTTAATGCATTTTCACTTAGTGTAATTGGCTCAGGTTTATATTGCAGAACACTTGCTGTACCCGGTGCCTGTTGCATTTTAAAAGCAAATGGATCTGCTTTTTCTAGTACTTCACCACTTTGGGCGGTAATAGCAAACTTGTAACACATATCCGCTTTAAGATTGGGAACAAACAACTCCCACACACCACTTGCTGGGTGAAAACGCATAAAATGACGATTTATTTGCCAAAAATTAAACTCACCAATGACAGATACACTCGCTGCGTTAGGTGCCCAGACACAAAACCGTACTCCTTCTACGTCTTGTTGTTCGCAAAAATGTGCGCCAAAATGAGAGTAAGCATGCTCTAAACTGCCTTCATTAAATAAGTACATGGCGTCTTTATCAAGTGCGCTTTCAAAACTATATTCGTCATAAAAGGTAGTTTGGTCATTTGCGTACTGAACACTGCATTGATAGGGCTTTGTGGGTAGTTCGTTCACTTTGGCTATAAATAAATCAGTTTGTTTATACCTTTTAGCTTCAACACTATTATTATTTAAGGTAACGCTTGCTGTAATTGCTGAGGGTAAATAAAGACGAATTTCTATATCTGAACTTGTTTTATGTGCTCCTAAAAAACTAAAGGGGTCTTTAAATCGTCCTACATTTAATGCGCTAACCTGCTCATCGTATTCTGTATTAGGTAGTAACAGTTCTGTATTAATTGTACTGCTCATTTAACCTTTCCTTATTGAATCTATAGCAGCTAATAGCGGAGCATTTTTTTTAAATATATCTTTACTTGTATGTGTTAATACACGGCGCCAATTAGGGTACTCTTTATCTGTACCGGGAATATTTACAGGGTACTTTTGCTCATCTAAATCATCTATTTGTAATGCAAACAATCTTGATTGCGAACCTGCCAAGCAAAGCGCCAACTCGCTATACACATCCATTGCGTTGCTCTCTAATACTAGTTCAGGTTTATGGCTAAGGTTGTTTATAAAACATAAGAGCTTGTGCTGCTCTTGTATTCTTTGCTGTTTTTGTTGTTCATACTCGTTTTTACTGATCAACTCATAGTGTTGTTTAATATTTAAATCATCATGCTGCCACCAGCCTAAGAATGGCGGTACATCGTGATTTGCTATCATTAACAAGCAGTGAGGTGCTAAGTCATCTACTGATAGAAACTCTCCATCGTGTTGTTTTTCAAAATAAAATAAACTATTTGAAAAAATACCACTGCTAGACAACGCATGTTTTACTTCAGGTGGAACTATCCCCAAATCTTCGCCAATAACGATGCTTTGATTAATGTGTGATTCGATTTTTAAAATTGCGAGTAAATGTTCAAATGGATAATATACATAGCAACCGTCTTGGTGTCCGTTAGTGTCAAAGCACCACCATAAACGCCGAATTGCCATAACATGGTCTATTCGTAAACCGCCTACACTTTGCATATTGGCGCGTATTAAAGAGCGGTAATATTGATAATTGTTATGTTGCAGGCTTTGAGGATTAAGTGCAGGTAATCCCCAGTTTTGTCCGGCTTCAGCCCATGGGTCTGGCGGTGCACCTACATTTGCCCCTTTAGAAAACAATGCCTGTTGATTATAAAATTCAGCGCCATCACCTGCGCAGCCAACGGCGAGGTCGTTGATTAAGCCAATTTCCATTCCTTGATCTATGCAGCTTTGTTGGCAAAGCGCAAGTTGAAGACTCGCTTGCCACTGCAGATAATAGTCAAACTTGGGCTGTGCTGGATTAAGCGTAGAAAGCGTGCTTATATTTTCGTTACAAAATTTATCAAACGCTTCACGCCTTTCAGTACTACCTGTTAATTCAAAATGATCATAAAGCGCTTTAAACAAGGCATATTTTACCTGGCTAACATTATGGTAATTAATAAACTGATCGGTTGCGTTTAACAAAGCAATGACATCATCACTTTCCATAAGAGAATTTAATTGCTCATTATTTTTTGCATCTGTACTTAGTGCGACCGAAATATACAGAGGGTTTAATAAAGCGCGGCTATTAGGGCTATATGGACTTGCCCGCTCTGGTATATCAGCAAACAGCAAATGCAGTGGATTAAGTAATATATAATCCATATTTTGTTTAGCGCAAAGGGTTGTAAGTTCCAGTAAATCGTTAAAGTCACCAATACCTAAGCAAGCTTTATTTTTTAACGTATATAACTGAATAGATAGCCCAGTGCGCTTTAAATTATCAATTTGAAAAACTTGTTCTGGTACACTCCAAATTTGCGTATTCGCAAGTTGCTCTCCAACTTTAACCGTCGCTTGGTGGTAACCAATAGGTAACGCTTTTATTGGTAATTCAAGTTCGATATAACGCACTTCATGTAAGTAGTACTCTCCAGTAATAGCTAAATTATAAAGGTTGGCGAGCGTTATATGTATATCAAGCGAAGGGACTGTAATATTTGCTGGGCAGTGCAGTTGTCGCTCATCTATTTTGATTTTTAAAAACGGGGTTTGTTGTTCAACTAAACTTACACTTGGTACTAAACTGCGCCAAGTAGAGGCATCTAATTTGAAGTTTAATTGCGCTATTTGTGCATCATTATTGGTATCCACACCACAACATTGCAAAGCACGTTTACGCGTGTCTTCGTTAAAAAACACCTGCTCACCTGTGTATTTGGTAAACTCATAGCCTATGCCATGCAGGTAAAATAACTGCGAAAGTGCGTCCATTTACCCGCCTTAATTAATGCGTTGAGTATTAACTATGCTGTTTTCTGTACCAAAATTATTTGCCATGTAGCCATCGGCTTCATGGTCGTTATCCCATATGTCTCCGTTAATTAAATAACGAAAATGAAATTGCTGATCAATAGGCAAGCGTTGTTTAAACTTAAAAACGCCTTGTTTTTTATTAAGCTTCATCGGAACAGGTTGCCAATCAGTAAATTCACCTAATAAGCTAACTTGTTCTGCTTCAGGGTGAGAAAATTCGAAGGTTACTTCAGCTTCATCTTTTGTTTTAAAAAAACGCTTATTCAACATAACAGGCTCCAACTAAACAATTAAGGGTATTTAATCTTTGCCACAGGGCCGATTTAACATCAAAGGGCGATGTGGGATCCATCTAAATCATTAAACGTTATGTTAGTTAAACAAAACTTTATTTACGCTTTATTACAGTGCAAAAATAATTTTTACCGCACCAGTAACGTGCATACAACTAAAATACATTACGTTTAGAGTGATACTAATATATAGAGCAATAATTAAACCAACTAAACAAAATGTGGAACAGACTTAATATTTAAACCAATTAAATCTAAATTAAATAAAAAAGTATTAAATTCTTTTTTTATATATTTGCATCATGGATAATACCCAGCATTCTAATACTCTGAAATATAATTAATTTCATGTTAAAAAAAAGCATTTTAATAACTATAGCAATCATTGTTTTGGCTGCAGTTGCATTTATTGGTACATCCATTTACACCTTGTATAGTAAAAAAGAAATTTCTGTTGACCCTAAATTGAAAGAAATTTCAGGCATAGAGTTTGATAAAAAACAACGCTTGTGGGCCATAAATGACGGTGGCGATAAGCCCAAGCTATATAGATTAAATAAAGACGGTTCCATAGCAAAAGAAATTTTAGTAACTAATGCTAAAAATATTGATTGGGAAGATATGACCCAAAATAAGTTTGGTCACTTTTTTTTAGGTGACTTTGGCAATAATAAAAATGATCGTAAATGGCTAACCATTTATAAAATAGAAAATCCAATCGATATTAAAAGCAATACAACCGAAGCCGAAATAATAAAATTTACTTATCCTGAGCTTGATGGTAGCCCAGTAACACCGGACCAACGTAACTACGACCTAGAAGCATTTGTTGCACTTGGACGCCATTTATACTTATTTACTAAAAACCGTACAGAGCCATTTGATGGCATCACAAAAGTTTATAAAGTAGGTGATCATGCCGCGAATTTTAGTGCTCAACTAATCGATTCATTTAAAACGTGTACCACCATGGAAAAACTGTGCTGGATAACATCTGCAGCCTTAAGCCCTGATCGTAAAAAATTAGTACTTTTAGATTCAACAAGTATTTGGTTATTCGAAAACTATAAAGGTGATAAGTTTTTCTCTGGTGATGTATCGCGTATCGATTTAGGCATAGTTACTCAAAAAGAGGCTATTACTTTTTATGATGACAATACAATTGTATTCACCGATGAAGAGTTTAAAGGCATTGGCGGGAATGCCTATTTTATAAAGTTAGATGAAGTCACTAAAAATGTAATACGTAAAGTCTCTACTGTTAAAAGTGCTGAAAAGTAAGTACTTAATCGTCAATTTTGAGTGGTTATTGCAAATAGCTAGAATTCAAATGCAATGCCTTTTCCACATCAATGCCTATTATTAGTACGCCTATGTGGTTGTAGTGCTTATTAAATACCGGAATGCTTAATTGAACTTGAAAGTGATGAGTAGATATATCGTATTCCACATTATCAAAATAGTAATCGTCGATTAGTGTAAATACGTTGCTAAACTTATTTTCATCCCCTTGCCAGTAATCAGTAGTAAGTTTACTAATTGCTACATTCTTACCTTGGTTGTCGGTAAGTATGATTTCGGTCACACTGCCATTAAACTGAGACTGCCATGCTATTAATTTTTTAGATAGTGCTTTATTGAGCATTGCTTTACCTAGCTTAGCGTGCTCTTTTTTTACCTCTGTTTGCCATTGTGTATCTAATTCTAAAAGCTCATTTTCGTCTAATCGCGAGCTATTACTTATAAGGGTTTCCTCTATCAAATTAGGCATAGCAGCCAGTACTTTGGCTTGTTTGTATATTAATCTTAAAATATGTTTTTTTTCGCTCGTCGATAATGCAAAAGGTGCTTGAGAGCATGCGCCTAGGTTGTCGTCAAACTGACTCATAAATTGTGGGTGACGCTTTGTTAAAGAATTAGAAGCAAATAAACCTAGCGGTACATAGCGAAAAAACTCTTTATTATAAAGGGATTGATCTATTCCTAAGCCCGATGCAACGTGTTCAAAATCATCTAGGTCGAGTAATATCCTATCTACTCTTTGATGATGTAAAATCTTAATAATTTCTTCTAGCGAGTTAACTTCAACTTGCACTTGTATGTTTTGAGATTTTAACCAGTTAGCCTGATAACTTCCTCTCACCGCACCATAGTGGATTTTATCTTCCGGTTTGTTAATACTATCTGGGTGAGTAAACCAATACCACTTTTCTAAAAATATAGGCGAAGTTATTTTTCCATAGGTTTTCATTTCTGGCGTTAAATGAGTAGTAAAGTACCCGTCTAAACGGCCTAACTTAACCTCTCGTCTGGCACGAAGCCATGGCAGTGTTTGCAACTGAAAAGACGTGCCCATCTCATATAAAATGCATTGTACTTGGTTTACTGCGTTATCGGGTGTGGTGGTCGGTAAGTTAGAACCAAACTTAAGTGGCTCGGATAATCCAAGAAGCGTTAAAAGAAATAAGACAGACATAATCAATTACTAATATTTGCAGAAATTGAACAAAGTATAGTCAAACAAATGAAAAGTTTTAAAAACTTATGGTAAAGGTTTGTATGATACTAACTTACACAATTAATAAACTTCTCTGTTAATGCAGTTACTTTTGTTTTATCTCTATAGAGTGGTTGTGAACTTTTTATCAAATAACCCGCGCATATATCTTTTGATTTTTGAAAGTTAGCATGACAACTTTGGACACTATTACCTAGAACCTCTTGGTAAGCTCTATCTGCACACATTGTTAGAGCAAACTCCGTCGCGCCAATTATAATTTCATTAACACTTACAGCGGACGTTTCTAGTTTATAAAATATATCGCTGAACGTTTTAACCTCAGTTCCTTTATTTAATGAGCCCTGACTCGCTTTTGCATTTAAATAATACCCAACAAAAATAACAGATACAGATAGTATGATTAATTTTTTCATCATTTTCCTTAATGCAGTAGCAAACTACTTCCATTTTTAAACAAAGCAAAAGTCTTGCTTCTAATAAAGTTTACTGAGGTTGTTTATATGGGTACATGGCAGGTACATTCAAACATCCGTGTAAAGAGTGGTTAATTCCTTGTTATTCATCCATTAAAATGTCTGAAAACACTCCGAATTCTAACATCCAATTCTAAAAATACAATAATTTAAACGTTGTTTGGGGTATAAATTTAGCTATATTTGGATTTACTCAACAAAAATAAACAAAATATGTTTTTGTACATGATTAAAACCATATTAACGCTTAAATTTAGTTTCCAAAATTACCGAAGAAGTTGTCCGTTCGACTCCATCTAGATTACCAATATCATCAAGTAGATGACTCAATTTTTCTAAGTTTTGCGCTTGTACAACAGCAATTAAGTCAAACTCACCGCTTATTGCATAAAGCTGAGAAATAGCATCAATCTGTTTAAGCTCTAAATTGGTTTTAGTGGTGAGTTTTTGCATCACTTTAATAGATACATGAGCCGATACCATACTGCTTAAGTAATCTTCACCGTAGTCAACGCTATAGCCTTTTATAACACCGGTTTCTTCAAGCTTTAACATTCGGCTTTGCACAGTAGAACGCGATAAATTAAGCATGCGCGCTAAGTCAGAAATACTTGCACGCGCATTAGTTTTTAAAATTGAAAGTAACTTTTCGTCTTGTGGAGTTATCATATTGCTTATTAACTTCGTTATTTTGACTTTTATTGTAATCAATTTTCACAAAATAGCACTGCAAATTTAATGTATAACCTTCGATAATAACCACCAATAACAAAAATTACTTAGCTGAGAAAACGCCAACGTTTTTATTTTGCTAATCTTTATTCAATATTCACAATTTTTAGGTGTACAAAATGCAAGTATCAAGAGACTTATTTAACGATGTAATGGTGCCAAACTATAACCCGTCGGCTGTTATTCCAGTGCGCGGCGAAGGCTCACGTGTATGGGATCAAAATAACAACGAGTTTATTGATTTTGCAGGTGGTATTGCTGTTAATTGTTTAGGGCACTGCCACCCTGCGCTTGTATCTGCATTAAAAGAGCAAGGCGAGAAAATTTGGCACTTATCAAATGTGATGACTAACGAGCCTGCCCTACGTTTAGCACAAAAAATGGTAGATGCTACATTTGCGGACAAAGTGTATTTTGCAAACTCAGGCGCAGAAGCTAACGAAGCCGCACTTAAACTTGCGCGTCGTTTTGCTTTAGATAAACACGGCGAAGAAAAGTCACAAATCATTGCGTTTAACAAAGGTTTCCATGGCCGTACATTTTTTACCGTAACAGTGGGCGGCCAAGCGGCTTACTCAGATGGCTTCGGTCCTAAGCCTGGCGACATTATGCATTGTGATTACAACGACATTGCAGCATTTGAAGCACTTATTAGCGATAAAACGTGTGCAGTAATGATGGAGCCACTGCAAGGTGAAGGCGGTATTATTTCACCAACAGATGAATTTGCTAAAAAAGTACGCGAGTTATGTACTAAGCATAATGCACTGCTTATTTTTGATGAAGTACAAACCGGTGTTGGCCGCACTGGCGATTTATACGCATACGAAGGCTTAGGCGTAGTGCCTGATATTTTAACGACCGCCAAAGCACTTGGTGGCGGTTTTCCTATTGGCGCTATGATCACACGTACTCATATTGCAGATCATTTAAAAGTAGGTACGCACGGCTCTACTTATGGTGGTAACCCACTAGCATGTGCTGTAGCAGAAGCCGCCTTTGATACAGTAAACACACCTGATGTATTAAATGGCGTAAAAGAGCGCGAGCAGTTATTCCGCGATGGCTTAAACGCTATTAACGAAAAGTACAACGTATTTAGTGAAGTACGTGGTAAAGGTTTACTTATTGGCGCTGTATTAAACGAAAAATTTGAAGGCCGCGCACGCGACTTTTTAGTTGCCAGTGCTAACAATGGCTTAATGAACTTAGTGGCGGGCATGAACGTGATTCGTTTTACCCCTTCTTTAGTTATTCCATTTAAAGATATTAAAGAAGGCCTAGCACGCTTTGAAAAAGCAGTAAGCGACGTAGTAAACGGATAATTTAAGTAGGCGCGCCTCAGGGCGCGCTGTTGGAGCAAGTAATAAATGCAAGTATTACGTCCTATTACCACTGCAGATTTTGCTGCACTTAAGCAAATTGCAATCGAGTCAGGCCATGGCTTTACCTCTCTGCCTGTAGATGATGAGCAATTAAAAGAAAAAATAGATCGCGCCGAAAAAAGCTTTGCTAAAAATATCAATCAGCCACTCGATGAAAGTTACCTATTTGTTTTAGAAGATAGCGAAACAGGTGAAGTCATTGGGACTACCGCCATAGAAGCCGCTGTTGGTTTATCCGTACCGCTGTACCATTACCATTTAGGTAAAACAGTACATCACTCGCCTACACTTAATGTTTATAACACCGTTGATATTTTAAGCATGTGTAACGATTACACCGGATGCTCCGAAATATGTACTTTGTTTTTGCGCGAAAACAGCCGCAAAGGTTTAACCGGTCGCTTTTTGTCACGCTCACGCTTTTTATTTATGGCGCAGCACAGCGAACGTTTTGCCGATACCGTGATTGCTGAAATGCGCGGCGTAAGCAACGAAGATGGTCATTCACCATTTTGGCAGTGGTTGCAAGAGCACTTTTTTAGTATTGAGTTTCCTCAGGCTGATCACTTAGTGGGGCTTGGCGATAAAGTGTTTATTAGTGAGCTAATGCCTAAATACCCTATTTACGTAAACTTACTAAGTAAAAAAGCCCAAGCAGTTATTGGCCATGTGCATGACAAAACAAAACCGGCGCTCAAATTACTTGAAAAAGAAGGTTTTGAGCATCGTGGCTACGTTGATTTGTTTGATGCAGGTCCAACGGTAGAAGCAAAGCTTGGTAATATTCGTAGTATTCGTGAGTCTCAAGTATGCCCTATTACAATTGGCGAGCTGGAACATATTAGCCAGCACAGCTCAGATACACTTGCCGTTTGCAACCAAGGTGTAAGTGGGTTTAGAGCTACCTTTACCCAGCATGCCCACTATAACCACGCTAAACACACCTTAGTAATAAGCCAAGAAGTGGCTGATGCCCTTAATTTATCCCAAGGAGATGCAGCGCGTTTTTTCCGCCTGTAAAAAAATATGAACACACACCTTATAAATAACCAATGGCAAACAGGCCAAGGCCCTGCTTTTAGCTCTATTAACCCAAGTAACGGCGAAGTTGTATGGCAAGGTAATGGCGCAACTGCTGAGCAAGTAGATTCTGCAATTAATGCCGCTAGAGCCGCACAAGTACAATGGGCAGATACGCCAATTGAGTCGCGTATTACCATACTTGAAAACTTTGTAGCGCAATTAAAAGAGCACAGCGAAGAATTTGCAGCCATAATAGCGCGTGAAACTGGCAAGCCTCTTTGGGAAACACGCACAGAAGTAGGCGCTATGACAGGTAAAGTGGCCATTTCTATTAAAGCTTATAACGAGCGCACCGGCAGTATAGAAAACCCAATGCCAGGTGCTAAAGCGTTTATACGCCATAAACCACACGGCGTTGTAGCTATATTTGGCCCTTACAACTTCCCAGGGCATTTACCAAACGGCCACATAGTACCTGCCATTTTAGCGGGCAATACCGTGGTATTTAAACCCTCTGAGCTTACACCCCATGTTGCTGAGTTTACTTTATCACTTTGGTTAAAAGCGGGCTTACCATCGGGGGTTATTAACCTAGTACAAGGTGAAGTTGAAACAGGTAAAGCACTTGCTTCACATCAAGACATAGACGGCTTATTTTTTACCGGCAGCTCAAACACGGGTCATTTACTACATAAACAATTTGCCGGCCACCCAGGTAAAATATTAGCGCTTGAAATGGGCGGTAATAACCCATTAATAGTTAAAGATGTAGCCGATGTAAGCGCTGCAGTACACGATATTATTCAATCTGGCTTTATTACTTCTGGTCAGCGTTGTACTTGTGCACGCCGCGTGTTTATTGAGAATTCAACCAATGGCGATGCCATTTTAGAAAAACTTATTAACGCGACTAAAAATATTATTGTTGAAGACAGTTTTGCAACTGACCAACCATTTATGGGTGCAATGATAAGCGAAAAAGCAGCCCTTGGTATGGTTGCTGCGCAAAATGAATTAGTTGAAAGCGGCGGCAAAATACTCGTTGAGCTTAAGCAGCTAAAAGCAGGCACAGGCTTTGTAAGCCCAGGTATTATTGATGTTACACATATCGCTAACATGGCCGATGAAGAACACTTTGGCCCGCTTATAAAAGTTTACCGCTACAACAACTTTGACAGCGCAATAGCAGAGGCTAACAGCACCAGCTTTGGTTTATCAGCAGGCTTACTTGGCGATAACGAAGATGATTACAGCCACTTTTTAAAGCGCATTCGGGCAGGCATTGTAAATTGGAACCGACCTATTACAGGTGCCTCCAGTGCTGCGCCGTTTGGTGGTATTGGTGCAAGTGGTAATCACCGTGCTAGCGCATATTATGCGGCCGATTACTGCGCTTACCCTGTTGCGTCGGTTGAATCAGACAAAGTGAATTTACCGCAAACTTTAGCACCTGGCTTAGTAATAGAATAATACCCATTTTTAAGGATTTAACATGCATACCAACGTAAATACATTATTTGAAAACCTATGGGATAACTATTTAGCCGTTACGCCATCGGCAGATAAAATTCATGACCTTTTAGGTTCAACCCAAAAAGACGACATAATTAACGATCATATTGCGCTACGTACGTTCAATATAGAAAAAGTAGGCCTTGAAAAACTAGCAGCACACTTTTTAGCGCTAGGTTACACAGAGTGTGGTGAATACCACTTTGAAGCTAAAAAGCTATACGCTAAACACTACGAGCACAGCGATCCAAATCAACCAAAAGTATTTATTTCTGAGTTATTAGTAGAAAAGTGCTCACCAGAGTTACAAGCTATTGTTACCGATATGGTAAATCAAATTGATGAAAGCACTGTAACCGCTGAGAACTTTTTATATTCAGGTACACATTGGCAAGTAAGCGGTGAAACCTACAAGCAGTTATTAGCAGAAAGCGAATATGCCGCGTGGATGTCAGCGTGGGGCTATCGTGCCAATCACTTTACTGTAAATATTAATATGCTTGCCAAGTTTGATAACATTCATGATGTTAACCAGGCGCTTAAAGATGCAGGCTTTGCGCTTAATACATCAGGCGGCGAAGTAAAAGGCTCACCTGAGGTGTTACTAGAGCAATCATCAACACTTGCTGATGATTACGCCGTTACCTTTAGTGATGGCGAACTGCGCATTCCTAGTTGTTTTTATGAGTTTGCTATTAGATACCCTAAAGCCGATGGCGAGCTTTACACAGGTTTTGTCGCAGCGTCTGCTGATAAGATATTTGAAAGTACAAATGCTCGTTAAATACTCTTGGTCATAACGCTTCTGGTAATTTAAAAAGCCCTTTTGGGCTTTTTTTATGACAATTTATTCTAGAACAATTACACTTAGGATTATGACTATTATATATAAAATCTTTTTTATTCTTTTTGCTGTGCTTACATCAAAGGTAGGTATTGCAAACGAGCCTATTACATTGCTTTCTAGAGCTAATGCTTCTACTGATGGATTTTTAAAATCAGATGAAACGTTTAAGCGCCTTTTAAGCCATGCTTTTGACGCTAAGTTACAGTGGACAAATCAAGCTCGTCTCATTGTACGTCTTGAAACTAGTGAGCCCGTGTGTAGTTATGACCTAATTAAAACATCAGAACGTGAAAAAAATATTGTTTTTTCAGAGCTACCAACCACTGTCTATGAGCAAAGGAAGATTTACGCATTTAAGGACTTTTTGGCCGGCCTACCTGAGCAGGTTTCTATTGCAGACTTACTTGATAAAAACCACACCTTAGGTGTCGACTCTGGCACTAGCTACAAAGAGCTTGAGCCTATATTAAAAAAATACAAAAACCAAATCGCATCAATCAGTAGTGAAGATACGAGCTCCCAGCTACCAAACTTACTTATACATAATAGAATAGATATGATTGTTGATTATGAAGTAAATATTCAAGAAACTTTTAGCAAAGAGCAGCTTAAAAAAATAGGTAGTCGAGCAATAACTGAATACCCTGAATATATAAATGGCTACTTCGCATGCAGTAAAACACCTCAGGGGATAAAAGTAATTCAAGCTATAAATCACTTAATGAAAACCCCAACAATTTACAACTACCTACGCAAGCAACCTGGTCACTCTTATAGCGCTGATACTTCGAGTGAAATCATGCTTGCAAACAAAAATATGTTTGTAGCATCTCACAAAGATTAATAATATAAATCGTTAAGATAAGTAATTCATATCGATGTAATCACATGATAATTATAAACAATTAAATATTTTTATTATTTATAAAATTTATATTGCGCTGAAGAAAAACTCGTTTTATTATCTCGCCGCTTCTTGATGATAGCCAATCCGAGTACATTACAAACCCTGTTTGTAGCAAGGCGATAGAGCAACTATCCAAGAGTGAATTTGACTGTGCGTAAGCACGATTGATCTCACTCAACCGACTCGTGGATAAACCATAACCCGAGCGGTTGCTTAACGTACTCGGAAAATATAATGGCTTTATCGACTCAACTAAAAGACACCGTAACTAAAGTACCTGCAGCAGCGGTTGCTGCAAATCAAGCATTTGATTATGTGCAACCGATTAACACGCACATTGAACAACTTGCAGCACAATTTGGTGCACCACTTATGGTCCTTGACTGCGAAGCTATTCGTCGGCAATACCACGCGCTTAAAAATGCACTACCTGGCGTTGTTTTGCACTTTGCATTAAAACCACTGCCTTTAGTCGCTGTGGTACGCACTTTACTTGAAGAAGGCGCAAGCTTTGATTTAGCAACAAGCGGTGAAGTTGACTTAGTGGCAAGCCAAGGCGTGCCAAGTGAGCGTACTATTCACACTCACCCAATTAAGCGCGACAGTGATATTCGCGATGCGCTAGCGTATGGATGCACTGTGTTTGTTGTTGATAACATAAACGAGCTTGAAAAGTTTATTACCTACAAAGACCAAGCTGAAATTTTAGTGCGCTTAAGCTTTCGTAATAAAGATGCATTTGCAGATTTATCTAAAAAGTTTGGCTGCAGCCCTGACGCTGCAATTGACATTATTAGCTACGCACAGCAACTAGGTATTCGTATAAAAGGGTTATCGTTTCATGTGGGCTCGCAATCACCAAACCCAACTAAATACGTTGAAGCAATTAATGCGTGTGCAAAAGTAATTACCAAAGTCAGTGAGCTTGGCTTACCAGCACTTAGTACACTCGATATTGGTGGTGGTTTTCCTGTGCCATACAGCGCAGATGTACTACCAATTGACGTTTTTTGTGCACCAATAAACGTAGCTTTAGCGCAATTACCTGAAACAATGCAAATTATTGCAGAGCCGGGTCGTTTTATTGTAGCAAGCAGTGTAACTAGCGTAGCCTCAGTGATGGGCCAAGCGCAGCGCGAAGGTAAAACGTGGTATTACTTGGATGACGGTATTTATGGCTCTTTCAGCGGCTTAATGTTTGACGAAGCGGCATACCCTATCGACAGTGCTAAACAAAATGGTGAGCGTTTTGAGTCTGTACTTGCAGGCCCTACTTGCGACAGTATAGACGTAGTGAGTGATTCTATTATGTTGCCCAAACTAAATAACGGCGATTTAATTATCAGCCGTATGATGGGCGCATACACACTGGCTACAGCAACCGACTTTAACTTTTTCAAACGAGCTGAAGTTGTAGTATTAAACGAGCAAGTACACACCCAAGAGTTAACTGGCTAATTGGCTCCATTTCCTCAACTATAGTTACGTTGGCTTGTAACTATATACTTAAACGCAGTTGCTCATTCCAACTGCGTTTTTTTATACAAATATAATCTCGTAATTAGAGTTAACTGACCTACAGTTTCTGTAAATACAGCTCATAGCATATGTAAGTCCATATAATAAAATTATATCACCGCATTGTTTTTATGATGATCGACCCACATATATAAAGCGTATCAGGCTTAAATAGTTAAGGGTGAATTATGAAAAACGAACTCGACAACAAACAAATTTTATCAGTGTATGAACGCATTCAACAACGCGGTAAACCTAACGATATTGGTAAGCACTACGAAGGAGTTACTGCATACTCCGACATAGACGGTTACACCATTTATTTAGAAGGGAGTGGTGTATTGTTAAGGTTTGGCTTTCACAACGCATACCATCTCAATTACGAGCACGATAAACACAAAGACGACTTTTTAAAAAAATTATACAACATAGCAAACGAGGAATAATGCAGCCACGACGACTTCGCAAGCGCACCACTAACAAACAAACCACTTCGTTTATAAATTTAGTTATTAATGAGCTGATGTCTCATCCTGAAAAGCTTGAGATTGTACGTAAAAATCTTGACGAATACCGTCAGCAAACCCATTTAAAACGTGGGTTTTTACTTGCCATAGAACGTTTTGACTGGGTGTTTGAGGCGAGTAACGACGTAGATTTTATTTGCCAGCAAATTCTAGCCGATGACTATATTGGTAACCGTTTAAGGCGCTACCCTTTGTTGTTTAAAGGTGTTATATCTCCCCTTTAAGCACATCGGTTTTTCTAAAACCTCACCACTTCCTAAATGTAACTTCATTTAAAAAACTTTTAATTAGTACACTAATTAAACTCGCAATCACAAAACTTCTGTCTATTTAAAATACCATTAGTACTCTAACTATTACCCTTCTAACGATTATTTATCTTTTTTATTACTCCAATGCTGTAAACAAATACTTACTAATTTTAATATTACAAAATTAATACGTAAGCATTTGAAATTTAGCAGTATTATTTATCATTGAATTGTCATTCACCCCCTAAAAACCTTCTCACTTTTGTTAATATTCCATCTACATCTTGGTATCTGATGGTTTACTTACGCCTTGAATTGTTAGAGCTATTACATTAAGCTTATCTTTATTGAACGTTCAATTAATAAAAAATATGCCTAAAGTTGGAATGGAACCTGTCAGGCGTCAGCAGCTAATTGACGCAACCATAGAGTCGGTTGCACTACGTGGATTACAAGGCACGACAATTAATACGATTAGTAAAAATGCTGGGCTATCCTCAGGCATTATCAGTCACTATTTTGGCGGCAAGCAGGGATTAATAGAGGCAACGGTTAGGTATTTATTATCTAATCTAAAAAATGAATTAATTGAAAAAGTTGTACCATCTACCAGCGCTATTGAGCGCTTAATGTTTATTGTTGAGGCCAACTTTGCACTTGTTCAACAGCGCAACGATACAACCCGTACATGGTTAAGTTTTTGGGCGCAGTCAATGCACGATAAAGAACTGCATCGACTACAAAACGTAAACAGTAACCGCTTGCAAAGTAATTTAGCATTTTCTTTTAAGCAACTAATGCCAGTAAAGCAAGCAAAACAAGCTGCGGAACTTAGCGCCGCCATGATTGATGGCCTATGGTTAAGAGCAGTATTGAGTAAATCAAACGAAGACAAATTTAAACACAGTGAAACGTTAGCTAAAAACTACGTGCATTCACTCATTAAGCAATATGGAGCCTAGCGTGACTACACCTGTCTATCAAAACTTTATTAATGGCCACTTCCTTGCAAACCAAAGCGGCGAAACTTTTGATGTAAAAAATCCAGCAACAGATGAAGTTATATACTCGGTAGAAGTTGCCGATGAATTTGTGCAAAACGCAGCCATTGAAAGTGCAAAACAAGGTTTTGCACAGTGGTCAAAAATGACACCCATTGAACGTAGCCGCATTTTACTCAAAGCGGTCGCACTTTTACGCGAGCGTAACGACGAGCTTGCACTAGTAGAAGTGCTTGATACCGGCAAACCAATGCAAGAAGCAAATTGTGTTGATATTGAAACCGGCGCAGATGTAATTGAATACTTTGCAGGTCTAGCCCCTGCACAAGTTGGCCAACAACAAATGGTAGGTGATGACTTTTATTACACGCGCAAAGAGCCATTAGGTATTTGTGCAGGTATTGGTGCATGGAACTACCCATTACAAATCGCATGTTGGAAATCAGGCCCTGCCCTTGCCGCTGGTAATGCATTTATATTTAAACCATCTGAAGAAACACCATTAGGTGCTATTAAACTAGCTGAGATATTTGTAGAAGCAGGCGTACCTGCTGGCGTATTTAACGTAGTACAAGGTGCTGGCGACGTAGGTCAATGGTTAACGTCGCACAGCGAAATTGACAAAGTGTCGTTTACGGGTGAAGTGGGTACAGGTAAAAAAGTAGTTGCAAGCGCTGCAGGTACGTTAAAAGACGTAACAATGGAGCTTGGTGGTAAATCACCACTTGTTGTATTTGATGATGCCAATATTGAGCAAGCAGTTAGTGCAGCAATGTTAGGTAACTTTTATACGCAAGGCGAAATTTGCACTAACTGTACACGTATTTATGTACATAAGAATATATATCAGCAATTTATTGATGAGCTTAAAACGCGCACTGAGCAAAATATTATTGCCGGCGACCCACAAGATTTAAATACTAACTTTGGTGCATTAATTTCTAAAAATCACCAAGATTTAGTAATGAGCTATGTAAATAAAGGCATAGAAGAAGGCGCTACGCTACTTACTGGTGGTTCAACGCTTTCACCTAAATCTGCACCTAATGGTTACTTTGTTGCACCTACTGTATTTATCGATTGCAACGATGATATGACCATTGTTAAAGAAGAAATATTTGGCCCGGTAATGAGTGTGCTTGTTTTTGAAGACGAAGACGATGTAATAGCACGCGCCAATGGTACTCATCTAGGCTTAGCTGCGGGTGTATTTACAAGCGACATAAAACGCGCTCATCGTGTAATTCATCAGTTAGAAGCCGGCATTTGTTGGATTAATGCCTACGGTAACTCACCGGCCGAAATGCCTGTTGGTGGCTACAAGCAATCTGGTATTGGCCGTGAAAATGGCATAGAAACACTTGATCATTACACGCAAACTAAGTCTATTTATGTTGGTATGGCCGACATAGAAAGCCCATTTTAAGGCGCCCTACTATGAGTAATCATTACGACTATATTATTGTTGGCGCAGGATCTGCGGGTTGTGTTTTAGCTAACCGATTGTCTGAAGATGCTAGTAATCGTGTGTTACTGCTTGAAACAGGCGGCAGCGATAAAAGTATTTTTATAAAAATGCCAACTGCGCTGTCTATTCCTATGAATACCGATAAGTATGCGTGGCAATTTCATACTCAACCTGAGCCACATTTAGATAACCGTGAAATGCACTGCCCTCGCGGAAAAGTCCTTGGTGGTTCGTCGTCAATTAACGGCATGGTGTATGTTCGTGGCCATGCTAAAGATTTTGATGAATGGCAACAGCACGGCGCTAATGGTTGGGACTATCAATCGTGTTTACCGTATTTTCAAAAGGCTGAAAGCTTTTACCTAGGTGAAAATACATACCGAGGTGGTAAAGGCCCACTTGGCGTTAATAACGGTAACGAAATGCAAAACCCGTTGTACACCACGTTTATAAAAGCCGGTGTACAAGCAGGTTATGCCAGTACAGACGATTATAATAGCGCCCAACAAGAAGGCTTTGGCCCAATGCACATGACTGTGAAAGACGGTGTTCGCAGCTCGGCTTCTCGTGAGTATTTAGACCCAGTTAAATCACGCGCTAATTTAACGGTGATCACTGGTGCACTTGCTCAAAAAGTAATACTAGATGGTAAAAAAGCTACAGGCATTGAGTACAAAGTAAATGGGAATGTTCAAACTGCACATGCTGCCAAAGATGTTGTTTTAAGCGCAGGCCCTATTGGCTCTCCGCATATTTTACAGCTCTCTGGTATTGGCGATAAAGACATATTAGAAAAAGCAGGCATCGAAGTTAAACACCACTTACCGGGTGTAGGTCAAAACTTACAAGATCATCTTGAATTTTACTTTCAGTACAAGTGTAAGCAGCCAATTACTTTAAATGGCAAGTTAGGGCTTATTTCTAAAGGCTTAATTGGCGCTAAATGGCTACTTACTCGTAAAGGTTTGGGTGCAACTAATCACTTTGAGTCGTGTGCGTTTATTCGCTCAAAGCCTGAAGTTGAATGGCCAGATATTCAATATCACTTTTTACCAGCCGCTATGCGATACGATGGTCGTAGTGCGTTTGCAGGTCATGGTTTTCAAGTTCACGTTGGTCATAACAAACCAAAAAGTCGCGGCAGTGTTACGATTCAATCAGCTAACCCTGAGCAACCGCCACAAATAGTGTTTAATTACTTACAGCATAAAGACGACATTGAAGGCTTTAGAGCCTGTGTGCGTTTAACCCGCGACATCATTGAACAAAGTGCGTTTGATGATTACCGTGATGAAGAAATTCAACCAGGTAAACATATCCAAACCGACGAAGAAATTGACGCCTTTGTACGCCAAGCTGTAGAAAGTGCTTATCACCCTTCTTGCTCATGCAAAATGGGTGAAGACGATATGGCTGTGGTTAATTCAAGTACTCAAGTACATGGTATCGAAGGTTTGCGTGTTGTTGACTCGTCTATATTCCCAACAGTACCTAACGGAAATTTAAATGCTCCTACGATTATGGTAGCTGAAAAAGCAGCTGATTTAATTTTGGGAAAAACGCCCCTGCCTCAAGCCTCAGTTAATGTAGCCATGAGTGACAATTGGCAAACAACACAGCGTAATAGTGAGATTTAATTAAGCCATAAGTGCTCTGTATTACGCAGAGCACGTATATCTTGTAGTGGCTCACGGCATAAATTGGTTATGCGGTGTTTATGCAAGAAATAAAACAAAAAACGGAGAACTTATGAGTTATTTTTATTCATTTTGGGAGGGCGATAATGACTATATGGCTTAGCGCTGGCATTATCTTTACACTACTTGCAGTTATTACTATTTTATTAAAATGGGGTAATGTTCGCGTAGTAGGTGTAACACCAGTAAGAACCTTTACCTTTATTGCAATATTATTTACCTCAGGCCTTGATGTTGGCCTAATCATGTTTCCATTAACCGAATTTGCAGGTTATGCAGACATAAAAGCAAGCCCAGAATACGCGTTTGCAAACCCTCTTGCCATTGAGTTTGGCTATTGGGGATTCTTGATCTGGGGATTTTACTTTCTTACGTGCTTTTATTTCTGTGTAATAGAACCTAAAGTTAAATTTTTCGAAATTCCTTGGGTTAAATTCATCAACAACGTGGTAATTATTGGTACATGTGCATTTACCGCTTATTTGTTACTCACTAATTTACCTTGGTATTTACCAGAGCTTGGTGATGGGTCGAGCGTTATTCCAACATTTTACCTTATTGTATTTGCGGCTATTTGCTTTGCTGTTTACTCAAGTACAGACATTAAATACGTACGTTTTTTAAGTATTTCGACAACGTGGTTATTTATCGCATTAATTGGCTTTATGTGGGCAGGTGCATTTGTTGTCGGTGATAGTGAGATGTCTGCTTTTACTGATAATTTAGCTTCTATTGGTACTTACTTTGCCAACATTAATGAATTTGTTCTACCACTTAACGATTACCATGAGTTTTACCTATTTTGGTGGTTTGCGTGGAGCATAATGATTGGTCAATTTACGTCTCGTTTTGTAGGTGGTCTTAAAACATACCAAGTGCTAGGTGCAATGCTTATATTCCCATCTATTCCAATCGCAATTTGGTTTAGCGTACTTTATCACTACCACGAAATGGGTATATCAACGGCTGGTATTAAAAACTTTGCTATGGTGTTTGTAGGTATCGTGTTTGTTATTAATTCACTTGATTCATTAATACGTTTGTACACTGATAATCTAAACCTAACAGTAAAACGTTTAGGCAAGCTAAACTACATGCTACTAAATATCGTTGCGCTGTCGTTATTAACGCTATTATTTAAACTTGAGTTTTTACAAATACAATGGGTAGGTGCATTAGTTATTGGCTTGTTCTTTGGCTGCGCCGCATTTATCGGCTACAGCAAGTTTAAAACAGTAAACAATATTGATAGCTCACCAAAAGCTAACAAAATCGACTATACAAAAATAGAAACAGTACATTAGGGATCAACACAATGAATAATAAACTAAAACAACTTGCAGTCGCTTTACCATTTGCACTTTTGTCAACAACTGCTGCTGCAGATTGGTCTACAACAATCACTGCAGCGTCTGACTACACTTTTAATGGTGTCACACAAACAGATAACGACCCTGCAATTCAAGGCAGCCTAGATTATGCTTTTGATAACGGTGTTTATGCAGGTGTTTGGGCTTCAAATGTGGATTTTGGTGACGATACTGATTTTGAGCTTGATGCTTACGTAGGTAAATATGTACAACTTGATGAGCAATTTAGCGTTGATTACGGTATTGCTTATTACACTTATCAAGGTAATAACAGCGATTTTAATTACGCAGAAGCATATACTAAATTTGGCTACGCAAGTGAGTACGGTCAAACTGAGCTTAACTTTTGGTACAGCTGGGATTACTTTGGTACAGGCGCTGGGCATGTAATTTCTATGATTGCACATACCTTTGAAATTGCCCCTAACCACGCAATCCGCGCAAGCTTTGATATTTCAAACTCGCTAGATGGTGACAAATGGGAATGGGATGTAAACCAAAAGAAATCATATAAACATTACCGCTTAGCTTATCAAACAAGCTACGAAGGGTTTGGCATTGAAATAGCGGCTGAAGATACTAGTTTAGACTACGATTACGCAGATGAGCGTATTGTACTTGCTATTTCACGCACATTTGATCTTTAATACATTGATTACTGATTAAACAAAAAATGCCACTCTATCTAGGGTGGCATTTTTACTTGTAAACTAACTCGTAAAACCCCATGCACTTGTACCCGAGGCTGAAAGGATAATAGAATTGTTACGCAATACCTTATTACTTAAATTAAACGATAACTTAGGGCGGCTAACTAAATCCCGCTGAACAGAGCTCACACCCATTTTTTAACCAGCTCAAACAGCCCTATTTTCAACGCATTCATCCCCTGCTTTTGGCCTAGTGCGTTGTATCTAAAATATCATTATATTTTTGGCTTTTATTAGCTTGAACAATAAATGAGTGATCTATTTTTATTACGTCAATAGGTAAACTTGCAAGCGTACTTAAACTTAACGAGCCAAATTCAGCACCTAAATAATTAATAGCAATGGTGATATTTTTAGCACGTAATTATCCGAGTTCTTTATTCTAGGCTAACTTTGAAGGTGGACTCCGTTAGTTCAAGTATTAACTATATTGCAGGCAAGCCGGTATTTTTGGTTTTTATATTGGCGTTTTCTTCGCTCTCTTCGCAGGTAAATCCCACAGCAAAATAGCAAAATAGCAAAATAAATATTATTAATGATGCTAATGTCATCAAAATTAGCTTTTGGGAATATGCCGCTAAAAGGTCTGTGTCGCTTGTCTTATCAGGAGATAATTTACCGACTAGCCATCTATTATATAATGTCCATAGATAAGGAATTATACTAAGGTGCCGTATTCTAAGTGATGCACGCAATTTCAAAACTGTGGATATCGATACCTGAATAAAATAAATTAGAAGTAAAACTCATGTTATAAATCCAACAATTTTCAATTTATTCACCAATAGAATCCATTTTAACTATTTCTCCTAAAAGCCATCAGTAGAAAGCGACTATATCGTCTATTTTTAGTACTAAGCAAGTAATGATACTAATTCAAATAGGCAAGAGCTGTAATAAAAAGAAACTGATAATCCGCTGTACAATAGGCTAACTAAATACCCATATGAATAAGAATAAGAATAAACCAACATATAAATTTTTAACTGTCTCGTAATCAATTATTATCTATTAAATTACGAGATAGTTATTAATCAACACACTTAAAAGTCAAAGTTGCCACGCATAGCTCACTTTCGTAAAGAAAGTGCGCTGTTCTCTCTCAACGCTTTTAAGCAAATCATCTTGATAACTTTTATCTGAGTATCCTAAGTAGAATAGGGTTTGCGCATTAATTTTATACGAGTAAACAAGTTGGCTGCCATAATCTTTATTTATATGACTTACTTGGTAAAAATAAGCGTCTTTGTTTCTATCAATGTCTTCAAATTGTAAAATTAGCTTAAGCATTGAACGCATACTAAATTTATAGTAAAGCCTAAAATCTAGTAAGTTTGCAGTATAAACTCGCTCGCCTTCAGGGCTATCTAAAACACTATAGTTATGTTTAACATCTACTTGCCAATGATCGTTTATATCCCATTGAGCTTGTGTTTGCGTAGCGTACGAATCGCCAATTTGCTCGTTTGCGTAATCTATACGGCTACCATATTCACCATAAAACGAAAGCAATATATTATTTTTAGGTTTAAAGCCCGTATAAATAAAGCCAATATTTTGGTTATAAAAAGTATCGTTATAATTCTCATAACGATGAAGTAAGCCAATTTCAAAAATAGACTGTTTTTGCCCTTTTAATGTTATAAACCCTTGGTATTCGTCCTCAAGTAAGTCGCCATTTTGAGCCCAGGTTTTATTCCAATCGGCTTCATAAGACCATGACGTTAGTAACCCTGACTCGTCGCTATACCAGGTTTGTCCGCCTACAAATCCTACCTTTTCATAGTCTACTTTTTCTTGGTAGCCAAGGTCTGTGCGGTAATCTTCACCGATATTTTCGTAGCTCGCAGACAGATTGTAGTCACGTTTATCTCTTGTAAATTCAATAGCGTATGCCTCATCGGACTGGGTTTTAGCTAAATTATAGTTATTGGTTAAAAATGCTGAATTTTTAGAATCAGCCGTTGTCACTTGATAAGCAAGCGTATCTGATTGATTAAACCAATAACTTCCATCAATAGAGAATACCGTATTGTAGTAATCATCACTTTCTCGATGAGTTGTACTAAGCCCTATTGTACCTTGCTCACCAATATCATATTGATAACGAGCAGCTGCTGCGTGGGTTTTATCCTCTAAAATAGCAAAGCCAGAGCCTTGGTTTGTAGGCAATAAAATATTACTGTTATTGTCATCGGCATACATAAATGCGTAGCTATGCTGAGCCGTTTTACCTGTAAGTTTTACACCAACCTCAGGCTCTGCAATAGTGCGGGTATAAAGTAGTTCAAGTAAACTGCTTTGAAAATAGGATGCTCCATCTAAAAAAAACGGTCGCTTTTCGTTATAATATATTGAGTAAGTCGTGTTTACATCAAGCTCTAGGGCATCACTTTCTATTTGCGAAAAATCAGGGTTAATTGTCGCATTAATTACCGCATCTTGAGTCACACCCCAACGTAAATCAAGGCCTGCTTCGGCATTAATATCACCGTTATCCCAGTTACCGGGTAGGGCTGGCTTTGAATCATTTCTAAGCGCTGTAAGCGTAGGTGTTAATTGTAAATTTTTACTGGCTTTTACGTTTTTAAAACCGTGGAGTTTATCAAACTGACATAGGCTGCATTTTATATCTCGATCAAAACCCATATTTGAAAGTTGATAAAGCACGTCGCGCTGATAATTTCGTAATACCGCAAACCCCCACGTTAGGTCGGGCTTATTTTCAGGAAATCGAAGAGCTTTAAAAGGTATACGCATTTCAACCACAAAGCCTTGCTCAGTAATTTTACCTGCGCTATCCCATATTGCGTCCCAAGAGGTGTCTGACTGCCAACCATCGGTGTCACTCATACGTGTATCACCTTGCGCGCCTAATGGGTTTACATAAAATTCGTAAGCTGAACGCTCATCGTTAAAGGTATCAATAATTAAAATAACCGTGTCGTCTTGCCAAAGCGTATCTCTATCACGAAGTGGCGCCGTAATTTGGCTAGGCTGTGGGTCTTCGGCTACAAATGCAACGTATAAGTTGCTGCCATCTTCATACATGTAAGCATCGGTTTTAACCGGAGGAGTGCCCTTTTCGTTAGGCTCATCTTGAAACGCAATAGGTACTAATGTGGCATTTTGCCAATGAGGCTCGTCGAGCACGCCATCAACGGTAATATCAGTATTGATATGTGACAGCGAATACTGTGTTTTTTCAGCGGCTAATATTGAAGTTGTAAATGAAAGTGCAAAAATCAGTGCAAACAAAGCACTGAAGTATTTTTTTATAGTTATCAAGTACTGCATAAACGTCCATTCAGAGATATTCACCCTATAAAGGTAAACTTATTTACAGAGTGTAATTTAAGTCAGTACATTTGTTAATAGTTTGATACTAAAAATAATAAGTTTTTTAACTAATTAATATTAAAGAATTAATTTAAAAAGCTAGGTTTCTATCAATTTAAGCTTATTAGCCACACCATTCCATTGGTCTGCATCATCAGGGGCTGGTTTTACATCAATAATACGCGGCCAAACTAAAGCAAGCTCAGCGTTAAGTTCAGTAAATTCTTTTTGATCTTCTGGGAGTTCATCTTCTTGATAAATAGCCTCGGCTGGGCACTCAGGTACACACAAACCGCAATCAATACAATCTATTGGGCTTATTGCTAAAAAGTTAGGGCCTTCGTAAAAGGCATCTGCAGGGCACACTGCCACACAATCTGTGTATTTGCATTTAATACAGTTTTCGGTGACCACAAACGCCATAACAGTTAAAACCCAATAATTAAATCATCTAAGGCGCGGATCATACCCAACCACACTAAAAACACAATAAATAAGTGCCATAATTGGCCAATTTAACGTAGTATATGCGCCCTCAATGTAAAGCCATTACGTGCCCTACACTTCTTATTGTGAGCGGAAATAAACCCGCTAAGACACCTAAAAGAGATACTAATGATACGTTTAACCGAAATAAAGCTGCCGCTTGATCATGACGAAGATGCTATAGGCCAAGCCATAGTAGATAAACTAAAAATAAAACCTGAGCAACTGCACAGCTACAATGTGTTTAAACGAGGCTACGACGCACGAAAAAAAACAGCAATATTACTTATTTACACCCTTGATATTGAAGTAGATAACGAAGAAGCGCTCCTTAATACATTCTCCAAAGATCAGCACGTAAAACCGGCGCCCGACACTTCATACAAATTTGTAGCGCAAGCACCTGCTAATATTACCGAGCGACCTGTGGTAATTGGTTTTGGCCCATGTGGTTTATTTGCGGGTTTAGTCCTTGCTCAAATGGGCTTTAACCCGATTATTTTAGAGCGTGGTAAAGAAGTACGCGAACGCACAAAAGACACCTTTGGCTTTTGGCGTAAACGCACACTTAATACTGAGTCTAATGTGCAGTTTGGTGAAGGTGGTGCAGGTACATTTTCAGACGGTAAACTATACAGCCAAGTAAAAGATCCAAAACATTATGGTCGTAAAGTTATAACCGAATTTGTAGAAGCCGGTGCACCGGATGAAATTTTATATGTAAGTAAGCCGCACATTGGTACGTTTAAACTTGTTACTATGATTGAAAAAATGCGCGCGCGTATTATAGAGCTTGGCGGCGAAATACGCTTTAGCACACGCGTAGACGACATTCATATTGATGATGGACAAGTAACAGGTTTAACCCTTTCAAACGGTGAAAATCTCGATACTCGTCACGTCGTACTTGCAGTAGGTCACAGCGCTCGCGATACCTTTAAAATGATCCACGATAAAGGTATTTATGTAGAAGCTAAACCCTTCTCTGTGGGCTTTAGAATCGAGCATAAACAATCAATGATTGACGAGTGCCGTTTTGGAGATAATGCAGGCAACCCTATTTTAGGCTCAGCCGATTACAAACTCGTTCACCATTGTGATAATGGCCGCACGGTTTACAGCTTTTGTATGTGCCCGGGTGGCACTGTAGTAGCCGCAACCTCTGAAGAAGGCCGCGTTGTTACAAATGGTATGAGCCAATATTCACGTAGTGAGCGTAACGCAAATAGTGCCATTGTTGTGGGTATCAACCCAGAAAAAGACTTCCCTGGTCACCCGCTTGCAGGTATTGATTTACAACGTAAATTAGAAGAGCAGGCTTATGCATTAGGCGGCAGTAATTATGATGCCCCTGCTCAGCTTATCGGTGATTTTTTAAAAGGCAAACCATCAGGTAACCTTCGCGGTGTTGAGCCTTCATATACACCAGGGATTAAATTAACCGATTTAGGTAAAGTACTCCCGCAGTTTGCTATTGATGCTATACGCGAAGCTATACCCGCATTTAATAAACAAATTCGTGGTTTTTCAACTAACGACGGGTTATTAACCGGTGTAGAAACGCGTACATCATCACCTATTAGTATCAAACGCGATAAAAGCTTTCAAAGTATAAATACAAAAGGCTTATACCCAGCAGGTGAAGGCGCGGGTTACGCAGGTGGTATTTTATCTGCAGGTATTGATGGTATTAAAGCGGCTGAAGCGGTCGCACTTTCAATGCTAGAAAACGCTTAAACCAGTTTTTTAAGTTATTTATCGAAAAGCCTCACTTTGTGGGGCTTTTTTGTGCTAAATATATACAAAATAATAACAGCACAAGCACATCAATCATGATCAAAACATTTACCTTTTCATTGCTTAGTGTATTAGCAATTTTTAACGCTAAAGCACAAGAACTAAAAACCATCGATGAAATCCACAGTGCATATAAAAATAATTTAGTTAATTCACAACAACTCACCCAGCGTTATATAGACCGAATTAATAAAATTAATCCACAATATAATGCGGTTATTAGTGTCGATCCTACAGCAATAGCTCAAGCTAAAACGTTAGATGGACTTGCCACCAAAGGCACATGGGCAGGTCCATTACATGGAATACCCGTACTTCTTAAAGATAATATAGAAGCTAAAGGCCCCCTTCCCACAACTGCGGGCTCTTTAGCACTTAAAAATAATGTTACCAATAGTGATGCGTTTGTTGTTAAACAACTGCGTAATGCGGGCGCTATAATTTTAGGTAAAGCAAACCTGAGTGAATGGGCCAATTTTCGCTCTTCTTATTCTTCTTCTGGGTGGAGCGCTGTAGGTGGGCAAACACATAATGCTCACGATATAACTCGAAACCCGTGCGGTTCTAGTGCTGGTTCTGCAGTGGCCGTAGCACTTAATTTTGCGCCAATTGCTCTGGGTACCGAAACCGATGGCTCAATTACCTGCCCCGCATCAGTTAACGGTGTATATGCTATAAAACCAAGCATGGGCCAAGTATCACGCAACGGGGTTATTCCCCTTTCAAGCAGCCAAGACACTGTTGGGCCTATGGCTCATACCCTAAAAGATGCGCTACTTGTGATGGCAGTTTTACAAGGCGAAGATAAAAATGATGTATCAACACATGAGTTTGTTTTAAATTCAAAAGAGTTAACGGCTAAAATAACACTCAAAATTGGTGCCCTACCAAGTGATAAATTTACCATTCAAACTCAGCAGCTTTATACAAAACAAATAAATGCACTCAAGCAAGCTGGGCATACAGTCACTGAAATAGAAGTAACCGACAATCTAGATACTTTATTTGCTGATGAATACTACATTTTACTTTACGATTTTAAAGCTGAAATAAATCATTACTTATCTAACACACCAAAAAAAGTAAAAACTAAAAGCTTAGAGGCACTCATTAACTTTAATAATCAAAATAATGAAACAGAAATGCCCTACTTCGGACAGGATATACTTACTCAATCGCTGGCAATTGATTTAACAAATAAAGATAAATACCAGCGTATTAAAACACGCTACCGTGCATTGGCTAAATCAGCAATTACTAATTTATATAAAAATAATGATATAGATATCGTTATTGCCCCAACAGTATCGCCAGCGTGGAAAACCGACCTCATTAACGGTGATAATTTTAAAGGCAGCAGCAGCTCTTTGCCTGCAATAGCAGGAAGCACACATATAACACTCCCTGTGGGCAAGGTAAGTAACTTACCGGTTGGGTTATCTATTATTGCTAATATAAACCAAGAGCAAGCTGCGTACACTTATGCGGATATAATTGATAAAACACTTTCAGTAGATACAAAAAAACCTGAGTAAACTCAGGTTTTTTTAATTAAAATTCGCGTTTTAACTTACTTTTTAAGGGTAAGCTTGGCGCCTTTTAAGCTTTTACGTACATTTGAAATGCGCGAGCGATTTACTGCACGTGCTTCGCCTGTTGCTTGCCCTGTAGGCTTATTAGTACGGCTACGGCGTAAATGCGCTGGTTTTTTACCAATTTTATCAATAAGTACTTCACGGTTACTTACTTCGTAACCATCTAAATATACGCGCTTAATTTTTTGACCAATTAACGCTTCGATTTCAAATAATGTATTTTCTTCTTCACGGCTTACAAATGAAATTGCTTGGCCCTGATTACCAGCACGACCTGTACGGCCAATACGGTGTACGTAATCTTCAGCAAGCCACGGTAAATCAATATTAATTACACGTGGTAGGCCATCAATATCAATACCACGCGCAGCAACTTCGGTTGCCACTAAAACACGTACCTTGCCTTCTTTAAATTCACGAAGTGCACGTCGGCGGTTACCTTGCGACTTATCGCCGTGGCATACAGTGGCAGGAATACCGTCAAGGTTAAGCTCTTTCACAAGCTCATCAGCCGTTTCTTTCATGTTTACAAACACAAGTACTTGCTGCCAGTTCTTTTTACCAATCAGCTCTGAAAGAAGCTCTTGCTTACGGCGCTCTTCTACTGGGTACACAACGTGCTGAACGGTACTTGCTGTGCTGTTAGTTTGATCAACACGTACAATCTCAGGCTGTTTTAATACTTTAGAAGCAAACTGTTTAATCGCTGCTGGAAACGTAGCCGAGAAAAGTAATATTTGACGCTGTTCGTCACAGCTTTTAATAACACTTTGCATATCTTCAATAAAGCCCATATCAAGCATACGGTCGGCTTCATCAAGTACTAAATGTTTAACGCTTGCAAGGCTTAAATTACCTAAACGGATATGATCAAGTAAGCGCCCAGGTGTTGCAACAACAACATCTACACCGTCTTTTAGTGAATTAGCTTGGCCTGCGGTATTAACACCACCAAACAAGCTCACTACTTTTAAAGGAGTGTTTTTTGCGTAAGCTTTAAAGTTATTAGCTATTTGCTCTGCAAGCTCACGAGTTGGCGCAAGTACTAATGCACTGGGTGCATTCGTTGTGCTGTGCTCTGATTCAAATAATTTTTGGATGATAGGTAAAGCAAACGCTGCCGTTTTACCAGTACCAGTTTGGGCACTTGCTAAAACGTCTTTACCTTTACGAACAGCCGGAATAGCTGAACGCTGAATGGGCGTAAGGGTGTGGTAATTAAGTTCGTCTAACGCCTGAATAAGTTCAGGGGCAAAACTAAAAGATTTAAAATTCATGCTGTATAACCTGCGGCCACATTATCAAGGGTCGCAAATTATACAGTAAAAATGAGTCAACAGTTAGTGATTACTGCCTATATTTAAAAAACTTAAGATAAAATTAATACATTGTCGTTATTTAATACTGCGGCCTTCGTGCCAACGATATCATCAACGTTGAGTTCGTTAATTAACACTTCGCCTTGAGCTTGCTGCTCATCACTCAGTGGCAAGTAAGGTAATCTAAATACCGGGTTTACTGCGCCAGTCATCATCATTGCGGTGTTAATAGCAATCGGGTTTGGCTCGCAAAACAACCAGTTCATTAAAGGTTGTAATGAGGTATTTAACGCATCATTTTTAGTATCCATTAATTGGCGGAACAACCCAGGAATAAGATTAGAGGTGACCGAAATAACACCGTGTGCTTTGTGCACATGGCGAGCGTCGTGTGCTTCGTCATCGTTACCCGACCAACACGCAATGCCTTGCTGCTCGTAGTGTGCAATACGTTCATTACCACCACACTCTTTTATACCAATTAGGTTAGGATGCTGTGCTAATGGCTCAATAATATCTGGCGTTAGGTCTTGCCCTGTACGCCCTGCTACGTTGTAAATAAACGCAGGGCCTATATCAAGTACTCGTTTAAAGTGCTCGTTTACACCGGCAATAGATGTACGGCCATAATACGGGTTAATTTGCAGCGCTGCATGCATGCCACTGGCAAAGCCGTATTTAGTGGCTTTTATTGCTTCACGGGTATTATTACTGCCTGTATTACCTACAATCAGTAGCTTATTGCCATACTTGTTTGCACTGTGCGCAATAAGCATTAAATGCTCTTCCCAGTTCATTAACTGGCCTTCGCCGGTTGTACCACCAACTACAATGCCATCTACTCCCGCTGCAATCTGTATTTCAACGAGTTCATCGTATTTTGGTAAATCTATTTCACCATTGGCCAAATACGGGGTTTTAAGAGCGGTAATTAAGCTTGCTTGTTTAATTTGTTCTAGGGTGCGCATAAAAATTCATTATTTATAAAACTTGCGCTATTTGTAACATACTTGCGCACATTTTTGCAGGCCTAAGCGAATAATAAACGTAAAATGGCTTGTGTTATTTAGTTTGATAATACAAAATACAAACACTGTACATTTAAACAGTGTTTGTATTTTTAACTTTAAGCGAGCCTTTATGCGTTTATCTAACTACTTAGCCACTCATTTTTATAATACCGATGAGCTTTGCCATGCTTTAAATATTGATGCCGAGCAGCTAGATACATGGCAACAGCACAGCGTATTTCCTAAACCAAATTATTGTATAAAAAGTCAATTAAGTTGCAGCTCGTACTCTGGATTGTATGAATGTGAGGAATACGATGATTATTACTCGCGCGGCTGCGTAAATTGGGGCCAAGGGCTTATAAAACAAAAGATTGAATCAT
Source organism: Pseudoalteromonas sp. MMG007 (assembly GCF_018100985.1). GTDB lineage: Bacteria > Pseudomonadota > Gammaproteobacteria > Enterobacterales > Alteromonadaceae > Pseudoalteromonas. The sequence goes on along the minus strand of NZ_JAGJEI010000016.1, from coordinate 17,833 downwards.
CGAGTAATGCCTTTAATTATTTTGCACAGCAATACACGGCAAGCCTTAGTAAGCTTGCCCAGCAAGGCTTTACCTTTAACGAAGAATTGTTTGGTTGTGAGATAGAAGAACACCTACAACAAGTATGGCAACAGTTTTTATGTAGTAAATATGGTGTGCTAACACAAAACGGGTTAATTGACGAAATAGTATGTGTTGATATTGGCAGGTTATTAGTTGACGACATCACTGAGCTGCGCACTAAAGCATCCTTAAATCAACAGGAGCGGACGCAACTACACCCCGCAATGAAGCTATTAAACAAGGCGCTAGGCCACGGGGCAGATCACGAAAAACAACAGACCCTACGCGCTCGATACATAGATGCGCTTATTTTAAAATACGATTTATCTATAAAATAAACAGATAGTAAAAGCTATAACTTAGCAAGGTGTTATAAAACTTTAAAAGGCGATATATAATTACATCGCCGTTTAAAATAACTGAGTCAATTAGCTATATTTAGCCAATTGATTTATACACTTCAATATTACTACTGGTCACTAAGCCCGTTACTTGCGTACCGAAGGCTTTAAAATGCGGCTCATTTTTATGCGCTTCAAAATGTTCATCAGATGCCCATTGCTCACTCACTAAATAAGTCGTTTGCTGAGCATCACTTTTAACCGATAGCTCATAACGTAGGCAGCCTACTTCTTGGCGCGAGTACTTTTGTAGATTTTCGAGTGCGGTTAATACAACGTCTGCATCAATATTTTTACCCGAAATAGTGGCGATTACCGTTAACATGCTCAGTCCTTTTTAAAAAATAAAGGTGCAGACTTTCTGCACCTAATATCGTGTTGCGTATTTTATTACTGATCCCACTGCGGCGCAAAATCTGGCGTTGCTTGGCGGTCGCCACAATCAAGGGCATCAATACGGGCAATGTCCTCATCATCTAACTTAACATGGTCGTTAAAGTTATCTTCTAAGTTTTTACGCTTAGTTGATGATGGAATGGTGCTCATGCCATTAGCGTTTACCCATGCAATAACCACCTGCGCTGGCGATGCATCATGCTTATTGGCAATATCAATAATTGTTTGGTCTTTAAGTACTTTACCGACTACAAATGGCATATACGCTGTTACGTGTATATCGTGCTGGGCACAAAATGCGCGTAATTTAGTATTAGTTAAGTATGGGTGAACCTCAACCTGATTGGTAAATATTTCACGCGAGTCAAGCGTTTGCATTGCTTCGTTTAAGTTTGCAATGGTGAAATTTGATACACCAATGTGTTTAGTTAAACCAAGCTGTTTAGCTTTTAATAACTCAGTGAGGTATTCGCTCATTGGCTCATCATTTGAAGGCGATGGCCAGTGTATAAGCAGTAAATCAACCGACTCTACTTGTAACTTTTCAAGTGATTTTTTTACACTGGCAATAAAATCAGTTTTATTGAGTTTATTGTTCCACACTTTAGTGGTTAAAAATATTTCACTACGCGGGATGTTGCTGTCTTTAATGGCTTGGCCTACTTGCTCTTCATTACCATAAATTTGCGCAGTATCTATATGGCGAAATCCTACTTCTAACGCCATTTTTACTGAATTGTAGGCGGTATCGCCTTCTAAACGGAATGTTCCCATGCCTAAATCTGGCATTTCAATTACACGTTGTGTCATGGCTCTGTCCTTATAAAATAATCGGTTAAAAATACAAACTTTTTAAAGTTTTACAAAATACACCTTTTACTTATTTTGTGTTGTCACTTAAAAATTAATGACCTCAATACAGGTAATGAGGCCATTAATTTAAGTTTCAACCTTAACAGAAGATAGTTTACGCTTGCTGAACTTCTCGCTTATCAAGCATGCCACTGTAACGGGTGGCAATTAATGCTAAAGCAGAAATTGCTGCGCCTATCCATGCAGTGTCTTGCAAGGTCATGCTCTCTACAATACTGCCACCAATCATTGAGCCCAGTGCTATACCAATATTAAATGCCGCGATGTTTAAGCCCGATGCGACATCTACGGCATTAGGCGTGTGCTTTTTAGCTTGTTTGACTACATAAAGCTGCAAGCCTGGTACGTTACCAAATGCAAATGCCCCCCATATTAAAATAGTCAGTACTGCGGCTACTTTTGATTCCATGGTAAGGGTAAAAGCCAATAAAATAACTGTTAACGCGCTAAATATAATACTAAGTGCGCTAATTGGGCCGCGTTTGTCGGCCAATTTCCCGCCCCATATATTACCAACCGCTACCGACACACCATAAACCAGCATTATTAAACCAATAGCTGAGGGAGCAAAGCCAGTTTGCTGCTCTAATATAGGTGCTAAATAAGTAAACGCGGTAAACGTGCCGCAGTAGCCTAATATAGTCATTAAATATACGAGCAATAAGCGCGGTTTAACAATAACCTGAAGCTGCTCTTTAAACGTCGCCGGAATAGACTGTTTTAAGTTTTTTGGAACTAAAATAGCGCTACCAATTAAAGAAATTAAGCCCAGTAACGACACCAATAAAAAGGTTGCACGCCAGCCAAAGTGTTGGCCAATCCATGTACCTAATGGCACACCCGTTACAAGTGCAACAGTAAGACCCGTAAACATAATCGCGATAGCGCTAGCTTCTTTGTCTTTACTTACTAAGCTTGTGGCAATCATAGAGCCAATTGAAAAAAACACCCCGTGAGCTAGGCCTGTTAGTATGCGCGCCAGTATGAGTGTTTCATAACTCGGTGCTTGCCATGCAAGTAAGTTACCTACTACAAATAAGCCCATTAAGCTTATTAATACAATTTTACGGTTCCATCGCCCGGTGAGTGCAGTTAGTACCGGCGCACCAATGGCTACACCTACCGCATACAAACTCACCAATAAACCCGCTGAAGGTAGGCTTACGCCTAAATCGTTTGCAATACTAGGTACTAAGCCTACTATTACAAACTCGGTTGTTCCTATTGCAAATGCGCTTAAGGTGAGCGCCCACAAAGCTAATGGCATAGTTAAATCCTCGTAATTAGTTTAGGCGTGCAGTTTGACCAAAAAAGCATTTGCAAAAAATAGCATTAGTGACAAAATACTTTTGTAATTAATGCAAAAGTAAGGTGCTCAAGTATGGCTCCGCATGCCAAAACAGAAGACTTAGAAATGTTTTTAACGGTAGTTGATAGCGGTAGTTTTTCTGCTGCGGCTAATTTGCTTGATCAACAAGTAGCTAAGGTGTCGCGTGCGGTGTCTCGCCTTGAAAACACACTGCAGTGCACTTTATTAAACAGAACAACACGCAGATTAGAGCTTACTGAAGAAGGCCATACCTTTATAAAATATGCGCGTGATGGCTTAAACACTCTGCAAACTGGCGAAGAAGCACTTAAGCTTTTAAAACAGGCACCAAGCGGAAAGTTAAGAATAGATGCAGCAAGCCCGTTTGTATTACACCAATTAGTGCCACACATTGATGAATTTACGAAGCAATACCCGCATATCACGCTTGATATAACCTCCCACGACAGCATTATTGATTTGCTAGAGCATAAAACCGACTTGGCCATTCGCATTGGCGATTTGAAAGATTCTAACCTGAATGCTAAAAAGCTCGGCGTCAGTAAATTATATTTAGTCGCAAGCCCAGCGTACTTAAAAACTACACCCGATATTTCAAAAGTCAGTGATTTAAGCCAACACAAACTTATTGGTTTTACAGACTCCCCAAAATTAAACAACTGGCCGTTAAAATCCACTAGTCATTTAAAATTTAAGCTAATGGCAAGTAGCGGTGAAACCATGCGTCAATTATGTTTAGCAAATCAAGGTATTGCACTGCTCTCGCATTTTATGATTGGTGATGATTTAAATACAGGTAAGTTAATTAAAGTACTACCCAATAGCATAACCACACCTAATAATCGCGAAGTTGTGCAGGCAGTTTATTACAAAAATAGCGCCGTATCGTCGCGCATTGTCGCGTTTTTAGATTTTATAAAGCCAAAGCTTTCATTATAAGTGACTCATTTGGGCGCTAAGTTAGTATAAACAATATTAAAATAAAAAAGGGACGCTATGGACTCATTAACGCAAATAGCATTAGGCAGTGCTGTAGGGCATGCAGTTTTAGGTAACAAAGTAGGCCGCAAAGCTGTTTTATGTGGAGCAGCCTTAGGTACTTTACCCGATTTAGACGTATTTATACCTTACGGTGGCCCTGTAGAAGCATTTACTTACCATCGTGGTTTTAGCCACTCTTTATTAATACATTTATTAATTAGCCCACTCATTGTTTGGCTTATTTTAAAAATACACACAGGCATGCAAGCTTATAAAACACGTTGGTTTTGGCTTGTATTTTTGTGTTTATCTACCCATTCCTTACTTGATAGTTTAACAGTGTATGGCACACAACTACTTTGGCCACTAACCGAGCACCCGTTTGCTATTTCAAGCATGTTTATAATCGATCCGCTTTATACGCTGCCCTTACTCGTTGGTGTAGGTTATGCATTATTGCCAAAAATAAATAGTACGCGTGCATATAACATAAATGCCACAATGCTTGTGCTTAGCAGTATGTATTTATGTAGTTCACTTATTTTAAAAGTAATTGTAGACGATAAGGTGACGGCTGCCCTTTCTGACAGGCAAATCAAAGTTAACAATTATATAAGTACCCCTGCGCCACTCACTACGTTGTTATGGCGTATTGTAGTTATGTCTGATGGGCAATACTACGTCGCATATGCGTCGGTATTTGATGAGCCAAATGAGGTTACATTAAATGCCTACAACACCACTCCCTCATTATTAAATGATATAAATAATGAGTGGGGCATCAAACGCTTGCAGTGGTTTACTAAAGGTTTTTACAACGTACATCAGCGGCAAAGTAATATAATACTTTCTGATTTACGAATGGGTATGGAGTGTAATTACGTGTTTAACTTTGTAGTTGGTGTAAAAACAAATACGGGAATTGACGAAGGCAACTACGAAAAAATCAGTCAACGTCCTCAATTAAGTAAAATGAGCAATATATGGGATAGAATTTGGGACTCTAAAGTATCGTTAGCACAAACAAATACAAAAAGTGGATGCCATTAAATCAAAGAATAAGCAGAGTTAATTACCCGACTAAACATAACGCAAAAGTTATTAGCGCTGCTGTTTTTTTTGCTGATACATTGCCCTATCAGCGTCTTCAATCATGCTCTCTACGGTTTGATGAGTGTCAGACGAGTAATTAACAATTCCTGCACTATAGCTAATATTGTATGGTTTATTTGAGTCTATATTTACTTGGTTAATTTCATCAGCAAGATACTTTAAAACAACCGCGTTATTACTTTCACCTGAGTCGCTTATCATTACAACAAACTCGTCGCCTCCTAAACGCCCTATTACATCAGCATCTTTAAATACGTTAAGTAAAGTTTTAGCAAACATGTTTAAAACCAAATCACCTTCGTGGTGGCCGTAAAAATCATTAATTTGTTTAAATTTATCTAGATCAAACAATATTATAGATATTGGAAGCGCATTTTTTTTGCACATATTAAAAGTGTGCTCAGCAAGGCTTAAGAAACCACGGCGATTAGAGATTTTGGTTAAATCATCAATTGTTGCAAGCTGAATAGATTGAATTTCTTGTTCTACAAGTGCACCCAAATCTTTAAGCAGTTGTTGATCTTCATAACTAAAGTGCCTTGGCTTGGTGTCAGCTATGCACAACGTACCAATGCTTAATGCCTCAGGCAATACAAGCGGGTAACCTGCATAAAATCGAATATTTGGATCATTTAAAACGAATGGATTGTCAAAAAAACGTTCGTCCGTTTGGGTATCATTAATTATAAGCAAATCGTTATTATTAATTGTATGCCCACAAAATGAGGTATCTCTGGGTAACACACGCGGCTCAATTCCCTGCTTAGATTTAAAAAACTGCCTATCCTCATCAATTAATGTAACCAATGAAATAGCTACATTAAACATACGCCTAGCAATACGAGTTACACGATCAAATCTTTCTTCCTGATCAGTGTCTAATATTTTTAGGTCTTTAAGAGCACGTAACCTGGCTTCTTCATTTACAGGGACGGTTGGTTTAATCATCTAAGCCTTAACGTTCTATATTTAAGTTTTTGGATTAATATATTAAAATTAGAACATTACAATTCAAAAGCAACACACCTTTAAAATTAAAAGCCAGTCTTAAATTAGTAATATATATACCTTGCTAATTTAAATGCTCGTATTGACCTCGATAAACTTCAAATACCTTCAAAACAGTTTGCTGCTCTTTGCTCAAGTTATCAAACCAATCATCAAACAACTCATCGTTATCTTGCTCACTCAATGCCATATATTTGGCCAACAACTCAATGATATCGTTGTGCGTGCAATCTATAGGGTTAATTTGTTCAGATAAGGCACTGTGATCGCGCTCTCTTAGGGTTTCCATCACCCCTTGATCTATTTGTTCTTGTTGTATTGCGTCACTCATACATAACCTCTGTAATAACTTTTTACCGTTTTCAACTTTTAAATATAGTTATAACAGCCTAAACAGCAATAGCCAGCATTTTTGATTCAAGTGCTTATTTTTTGATTTGTTTGCGCAATAAGCCAACAAAAACGGCCCTTTTAAGGAACATCGCCACTTGCAATGTAAAAATAAATACGTTAAATTTAAATGATACATTATCACATAGCATTTATTGAGGCGTATTATGAAACCAAATATTCATCCTGATTACCAAGTGGTTGCTTTTCACGATACCGCTGCCGATTCTTATTTTATTATTGGATCAACAATTAAAACAGATCGTACAGTAGAAATTGACGGTAACACTTATCCTTATGTTCCTATTGACGTATCAAGCGATTCGCACCCGTTTTATACTGGCAAGCAAAAAACAGTTGCAACTGATGGGCGTGTGGCGCAATTTAATCGTCGTTTCAAAAACCTATCTACCGCTAAAAAAGTTGATTAATAGGTTTTCTGATGTTTTATCGCGTTTTAATTCTTTTATAGTGAATTCGAAGGTTTTGCTGGAAATAAAAAGCTTTGCTTAACGCAATAGAGGTATGAAATTCTAGTAACAAATTTGTTGTAGCAATACCGCCGGGCTTTTATGTTACTCGGCGGTATTTTTATTTTTTATGATTATTTAACGACTACCGAAAATTCAGGAGATGCCTGAATCACTTTTTTAACAGTACATGTATTTACTGCAGCAATTAGTGCTTTTTTATACTTAATCGGAAATCCATCAGGTAAGTCAATTTCAATCGAAAATAATTTTTTACCATTATCGTCTACATTTTCATTATTTTGTTTAAGGGTCATACCTTCGGTAGAGATATCTCGTTGCTCACAAAATTTACGTGCATAAAAACCTGCACACAACACCATACTTACTAAAAAATAATCAAACGGTTCTGGGTGCTCTGCACCGCCACCAGCATTAATACTTTGATCGCTTATTACTTCTAAATCGCCAAATTTAGCGCTTTGCTTTTGACCTTCTAACAACGATACTGAAATTTCCATTGCTTTTCCTTTTTATTCTAAATTTAAACTATGAACCAAATAATAACTCAAAAAAACCCGGTGGTTCATGAAGCTCATGGTATTTTTTTCGTAAATTATCAATGTTTTTTAATGACTCTTTAGCAGCATTAAGCCCCTGCTCGTTAGCCGCTTTTTTAGCAAGCTTAGCTTGGGTAATTACCTTATTAAGACCTTGTATAGATTGTTCAGGCTCTTGGTAAAATTTCGCTGTTTTACTAACTTCCACAAGACTTATAAATTCCTCAATTGCGATATTAAACTCGTCTAATTCCTTTGCTTGAACAGCTTTTTTATAAGCAAGGCCAGTGTTTTTCATATTGACTTCAAGATCGACATTCTGCTGTGCAAAAGAGCTGGAACTAAACAGAATTGTTAAAATAATAACTAAAAACTTCATGATCAAACCTATTTATTAAAAACAGTCAAATTGTACCAAGTTTACGTATCAAAGTAACTTAAGGAACAATTAATGCCAGTAAACTGTAAAGGGGCTTTACAGTTTTACTAGCCTATATTCAGGTATTAAAAAACCTGCATAAGCAGGCTTTTATATATATATTAGAGTTCAGGCTTATTTTATATTGCTTAGCCATACACTTTGATAAGGTTCAAGCTCTATTATTAATTGATCTTCTTCAATTGTTTTACCCGCAACTAAATCAAACCATTGCTGAGTATTGATCAAGTTTAAATCAGCTAAAGTAAGTGTTTGTGGCTTATCAGTAATATTGTATACACAAAAAATACTTTGACGCCTATCTATGCTTTGTCTCCAAAAGCCAAACAGTCCACCCGCTAAATGGAGCGTAAATTGTGTCGCATTTGGATGAAAGGCACTTTGATTTTTACGTACAGCTAATAAACTTTTTATACCATTAAATACTTTATGGTGATGACTGTACTTCTCACCAATTGCAGCCAATAACTTTGACTCTTGCCAACGATGACGATTAATAGCACGATTATGCTGAGAGTTTTCAAAGCGTTCATAATCATTGGTAGTACCTAATAAACTATGAATATAAATCCCAGGTATTCCCTCTAGTGCAAACATAATGGCGTGAGCACACATAAATCGCTCTAAGCCAAATTTATCAGGGCCATTGTGCGTACCTTGCATTGCATCAAATAAAGCGATATTTAACTCATAAGGTGTATGCGTGCCATCGTTACTAGTACGCATAGATACCCTGCCACCAAATTGCATAGTGGTACTTACGAGTGAAGCCACTTCGCTGGGTTGTAACAAACCTTCTATTGGCCTAAGCCCTATCCCATCGTGCGATGCAATAAAGTTAAAATAAGCGGTACCATTTTGCGCCGGTGGCATGCTCATCATCCAGTGCTTAATAGCTGTGCTATCGCCACTTAATAATGTATGCAGCAACAATGGCGGTAAAGCGAAATTATAAATACTGTGCGCTTCGTTAGCATTACCAAAATAAGACAGGTTCTCTTGGTTTGGTATATTAGTTTCGGTAATAATCACTACACTTGGCTCAGTGTGCTCAATAAGAGTACGTATAAGCCTAACTGCTTCATGTGTTTGCGGTAAATTAATACAATTTGTATTAAGTTGTTTCCATAAAAAAGCCACTGCATCGAGTCTAAATAAACGCACGCCATTATCTAAATAGTGTCGAATAATTTTTATAAACTCTTTTAAAACTTCCGGGTTACCAAAATCAAAATCAACCTGGTCGTGGCTAAACGTACACCATACATGCTTGTCGCCACTGGGGGTTGTTACTGTATTGAGCAGTGGTGATGTACGAGGTCGCACCACTTGGCTCAAATCGTCCGTTAAGCTGGCTGTTTTAAAGTAATCTTTACCAGGGTCTAAGTCGTTTAAAAAGTTTTCAAACCACACACTTCTGCTCGAGCAATGGTTAATGACTAAATCTGCCATAAGCTTTACGTCTTTAGCTATATTTTGAATGTCATTCCAATCGCCCAGCGATTCGTTTACCTGTGCATAGTTCATAACCGCAAAACCTTCATCAGAGCTGTACGGATAAAATGGTAAAATATGCAGCGCATTAAGCTGCATATCACAGCGCTCTTTTATAAAACGATGAAGTGTTTTAAGCGGTGCTTCAATTGGGTCAGAGACAGCAAATTCACTATCGTCATGCTTTATAATAGAATCGCCGTAGGCAATTAATATTATATCTTGCTCATCCCATCGATTTGTATGAGGTGTGGGGTCGCGCAGTGGATTGCTGCCTAAAATAATTTTAATAAGCTGCTGAGCAAGCTCAGTAACCGATAATGGTAGCTCAACACCATCATAAATAATATGAAGATGCTGCTCTACCCGCTGTAAAAATAAATCGCTAACTGAAATCACATGCGCCCCTTTTATTATTAGTATAAATCTGAACTCTGTTTAAAAAATTAACCTGTAAATAAAACCATAGAGATGGTTAATTTTATTATCCAGAGTTTAGGTTCTCTTAACTATATTCTTCGTTATCTAGCTCTACAGCTTCTTTTAAGCGTTCTAGTACGTCTGGCATTGCTGATACAACACGGTTCCAACTTGGCACAAATGGCGCTTCCATTGGGTTTTCTAAAAAGTGCTGACCTGCTTCCATTATGTTTTGCGCAAACATCTCTACGGCTTTTTCTTCTTGGTGAACGTCAAGCGTTAAGCCGTTCATAAGTGCATCGTTATGGTAGGTTTCGATAAAATCTAAGCCAATACGGTAATACGTTGCTTTTAATGAGCGAATTGTCTCACTTGTAAAAGTAACGCCTTGAGTAGCTAGTTTTCTAAATAATGCTTTAGTGATATCTATAGACATTTTAGATAAACCTGCACTTTGATCGTCAAGTGAAAGCGCTTGATGTTTATGATCGTAATTATCGGCAATATCTACTTGGCATAAGCGGTTATGTGAATAGTTACGGTACATTTCGCTAAGTACGCCTATTTCAAGGCCCCAATCACTTGGAATGCGAATATCATTTAATACATCGCGTCTAAACGAAAACTCACCTGCTAATGGATACCTAAATGAATCCATATATTCAAGGTAGTCGGTATTACCCAAAATAGTTTTAAATGAGCGTAATAATGGCGTAACTAATAAACGCGATACACGGCCGTTAATTTTGCCGCTTGCAGTACGTGGATAAAACCCTTTGCAAAATTCATAGTTAAAACGAGGGTGTGCTACAGGGTAAATTAATCTTGCAAGTAAGCTTCTATCGTAGGTTAAAATATCGCAATCGTGCAGCGCTATTGACTCCACTTCGGCAGTGGCTAACTTATAACCCATGCAATACCATACGTTTCTGCCTTTACCTAGCTCCCTAGGGGCTACACCTAGCTCTTGCAGTTCTTTATCAAGCGCTTTTAAACGAGGCCCATCGTTCCATAGTACTTTATGGTTTTGATTCAACTCTTTAAAAAAACTAAGCGCATGACGATACTGCTCTTCATTTGCTCTATCTAAGCCAATCGTAATTTGCGATAAGTAAGGCACATCACGTAGTTCACTTACTATATTTTGCAGCGCAGGGCCTTCAAGTTCACTAAATAACGAAGGGAGTATTAACCCCATCGGGCGTTTTTTGCTAAAGCTAAGTAGCTCTTGTTCTAAATCTTCAATTGGTCTGTCGGCAATATTATGTAAAGTCGTGATAATGCCATTTTGATAAAAATCAGCCATGAGATGTTTGCTCCTCAGAAATACTTAAAATACTGCTAATGCACTGCAGCGACGTTATTTCTTCAATCCACCCTTGTGGCGCTGGCGATTGAGAATAACGTGCTTTGTTGTGCGATAATTTAACCGGCTTTTTACTGGCCGGATTGGCAATAATAATGGCGATATTTGCGTGCTCTAACATTTGCTTATCGTTATCGCTATCACCTAGTGCAATAACCGTGAGAGGCTTTCTAAAATGATGGGTAAACTGTTTAACTAACCACTGCTGTGCAGCGCTTTTGTCGGTGTTTTTAGCTATGTGAATAAATCGGCCACCAATTTTAATATCGTAGCCGAGTGCTTTTATATCTTGTACAAAGGCACTGAGTAACTCATCGTCACCGTACCAATAAAGGGGATCTGAATAATCGCGGGTTTGGGCACGCCTTGCTTGCGCATTATCGAGGCCTGTAAGTTCAGATATTTGCTCACTCGATAAATCGCTAAACAATTTATAATGCGCTTTATAATCGCTTCTTAAAGTATCTAAATCCTTTAATAAACTAGATAGTGGCTTAGCCAGTGCATAGCACCAATATGCGCCTACTTTTTTACAACCAATAGGCTTGAGTTCAAAATAATCTTCTGGAATGTAAACAGCAGCGCCATTTTCTACAATAAAGGGTTGTTGAATATTTAAATCGTTTTTAAGCTCAACTACTTCACAAAATGTTTTACTGGTATTAAACACAACAGGAATATGCGCGCTTTGTAGCTGCTGTAATAACTCACTAATATTATTTGTATTGTAATCAGCATGATCCAGCAATGTACCATCTAAATCTGTAAATATAATTGGTTGCAGCATTTCATCGCTTGTAAGGTGCATGCCGCTAATATCACGGTTGCTATCGAGTTCAATTAAAGCATTTGCCTTTGTGCTTAATGTATTTAAATTCTCTCGCGTAATTCGCTCAAAATGAGAAATAAAATACACCAGCTGCTCGTTATTCATCGTACCCGAGCCTTCACCTTTTTTAGCAATTAGTTTTTGTTCTTGTTCTTGTCGCCATGTAAAAACATCGCTAAAACTGGGCGCTTTAAGCATCACGGTGTAATCAATTAAGCTAAAAACAGATTTGTATTCGTTTGCCAAACAACTATTTACACAACGACGCCAAACACCTTCTTTATCGTATTGTTGCTCTAGTTCGTTAAGTGGCTCGCTTAGTGAAAATGGTGGCTGCGGCTCGCTGCCTACACACCAGCCTTCTAAAATAACAATATCGACGGGTTTGTCGTTTGTAACCCATTCGCTTTTAGGTACGCAGTCGTCTTCGTGTTTATTAAAACGAGGAAGTGGTACTTTTGTCTCGCCAGCGAGTAGATTAGTAATTGTGCTATTCATCAGTGTCACATCGTGGGTCCCAGGTACGCCACGTGTGGTAAATAGAGGGTGTACATCGCTTGCAAGTTCAGCGCGTGCTTGTTTTGCTAAATAAAAATCGTCAATAGACAACGCGACACTATTAAAAGGTGTGTTTTTAGAAAACCAAGTAACTAAAAAATCGGCGAGAGTTGTTTTACCTGAGCCTTGGCATCCATTTATAGCAACAAAAATAGGAGTATTTGTTTTTTTAGATTCTAGGATGTCATGCGCAAGTGGAACAAAATATTGTTCACTTAAATATTGATACTTTAAAGGCAGTTGGTGTTTTGTTAAAAACGGGGTTATATCCACAATATTGGCCTCTGACATAGTAACTCCTTTGCATACAATGCGTTCTAAGAATTAAATGCAGGTACTAGACCATTATTTTTTTTGTATATATTTTAGTTACTTAAAAAAATAGCGCATTTAAAATGCGCTATTATGGTGCAATATTTTCAACTTGCGTGCATTACTCATTTTCTTGAGGCTGAGCCTTGGGTAAAACTAAGTTTAGAACAATGCCTAAAATAGCACATAAACTTACACCCTCTAGGCTAAATTGGCTGCCACCAATATGCATACCGCCAATGCCACATACCAAAATAAGTGCAACAATACTTAAGTTACGCGGGGCGGTTAAATCATCACCCGACTTAACTAATGTATTTAAACCTACTACAGCAATAGAGCCAAACAGTAAAATCATAATGCCGCCCATTACCGGTATTGGTATGGTTTGTAAACCAGAGCCCATTTTGGCAACAAAGGCTAAAATAATGGCGATAACAGCTGTCCACATCATTACTTTTGGGTTGAAGTTTTTAGTAAGCATGACTGCGCCCGTAACCTCTGAATATGTAGTATTAGGCGGGCCACCAAATAACGATGCAGCAGAAGTAGCAAGGCCATCACCAAACAAAGTACGATGAAGTCCAGGCTTTTTCAAAAAGTCTTTATTGGTAACTTGGCTAATAGCCATCATGTCGCCAATATGCTCAATAGCAGGGGCAATTGCTACAGGCACCATAAACAAAATAGCTTGCCATTTAAACTCAGGCCATGTGAAGTTTGGAACAGCAAACCACTGTGCATTAGATACCGCATCAAATTGTACAACGCCCATACCAAGCGATAAGCAATAACCCGCTACAACGCCTGCTAATATAGGAATAAGCTTAAATACGCCTTTTCCCCACACAGCAAAAATAAGGGTAACCAATAACGAGAACAACGAAATATAAATAGCGCTATTGTAATCAATAATTTGAATACTACCATCACCACTTTTACCCATGGCCATATTTACTGCAACAGGTGCAAGTGCAAGGCCAATAACCATTATTACTGGGCCTACAACCACAGGGGGTAAAATTTTATGAAGCGTTGCGACTCCTTTAAACTTAACTAATAAGCTTAAAAGCATATAGGCAAAGCCTGCCGCCATTAATCCGCCCATAGTGGCAGGTACGCCCCACATTTGCACAGCAGCTATAATCGGTGCAATAAAGGCAAATGAAGAGGCTAAAAATATAGGTACTTGGCCTTTGGTCACTAATTGAAACAGTAACGTACCAATACCCGCAGTAAAAAGTGCCACATTAGGATCAAGGCCAGTTAAAAGTGGCACCAATACTAACGCACCAAATGCTACAAACAGCATTTGCGCGCCAGTTAAAATAGTTTTTATCGAAAAAGTGTCATTCTGCTGCACTGAATACTCCTAAACAGTACCAAAAATTTTGTCGCCCGCATCACCTAAACCAGGGATAATATAGCCCTTTTCGTTTAAGTGGCTATCGACTGATGCTGTAAATATTTCAATATCAGGATGAGCCGCTAATGTTTTTTCAACGCCTTCTGGCGCAGCAACAAGCACAATTACTTTAATCTCTTTGCAGCCCGCTTTTTTAAGCATATCGATTGTAGCAATCATAGAGCCGCCAGTGGCAAGCATAGGGTCAATCACTAAGCTTAAACGCTCATCAATATTACCCACTAGCTTTTCAAAATAGGGAACAGGTTCAAGTGTTTCTTCGTTACGTTCAAGGCCAACAACGCTCACCTTAGCTGCTGGTAAAAGCTGCATTACACCATCCATCATGCCAAGGCCTGCACGTAAAATAGGCACTACGGTAATTTTTTTACCTTTAATGTGTTCAACCTTTAGCTTGTTGCCATCCCAGCCTGTAATTTCGTTATCTTCTAATTGTAGGTTTTTAGTTGCTTCGTAGGTTAATAATGTACCCACCTCAGAACATAATTCACGAAAGCTTTTTGTACTAATACCATGCGCACGCATTAGGCCTAGTTTATGTTGAACAAGAGGGTGTGAAATAACGTGAATAGCCATGATATAAACCTATTGATACAAGAATTTGCGGTATTTTATATTAAAAAAGGTCATTTGACCTGTAGTTTTAGTAAAGATTTCATAGATCGTGCCAAAATTGGCTGATTTGATTGATATTTATGCAAACCACCAACCCGTTGTGTTTATTAAATGTTACTTGCTAACGTGATATTTACCTGCTTAAGCATGTAACTACTAATTTTAAAATGCTCAGGGCTCCAGCCTGCTAAAAAGCGAAAAAAATCAGCCCATGCTAGCGGCCATAATTCTTGCCACTGAGCAGTAACATCATCAGCATCAATAGTTGGCTGATAAATTTTAAGCGCACTTTTTAAATGCGTAAAATAATAAGCTAAATATTCATCTGCGTGATCATGTAGCTGCTTATCATTAAAGCAACTAGTCATAAAGTACATCACGTCTATAATCCCTACTCCAGTACCCACATATTGAAAGTCATACCCTAGTATTTCACTTTGCTCATCAGCCGCAAAATTGGCAAGTTTAGCATCGCCATGAATCAGCGTTTTATAGTGCGATGTTTGCAATATTTTATCTATTTTATGTGCTGCACTTTTAATATCGGACTTTTTATCGACGTGTTCATTTAATTTATTAAACTCATCAGGGCGTGTGCTTAAATGCCAGTAGTTACCTTGCTGCCATAACCTGTTAGCGGGTTTATTTAAGTTAAACGCATGAAAGTATGCCAGCCACTTTAATATAGCTTTAACATGTTGTAGCCCTGCTTGAGTAAACCCATGTTTGGTGAAATCCTTAAACACCAGCGCATATTCATCATCTTTATTAATTGCACCTATACATTCAATACTTTTTGCTATGCTAGGTAAAAACGAGCTGTAACGCTTATAAAAAGTGTATTCAACGCTATAAGAGTACTGTTTTCTTTTTAGTGCAAATTCGCTTTGCTTAATTTTAGGATGGTGTATGTGGCTTGGTATTTTAATTGCCTTGACGACACAAGGCTCATCATCAAGCTTGCACTGAACAATACTGCCACACCCACTCCAAAGCGATGTTAACGTATCGCCAATTTCAATGTGTTTAAAATGAGGCTGTAATAGAGGAATGTAAAATGCCATGGCTATATTAAGTAGTTAAGTTTTTTGTAGTTTAACATTAGAAGATATTTTTAATAAAAGTACATAATAAAAAACCGTACGGTTTAACAAAAATATACTTTCATTTTGAAGTGAAGCCAACTTAGCTTATCTAATCGATGTGTACTCGATTCTAATTGAAAGTGCAAAATTAGAATGGGTGTTTTACTTATTATTGTTTTTCTGTGTTACGAAATTTCATAGCAACAACAATTGAAACACCAAAAACAGCGCAATAAATAACGCCAAAATATATATTGAGAACAACAAAAGACATGATTGAAAAACAAAACGTTATTAAAGCTACTACAGCCCAAATAGTAGCGACATTGAAGAAATTCTTCTCATCATATCCATTTTTAAACCTACGTACTGAATAGATTGATAAAGCTAATATCCCCAAAACCTGAGGAATGTATTCAAATATCATTGTGAGACTCTCCTTGATCACATAACGCTTACCTAAGTGGAAAATTATAGCCGACTGTAATTTTCTTTTCATCACTTGTTATGTTTTTTCTACCCATAGCCTCAGCTTGACTTGAGATGCTAGCAAACCAGTTTGTGTAATTATTTCATTTCTCTCAATCTCCGATTTTACGTAAACAAAAGCTATGTCAGTAAGAGAAAATCGTAACGGGTACTTTTCTAACCGTTTATTATATTTCTGCTGGTTCTTGTCGTAGGTGGAAAAGTTCTCTGATATTTTATTGCGACCTATCTGCTTTAGGCTAGGAACAAACCTCCATTCATTTTCTGCTTTGAAATCGAAGCTAGGCTCGTTGAACTTGCTATTAAAGCCATAGACATGCTTGGTGAAACATTTCAATTGAATGATTGGTAAGCGAAGTGAGCTAGGTATTTTTTTATTTTGTCGTGCTTTCAATAAAGAGACTAATCCTTGTGCAACGGGTGAGTTTTTCTCAACGTAGTTGACTGGACTTAGCCCGTGCTCGACAGCCCAACTTTTTTTAATTGCGATACCATACCCACCGTACGTTACGATCTTTGTATGTAATTCTTCATCGTTATAGTCACTGAAAGATACCATTGGATGTGCGGCTCTAGAAATTACTTTGCCTGTATTATCACCAAAGTACTCACCACAATAGCTCAGCCTAAATGAACAAGAAGACAAAATAGATTTAAGGTAATCAAACTTTCTGGTGAAGTGAATTATCACACTGCCCCCTATTAAAAACATAACGCTTTGCTAAGCGGCTAAAAATGGCTGGCTATAATAGCGAGGAACGAGCACAGCCAGCTGTTTGTGTCCGTTTAAGCAACTTGTTATATATTCAATATCTCAATCACTGGAGGATTATCACTAACTACATTCATACAACCATTTGAAGTGGCTATGAAGTACTCTTTATTTCGGCAAGCGTCGGTAAAAACCATAACACCTTTATGTCTAGGCTCGCCATTCGACCAGCCACCGTTTAATATTCGATAAACATGGTAGCGTGAAGAAAATAATCTTGTTTCCCAGTAATATGAAAGATCAGCTTCATCAAGATATCTATAAGCCATAGACAACTCAAAACTAAGCTTAAGCCTCATATCCTTGCCTAATTCATTTTTTGATTCAATGATTATAAAAAGTCCATTAGCGGAATCATTTATTGATTCGATATCGCTTTCAAATCTCTCATCAAAATATAGAGGACCTAACTCTTCGACTTCCACAAAACTTTCCTGAATATA
>NZ_JAGJEI010000015.1 GCF_018100985.1 Pseudoalteromonas sp. MMG007 | reverse complement strand
ATACTAAAAAAACCCGAGCTTAGTCTCGGGTTTTTCAATGCCTGAAATTTAGCATACATGAAGGTGGCGCTCTTACCTTAGGCGTAGGTGCTTTGTAGTAACGTTCAATGAGTAATAGTTAACTTTTAAGTTAATTATTAGAAAAAGGTCACTTAGGTGGCCTTTTTTAATGTCTGAAGAAAAGTGATTAGTTTTAAGCTATCAGCTATCTGATCTGTGATCTGACCCCGATAAAGTAGCTCGGAGTTAAATTTAGAGGGCTAGGTTTACCTTTAAGTTTAAGTAATTTAAATATAATTAAGGTATAGAAAAGCACGACTTTAAGCCGTGCTATTAATCAAATTCTCGAAATTTTTATAGGCTAGTGTTTCTTCGCGTACTCTTCAGCTTGCTTTAACACTCTTAATAAATTGCCACTTAAAATCTTTTTGATATCAGCATTGCTATAATCTCTGTCCATTAAGCCTTGAACAAGATTAGGGTAGCTAGATACATCTTTTAAGCCTATAGGTAGTGAATCACCCACGCCATCGTAGTCAGAACCAATACCAACATAATCAATACCAATTAGTTCAACAACATGGTCAATATGATCCAGCACCTGTTCAAGGCTTGCATATGGGTATGGGTTTTTAGCACGATACGCAGCATCAAAATCTTTACTTAGCTTGGTGCCTTCTTTTTTAGCTGACTCTTTTGAGCTTTTTAATTGTTTACCCCAGCTACCCGCTTTTGCGGTAACAAAGCTTGAGCCAAAGTTAATTTGAATAACACCGCCATTTTCTTTAAGTGCGAGTAGCATATCGTCATTCATATTTCGCTCAAAACCAGGCGTGTACTTACGTAGCGATGAATGCGAGGCAATTACCGGCGTTTTAGAGAGCTCCATTACTTGATAAAACGCATCATCTGAAATATGCGATACATCGACTAACATACCTACATTGTTCATTTCAGTTATAAGCTTTTTACCAAATGGGCTTAAACCTTTCCATTTACGGCGTATATCGTAAGAAGAGTCAGAAATATGATTGCTTTGCGAGTGAGCTAGCGTGATGTAGCGGATACCACGGTCATAAAAGTGCTGAAGGTTTTTCATATCACCTTCAATGGGTGAACCGTTTTCCATACCCATGGCAATAGATAGTTTACCTTGTCTAAACTGCTCTTCTATATCAGTGCTTGAGCTGGCAATGGCAAACTTATCAGGTGCTCGCTGAGCAATGGCTTCCATACTATCAATCATTTGATTGGCTAACTGGTAACTTTTACCTTTGCCTTCAAACTCTAAATGCGCAGGAATATAAATCGACATAAATGGGGCGTTTAAACCGCCTTTCACAGCGCGAGGATAGTCAAAATCGCCACCATCGGTCGCTTTGGTTACATCAACCCAGTTTTTATGAATTCGATACGGTACATCAATATGGGTATCGATTAAAATGGTGTCTTGCGTGAGTTTGATTGCTTTATCTGAAGGGGTAACTTGCGTAGCGTGTGCCCCTGCCGCGGTGAGTGCGATGGCGCTAAGTGCTAAACGTAATTTCATGTTCTTACCTGTTTTATTATAATAATGCTAATGATTGTAACAACAATCGATTCGTCCTGCCTACTATCCGCTTATCCCCTTATTTAGCCATTAATCACTTATTACCCTTCGGTATCAAGTGTAATCGTTATAGTCCTAGTCAACAAAGACTCAGTATGCATCTAAGGCGTACTGCAATTTAAGGGACATCACTATGCAATTTACTATCAACAATAAGCAGTACAAACTATCTTTTAAACCAACCTTAGCAACATTATTATTGGGTTTTTCATCATTTAGTTACGCAGATGAAATAGTTAAAGCCGATTCAGTGCTTCAATTCCATGAGGGTTTTTCTGTGGACTTTCAAACAGCCAAAATTAAAGACGTGTTTGATGGTAAGGGTGTTGGTATTAATTACCAAGCTTCATTAGGCGAACTATCAGAAGACCAGCTCAATGGTAAGGTTGATCTTTATGGGCGCTTGCAGCATCAAATAAATGAAGAGGGTGGCAAATCTAATTTAACTCAAACCGAAATCACCTTAGGGGTTAATTGGGCATATTCAGACAAAGCACATTTTTATATTGAAAGTGCATTAATGAAGCAGCAGCTCGATGTTAATAATCATGTTGGTTCTCAAACATTTGATATAACTCGTGTGGGTGGTAAATATAATTTTTATAAGGATTTTGTGCTGAATACGGCGCTAGAGCATCGCGATGCGTTAAAGAGTGAGACTGGTTATAAGTTCGCACTGGAAACAACGAAAGCAAAGTATGCCTTATTTAGCGCGGGTTACCTAAGTGTTGGCAATAATCAATCAATGTTTTTTACTGTGGTATCAAAATTTTGAGTAGTAACTTAATAGGTCTTGAGTACAATACTGTGAATTATCAAAGGAGAGTACTCATGCGAAGTTATTGGTTTTGCCAGTTGTTGGTTTTTACTTGTATTGTACTTATAAACTATAGCTTAGGAATTGCGATATTAAATACGGCATCAGAGCACCATGCTAATTTGCTTTTAAGGACTATCTCGCATGCATCTGTATTTGTGTTATTGACCCATTTTATCCTTTACACCTTAGGTAACCGGTTGTGTGGTAAGTTAAAAATAGCACGACTCAATATTTTTTTGCTAAGTGCATTATCTATTGTGTTAGCATTAATACAGACTCTGAATGTAGTTTATTTTACGCCTTTCATTTTACCTGAGAGTGCTTCGAGTATGAGCATACAAATGTATGGAGAAGCAACGGTAGATTTAAATGAGCAACAGTTTACCGGGGTGTTCTCAAGCTTTTTTAATGCGTTAGTAATGAGTTTAATATGGAGTGGTTGTTACTTAGCGGTAGTATCGCGAAGAGAGAAAAAACTTATTATGAGTCAGCTGAAAGAGCAGCAACTTGAAAACCTTAAAAATCAAATCAATCCTCATTTTTTATTCAATACCTTAAACTCAATTCGTGGCATGATTTACCAAGATCAAGATAAAGCCGCTGATATTGTTACCCAGCTTTCTGAGCTATTTAGATATAACCTAACCACAGACTTACAAACCCACGTCAATTTTGAACAAGAGTGGACGGTATGCGAACATTATTTGGCGATTGAAAAAGTACGGTTTGGTAAACGGCTTTTAGTCACAATGCAGTGTGATGACGCGTTAAAAAAAGTCGTATTACCGAGTATGGCTTTATTAACTTTAATCGAAAACGCCACAAAGCACGGTATTGCCCATTTAGTAGAGGGTGGAGAAATAAAAGTAAATGTAGTGAGAACAAGGGAAACAGTCACGATTACAGTGAGTAACCCTTTTGATGAAACGAAACTTAAACCCGGCACCAAATTGGGATTACAGAACATTCAATCAAGACTTGAGCTGATGTTTGCGCAACAAGGTAAGTTGCTCATTAAAAAACAGAGCGGACAGTTTAATGCAACTTTGGAGGTACCCTATGCAACATAATAAGCCGACCATAACAGCATTAATAGTCGATGATGAGCTACTTGCTCGAAATGAGTTAGCTCGGTTATTAAAACCCTATAAACACATAGATATAATCGATGAGGCAGAAAATATTAGCCATGCTTATGAATTAATAAAAAAGCATAAGCCTGATGTTGTTTTTCTTGATATTGAAATGCCGGGCGGCACAGGTATTGAACTTGCAGAGCAGCTAGCAGGTGAGACTAATATAATATTTTGCACAGCCTATAACGAGTTTGCTGTCGATGCCTTTAGCCTTAATGCCGTTGATTATTTACTAAAGCCTATTGTAAAAGACCGTTTAGAAGGCACCTTAGCAAAGCTGGAAGGGCAACTGACACAGCGCCCTGTTAGTTACTTAGAAGATAACTTTAAATTGATGGTTAAATTTTCTGAGAACATGAAAATTATCCAATTGGCAGATATTTTAAGGTTTGAAAGTATTGGTAATCATGCAGCGATTTATACTGCTTTCGGGAAGGCCTATATTCATAGCTCTTTAACTAAAATTGAAGCTCGCTTAAACCCAGATTACTTTTTACGAGCAAGCCGCAGTGACATAATACGACTAGATGCGATAATTGAGCTTGAAGAAACTATAAATTATGGACTATTAACAAAGCTCAGTAATGGTGCACAAGTTGAAATATCTCGTCGTCAAGCAAGTAAATTAAAGCAACAATTAAGCTTTAATTTATAGTTACTACTACTGCTGATGTTGCTCTTCACTTTGCATGGCTTTAAATTCGCCTTTTGAAATAATAGTAACCGACTCATGCAGCTCTGAAAAAAACACCATGGCTTCGCCGCTTTTTAATTGTTGATTTACCTGCGCCACTTTACTTTCAATACTTATTTCTTGTTCGCCATAATCGGTACCTTCGCGCAGTACATAGCTTTCAATTAGGTTGTATAAGGTGTCTTTATCAAGTTGTTCAAAAGGGATTATCATTACAGCTGGTTACTCGCTTTGTTAAATACGTGCTGACTAAAATAGCTTGGTACGACTTGTTCTAGCCAAAATATAGGTTTAAATGGGTTGTTACCACTAATAAATCCAACGTGTCCGCCTTTCTCTGAGACGCACAGCGTAACATGCTCACTGACATCTTGCCTACTCGGTACGGCTTTAATAGAGAGCATGGGGTCGTCTTTAGCGTGAATAATAAGCGTAGGAATAGCGATGTCTTTCAAGTACGGCATAGCGCTGGCTTTACGGTAATAATCGTGAGCGTTTTCAAAGCCATGTAATGGTGCCGTTAGCTGGTTATCAAACTCTAATAAATCGTCAATTTCCATTAGTTGGTCGGTAGTAATCGGTATTTGCTGCTTTATTTGTGGCAACTTACGTTGCATTGACTTTTTCATTCTGTCGAGCAAATACTTTTGATAAATTTTACCTAAACTTTTACGTATAACATCGCTTGATGACGATAAGTCATAAGGTGCCGATACTACCGCTGCTGCACTTAATGGGCATGTTTCGCGTTCTTCACCTAGGTACTTAGCAAGTACATTACCACCTAGCGAAAAACCAACGGCCATAATTGGGCGGTTTGGATATTGTTGACGCAAATAATCTATAAAAAAAGCTAAATCAGCTGTATCACCACTGTGATATGCGCGGGGGAGGCGGTTTACTTCAGTTGAGCAGTTTCTAAAGTGCATAAGCACAACTGCATAGCCTTGTTTTTTTAAGGCCTTCATCATGCCTTTGGCATAAAAGCTATTTATGTTGCCCTCAAGACCATGTAAAACAACGGCAAGTGGTGCGGTTTCGTTATGTGGAAGCGACCACGCAAGCTCAATAAAATCACCATCAGGTGTATCAAGTTGCTCAAGTTCGTAGGACGTATTGTGAAATGGGCGGAAAAAACGCGGCATTATGGTCTGAACGTGACGATTGGTCATCCACCATGCTGGTTTGAACTGAGAGATCATGTTTGTACTACGCACTTTGTATTAAACGAAAAGCTAGTGTATCAAATTTTTCGCTTCAGAAAATAAAAAGCGCCTAACTAGTAAACTAATAAGGCGCTTTAGTGCGTCGTGCTTAATTTTTAATGCTAATCAGGAACTTCCGCTTCACTTATTTTTTTAATAAAGTAAAAAGCGTAAAATAAACAAAGAGAAATCACGACACCTAAGATCCCAAAAGACATAAATAATACAGGGTCGCTAAAAAAGTCTCTAAAGAATACGTTCATGAGTTTTCTCCTCGTTGGTTGATGAGTTAATCATAGAGGGAGTTTGCAGGGAGTAATGTGATCGAGATCAAACTATTTTTCTAAGTGGGAAGAGTAACCACTCTAAGTTGATTTAGATCATGTTTTAAAGACTATTAGATTATTACCGAAGTGCTGTTTTAATTTAGGCTAGCTTTACGTATAGCTCGATATTATTAGGTTTTATCACTTCTAACATTTTGAACTGGTTAGCTTTATCAACAAGCATTTGCTGTTGCTGCTTTTCAAGTTTTAACTCGGCGCTTAATAGCGCTTTACGTATTATTGCGTAGTCACTAATCGTATGCTGATGTTCTTTCAAATAGCTACGGGCAGAGCGAAGAGGCTTAAGCGCTTGCGTATCAAATTCGTTAATTGAGGCTATTAAGTCACTCAGCTGCTCGGCGCTAATGCTAAGTTTAAGTGAGTCTAAATACAGTAAAAATAGACACACATTAACATTTTTACCTTGCTGATTTTGCAGTGCCAGCAAGGTTTGTTGTTGCCCAGGCTTTGCGTACAAGGTGCACGCAAATTGCCAAAAGTCATTGCTATTGAGCAAGTTCATCGGCAAAGGCCTGTTCTTTTTCTTCCATTTCTTCAAGCGCCATGAGGAGCTCTTCTTCAATGTCGTTAAGTTTAGGTGTGAGCATTGCTTGCTTAGCAATTAACTCTTTTAGCTGAGCTTTATTGTCGTCGTTGTAGAGTTCGTTATCGCCAAGTGCGACCTCTACTTCGCTAAGCTCTGCAGAGTATTTGTCTAGTTGCTTTTCAAGCTTTTCAATTTGTTTTTTAAGCGGTTGAATGGCTTTTCTAAATTCGGCTTCTAGGCGTTTTTGCTCTTTTCGGTTAACACCTGAGTTAGCTTTAGGCTCATCATTTTGCTGGGCTTTAACAGCTTCTTTATTGGCATTGAGTAACCATTGATAATACGCATCTAAGTCGTAACCAAACTGAGTTACTTTGCCGTCATCGACTAGGTAAAACTCATCGGCGGTATTTTTAAGCATGTGGCGGTCGTGCGATACAGTAACCATGGCGCCTTCAAAACCTTGTAGTGCCATAACAAGTGCATGGCGCATTTCTAAATCAAGGTGGTTAGTTGGCTCATCAAGTAACAGTAAGTTAGGTTTTTGATATACCAACATGGCAAGCACTAAGCGTGCTTTTTCGCCGCCCGAAAAGGGGGCTACCGGCTCAAGTGCTTTGTCGCCAATGAAAGCAAAGCCACCTAAAAAGTCACGCAGCGATTGCTCAGTGGCTTTAGGGTTTAAACGCTGTAAATGCGTAATAGCGCTGGCTTTTAAATCAAGCGATTCAAGTTGATGCTGCGCAAAGTAGCCAATGTTTAAACCATGGTGCTGCACAACCTTACCTGCTTGTGGCTCTAAATCACCAGAGAGTAGTTTAATTAGCGTTGATTTACCTGCGCCATTTCGGCCAAGTAAAGCAATACGACTACCAGGGACTAAATTAAGCTCTATATTATTTAAAATAGTGACTTCACCATAGCCCGCTTTCGCTTTATCTAAGCTCATAAGTGGGTTTGGAAGGGCTGTTGGCTCTGCAAATTCAAAGTTAAACGGTGAATCGGCATGGGCAGGTGCTAGCTTTTCCATGCGCTCTAGGGCTTTTACGCGGCTTTGTGCTTGTTTGGCTTTACTGGCTTTTGCTTTAAAGCGCGTAATAAACTGCTCAAGGTGTGCAATTTGATCTTGTTGCTTTTCAAACATAGCTTGCTGCTGTAGTAAGCGCTCTGCTTTTTGGCGCTCAAATTGCGAGTAGTTGCCTTTGTACACATTAATAAGTTGCTTATCTACATGCCAGATTTGATCAACTACTGCATCTAAAAACTCACGGTCATGCGATATAAGTACAAGGGTGCCAGTGTAGGCACGTAAAAAGCGCTCAAGCCAATATACTGCATCTAAATCAAGGTGGTTAGTTGGTTCATCAAGTAGCAGTAAATCGGCGTCGCGTATCAATGCTTGAGCAAGGTTTAAACGCATACGCCAACCACCAGAGAATGCGCTTACGGGGTTTTCTATTTGATTGTTAGCAAAGCCTAAACCATGCAGTAATTCGCCAGCCTTAGACTCTATGCTATAGCCTTTAATATTTTCTAATTGAATGTGTACTTTAGCTTGTGTATCGCCATCATTGCTTTGCTCTGCTTCACGAAGGGCAATACGCAGCGCGTAATATTCAGGGTGGCCTTGCAGTACATAATCAATGGCGCTTATTTCAAGGGCTGGGGTTTCTTGCTTAACAGAGGCGATAGACCAATCTTTAGGGATGCTGCAGCTACCGGCGTCTAACTGTAGTTCTGATTTTAATAAACCAAATAACGTTGATTTTCCGCAGCCATTGGCTCCTACAAGGCCAACTTTATGTTCTGGAAATAAAGTGGCTGATGCATTTTTTAATAAGGCTTTACCGCCACGAAGTAGTTCTATTTCTGATATTTGGATCATGAATGCGTTACTTTACTGTGCCCTTGTTAAGTTGCGCCTATCATACCATAGAACTTAATGCGCTTATCAAGCGTATCAACAGGTGAAGTTATACGATAAAATAGCCACAGTTCAAACCACAGGAAAAATGTTGTGAGACA
Source organism: Pseudoalteromonas sp. MMG007 (assembly GCF_018100985.1). GTDB lineage: Bacteria > Pseudomonadota > Gammaproteobacteria > Enterobacterales > Alteromonadaceae > Pseudoalteromonas. The sequence continues at coordinate 102,816 of NZ_JAGJEI010000015.1, read as the reverse complement.
AAAGAAGCGATTTATTGCTGGTGCGTCGTGCCCTGAGTGTAAAGCTATGGATACCATGATGCTATACAGAGAACATGATGTTGAAAAAGTAGAGTGTGTTGAGTGTGGGCATAAAATGTCGCAACCCGATAATGCTGTTCAGGCGTCAACTCGCCAATTTGAACAAGTAATTGGTGTATTTAAACCGGGCGATTAACCCGGTTTTTATTTTGTCGCGTGTTTAGTAATGTGGCGGCGGAGGCTCTTGCATTTGCGACATTAACGATGGCTGCTGCGACTCTTTTAGCTTTTCTGCTAGTAGCTCAGTTTGACGCTTCATTTTTGCAAGCTGCTGTTGGTGCGCTTTTAGCTCGTCATTTAATATATCAATCGTTTCGTCTTGAAAAGCCACTTTGGCTTCAAGTTCCATTAAGCGATGTTCAATTGTGTTCATTATCTTCTCGTATAATAAAGCGCTCAGCGATACCGCTTGAGCTCTCGGTTAACAACGACTTGCCGTTTTGTATAAACGTTACATCTAACACCACTGCCGATTTAGGCTTACTGCCTTCGCGCGGCGTTACTTGCCAAGTTTGAATTTTTTCACCGCTGGGTAATTGCCATAAATCAACACGCTTATTAGGCGAGCCCGTAGCAAGCAATGTACCTTGCTCATTAAAGCGTACCGCAGTAAAAATTTTCTGACGCGCAATATACGCCAGTTTACTCACAAGGTCACCTGTAGTCAGCTTCCATACATGTGCTTGCTTCATACTATCTGCGGTAAATGCATAGCGACCTTGAGGGTCAAGCGTTACTTGGGTTACACGAGTAGGGTGGTTAAAGCGATGAATTACTTGCCCTGTACGTGTGTCCCAAAAATAAGCAACGTAATCGTTAGAGCCGCTTAATGCATAGCGCCCGTTAGGTGATAAATCAACAGTGTTTACTTTATCTTGATGGCCTAAAAATTCGATACGACGTCCTGTTTCAAGGTTTATGAAAACCACAACACCGTCGCTTCGACCGTATAAAACACTACGACCTTGGTTACTAATAGCGATATCACGAATACTGGCTTTTTGTATTTCGTAGTAACCTTTATTTTTGCCTGTGGTTATATCCCATACGGCAAAGGTGGTTTTTTCTGCGGTAACAGCCACGCTGTTATCAAACGCTATAGCAACGGCATAAACTAAACTGTCTTGCGATTGCTGCTGATACCATTGATATTTTAATACCTGCTGTTGATTATCCCACAGTGCGACCCCATGGTTGATAGAAGAGATTAAGCTGTATTTACCATCGTTAGATAACGCTGACGAAAACGCGCCTTGCGCTGCGTGTTCGTAACTAGCTACAGCCTGCTGTTTTTTTTCGGTACAGGCGATAGCTAAAAAACAGCTAAATACGATTAAAAAAGTACGAAATATCGACATAATACAGGTATTTTCCCTTAACTCTTCGTGATTGAGAGGTTAGACTAGGTCACGTTTAAGGCCTAGGTTGTTTGTCTAATCACTGGATATGTTTTAGTTTAGCTAACAACGTGAAATTTAGTCATTAAACAAGCAGCCTATCATGTGGGCCGTTGATCTTTAACTAGTAATAATACATTAAAATGACAACTGCAAAGTGTGTCGGAGATTTAAAATGAAAAAGACGATTAGATTGTCATTGATTGCAGCGTCAGTTTTAGCGCTTACAGCTTGTAATCAAGAAGCAAAACAAGAAAAAGCTGAAGTTAAATTAGACACTGTAGAACAGCAACAAGCATACGGTATTGGTGCATCTGTAGGTAACTTTTTAAATAAAGATCTTGCAGACAAATCAGAAATTGGTATTGAACTAGACCAAGCACTTTTAATTCGTGGTTTTGAAGATGCGCTTGCTGGCAATGCAAAAATTGACGAAGAAAAAATTCGTGAAGTACTTACTGAGCTAGATACATCAGTGCGTACTAAGCAAGAAGCAAAAGCAAAAGTAGAGTCTGAAAAAAGCAAAGAAGCAGGTAAAAAATACCTAGAAGAAAATGCTAAAAAAGAAGGCGTTACAGTAACTGAGTCTGGTCTTCAGTACGAAGTACTTAGCGAAGGCGACGGTGAAAAGCCAGTAGCAACTGATGTAGTTAAAGTTCACTACAAAGGTACTCTATTAGACGGCACTGAGTTTGATAGCTCATACGCTCGTAACGAGCCTACAACTTTCCCTCTTAACCGCGTAATTGCAGGTTGGACTGAAGGTTTACAGCTTATGTCTGTAGGGTCTAAGTACAAGTTTACTATTCCTTCAGAACTTGCTTATGGTGATCGCGATTTAGGTAAAATCCCTGCTAATTCAACATTAGTATTTGAAGTTGAATTACTTGAAATTCAAAATGAAGAAGCACCTGCGCAATAATAAGCTTATTGTACAAATGCAAAAAAAAGGGACCTTAGGTCCCTTTTTTAATGTGTTCAATTAATTTAGTGGTTGGAAAACAAGTTATCAATTAGCTCATCTTCAAGTGCAAAACGGGCTTCAAGTGCTTCTCCAACAATTGATAAATCTTTATCGAAATCAGCTAATAAGTCTTCTTTATCTACTTCGGCGTATTTATCGTTAAAATCTAGCGCTACATCAGTTGTATTTGAAATTCGCGGGTAAATAGAGTTTGCAAGCTCTTGGCTTTGTAAGCCTTTTTTTTCACACGCTTTTGCAATATCGTCATATACCTCAAAATGCCCAGCTGATAGGTAATCCATTAAGAGTTGGCAAAAAGACTCAATAACTTGCGGCTCTGGCAGTGCATGATCTTTTTTATCGTAAGGTGAAAAACCAGCCATTTTACAATACAACACAATAAGTTCTTGGCGTTCGTTAAGCCATTTATCAATTACTGTGTGGCTACCACCCCATTTTTGTTGAGCTTTTTCTACACGCGTCAGCATAATTGTTCTCCTAGCTGGGTTGGTCTTTTAATTTAAAATAATAAAGTTTATGTACATCAAGATATATTTAATTAGCGCGTATATCAACAAGTAAAGTAGCCTTCTTACGGGTTGTACTTTTTAAAAGATATTTAGACAGGAAATTTTATTGCAGGCAAGAAAAAACCACCAGTTACGGTGGTCTAATTTCTTTCAATGACTTGTTAGTACAAGTTTTCTTATTTTTATGGGGTAATTTTTATTATTGTTATATTAAAACTATTATTTTTATTGTTTTAAGATTTTTATTATTGTTCTTGTTAACGCGGGACAAACAATATCAAGGTTTTCGTGATGTTGCAAACGTATTAACAAAAAGTTTTTATTGTTAGTTGTTTTTGCTTGTTTACTAATCAAAAAGGTGTTTATTAGCAACAAACCTTGATCTCAAACAGCTATCCAATCTTTTCGTCCCTAAGCAATAGAGGGGGGATGAATATGGTGATACAATCTTGCACAATTTCTACAAGCCTTAGGATCATTTACGCTATGAGCGAATTAAAAAACGACCGTTATTTACGTGCACTTGCAAAACAACCAGTTGATGTAACACCGGTATGGATGATGCGCCAAGCAGGACGCTATTTACCAGAGTACCGTGCTACACGTGCACAAGCGGGCGATTTTATGAGCCTGTGCCGTAATGCTGAACTTGCCTGTGAGGTAACACTACAACCACTTCGTCGTTACCCATTAGATGCCGCTATTTTATTTAGCGATATTTTAACCATTCCTGATGCAATGGGCTTAGGTTTGTACTTTGAAACTGGCGAAGGTCCTAAGTTTGAAAACCCAATTTCGTCACTCGCTGATGTTAAAAAAATTCCAAAACTCGATCCAACTGACGAGCTTGGTTATGTAATGAATGCAGTAAGTACCATACGTCGTGAACTTAAAGGCGAAGTACCATTAATTGGTTTTTCGGGTTCACCGTGGACACTTGCTACTTACATGGTTGAAGGCGGTAGCAGTAAAGTATTCGGTAAAATTAAAAAAATGGCGTTTGCAGAGCCGCAAACACTTCATTTATTACTCGATAAACTCGCTGATTCGGTGATTGATTACTTAAACGCGCAAGTAAAAGCCGGCGCGCAATCGTTGATGGTATTTGACTCATGGGGCGGCGTTTTAAGCCCGCGTGATTACAACGAGTTCTCATTGCAGTACATGCACAAAATCGTAGATGGTTTAATTCGCGAATACGATGGTCGTAAAGTACCGGTAACGCTATTTACTAAAAACGGTGGCCAATGGATTGAAGCTATAGCGGCTACAGGCTGTGATGCAGTGGGTCTAGATTGGACTATTAACATTAGCGACGCTAAACGCCGTGTAGGCGATAAAGTGGCGCTACAAGGTAATATGGACCCATCAATGCTTCATGGTACGCCAGATCGTATACGCCAAGAAGTAGGTACTATTTTAGAAGATTTTGGCACAGGCAATGGACACGTATTTAACTTAGGCCACGGTATTACGCCTGACGTAGATCCTGAAAATGCTGGCGTATTCATTAATGCAGTACATGAGCTTAGTGCTAAGTACCATAAGTAATAGCCACTTAAACAAGCTTTAAAACTGTTTAAAAGTAAAAAACCCGCTAAGTTGCGGGTTTTTTGTTACCTATTTATAAAGGCTTTTAAAACTACTTATTGAAGCGATTATTTAAATAAGCGATTTAAACCATTTAACGCTGCAACACGGTAGGCTTCAGCCATCGTTGGGTAGTTAAACGTGGTATTTACGAAATAATCGATATTATTGCCGCCATTTTTTTGTTCCATAATGGCTTGGCCAATGTGAACAATTTCAGAGGCACGTTCACCAAAGCAATGTACGCCAAGTACTTCTTTGGTTTCGGTGTGGAATAATATTTTTAAGCTACCTACTTCAGTGCCTGCAATTTGCGCGCGCGCTAAATGTTTAAACTGAGCACGGCCAACTTCATAAGGTACTTTAGCTGCGGTAAGTTCTTGCTCGGTTTTACCCACAGAGCTCATTTCTGGAATAGTATAAATACCAGCAGGAATATCTATAATTAGCTTATCTTCACAATTACCACAGGCAATCGCATCAGCAGCTATACGGCCTTGATCAAATGCAGCACTGGCAAGGCTAGGGTAGCCAATTACATCACCCACAGCGTACACGTTGTCTACTTCTGTTTGGTATGTTTCGTTAACTTTAAGCTGGCCACGGCTATCAGCTTTTAAGCCAATGGCTTCAAGGTTCAGTGTATCAGTGTTACCAGTTCGGCCATTAGCAAATAAAATACAGTCAGCCTTTACACGTTTGCCCGATTTTAAATGCATAATAACGCAGTCATCACGTGTCTCTATTCGATCAAACTCTTCATTATGGCGAATAACAATGCCGCTATTCCAAAAGTGGTAGCTAAGCGCATCTGATATTTCAGCATCCATAAAGGCAAGTAAACGGTCGCGGGTGTTAACTAAATCAACTTTAGCGCCTAAACCTTTAAATATAGAAGCGTACTCACAGCCAATAACCCCCGCACCATATATAAGTACACGGTGTGGGTCGTGCTCAAGGCCGAGTATAGTGTCACTTTCGTAAATACGAGAGTGGCTAAAGTCTACCTCTGGTGGACGATAAGGGCGTGAGCCTGTAGCTATTACAATCGTTTTTGCTGTTAGGCGTTCAGTTGAGCCATCATTACGTTTAACTTCTACCGTGTGCTTGTCTACAAAGCTCGCATCGCCTTGAAACATATGAATGCGGTTACGGTCGTAAAAACTACTGCGTAAATTAGACTGTTTAGAAATAACCGAACTAGCGTGACGTAAAATATCAGGAAAAGTTAAACGGCTAGGGCGCTCGCCTACATTGAATAATGGGTTTGCTTTGTATTCAATGTAACGACTAACCGAGTGACGTAGCGCTTTTGAAGGAATAGTACCCCAATGTACACAGCCGCCGCCTACAGTTTCTTGGCGCTCAATAACCGCTACTTTTTTGTCGTTTTTTGAAAGGTTCATGGCGGTACCTTCACCGCCAGGACCCGTGCCAATAATTATTGCGTCATATTGGTATGTCACGGGTACTTTTTTTTGTTCTGGTTGTTTGGCCACAGCCACTCCTAAATTAATTAAAAGAGGCTTTTAATAACCTCGCATTAAGTGCTAGCCATGCCTGTTTTTGATTTTCCCAGGCGGCTTCCAACTCATGGTATTGTGCCATTAATGCTGATTGTTCACACTGCTTTGCCATGTTATTTTTTTTAACTTCTAACACTTGTTTTTGTAGTGAACAATAATTTTGCAGTTTTTTCAGCAATAAATCGTACTCTTGTTGTAATAATGTAAGCTTATCTTGGGCTAAAGGCAATTTTGCAAGGCGAGTTTGGGTTTTACTCATGAGCGTTTCGGCCTTTGCTTTTTCTATACGTTCGACCGGAGTGCGTTTTAATTTGCTGGCTAAACCCAGTGCCGCTAATGTGCGAATCATCCATTTTGTAGGATCGTAATGAAACCACTTAATACCGTTACGGTAGTCGCTTGCAAAAATATGGTGGAAGTTGTGATATCCCTCACCATAAGTAAATAACGCTAAAAAGCCGTTATCACGTGCAGTATTTTTTTCAGTGTATGGGCGTGAGCCCCAAATATGCGCAACTGAGTTAATAAAAAAAGTAAAATGCTGGCTTAGCACCAAACGCAGTAAACCGGCTAAAATTAGCATTCCCCACACATCACCCACCAATAAACCAAGCACAAGCGGAAGGCCTACATTCATTGCTATAACAAGTTTTAAGTAATGCTTGTGTTGCCACATAACTATTTTATTGCGTTGTAAATCGCGACAGTTACTGTAATCACCGTAGCTGTCACCTTGGTAATCACGAAGCATCCAGCCAATATGGCTATACCAAAAACCGTTAGTTGCGGCGTATGGGTCTTTTACTGGGTCGTCAACTTGGCCGTGGTGTATACGATGATCGCTACTCCAATGCAGGGCACTGTTTTGTAATGCAAAAGCACCGCCAAGTGCAAAAATAAATTCAACTGCAGGATGTGCATTATACGCTTTATGAGCCCATAATCTGTGGTATCCGGCAGTGATAGATAGGCCTGCATAAAACATGCAGCCTACAAATGCAATCCAATGTGCGCTGGTAAATCCGTAGCTAATGCCGTACCAAGGTACAAGTGTGGCAGCCGCCAAAAAGGTTAGGCTAAAAAACAGGACATTCGTCCAAATAATCGGTGGTTTATTCATCGTATTTACTCTCAGCGTACAACTGTAAGCTAAAATAGTGTTTCAATCTCTTGGCGTCAAGTATTAGACTAGACAATTAAGCTAATTATCACTAAAACTTCATATAAATAACTTCAGGGAGCTGTGGATGTCGGGTGTTAGAGCACAACAGAAACAAAAAACACGACAAGCCTTAATTGAGGCGGCATTTAACCAGCTAAGTGCTGATCATAGTTTTTCTAATTTAAGTTTACGCGAAGTAGCGCGTGAAGCCGGAATTGCTCCCACCTCATTTTATCGCCACTTTAAAGACATGAACGAACTAGGTTTAACCATGGTAGATGAAGCCGGTTTAACCCTTCGTCAACTTATGCGCCAAGCTCGTAGACGCATAGCTAACGATGGTGGAAGTGTTATAAATACCTCCGTAGTGACCTTTATGGAGTTTATTGACAACTCAAGTAACCAATTTAGATTACTACTGCGCGAGCGCTCAGGTACCTCAAAAGCTTTTAGAGCCGCAGTAGCGCGCGAAGTAAAACACTTTATTTTAGAACTTGCTCACTATTTAGAAAGCGAGACTAAATGCGATGCAATTCATGCCTACATTCAATCTGAAGCCATGGTAACGCTTGTATTTAACGCTGGTGCAGAGGCACTCGATCTAGAAGGTCAGCAACGAGATGAGTTAACTGAACGTGTGATTTGGCAATTACGTTATATTACCCGTGGAGCAGGGCATTACAGTAGAGAAACAAATAAAGAAGCGTAGCTTAAAAAAATAGCAAAAAGTTAATATAAGCAGAGTATTCTTAAGCGCTTATTAAATTAAGCCTAAGCGCACCTGTTTTTGATTTTTTAATTCTCGTAATGGAGTCTTATTGGATTGAATATCCCTGTTGATTCGGTTTTAAATATGTTGTGTGGAATATTTATGCTTGCACCCACTGCGCTGTAATGATAAAAATAAGCCTCACTGAACACACACACAAGAAACAAGATGCAAAATATTCGTTTAATTACACTAAAACTTAACCTCTTACTGCTATGGTCAGTGAGCGGGGATTAGTGTGTTTGCATTGAGTTAAACATTAAAACCCCGCAATTGCGGGGTTTTTTTTATCTCGCGGCTGGGATAAATTGAAATTTGGGTAACACAGGAATGAGGGGCAGTTATGCAAGACAAAGATAAAGTATGGATTTTTGATACCACCTTACGTGATGGCGAGCAGGCACTTAAAGCAAGCCTTACAGAAGACGATAAAATTCAGTTAGCGCATACTATTAGCCGCTTGAATGTGGATGTGATGGAAGTGGGTTTTCCGGTTTCAAGCCCTGCTGATTTTCGCTCGGTGCAACGTATTGCAACCGAGGTAAAAGGCCCGATTATTTGTGGCTTAGCACGCTCTGTTGCCAAAGACATTGAAGCCTGTGGCGAGGCACTTCGCACAGCACAGCAAAGCCGTATTCATACTTTTATTGCCACAAGCCCTTTGCACCTTGAACACAAATTACGCATGAGCCTAGATGATGCAACGGCCATGGCGGTTAAATCAATTAAATTAGCGCGTAACTACACAGATGATGTTGAGTTTTCGTGTGAAGATGCTGGGCGCACGCCGCATTGGGATTTATGTAAAATTGTTGAGCAGGCAATTAATGCGGGTGCCTCTACTATTAACTTACCCGATACCGTTGGCTTTGTAACGCCAGACGAATATGCTGCGATGATCCGCCACTTAATGAATAACGTGCCAAATATTGATAAAGCTCGCTTAAGTGTGCATTGCCACAACGATTTAGGTTTAGCTGTGGCTAACTCGGTAGCTGCGGTACAAGCGGGTGCTCGCCAAATAGAATGTACAATAAATGGTATTGGTGAGCGTGCGGGTAACTGTTCGCTTGAAGAAGTGGCGATGATTATGAAAATGCGCAAAGACCACTTAAACGTACACACCGATATTAAAAGCGAAGAAATTTATCGCGCATCTCGCCAAGTGGCAAAAATATGTAATATGCCGGTACAGCCAAATAAAGCCATTGTGGGCGAAAACGCCTTTGCACATAGCTCGGGCATTCACCAAGATGGCGTATTAAAAGCGCAAAATACTTATGAGATTATGTCGCCAGAAAGCGTCGGTGTGCCAAATAACCAATTAAATATGACTTCGCGTTCGGGTCGTCATGTTATTGAGCACCGCTTAGAAGAGTTAGGTTACCAAAAAGCTGATTACGACATGGACAGCTTATACGAGAGCTTTTTAGCGTTAGCTGATCAAAAAGGCACCGTATACGATTACGACCTTGAAGCCATGATTTACTTTAATCAAATTAACGACAAAGACGAAAAATACCAATTAGAGTTTGTTAACTCAGCGTCTAACTCACAGTCGGTAGCAAGCTCTACCATTGGGATGTTAATTGATGGCGAAGCAAAACAAGAAGCAGCCACAGGTAATGGTCCTGTTGAGGCCTCATTTGCGGCAATTGAGCGCTTAACAGGTATGAGCGTTGAAATGATTGAATACAACTTAGAAGCCACTGGCCAAGGCGCAAGCTCGCTTGGTCAAGTAAACATTATTGCTAAATACGATGGCCGCCCTTATCACGGTGCGGGTATTGCTGCGGATGTGGTAGAGGCATCGGTACGCGCCATGATTCGTGTTTACAACTTAATTTATCGTGCACAAAAAGTGTCTGATTTAAAACAACAAAGGAAAGCAGGATGAGTAAAACAAACTACAGCGTTGCAGTATTAGCTGGCGACGGTATTGGCCCAGAAGTAATGGCAGCAGCAGAGCAAGTGCTTGATGCTGTAAGCAATAAGTTTGGTTTTACCCTAAACCGTCAGCATCATGCCATTGGTGGTGCAGCCATTGATGAATTTGGTGAAGCCTTGCCACCAAAAACGCTAAGCGCGTGTGAAAACGCCGATGCCATTTTATTTGGCTCAGTAGGTGGCCCAAAATGGGAAAACCTACCACCAAATGAGCAACCTGAGCGTGCATCGCTTTTACCACTTCGTAAGCACTTTGGTTTGTTTTGTAACTTACGCCCAGCACAACTTTTACCCGCACTTAGCGCTGCATCGCCATTACGTGCAGATATTAGCGAAAAAGGCTTTGATATTTTATGTGTGCGCGAACTTACTGGCGGCATTTACTTTGGTGAAAAAGGTCGAAGTGGTCAAGGCGCTGAAGAGGCCGCATTTGATACACAAACCTACTCACGTAAAGAAATTGAACGTATTGCGCGCTTTGCCTTTGAGGCGGCAAAATTACGTAGTAACCACGTTACCTCGGTAGATAAAGCCAACGTACTTGCATCAAGCGTATTATGGCGTGAAGTCGTTACCGAAGTAAGCAAAGACTACCCAGAAGTAAGCCTAGATTACATATACGTAGATAACGCAGCTATGCAGCTAGTTAAACAGCCTAGCCAGTTTGACGTACTACTTTGCGATAACTTATTTGGTGATATTTTGTCAGATGAGTGTGCGATGATCACTGGCTCAATGGGCTTATTACCATCAGCAAGCTTAAATCAATCGGGCTTTGGTTTGTACGAGCCTGCTGGTGGTTCAGCCCCTGATATTGCTGGTAAAGGCGTTGCAAACCCTATTGCGCAAATTTTAAGTGCCGCACTTATGCTACGTTACTCATTAGGGCAAGACGAAGCAGCACGCACTATTGAAAAAGCCGTAGCCGAAGCCGTTGAAGCAGGCGTTGGTACGCCAGATATCTACCCAGAGGGCGGATACAGCACAAGCGATGTGGCAGCAGCCATCGTTTCACGTATTTAATTATTAAAGCCGCAGCACCGTTATGCTGCGACGTAACAGAGTAGGGAATTAGCAAGTGGCCCAAACGTTATACGACAAAATTTGGCAAGCACATACCGTTGCCAGCATAAACGAGCAAACTGATTTACTTTATATAGATCGTCATTTAGTGCATGAGGTGACATCACCGCAGGCTTTTGCAGGCCTACGTGAAAAAAACCGTACGGTGCGTTGCCCAGAAAAAACCTTTGCAACGATGGATCATAACGTATCGACTAAAAGCCGATCACTTGATGCCGCAAGCGAAGTATCTAAAAACCAGTTAATGGCGCTAGATGCAAACTGTAAAGAATTTGGCATTGTACTTTACGATTTAAACTCAATTAACCAAGGTATTGTGCACGTAATGGGCCCAGAGCAAGGTATTACCTTGCCTGGCACTACCATTGTATGTGGTGATAGCCATACCTCTACGCATGGTGCCTTTGGCGCATTAGCACACGGTATTGGTACGTCTGAGGTTGAGCACGTTTTAGCAACGCAAACGCTACAGCAAAAAAAGGCAAAGTCGTTAAAAATTCAAATTAACGGTGTGCTTTGCCCAACGGTAACCTCTAAAGATTTAATAATGGCGGTTATTGGTAAATTAGGTACTGCTGGTGGTACAGGTTATGTTGCTGAATTTTGCGGTGAAGGCATTGAAGCACTTTCAATGGAAGCCCGTATGACGCTATGTAACATGAGCATTGAAATGGGTGCTAAAGCAGGTTTAATAGCGCCAGATAAAATTACCTATGATTATTTAAAAGGTCGCCCATTTGCACCTAAAGGCGCTGACTTTGACGCCGCAGTTAAGTACTGGGAAACCTTAAAAACTGATGACGGCGCTGAGTTTGATTTAAGTGTTGAGCTTGAAGCTAACGACATTCAGCCACAAATTACGTGGGGCACCAGCCCAGAGCAAGTAATTGGCGTTGATGAATGCATTCCAGATCCAGACCAAGAGCCTGATTTAATTAAAGCCGACGCTATACGCAGTGCACTTAGATACATGGACTTAAAAGCAGGCGATAAATTATCAAGCGCAAAAGTAGATACAGTTTTTATTGGTTCGTGTACTAATAGCCGTATTGAAGATTTACGTGCTGCGGCAAAAATTGTTGAAGGCAAGCAAGTTGTAGCTGGCATAGAAGCGTTAATTGTACCGGGCTCTGGCTTAGTTAAAAAACAAGCAGAGGACGAAGGCTTAGCCGATATTTTTAAAGCGGCAGGTTTTGAATGGCGCGAGCCGGGCTGTTCAATGTGTTTAGCAATGAACGATGACCGCTTAGAAGCGGGAAAACGCTGTGCATCTACGTCTAACCGTAACTTTGAAGGCCGCCAAGGCCGAGGCGGACGTACTCACTTAGTGAGCCCTGCAATGGCGGCGGCAGCTGCAATACATGGTCACTTTGTTGATATTAGAGGAGAAGCCTAATGAGCGTATTTTTTAGTGGCTTAATGGCCCCACTTGATAAAAACAATGTAGATACAGACCAAATTATTCCTAAGCAGTTTTTAACATCAACTAGCCGTGATGGCTTTGATGCGGCACTGTTTTACGATTGGCGTTACCTAGAAAACGGTGAACCAAACCCTGACTTTATTTTAAATCGCCCATGCTACCAAGGTGCACAAATATTATTAACACGCGATAACTTTGGTTGTGGCTCATCGCGTGAGCATGCACCTTGGGCGCTTAAGCAATATGGCTTTGAAGTTATTTTGGCAGAAAGCTTTGCTGATATTTTCTTTAATAACTGTGGCAACAATCAAATGCTAGCCATTACGCTACCAGCCGACACGCTTGAGCAGTTGTTTGTACTTAGTGAGCAGCACGACGATATAAACATTCAAATCGATCTTGAAAACCAAACACTAACAAGCGATAAATTTGCGCCAATTAGTTTTGATATTCGTAAAGACGTAAAAGAGCGTTTATTAAGTGGCTTAGATTTTATTGGTGTGACCGAAACGCTAAACCCACAAATAGATGCGTTTGAAAAACAACTTGCTGCTGAGCGCCCTTGGCAGTAAGGCTAAATCATTAAATTACATATGAAAACAAAGCGCGGCTGAGTATATTAGCCGCGCTTTTTTATGGTTACGTTTTTAGTTATTAATGTCTAAAATCAGCCATTAGCGCTGGTATGCCAGGCAGCATGCCAACAATGGCCATCACTGTGGTTAAAACCACAAACATAATTAGCGGAATAACCCAGCGGCTCATTTTAGTTAAATTAGCACTGCGCTCTTTACAGCCAATTAAGCCTAAGTTATCAAGCAGCATAGTCAGTGACCAACCAAAAGCAGGATTAACCAAGCTTGACGCAAACACCACAATAGCAGCCGATTGCGTTGTTTTACCTTCGCGTGTCATTTCCATACCCGCCTCAAGCAGCGGAATAAACACACCAACAATAAGCGCAACACACAGCACGGGTTGCCAAATAGCTAAATCCATTGGGTAACCCCATAAACCCGCAATAATACAAAATACGGCTGTTAAAATGGCGCCCGCCGGAATAGGGCGTTTAGCAATAGCGGCAGGTACAATGTAGGTTCCCCACGATGAGGTAAAGTTAGCACCACCGGCAAGTGAACCAAAGGTTTGTCTAACCGACGCACTTAGCATGGTGTCGTCTATGTTCATTTGTACTTTTTCAGTACGTTGCGGGTAACTAATTTTTTGAAAAACTTGATGCCCTAAAAAATCTGGTGACCACATAGCTACAGCCAATACTGCAAACGGCAGTACAACCACAAAACTTTCAAGCGTCGGTAGGCCAAGCATCCAGCCTGTATTTTCGCCCCACCAATAAGCTGGGTTCATATTTGGTAAGCCCGGTGCTGTATGAAACTCAAATGGGGCACCGAGTGCAAATGCAACCACACCGCCAATGAGGCAGCTAAGCGGTACAGCTAACCAGCGCTTTTTAAAATGCTCAAGTAACGCATACAATAAAATGGTCGCCAAAATAACAATAAATGCAATGTGCGCCATATCAATGGCCTCAGCCCATGCAAACAGCTTTTTAACCTGCGAAATAGTGCCAATAAAACCTAAGTATATGAGCAAGCCTCCGCACACCCCTTTACTGGTTAAGCGTGCCAGCAAACTCCCTCCTTTGGTTATCGCCAAAATAAAGCCAAAGGCACCAATGAGCAAGCCAAATGCCATAGGGTGGCCGCCAGCGGCAACCACAATAGGAATAAGAGGAATAAGTGGGCCGTGAGTACCGGCTAAGTTAGCCGTGGGTAAAATAAAGCCCGAAAACAAAATAATAAAAATAGAAACAATGAGTAATTCATAGCGTACGTTTTCTAACACAAACGCATCGCTTAAACCTAGTGGCGCAGCAAAAGTAGCGGCAATAGCACCTACCATAACGACTTTACCAATGGTGCCCGCCATGGCTGGAATCGTGTCTTCAAATTCAAAGCGGTAGTCTCTAAATGGTAAATTAGGTCGCCAACGCTTAGGCTGCATAATTTGCAGTTCGTGTTCTAGGTATTCGTCGCGAGTATTAAACTCTGAACTTGGTTTATGCTTATTTTGATAGCTGTTGGCATCATCTACGTGCGATGCGCTTGTTTTTTCTGGCTCGTTACCCTTTGGGGTTACTGACATAGTCCCTCCTGTTACTCGTTGCTTATTTATTAATACGGCTTTTGTTAAAGCAAATGAATAGTGAAGGAGCAGGGTAGATCAGCTTTTACTCAGGAATGTATAGGCAAAAGGTCGTGTATGGCTTTATTTAACGCTAAACCTGCAAGTTGGTAGTTTTAGTTATAAATTGAATTTAATTTTATTTGATTATAAATCAGGTGTTTATGTGTTTTTTCGCTTGTTCTAATTAGATGAAACATTATAAAAACAAGGCTGTTATCCTTTAGTCTAAGTAGTGGACTGTGTATTTTAATTGAACTGACATAGCGCATCTGCTAGGTTCAATGGTTACTCAAATAATAAGAAATACAATGCAAATTCAATCCCCTAAATCAATTGGTATTTTACTCGGTACGCTTTATGGCATATTTATGCGGCTGTTTGTAGAGCTACTTGATGCATACAATTTAAGCAGCCTTGTTTCTATTTCCTTTATGTTTTTAGTGCCCGTTGCAATTGGCTATATTCGTATTCACTTTGAATTTAAAAGCTCAAAAACATTAACAAAAAGGCAAATGATGACAATTGCTTGGCAGCCAATTTTTGTTTTTTTACTTGTAAGTGTTATTACGTTACTTGAAGGAAGTATTTGTGTGGCCATGGCTTTGCCTGCTTTTATGCTCTTTGCAAGTATGGGTGGTTTACTGGCAGGCTTTATTAAAAGTCACAAAACAAAAAACGCTAACCGTTCTTTACTCTCAATTGCTTTGCTTCCTATGTTACTTTCACCTATTGAGGTGAATTATTTACACTTATCAAAAACGTACGAAGTCACTAACTCTATAATTATTGAAGCGCCTATAAATCGTGTGTGGCAGCAGCTTGCAAATGTAAGCACCATAGAGCCACAAGAATTGCCATTTTCGCTTACCCAATTAATAGGTGTGCCTAAACCCTTAGAGGCAAATATGGATGCTACGGGTATTGGGGCTGTTAGAACCAGCAAATGGCAAAAAGGGGTTATATTCAAAGAAGTGATTACGGATTGGCAGCCAAATAAACAGATGCTTTATAGATTTGACATAGACCCAGATGCCATTCCCGATGATGCACTCGATAAACACGTAAAATTAGGCGGCGAATACTTTTCACCTCTATACGGTGGATATGAGTTAAGTGAAGATAAAAGCGGCAATACAATTTTAACTTTAAAAACAACCGTGCAAGATAATACAAATTTTGGTGTTTATTCACGAATATGGGGTGAGGTAATTTTTCAAGACTTCCACCATTCACTTTTAACATTAATGAAAAATAGATCAGAAAAGCCACTTGTCGCAGCTATTTCCCATTTTTAGCTTAAACCGCTATGGTATTAAAAAACTGTTATAAGAGTACTTTATGAAATTATTAACGGCAACTACGTTATTACTTGCCTCATCAGCAGCTATTGCGCGCCCTGCGCCTTTGGTATCTATACTAACACAGGATGCGTTTTTTAATAGTATTGCAGCGCATTGTGGTAAAGCGTTTGAGGGTAAAGTAAGCGTAGATAACGCAAAAGGCCCAAGCTCATTTGATAATAAAAAACTAATTATGCATGTACGTAAATGTACCGATAGTGAGCTGCAAGTGCCATTTCATGTGGGAGATGATGCATCACGTACGTGGATTATTACTAAAACGGGCAGTGGTTTGAGTTTAAAGCACGATCACCGCCATGAAGATGGTACCGACGATGCTTCCACTATGTATGGCGGCCATACGCTTGATGCGGGTTTTGCACAAATGCAGTCGTTTCCTGCTGATCAATACTCTAAAGAGTTATTTGTAGCACAAGGTATTGCGCAATCTGCGGGTAATACATGGCAAATGTATATTTACCCTGAGGTATTTACGTATCGGTTAATTCGCCAGGGGCGAGAGTTTAAGGTGGACTTTGATTTAACTCAACCAATTACTCCACCAGCAGCGCCTTGGGGTTATGGGCAATAAAACAGGTTGGTTTTTTGGCTTACCTTATTTAGGTAATAGCACAATGTGTTATTTTGCCTTTTTCTTTGGGGTATCGCATTGTAGTAAAACGTTTAATGGTGGTTGATAAGCGCGTGGTTTGGTAGGAAAACGTTCGTACTCTTGCACGCCTTCAAGCACTTTTAACATAAAGGTTCTGCCACGGCATAATCTGTCTGCGTGGCGCAGTAAAAACACACTTTGATTAGCAAAGTGTTTGTAATCGTCTGATTGAATTTCTATTTTATAGTTATCTTCACCAATTTTGGTTTGGTAGTAATGTACTTTATTATCAAAGTCATATGACTTTTCTTTTTTACCTACTTCGGCAAAGGCGGTCCCTATACCAGAAAAGGCTAGCAATGCAGCGCCAGCAAGTAAATGTGGTGTGTATAAGCCCTTCATAAAAATCTATCCTTTAATTTGCGAACTTAATACCCATTAATTACTCATACAAGTTCGATTTCTTTATATTTAGTCTAACACCCAAAAAGGGATAATGTGATGTTCAAACAAATAAAACAGCTTTTTGCTGTATTCGATGATCAAGAGCCGAGTATAGAGCCGCACGATTTAAAAACCGCAGTGGCTGCATTACTTATTGAAGTAATGCGTGCCGATACAAAGCTTGACCATAATGAACAACACACCCTGACTGTAACCTTAAAAAAATACTTTAATTTAACAGATTCAGAGGTAGAAGAGTTAACCACTAATGCGGCTAATAGTTTAGATGGGTCTATAGATTACTTTCAATTTTCGAAACAAATTAATGAGCATTGTAGTGCTGCTCAGCGTATTGAAATAATAGAATTGTTATGGCGTTTAGCGTATGCAGACAATGAAATAGACCCGCAAGAAGACTACGTAATACGTAAAATAGCAGGGCTACTGTATGTGACTCATGTTGATTTTATCGCCGCAAAAATAGCGGCGACAAAGTAATGTTAACTTAGCTTACTGCTAACCGACACAAGCTGTTGAGTAAGTGCTGATACCTTTTCTGCAGTGGCTGGGTCACTTATTTGGCCATTTTCGTCAAATACAGTAAACGCTGAAGGTACAGCAAGTTGATCGGCAAGCACTAATGAGCCAATGCCGCTTAAAATGTCGCGTACATGATTTAAGCCGCGCAAGCCACCCAGCCCACCAGGTGATGTAGCAAATAACGCCACTACTTTATTGCGAAATGCAGGCGCAGCGCCTTGCTCAGTACGTGACGCCCAATCAATTGCATTTTTAAGTGCGGCTGTAATTGAGCCGTTGTACTCTGGGCTTGCCAGTAAAATTCCATCAGCAGCGCGTAACTTATCTTTTAAAAGTTGTGCATCGGCTGGTGTGCCTTGTGCTTCAATATCTTCGCTAAATAATGGCAAATTTAAATCGGCGAGTTTAATTACTTCTACCTCCGCGCCTGTTTGCAGAGCAAAACGTGCCGCTTCGTTAATAAGTTTTTGGTTAAAGCTATCTTTACGCAGGCTACCCGCGAGCGCGATAATTTTTGGTGCTGACATAATTGAGACCTTTTATTTGCTGGGTGTGACACTAATGTAGCAAATTTTTGCTTGTAGAAAACCCGAATAAACGCAACACTTATGTGCGTATATGCACATAAGTAGAAGGCGGGTAGTGTGGCAATTAAATTTGATGATTGGCAAGATGTAAAAGTAGCGTTTGAAGTGGCAAGGCTGGGTACGCTAACGGCTGCCGCAGAGGTTTTAAATGTGCACCACAGTACAGTACTGAGACGTATTAATAGCCTTGAAAAAAACTTAGATACGCGTTTATTTCATCGCCATGCACGGGGTTATAAAGTAACTGAAATAGGCGCTAAACTATTCGCAACAGCTGAAATTATAGATTCATCACTTGAGCAATTACATAACGATATTGCTGCTGCCGACAGTGCGTTACGCGGAAGTTTATTACTTACCACAGTCAGTGGGTTTATGGATGTACTAGGCGATGTCTGTGAGGAGTTTCAGGCTTTGCACCCTCAGGTGCAGCTTGAAGTAATTTTAGAACAAAAGCGGTTGAGGCTGGATCATGGGCAAGCACATATTGCAGTACGTGCAGGGCCAAGGCCAGACGAAGGGGATTATATTGCTCAACATTTAACTAAGCTTAAATCTGGCTTGTACGCCAACAAACGCTACATAAACAAGTATGGTATGCCTAAAACATTAAGTGATTTACAGCATCATAATTTTGTATCGGGTGTGGCAGGCTTTAATGCACAAGTCCCTTATTTTGAGTGGGCCGATAAGTATATTCCGGCGCAGCAAATAAAGTTACGGGTATCAGAAACCTCCGAAGCAGCAAGAGCCATAATTAAAGGCTTAGGCGTTGGCGGTTTACAACATGGGGTAGCCGCTCAATATGCTGATTTAGTGCCTATTTTACAAAGTGAGCTCAGTTGGCAAACAGATGTGTGGCTAGTAACACATCAATTAGTGCATCGCACCGCGAAAGTACAAGCTTTTGCAGGACTATTAAAAGCGCACTTTAATAAACCCCAAACCCTTAAATAGTTTTTTTAACCTCAATACCTAAACGCTTAGCAAGGCGTACAAGGTTTGCTCTGTCGAGTTCCAGCACTCTTGCCGTTGCTGCCCAGTTATAATTATGCTGCTTTAGTTGCTCGGTTATAACTGTAAATTGTAAAGATTCAACGGCCTGCTTTAATGGCTGATTACAGGCAGTGTGAATGGTGTTTTGCGTGTTAACTTGCACTGTATTACTTAGCTGTGGGATTAAATCGCAGTGCTCGCTTGTAATCGTAACTATAGGGTTTTGCCATTGGCTTTGCTTAGCCTTTAATGCGCTGCGGCTAATAACATGTTCAAGCTCTCGTACATTACCAGGCCAACTGTATTGGTTAAGCAATGCTTGCGCTTCAGTGCTTAGCTTTAATTGTTTAATACCTAATTTACGGGCTGTTTGCTCAATAAAATAACCAGCAAGTAGGGTTATGTCGTGCTCACGTTTATTAAGTGGCGGCACGGTAATAGGGTAAACACTTAGCCGGTGATATAAATCGGCTCTAAAGCGACCTTGCGCTACCTCACGTTTTAAATCACGATTAGTGGCAGCCACCACACGAACATCTACGTATTTTGGTGTGTCTTCACCAACGGTTTGAATTTCACCACTTTGTAACACACGTAATAATTTACTTTGCATTGCCAATGGCAGCTCGCCAATTTCGTCTAAAAATAATGTGCCGCCATCAGCTAGCTGAAACTTACCTTGGCGGGCATTTTGTGCGCCAGTAAAAGCGCCTTTGGCATGGCCAAAAAATTCACTCTCAGCAAGGTTCTCGGGAAGTGAGGCACAATTTAAGTGAATAAGGGGCTGATCTTTGCGGGCAGAATTTAAGTGAATATTGCGCGCTACTAGCTCTTTTCCTACGCCTGTCTCTCCTAAAACCAATACACTAAAGTTAGAGGCAGCAACCAGTTTTATTTCATTTTTAAGCGTTTGCATTACTGGGCTTTGGCCAATTATTTCACCGCCATCGCGAGTAAGCGCATCACGCGTTAACTCTTGCACAAGTGCACTCGAATGCTGCGCATGGTGTTTGTAGTGGGCAAGCTCTAGAGCCGTTTTAAAATGTGCACTACACAGCGTTTGTAAGGTGCTTAGCATATCTGTGCTGATACTGCTAAAGGCATTTGCGTTAAGGCTATCAAACGTGAGTACGCCAAGTAGTGCATTTTTATCATAAAGGGGTAAGCCTAAACAGGCATGCACAGGAATATCGCCCGTTTTAGCCAGCAGTAAGCCGTCGTATGGGTCGGGCAGTGGGCAGTCGTGTGCAAATTGTAATGCGTGGCTTGCACTGCAAATAGCCTTAAGGCGAGGGTGCTCTGCTATTTTAAAACGCCTGCCAAGGCTGTCGGGCATCAGGCCTTTAATGGCTAAGGGCTTAAGTTGCTCGCCCTGCACCACAAGTAATGCACTGGCATCGCTAGGTATTACACGCTCAACCGTTGCCAGTAATTGATCAAAGCTGTGCTCGTGCAGGGTGCTTTGGGCAAGCTCTAAAGCTACTTGGGTGAGGTTGAATTGCTGCTTCATGTCAAAATGACCTATACGTGTGTTTATGATTTAAAATAGGGTAGGTCATAAAGACTCATTTTGTAAAGTGACTATATTTAACCTACTGAATAGTAATGTTTTATTTTATTGGCACAGTATGTGTAATAGCTAAGTAACGTTAATGGTTACTGAGGTAGTTATGAACACACTTAAAATAAATAATGTAAGCAACAATGTTAAGTTAGGTTCATTTTTTGAATCGCTTTTGTTTACTGCTAATACCGTATTAGGGCTTAGCGTTATTTGTATAGTTGTAAGCATTTTAATTAGCTACTCGTATGCAGAGTACTTTTCTATGCAGGTACAAATATCAGCGCATATTAGCACTATTTTAGTGGCAGCTATTTTAAAAGTTAGCTATGTGCTGCGCTGTGTTGCTCAATATGGTTTAGGGCAGGAAGTACGTTAATGCGCCCACTAAATTTAACAGAGTCTATGCCAGCGCACATAGCTATCCATCAAGTAACTAAATGGCCGTTATGGATGCTTGCATTTAGCTTTTACACAAGCGTTATACCCTTCAAAGATGCGATCCACCTTATCACTATTGGCACAATAGGGATGATGATTTTAGCCATGATGACCCGTGTATCGCTTGGTCATACAGGGCGTACGCTTAGCACCCCTAATTATATATCTGTTGCTTTTGCGCTTGTGCTGGTGGCAGCTATTACTCGCTCAATACTCCCCTTAATTATTGGGCCACACTTTGCTTGGCAGATAAGTGCTTTGCTGTGGTTAGTGGCTTTTTTGTTATTTTTAATTTACTGCACACCTATACTGACGCGGCGCCGTGTTGATGGACGTCGTGGTTAGTTTACCTAAAGGAATACATTATGTTATCTGATAAAACCATTGAGATTGTTAAAAGCACCGTTCCGTTATTAGCCAAGGCTGGCACGGTTGTTACCGATCATTTTTATAAGCGTTTGTTTAGCCATAACCCAGAGCTTAAAAATATTTTTAATATGGCGAATCAAGACACCGGCCGCCAGCAATTTGCTTTGTTTAACGCCTTAGCGGCATACGCCCAAAATATTGATAATTTAGCGGTGTTAAAAGAGGCATTAGCGCGCATTAACCATAAACACACCAGTTTAAATATTTTACCAGAGCACTATCCCATTGTTGGTGCTCATTTAATTGGCACCTTAAAAGAGCTAATACCAGAGCAGTTTACGCCAGACGTAGAATACGCATGGCGTGAAGCTTACGCACTGCTTGCTGATATTTGTATTACCGAAGAAGCGGCTTTATATGAACATAGTAAAAAAACACTGGGTGGTTGGGCCGGTACTCGCCAATTTGAAATAACCAACAAGCAAACTGAATCAGAATTAGTTACAAGCTTTACACTTACGCCGATCGATGGCGAAGCGGTTATTACCCATAAACCTGGCCAATATTTAGGGGTTAAAGTTAAGCCCGAGGGCGCTGAATATGAAGAAATACGCCAGTATTCTATTTCGCAAAAAAGTAATGGTAAAAACTACCGTATTAGTGTTAAAAAAGAGCTACAGCCAAAGCCTGGTGTGGTGTCTAATTATTTACACTCACTAACACAAGGTGACATAGTTGAACTATACCCGCCTGCAGGAGATTTCTTTTTACGGGATAGTAATCAACCGACGGTACTTATTTCAGCAGGTGTTGGGCAAACGCCAATGCTTGCTATGCTCGAAACGTTATTAAGCGATAACCCTAATCACGACATTCTGTATTTACATGCGTGCGAAAATACTCAGCAGCACGCGTTTGCACACTATTTAAATGAATTAAGTACGGTTTATAACTGTTTGCAAACTATGACGTGGTTTAATCAAAGCAGTGATGGGGCAGATTTTACTGGGCTAATGGATTTAACGGCCATAAAAACACAGTTACCTCTTACAAATGGCGATTTTTACTTATGTGGCCCCGTTGGATTTATGGCGTTTGTAAAAAGCCAGTTATTGGCACTAGGCGTTAAAAACGAGCATATTCATTACGAAGTGTTTGGTCCGCACCAAGACTTATAAACCAGGTAAAAAATGATAAAGGCACACAGTATTAATACTGTGTGCCTTTTTAATAGTATTTTATTGCACTTTACAACTTACGTTTTTAAGCTCAATAGTAAGATCTTTTTTAGGATAATAAAGCACGCACTGCTCGCCGATTATTTGTAAAACAAATTTTTCAGACTTTATATTATGCGCGCCCATTATGGGCATGCCATTTGAATCTTTACTTGTACCATGGTTTAGTAACAGCTCGCTGCGTTTAGTAAAAACAGTGTCGGCCAGCGTAACTAGCTTGCCACCTTTAGCTTTAATAATGGCTTGTTGCAGCGTAGCTATAACGCCAGGGGTTACCTCAATAAGTAGCGCAGGCTTTGCAGTGGCATTATTCATACTGTTACAGCCTCCAATAAATAATAATATTAATACTGCCACTAGCTTTGTCATTACTTATCCTTATTTAACGTAGGCCATGTTAAATCCATATTGCCACGGTTAAAGTTATCAGGTGCGTTTAAAGGTAATAGTTGCTTGCTATCGCCAGAAGCGCTTTGTACTTGCGTTTTATTACTCGCAGAGGCATTACTAACAGGGCACGTGCCGTTATTATCAATGTGGTAAAGTGCAGTAGAGAGTATCCCTTCGTTTGGGTCGCCTAATTGATTGTCGAAGTCGTCACTCACTACACAACCTTTCACATCAGCATCAAATTGCGGCGAAGGCGTAGGCGCAAAGCCTGCTGCATATTCGCCAAATCCTTTACTGTTTACACCACTAAATTGAATCGTGTAATAGGTTGTTGCGCAGTTATGAGTTGGAGTAAAGCCGTATGGCTTGCCACAGGTGGTATCGCCAATGAGTACAACCTCTGCGTCTATACCTTTTAAGCCATTAATAAAGGCTTCTGATGCCGAACAAGTGCCTGATGTACTAAGCACATACACCTTAGATAGGTTTAAATCGGGTAGGCTTTCACCAGTGCTAAAAAAGGTTGAGTAATCAATCTCTTCATCTATAAACGGAAAAGGCGATTCAACGGGTTGTTTATCGTTTTGCTGGGTTTGGTAATAAATACGATTTTGCACATTTGCACTGCCAGCTACCATGTAGGCAAGCTGCGAAGAAAGCGCTAATAAACCGCCCCCATTGTATCTAAAGTCTATTACTAACTCGTCTACGTTATCGGTTTTAAATTTGTTAACGGCAGCAATTAGGCCTTCTTGGGCAATACCTATATGGCTATTAAACTGCATGTAACCTACGCTTGTGCCATTTGCTGTAGTTAAGGTTTTAACGTTTTGAACAGGCGTTTGCTCTATGTTGCCAGCGGTTACGTTAAAAGTTTTTTCGGCGCCATCGTTACTACGCACAACGATGGTGTGCGAGTCACCATTAGTTGGGCTAAATAAACCTTCGTTTAGGGTATCTACGCCAGCTTGTGTATTGGTATTAATACTTACGCCATCAACTTCAAGTACGGTATCGCCTCGTTGAAAGCCAATTAGGCTTGCTGGTGAGTCACCTTCTAGATAGGCAACACGTAAAACTCTATCGGCTGAGTCGCCTATAAATGCCCAATTTATGCCGTAGCCGGAGGTAACGCCTGATTGCGCTTCTTGAAAGTAGTCCTCTGAAGGCTCTGAAAAATGAAAGTTATCTTTTTTAGCACCAGAGTCAGTCAGGTCTTCGGTTTTTAGTTGTGCGAAGTATTCGGCCACTGTAGCAAAGTTTTCAGGGTCGTTATCGGCAATTTCGTCATACCAAAGGTAGGTTTCGTCACTCCACGAGCGAAGCCAAAGTTTCTCGTAAAGTGCTGAGCCTGCTTGGTCTGGGTAAGGCTCATTATTATTAAACGGGTCGTTACCTGTGCGGGGTGTTTCGCAAAAGTTTTTTAAATCATCCGATGGCGCAAATACACCAGCTGTCCAGGTTGGGGCTGAGCTTGCTGGAGGCGTGACTACTGGGTCTGGCGTTTCATTCATGCTGCTACCGCCGCCACAACCAGCAAGTGTAAGGCCTAAAAGTGCAGCAATAATAGCCAGTGATGCTTTATTATTTTTAAACATACAAAATTACTTTTTGTAAATAAGTTGTTTAAAATACTACAACACCCGCCTAAATATTCAACGTATTTGGCCCTGATCTATGTAAATGAGTATACAAACCAGGCTTTTTAGAGCTTGCTTGCACTACTTTTATTAGCAAATGCTTGCCTTTGCCAGGCATCAAATAGCTTTTGTTGTTTATCAGATATTTTTAAACCGTATGTTTTTTGCATATAAGCGTAGGTGTCGGCAATGCGTTTACGGGCATAAAATGGTGGCTCTACTACGCGTTGTTTAAAGTTAACTTTTACTTCGCAGCGGCCATATTGTGTGGCGTTTTCACTAAGCATACCAAAGCGATAGTTAGAGCGATCTGCGTTAATTTCGCCAATAGCGGGGGCTAAGTTGTGTATGTCGGCTTCCATTTTCCTAAATTTAGCACTGACCTTACGGCAGTTTTTACGCCCACCATTTTGCCAGCATTGTAGCTGGTGGCCAAATTCCCATGCGGGCACTATGTGCTCCCATTCAATACGTAAAGCGCGCTGGTTTACTTTGCCTGAGCGGGTAAATGTATTACGAGGCACATAACCACAACCCGTTGGATCTGGCACTAGTTTTTTACCTTGTTTTTTAATGTCGCAGCCGCAGTAGAGGCTTTTGGCGTTATTAGGCAGGGTTTTAATTAAGTGCCTTTTAGCTGTTGAAAAACGGGTGAATTCTTCACTCGATGCCGAAAAACAAATACAACAAGCCACAAAGGCTAAAATAAATTTAAGCATATCCATCACATACGTGAACTACAGGAGGCGCTAGTTTAAAGCCTTGAAATTAAAATATAAACCTATTTAAAAATCCTTTTAAGCCTTAAATTTTGCAAAAGTAGCAACATGCCGCATAAACAAAATAGCACGCTGGTGGCTGCAAAGCTGATTAGTAACGGGTTATTAAAATCTTCTCGCTCATCGTAATCCATTATGTGCAGCATCCAAAAAAAGTCGAATATACGCCATAGAGTGCTGCGAACTGTAATTACTTTGCCGTTAATTGCATTTAAATACAGCGTAGTATTAAAGGTGTCGTTAAATTGTACTTGCCACACATTTGTTTTGTATCCGACCTCTCGAGTGCCTTGTTTTAAAAGCGTTGTACTAATTGGCTTAGCGTCGATGAGTAAATGAGCCTGCGCATTAGCGGTAATTTGTATTTTAGTGGGTTTTTCAAAAGGGCGACCCGTTAAACCATTAAAGCTTTGCTGTTCGGTATTATTGATAACAGTAATAAGTGGGGTAGTTAAAAAGTTTTCAAATAGTATTTGAGTGGGATTAGCCACTTGGGCAGTAATATTATCGAGTGATGCGGGGTAGTCGGCTTGTGTAAATGGGTTTGTAAGTGTGCGCTTAGCAAGGTGCTTGCCGTGCACATAGTCAAGTGGAATAGCGCTCATAACTAAGCCGCCTAAAAGCCAAGCCAAAATTTGTAAGGCAAGTAAATAGCCTAGCCACTTATGTAATTTGCGTGCACGCTTAAATATTTTTTTGCTCATATTTATCTTCTTATTATTTTTAGCGTTAGTTTATTATAGCTTCCCACGCTTTTGCTGCGGCATTTTGTCGCAGTTTTGCATAAGTTTATAAATATGAGACTTTATTTACATCAGTAGATTTTAGTTAATTTTAGCTTTCACGCAGTGCATTTATTAACTCTTGTTTGCTCATTTTAGAGCGCCCGCTAATACCCACTTCTTTTGCTTTATCGTATAACTGCTTTGTTGTGCGTTGCTCATACTGAGAGGCTTTGCCGCCTTTCACCGCTGTTTTATGGGTATTACTATTGGCAATACGTGCTGCTTTTTGTTTACTCATGCCTTCATCGCGAAGTGCATCGTACTGATCGTCGTTTTTAATTTGTGGACCATGATCTACCATTTTAATGCTCCTTAAAAATCGTTATTTACACAGTGTATGTATTAATTTCATTGTTTAATTGTAAAACTAAGCGATTAAGCCAGCTTAGTTAAAACGAGCAAGTTAGGTGCCAAAAGCGTTAAAAAGTGTATTTATGAAGATAAAGCAAGGATTACTGCTTTGTTAATTTGGTATAAAAGTAAAACTGCGTTAAAGTTTGCGATGAAACTATAAGAGGGTAAAAAGCAGACAATGTCGGAAATTCAATTTTTAAATGTAGATCTAGAGCTTGAGTCTAAACATGATATTAGCGCCTTAGTGGCAGACTTAAAGAAAAACGCGACGGTTTTGCATTATGATAAAGACGAATATCGTCAACTTGCGCGTATTGAAGCCTCAGGTGAAATATCAACACCAGATAAAGCTATTAACCACTTGTGCGAGCTTATTGAGTCGTGTTCACGTAACGCGCTTAAGCAATGGCTAAGCTGCTCGCGAAGAACGTTTGATATTGGCTTTGAATCGGGCACGTCGCCTAAATGCTTTAACCAAGCTTTACATGCAGACACACTGCTACGTATATCTGCGATTGGTGCAGGTATGGAAATTACTATTTATCCTATCGAAAAATAACAATAAGTAATTATCTGCGCTCTACAACTGCTGCGGTCATTTTTGATACGCAGCACAGCTCATTGCGGCTATTTGTTATTTTTATTTCCCACACAGAACTACGTTTACCTATATGAAAAGCCCTAGCGGTTGCTGTTAAAGTACCATTGCGAGATGCTTTTAAATGACTTGCGCTAATTTCCTGCCCTACACAATAAAACTTTGTAAAATCGACTACAAAGTTAGCAGCATAGCTTGCTACTGTTTCAGCAAGTACTACATTTGCACCACCGTGAACCATACCCATAGGATTATGATGCTCAGGAATTGCTGGCATGGTAGCAACTAGGTAATCGTCACCAATTTCTGTGACTTCAATACCCATGGTTTTCATTAATGTGCCTTGGCCGTTAATGCCTTCCTCTAACTGTTTGCAAAGCTCTAAAGTGATGGGTTGGTGCCAAATACTCATAATTACTCCTTTGAATTAAGACCAAGTTTATTGCACTTTATAAATGTGAATTTTATAAATACCTAAAATGTACACATATGCTTTTAGTTTAGCTATTTTAAAGCACAATTTAAATTTGCGATTTTTATTTAACTGTATATACTCACAGTTAAATGTACTGTATGGAAAACCAGTTGTATGCGACCATTAACGAAACGCCAAGCTCAAATACTAGAACTCATTAAAGTTTTTATTAAAGACACTGGTATGCCTCCTACACGTGCCGAAATAGCGCAAACATTAGGTTTTAAAAGTGCTAATGCAGCAGAAGAGCACTTAAAAGCGCTTGCTAAAAAGGGTGTAATTAAGATGAAGCCAGGCGCAAGCCGTGGCATTCAATTAATTGAAGAAGAAGAGCCAGAGCAATTAGGCTTACCTCTTATTGGGCGTGTTGCTGCAGGCTCACCTATTTTGGCGCAAGAACATGTTGAGAGCCATTGCAAAATAGACCCTTTAATGTTTAAACCTGCCGCCGATTTTTTACTTCGTGTAAATGGCATGAGTATGAAAGATATTGGTATTATGGATGGCGATTTACTGGCTGTACATCGCACTCAAACAGCTGAAAACGGACAGGTTGTGGTTGCACGAGTAGATGAAGATGTAACCGTAAAACGCTTAGAAAAAGCAGGCCGCAAAGTATTATTACATGCCGAAAACGAAGAGTTTACGCCAATAGAAGTAGACCTTGAAAATGAGTCTTTTAATATTGAAGGCTTAGCAGTAGGCGTAATTAGAAACGCCGATTGGATGTAATTTCTAGCCTATATTAGATAGTAAATTTATAAATGCGCACTTTTTAGTGTGCATTTTTGTTTTAAAAACCCACCTTTTAGCAATACTAAAACAGCTATATAGTTATTTAAGCTGTAAACTTTTTTGCACTCGCACTTAACTTTTCTTTCATGTGATACACCCCCTATTTTTACTCGTTTTTTGATTATTAAATTGTATTTATGTTGGTCTAATTAAGGCAAGTTTTAAAATACGAGTAGGTTGTTTTTTGTACTAAAGCTTGCTTGTTGTATGTTTTTTGGCTAATCATTAATGTGCTGAACCAACAATAACTCACAACTTTTAGTTTTGAGCACACACACAATACATACCCTTTGTTGGTGCAGCTATACCAATTAATTACACAAATAAGATTGGTTAAATAATAAAAATAACGAATAGGCGTTTAAGCCGTATGCCTCTTCGCTTTGCACTCGCAATAGCATCAAAGGAGCCGTCACATGGGTAAACTGACCTCTACCGTGTGGCTTGTATTGATTGTTTTTTCGCAGCATGTAATGGCAAATAGCCAATACAATATGCGCAAAGGCGTAACCGATATAAGCAATAATGTATATCATCTACACATGACCATATTTTTAATATGTTGTGTGATTGGGGTGATAGTGTTCGCCATTATGTTTTGGGCACTTATTCATCATCGTAAATCTAAAGGGGCAGTACCTGCCCAATTTCATGAAAGCACTAAAGTAGAAATACTTTGGACAGCCATTCCGTTTGTTATTTTAATTGCCATGGCAATCCCTGCCACTAAAACACTTATTGCAATGGAAGATGCCAGCAAAGCTGATTTAACCATCAAAATTACGGGTTCGCAGTGGAAGTGGCATTACGAATACATGGGTGAGGATGTCGCGTTTTATTCTATTTTATCTACCCCTCAAGATGAAATAGCCAACCTTGCAGATAAAAATCCAAATTATTTGCTTGAAGTTGATAAGCCATTAGTGCTGCCAATTAATCAAAAAGTACGTTTTTTAATGACCTCAGATGACGTTATTCACTCTTGGTGGGTACCTGATTTTGCTGTTAAAAAAGATGCCAACCCCGGCTTTATAAACGAAACATGGACCAACATTAACGAAGAAGGTATTTACCGAGGACAGTGCGCTGAGCTGTGCGGCAAAGATCATGGTTTTATGCCAGTGGTGGTTGAAGCTAAATCGCAGGAAGATTTTAACGCTTGGCTTGCTGATGCAAAACAAGCAAAGCAAAAAGCGGCATTAGCCGATGCTGCTCTGCTTGATCAAACGTTGCCTAAAGAAGAGTTAATGACTTTAGGCGAGCAAGTGTATATGGCAAGTTGCGCTGGGTGTCATCAGCCAACGGGTATGGGGTTACCGGGCGTATTTCCTGCACTTAAAGGCAGCCCCATTGTGCTTGGTGATATAAAAGATCATATAGATGTTGTGATTCATGGCCGCTCTGGTACTGCAATGCAAGCTTTTGATAAACAGTTATCAATAAAGCAACTTGCGGCAGTAATTACCTACAAACGCAATGCGTGGGGTAACGATACGGGTGATGTAATTCAACCTAGTGAAATTCAGGCAGCACTTGATGCTGAAGGGGAGGCGAACTAATGAGTAGCATAGTAGAACAATCTAACGCCAATGAAGCTCACCACGGTCATCATCCTGCAAAAGGCTTTAAGCGCTGGCTTTACACAACCAATCATAAAGACATTGGCAGTTTATATTTAATTTTTTCGCTGACGATGTTTTTAATTGGCGGCGCTATGGCCATGGTCATTAGGGCCGAATTATTTCAACCTGGGTTACAGCTAGTTGAGCCTCATTTTTTTAATCAAATGACCACTGTACATGGCTTGATTATGGTATTTGGTGCGGTTATGCCAGCCTTTACCGGCCTTGCTAACTGGATGGTGCCATTAATGATTGGTGCGCCAGATATGGCATTACCAAGAATGAATAACTGGAGCTTTTGGATATTACCCTTCGCATTTTTAATCCTGCTGGCTTCTTTATTTATGCCTGGCGGTGGCCCTGCATTCGGCTGGACTTTTTACGCTCCACTTTCAACCACTTACAGTAATGATAATACTGCGTTGTTTGTATTTGCCGTTCATATTATGGGTATCAGCTCAATTATGGGGGCAATCAATGTAATTGTGACCATAGTTAATTTGCGTGCTCCGGGTATGACATGGATGAAGCTTCCGTTATTCGTGTGGACATGGCTAATAACTGCATTTTTATTAATTGCTGTTATGCCTGTACTTGCGGGAGCTGTGACTATGGTACTCACTGATAAATACTTTGCTACTAGCTTTTTTGATGCTGCAGGCGGTGGCGATCCGGTGATGTTTCAGCACATATTTTGGTTTTTTGGTCACCCTGAAGTATACATTATGATTTTGCCAGCCTTTGGCATTATATCGACCATAGTGCCTACCTTTTCGCGTAAAAAACTATTTGGTTATGCGTCCATGGTGTACGCCACCTCATCCATTGCGCTACTTAGTTTTATTGTATGGGCTCACCACATGTTTACCACAGGCATGCCGGTGGCAGGCGAGTTATTTTTTATGTACGCAACAATGCTTATATCGGTGCCAACGGGAGTAAAAGTATTTAACTGGGTAGCCACTATGTGGAAAGGCTCAATTAGCTTTGAAGTCCCCATGCTATTTAGTATTGCCTTTATTGTGCTGTTTACCTTAGGGGGCTTTTCTGGGCTGATGTTAGCCATTACACCTGCTGATTTTCAGTATCACGATACGTACTTTGTGGTGGCGCATTTTCACTATGTATTAGTAACCGGGGCCATCTTTTCGATAATGGCGGGTGCTTATTACTGGCTGCCTAAATGGACCGGTAATATGTTTAATATTACTTTGGCCAAATGGCATTTTTGGCTATCGCTTGTCAGTGTAAACGTACTATTTTTTCCTATGCACTTTGTAGGACTTGCCGGTATGCCTAGGCGTATTCCCGATTATGCGCTGCAGTTTGCCGATTTTAACGCCATTATAAGTATTGGTGGGTTTGCATTTGGTTTATCGCAGCTTTTATTTGTTGCCGTGGTAATTAAGTGCGCCCGCGGTGGCGATAAAGTGCCTGCAAAAGTTTGGGATGGTGCCGAAGGTTTAGAGTGGGAAGTTGAATCGCCAGCGCCGTATCATACCTTTTCTACACCACCGGAAATTAAATAATGGTTCACGCGCCTCTACTTAAACGCTTAGTACTTATTTGCATAGGTATGTTTGCTTTTGCTTTTGCCTTAGTGCCCTTATACGACGTATTTTGCGATGTAACAGGGCTAAATGGTAAGCCATCGCTTGAGAAAGCAAAGCTAAGTACACAGGTTACTCAAAACCGAGAAATAGGGGTGAGTTTTACAACCCATGCGCAAAGTGGCGCACCATTTGTTGTTAAGTCAAAAGAATACAGTGTTGCTGTCAAACCCGGCGCTATGCGTGAGGTAATGTTTAGCGCTAAAAATAACAGTAACCTCGATAAAGTAATGCAAGCTGTACCCTCGGTCTCTCCCGGTAAAGCGGCTAAATATTTACATAAAATTGCCTGTTTTTGCTTTGATCAGCAACCGCTAAAAGCAGGGGAAGAACTTGAGTTTAAACTACTTTTTTATGTCGATACCGCATTACCAAGCGATATAGAGGAGCTAACTTTATCGTACACCGTATTTGATATTAGTGAGCAGCTAGTAGCGAGTAATAACTAGCCTGCATGTCTAGTGTAAAACTAGGAGCAAATAACATGAATCAAGAATATGAAAATTACTACGTACCAGAGCAAAGCCCTTGGCCAATAGTGGGCGCTATTGCTTTATTTTTTATTGCGGTAGGTGCTGCATTAACGGTTATGAGTGCCTCAAAAGAAGAAGGTGGGAGCGGCGTTTACTTGCTATATGTTGGTATTGCCGCGCTTTTATACATGCTTTATAGCTGGTTCAAAAATGTAATTACTGAGTCCGATCAAGGCTTATATTCAGCGCAAATGGATCGTTCGTTCAGACAAGGTATGAGCTGGTTTATTTTTTCTGAAGTAATGTTTTTTATGGCCTTTTTTGGCGCGTTATTTTATGCACGAATATTATCAGTACCTTGGCTTGGAGGTGCAGGCAATAATGCGATGACTAACGAGGTTTTGTGGCCCACTTTTGAAGCGGTTTGGCCGCTAGTGACAACGCCAGCAGGGGATACAACTCAAGCTATGGGTTGGCAAGGCCTACCGCTTATTAATACGCTTATATTACTCGCTTCATCGGTTACTTTACATTTTGCCCACGTAGCAATGGAAAACAATAAACGTACGCCACTTAAAGTATTTTTAGGGGCAACTATTTTATTCGGTGTTTGCTTTTTGGCTCTGCAAGTTGAGGAGTATATACACGCCTATAACGATTTAAATTTAACGCTTGATGCCGGTGTTTACGGTAATACGTTCTTTTTATTGACTGGTTTTCATGGCATGCATGTAACCCTTGGCACTGTACTGTTACTGGTTATATTTTTACGAATATTAAAAGGGCACTTTACTAAAGATAAGCATTTTGCATTTCAAGCTGCTGCTTGGTACTGGCATTTTGTAGATGTGGTATGGCTGTGTTTATTTGTATTTGTATATGTGCTGTAGCATTTATTGGTGAATTATTAGCTTTAATAAAGTCAAATTTAAGTGCGGCAATTACCATAATTAATACAACAACAGAAAACATCACTCGGCGGCCTAAAAAGTGAGACATAGGCCGTCCATCTGTTTTACCCGATACCATAATAAATAAAGCTCTAAACAAGTTAAAAAGTATAAATAATAACAACAGTACGATAATAATTTTAATAATCACTGGGTTGAACCTTATGCAGTTAATTTTATGGCACAAACAAGAGCTTAGCTCAATAATCACACTTTGTATGGTAGCGGTTGTGGTACTTGTTTGTGTGCGCTTAGGATTTTGGCAGCTACAAAGAGCTGAGCAAAAACAGCAACAGTTAACGGCTATTGAAAAATTGCAAACCCAAGGTGTTATGAGTTGGCAGCAACTTACTAATTTACCCTCTAACTGGAATAAAGCAGGGGTGTTGGTTGAATTAACGGGGGTATTTATTCAAGATCAATATTGGCTGTTGGATAATCAAGTTTACAATGGACAAGTCGGATACGACTTATTAGTATTGTTCAAACCAGCAGATGACTCCCACACTATTTTGGTAAACCTTGGCTGGGTTAAGGCCCCGCTATCTCGAAGTGAATTACCAAAAATAAAGCTTCCTACTAAGCGCTTTACATTAATTGCACAAATAAAAGAGAACAACCTCAGTGGCTTTACGCTCGAACGCGAAGCTGTTCCCTCCAATATTAGAATTCAAAATATTGACCTTAATAAGCTAAGCCAAACCAGTCAGCAAAAACTCGTTAACTACATGGCTTATAGGCAAGGTGAAGGGGATGAATTAGCTACTCCTCATTATAAAGCTGTTGTTATGAGCCCGCAAAAACATCATGCCTACGCAGTACAGTGGTTTTTAATCGCCATTGCCTGTGTATTCGTGGCTGTTTTTGCTAGTAAAAAAAGGACACACAATGAAAAATAAACCACTTTTATTATTTGTAATCTGCTGCGCCATACCATTAGCTTTAGCGTATGGGGCGCTTAAATTTGACTGGTTACCAACGGCAATAACAAATCATGGTGAGTTTTTAAAACAAGAAGTAAAGCTTACTAATTGGCAAAAAAACAACCCCAAACAGTGGACGATTGCGCTTAATTACTCCGCAGAGTGCACCAGTGCATGTAATGAACAATTAAGTGCGCTAGATAATTTATATGTGGCATTGGGTAAAAACCAAGGCAAGGTCGATATGGCGGTGATGGGGACCGTTAATGATAAAAAACTGCCTTGGAAAATGATAAGCGGCCAACAAAATTTAAAGCCAGCCAGCTTGTATTTAATCGATCATATGGGGCTTGTGGTTCTTGAATATCCTTTTAAAACGCAGCCACAAGAAAACCGTTTAGTACAAAAAGGTTTATTAAAAGATCTAAAAAAATTACTTAATTATTCTCGTTCGAGCTAATTGCTAAGCTTACTTAAGTTGGAGTATTTAATGTATAAAAATTATAAAAACTATGTATTAATAACAGGCCTACTTGCTTTAGTTGTAGTGGCATTGGGTGCCTACACCCGACTAAGTGATGCAGGCCTTGGTTGCCCAGACTGGCCCGGCTGTTATGGTTTTTTAACCGTCCCAAAACATGAAGCCGATATAGCACTCGCTACGCAAAGCTACCCCGACATGATGTTTGAAACCGCAAAAGCGTGGAAAGAAATGATCCATCGTTATTTTGCAGGTGCCTTAGGTTTACTTATTTTAGGTTTGTTTATATTGGCCTTTTTAAAGCGCCAATATCCAACTACACCCGTTAAGTTGCCTCTGGCTTTACTTTTACTTGTAGTATTTCAGGCCGCACTTGGTATGTGGACTGTAACCATGAACTTACAGCCGCTTATTGTGATGGGCCATTTATTAGGTGGCTTTAGTATTTTATCGCTAATTACACTTTTGTATTTACGCTTAACAGCCAACCCTATAATGGGTGGCGATAGCAGCGCAAAGCGTTACTTTAGTTTAAGCATAGTGGCATTGGTAGTACTGGTAATTCAAATTGCGCTGGGTGGTTGGCTTGCTGCAAATTATGCGGCACCGCATTGTAATGGTTTACCTTTGTGTAGCTACGCTCAACCATTTTCGCTCAGTAGTGTATTTCAGTTACCCCTTGAGCACAGTAATTACGAGTTTGGTGTGTTGTCGCAACAAGCGCGTATGTCTATACATTTATTGCATCGTATTTGGGCGCTTGTAACGTGTGTTGTTTTGGCTCTCATAATGTGGCGAATATACAGCCACGCTTACTCGCACAAAATAAAAAATTGTGTGGCTAGCGTACTTGTTGCCTTACTTTGTCAGATAAGTTTAGGGCTTGCTGTGGTGCATTGGCACTTTCCGTTAGGGGTCGCACTGGCGCACAATTTAATGGCTGCCATACTATTATTAACAATGGTTAGGTTGTGTTACTACCTGAAGTCACGCACATAAAGGGGAATTGTTATGGCACTTACAATTGATAAAAAAGCACTACAGGGCGAGCGCTCGCAACCTTTAATTAATCGTACTTATAATTTGCTTCAAGATTACTTAGCCATTAGCAAATTTAAGGTTGTGGCTATGCTCGTATTAACAGCTTGGGTTGGCTTAGCACTGGCTCCAGATGTAGGTAGAGGCATAGCTGTACAATTTACGAGTTTATTAGGTATTGGTTTACTATCTGCGGCGGCTGCGGTGATCAATCACGTTGTTGATAGCGAAATTGATTCAAAAATGGCGCGTACGCGTCACCGTCCTGTAGCTAAAGGGCGTTTGAGTAAAACCCACGCACTTGGTTTTGCAGCTGCTATTGGCGTAGCAGGTTTTGTTATGTTGATGGTATGGGCAAATACACTGACCGCAATACTAACCTTATTTGCCTTGGTTGGTTATGCCTTTGTGTATACCTCATTTTTAAAACGCGCCACTCCGCAAAATATAGTGATTGGTGGCCTAGCGGGCGCTATGCCTCCGTTACTTGGCTGGGTATCTGAAACAGGCCAAATGGCAGCCGCTCCATGGTTACTAGTAATGATTATTTTTACCTGGACACCACCGCACTTCTGGGCGCTTGCTATAGCGCGTAAAAGTGATTACGAACGAGCTAAAATACCCATGTTACCTGTTACTCACGGAATAGATTTTTGCAAAACATGTGTGGTTGCCTATTCTGTTTTACTGGCCGTTGTATGTGTATTGCCATACTTAATTGGTATGTCGGGGTTAATATATTTAATTGGAGCCTGTGTATTAAATGCAGTCTTTATATACAAAGCCGTTAAGTTAAAAATTGCCGGAAACGATAAAACTGCAATGGACTTATTTCGTTTTTCAATCATTCATTTAATGGTACTCTTTGTTGTATTATTTATAGATAAATGGCTCCCTTTATGATGCGATTAAAGCTTTGTTTTAGTATTGTTTTTATGCTGTTTTTATCAGCCTGTTCAGATAAAAATAGCCCCCCTGATGTAGATGCATTAGTTTACGAAACCGCAAAACCACTGTCTGACTTTAAGCTCAATAATCAAAATGGGGAAACGGTCACTAAAGCGCAGTTTTTAGGGCAATGGAATTTAGTATTTTTAGGTTATACAAGTTGCCCCGATATTTGCCCATTGACCCTGGCTAAGCTAAATAGCGCTTATAAAAACTTACACAGCGACTACCCGCTACAAATTTGGTTTATGTCGGTCGACCCTAAGCGAGATACAGTACAAAAACGAAAAGCTTATATAGATTATTTTAATCCTGATTTTTTGGCTGTTTCAGGCCCACATAAAGACCTATTCCCAGTAGTAAGGGAGCTTGGTTTAATTTACGCTATAAGTGATTCTAACGAATCAGAATATGCAGTTGATCATAGCGCATCTGTGGCACTGGTTGATCAAAATGGTGCTGTAAGAGCTATTTTCAAACCTGAATTTAAACAAGACAGCGTACCGTTAATTAATGCCTCACAGTTAACCGAAGAGTTTATAAAAATAGCTGACTACTATAAAAACTAGTTTTTTAACTTTTAATGAATTTTAAAGGAGCTTTATGCTCCTTTTTTTGTATTTTTAATGCTTTTATAATTTTTTTTTACCCTTTGATGGCAATTTCAATAACTAGGTCTAAGCTTTTATTATGAATTGAATTGACAGGGAAAGTCCCCAAAAAATGCTAAAGCTACCCAGTGAACTTGCCATCACGCAGGTTGAGACTCTACATCAAGATTTACTCCAAGAACTCAATAGCAATGATGATATTTGCATTGATGTTAGTGATGTTAGAGCGGCTGACACGGCTTCAATTCAACTTTTATGTTCCTTACAAAAACACCTGCAAACCATCCATCATAAAATAATTTGGGTTGGTAGCAGCGAAGCGTTAACACACACCGTTAATCAACTCGGTTTAAGTCATTATTTAATACTCGAAAGTAAAGGTTAGAGGTATATATGAAAAGAATTTTAGCAGTTGATGATTCTGCATCAATGCGTCAAATGGTGAGTTTTACTCTAAAAACAGCGGGGTTTGATGTAACCGAAGCTAAAGATGGCAGCGAAGCTTTAGCAATTGCAAAGCAGCAAGATTTTGATGCGGTAATATCCGATGTAAATATGCCTATTATGGACGGTATTACATTAATAAGAGAGCTTCGTACTTTACCTAATTATAAATTTACACCATTACTTATGCTTACGACCGAATCGGGCCTTGATAAAAAAATAGAAGGTAAAGCCGCAGGTGCTACGGGTTGGATTGTAAAGCCTTTTAATCCTGAACAGTTGTTAGCGGTGATTAAAAAGGTTATTCGCTAGTAAAGGAGCGCAGTGTGAGCATAGATTTAAGTCAATTTTTTGAAGTTTTCTTTGAAGAGAGTTTTGAAGGCCTAGATACCATGGAGGCTGAGCTTTTAAATTTGGTACCTGGTGAGGAAGACTTAGAAACTATAAACACAATTTTTAGAGCCGCCCATTCAATAAAAGGCGGCAGTGGTACATTTGGTTTTACCTCCGTTGCCGACTTCACCCACGTGCTTGAAACACTGCTTGATCAAATACGCCAAGGGGAACGTGAGCTAAGTACCGAGCATGTTAATTTACTTCTTAAAGCAGTTGATTGTTTACGAGGGTTACTTGCTGCACTTCAAAGTGAGCAAGAGCCCGATTTAAATGAAGCCAATGCATTACGTTTACAGTTTGAGCAAGTGCTTGAAATAAATAATGATGCAGAAGCATCTGTGCAACTAGCCGATGCTAAAGATACCGGCAGTAATACTTACCAAATAGATTTTAAGCCACACCAGCATCTTTTTAAAACCGGTAATGAGCCATTATTTATGATCAGCGAGCTGGCTGAGTTAGGCGAATTAGAAACACATGTATTTTATGACGAAGTACCCGATATAACAGAGCTGAGCAGTGATGAATGTTTTTTGCATTGGCGCTTTTTTTTAAATACAGCTAAAGATGAAAAAGCAATAAATGAGGTATTTGAGTGGGTAGAAGATGACGCAGATATAAGCATTGAGCTGTGCGGCGGCCTATTTACCGACGACCTACAAAGCAATACTGTTAATCAAAGCGCTGTGAGTGAGGAATGTACTTCCAAAAATGAAGAGTCGAGCACGACTCAACCTACTCCCGCTCCAGTAAAGCCTAAAGCTCAAAGTAATGATAAAAAGCCTACGACCACGCCTGAGTCCACCTCAATAAGAGTCGGAATTGATAAGGTTGATTCGCTAATAAATATGGTTGGTGAATTGGTTATTACCCAAGCCATGCTTAATCAGCTAAGTGAGCAAGAAATAACACCCGCTACAATTACCTCACTTCAAGAAGGGCTTGCACAACTTGCACATAATACTCGTGACTTACAAGAAAACGTTATGCGAATTCGTATGCTGCCGATTAACTTTGTTTTTAGTCGTTTTCCTCGCTTGGTTCGCGATATTGCACAAAAGCTTAATAAGCAGGTCGAGCTTAAGCTTTTAGGTGAACAAACGGAACTTGATAAAACGGTCATGGAAAAAATATCAGATCCTATGGTTCACTTGGTTAGAAATTCACTCGATCATGGCCTTGAAACGGTTGAGCAAAGAGTTGCAGCGGGAAAAGATCCTGTAGGTACTGTTACTTTAAATGCGTTTCATCAAGGCGGAAACATCGTTATTGAAATTATGGATGATGGTCAAGGACTCAATACTAAAAAAATTAGAGAAAAAGCAATTGCTAATGAGCTGATTACGGCCGATAGCATTTTAAGTGATGAGGAAGTAAACGAACTAATTTTTATGCCTGGTTTTTCAACTATGGACGAGGTAAGCGACTTATCGGGTCGTGGTGTAGGGATGGATGTTGTTAAACGAAATATACAGTCTTTAAATGGCTCTGTTGAGGTTACCTCAGCGCCAGGCGTTGGCTCTACATTTACGATACGTTTACCCCTTACACTCGCTATTTTAGATGGGCAGCTCGTTAAAGTAGCTAAGCATACTTACATTATTCCACTCATTTCTATTGTTGAATCACTGCAAATTGATATTACAAAAGTAAGCCGAGTAGGTAAAAACCTAGATGTACTAAGGCTGCGCGACGAATACATTCCAATTTTAAGATTATACGATATTTTTAATCATCAAAATGCCATTGAATCTTTAGATAAAACTCTCCTTGTTGTTGTTGAAACAGATAATCAAAAAGTGGGCTTACTTGTAGACGATTTACTCTCTCAGCAGCAAGTTGTTATTAAAAGCTTAGAGGCAAATTACCACAAGGTTGATGGTGTATCTGGCGCCACTATTTTAGGTGATGGGCGCGTGTCACTAATTGTAGATATAAGCGGTTTAATAAAGCTTTCTGGTCTTAAAAAGCCAGGTAGCCAAGATCTTATTATAGATCAGCATATAGCGGTGGAGGCTTAATGAACGCTGAGCAAAGCGAGATAAATAATGCACTAAGCCTGCAACAAGAGCAGGGAGTTAAGCAGTTTTTGACCTTTATTATGGCTGATGAAGAGTATGGCGTTGATATTTTAACAGTACAAGAAATTCGTAGCTGGGAAGAAATAACCGAGCTACCAAACTCTCCTGACTTTGTAAAAGGCGTTATTAATTTGCGCGGAACAATAGTACCCATTATAGATTTACGCTTACGTTTTGGCCTTCCAAGCGTCGAATATGGCTCATTAACGGTTGTTATTGTAGTAAAGGTTGAGTTTGAACAAGGCAGTAAAATTATGGGAATTGCGGTTGATGCGGTGTCTGATGTTTACAGTATTGCAGAGCAAGACGCTAAAGCAGTGCCTAGTTTATCTGAGTCGAATAGCTGTGAGTACGTAGCTGGTTTGGTTAACGTGGGTGAGAAAATGGTCGCATTAATCGATTTGCAAAAAACAATGAATATTTAGTTAGTTAAATCTAAATATAGTAATACAAAATAACTTAAAGGTGGTGATGGGCATGGGATGGTTTAGTAATCCAAAGCAGTCAAAATCCAGTAATGATTTAATTGTAGATGCATTAAATAAATCATTAGCGGTAATTGAGTTTGAACCTAACGGGCAAATAATTACTGCAAATTCTAATTTTTTAGGTGCAATGGGCTACAGGCTAGAAGAAGTTCAAGGCCAGCACCATTCTTTATTTGTCGACTCCGATGAAGCGCAAAGTAACGACTATAAAAACTTTTGGCAGCGCCTCCGCAACGGAGAGTTTATTTCTGATGAATTTAAGCGTAATGCTAAAGGTAATAAAGAGGTTTGGATACAAGCTACTTATAATCCTATTGTGAATGAGAGCGGCCAAGTATTAAAAGTTATAAAGTTTGCGACAGACATAACCAAGCAAAAAGAGCTAGAAAAAGCCTCTCGAAAAGCGGCCGATTTAGCCAGTGCATTAAAAGTATGCCAAGCAAACGTAATGATTGCAGATAAAGACCTTAATATAGTGTTTGTGAACGATCAGGTTCGTTCCATGTTAAAAGCCAGAGAAAAAGACTTACAAACAGTACTTCCTAATTTTGCTGTAGATAGTTTAATTGGTACATGTGTTGATGATTTTCATAAGCACCCATCGCATCAGCGTGACTTATTAAAAAATTTAGAGCAACCGCATAAGGCCGAGTTAAGATTGGCTGGGCTCATATTTACCCTTATTGCATCACCTTGGGTAAGCCATGAAGGAGAGCGCTTAGGAACTATTGTTGAATGGGAAGATATAACAGAAAGCTTAGCAAAAGCAGAAAAAGAGCGAAGCGAAGCGCAAGAAAACCTACGTGTACGCCAAGCGCTTGATACTGTTGCAACCAATACCATGATAGCCGATGCATCAAACGTTATTGTTTATATGAATCAAGCTGTTAAAAACATGATGAGTGCAGCAGAAAATGATTTACGTAAAGACTTGCCTAATTTTGACAGTACAAACCTACTTAAACAAAATATTGATGTTTTTCATAAAAATCCAGCGCATCAGCAAAACCTGCTTGCTAAGTTAACTACGACCTATAAAGCCGAAATACTTGTGGGTGGACGCACGTTTGGCTTGGTAGCAAACCCTATTTTAACACCTGAAAACGAACGCATAGGCACAGTGGTTGAGTGGGAAGATAGAACCGATGAAGTCGCTATTGAAAAAGAAATTGCAGAACTAATTTTAGCCGCGGGTAATGGCGAATTAGATGCGCGTGTTATTGAGACAGATAAAAGCGGGTTTTTCTTACGCTTAGCTAAAGGGTTAAATAGCCTAGTTAAAATTGTTGATGATGCAGTTGCTGATACAGCAAATATGCTCGATGCAATGGCAAGTGGTGATTTATCAAAACGCATAGAAAGTGATTACAAAGGCTCATTTGATAAGCTAAAACGCGATGCAAATACAACCGCAGATAAACTAACAGAAGTAATCAATCGCATAAACTCTTCAGCAACGCTTGTAGCAAGTGGCGCAGAAGAAATATCACAAGGGAATGCTGATTTAAGTCAACGTACTGAAGAGCAAGCTTCGTCACTTGAAGAAACAGCATCGAGTATGGAAGAGATGACCAGCACAGTTCGCCAA
The DNA here is from genome assembly GCF_018100985.1 of Pseudoalteromonas sp. MMG007. Classification (GTDB taxonomy): domain Bacteria; phylum Pseudomonadota; class Gammaproteobacteria; order Enterobacterales; family Alteromonadaceae; genus Pseudoalteromonas. The sequence goes on along the minus strand of NZ_JAGJEI010000015.1, from coordinate 60,559 downwards.
AATGCTGATAATGCAAAAGTTGCGAACGATTTAGCAGAAGAAACCTGCGAAAAGGCAATACAAGGCGGAGAAGTAGTAAACCGTGCGGTGACTAGCATGTCGGCAATAAACGAATCGAGTAAAAAAATTGCAGACATTATTGGTGTGATTGACGAAATTGCCTTCCAAACTAATTTATTAGCACTTAATGCTGCCGTTGAGGCTGCAAGGGCGGGCGAGCAAGGTCGTGGCTTTGCCGTTGTGGCGGGTGAAGTACGTAACTTAGCGCAGCGCTCAGCAGGAGCCGCTAAAGAAATTAAAGAGTTGATAAGGGACAGTGTAGGGAAAGTTGCAGATGGCTCTCAGTTAGTAAATGAGTCAGGGGCAACTCTTAAAGAAATTGTTGTGTCGGTACAGCGCGTTACGCAAATGATTTCTGATATTACCGAAGCATCAGAGGAGCAAAGCGCAGGTATTGAGCAAGTGAACAAAGCTATTTCTCAAATGGATGAAATGACTCAGCAAAATGCTGCACTCGTAGAAGAGGCATCTGCAGCTGGTGAGTCTATGGCTGAGCAAGCAAACGAAATGCGCAGACTCCTTCACTTCTTTTCGTTAGGGCAGCAAGACATACCTTTAGTGTCATCAAGTATGAGTACACCCGCTTTAACGCAGCAACCACAAAGTAGCTTTAGCCGAAGTAAGCCAAAAGGAGAAAACTTTGTAGATTCAGCTGATGAGTGGGAAGAGTTTTAGTTAATAGCAGAGCTTTAGATAAGAAATTTGTTATCTAAAGCTTTTGTTAAATACACTTAGCTTAGCGCAATAAATTGCGCTAAGTGCCGCTTATTCTGCATTTGAGAGTAACTAATGAAAGAGTTTTTATTTACCGATCGCGACTTTAAAGAAATTGCCACTTTAGTGTACAACGCATGCGGTATTGTACTTGGTGAGCATAAGCGTGAAATGGTGTACTCACGTATTGCACGTCGCATACGAGAGAGAAAACTAACTGATTTTAGTACTTACTTAGCTTATTTAAATAGCCATAAAGATGAGGAGTTTGATGCATTTATTAATGCGCTAACAACTAATCTAACTTCATTTTTTCGTGAATCCCACCATTTTGATTATCTAAAAAAACAATTAGTTCCTGCTTTGCTTGTGCAAAACAAAGAAAGTCGGCGAGTACGAATTTGGTCGGCGGGATGCTCAACAGGAGAAGAGCCCTATAGCCTTGCAATGGCGTTAAATGAGCTATTTCCTAGCAACTGGGACGTTAAAATTTTAGCGACTGACCTAGACTCTAATGTACTTAAAAAAGCGCATGCTGGTGTGTATAGCGCAGCAAATGTGAATGGGTTAGATGATGCGTTGTTAAAGCGTTGGTTTTTAAAAAGTAAAGATGGCGAAAGCTATAAGGTTAAACCAAAGCTGCAGCAATTAATTTCTTTTAAACGCTTAAATTTATTACAAGAGTGGCCAATGAAAGGGCCCTTTGATTTAATTTTATGCCGTAATGTTGTTATTTACTTTGATAAAGACACTAAAGATTTATTATTTAAACGTTATGCAAAAATACTCGCTCCACATGGGCATTTATTTTTAGGTCACTCAGAAACCATGGGTAAAGAGCATACTGAGTTTAAAAATTTAGGTAAAACTATGTACCAAAAGGCTGCTGATGCACGCTCAGTTTAAAGGTGTTCTTCCTGGGTTTGATCATATAAAGCGTTATTGGGACTCTGGGCGAGAAAGCGTGGTCGCTAAAATTTTACCGGGTGAATTTTATGTATCAAAAAATGATGAGCTAATATCAACTGTTTTAGGCTCTTGTATTGCGGCATGTGTATACGATGAAAAGTTAGGGATTGGTGGCGTTAATCACTTTATGTTGCCGGTAAAAAAAGGTGAGCATGTTGAAGGCGCGCATAGTTTAAGCGGGCGATACGGTAATTGGGCTATGGAATATTTAATTAACGAAGTGCTTAAAAATGGCGGAGCACGCAAAAATTTAAAAATAAAACTTTTTGGCGGTGGGCGAATAATAAGTGCAATGACAGATATTGGGCTCGGGAATATAAGTTTTGCGAATGCCTATATAAAAGAAGAGGCGCTCAATTTAGTTGCTCATGATATGGGGGGACCGTGGCCGAGGAAAATATTTTTCCACCCTCATACTGGTAAAGTACACGTAAAAAAACTTAAAAATCTTCATAACAATACGATTGAAAAGCGCGAAGTGAAATACTTACAAAATCTTCAACAGCAAGATAAAAAAACAGATATTGAACTGTTTTAGGGGTGCATATGATAAAAGTATTAATAATTGATGACTCTCCATTAATTAGACAATTACTTAACGAAATATTAGGCCAAGCAGACGACATTAAAGTTGTAGGTTGCGCTGAGGATCCGTACGAAGCGCGGGAAATGATAAAAAAGCTTAACCCTGATGTGCTGACTCTCGATGTTGAAATGCCAAAAATGGATGGTATTAGTTTTTTAAAAAATTTAATGCGGCTCAGACCAATGCCCGTAGTGATGATTTCTACTTTAACAAAAAAAGGTTCACCTATTACGTTAGAGGCATTAGAGCTCGGTGCAGTAGATTTTATTGCTAAACCCACCGTTAATGTTAAAGAGCACATGAGTCATTACAGTGCTTTAGTACAGCAAAAAGTAAGGGTTGCTGCAGGTGCAAGGGTAAGAGGTTTTAAAAAGCCTGTATCTAACGAACCTATTGCAGCTAACACGCAATTTTTGCTGAACAAAGTTATTGCAATAGGTGCATCTACCGGTGGTACAGAGGCTATTAAAGAGGTGTTAATTAAAATGCCAAAAAACTGCCCACCCATTGTAATTACACAGCATATTCCTCCAGGTTTTAGCGCTTCGTTCGCCCAGAGGATGGACCGTACATGTACCATAAATGTGAAAGAAGCAGAACAAGGCGATAAGTTAGCAGCAGGCTGTGCTTATATCGCACCGGGTGGATTACACTTAAGTATTGTTAAGCGTGGAGTGGGTTTATATTGCCAGCTTGACGATAACGAGCCCGTAAATAGGCATAAACCTGCGGTAGATGTTTTATTTAACTCATTAATACAAACAGGTGCAAAAAATGTCGTCGCTGCAATACTTACAGGTATGGGGAGCGATGGTGCAAAAGGCTTACTTGGTTTAAAACAAAGCGGGGCATATACAATAGCGCAAGATGAGTATTCATCCGTTGTGTGGGGAATGCCTAAGGCAGCAATTGATATTGGGGCTGAAAATGAAGTTGTGGCGCTAGATAAAGTTACCCAGCGCCTTTTAAGCCAAGCTATTAAGGCTTAGCGTTTTCGATAACCCAAGGTTGTGAAAACCAGAAGTAACTACCAGGGTTTGAAATAGAAGGCGCAGTGCAATTAAAGCGTGAACGGCCTTTATTAAGTGCTTTTGGTGAGGTTATTTCAACTGTGTTTTTATTGATCCAGTTTAAATCTGCTTGGCCTACGCTTGATACGTAACAAGCAAATTGGCTTTTATGAAAATCGCCCATATTAAACTCAATTGTAAGCATAGGTGGGTTTTGCTCTGTCACGCTGTCTTTGTAAGTTAGTTTAGTAATATTAAAAGCCCGCGAATTAAGCTTAGTAATAAGTGTTTCCAATTTACTGTAAAAACCAGATGCCGGAAAACGCGGTAAACGGCTAAAGTTAGAGTCTTTATTTACCGCTCCTGAGTGCTGGCCAATACCAATAAAGCCAAGCTCTGTTACCAGTGCTTGTAGCTCGTTATTAAACTCACCATACGGATAGGCTAAGTATTTGTAATCTTGTCCGGTTTCTTCTTTTATACGTTTTTGCGAATCTAAAATGTCTTTTTTAATACGAGAGCGCCACTGAGCATTTGTTTCGTTTTCAAGCGTGCGATGTAAGTAGTCGTGTTGCCCACTGTGATTAGCAATCAGCGCGCCTTTTTTAGCGAGTTCTCTGAGTTTATCCCAACCCATAACGTAGCTCTTGCCTTCGTCTATTAATTTTGGGTTTACAAAAATAGTGTATGGGTAGCCAAATTTTTCTAAAATAGGCGCTGCTTGTTCGTAGTTATTGTTGTAGCCGTCATCAAAAGTAATGGCAACGGTTTTATCGGGCAGGGTTTCACCTTGCTTTAGAGCGCTAATTAACTCATTAAGCGCAATAACGTTAAAGTTGTGCTCTTTTAAATAACTCAAATGCTTAGTAAATGTATTTGCACTAACGCTTGTTACGGCGGGCAGGGTTTCGCTAACATGATGATACTGTAAAATAACGGCTGCTTGAGCACGTACAGATACACTAATGAGGATAAATAATACTAAATGAAACAATTTCTTATACATAATAAGGCACACCATAAAAGCTTGCTGTTGTTAGCGGGTCCGATGATACTATCAAATATCACAGTGCCATTGTTAGGAATTGTTGATACCGCCGTAATAGGGCACTTAGGTAGCGCTCATTACTTAGCGGGTATTGCCCTAGGCTCCGCTGTTATTTCTATTTTATTCTGGCTCGCTGGTTTTTTAAGAATGAGTACCACGGGACTGGTTGCTCAAGCATATGGAAAAAACGATTTAACTCAGCTTGCTGCTTTACTTAAACGAAGCTTATTGCTTGCAAGTGCAGTTGCTGTGTTATTAATTGTGTTATCCCCCTTAATAAAACACGCTATAGCTTACCTTTCAGCTGCGCATAACGATGTACTTATTCAAGCCTATCAGTACTTTAGCATTCGAATTTTTAGTGCTCCAGCAGCATTGTGTAATTTAGTGTTACTCGGTTGGATGCTCGGCGTGCATTATGGCAGGGGACCATTTTATCTTTTATTAGTGACTAATATAACTAACATCGTGCTCGATATTTACTTTGTTGTGTACTTAGATTGGGCGGTTGCAGGGGCTGCATGGGCATCACTTATTGCTGATTATACCGCTTTAGTATTTGCTTTGATTTTGGTCGTAAAACTAGCTAAAAAACAAGGGATTAAATTAAACACTCCTCATTGGCTTAGCATGAGCAAAATGACTGAGTTACTTAGCTTAAACCGCGATATATTTATTCGCTCTTTAATACTGCAATTATGTTTTAGCTTTATGACATTTTATGCGGCGCGTATTGGCGAAACCACACTCGCCGCTAATGCTGTATTACTTAACTTTTTAATGTTGGTGAGCTTTGCCCTAGACGGAATTGCGTATGCCGCAGAGGCTAAAGTGGGGCAGGCGAAGGGCCAACAAAGCGTTAAAAAAATAAGGATGTGGGTTAAAATTAGTGTGTTTTGGGGAATGCTTTTTGGCATTTTATACAGTGCCTTTTTTGCATTATTTGGCAGCACGATAATCAAGCTTTTAACTAATGTACCAGAAGTAATACAAGAGGCTATTCACTATTTACCTTGGGTAATTGTATTGCCTATTTTAGCGATGAGCTGCTTTTTGTTTGACGGCGTATTTGTAGGCTTAACACGCGCCAAGAATATGCGTAACAGTATGGTACTTTCGGCTGGTGTAGGTTTTTTTGGTGTGTTTTGGGTATTTATTGATTGGCAAAACAATGGATTATGGCTTGCAATGAGCTGCTTTATGCTAATGCGTGGGGTTACATTAATTATTAAATATCAGCGCTTAAAAGCAAATAACCAATTATTGGATTAGGTTACTTCCACAGATCAGGGTCGTGATTTTTAGGCCCCATATCTTTTAAAACCTGAGAAAAGCGATTGGCAAAAATACCGCTATAGCCCCAAGCAGCAAAAAAAAGTGCAGGGATTAAAATAACAATGCCGATAATTTGTAAACTGAAGTGGGTGTAGTACCCAATAGATATGAAAATCACGGCTAGCACAAACAGTGCTAAGCCGCGAAAAAAGCGCTTTAAGCTCAGCTTAGGATTGCTTCCCAAGCGATAAATAAGCTGCTTTAGCATCAATAATGCTTAATAGTAAGAGTGATCGCCTGCTTGGTGCTCTGTAATATCGGCAACACCAGTGATTTCTTCAAACTTAGCTATCATCTCTTTTTCGATGCCTTCTTTAAGTGTTACATCGATCATAGAACACCCATTACAACCACCACCAAATTGAAGTACAGCAATACCTTCAGCTGTTACTTCTACAAGGCTTACTTGACCACCATGGTTAGCAAGTTGTGGGTTTACTTCTGTTTCAAGCATGTGTTGTACGCGCTCGTTTAATGTAGCGTCTTCGCCAATTTTACGTGCTTTAGCATTGGGTGCTTTTAGTGTTAACTGAGTGCCCATTTTGTCGGTAACAAAATCAATTTCAGCTTCTTCTAAAAATGGTGCACTTTCTGTGTCTACAACGGCATCAAAACCATTAAAGTTTAAGCGAATGTCACTGTCTTCAACAGCGTCTTCTGGACAATAAGAAACACCACACTCCGCTTGTGATGTACCAGGATTTACAACAAACACACGAATGTTGGTTTGCTGTGATTGATCTGCTAAAAGTTTAGCAAAATGCGCTTGTGCTGTTTCGGAAATTGAAATCATAAAACCGTCTATACTTGACTAAATTACTCGGATACTGCATATCATACTCCGCTCATCGTGTTGCGGCTAGTGTTGAGCGTAAAAAGTTGGCATCTATTTTAAGCAATGCTAGCGTGCAAATAACAAACATTTTTAGAGTGATTTATATGCGCTGGATAGTAACTATAATGGTGGCAATGCTTAGCTTTTCAAGTATGGCAAAACCACTTTCGTATTATTTTGAACAAGATATAGAATTTGATAAAAGTATTCCCACGCCCGAGCAAGTGCTTGGCTACGAAGTGGGTGAATGGCATGTAAGGCACGACCAACTCGTGCGCTACATGGAAATACTTGCCGATAAAAGCGATAGAATAAGCTTTGAAGTAATAGGGCGTACGCATGAGCAACGCCCTTTAATGATGCTGAGTATTAGCACGCCTGAAAAACTGGCCAATTTAGAGCAAATTAGACAAACCCACTTAGCACGCTTATCAAATAACGATAAAACTAAAAGCAGTGCAGAGCAGCCTGCGGTTGTTTGGATGGGTTATAGCGTGCATGGTAACGAGTCGTCAGGTAGCAATGCCGCTTTGCTGGTGGCTTATTATTTAGCTGCCGCACAAGGTGCTGAAATAGAAGAGTTACTAAATAACACTGTTATTTTACTCGACCCTTCGCTTAACCCCGACGGCTTAGCGCGATTTGCTAATTGGGCTAATAGTAATCGCGGTATGAACTTATCGAGCGATCCTCAAACCCGTGAACATGTTGAGAGTTGGCCAAGTAGCCGTACTAACCATTACTGGTTTGATCTAAACCGTGATTGGCTATTACTACAACATCCAGAATCACGCGCACGTATTGCTAAATTTCATCAGTGGAAGCCAAATGTTTTAACTGATTTTCATGAAATGGGACCAAACAGCAGCTACTTTTTTCAACCTGGTATAGCGAGTCGCAAGCACCCAATTACCCCAGATGAAAACGTAACACTCACCAAAGCAATTGCTAACTATCACGCAAAAACCCTTGATGAAAATAACGCGCTGTATTTTACAGAAGAAAGCTTTGACGATTTTTATTACGGTAAAGGTTCAACTTATCCCGATGTTAACGGCGGAGTCGGTATTTTATTCGAACAAGCCAGCTCGCGCGGCCACGTACAAGAAACCATAAACGGCACGCTTACATTTCCTTTTACAATAAAAAATCAGCTTTTAACAAGTTTATCTACTTTTGAGGCCGCTGTTGATAATCGCGAGGCTTTATTAAACTACCAAGCTAAGTTTTACAATCAAGCAATTGATTTAGCAAAGGATGAAAGTTTTGAAGGTTACGTAGTGGAAGGTGCTAAAGACAGCACGCGCATTAAGTTATTTTTAAATCTATTAAAGCAGCATCAAATAAACGCCTACCCACTTACGAAGTCGCTAAAAGCTAACGGTAAAAGCTTTTCTACTAATAGTTATTTTGTACCATTGGCTCAGCCTCAATTTCGTTTAGTGAAAGCTATTTTTAGCGAACAAAAAAACTTTGTTGATAACACGTTTTACGATGTATCGGGTTGGACGCTTGCCCATGCGTTTAATTTAGAGTTTGCGCAGGTAAAAAGTAGCTGGGGCTTAGAAGTGGCAAGTACTGAGTGGCAAAAAGCTGTAAAGCCTTCATTCGCTTCATTAAAACAGGAATATGCATTTGGCTTTGCATGGGATGATTACTTAGCGCCTAAAATGCTAAACAGTCTTTTAAAGCAAGGTATTAAAGCACGTGTTGCACTAAGCGGTTTAACGGCTCAATCACGTTCGGGAGAAATAAAATTTTCACCGGGCAGTATTATCGTACCTGCTGGGCTGCAAAATAACAGTGATTGGGTCGCTATATTAAATAAAGCCCAAACTCAATTTGGCATTGCTATTAAGCCTATTACAACAGGCCTAACACGTGAAGGTGCTGATTTAGGGTCGCGCACTATGGCGGTACTAGAAGAGCCTAAAGTGTTACTTGTAGGCGGTAAAGGCGTTAGTCAGTATGAAGTTGGCGAAGTATGGTACTACCTTGACCGTTTTGTGGGTGTTGCGCCTACGATTGTTGAAATGCAGCGTTTAAGTAGCTTGGATTTAACTAATTACACACACATTGTACTTACTAATGGTAATTACTCTGGCCTGGCTGATAGCGAAAAAGTGGCTATTAAAAGCTGGGTAAGAAAAGGCGGTGTGATTTGGGGCCACAAAGGCGGGGCTAAATTTTTAGCTGATCAGCAATTATTAAAAGCCAGCTACTTATCGCGTCAAGATGTAGCGAGTGCATTTAATACGCAAGGGTTAAACTACGCTGATAAAGATCATTTAGCAGGGCGTCAGCGCATTGCTGGTGCTATTTTTAATACTCAGGTTGATACAACACACCCACTTACGTTTTCACTTAACCGCGATACATTACCCGTGTTTAAAAACAGTACGTGGTTATTAGAAAAGTCAGATGCTCCGTTTGTAAATATTCTTACTTATCCAGAAAAGCCGCTGCTAGCAGGCTTTACTGACGGGGTAAACGAGGATCAAATTGCAGGTGGTGCAGCTATGATTGCTCACTCGTACGGACGAGGAAGTGTTATCGCCATGACAGATAACCCTGTGTTTAGAGGGTATTGGTATGGTACGAGTCGCTTACTAAGTAACGCTTTGTTTTTTGGCCATACATTCAGAGTAAATGGCGGTTAATACTATTTATATTTAAAACAGGCTGCTAAGGCCTGTTTTAAGCCACAGAGTTTTATACATTTGTGGTTAGTTTTAAATATGACATTTCTATGAATTTACAATGCAGACGCATTTTAGTTCGTCATTTTAATTTACTATCTACCCTCTTTTAAAAGCATTATCGCTATAGGTTTAATTATGGTTTCCAGAAGACAGTTTCTTTTGAGTGCAGGTACGCTTGCATTTATCGGCCTTTCTAAAAGCGCATTTGGTAAAGTTACTTTAGCTAACTTAGCAGATAGCGTATATGCATACGGTGGTTTAATTCCTGATACAAAAAAACTACTCGATTTACCTGCTGGTTTTAGCTACAAGGTTATTTCTCAATTGGGCGATACTATGGATGATGGCTTAGATGTGCCGGATAAAGCCGACGGCATGGGCTGTATAGCACTTGACGAAGACACTGTCGCGTTAGTTCGTAACCACGAACTTTCCCCTAAAAATATTAAGCACGCAGCCACTAGTATTCAGTCGCATAAAACACCGTTAGCGTATGATGAATTTGAAGATGGCGTGGCGTTACCTGGCGGCACAAGCCATATAATTTACAATATGAAAGAGCACAAAAAAGAGCAAGAATATTTATCCTTATGTGGAACAATACGCAATTGCTCTGGTGGTATTACGCCATGGGGGAGTTGGCTTACTTGCGAAGAAACAGTCGCTAGTCAGGCCGATGGATTAGGCAAATCTCACGGTTATATATTTGAAGTACCTGCTACGGCAAAAGGTTTGGTAAAACCAGAACCACTTGTTGCAATGGGCCGATTTAATCATGAAGCCGCTGCAATCGATCCACGTACAGGCATTGTTTATCTTACTGAGGATAGGGGGGATAGTTTATTTTATCGTTTTATTCCTAATGAATATGGCAAACTTAATAAAGGTGGCCAGTTGCAGGCTATGGTTATTAAAAAACACGCTCAATTTGATACCCGAAATTGGAGTGAAACTGCAATGCTTAAACACACACAAATGGAAGTTGAGTGGATTGACTTAGATGATCCACAGAGCCCAAAAGATGATTTAAGAATAAGAGGTCATAAACAAGGGGCGGCACTGTTTGCCCGTGGAGAAGGTATACACTGGGGCAATAACGAGCTTTATTTTTGTTGCACTAACGGCGGTAAAAAGCAGCTAGGCCAAGTAATGAAATATCAGCCATCGGAATTTGAAGGCGCTGATAATGAAAGCTCTTCACCAGGTAAAATAGAATTATTTGTAGAAAGCGAAGACGAGTCGTTATTTAACTTTGGTGATAATTTAACTGTTGCACCTAATGGTCATCTTATTGTTTGTGAAGACCAATATACAGATGTAGTAGATAACCATTTACGGGGTGTTACACCTTCCGGAGAAGTTTATACGTTTGCGCGCTTAGCTGAGCAAACAGAACTTGCCGGCGCTTGTTTTTCACCGGACGGGGCTACTTTATTTGTAAATGTATACTCGCCAACTAAAACGCTCGCCATTACTGGCCCTTGGGCTCGCTTTAAAGCATAGCCATGTAACCTATTAAGTGCTTATATTTATAATACTTAACAGGTTTATTATGCGTATAAATAATCAATTATTCTATCGACACACCTTATGGTAACGTTATAGTATATCTATTATGCAAGCATCTGTTTTACATTCACTTAGAAACCACAAAGCATTATTAAACTACAGTGCGGTGTTTTTTTTGTTGTTCAGTGTTTTTTCTGTATGGCACGATACTGCACATGCCTTAAAAACTGAGCAAGAATGTGAGCTGTGCTTAAGCTCCCTTGATTTAGAACATTCTATACCTGCCAAAGTAAGCCTGTTTGCGCTAAGCACAGATTATTTTTCTGCAATACAATTTAGTAGCCAGCACTTTTACAGTGAATTTGTGGCTATTGCAGGAAACAGAGACCCTCCAATTGTTATCTTAAATTAACCAGATCTCTAATTAAGTGGCTTTCTAACCAATTAAAGTTGTGTTGATATTTAAATTATTTTGCTAGCGAGAGATTTTCAGCGCGCGAAATAAATTTATGATTCAGAGATCTGGTTAAGTTCATCAGTTAAAACATCCTTAGCACTCTTAATAATAACGAGTGTGTTTTATTGTGTACTTTAGAGATAACAAAATGAAAAGTAACTATTCACCTTTAGTAATCGCTTTATTAGCAGCAATGAGTAGCTCGGCGTATGCCGATGAAAAAAACCTTCAAAAAGACGAAACAGACATTGAAAGAGTCTTAATTACAGCGTCGCCAATAAAGCGTACGGTGCTTGAGTCAAGCACCCCTGTAACAATTTTAAGTGGCGAAGAGTTAGATCAAAATCAAGCTGCAACGTTAGGCGATACATTAAAAAGTGTACCCGGGGTACACAGCTCTTATTACGGACCTGTGGCAAGTAGCCCTATTATTAGAGGCTTAGATGGCCCAAGAATTAAAGTGGTTCAAAATGGTTTAGGCGCATCAGATGCATCGCGTGTAGGGCCAGATCATCAGGTTTCAACCGAAACATCTACAGCCACCCAAATTGAGGTTTTAAGAGGTCCAGCTACGCTTTTATACGGCAGTGGTGCTATTGGCGGAGTAGTAAATGTGGTTGATAACCGCCTGCCCGCGCAAAGGCAAGAAGGCGTAAGTGGTGAAGTATTTGCGCAGTACGATAATGTTGCAGATGCTAAAACCCTTTCAACAGATTTAAACGCAGGTTCCGGCGATTTTGCTTTTCATATTGATGGGTATACCCGTAAAACCGATGATTACAAAATCCCTGTACCAGCAGATATTGATGAAGACGGTGGAAGTACTACACTTGCAAACTCAGATATTGACGCAAGTGGCTATAACCTAGGCGCAGGCTGGATAACTGACGATATGCGCGTTGCTTTTTCGTATGGGCATATGGACTCTGACTATGGCTTACCGGGTGAAGAGGGCGTATTTATAAAGCTCAACCAAGATCGCTATCAAGGCGTAGTGGATTGGAATAATTTAGATGGCTTTATACAAGCAGTGCATTGGCAAAATGCTTATACCGATTACGAGCACTCTGAAATTGAAGGGGCCGAAATTGGCACAACTTTTAAAAACGAAAGTATAGAGTCAAGGTTGTGGGCTGAGCATGCACCTGTTTATGGTTGGAAAGGGATTGCGGGCTTACATTATAACCATAGCGATTTTGAAGCGATTGGCGAAGAAGCATTTACGCCTCCAACCAAAACAGACAGCATTGCTGCATTTTTAATGGAGGAGAAAAAAGTAGGCTCGCTATTGTGGCAAGTAGGTACTCGTGTTGAGCAGTCAACACATAATGTAGACAATGACTTTTTTACAGCCCTTAGTTCGTCTAACTCAGTTTCGTTTGACGATAAAGATTATGACGCGGTTTCAGGTTCTGCTGGTGTTGTATGGAGTATCAATGATAGACACTCATTAGCTTTTAATTACGCATATTCACAGCGTGCACCTTCAGCTTCAGAAATATATGCATATGGGCCTCATATTGGCTCTGGTACTTACGAAGTTGGCGGAGGATTTGAGCTTAGTAACAACGCGGGCCAATATAGTGTTGTTCAATCTAATGACAGTATGGATAAAGAGGTTTCAAATAATTTAGACCTTACATATAGATATACTGGTGATACATGGAACGCTAACGTTAGCGTTTTTAATAACGATATTAGTGACTATGTTTTTGAAAGCTTCACAGATTTAGTTATCAGTGATGGTGCTTTTATTTCCTCAGCCGATTACGAAAACCAAGTGGCTGTTTCAGGTGAACCTGACGACGAAGCTGATGGTTTGCCTGTCGTGTTGTTTGCACAGCAAGACGCTCGTTTATATGGATATGAAGCGCAGGTAGATTGGCATTTAAACGATGATTGGCGCTTAGAAGTGTTTACCGATTATACGCGCGCTAAATTAGACTCAGGCGGTAATGTACCAAGAATACCACCAATGAGAGTTGGCTCGTCAGTACATTATGAATATGGAAATTGGCACACCGAAGTCGAAGTTATTCGTAATGCTAAACAAGACAAAATAGCGGATAACGAAACTTCAACAAAGGGTTATACCATGCTATCGGCCTCAGCTAATTATTACCTAGATTTAGGCGATGTAGATATGACCATTTATATAAAAGGCGATAACTTAACTGATCAAGAAGGGCGTGTGCATTCATCGTACTTAAAAGACGAAGCCCCTTTACCGGGACGCTCAGTTAGTTTAGGCGTAAGAGCTCGTTTTTAAATGAAATAATTAAAGCGGCGTTAAACAGGTGGTAAATGCCCACACATGTTTAGCGCCCGCTTGTTTTAAAGCTTGTGTAGCAGCATTAAGTGTAGCGCCTGTTGTCATCACATCATCAATAATAGCAATTGTTTTACCGCTCATATCCTGTGTACAAATAAAGGCATTTTTTAAATTTTTAACTCGCTTAGCTTTTGAAAGTTCAGATTGCGCTTGCGTTTTTTTATTGCGAATAAGGCTGTTATTTAAAGGTGCAACTTTAATTAATAAAGGTCGCCACACTTGGCTTACTTGATTAAAACCACGCGTAACAAATCGACTTTTATGCAACGGTAAAATAATAAAGAAGTCTGGCAGAGTAGGGCTTTGCTCAAAAAACTGCGTAAGCTGTTTTTCAATGACTTGCTGTAATGCCTTTTTATAATGAATTTGGTTATTAAATTTAAGCTGTTTAAGCCAGAGCTCAAAAGGTGCTTGATAAAATGCACAAGCAAATAACGTATCAAATTCACAGTTAGGAAACATGTCAACAATATCAGGTCGGTGCAGTAAATTTTTATGCGCTGTAAAATCAAATAATGGTAAGTCTTCAAGGCAAAAACTACATAACCCTAAATTAGTAGTAATAGGGCTTTGGCATTGCATGCAGTATGAAGGAAATAACCAATTTAAAACCGCCTGTTTCATTGATACAACCTTCGCATTGCAATCGCCTTTTTAAACGCTATGATGAGCCTAAGTTTGGTAAAGGTTTGGTAAATATGCAAAATGAGTTAGTGCTATTGCACGGATGGGGAATGAACCAAGGCGTTTGGCAATTAATAAAGCCAGAGCTAGAGTTTTTATATTCAGCAAATGTACGCAGTCTTGATTTACCAGGGTTTGGTGATAGCGCAGCTTGCCCAACGCCCTATACTTTACATGATGCGGCAGCACTTTTAAGTGAGCAACTAAAGCCAGACTCTATTCTAATGGGGTGGTCGTTAGGTGGCTTATTTGCTCTTTATATTGCTAAGCATTGGCCAGAAAAAGTATCAAAAGTAATTTTAATTGCCTCAACCCCTTTTTTTGCTGAGGCAGATAATTGGCCGGGAATAAAAGCAAATGTATTGGCGCAGTTTAAAGAGCAGTTAGTTAACCATCGAGAAAAAACAATAGAGCGCTTTTTAGCTATTCAAGCAATGGGTAGTGGGTCGGCGCGTGATGATATAAAGCAGCTTAAGCAATTACTAAATCAGTACGGCGCACCAAAAAGTGAAGCATTGAGTGCAGGTTTAGATATTTTACAAAATAACGACTTGCGTGACTTATTTGCACATTGCTCTGTGCCGATTAAAGCTATATTTGGTCGGTTAGATGCGTTGGTGCCGTACAAAGCGATTAGTAAAATGGCAGCACTAAATGCTGACTTTGAATACGAGGTGTTAGATAAAGCCTCACATGCGCCGTTTATTTCTCATAAAGATGAGTTTTTATCTACCGTTAAATCAATGCTTTAAAATAGAGAAAATATTAACGTTGTTTAAAGCTTTATTTTGTATATAACCTGAGCGATAATTAAACAATGTTTAGTTGGTGGAGGTTTTATTATGCCAATAGGATCTGTATTTAATAGTGGTGTTGAAGGGTTTAATCGTGCAAGCCAAGGTATAGAAAAGGCAAGCGCTGAGATTAACCGTGCCAGCATAGATCAGCAAGACGATGCGCAATTAGCGCAGCAGCGTCAGCTAACAGCCGCACGCCCAGAAGAAGCGGTTACTGCACCCGTTGCACAGCCCGCGCGTGTTGACGAAGCACTTGTGAATTTAAAAGTGGAAGAGTTTAACGCCAAAGCTAATACGCAGTCTATTCAAACGGCCGATGACGTATTAGGCACGTTAATAGATATTAAAGTGTAGCAATAATGAATATCGTCACGCCTTTTCCGTCAATCAATATAAACACCGCAAATGTTTATACGGAATCTGCACGGCGTGACAATCAACTTCGGGAAGTTATTCCTGCTCCAGCTTCAAGTAGCGCAAGCAATACTGAAACTAAAGCTCAAAGCGACGCTGAAAAAGCTAAGCTGCCAGGCAGTAATAGTGATGTATCGACTTATGATGCCACCGGTAAACTAGCTGACGATAAAGCAATTGATCAGCGTGAAGGCAATTCAGAGAGTGCTGATCAAGAGGCCGAGCAAGAAGCGTCTCAACAAGAAACTGAGCAAGAAGAGCAACAGCTCGAACAAGAGCAGCAACAAATAAAAGAACTGAAAGCGCGCGATACCGAAGTGCGAGTTCATGAGCAAGCGCACGCCTCTGTAGGTGGGCAGTATGCTGGCTCTCCTAGTTATGAATACCAGCGCGGTCCAGATGGCACAAATTACGCTGTTGGCGGTGAGGTACAAATTGATGTATCTGAAATCCCAGATGATCCGCAAGCGACAATAGATAAAATGCAAACGGTACGTGCAGCGGCACTTGCCCCAGCAGAGCCATCAAGTGCCGACAGAGCCATAGCTGCTGATGCAACACAAAAAATGGCGGCTGCCCAAGCTGAGCTTTCAGCTCCTAAAGAAGAGCAAACTGAAGAAAGTGAGCAAAGCACTAAACTCTCATCAAACGAAACCAGCACAGCAGAATCACAAAGCGATACTAATACAGAGCAATCACGCGATCCTGAAGTAGACGCACGAGCCGGTCGTATTGCTAATTTTTATCAAATGACGAGCTCACCACAAAGTGAAAGTAGCTTTTCAGCGTATGGTTGATTAGGTTCTAGGTTAGTTAGCATTAAAACAATATAAATAATAAAAAAGCCGCATTAGCGGCTTTTTTAGTTTAGTAAGTTAACAGCGTTTACTTTTTAGTTTTTGCGTTAGCAAATGCATCTGCAAATGCATTACCCATCATCGCATTGCCATTATCGCGCTTTGGCTTAGTTGCGCGAGGTTGCTGTGAGTTGCTGTTACGTTGTTTTTGAGGAGCAGCAGCGGGTTTATTACTTGTGTCTATGTCGTCATCTAAACGCATAGTAAAGCTAATACGTTTACGAGCTGCGTCTACTTCAACTACTTTTACTTTTACAATGTCGCCAGCTTTTACTACTTCGCGAGGGTCTGAAATAAACTTATTAGTAATAGCTGAAATATGTACAAGGCCATCTTGATGAACGCCTACATCAACAAACGCACCAAAGTTGGCAACGTTAGATACAACACCTTCTAAAATCATACCTGGTTTAAGGTC
This sequence comes from Pseudoalteromonas sp. MMG007, assembly GCF_018100985.1. Taxonomy (GTDB): domain Bacteria; phylum Pseudomonadota; class Gammaproteobacteria; order Enterobacterales; family Alteromonadaceae; genus Pseudoalteromonas. The sequence continues at coordinate 43,832 of NZ_JAGJEI010000015.1, read as the reverse complement.
GCTAATTTTTTCAACGCCCGCTTTAAATTCAGCAGTTTTAAACTCAGGACGCGGATCGCGACCAGGTTTATCAAGCTCACTAATGATATCGGTCACCGTTGGTAAACCAAATTTCTCGTCAATATAGTCGTTAGCAGCAAGTTTATTTAAAAAGTCACTGTTACCAATTAAGCTACTTACATCAAGGCTATTACGTTCACAAATACGTTTAACAATTGGGTAAGCTTCAGGGTGAACAGATGAATTATCTAGAGGGTCACTTCCATTGTTGATACGTAAAAAGCCGGCTGCTTGTTCAAAGGCTTTTGGCCCTAAACGTTCAACTTTTTTAAGTTCACTACGCTTAGTAAATACGCCGTTAGTATCGCGGTAATTAACAATGTTTTGCGCTAGTGTTTTGTTTAAGCCAGACACACGAGTAAGTAATGGCACTGAGGCCATATTTAAATCTACACCTACTGAGTTTACACAGTCTTCAACTACAGCTGTTAGCGTTTGCCCCAATTGACTTTGTGACACATCGTGTTGATATTGGCCTACACCAATTGATTTTGGCTCAATTTTAACAAGTTCAGCAAGAGGGTCTTGTAAGCGACGAGCAATAGATACAGCTCCTCGTATAGAAACATCTAAATCTGGAAATTCGTTAGCAGCAAATTCAGAGGCTGAGTAAACCGATGCACCCGCTTCGCTCACCATAATTTTATTAATTTTAAGCTCGGTATTGGCTTTAATTAGTTCGGCAACTAATTTATCTGATTCGCGAGAAGCCGTGCCATTACCGATCGCAATCAGCTCTACTTTATGTTGGCGACAGAGTTGTTCTAATGTGCGAAGTGATTTATCCCAATGATTTTGTGGCGCATGAGGGAAAATAGTTTGTGTGGCAAGCAATTTACCTGTGCTATCTACAACGGCAATTTTACAGCCAGTTCGTAAGCCAGGATCGAGCCCTAAAGTAGTTCGCGGGCCTGCTGGAGCTGCCATTAATAAGTCTTTTAAGTTTTTAGCAAATACATCAATAGCGCCAGTTTCTGCTTTTTCGCGCATTGCTGCTAAAAACTCATTCTCAAGGTGTAAGCCGAGTTTAATTTTCCATGCCCATTGCACAACATTTAAAAGCCACTCGCTTGCAGCTTTATATTTAATGTCTAAGCGGTAATGCTCGGCAATCATTTGTGCGCATAGTTGCGCTGAATTTTCTGAGTTAGGCTCTGGGTTTACGTTTAACTGTAGAATGCCTTCGTTACGAGCGCGCAACATAGCTAGTGCACGGTGAGAAGGAACTTTTTTAAGGGCTTCTTGATGCTCAAAGTAATCTCGGTATTTAGCGCCAGCTTGTTCTTGCCCTTTAATAAGAGCGCTTTCTATAGCGCCGTTTTGGCTTATGTAACTTCTAAATTTAGCAAGCAATTTAGCGTCTTCGGCAAAGCGCTCCATTAAAATAAACTTAGCGCCATCAAGTACTGCTTTGGTATCTGCAATGCCTTTCTCGGCATTTACAAATTGTTCAGCTTGTTGCTCTGGGTTTAAATTTGCATCGTTAAATAGTGCATCGGCAAGAGGCTCTAGGCCTGCTTCAATTGCTATTTGGCCTTTAGTACGGCGCTTAGCTTTATAAGGTAAGTATAAATCTTCAAGCTCTGTTTTACTTTGTGCGCTGGCAATATCGGCGCTTAGCTCGGCGGTGAGTTTATTTTGCGATTCTATCGTCGATAAAATAAAACCACGGCGCTCTTCAAGTTCTCGTAAGTACGACAAGCGTTGCTCTAAAAGACGCAGTTGAGTGTCATCTAACCCGCCAGTGATTTCTTTACGGTAACGTGCAATAAAAGGAACAGTTGCGCCTTCATCAAGTAACTTTGTTGCTGCAACAACCTGTTGCTGCTGTGCATTTAGCTCTGTGGCTAAACGTGCAGAGATATCGCTCATGCAAAAACCTTTTTATACAATAAAATAAGACCAGAAGCGTGTTACTGGCGTCGTTAATTGCTTGAATAATATCACAGGAGGTAGTAATAAAAAGCTCTTAAAGCAAGCTATTTTACTTGCTTTAAGATGGTTGGGTTGGGAGTAAATTACTGCGGTTAAAAGAGCGCCCTAGTGAGGGTGCTCAATGTTTTCTAATACTTCACTGAAAGAGTGGGCTATTGGCGTAATATGTACTGGTATGTGTAATGTTTTAGCTATTTGGCGAGCTGAAATTAAGCCGCAAATTTCGCTGCTGGCTGTTGTTACCAATAAAAACATCGTGCCTTGGTGCTCCATTGTTTGAAGCGCATCACCAATACATGCGTAGCTTAAGCTTTGCATGCTTACACCTGTAAGTTTACTAATAGGGGTCATGATGTCGCGTAAGCTCACTTCGCTTTTTGGTGTATTTAAACGCTGGGCAATAATAGTGATTTTAGAGCTTTGTAGATCAGCGCTAGAAACCAGCCCAATTAATTTTTGATTTTCATCAGTGACTAAAACAAAGTCTGATTGTTGTGCACTTACTTGTTTTAGTGCTTCAGTTATCGTTGTTCCGTACTGTGCACGGATTGGCGTTTTATGGGTAAAGTTATTTACCATTTTTAACGCAGGAGATGATAAATCAATTAATGGTTGATCGTCTGCAAATGTGCTTGCAATAACACCGTGAGATACATTTTGGGTACGTAATTCTTTAAAGTTAGACATAATAGTCACCTTAGTCGTTATAAAATTTAATTAAGTTGTAAAATAATGAATTAAATTAAATAGCTAGGTGGTCCACGTTGGTACGCAGTGCTAAAAGGTCTGTTTAAATTAGTGCTCTTATAAAAAGAGTTTACGACATTAGGAAGTGGTTGAAGCGTCCTAAAGGTAAATGCATTAACGTGAGAGTCAACGTCAAAGTCGAGGTTAGCTTGGTCAGGAACATCGCAAGCAATAAAGTGGTTGGTTAGCTTAGCGCTATCAATGTTTACTTGTGTAGTATTGGCATGCAGAGACAAACTTACACTCATAAAAAGTGTAAATAATACGGCATTACTTAATATGCGCTGTACTACGTTTGACATGGCCATTACCTTAAAAAATACAGGTTAACCAAATAACCTGATTAACTCTCTTATAACCTACTCAAATAGATTACACAATAAAAAGTTAATATGATCTGAATCAAAGTTTTAATTGATAACTACTGTTATTGGGCTTTATTTTTGATATTCAATACTATTTACGTACCACTCCCTTTTACCTTGAGGTGTAACTACTTCAAAATCGTCATCTACTTGCTTTTTAATAAGTGCGCGAGCCATCGGTGAATCGATTGATATGTAATCTTTGCGATCGTAAATTTCATCAGGGCCTACAATTCTGAACTTTTTAGTTTCACCTTGCTCATTTTCTATTTCTACCCAAGCACCAAAAAATACTTTACCGGCTTGCTCTGGTGAGTAATCAATAATTTTTAAATCGGGCAAACGCTTGCGTAAATAGCGCACGCGGCGATCAATTTGACGCAGTAGTCGCTTATTGTATTGATAGTCTGCATTTTCAGAGCGATCACCTAAGCTTGCTGCCCAACTTACAATTTTGGTTACTTCAGGGCGCTTTACGTTCCATAAATGGTCGTGCTCTTGTTGCAGCTGCAAATACCCCTCTCGGGTCACTAAGTTTGTTTTCATGATGAATTCTTTATTAACTCTAATGGTGTGCACGTTATTAAAATTGCCAAAATTTGTCGAGCGTAAACTTTAATAATATAGCTTTGAAATGTTCAGTAACAATCTAAGCAAGTAATTAGTTTTTGATTATTAAGTTTTTCATTTATATTAACTATTAACTGGATATAAAAATAAGAAACACAATGGGACATGAAACTACAAAAGTATTGGTTGTCGATGATGACATGCGCTTGCGCAGCCTGCTAGAGCGTTATTTAGTAGAGCAAGGCTTTATTGTTAGGACGGCTGCAAATTCAGAGCAAATGGATAGGCTCATTGAACGTGAAAACTTTCACTTAATGGTTCTCGATTTAATGCTCCCAGGAGAAGACGGCTTATCTATTTGCCGCCGCTTACGTCAAAAAGAAAACGAAATTCCTATTGTTATGCTTACTGCAAAGGGTGATGAGGTAGACCGCATTATTGGTCTTGAGCTTGGTGCCGATGACTACATTCCAAAACCATTTAACCCACGCGAATTATTAGCGCGTATTAAAGCTATTTTACGCCGTCGAGCAAAAGAGGTTCCCGGTGCGCCAGCCGCTGAAGAAAACTTAATAGCTTTTGGTAAATTTACACTTAATTTGGCAACACGCGAAATGAGCGAAGGCGATAAAACTATATCACTAACCAGCGGCGAGTTTGCAGTGTTAAAAGCTTTGGTCTCGCACCCAAGAGAGCCACTTAGCCGCGACAAATTAATGAATCTTGCTCGTGGGCGTGATTACAGTGCGCTTGAGCGCAGCATTGATGTACAAGTATCACGACTACGCCGCATGATTGAAGTAGATGCGGCTAATCCACGCTATATTCAAACCGTTTGGGGTTTAGGCTACGTGTTTGTTCCTGACGGTGAAAAGTAATTTATATGGGATTTTTTCCGCGTAGTGCATTTGGACAAACCGTTTTTTTAGTGGCCGCTTTGCTGCTAATAAACCAAATTGTGTCGTATGTTACGGTGAGTTTTTATGTTGTAAAACCCACTATAGAGCAAGTTAATCTAATGCTCGCAAAGCAAATTAAAACAGTATTTATTGATTGGGAAGATGGGGTCGAAATTAACGACGAAGTGTCGGCTAAGTTTTTTGAAATTACCGGAATTGAGGTAATGACTCAACGCGAAGCAATGCGCCAAGGGCTTGGTCAAACTCGCGAATATTCAATGCTTTCACGTAGTATGTCTGAGCAATTAAATGGCTCTGCACGAGTGCGTATTAGCCAAACCGATCCATTAATATACTGGGTAGAAGCACCACAAGCGCCAGGTTATTGGGTCAAAGTGCCGCTATCAGGCTATCAAGAAAACAACCTCGAGTTTTTAACTTTTTACTTATCAAGTATTGGCTTTTTAAGTGTTTTAGGTGGCTGGTTATTTGCCAGGCACTTAAACCGCCCGTTAAAAGCATTGCAACAAGCGGCGGTAAAGGTAGGCAAAGGCGACTTTAGCTCTAAGCTTGATGAAGAAGGCTCCACGGAAGTAATTGAAGTTACTCGCGCATTTAATCAAATGTCGCGCGGTATAGCCGCTCTTGAAAACGACCGCCGTTTATTAATGGCGGGTGTATCTCACGATTTACGCACGCCACTTACCCGTATTCGCCTTGCAACTGAGATGATGGTTGATGAAGATGATTACCTCCGTGAAGGCATTATTTACGATATAGAAGACATGAACGGTATTATCGATCAGTTTATTGAGTATTTACGCCACCATAAACGTGAAGAACTCGCCTGCGAAGATATAAACGCCTTAGTTGCTGAGGTTGTTCATTCAGAGCTACAACACCAGCGCACAATCATATTTAAGAGCAATCCAAGTATAGGCAAAATTCCATTGAGTTCTGTGGCTATTAAGCGTGTAATTACAAATATGATAGGTAATGCATTGCGTTACTCTGAGGATGATATTGAAGTACTGAGTTACTTTAATTCAAATAAAAAATACGTCGTTATTGCGGTTAACGATAAGGGTCCAGGTATACCTGAAAGCGAGCTTGAATCTGTATTTGAACCTTTTAAACAAGGGGATGCAGCGCGTGGCAGCGAAGGCAGTGGGTTAGGCCTTGCTATTATTAAACGCATTATTGATATGCATGACGGCAAAGTGAAATTAGAAAACCGCCCAGAAGGTGGCTTAAGTGCACAAATTTATTTACCGATTAAGGCGCTTAACTCTGCACAGTAAACTGTGCAGAGTTACTTACTCAATGATTTAAAGTGCTTTAAAGCGAATGGCTGTGCCACCGCTGGTAGCGAGTTTTAAGGTTAGTTTATCGTTTGTGGTGACTACGCGCTTTTCGATATTTAAATCATATGGATTATTTTTCCACTCTGCGTTTTTACCGTCTTGATAAATTTGCGCTTCAAACTTTTTACCTTGCTCTAAAAAGTCGAGCTTTACTTCAATAGTACGGGCTTTTTCGTCAGTTACGGCGCCTAAGTACCAATCATTACCTGTGTATTTGCCGCGTTCGCGCTCTTTACGAGCAAATACAATAAAGTCGCCCACTTCGCCATCAAGGGCAATACTTTGCTGCCAATCTGTAGGTACATCTTGTATAAATTGAAATGCGTCTGGCTTAGCTAAGTAATTTTTAGGCAAATCAGCAGCCATTTGAATCGGACTATATAGCACAACATAAAGCGCAAGCTGTTTTGCAAGCGTGGTTTGTGGGCGGTTTGTATCATCCCTTAAACCATTAAAGCTCATATCAAAAATACCAGGTGTAAAATCCATTGGGCCAGAAAGCATACGTGTAAAAGCAAGCATTGGTACATGCTCTGGTGGGTTAGGAGGCGACCCCCATGCATTATATTCTTGCCCGCGTGCACCTTCGCGCGCAATCCAATTAGGGTAGGTACGGCGCAGGCCAGTATCTTTAATAGGCTCGTGGGTATTAATACTAATTTTATGTTTAGCAGCCAGTTTTACGTTGTATAAATATTCGTTAACCATAAATTGGCCATCATGCCATTCATGGCGTGCAATACCGTTTTTGTCTATAAGTTTTATATTACCGCCATCAGCCACATAACCCGTTTTAACTTGGCTTACGTTTGATTTTTCGTAAAGAGCAAAAGCATCTTCCATTTGGTCACGGTAATTACTTACATTACCCGATGTTTCGTGATGTCCAATGAGTTGTACGCCTTTTTGTTTGCCGTATTGAGTCAGCGCAGCTATGTCAAAGTCGTCGTATGGTTTGGTAAAGTTAAATACATCACCATTAAAATACCAATCGCCATCCCAGCCTTCATTCCAACCTTCTACTAGCACACCATCAAATCCGTACTCAGCCGCAAAATCCATATAGTATTTTGTGGTTTGTGTGGTTGCACCGTGTTTTTTTCCGCTGCCCCATGTTTGCGTGTTTATATGCATGCCCCACCAAATACCTACGTATTTTCCTGGTTTTACCCACGACACATCACCGAGTTTATTAGGCTCGTTTAAATTTAATATAATGTCTGAATTAACTAAACCCACGGCGCTGTCGGCAATTTGAATGGTACGCCACGGGGTATTAAACGCGCCTTGTTTTTTAACCGCAATACCATCTGACCACGGGGTTAAATCGGCATTGAATGTTCCTGGCCGGCGCTGATTAAGTACCATACCAGCGTAATTAACAAGGGCTGCTTCATGAATACTTACGTGAGTGCCATCACTTGTTTTAAACGTAAAGGGTGTATGCACAAGTGCGGCTTCGTTAAGCGCGGTAGTGTTGTAAACGTATTCATAACGGTTCCATCCACGAGCGGGGATCCACCAAGCTTTAGCATTTTGACTATCATTTATGGCAAACTCAGTGAGCTCTTTAGTTATAAACGTTTGCTCAAAGCCTGCTTGTTTAGGTACTTCGTATCTAAAGCCGACTCCACTATTAAATGCGCGAAAACGAATGGTATAAGTGCCTAAGTTAGGTTCTTTTTTTGTAAAGGTAACAGCTATTTCGTTATGTTTATCTGTGACTGTTTGGCGCTCACCCCATGGCTGTTGCCACTGCGAGTTAACGCTTTGCTGCTTGATATCTTTAATTTTAAAGCCATCACTAAACGCAGCTTGAGTTTTAAATTCAAAACCAAGCAGCGATTTATTTATAACAGGCTTATTTTTAAATTTTATAGAGTAGCTTGGTGTGGTGTTTTCATCAGAAATAGTGACCGTTATTTGTGTGTCTGGCGATTTTAGCTCAACCGTTTGTGCGTAGCTGTTGCTAGCAAAGGCTAAAAGCACAAGTGCTGGTATTCTCATTGTGTGTCCTTAGGTGAGTCAGTGGTGACATTTAAGGATAATGACAGTTGTAAATTAATACGACTGGTTACATACGTATTCAATGTTTTAAAAAATAGAAAGAATTTAACTACTTGTTCGGTCTATAATGTAAATAAATTGATAATAGCGATGACTAATATGATCAAAGTTTTAGTTTATGTATTTTTATTATGTGCCAGCGCTCAGGGCTTTACCGCCAATATAACGATAAAAAATTCAAGTAATGAGCCCTTAGCTAATGCCGTTGTGTGGTTAACCGCTAGCGGTTCTACTGAGATTACCGTGCCCGAAGCTCCTTATGCAATGAGTCAACAAAATAGAGAATTTATTCCGCGAATATTAGTTGTTCCGCAAAATGCAAAAGTAGAATTTCCAAATGCGGATTCTATCATGCACCACGTTTATTCATTTTCTAAAGCAAAAACATTTGAATTAAAGCTATATAAAGAGCAGCCAAAAGCACCGATTATTTTTGACCAAACGGGTGTGGTTGAGCTTGGCTGTAATATTCACGATTGGATGCTAGGTTATATAGTGGTCGTCGATAGTACTGTGTTTGCAATTACAGATGAAAACGGCAAGGCTAATTTACAGACCGGCGCGGGCGAATATACGTTAAGTGTTTGGCATTCAGGGTTTAGTGATATAAGTAACGTTGAAACTAAAAACGTAATTGTAGGTACGCAACCGCTTGAATATAAAGTTAAACAGGAAGTAGCCGCGCAAATTGATTTTGCAACGGATGAATTTGATGATTATTAATCGCACTTTAACGTTTGTATTTTTAGTTAGTATTTTATTTTTTAGCGCTGCGCTACATGCGCAGGTTAAAGGTTTGATACAAGTTAGAACCGTACAAGGTGATGATAATACAAGCTTTCAAGATGGTGGAATTGGCCTCTATCGCCATGATACAAAAAGTGATGAGCTTATTTTATCGCAAGGGATTTTAGATTTTAATGTTGATTTAGCATCTAGTTGGTCGGCTCATGGGGTATTAAATTTAAATCAAGATCCTGATGTTGGCTTAGGCTTAACACAAGCTTATATTAAGTATCAGCCTCTTACTGATAGTAAGTACAAATGGCATGTGCGCGGTGGTGGTTTTTATCCGCTCATGTCGCTTGAAAACCCCGATATTGGCTGGACCTCTCCTTATAACTACACAAACTCAGCCATTAATAGCTGGATAGGCGAAGAGTTACGTACCGTTGGTATCGAAGCAACTCTTAAACGCCCAGCTAAACGCTTTAATTCTAAGCATAGTTTTAGCTTTGTAGGCGCTACGTTTAAAGGCAATGATCCTACCGGTACTTTACTCGCTTGGCGTGGCTTTGCATTGCACGATAGACAAACCACATTTAATGAAGGGGTTAACATTGGCCCTATAGCCTCATTAAATGAGTTTGATTTACGCTGGCAATCGGGCCGTGTTTTGCCCTTTGAAGAAGTAGATGGGCGATTTGGCTATTATGCAGGTGTACATTGGGATTACTTAAAAAAATCGCAGTTTCGTGTTTATTACTACGATAATAACGGCGATCCCAGTACTGTAAATTATAGCTCTGGGCAGTATGCATGGGACACTCGCTTTACGAGCGTTGCCTGGCTATATAAATTTAATAGCAAAACTCGCGTTATAGCACAGGTGCTCAATGGTGAAACCGAAATGGGTGCGAATGCTTTAATTGATAATGCGTTTTACAGCCATTACTTAATGCTAAGCCATAAAGAAGGTAAGCATCGAGTTTCAGTACGCTATGATTACTTTAAAGTGACAGATAACGACACCACTGCGTTTGATCCTAATGCGAGCCATGGGGAGGGAGTAACCGCAACGTGGCGCTACCAGCTCAGTAATAGTTGGCAATTAGGTGTTGAAGGCTCTGCGATTAAAAGTTTTATAAAAAATAGAGCCGCCAGCGGCTTTGCACAGCGCATATCGCAGCAGCAAATTATGTTAAACGCTCAATGGCGTTTTTAAAGTACAAAAAAGGGAGCTTTTAAAGCTCCCTTTTAGTTTCAAAAAAAGTGTAAATTATTTTTTATCAAAAGCGCGTTTCATGTAGTTAGGTGTAGCGAGTGCACCATGGTGAATACCGCTGTTGTAGTATTCACTTTGCTTGGCTATTTGTGCTGCGCCGTCTTCTCTAAAGCCGCTAAATGCCTCTGATGTACGAGCAAGTGTTACCGACCATAAACCGCTTGGGTAAATTGGTTGTGGGAATGGCAGTGTTTGTAAATCATTAAATCCTACACTTAACATAGCTTCACGCATTTCAACTAACAATGGCATGTGCATAAGTGGCGATTCACTTTGCTGTACTAAAATACCGCCTGGGCGAAGTGCATTTAGGCAGCTTGTGTAAAACGCATGGTTAAATAACCCCTCACCAGGGCCTACTGGATCTGTACCATCAACAATAACAACGTCGATAGACTCACCCGCAGCTTCGCGCATGTATTTAATGCCATCATCAAACATAACGGTTGCACGAGGATCGTTATTAGACTCGCAAAGCTCTGGGAAGTATTTTAACGACATTTGCGTCACTACTTCGTCTATATCTATTTGGGTTACGGTTTCTACATCTGGGTGTTTTAATACTTCGCGTAATGTACCGCAGTCGCCGCCGCCAATAATGACCACGTTTTTAGGATTTGGGTGCGCTAAAAGTGCAGGGTGGCTGATCATCTCATGGTAAAAAAAGTTTTCGCGGGTTGTAACCATTGTACAGCCGTCGATGATCATTAAATTACCAAAGTCTGTGGTTTCGAACATTTCTACTTTTTGAAAAGGAGACTGTTTTTCGTCTAGCTTTTTGTTAATACGTAATGAAAATGCGCTGCCATCGCGGTCGCTAATTTCAGTAAACCACTTACTTTGATCTAAATTTGCCATAGTTGCTTTTACACTTTTTTGGTTGAGTATGAAAAAGGGGCAATTCTGCCAGTGCTTGTCGTTTTGCTCAATGAAATTTTAACCTATTTAACGAATAAAGTTAGCTAGGGGTGAGTGAAAGTTCAATTTTTGTTAGCCTAGCCAGTACTGACGTATTAAAATGCGCCTTTATAGCTAAATTGACTAAAGAAGAGTTGCCATGACCTGGGGTTTAGAAACAGCACGCGCTACTTATAACGTTGCTCATTGGAGTGATGGTTATTTTGATATAAACGCACAAGGCGAGTTGGTAGCCTACCCCGATGGTGACCAAACTAAAAGCGCGATTTCTTTAACGCAATTAACAGAGCAGTTTAAGCAACAAGGTTTGACGCTGCCGGTTTTAGTGCGCTTTACTGATATTTTAAAAAACCGTGTAGATACGCTGACAAATGCGTTTACTCAAGCACGTAGCAGCCGTGAATATAACGGGAAATACACCTGTGTATATCCTATTAAAGTAAACCAGCAGCGCTCCGTGGTAAGTAAGTTACTTGCCCATCCTAGTGGTTTAGTCGGCCTTGAAGCTGGCTCAAAACCAGAACTTATGGCTATTTTAGGCGTTGCAAAAGAGCCAATTACTATTGTCTGTAATGGCTATAAAGACAGTGAATTTTTACGCTTAGCGTGTATTGGTCAAGCCATGGGGCACAGCGTTAAAATAGTAGTAGAAAAACTATCAGAACTGACCACGTTACTTGAAGAAATAGATAACTTAGGCATTGAGCCCGCTATTGGCATTCGTATTCGCTTAAACTCAGTGGGTAAAGGTAAGTGGCAAAATACCGGTGGTGAAAAAGGTAAGTTTGGCTTAACGGCAGGGCAAGTGCTTAGTGCTGTTGAAGTACTTAAGCAGCATAATAAATTGCACTTAATGCAAATGGTGCATTTTCATATTGGCTCTCAAATTGCCAACATTCGAGACATACACCGCGCCCTGCGCGAATGTGCGCGCCACTTTGCGGAACTTACTCAGTTAGGTGTACCACTTAATACGGTTGATGTAGGTGGTGGTTTAGGCGTTGATTACGAAGGCTCGGGCTCTCGCAGTGCGTGTTCGATGAACTACACAGTAGAGGAGTACGCACGTAACGTAGTAAATGCGTTTGCAGAAGTGTGCGACCAACATAACCTTACCCACCCGGCTATTATTACTGAATCGGGCCGCGCTTTAACGGCTCATCACGCTGTGTTAATTACTGATGTAATAGATGTAGAAAAAGCACCTAATCATTTAAACCCAGAGCCACCTATCGCAAATAGTGCCTTAGTGCTTGATGAAATGTGGCAGTGTTTACAACGGTTAAACCCGCGTATGGCGCTGGAAATTTATCACGATGCGATGCACCTATTTAGCGAAGCACACGATCAATACGTGCATGGTTTAGTCAGCATGTTAGAGTGGGCAAAAATAGAGCAGTTATACTTTACTATTTTACATCGCGTGCGTGCATCGCTTAGTAATAACGCCCGTGCACACCGCGAAGTACTTGATGATTTAAACGAAAAATTAGCTGATAAACTGTTTGTTAACTTTTCACTTTTTCAGTCGTTACCTGATGTGTGGGGCATTCAGCAGTTATTTCCGGTAATGCCAATAGAACACCTAAATCAGCCTTTAACTCAGCGTGCAATTATTCAAGATATAACCTGTGATTCTGACGGACAAATCCGTGAATACGTAGAAGGCGCGGGTATAGAAACCAGCCTACCTATTCCGGAGTACAAACCTGGTGAGCAATACCATATTGCTATGTTTATGGTAGGTGCGTACCAAGAAATTTTAGGTGATTTACATAACTTATTTGGCGACACCGACTCAGTACATGTTGAGCTAAATGACGAAGGTTATGTATTAACCAATGCCATTAAAGGTGATAGCGTTAAGGATGTATTAAAGTTTGTTGATTATGATAGCGCCATTTTGGCGGATAACTTTGCTTATCAAGTTAATAAGCTAGCTGTATCTGAGCAATGCAAAGAGGGATATCTAGCAGAGCTTAATGCAGGCCTTGAAGGTTACACCTATTTTGAAGATTAATTTATAAGTAAATAAAAGCGCAGTGCTAGTTGCTGCGCACTGTTTAAAGGAATGGAAGTAATGTCAGTTATTCGCAGTGTATTAAGCCTTATTTTTTACACGTTAAACACACTTATATGGTTTGTGCCTATTTTTGCTTGTGGTCTTTTAAAGCTTATTCCTTTTAAGCCGCTACAAAAATTAATGAGCTGGACAGCCAAGTCATGTGCTACAGCTTGGGTCTCTTTTAATGGACTAAATCAAAAGCTATGTACGCCTACAAAATTAAATGTAACTGGCTTAGAAGACGTTAAATTAAAAGATTGGTACTTAGTAATTGCTAATCACCAAAGCTGGGTAGATATTTTAGTACTGCAGCGAGTGTTTAATCGCAAAATTCCATTTTTAAACTTCTTTTTGAAAAAAGAGCTTATTTACGTGCCTATTTTAGGTTTGTGTTGGTGGGCACTCGACTTTCCATTTATGACGCGCACCAGCAAAAGCCAGTTAAAAAAGAACCCTAAATTACGTGGTAAAGACCTAGAAACAACCCGTAAAGCCTGCGAAAAATTTAAAGAAATGCCAGTAAGCGTTGTTAACTTTGTTGAGGGCACACGCTTTACAAAGCAAAAGCACGCACGACAAAGCAGTCCTTTTCCACACTTATTAAAACCAAAAGCAGGTGGAATTGCATTTGTAATGCAGGCGATGGGTGAGCAAATTTCTAAAGTAGTGAATGTCACGATTCATTACCCCGATGGCATACCTACGTTTATGGACTTTGCTGGTGGTAAAGTTAAGCAAATCAACGTACATGTAGATATTCGCCCTGTGAGCAAAGAGCTAATTGGTGATTATACTGGCGACTCTGAGTTTAGAGTGGGCTTTCAAAGTGAACTAAATCGTTTATGGGAAGAAAAAGAGCTGACGCTACAACAGCTTGAGCAAAACCATAAACAATAAGGCGAATATAATGAGCTTACAGTTATGCTAAAAAAATGGTTACCTAATTGGCTTAACGGCTTAATTGTAGGCTGCGTATTATTCTCTAATGTGATTATTTTTGGCACCTTAGTTTTATTACTGGGAGTGGTTAAACTACTACTGCCCTTGGGGATAATAAATACTCTTTTACATCAGGTCTATCGTGGCTGGTGTAATGGTAATAGATTTGGTTTGTGGCTGGGTTGCCCTAACATTGAAGTAAATATAAATGGCGATTTAAACGCGCAAAGTTGGTATTTACTTATTTGCAATCATATGAGCTGGCTAGATATAGCCGTACTTAGCTCATTACATAAATTGCCAGCTCCAAAGTTTTTTTTAAAAGATGAATTAAAATACGTGCCTTTTATTGGTACTGGCGCGTGGGCTATGAGCATGCCATTTATGAAACGCGTGAGTAAAGCGCAGCTCGCTAAAAACCCAAAGCTTAAAGGCTTAGATGTGGAGCGTACAAAACACAGTTGCCGTAACTTTAAGCGTAATCCCACTACAATAATTAATTTTGTAGAAGGCACCCGGTATACTCCCGCAAAGCACGCAAGTCAGCAAAGCCCTTTTAAACATTTACTTAAGCCTAAAGCTGGGGGAATAGCCTTTGCGCTTGAGGTACTTGGCGAGCAATTTGACGCCATGTTGAATTCGAGCGTAGTTTACAGCGGTAAAACTAGCCATGTGTGCCGCAATATTTTAAAAGGCGAGCTTAACTCAATTTATGTCTCTATTGATGTGATACCTATCAGCGAGCAAATGCTAGGCAGCTATCAACACGACAGAGTATTTAGAAGCGATTTTCAAAAATACGTTAATGAGCTTTGGGTTGCTAAAGATAGGCAGCTCACTGGCATTTATGCTCAACAAGATTTACTTGAACCACAAATCAGTAAGGAAATTGAAACACTATGACCCACACACACCTTCAGGATTTAATTGCACCTTGGTTTGAAAAAGTACCCGATGCAAATTTTCTTAGTTCAATTACAGCGGCCTCAATTGGGGTTTTATCACTATTAATTGTCTACTTGTTTACACGCCGATTAATGCTTCCTGGTATTCAAAAGATTGTTACTAAATTATCTCCTGAGCGTATTGGTTTACTCTCCCCGTTGCTTAATAAACTCAATAAACGTATTGCAGGTATGCTATGTAGTGTACTTTTTTTAGCAACCTTTGATAGCGTATACCCGGTTAATGAGCTAACAGCCGAGATTTTAAAAACGATTGGGCAAGGCATACTGATTATTCATGTAGGCTTTATTTTTAGCAGTATAGTGAGTATAGCTGGCGCTATTTATAACCAGCTAGATTTTGCACGCGAAGTGCCTATTCAGGGCTTACTACAAGTCGTAAAACTTATTACGTTTATTGTATGTGCAATATTAATAGTGAGTATCGTGCTTGAAAAATCACCTACGTATATTCTTTCTGGCTTTGGTGCTATAGCCGCTGTTACCTTATTAGTATTTAAAGACACCATTTTAGGCTTTGTGGCGAGTATTCAAATTGCGGCAAACAGACTGGTTACTTACGGTGATTGGATCCAAGTAGAAAACTATGGCGCAGATGGTGAGGTTATAGATTTAGGTTTGAATACTGTAAAAGTGCGCAACTGGGATAACACTATTACGACTATTCCTACTTATATGCTGGTTGCGGGTTCGTTTAAAAACTGGCGCGGGATGCAAGAATCTGGTGGCAGACGTATTAAGCGCTCACTTAATATAGATATGCACAGTATTTGCTTAGTGAGTGATGAATTTAGAAAGCAAATAGATGCGGCTATTCCGCTGCATGAGTATATACGTGTTGCGTCATTGCCTGATCCGGTCTCTAACTTAGGGTTGTTTCGTCGTTACGCAGAGGGCTACTTAAAACAGCATAATAAAATTAATACAACGCTTACACTGATGGTGAGAGAGCTGCAGCCGTTAAATCACGGCTTACCTATTGAGTTTTATTGCTTTAGTGAAGACAAACGTTGGATTTCGTACGAGCACTTACAAGCTGAAATAATGGATCATTTACTTGCTGTATTGCCGGTGTTTGGCCTTAGAGCGTATCAAAGTGTGAGTGGGCAATTAAGCCCACCGAATACCCAGCAAACAGATAAGCCAACCTTTAAAGTAATGGCAAATAGTACTGGGCAAGACCTACAGCAATAAATAAAGCTAATAGCCACCAAATAGGTGGCTTTTTTATTCTTAACCATGCAAAGGCCGCAATTATCAGCCCTACTTGCCATAGGTTATGCACTGCTGATGTCCAAATTGGTGAATACAATGCAGCGGCTAAAAAGCCTACTACGGCAGCATTAAGCGCTGCTATGGAGCTTGCGAAGCGAGCTTTGTTTGCAAGGTTTAACCAGCTTTTTTGAAATGCCAGCATTAATAAAAAGCCCGGTGTAAATATAAGAAGCGTAGCAATAATAGCGCCCACTAATGGCTGCTCTGTGGTTAACTGCGTGCCTAAATAGGTCGCAATGGTAAACATAGGTCCAGGCACTGCCTGTGCACTGGCATATGCACTTAAAAACTGCTCATCACTGAGTGCTGGTACACCTGCCTGCAGAACAGGAAGCACAACATGTCCACCTCCAAATACCATAGCACCCGCTTGGTAAAAAGGGGTAAACAAAGCAAATTCTCGCCCTAAAGGAATAAAACTAATACACAGCAATAAAGCAAATAAGCCTAGTGGAAGCCAATTTACAGTGTTTTTGGTATCACTTGTTTGCGGCGGGTTATTACCTAATTTTAATAAAGGCCAAACCGCGCCCATTGTTGCAGCAATTACTAAAATAGCGATTTGAGTGCCCATCATTGGCAATAGTATTAAGGCAAGCGTACTTAGTACTGCAAGTAACTTTAAAGTAATGCTTGTACAAAAGCTTTTAGCCATGCTCAGCGTGGCATCGGCCACAATAACCACTGCAAATAACTTTAACCCCGCAATAACCGCAAAGTAAACTGCATCAAACTGATGCGCACTAATAGCAAGTAGCACCATAATTAAGAATGAAGGCAGTGTAAAACCAATAAACGCAGCTATTCCTCCAAGTACGCCCGCTCGCTCTACACCAATAGCAAAGCTTACTTGGCTTGAACCTGGCCCAGGAAGAGCTTGGCTCAAGCTAATAAGCTGGGCATAACGAGTGTTAGTTAGCCAGTTTAATGTATCTACAAAATGGCGTTTAAAATAGCCTAAATGAGCAGCTGGACCGCCAAAGCTCATGCAGCCAAGTAAAAAAAACTGCCTAAAAGTAGCGAATAACATAGCGCCAAAGTCCTCGTTAAAATTCATTTAATTGTCACAAATCAGTATGACACTTTTATTAATACTACGCTGCAGAGTTTGCTATTGTGCGTATTTGTGAAGTGAGCAGGGGTTAAATTTACTTAATTATTAACAGACACTTCATAGTTTGTTCATAGATGTATTTGCATACTCTTGCTAATTATAGAAAGAACAGGACATCATCATGACATTAACTAAATCACTAGTAAGTGCATCTGTTATAGCTTTACTTGTAAGTGGCTGTGAAATGAACAACACTGGTAAAGGTGCAGCTATTGGCGCAGCAGCTGGTGGCGTACTAGGTAAAGCAACGGGTAATCATAAAGATAAACGCATATTTATTGGTGCTGCTATTGGTGCGCTTGCGGGCGCTGCAGTAGGTGATTACATGGATAAGCAAGAAGAAGCGTTTCGTGATGAACTTGCAGGCTCGGGCGTTGAAGTTGTACGTGAGGGCGATAATTTACGTTTAGTTATGCCGTCTAATATCACTTTTGCGACCGATCAATCTTATATTTCATCAGGCTTTAACGATACCTTAGATGCAATTGCAAAAGTAATGAACAAATACGAAAAAACGTACCTTAGTGTTGAAGGACATACCGATAGCACAGGTAAAGATAGCTACAACATGAACCTATCGCGCGAACGTGCTCAAAGCGTTAAAAACTATTTAGTAAACCAGCAGATAATGGCTGCACGTATTAGTACAACAGGCTATGGCGAAACACGCCCAATTGCGACTAACGATAGCGCAAATGGCCGTGCTCAAAACCGCCGTGTAGAAATTCAAATAGTGCCGAACACAGAAGGTTAGTTTTTGTTGAACTGCAATTCACAAAGACGCTGATACAAAGGGGAGCTTGCTAGTAATTGCTGGTGGCTCCCTGTTGCTTTTATTTCTCCATTTTCCATTACTACAATCACATCTGCATGTTTAACCGTTGCCAACCTATGGGCAATAATTAACGTTGTTCTGTTTTGCATTAAATGCTCAAGCGCGGCTTGAACGTGATGCTCGCTTTGCGCATCGAGTGCGCTGGTTGCTTCATCAAGGAGCAGTATTTCAGGGTCTTTTAAAATAGCGCGTGCCAATACAATACGCTGCTTTTGCCCGCCCGAAAGCCTTACCCCTTGCTCACCTAAAAAGCTGTTATAACTTTGCGGTAACTGTTTAATAAATTCATCTGCGTGGGCGTGCTTTGCAGCGGCGTATACTTGCTCGTCAGTGGCATTTGGGTTGCCGTAGCGAATGTTATGCATTACATCTGAGCTAAATAAAATAGGATTTTGTGCCACCATGCCCATTTTACCCCTGAGGGTATTAAGCGATAGGTCTTTAATGTTTATATCATTAAATTTAATCGCGCCTTTTGCTGGGTCGTAAAAGCGCTGTAGTAATTCAAATAACGTCGTTTTACCTGCGCCAGAGGGGCCAACAATGGCAACGGTTTTACCTTGCTCTATAGTTAAGCTTATTTTGTTAAGCGCGCTTACATCGGGGCGAGATGGGTAGTTAAAGCTAATGTTTTCAAGTTCGATAGCAGGACTGTTAGTGTTTACTAATAGCTCATCGTCTTGTGAAGTGATTGGGTTTTCTATTTCGCTTTTAACTGCAAGTAGCTCCAGTAAGCGCGCCGCAGCACCTGCTGCACGTTGCAGCTCGCCGTAAACCTCTGCAACGGTTGCCACCGACATAGCCACCATAATAGCATAAAACACAAAGGCGCCTAGCTCACCGCCAGTCATAGTACCAGCTAGTACGTCACTGCCACCTACCCAAAGCATTGCGCTAATAGCGCTAAAAGTTAAAAATATGACCGCAGCAATTAAAAATGAGCGTTGCTTAATGCGGCTTTTAGCCACACTAAAGGCTTTTTCGGTTTCAAGTGCAAAAGCGTGCTGCTCTTGTGCTTCATGGCTATAGCTTTGTACTACTTTTATGTTTTGAATGATCTCGCCGGCATAGGTGCTTATGTCGGCTATTGCATCTTGGCTGGAGCTTGCAAGCTTTCGCACCTTTTTACCAAATACCATCATGGGTACCAATACCAGCGGCACACAAGCAACCACAACAAGGGTAAGCTTTAAATTAGTAACCAATAGCATTACCAAGCCACCCACCAACATTAATGCGCTACGCAGTGCCATAGAAAACGATGAGCCAATAATCGATTGTAATAAGGTGGTGTCGGTTGTTAAACGCGACATAAGCTCGCCACTGCGGTTTTCTTCAAAGTAGCTTGGGTGCAGGGTAACAATGCGATTAAACACCGCTTTGCGAATATCGTTACTGACGCGCTCGCCAATCCACGACATTAAATAAAAGCGGCTAAACGTGCCCACGGCCAATAAGCTAATTAAACCAATAAGCACCAATACAGCTTGTTGTAACTGGGATTGGGAGCCTGCGATAAAGCCATGATCTATGACAAATTTAACGCCTTGCCCTAATGATAAGTTAACGCCAGCAGTTACTAAAAGGGCGCCAAGCGCCGCTACTACCATCCATTTATACGGTTTAATAAAAGCAAAAATAGGTAATAAACTACTAAAGGCGGCTTTTTCGGGATTAGGTGTTGTTTTTGACATAGTGGATTCTTTTTAAAGGTTAAGGTATAGATATGGCACTAAGATAATAAAAATCAATACGCTTAAATATAAGTACAGTTTAAATCATCAATAAGGAAACGTTATGACTACTAAAACCGTAAGTGGAGAATTTAATGTAAACCTAGCCCCTATAGAAGGCTACGCAAGCGGCCAAAATGGTATTAATTTAGGGCGTATGTCGATAGATAAAACTTTTAAAGGTAGCTTAAATGCCACCAGCCAAGGCGAAATGCTAAGCGCCATGACACCCACGCAAGGCAGTGCCGGTTATGTTGCTATAGAGCAAGTAATAGGCGAGCTTGAAGGCAAAAAAGGCAGCTTTGTATTGCAGCATTTTGGTACTATGAATAAAGGCCAAGATAGCCTAATTTTAAATGTTATTCCTGATTCAGGCACTCATGAGCTAGAAGGGTTAACGGGCAGTATGAAAATACGTATTGAGCAAGGGATTCACTACTACGATTTTGAATACACCCTATAAGATACACAAGGATTAAAATGCAAAAAGTAATCGAATTTAGAAAGACTCGTTTTTTGGGTGGGGTAGATATAGTCGCACTGAATGACCGCATACAGGAATTAAACCAAGATGGCTGGAAAGTAATAAATGCAGTGCCATTGACAGGCTTTTATGGGCAAGTGCATGGTTATACGTTATTTATTGAAACTGACGAGCTTTAAATGACATTTTCAGTATGGTTAAGCCTAGCGGCTATTTGCATGATGGGGGCAATGTCGCCAGGGCCAAGTTTGGCGGTGGTTTTAAAGCACTCACTTAACGGCAGTATGAAAAACGGTATGCTTGCCGCACTAAGCCATGGCACAGGCGTTGGCTTGTATGCCGGTGCATCTTTATTAGGGTTAGGCGCTTTAATGACGCAGTTTCCAACTGTTTATCAAATACTCGTTTACTTAGGTGCGGCCTATTTGGCGTATTTAGGTATAAAAATATTGCTAGCAAAACCAAGTAATAACGAACTTGAAGTACAAAAAAGTGAGGTAAGTGCAGCTAAAGCATTACAAGATGGCTTTGCCATTGCGTTTTTAAATCCAAAACTCGCTATTTTCTTTTTAGCTTTGTTCTCACAGTTTATTGACCCTCAGGCACTTACTTTAAGCATTGGTATTATTATGTGCTTAACAGTATTTGTAATTGATACCGGCTGGTATTTACTGGTGGCGTTACTTACAGAGATTTCAAAAAACCGCTTTGGTTTTACTAAGCAAAACCCATGGCTCGATAAAATATTGGGGATTATATTTATCATGCTAGCCATAAAAGTAGTGTTTAGTGTGTGATAGTTTATTGGTTTTATAAATCAATAGGTTAGATTTTAATTTAGCTCTTTTAATCTATAAGACGTTTAGATGTATTGAGGATAAACCAATGGGCAACCCTATTTTAAAAAGTGCCAGCTTTGATCCTAAAGTGAAACAATACTGGATGACTACGGCATGCCTTTTTAGCGCCTTAGCGCTGGTGACTATTCCGCTCATACCTGTGGTGTTAATTATTGTTTGGCTGGTGGCAGGTAAAGTTTTAGTGGCTATGTCGGCGCAATTACTCACGCAAAAGCTGGTTGTTAAACGCGGTATTTTATTTAAAGAAGAAAAATCGATACCACTTGAAAAAATAACCGATGTTGGGCTGAGCCAAGGGCCGCTGATGCGTTTATTTGGTTTATACCGCTTAAGTTTTGAAACTGCGGGGCAGTCTGGCCATGGTGCATTGGTGTCATTACTTGGTGTTGTAAACGCAAGTGAGTTTAGAGAAGCCATACTTGAGCAAAAAGATAACTTAGCTGCGCAAGCACCTAAAGTGGAAGAGTTTGCTGAAGATCACCTCAACCAAGCATTACTTGCCCGCTTAGTTGAGGTAGTAGAGCGAATAGATACGCGCTTAGCTGCTTTAGAGGCGAAGCGTTAAACGCTTTGTAATTGAGCTTGCCCCGCAAGCATACTTAGCTCTTTGGTACGGCTTTCAACAATTTGATACTCATGTGCTTTAATTGTGCTTACATAGTTCCACTTAGCACTGGCTTGTGTGGGTGTAAAAGTAACGGTTAAATAGCCGCGCTCTACTAAATTATTATAAGCAAGGTCGTCAACTAACAAAGCAATCACTTGCTCTATTTGTGCCACGGTTTGCGCATCTTGTGTGTTTAGCGCTAAATACTTTTCAAGCCCTGGTGATGAAACCGAGGCAGTTGCAAACTCCACTCCTGCATTTTGTGAGGCTGCAATAGGGTTATTGGCATCAGTTTTAAGCTCTCCTGCCCAACCATTATGTGTATCACCGGCTAAAACCACTAAGTTTTTTTGTGCAGCAATAGCGGTGCCTAATAACACTTCTCGCTCGTAGGCGTAGCCATCCCAAGCATCAAGGTTATACGGTATGGTGGTTTCTACCCGTGCAAGCTCAGCGGCTGTAACGCTTGGGTCACCCGCTAATACTCGGCCTTTAATTTTCGCCAGCTCTGCAAATAAAATATTTGCCTGTGCGAGTAAAGCACTAGGGTCGCCACCACTTGCTTGTGTACTTTGTAAGCTAGCTAGTAGCAGCATCACTTCTACAGGTAAATGCATTTTGGTCATGAGCACTTGTTGCCCTAATACTTGCCACTGAGTACTTGAGGTCGTTATTGCATCGCTAAGCCAAGTAAGTTGTTCACTGCCTAATAATGCGCGATCACTCGCACCAATTGCTGCGGCAAATGCACTTTGACCCACAGGGGTTGTGAGATCAAAATCGCTGTAGCTAAGCTGTTCATCACGGGCCAAAACGCGGGTGTCTAGCATGTATAAAGAAACTAAGTTACCAAATTCAAAGCGACGGTAAATGCGCTCTTTATCGGCTACATTACGAATTGGCATCCACTCAAAGTAAGCTTGTAGTGCATTTAGCTTTCGTTGGCTAAACTCGCCTTCACCTTCGTTATGATTTTCAGCGCCTTCGCGCCATGTGTCGTTGGTAATTTCGTGGTCGTCCCACACCGTTATAAATGCACAGTGGCTATGGGCTGCTTGTAAGTCGGCATCGAGGCGATAATTTGCATAGCGTTTTCTGTAATCGGTAAGCGCTATAATTTCACTGCTGTTATCGAGGGGGAGAAGTCGGTCTAATTGGGCAGCGTCTTCGGTTGCATAGCCAGTATTACTGTACTCGTAAATGTAATCACCTAAATGTAATACGGCATCTAAATCGCTTTGCTTAGCAATTTCACCATACACATGGAAATACCCGGCAGGGTAATTTGCGCACGATACAACTGCTAACTTTACTTTATCTACGTTACCTACAGGAAGCGTTTTTCCTTGCCCGGTAGGGGAGGTTTTTCCGTGTGCGTTAAATCGGTAGTAATAAATGGTGTTGGCATCAAGCCCTTGTAAATCAACTTTAAGCGTAAAATCGGTGGTATCACTTATGCGTGCTTCACCATCGTGAACAATATTAGTAAAGCTTTTATCTGTGGCGGCTTGCCACTGCACGTTTAATGTTTTAGTTGTTATATTAAGTGGGGTTACACGGGTCCAAATAATTAAGCTATCGCTAAGCGGGTCGCCGCTGGCAACACCGTGATCAAAGCTAACAGGAGTGTCGTCATCGTCATCAAACCTGCAACCTGCTAAACCAAGTGATAATACGGCAGCGCCAAATCCTGCTGCCGATGCTTTTAAAAAACTTCTCCGTGTAAATGCCATTGCTTTGTACCTGTTAAGTGTAAAAAGCAAAGTGTAGGCAATTTAGGTTACTTTTTTATGAAGCAGTTAAAAAACTTCACTCACTTGCGTTGCGTTACAGGTTATAACCGTTACGTTTTCGTAGCCAACGCGGGTTAGCGCTTCTGCGCTTAATGTGGCGCGCGCACCGCTGGCACAATGTAAGTAAATAGGGCGGGCAGGGTCTTTTTCTATTTCCATTAGCTTCATTTCAAGTAATCCGCGAGGAATATTGATTGCCCCAACTGCAGCTACATTGGCACGCTCAGCAGGTTCGCGCACATCAATAAGCAGCCCTTTATTTTGTTCAAGCTCTTGCTTTGCTTGCGCTGCATCAATACGGCGTTGGTTAGGTGTGATAATTTTTAGTAAATCAGGAATTGAAGTAAGCATGAGTAGGTATATCCTCTTTTTGCGCAAAAGACACTCACGGGCATCGCTTGGTGTAATTTGATTGCACTAAGTTAATGCCAATAAATGTGTTAAAAATTGAAAGCTACTCTCAACAAAGTAGTTTAAAAGCACCGAAATTGTAACGGCACAGCCACTAATAAAAACTGTATTACCGATGATTTAAATCTAATATAATTAATATTAGCAACCCCTAATGTTAATTATATTAGTACTTACTAATGTAAAAGTCTATAATTAAAGCACGCAAAATAACTAAGCATCACAATGAATATTGAACAACTTGCCGAAAACGCTCAGCAGGCAGAGCAATTTTTAAAACTTATGGCTAATAAAAGTCGCTTAATGATTTTATGTAGTTTGTTGCAAGGTGAGCAAAGTGTGGGTGAGTTAAATAAAAATATTCCGTTGGCCCAGTCTGCTTTGTCTCAGCATTTGGCGAGTTTACGCAAAGCGCAGCTAGTGGCAACTCGCCGCGATGGGCACACTATTTATTATTCGCTAATCGACCCAAAAGTTGAGTCGATTATTACGTTACTTTACGAGTGGTTTTGCAAGCAAAGTATGGCTAAATAATGTGTTTTAAATAAAGGTCGCAATTTCATTAAGCGATTTTTTATCAAGTGCATGGGCAGGTACTGTTGCATCATCGCTTGGGTAGCCTGCAATAAGTAACATGTATGGGCGTTCGTTGTCTTTGTCACGCTTACATATATCGGTTAAAAAGCTCATTGGTTTTGGGGTATGGGTAAGTGTTGCTAAACCACTACGATGCAAAGCTTGAATTAAAAAGCCGGTAGCTAAGCCAACAGACTCATGCACATAATAATTGGTGTTTTTATCATCGGTGTTTACGCCTCCCTTTTTTTGACTAAATACGGCAATAAGCCAAGGCGCGTGTTCTAAATAAGGTTTACTAGCATCGGTGCCTAACGGCTTTAGCGCATCGAGCCATTCTTCTCCTGCTCTGCCTTCATAAAAAGATCGCTCTAGTTTTTCGGCGGCCTCTCTTATTTGTTTTTTTACATCACTACTGTTTATAGCCACAAAATGCCACGGTTGATGATTAGCTCCACTTGGCGCAGTACCAGCTGCTTTAATACAGGCTTCAATTATATTTTTAGGTACGGGTCGGTCGCTAAAGCTACGAATACTATGGCGGCGCTGACTAGTTTGTAAAAATTCGTTTGCACGCTTTAGCATTTCATCGTGAGGGTATTCTATAAAGTCGTTTAGTGGTTGGCTTTGATGTTTTTGCATGGCTTTACGCTTCTTATAAATAGTGTGTGTGGTTTTTATACCGACTGAATAAATGCTAGGCAAGTATTTTTACTTGCTGTGTTTATTTATTGTTACAAAATTAACTGTCGTGTAACTTATGTTCCTTTTTTTTATGTGGTATAAAAAACGCAATAAAAAACTATTAGAATTCAAGGAAGTAAAAATGCTATCAATAACAGGGTTATCTAAAACCTACGATAATGGCGTACATGCACTACAAGGTGTTGATTTATCAATAGGAAAAGGGATGTTTGGGCTGCTTGGGCCAAATGGCGCGGGTAAATCGTCACTTATGCGCACTATTTCCACGTTGCAATCTGCCGATTCGGGTTCAATCACTTTTGATGGTATTGATGTTTTTAAAGACCCACAGGCTCTGCGCCAACGTTTAGGTTACCTACCGCAAGATTTTGGCGTATACCCGCGTGTTAGTGCTTACGACTTGCTGGACCACATGGCTGTTTTGAAGGGCATTCATAACAAAGGCGAGCGTAAAGAGTCGGTGGAAGGCTTGCTTGCACATACTAATTTATATCAACATCGTTCAAAAGCCGTAAGTGGCTTTTCGGGCGGTATGCGCCAGCGTTTTGGAATTGCACAAGCCTTACTTGGCGACCCTGATTTACTAATTGTTGATGAACCCACCGCAGGGCTAGACCCTGAAGAGCGAAATCGTTTTCATAACTTGTTAGTAAGCTTGGGCGAGCAAAAAGTCGTTATATTATCGACCCACATTGTTGAAGATGTAGCAGAGCTTTGCCCAAACATGGCCGTACTGGCAGGCGGAAAAATACTATTAGAGGGTAACCCCATTGCCCTTACCGATAAACTCCAAGGCCAAATTTGGCGCAAAGCTATGAGCCAAGAAGAAGCGCTAGAGCTTGAACCGCAACTGCCTGTTATTTCAAAACGCTTATTTGCTGGGCAAACCATATTACATGTATTAGCCAATGAAGCCCCTGAAGGTTTTGAGCTCAGCAGTGCAAACCTAGAAGATGTGTATTTTTCTACATTGCTTAATCATCGTAACAGCCAAGTAGCATAAGGGGGCGCTATGTTTTTTAATATGCTCGCGTTTGAGCTGCGCTATTTTGTGCGCCAGCCTTCATTTTATGTGACTTCATTAATCTTCTTTTTTATGGCGTTTTTTATAAGCTCCAGTAGTAAGTTTCCGCTAGGTGGGGCTAATGTTCATATGAACTCGCCTTATACCATTATGCTTTTAACGGTTATCTTTTGTACGCTTGCTATGTTTTTAGTGGTTAACTTTGTTGCAAGCTCAGCGATTCGCAATAGTGAGACCAAAATGGATGAGCTGGTGTTTAGTAAGCCCGTTAACCCGCTTGCTTATCAATCAGGACGTTTTTTTGGTGCTTACTTGGTTGTGCTCGTTGTTTTTTTAACGGTGCCATTAGGCGTGTTTTTGGGAACTCAATTTGGTTTGTTGGTTGGTTGGCTTGATAGTGAGCTAGTTGGCCCTAATAAGTTTATATATTACGCTGCGCCTTTCTTATATTTAGCGGTGCCAAGCTTATTGGTGCTCAGTGCTATTTTTAATAGTGTGGCGGTTTATTTTAAAACCATAATGGCGGTATATGTAACGGCCGTGGTGATCTATATAAGTTACCAATTGGCGAGTATCTATTTTGACGATTTAGCGTTTAGAAATATTGTTGTTTACGCAGACCCATTTGGCACTGGTTCATTAATTGACTTAACCCGTTACTGGACTGTAAGTGATAAAAATACTGAAGTGTTAACGCTCTCGGGCGATTTTTTAATTAACCGTATTTTATGGGTAGCAATAAGTTTAGCGATGTTTTTTGGCCTTGGAAAGTTAGGTAACCGCGTAGTCACTAAAAAACAGAAAAAGCAATTTGCTGTTTCTACGTTTGTAAAAAATAAACAAGCAGCACTTATTAGCAGCGCTAAAAATTACAAGTCAAAAGGGGTCAATACGCAATCGCAATTAGTAATGCGCAGCTTATTTGAGCTTAAGCAGGTTATATTAAGTGCTCCTTTTATGATTTTAGCGGGTGTCAGTATTATTACGTTACTCGCACCACTTTTTGCGCCTATTGGCGCATATGGCACAACAGATTGGCCGCTCACACAAAACATGGTGGGCATTATTCAAAACGCCTCCGCTATATTTATGTTTATTATTATTGCTTATTACAGCGCAGAGCTGGTTTGGCGAGAACGCCACAGTGGTATGGGCGATATTGTTGACAGCTACCCAGTGCATAACAGTGTGTTTTGGGTATCTAAAATTATTGCGCTAATCACTGCAGTTTGTGGCCTTTATTTAGTAGGCATGATGTTTACCATTGCAGTGCAACTATTTAAGGGGCAATTTAACCTAGAGCTTGGCCAGTACTTATTTAGATTGGGCTACCTTACATTACTGCCTTTAATTATGATGGCTATATTGGCGTTCTTTTTACAAATAATTAGCCCTAATAAATACATAGGTATGGGTTTGTTTATTCTGTATTACATTGCTCAAATGGTAATGGGTGCTTACGGGTTTGAGCATCATATGTATCATTTTTCACAAAGCAGTAGCGTACCGTATTCAGACATAAACGGTTACGGGCATTTTTTACAAGGCGCGCATTGGTATACCCTATATTGGGGTGCATTGAGTGTGTTTTTAGCTATTGTAGGGTTTGCTTTATGGCATCGCGGTCCATCGCAAACATTGCGTACGCGTTTATCTTTAGTGCGTTACAACATGTCTTTAAAAGGCCAGGTTACAGCCGTTATAAGTTTATTGGTATTTGTGGGCGCGGGTTATAACATTTATTACAACACCCGTGTAATCAATGAGTTTGTAACAAGTGATGATAACAAAGCGCTACAAGTAAGGTATGAGCAAGAGTTCTCACAATACAAAGATTTACCGCTGCCTATAATAACTGATGTTGATTTACACATTGATATTTATCCTAAAAAACGTGCTTTAAATGCCGTGGCTAAAATTAAGTTTACCAATACCGCAAACGAGCCAATAACCCGTGTGTTAATTATCGAGCCTAGCCAATCTAAAAGCTGGGATGTAAAAATGGCGGGCGGAAAAATAGTTGAGCGTTTAACCGATTTTGGCATGGTATGGTTTGAGTTTGAACAACCGCTAATGCCGAATGAAGTACGCGAAGGTGAGCTTTCTGTTTCTCGTGAACACGACGGTTTTGTTGATAGAGGATCTGATACTCAACTCGTGCACAACGGTACTTTTATAAATAATAGAGAATTACTACCGCGTTTTGGTTATCAAAAGTATTTTCAAATTGCCGATAAGTATGAGCGCCGTAAGCACGACTTACCCGAACTTGAGCGCGCACATAAACTAGAAGACAGTCGTTTTTATACGCAAAATGAGTTTGGTCCTGCTAATGGGTTTATAAACTACAAGGCAACGGTAACCACCGATGAATCGCAGTTTGCTATTACACCTGGTTACTTAAAAAGTGAGAGTGTAAAAGACGGGCGCCGTACTTTTGTTTATGAAATGGATGCACCAATTATAAACTTTTATTCTGTGCTTTCGGCAGAGCTTGAAAGTAAAAAGGTGGAGCACAACGGTGTAAACATTGAGGTGTACTACCACAAAGATCATGCATGGAATGTTGACCGTATGATTGAGTCAGTACAAGACTCAATAAATTACTACACTCAAGCCTTTGGGCCATATCAGCATAAGCAGCTTCGTATAATTGAGTTTCCTAAGTATCGCTCATTTGCGCAAAGTTTTGCCAATACGGTGCCTTACTCAGAAAGTATTGGCTTTATTACAGACCTAAGAGATGAGAGTAAAGTTGACTTACCTTACTATGTAACCGCACATGAAGTTGCACACCAATGGTGGGGGCATCAAGTATCGGGGGCTAATGTAGAGGGCAGTGCCGTTATTTCTGAAACACTTTCCCAATACAGTGCGCTTATGGTGCTAAAAAAACGCTTTGGCGCCGAGAAGCTTCGTAAATTCTTAAAGTACGAGTTAGATAAATACTTAATGGGCCGTACTGGCGAAGCCTTTGAAGAAATGCCGCTGTATAAAACACAGTCGCAACAATATCTTCATTACAATAAAGGCTCAGTTGCAATGATGGCTTTGTATGACCGCTTAGGTGAAAAACGCTTAAATGCCGCACTTAAAGCGTTTTTGAATGAGTTTAAATACCAATCAATGCCATACCCAACCACACTTGATTTACTTAGTTACTTAAAGCGAGATGCAACACAAGCTGAACAACGCTTTATTGACGATCAGTTTAAATATATAACGCTTTATGAGCTTGAAATGAAAGAAATCTCGGTTACAGATGATGTTGATAGCGAAGGTTTTTATACAGTAACACTGAACGTTGAAGCAACAAAGCAGCATGCCGATGGACAAGGTGAAGAAACCGAGCAACCACTCGATGAGCTAATTGATATTGCATTGTTTAGCGATGACCCTGAAAACCTACTCGCTGAAGACTTTGTTATTTACTCGCAAAAGCATCAAATAGTATCTGGTACCAATACTATTGAGCTAAAAGTAAAAGAAAAGCCGATGTTTGCAGGGGTAGACCCGTACATTAAGCTTGTAGATAAAGACAGTAAAAACAACCTAGCTAAGTTTTAAATATTAGCTATTAACTTAAAGGCCGCATTTAGTGCGGCCTTTTTTTAGCTAATGTGTATAGCATTAACCCTCAATAATACTTAATTACTTCAGGGCTAAACGTGGCAGCTAGCTGCGTTAAAACCTCTGGTTTAGAAAAACTAAATAGTGAATTTTTGTTTAGGTTCCGCCGCGTTTCTCTCACCCAAAATAGATTAGTCACTTAAGCGAGTTGGTATAACAGGTAAATGATTTAACCTCAGGGAGATAGTGATTGATTAACCGAGGCGTATGGTCGAGCGTATTAGTTGCTAACCTTAGAGGGCGTTATGGGTATTTAAGCTGTTCTAAAAACGAGAAAAGGGCCAAAAGGCCCTTCGTGTTGCAGCAAGTAACACATTCTTTTCTATAGCGTAAAGTCTACTGCATATGCTACGTAAACTTTAACATCTGATTCGTCCATGTCGGTGTCAGATACGCCAAAAGTAAAACCATCTTTTGATACAGAGATACCGTAATCAATAATATTATCATCGCCAATAAAGTCACCAGAGTAATGACCTAAATGAAGTGCCATTTCCGTACCATTGCTGCCAACAGCAAAGCTGTAATCAGCATTTAGGTATAATGAATCACCAAAGTCAGTGCCATCACCGTCAGCAGCTGAAGTAGCAAGTACTGCTGCACCAAAAGTAAAACCTTCTACACTAATGCTACCGTAAATTTCAGAGAAATCAGCATCTGCTTCAGACGCTGCATCTGGGTATGCGTAGTAAATGTAACCTACATCATAGCTAACTGTTTCATTAATATCGCCACCAAAGCCAGCGTATAGGTCTAGCTCATAAGTCATTTCGTCGGCCCATGAAGCATTTGATACCCAAGTACCAGCATAAAAGCCAGACTCATCTGCGTAATCAATACCACCAGAAACAGCAGCATCTCCCCCAGTTTGCTCTTGTCCACGCCATAAATAGTTAGATGTTGCCGCAGCGTTTGCTGTTACTTCAGCATGTACAGCCGTTGACGTTAAAGAAGTTGCACCCATTAATGCTATTGCGCTAATAGCGATGGTTTTTTTTAGTTTTAACATGTCCATTTCCCGTTATATGATTTTTGCTCGCCAAGGTTTTTATTATGTATTCGCAACCCTTTTGGCTGGCGGCTTTTTATTGTTTAACTAACGGTATATTTGCACTGTATGTGCCAGCTCAATTAAATTATCTTTAAAATGGTTTTTTATTGATATAAAACAGATGCTTGAAGGTTTTCTATTAAAGCGTAGTATTATGAGGAAGGAAGTATTGCGCACACTGCTGGTGCATAAATTAACCTAACTGCACCAGATAAATACAGTTAGGTTAGAAGTTTTTAGCCAAATATAGTGCGCATAAGGCTAATTGTTTCGTTTACACCGCGACCTTTTTGTACTTCGCTAATAATTGAATCACGCTTAGTGCGGATATGCTCCGGGATATCATCGGCGGCAAGGGCGCGATCTACTAAAATCTCTGCCGATTCCTTGCCTCTACGCTGCGTCTTTCCAGTAGTGGACGTACTACGCTTAGGCTTGCTCAGTAACTTTATGTAGTTAGAGTTATCGGCTGTGCTTTTATCTGCGTAGTAAAAAAAGCAGGGTAGTAGTGCTTTAATACCCACAAGTTGAGTTTCTAATTCATTTGAGCCACTCGCCATTTTAAACCACGACATAGCGTGTATGCTTTGCACAATATCTTGCCAGTAACGTTCAAAATCACGATTATTTAGTTTAGTAATACCAAGTGCGCCACATAGGGCATCTAGTCGGCTATTACTAATTGGGGTAAATACATCAGGGCGACGCATAGCTAACAAGCGAGTTGCTGGCGCTAATGTTGGTTTTTCATCTGTGGCGTTAAATGCATTTAAGTAAGCTACAACGAATTGTTGGTAGTCATTTTGCTCTACATCGCCTTCAAGAGGGATATGACTTAGCGCATCATCAAATGCACCAGGTAAGTCTGCTAGCATTTGGTGAAAACCTTTAGCGCTTTTAGTTGAAGCAAACCATTCAACGTCAAAATTATACGTGCTTGGGTCTAGGGCAGATGTATGCTTACCACTAAAGGTAAGTAAATCTTCAGGGAGCATTTCCTTTAGTGATTGCTGGCGAATACTGCTTATGTAATTCGTTAAACGAAGCTGTTCTTCAAGAGCAATAAGCTCTTTATGTTGCTCTACAAACATACTTACTACTGGCCAAGGCGCAACGCGTAAAGTTTTAACTTGTAAAAAGCTAATTGCTGATATGAGTTGATCGTGTAACTTTTTTAAAATGGGAAGCTGTGGCGTTTCAAGCAAGTCGTAATTAATACGATCTTTACTTGCGCTCAGTAACTCGTAGCACCAACCTAAAAAATCTTCTGGGTGGTTTTCTACTTTCACGGCCATTAGGTTTAGGCTAAGTTCTGAAGCTTGCTTCAAAATATTTTGGTAAATTTGACTTTCTTGCTCGCCTAGCGCCATTTTTGACGGTGAAATTAGCAGTTTTTTCATGCTTTGAAGACTCTCCGATTAGATACATTTTTTAGCTGCTTCATTTTAGCGTAAATACACCAATAGCAACAGGGGCGTGCATCATACCTAAGAAATTAATGTATGCAATGTTGAAGAACTTCAATAAGTACGATAGATATTAACTTACGTTTTTTTAAAATTGTATGTGTCAGTTAAGTCGTTTTTCAGCACAAATTCATTTTTAGGTAAATAAATTGCAATAAAACGCTTTTTTATTATAACTACAATGATTTTAAAGCTAACACTCGCTATGATAAGAACATTATTTGCACGTTTGAAAGGATGATCATGAAGACCTTATTTAAAATTGTTGGTGTAATACTCCTACTTTGTATTGCATTAATTATTGCCGCGCCATTTTTAATTCCTACTGATACCATTTTTAACAAAGTTTCGCAGCAGGTTGAAAGCACAACTGGCCGCACACTTACTATAAATGGCGATAAAACGCTTAGCGTATTTCCTGCGTTAAAGTTAGAACTTAACGACGTGCACTTTGCGAACATGAAGTCTGGTTCGCGAGATGACATGGCAAGCATGCAGCAGCTAGCAGTTCATATACCTTGGATGTCGTTATTTGGTGGTGAGTTTAAGCTTGATAAATTTGTAATTAATGAACCCAATATTTTATTAGAAACCGATAAAAACGGTAAAGCTAATTGGCAATTATTTGATGCTGTAGCAGAGCAGCCCACAGAGCAAAGTCAATCAGGTGAGGCTGTTAAACTACCAGAGAACTTTGATATAGAGCTAGGTGAGGTAGCTATTTATGGCGGTACGTTTACTTACCTAGATGGGCAAACTGGCGCTAAGCAGCAAATTAGTGATTTAGAGCTGGCTATTTTACTTCCTTCTCTTCGTAAAGCATTAGAAGTAAAGGGTGGTATCACTTATATGCAAGAGCGTTTTGAGCTTGATATAACACTAGATACACCTGCAAAAGCGATAGAAGGCGCTACATTTGATGTTACGCAAAGCCTCGACTCTCGTTTAGTCGATTTAACGTTTAATGGCAGCATTGCTCACCAAGGAAAAGATATAAAAGGTGAGTTGGCACTCAGCGGTGACTCAGTCAAAGAGCTTGCAGCATGGCAGGGCGTAGACTTAAACGCTAAACAAAACGCGTTTAATGCCTTTAGTGTTAACGGTAAAATGCAACTTGCGGGTGAGACATTTAACCTTGAAGAGCTAATCGCTACATTAGATGAGCTAGAGATAAAAGGAAAAAGTGAGCTTAACTTAGGAAGCCGCTTAGCTGTTAATGCTGATATTGACTTAGGGATGCTCGATTTAAATCCATACCTACCAGAGACAGTAGCGAAGCAGGAAGAGCAACAGAGTGCAGAACCTAGTGAAGCACAGCCTATTGTTTGGGATGACACTAAAATTGATTTAAGTGCGTTAAATGCACTAGATGCCAATGTAGTTATTCGTTCAAGCGGTTTAAAAGCGAATGATATTGAGCTTGGTGCAAACCAATTTACAGTGGTACTAAAAAGCAGCGTGGCTAAATTAAGCCTTGATAGCTTTTCTGCATATGAGGGCACTGGTAAAGGGGTCATTAACATTAACGCCCAAAACACACCTTATAAAATAACCACTAATTTTGATTTGTCAGGCATAGATGCACAACCATTATTAACTGATGCCGCTGGATTCGATAAGTTAATGGGTAAAGGTTCATTAAATTGGGACTTGACGACCACGGGTCAAAGTCAAAAATCGTTTATTGATGCATTGAACGGTAAATTAGGTTTTGAATTTGCTGATGGGGCTGTAAAAGGTGCAAACGTAGCTGAAATGGTTCGTAAAGGTAAGGAGCTTATTACTGGTAATCTTGGTGCGGTAAGTGAAGGGCTAGACACAGGTTTTGAAGAATCAGAGCAAACTGATTTCTCTGCGCTTTCAGGTAGCTTTAATTTTACTAATGGTGTGGGAAACAATACTGATCTTTCACTAATTAGCCCACTAATTCGTATTTCTGGTGAAGGCGACGTAGATTTACCAAAAACAAATATAGATTACCGCTTAGTTACAGGGATTGTTGATTCTATTGAAGGGCAAGGGACTACTGATGATAGTACTGGCTTTAAAATACCTCTACGTATAAAAGGCCCATTCCACGATGTGGGTATTAAATTAGACGTGAGTAATGCGCTTAAAGATGAAGCAAAACAGAAGCTAGATGACGCCAAAGAAGATGCAAAAGAAAAAGCCAAAGATAAAGTGAAAGATAAACTAAAAGGTTTGTTCGGTTAAAAAACGTAAATAACAAATAAGGCGCATTTAGCGCCTTGTTTGTTTTGTAACCACCTGTAAAATAGCTACATAGCCGTAATTACTCAATTTTAATTCCTATCTAGGTTAAATTAATTAAAAAATAACCTATCGTTACCCCCTCAATGCTGGTACAATTGCCCGCCCTTAAGAGACAACTCGTTTGTTTTTGAATGGGATTTAATCGAAATGTCTGATTTTTAAACAAATTTTAGGCACGTTGTAATTACTACACCGGAGGTCATTAACATGATCCAAATGCAAACTCAGCTGGAAGTTGCTGATAACAGCGGCGCTCGCAAAGTGCAGTGTATAAAAGTCCTTGGTGGTTCACACCGTCGCTACGCAGCGATTGGCGACATCATTAAAGTTTCTGTAAAAGAAGCTATTCCTCGCGGTAAAGTGAAGAAAGGTGATGTTAAAAACGCGGTAGTTGTGCGTACCAGAAAAGGTGTTCGCCGTCCAGATGGTTCTCTGATCCGTTTCGACAGCAACGCGGCTGTTATCTTAAATGATAACTTGCAGCCAATTGGTACACGTATTTTCGGCCCTGTGACTCGTGAACTTCGTAATGATAAGTTCATGAAAATCGTTTCACTAGCCCCAGAAGTACTGTAAGGAGCCAATCATGGCAGCAAAAATACGTCGTGATGACGAAGTAATCGTACTAGCAGGTAAAGACAAAGGTAAGCGCGGAAAAGTGCTTTCAGTTGTTACTGAATCTGGTCGAATCTTTGTCGAAGGCATAAACTTGATCAAGAAACACCAAAAGCCGGTTCCACAATTGAACCAAGCTGGCGGCATTGTTGAGAAAGAAGCGTCAATGGACGCATCAAACGTTGCGATCTTCAACTCGGAAACGGGTAAAGCGGATCGTGTAGGTTTCAAGATTGAAGATGGTAAGAAATTACGTATCTTTAAATCTACTGGTAAAACTATCTAATAGTTGGAGTAGAATGATGGCGAAACTGCATGAAGTATATAAAGACAAAGTAGTTTCTGAACTTCAAGAGAAGTTTGGTTTCAGCTCTGTCATGCAAGTCCCTCAGATCGAAAAGATCACATTGAATATGGGCGTGGGCGAAGCCCTAGCTGACAAGAAGATTTTAGATAACGCAGTAGCGGATCTAACAGCAATCTCTGGTCAGAAACCTCTAATCACTAAAGCACGCAAATCTGTTGCTGGCTTCAAAGTGCGTGAAGGTTACCCAATTGGTTGTAAAGTAACCCTACGCGGCGAGCGTATGTGGGACTTTTTTGAGCGTTTGGTATCAATCGCTATCCCACGTATTCGTGACTTCCGTGGCGTAAGTGCTAAGTCTTTTGATGGACGTGGTAACTACAGCATGGGCGTACGTGAACAAATCATCTTCCCAGAAATCGATTACGATAAAGTAGACCGTGTACGCGGTATGGATATTACTATCACTACTTCTGCGAAATCTGATGAGGAAGGCCGTGCGTTGTTAGAAGCGTTTAACTTCCCATTTAAGAAATAAGGGTAGGGTTATGGCAAAGAATTCTATGAAAGCGCGCGAAGCAAAGCGCACAAAACTAGTTGCTCAGTATGCTGAAAAGCGTGCAGCACTAAAAGCTATCATCAGTGATGTTAATACATCTGAAGATGATCGTTGGGACGCGGTACTTAAGCTACAAGCTTTACCTCGTGATTCTAGCCCTGCACGTCAACGTAATCGTTGTAACATTACGGGCCGCCCACATGGTTTCCTTCGCAAATTCGGCATGAGCCGTATTAAAGTTCGCGAAGCAGCTATGCGCGGTGAAATTCCTGGCCTTAAAAAGGCTAGCTGGTAATAGAATCATGGGAGTAAGACTATGAGCTTGCAAGATCCTATCGCGGATTTGTTTACACGTATCCGTAATGGTCAATCAGCGAAGAAAGTATCTGTAACGATGCCAACTTCAAAGCTGAAAGTAGCATTAGCTAAAGTACTAAAAGACGAAGGTTATATCGCAGATTACGCTGTTAACAGCGAAGCGAAACCTGAGCTTTCAATCGAGTTAAAGTACTTCGAAGGCAAAGCTGTAATTGAAAATATCCAGCGTGTAAGTCGCCCTGGTTTACGTATCTATAAGAAACGTGACCAATTACCTAAGGTAATGGGTGGTCTTGGTATCGCTATCGTATCAACTTCTAAAGGCCTAATGACAGACCGCGCAGCACGCAGTGCTGGTGTTGGTGGTGAAATCATTGGTTTTGTAGCTTAATCGGAGGGGAACTATGTCTCGCATAGCAAAGGCACCAATTAATGTTCCTGCCGGTGTAGAAGTTACATTAAAAGGCCAGGAAATCACAGTTAAAGGCAAAAACGGTGAACTTACTCGTACTATCAACAACGCTGTTGAAGTACAAGTTAACGACAACGTTATTACAACTTTACCTCGTGAAGGCGTAGCTAATGCATGGGCTCAAGCAGGTACTGCTCGCGCTCTAATCAACAACATGGTTGTTGGTACGCATGAAGGTTACGAGAAGAAACTTCAGTTAGTAGGCGTTGGTTACCGTGCAGCAGCTAAGGGTAAAGTTTTAGACTTAACACTTGGTTTCTCGCACCCAGTTAATTTCGCAGTTCCAGAAGGAATTACGATTGAAACTCCAAGCCAAACAGAAGTTCTAGTTAAGGGCGTAGATAAGCAGTTAGTTGGTCAAACAGCTGCTAACATTCGTGCATACCGTAAACCTGAGCCTTATAAAGGTAAAGGTGTTCGTTATTCAGATGAGAATGTACGCCGTAAAGAGGCTAAGAAGAAGTAAGGTAAGACGATGGATAAAAAAACAGCTCGTCTACGTCGTGCTAAACGCACTCGTAGAAATTATATTGAACAAGGCACAACGCGTCTTGTTATCCACCGCACGCCACGTCACATTTATGCTCAAGTAGTTACTGCTGAGGGTAATGTACTGGCTGCTGCTTCTACTGTTGAGAAAGCTATTAGCGAAACAGTTAAAGGCACCGGTAACGTTGAAGCTGCGCAAGCAGTTGGCAAAGCGGTTGCTGAACGTGCGGCTGACAAAGGCATCGAAAAGATTGCTTTTGATCGCAGTGGCTTTAAATATCACGGCCGTGTGAAGGCGCTAGCTGATGCTGCGCGTGAAGCCGGTTTGCAATTCTAGGAGTAGACTATGGCTAACGTAGAAGCAAAGCAACAACAGCCTGATCTAGCTGAAAAGCTAATCGCGGTGAACCGTGTGTCTAAAGTAGTTAAAGGTGGTCGTATCTTTAGCTTTACTGCACTAACTGTAGTTGGTGATGGCGCAGGTAAAGTAGGTTTCGGTTATGGTAAAGCACGTGAAGTTCCAGCTGCTATTCAAAAAGCAATGGAAAAAGCACGTCGTAACATGATCAACGTAGACCTAAATGGCAACACATTACAGCATCCTGTTAAGGGACGTCATGCTGGCTCACTAGTGTTCATGAAACCAGCATCTGAAGGTACTGGTATCATCGCAGGTGGTGCTATGCGTGCAGTACTAGAAGTTACTGGTGTGCAGAACGTACTTTCTAAATGTTACGGTTCTACTAACCCAATCAACGTAGTACGTGCAACGATTTCGGCTCTTGAGAATATGAATTCTCCACAGTCAATCGCTGCAAAACGTGGCTTACGTGTAGACGAAATTCTGGGGTAACCATGGCAAATCAAACTGTAAAAGTAACACAAGTAAAAAGCTCTATCGGTCGTTTACCGAAACATAAAGCTACATTACGCGGTCTTGGTTTACGTCGTATCAATCACACTGTTGAGTTAGAAGACACAGCATGTGTGCGTGGTATGATAAACAAGGTTTCTTACATGGTTAAGGTAGAGGGTTAATTCGATGCATTTGAATACACTTTCACCTGCTGCAGGTTCTAAAACTGCTCCAAAACGTGTTGGTCGTGGTATCGGTTCTGGTCTTGGTAAGACTGGTGGCCGTGGTCACAAAGGTCAAAAATCACGTTCTGGCGGTAAAGTACGCGTTGGTTTTGAGGGCGGTCAAATGCCTATGCAACGTCGTCTACCTAAATTTGGTTTCACTTCTCGCAAATCTTTAGTATCTGCAGAAATAAACCTTTTTGAAATCGCTAAAGTTGAAGGCGATGTGGTAGACCTAAGCGCGTTACAAGCAGCTGGTCTAGTTAAAAAGAACGTTCTGTTCGTTAAAGTTGTTAAATCTGGCGAAGTTTCACGCGCTGTTACCGTTAAAGGCCTTAAAGCCTCTAAAGGTGCTCGCGAAGCTATTGAAGCTGCCGGAGGCAAGGTAGAAGACTAAGGAAGTACTAATGGCTAAACCAGGTCAAGATACACAAAGTGCACAAAGTGGACTTTCGGAATTGAAGCGTCGATTACTATTCGTTTTAGGTGCTATCATTATTTACCGTCTAGGTTCATTTGTGCCAATCCCTGGGATTGACGCCGCTGTACTTGCCGATTTCTTCGAGCAACAAAAGGGCACCATTGTTGAGATGTTCAACATGTTTAGCGGTGGTGCGCTTGAGCGAGCTTCAGTGTTAGCACTGGGTATTATGCCGTATATCTCGGCTTCGATTATTACGCAACTATTAACGCATATGTATCCTCCGTTTATAGAGCTTAAGAAAGAAGGTGAGCAAGGGCGTAAAAAAATTAGCCAGTACACACGCTACGGCACGCTTGTGCTTGCTACTATCCAATCAATCGGTATTGCTACTAGCTTACCGGGCATGATGGACGGGTTAGTTGTTAACCCGGGTCTCGGTTTCTATTTCACCGCAGTGGTGAGTTTAGTGACAGGTACCATGTTCCTTATGTGGTTGGGCGAACAAATAACAGAACGCGGTATCGGTAACGGTATTTCAGTTCTAATATTTGTTGGTATTGTAGCTAACCTGCCGTCTGCTATTGGTTCGACAGCCGAAATGGCGCGCCAAGGTGATTTGAATGTTTTTGTACTGTTGATGGTTGCGGTTATAGTATTCGCTGTTACTTATCTTGTAGTGTTTTTCGAACGTGGGCAACGTCGTATCGTTGTTAACTACGCTAAACGCCAACAAGGTCGTCAAGTATTTGCTGCTCAAAGCACGCATTTACCACTAAAAGTAAACATGGCGGGTGTTATTCCACCAATCTTCGCTAGCAGTATAATTCTGTTCCCTGGTACTATTGCCAGCTGGTTCGGCCAGGGTGAAGGTCCGGTCGCTGATGTATTACAAGCAGTTGCAACTACGTTGACCCCAGGTCAGCCGTTGTATTCACTTGTACTAGCTGCGGCTATAATCTTCTTCTGCTTTTTCTATACAGCGTTGGTGTTTAACCCTCGTGAAACAGCAGATAACCTGAAGAAATCTGGCGCATTTATCCCAGGTATTCGTCCAGGTGAGCAGACATCTAAATACATTGATAAAGTGATGACACGCCTGACATTGGCAGGTGCTTTGTATATAACCTTTATCTGTCTGGTGCCCGAATTCATGACTATGGCATGGCAAACGCCATTCTATTTCGGCGGTACATCAATTTTGATTATCGTTGTAGTAATCATGGACTTTATGGCACAAGTACAGACTCACCTGATGTCTCATCAGTATGATTCTGTGCTGAAAAAAGCGAACCTTAAAGGCTACGGTCGATAAGGTCAGTTTACGGAGTTGAGCAATGAAAGTACGTGCTTCCGTTAAGAAAATATGCCGTAACTGTAAAGTTATTAAACGTGCTGGTGTAGTACGCGTAATTTGCAGTGAGCCTAAGCATAAGCAAAGGCAAGGCTAAGTAAACAGTCGTGCAGGCTGAGATTTCTCGGCCTGTGTTTTTAGTTGTGATTTGGTCTTCGTTTGAGTATCCTTACGGGCTTTTCAAACTTATGATTACCAAATTCAAATATAGGAGATGTGTTAGTGGCCCGTATCGCTGGCATTAACGTCCCTGATCATAAACATGCAGTTATTGGTTTAACAGCTATTTATGGCATAGGTAAGACTCGCTCTAAGGCTATCTTAGAAGCGACTGGTATCGCCGAAACCACAAAAATCGGTGAACTTTCAGACGAAATTCTTGACGTACTGCGTGATGCAGTTGGCAAGTACACTGTAGAAGGTGACCTTCGTCGTGAAGTTACTCTAAATATCAAGCGCCTTATGGACCTTGGTTGTTTCCGTGGCCTACGTCACCGTCGCTCTTTACCACTTCGTGGTCAAAGAACAAAGACTAACGCGCGTACCCGTAAGGGTCCTCGTAAGCCTATTAAGCGATAAGGGGATAGTATTATGGCTAAGACACCAATTCGTCGTAAAAAGGTTAAAAAGCAAGTTGCTGATGGTATGGCTCATGTTCATGCGTCTTTCAACAACACTATTGTAACGATTACCGACCGTCAAGGTAATGCACTATCATGGGCTACTGCCGGTGGTTCAGGTTTCCGTGGTTCACGTAAATCTACACCATTTGCTGCTCAGGTTGCTGCAGAGCGTGCAGGTACTGCTGCTCAAGAATACGGTTTAAAAAATCTAGAAGTTTTCATCAAAGGTCCAGGTCCAGGTCGTGAATCTGCTGTACGTGCTTTGAATGCTGCTGGTTACCGTATTACCAACATTACTGACGTGACGCCAATACCACATAATGGTTGTCGTCCACCGAAGAAACGTCGCGTTTAACAATAGGTTAGGAGAAATAACATGGCAAGATATTTGGGCCCTAAGCTCAAGCTGAGTCGTCGTGAAGGTACTGACCTGTTCCTTAAGAGCGGCGTAAGAGCTATCGACTCTAAGTGTAAACTTGAGACTGCACCTGGTCAGCACGGCGCTCGTAAAGGTCGCTTATCTGATTACGGTTTACAATTACGTGAAAAGCAAAAAGTACGTCGTATCTACGGTGTATTAGAAAAGCAATTCCGTAACTACTACAAAGAAGCTGCTCGCCTTAAAGGTAATACAGGTGAAAACTTGTTACAGCTTTTAGAGCAACGTTTAGACAATGTTGTATATCGCATGGGTTTTGCTAGCACACGTGCAGAAGCACGTCAGTTAGTAAGCCACAAAGCGATTCTAGTTAATGGTCGTGTTGTGAATATTCCTTCATACGTAATTACTCCAGAAGATACTGTAGTAATCCGTGAGAAGTCTAAAACACAAGCACGTATCATCGCTGCTCTAGAGTTGGCTGAGCAACGTGAAAAGCCGACTTGGGTTGAAGTTGACGGTAAGAAATTGGAAGGCAGCTTTAAGCGTCTACCTGAGCGTTCAGATCTGTCTGCGGACATTAATGAACAACTAATCGTCGAACTTTACTCTAAGTAAAGTTAAGAGTTAAGAGAGGATAAAATGCAGGGTTCTGTTACAGAATTTCTAAAACCAAGGTTAGTCGACATCGACGCTATCAACCCAACGCGTTCTAAAGTAGTTTTAGAACCACTAGAGCGTGGCTTCGGTCATACTCTGGGTAATGCCTTACGCCGTATACTGTTATCATCTATGCCTGGATGTGCAGTAACTGAAGTTGAAATCGACGGTGTATTGCATGAGTACAGCGCGAAAGAAGGCGTACAAGAAGACATCATTGAAATACTATTAAACCTTAAAGGTTTAGCAGTAACGTTAGAAGGCAAAGATGAAGTTTTTCTGACCCTGACTAAATCTGGTGTAGGCCCTGTGACTGCGGCTGATATTCAGCACGATGGCGATGTAACAATTGCTAATCCAGATCACGTTATTTGTCATTTAACGACAAATAACAGCGAGATCAGCATGCGTATTCGTGTTGAACGTGGTCGTGGTTATGTGCCGGCATCTAGTCGTTTATCCTCTGATGACGATGAGCGTCCAATTGGTAGGTTGTTGCTTGATGCATCATTCAGCCCAGTTGAACGTATTGCGTACTCGGTTGAATCAGCCCGTGTTGAGCAACGTACAGACTTAGACAAGTTAATCATTGATATGGAAACAAACGGCACCTTAGATCCTGAAGAAGCGATCCGCCGTGCGTCTACTATCTTAGCTGAGCAATTAGATGCATTCGTAGATTTACGTGATGTAACTGAGCCAGAAGAGAAAGAAGAGAAGCCAGAATTCGATCCTATTCTACTTCGTCCAGTTGATGATCTTGAACTAACAGTACGTTCAGCAAACTGTTTGAAAGCCGAGCAAATTCAATATATCGGTGATTTAGTTCAGCGCACTGAAGTTGAGCTTCTTAAAACGCCTAATCTAGGTAAGAAGTCTCTAACTGAAATAAAAGACGTGCTAGCTTCACGTGGTCTTTCTCTAGGCATGCGCCTAGAAAATTGGCCGCCTGCAAGCCTAGCTGAATAATCTAAATCACTATATTAGTTTAGTTAGAAGGATAGGGTCATGCGCCATCGTAAGAGTGGTCGTCAATTAAACCGTAACAGTAGCCATCGTAAAGCGATGTTCAGCAATATGGCAAGTTCTTTGGTGAAACACGAAATCATCAAAACTACTTTGCCTAAAGCGAAAGAGTTACGCCGTGTAATTGAACCTTTAATCACACTGGCTAAGACTGACAGTGTAGCAAATCGCCGTTTAGCGTTTGCTCGCACGCGTGATAATGAAGTAGTTGGTAAATTGTTCAGCGAAATCGGTCCTCGTAATGCGGATCGTCCAGGTGGTTACACTCGTATTCTTAAGTGTGGCTTCCGTGCTGGTGATAATGCACCAATGGCTTATATTGAACTAGTAGGTCGCCCAGCGACAAACGAAGAAGTTCAAGAAGACGCGCAGTCTGCAGAGTAAGTCTTTAAAGAGACACCAAAAAGCCGAGCTTATGCTCGGCTTTTTAATGCCTGAAATTTACAAACATCATTCCTGAAATTATTATATTTACCTATTTACCTATTTACCTATTTACCTATTTACCTATTTACCTATTTACCTATTTACCTATTTACCTATTTACCTATTTACCTATATATCTACTTATCTACTTCTAATCCTCTAGTTCCTAGATGGTTCAGTGAAAATGGACAGTGTTATTGCATAGACGTCGACGTTAGCATTTAGGTAACCAAATAGATTCATAATCTAATGAGGTTTTTTAAAATAGTCATCTTTAGATAGGAACTTGGAATAGATTTATCATCATGAATTCAGGTTAAATAGCGTTATTAGATAAATAAAGCTTATTTTTAGTTGTGTTTTTGAGCG
>NZ_JAGJEI010000014.1 GCF_018100985.1 Pseudoalteromonas sp. MMG007 | reverse complement strand
TTAGACCCTATGCTGGACTCAGTAGTGGCCGCCCTCGTACATCCTGTACTCCACGGCATTTGTATTCCTATACATCAAAAAAACAGCTCAAAGGCGAGCCCCATGGAAGACCTCCCCGATACAAAGGTAGTGAAGCATTTCACTGTGACTCTCCGCCGCTGTGGCACCACGACATTCTACTGCGTAGCGCACCGACTTCAGATTTTAGAAAGCCCGACTAGCAATAGTTGGTTTTTTTACGTCTGCAGGAAAGTGAAATGTGTACAGTTAATATACACTTACCTGACAACAATTACGTAAGTTCGAGGGAGCGAAGCGACTCCCGATGCTAAAGTCACATCGGTAATAGCTATAATGTTCTTATTTCACGAGCTGGATTACCCGCTACTACGGTATTAGCCGTTACATTTTTAGTAACGACAGATCCCGCCCCAATAACACTGTTATTCCCAATAGATACACCCGCTAAAATAATAACGCCCGCGCCAATCCACACGTTATTACCTACTGTGATGGGTGATGCAAAGTTTTGTTTATTGAGTCGCTGAGTAGGGTTTATTGCATGGGATACTGCTAACAACTGCACGTTAGGACCAAT
Source organism: Pseudoalteromonas sp. MMG007 (assembly GCF_018100985.1). Classification (GTDB taxonomy): domain Bacteria; phylum Pseudomonadota; class Gammaproteobacteria; order Enterobacterales; family Alteromonadaceae; genus Pseudoalteromonas. The sequence continues at coordinate 124,334 of NZ_JAGJEI010000014.1, read as the reverse complement.
TAAACAGTCATCACCAATTGTAATTGAAGCTTCACTAATTGGGGCATCTAATACAGTACAGTTAATATTTATAAAGCTACGATCACCAATAGTTATTTGATTACCATAATCGCAATGAAAACCTGATTCTATAATTACCCCTTCACCGCATTGAGCGAATCGCTCTTTAATACGTTTTAAATTGCCTTTACTCGGGCTTTTATTAAAGAGTCGGCATATTTCACCTGTTTGTTTACGTAGGGCTAAAAGCTCTTTGTTTAAGCTATTAAATGGCTGCATTATGGTTTCTTTGTTTAGTTAAGAGATGCTAAAGCTATTTTACCTTATTATTACTCGTTGAAAGCTGCTTTATTTTTGCTCGTTCACTTGCCATTTAACTTGTTTCGTTTAAACTTACACATCTTTCGAAACGAAACTTAATATCTTACTTTATGACTAAACGAAACACACAGCAGCGTCGCCATAATATATTGGCTCAAGTTAATGAGCTAGGTGAAGTGGCCGTTGAAAAGCTTGCTGAGCAGTTTCAAACATCTGAAGTAACCATTCGTAAAGATTTAACCGCGCTTGAAAAAAGTGGCCTGTTACTGCGCCGTTACGGTGGTGCTATTGCACTACCTAAAGAAATTGTTAGCGACGAGGTTGACTCAAAGCGCAAAGTAGCAATAGCAAAAGCGGCAGCCTCACTAATAAACGATCATAACCGTATTATTATTGATAGCGGGCGTACTACGGCCGCCATGATCCCAGAGCTTGCAAATAAACGCGGGTTAGTTGTAATGACCAATGCGATTAAAGTGGCGAGCCGTTTACTTTCACTTGAGAACGAGCCAACACTTTTGATGACCGGTGGAACATGGGATCCGCATTCTGAGTCATTTCAGGGGCAAGTTGCCGAAAACGTATTATGCTCTTACGATTTTGATCAGCTGTTTATTGGTGCTGACGGCATAGACGTAAAGCGCGGTACGACTACCTTTAATGAGTTAGTTGGTTTGAGCCAAGTAATGGCAAAAGCAGCCCGCGAAGTAATCGTTATGGTTGAATCAGATAAGATTGGCCGAAAAATACCAAATTTAGAATTACCGTGGAAAATAGTAACCACTTTAATAACCGATACTGGCTTAGCAGATGATAAACGCAAAGCGATTGAGGCGTGTGGTGTAAAACTAATTTGTGCAGAGATTATTGATTAGTAACTACAAAGTGAGTTACTAGAATTAAAAAATTAATGGAGACACTATGTGTGGAATAGTTGGGGCAGTTGCAGAACGTCCAGTAAACAGAATATTAGTTGAAGGCCTTAAACGTCTTGAATACCGTGGCTACGACTCTGCCGGTGTAGCACTATTAGAAGGCTCTACGCTAAATACTGTAAAAGCAGTAGGTAAAGTAGTAAACGTAGAAGCTGCACTTGAGAAAGCAGGCGTTAGCGGTCATACAGGTATTGCACACACACGCTGGGCAACACACGGTAGCGTTACTGAAGAAAACGCTCATCCGCATGTATCAAACAACCAACTAGCACTAGTGCACAACGGTATTATTGAAAACCACGCAAGCCTGCGCGCATCGCTTAAAGAAGAAGGCTACGAGTTCCTATCTGAAACCGATACCGAAGTAATGGTGCACTTAATTCATAAGCTTCGTAAGCAACACACTACGTTACTTGCATCTGTTCAAGCAGCGGTTAAGCAATTTGAAGGCGCGTTTGGCACGGTTGTATTTGATAAAGCAAACGACAACGAAATCATCGTAGCGCGCTCAGGTAGCCCACTGGTTATAGGTTTAGGCCTTGGCGAAAACTTTATTGCCTCTGATCAGTTAGCACTATTACCCGTTACTCGTAGTTTCATCTTTTTAGAAGAAGGCGACGTAGCCCGCATTACGCGTGACACTGTTGAAATTTTTGATGAAAATGGCGACGCAGTAGAGCGTGAAGTGATTGAATCAAACATCACGCAAGATGCCTCAGGTAAAGGCGACTACCGCCACTACATGCTAAAAGAAATTTACGAGCAGCCACTTGCAGTACGTAATACCCTTAAAGGGCGTTTAAACGACGACCGCGTAGCAATTGATGCCTTTGGCGACAGCGCTCAGCAAATATTTAAAGACGTAAAACACGTACAAATTATTGCCTGTGGTACGTCATACCATTCAGGTATGGTTGCACGTTACTGGCTTGAGCAATTTGCAGGCGTTAGCTGTAATGTTGAGATTGCTTCTGAGTTCCGTTACCGCCAATCGTATGTGCACGAAAACAGCCTACTTGTTACTATTTCACAATCGGGTGAAACAGCCGATACACTAGCTGCATTACGTTTAGCTAAAGAGCAAGGTTACATGGCATCAATGACCATTTGTAACGTACCTGGCTCATCGCTTGTGCGCGAATCAGATCTTGCCTTTATGACTAAAGCTGGTGCTGAAATTGGCGTTGCTTCTACTAAAGCATTTACAACACAATTAGTTGGTTTGTTAATGCTTACTGCGTCTATTGCGCAAGAAAAGCAGCTTGATCAAAGCGCCATTGTAAATGCTATAAAAGTACTTCCCGCTAAGCTTGAAGAAACATTATTGCTTGCTGATGGCATTGCAGACCTTGCAGAAGAGTTTGCCGACAAGCACCACTCACTATTTTTAGGCCGTGGTTCACAATACCCAATCGCGATGGAAGGTGCGCTTAAGCTAAAAGAAATTTCGTACATTCACGCAGAAGCCTACGCAGCGGGCGAGCTAAAACATGGCCCTCTTGCACTTATTGATGCCGACATGCCAATTATTGTTGTAGCACCAAACAATGAGTTATTAGAAAAGCTTAAATCAAACGTAGAAGAAGTACGCGCACGTGGCGGCATTATTTACGTATTCGCAGATAAAGATTCACACTTTGAGTCAGACGACACAATGCGTGTAATCAACGTAAACCATACTGACGATATTATTGCGCCAATTGTTTACACACTGCCATTACAGTTACTGTCGTACTACGTAGCGGTAATTAAAGGCACTGACGTTGACCAACCACGTAACTTAGCTAAATCGGTTACGGTTGAGTAAAATCAAAAGGTTATGATTTTTAGTGTGGGTGAACAATAAAGTTTCACCCTACACAATAAAGATTCATACTCAAAGCGTCAGAGTCGTCATACCAAATGTACTTTTTAAATTTTTATGTTTTGCGAATATATGAGTTATAGGGCCTCAGTTAATGGTTACTTAGACGGCAAAGAGTTGCCAGCTAGGCTGTGGTGTTAACCCTATTAGGGGTAACACCGTAAACTCTTTCAAGTATTTCTCCCATTGTTGGTCCTTGTCCGTGTTGGTAAGTTATTACTTTTAAAGCCTCCCCATACTTCAATTTCAAGCTATTGATAACCTCGGTATCAGTTATACTGGCATCCCCTCCGTCAGAATTGCTTGGATAAAAGCGCCAATCATTATCTCCAAATGTTGCAATAACTTTGCCTTTTACCTCTAGTACAGTATGTTGCGGTACCTGGTTTTGAGCTTTGGCTTGTTGCTGATGGTCTTTCATTCCATGCAGTTGTAGTTCTGATACTTTATTCTTTAAATCGATAAGTTCATCTGAAGAGAGCTTTCTTATTTGAGTATGCTTAATCGGTAGTGATGTTGAAGTTGCGAGGGAAATAGTCACAAGTTGGTTCCTTTTGCTTTATAGAATAAAAGCAAAGTGCATGCCAGTTATTGAAAGTTACTAAAGGCATTTATCTTTTAAAGGATGAAGTACCCATTAAAGGTCATAAGGCGCTCGAAGCACCTTTTTTTGTACCTCAAAGCCTGTTAGATTAAATAACGCACTATTTTCTAAAGGATTAGTAATGCGTTTATTAACCGCTGTTTTTATATGTAGCTTATTTATAGTTTCTAATAACACTCTTGCAGAGCCTGATTTAAAAAAGCAAACCATTAGCTATACGCAACAAACACATACAATCAATTCAGTAATTTTAAATGAGCTACGTACCTTTGTAGTCCAGCTTCCAAAGAGTTACCAAGCTAATTCAAACAAAGTTTATCCAGTTATATATCGCTTAGATGGAGCGGGTAATATACCGCTTGCCAGTGCTGTTATAGAGCGCTTACAAAATGATAATCGTGCGCCCGAGGTTATTCTTGTCGCTGTTGAAAGCACTAATCGACTCAGAGATTTCTATCCTACAGTGAATAAAGAGCCACAAGGCCCAGTTGGTGAAGGGGGCGGTGCGGCAAAGTTTTTAGCGTTCTTTGAGCAAGAGCTCATACCTTTAGTTAATAAAAACTATCGCACGCATGACTATAAAGTGATTTCTGGCGCATCTGCTGGTGGTGTATTTGCGCTATATGCGTTGCAAGCAAATCCTGAGTTATTCCAAGCGCATATTGCGTATAGCCCTGCCGTCTGGTGGAACTATGGCGCATTGGTAAAAAGTACAAAATCGTTTATAGCTAAAACGAAAAGAGCTTAACAGTTACGTTTACATCAATATCGGCGAAGAAGCCGGCATAATGCGTGAAAGGTACGATGAATTACAGCAATCTCTGCAATCGCATAAAGTGCGAGAGCTACGCTTCTTTAGTGATGCGTTTGATGGCGTTTCGCATAACCTGACTTCGGTTGCTGGGGCATTCAATGCCTATCACAACTTATTTTTGCCTAAACAAATGCCCATAAGTGATTTAACTGACGATGTAGTCTCTATTGATGCTTATTATCAAAACTTATCTCAACAATGGGGCGAGCAAATTGGGCCACCGGATCGCGCTGTTAGATCACTAGGTTATAACCTAACGGGCAGCAAGCAATTTAACCGTGCTATTGAAGTGTTTAAATACAATATAAAAAACTATCCAAAATCAGTCGATGTGCTTTCTGCTCTATCTTATGGCTATGATATGCAAGGCGATACCCGTCAAGCGCTTGAATATATGGAATCTGCTTTAGCGATTGCTGACGACTCATATCCTTACATCAATTACTTAAAAGAAACAAAAGCTAAACTACAAATAGCTTTAGGTAAAGACGAAACATAACCACTTTTTAATTCAACTCGATTGTTATATATTTAAAGAGAAAAGGGAGTAACAGCTTTTCTCTTTTTCTAAAACCACATTAAAATCACTAACCCCTACTTAACGGGTAATAAATACGCTAAAATTGCAGGCTATTTTAGTAATGAGCCCGCACATTTTATGACCTCAGCCGCAAATCCTAGTAATTTCAACGAACTTGGCCTAATTCCAGAGCTAATTGCTCGATTGTCTGATCTTGAATACACACAACCTACACCTATTCAGGCACAAGCAATTCCAAGTATTTTGGCGGGAAGTGACTTAATTGCGGGGGCAAATACTGGCTCAGGTAAAACAGCAACGTTTGCGTTGCCTATGCTACAAAAGTTATTTTTAGAGCAAGGCGCTAAAAAAGCAGCGAGCAAAGGTAACTTTGTAACTGGGCTTATTTTGGTACCTACCCGTGAGCTTGCAACGCAGGTGGCCGATAGCGTTAAATCGTATTCTGCTAACTTTAACGGCGCAATTAAAACGGTGGCGGTATTTGGTGGTGTGTCGGTTAATACACAAATGCAGGCTCTACGCGGCGGCGCCGATATTATTGTTGCAACGCCTGGTCGTTTGCTCGATTTAATCTCAAGCAACGCGATTAAGCTCGATAATGTAACAACCTTAGTGCTTGATGAAGCCGACCGCATGCTAAGCCTTGGGTTTACCGAAGAGCTTGCTGAGTTATTTGCGCTTATACCCGCTAAAAAGCAAACTATGTTGTTTTCAGCAACCTTCCCAGAGCAGGTCACTCAATTAACGCAAGAGCTGTTAACTAACCCTGTTGAAATACAAGTTCAAAGCAAAGACGAAAGCACCTTAGTACAGCGCGTATTTAGCGTTAATAAAGGCGAAAAAACGACGGTTTTAGCGCATTTAATTAAGCAACATAAATGGCGCCAAGCGCTTATTTTTGTAAATGCTAAAAAAGACTGTGAGCACTTAGCAGGTAAGCTTGAAAAGCGTGGTATTAACGCACAAGTATTTCATGGTGATAAAGGCCAAAGTGAGCGTACTCGCGTAATAGAAAAATTTAAAGCTGGCGAAATAGAAGTACTTATTGCCACCGATATAGCAGCCCGTGGTTTAGATATTGCCAAACTGCCTGTTGTTATTAACTTTAACTTACCGCGCAGCCCCGCTGATTATATGCACCGTATTGGCCGAAGCGGTCGTGCCGGTGAAGTTGGCTTAGCGTTATCACTGATTGATTATGAAGACTTTCATCACTTTAAAATAATCGAGAAGAAAAACAAACTTCGCTTAGAGCGTGAGGAAGTAACGGGTTTTGCGGTAAACCAAGCAAATCTTGACGCGGCCCTTGCACTTAAAAACGAAAAGCCAATGGCAAAGCCTGAAGGCACAGGTAAGAAAAAGAAGAAAAAATCCAACCAAGAAGATGACGTATGGAGCGGCTGGAGAAAAAGATAAGCCTTAATATATATAAGTTATTAAACTCGAATTAATAAAAACCCTGCAAATTTGCAGGGTTTTTATTATTAGCTAATATTGCTATGCAACAAATTAAAACTTAGATGGTGCTGGTGGCACTACTAAAGGTTGCTTAGGGTTTTCTTTAAGCTCCTTTAATAACTCTTGTACAGCGCGTTCTATTGATGGATCTTGGCCTTTATAAATAAGTTCTGGACGGTCAACCACTTTAATATCAGGTGCAACGCCTTCGTTTTCTATAATCCAGTTACCTTGGGTATCTAAAATACGGAAAGTAGCCGCAATGACTTGCCCGCCATCTACAAGGCTTGGGTTACCAGAAATACCAATTAAGCCACCCCACGTACGCGTACCAATTAACTTACCTAAACCCGCTTGGCGGAAGTAGTAAGGAATTGCGTCACCGCCTGAGCTTGAATAGCCGTTTATTAGCATCGCTTTAGGGCCGTCGTGTGCAAACTGTGGTGTTTTAGTGGGCTCGGTACCGCGGCGTTTCCAATAGTTAAGTGGTTTACGCGCAAGCCACGTGATCATATGCTCAGGAATAAAGCCACCACCGTTGTATCGGTCATCAATAATCATGGCGTCTTTAGTGGTTTGCGGCATGTAATTTTTAAACATGGCGCGATTACCTTCATACGCGGTATTTGGCAGGTGTACATAGCCAATACGCCCATTTGATAGCTTATTAACGTAGGCTGCACGCGAGTTAACCCAATCTAAATAACGTAGGCCTTGCTCACTGGCTACAGGTTTTACTGTTACTTGCCACGCGCCTTTGCTACGCGGTTTGCTGTTTAGTACCAGTTCAACTTGCTCGCCTTGGGTGTTTTCAAGGAGTTCGTAAAAGTTAGCCACGTCTTTAACCGAGCGGCCATTTACCGCAATTATGTAATCGCCGTTATGTGCTTTTACGCCTGTAGTACCCAGTGGGGAGCGGAAATCGTCATGCCAGTTTTCACCTTTGAAGATTTGCTCTATTTTTACATAACCCGATGGGTCACTTGCAAGCTTAGCACCTAATAAACCGTGGTTTTTACGCTCGGCTTTTGGCATATCACCCGATTGCACGTAAATATGGCCTGAGTTAATTTCGCCGGTAATTTCACTAAGTATGTAATCAAGGTCGCTACGATGGCTAATGGCATCAGCCATAGGCTGGTATTTAGCTAAAATAGCATCCCAATCTTGACCGTGGTGGTTTTCGTCGTAGAACCAGTCACGCAATGTGCGCCAGCCTTCTACGTACATTTGTTGCCACTCAGCTTGCGGGTTAATTTTAAGTGTCATTTTACTTAAATCGAGCTTATTAGCGTTTAGGTCTTGCTTTGGTTTAGGCTCTATTAAGCTGTAACCGCCACTTGTATGTACAAGAAGATGTTCGCTGTTGCTCGATATAGTGTAATTGCTAACGCCTTTAGCAACGGTTTCTAGCTCGCTATCGTGCTCGGTGCCTATAAGTTGTAAACCACCATTGGCAAGTGTAAGCACGCTGTCTTTTACTGCGGTTAAGCCACGGTAATTGCCCGCTGGTGCATTAAGCGCGGTAACACGTTGCATAAAATCGCTACTTTGCAGTGCGTTTTTAACTTTTTTGTCGTCTTCTTTTTCGTCGTCATCGTCTTTTACAATCGTGGTTTCGTCACTTTGTAAGGCAATAAGCGGTTTAACACTGTCGTTTACTGCGGCCGCATAAATACGGGTGGCGCGGTTAAACATGTAGTCAAACTCGTAGCTGCTAAACGTAAGGTTAAAGTCGCGCTCAGAGCTAAAGTAAAGGTATTGGCCATCTGGCGAAAAGGTTGGGTTTTGCTCGTTACTCATTTCGTCTGTTAGGCGCGTTACCTTTTTCTTTTTAAGGTTGTAGTGCCAAAGCGATGCATAACGGTTTTCGTTATTTTTTACATACACAATATCTTGGCTATTAGGCGACCACGTATATTGAGTAATGCCGTCTTCGTCGTAAATGCCGGTATCAATTTTGTGTTGCTTGCCCGATTTTGCATCTAACCACCACAGTGTGTGGTTTTTATCTGCAAACAACAATTTAGTGCTATCGGGTGACCAAATAGGCGTAAAGCGCCAAATAGTGCCATTGCTAGTAAGTTGTTTAATGGCATTATTTTTACTGCGATCTTTTAGGTAAATTTCGTACTCGCCGCTTTCATCGCTCATGTAAGCAATGTAACGCCCATTTGGCGACCAGCTTGCGTCTATTTCACGGCTTTTTTGAGTGTACGATAAGTTACGTGTAGGGCCTTGTTTAACAGGTACACTAAATAGCTCGCCACGGGCTGTAAATACAGCACGTTTGCCATCGTGAGAAATAGACATAGAATCAATAAAGTCGCTCACATTTTTGCTGTAAGGCATGGCGTATTGGCGTACGCCTGCAATGTTAATGCTCAGCTTAGTGCTTTTTTGTGTTTTTGCGTCAAAACGATATAAGTAACCGCCGTTTTCATACACAACCGCATTAGGGCCCGCTGATGGCCAAAGTACGTCAAAGTTTTTATAATTAGTGAGCTTTTTAGGCTCACTGCCTTTGCGGTATTGGTAAAGGTTTAATGTGTAATCACGATCAGATACAAAATAAATATTGTCGCCAACCCAAGTAGGTTGCTGGTCAGTTGCGGGGTTAGTGGTAAGTTGCTCTGAAGTGTTATTTTCTAAATCGTAAATCCATACGTCTTGCGCACGGCCGCCACGGGTGCGTTTCCAGGTGCGAAACTCACGGTCAATGGGCGTATAAACATACTTGCTACCATCAGGGGAGAGCATACCGCCGCCAGTTTCTGGAATAGCTAAAGGTTGCTCAAGTCCACCGTCGGCAGGGACCATATAAGGGCGGCCCATACGTTTTCCCCACGGGGTGCGGTTTGCTCTAAACACTACATTTTTGCCATCGGCTGTCCAATCTAAAACGCGGTAATCAAAACCACCACGCGGTGGCATTGGGCCAACATCGTTATAGTAGGTAAGTTGTTTAAGGCCTGAGCCGTCGCTGTTAATTACATAAATTTGGCGGCTGCCGTTATATTCGGCTGAAAATGCAATGCGTTTACCGTCAGGAGAAAATTTAGGAAAGGTTTCAAAACCAATATGATCGGTTAAACGTTTACTTGCGCCTGTTTGCGTATCAGCAATATAAATATCGCCGCTGTAAACAAAGGTCACGTTTTGGTTATGAATATCGGGAAAGCGCAGTAAGCGTGTGTCTTTAGTTTCATAAGCAGATACACCCGGTGCGATAACCGCAGCCAAGAGTGCTAAGGTTGTTATTTTTTTCATGGGATTACATCCTATATTAAAAGCGGTTACATCATAACAATCAGGTTATAAATAGCGATGCACTTGTGATAAAAGGTCTGTTACAAAATGTGAATAAAAAAGGTTGGCGTTAAGCTGCCAACCTTTATGTAAATGCTCTTTATTTAGCGCATAAAATTAATGGTCGTGGTCATCTTCAACCTCAGCAATACCTAACCATGTTAAGCCTGCTGGTGGAAAAGTTAACTCTAGTTCACCTTCAACCTCTAAGTCTTCAAGGTGTACTTGCACAACGTGCTGAGCAATTGGGTCGGCAACATAAGCAAACTCACCATTTTGCGCCACCGTCATGCTAAAGCTCATACCTTCAGGCATGGTTGATACATCTTGTTCGGTAATATCAACTTGGCCTGCAAGTTCCCAGTGCATTTCGCCATCATGGTCATGCCCCGTAAGTACATTTAAAAAGCCTAAGCTGTCGAGCACTAAAAAGTGTTCACCACTGGCTGAAAAAGAATAAGATACAGCACTTGCGCCATCGGCTAGTTGCCATTCTACTTCTTCCATTTCGGCATTTTCAGGATGAATACTCAGTAATACTGAGCCACTGCCATCGTGTCCTGCGGCAACACCAAAAATAGTGTCGCTATTTTCGTGGCCATATAAAGTACCAATGCGTTCAGTGCCTACCGCTTCTATATTTGCTACTTTTTGTGCTTCGTATACATCACCTTGCTGGTGAGCTATTAGCACACCATCACCACAACCAAATACAACATAGTCGTGATTTTGTGCTGCACCGTGTAAATCAGGGCACGTAACTTCTAAGGTCTGTTCAAGCTCGTATTCACCATCATGAAAGTGATAAACACCTACTTGATCTGGCAGTACTTTAGCAACCGATGTGTTATCTGCATCGTCGCGACGAATAGTTGATAGCAAATGCTCACCTCGTGGCTCTGCTACACCGTGCATATTTATATCGTAGCTAATACCAGGGAGTGTTGGCGTTGCGTTAGTGATATCGCTATCCGTTAACACTTCAACCGAAGCTGGCGCACCTGAATCTGCATCGCCATCGTAAAATATGGCTAATTGTCCGTCGTGGGTCATTAAGTGTGTAGGGCGGCTGCCACTTGTTAGCTCGTAGCTACTAAATGCAGGGCCTTGCTCGTAATCATGCAAGTGCTCACCGTGATCTTCGCGCCACATACCGCCGTCTATAAACCCTAGGTAATCTTGAGTTCGGTTTGTAATTACAGCGTAACGAAAGTCAGGCGAAGCCGACAACGTATTTGACTCATCGTTTAATACAAACGTATCAAGCAGTGCGTTATCGTCTAAATCAAAAAAGCTCGCTTCGTTGCTATCCCCAGCCAGTACGGCAAGTCTGCCAAGTGAGCTTATGGTATAGCCGTCGTCATGGTCGTGATCATCATCATCGTCGTGATCATGTTCATCTTCTACAACGATAGGATCTTGTTCCACAATGTTGGTTTCTGCATCGCCACAAGCTGTAATAAATGTAGTACTAATTGCCAGTGCAATAAGCTTTAATTGATATAGCTTTTTCATGTTTATTTCCTTTAATTATAATTTTTTAACGCTTAAAAATAACCGCGAATACCTAGCGCAAAACTACGTCCTGGACGTGGCGCTATATCCTTTACAAACGAGCTGTGCACGCGTGCCTCTGTATCTGTTAAGTTGCTACCTCGTAGGTACACAGACATATCTTGGTTTAATACTGAAAGGTCGTAAGAGATGCTTGCATCAACCAATGTGTAACCGTCTGTGGCTGTTTCTTGTGGGGCTGTGCGGTCTTGCTTTTGATAGCGAGTAACGTGAATATGCGCACTGAGTTTATCTGTTTGATAGCTTAGCTCGCTACCGAAACGAAGCGGTGGAGTACGGGGTAAATCGCCGCCGTCTTTAAGGCGTGCACGAACGTAATCTGAGAATAAATCTACTTTAAATTCATCGGTTAATTGCCACGCAATTTGCGCTTCAAACCCGTGTAAAATTACGTCGTCTGTTTTAAATAAATAAACCGGCAGTTCTGATGAATGGTCGTGTTCGTCAGCGCCTTCTTCTTCATCGCCATGGTCGTGGCCACTTTCGGCGAATAAACCGGTGTCTATTTGGTAATAGTAATTATCTACTTGGTTGTAAAAGGCATTTAAAATAAAGCCAACATCACCTTGGGTTTTACGCAGGGTTAAATCGATATTATTGGCTGTTTCCAAATCAATTGCTTGATCAGATAAACCCAAATGGCCGTCTTCATCTAAATCAAATAGTGCACCTACTTCGTAAGTGCCAGTACCAATGTGTGGCCCAAACGATAACAATTCAGAGGCAGAGGGCGCACGTTCAGAGCGCGATACAGAAAGGCCTAAGTTATAGTTAGGTGTAAAATCCCACACTACGCCTGCTGATAAACTGATTGGTGTAAATTCATGCTCTACGTCAAATACGCGGGTAATTTCTGCACTTTCTTCATGGTCGTGATCATGTTCGTCGGCTTCTTCTGCTTCATCGTGTGCGTGAGCATCAATATTTGGCAGTAATACGTCGCCTGCATCAATGGTTACACGCTCTATACGCCCACCTACTTGCACTAAAAAATCACCAAAGTGTCTTTCTTCCATTAGTGCTACAGCAAAGCTTTCGGTTTCTGATGGAGGCGTAAAGGCCTCTTCACCTTGTGCTTCAACATCGCTTTGTTTGTAATGAAAGCTAATGCCGCCATTCCACTCGTTAAATTGGTTATGTAGTAGGTCTATGCGTAATTCATTTGTTTCGTTTTTAAAAGTAGTGCCTACAGCGCCACCTTCAATTTCAGCGTGTTCGTAGTCGGTATGGCCAACGCGCAGGTTTACTTTGTTTAGCCATTTATTATCTAGGTTGTACTCACCTAATAATTGCACCTTAGTTTGTTCTAAATCAGCAAATACGCTTTCTTCTTCGTCGCTGTGCGTATGGCCTGGAATGCCGTATTGACGATTAAATTGCTCTACTGCTAAGCCAATAAAGCCGTTATCCATTAAATAGCTAGCGCCAACAGTAAAACCGTCAGACTCTTCATTACTGTTTTCAACAGTGTAATTGCCACTATGGCTTTCATCGTCGCTATCTATATCTGCGGCTACAGGTACCTCGTAGTCGTCGGCCTCACGCCAAAATGCATCGGCGTAAAAAGCCACCGAGTCTGTGCCTGTGGTGGCATTAAACGAGGCTACTTTTTGGTTATCTACCGAGTTATGTTCTACGTTCCACTCGCCGCGTGTTGTGCTGTCGGTTGGTACACGGCTATCTACTACATTAACCACACCACCAATCGCTCCGCTACCATAAAACAGTGTTGCTGGGCCGCGTAATACTTCAATTTGTTGTGCGGTAGAGGCTTCTGATGCAACAGAGTGATCAGGGCCAACGCGCGACACATCGCTTACATCAAGGCCATTTTGAGTAATGAGTACACGCGGGCCGCTTAAACCACGAATAATTGGTGTACTGGCTACTTTACCGTGAAAGTTAGTATTAACGCCTGGGAGTTTTTCAAGGCTGTCGCCAAGGGTTGCAGCTTGTTGTCGTCTTAATTGTTCGCCAGATAAAACGCTAACAGGTGAGGCAGATTCCATTGCCGACATATGAATAGGGGTTGCTTCAATATCAATAACTTCAATAGGCGAACGCTTTAAATTAAACGTAACCGATTGGTTTTCATCATTCGTTATTGTTATATCGCGATGAAGATGCGCATAGCCAGGGGCTACAACGTGAAGTTCTTTTAAGCCATTGTTTAGCTCTGCTATAACAAATTTACCGTTTTCGTCGGTGGTGACTTTAAGGTCTGAGCCTTCAACTTCTATGGTTGCATTGGTAACTATTTTACCTTGATTGTTTAAAACAACGCCTTCAATTGTGGATGCCAGCACACTTGCTGGTAATAAAGCTGCGATGAGAACAGCTAATTGTGATCTAGGTTTCATTTGACTACCTTGTTAGATGTTATATTATATCAATTATGCGAGAAATGTTATAATGTATCAATAGTAATTAACTGTTGTTACTAAAATGTCTCCTTAAAGGTAACGCTTTTGAGTAGAGGCACTAATTTAGTAGAGGAAATAATGAAGTCGAGTCAAAGTGTTATGGATCGTATGGCGATTGGGTTATCGTTAATGTGTACAGTACATTGTTTTGCAACCCCGGTTATTTTAGCGCTATTGCCAAGCTTTGCTGTACTGCAAATAGATAGTGAACAATTTCATTTATGGATTCTTGCAGCGGTATTACCCACCAGTTTATTAGCACTGAGCTTAGGCTGTAAAAAGCATAAGCGTAAACGTTATATGGCCTGCGGCGTTATTGGACTGTCTTTTATGATATGTGCGGTATTGCTAGGGCATGAAATAGCCGAAAAAGCACTAACCTTAATAGGATCAGCGTTTATTGCTGTGGCTCATTGGTTTAATTACCAACAATGCCTTAAACAAAATGATGATAATTGCCCGTGTTCAGGCGATGAATCTGATCAGGTAGTTTAGCGGTGTTAGTGCTACAAACAACTAACGTGTAGCACTTTAAATTAATACCCTAGTGTTTAAATTTTTTAATAGCTTAAAGTAATAAGTGGGTTAAAGTAGTCATCCAATATTGGTTTATTATGCTTGGCTTAGGTTAGGGCGTGCTGATCTTTGCGGATTGAAATTTGTTCAATCTAGGGGCGATTAAATCGCGGCGCGAGGTTTGTAACCTAGTGGGCTAAGTAAAAACCGAGTAACAAAGAGTTTATCGCCCCTAGGCAGAACCCGAAGGGCAGCGCATGTTTGGCATTTATGCTGCGTTATCGCCTATTTATGGGGAGTAACCACACTTCATAGGCTCTGCCTTGCCTAAAAACCAAACATACTGCTGCAAATTCAACCATCAAGGATCAACACGCCCTAATGAATACTGCTGTAAAATACTTACTGTTACTTTGCGCTTTAATGTGTTTTAAATTAAGCGCAAATACCCCGTACCAAATCCCTAGAAGCAGCGTTATTGAGCTCACTGAGCCCGTGACCAATCGGGTATACCCTGTTTTTATTCAGCTTCCTAAGTCATATAAAAAGCACCCTGAAAAAATATATCCAGTTATTTATTTAACCGACGCGCCGTATACGTTTCCTATTGTGGCGGGTGCTACACGGTTTCCTATGAATAGCGGTAAAATGCAGCAGGCTATTATTGTGGCCATTAGCTACGAAAAAGGCTCCAAAGGGTCTAATAGTCGAATTAGAGACTACACACCAAACAAGGCTCAAAGCTGGAAAAAACAAACCGGTAACGCTCAAAACCATGCGCTGTTTTTAAAAAATACGGTACTGCCATATATAGAAAATGCCTACCGAGCAAGTAGCACACAAAAAACCTATATTGGTAACTCTTTAGGCGGCTTATTTGGTGCCACTATTTTATTTACGATGCCCGATTTATTTAACAATTATATTATTGGCAGCCCATCAGTTTGGTTTAATAACAATGCGATTTTAGCGCTTCAAGCATATAAACCTAAAGTGCCTACTAAGGTTTATATATCGGTGGGGGCAAAGGAAACCCCAAGTTTTGGTGAAGGTCAAAATATGGTGGAAGGGGCAAAGCAATTAACGCAAAAAATTAATGAACTTAGCAGTGACAATATTGAATTAAAAAGCGTTGTTATTGAAGGGGCGAGCCATGCAACCGCTTTTCCTACTACGGCGATACAAGGGCTTGATTGGGTAACAACAAATAAGCCCTAATATTTAAAAAGCACTAAATGCCTAAGCGCTTTCAAGTTCCAGCTTCCAGTTTGCCAGTACTTCAATAAACTCTGGGCCTATACCACAGCAGCCGCCGATAATGCTTGCGCCCTGGCTGTGCCACTTTTTAGCAAAGCCTAAGTATTCTGAAGGTGAAATATCGCGGTACGCTTGCGATCCTTCGTTGGCTTTGTAGTCGCGCGCGATAGGTGTAAAGCCATTAGCAAACGCGCCTAAAACAACGCTTTTATTTTGCTTGGCTAATACTGCGTTGGTATCGCTAAAGGCTTGCTCTATAACCTCAGGTATTGAGCAGTTAAAGAAAATACCCGCAACATTTTGTTCAAGCAAAGCCGCTACTGCGTCACTTACCAGTTCACCAGAGCGAAGTTTAGCTTGCTCGCTTACCACATCATTTAAGGTAAATGCGTAATAACATGGCTTGTTTGAGCCTTTAAGTACGCTTGCCATAACGTGTGCTTCTTCAATGCTCGATATGGTTTCGCCAATCCATAAATCTACATACTCGTCTTGCGCTTTATATAACGTATCTAAAATAGTAAATGCGCGCTCGCTTTCAAATAGTTCAGGGCGGTAAGAGCCAAATGCTGGTGGTAATGAACCTGCTACTAATACATTTTGTTTAGCGTTTTGAGCAACTTCTTTTGCGATGACCGCAGCTTGCTTTGCAAGAGCTGCGCCTTGAGCTTGGTATAGCGCTTCACCTAAATGAAAGGGCACACAGGCATAACTATTAACGGTAATTATTTCAGCGCCGGCATTTATAAAGCCTTGGTGGGCCTGCGTTACAAAATGCGGGGCTTCTATTAGTGCTTGTGCACTCCACAGTGGCTGTGTAAAAGGCGCGCCAATGCGCTTAAGCTCGCGTCCCATGCCGCCATCTAAAATAGTGAGTTTATTCATAACAAGCCTTTGTGTATCTGTACAATATGGCGCTATTCAACCATGTTTTTAATAAAATCATAATGAAACTTCATCACCTTTAACATGAAAGAAGCTCAATACTTTTCAATAGGTATAAAAAAAGCGACATCTCGTAGGAGAGTCGCTTATTTGAGTAAGATTGAGCTTACTTATAAAATACCTCTACCGTACCTTTTACTTTCATAAGTAATGGCTGACCGCGGCGGTCTAGCGCTTTAGGTGCGGCAATTTTAATCCAACCTTCGCTAATGCAGTATTCTTCTACGTCAAAGCGTTCTTTGCCATTTAAGCTTACGCCAATTTCGTGTTCAAACACTTCTTCTACGTAATGCTTGCTGCGTGGGTTAATAGAAAGCTGATCAGGTAATGCTGGTTTTGTTGAATCGGTCATGGTTTTAATCTTTATTAAAAAGTGATGCGCTATTGTAGGTAATCCACTCAATACGCTCAAGGTTTAATACATTAGTGATTAAGGTCTGCTGACCTTTCAAGATTAAACTTGCAGCAAGCTATTTGGTATTTAGACCGGCTGAGACTATGAAGTGTGGTTATTCCCCACAAATAAGCGATAACGTAGCTTTAATGCCAAACAGGCGTCTTTTTGGTTCTGTCTAGGGGTTATTTACTCTTGTTGCTTACATGAGTGTAGATAAGGGAGAGTGGGCTGGACACGAAGGATTTGCCCGGTTTTTAGTTATTCTTACATGGATGTAAGTCATCTAGCTCAAAGCCTTGCGCCGCGATTTAATTGTCTGGCAGAAACCGTAGTTTCATGTCTAGTCCACTCTGGTTTAGGTGTAACATTTGTGCCAGTTTTAAATAACTCTTTTAATAATTTACCTTACATGTGTAGCGTTTAACCGCTGCGCTTTTTTTGTCTTATTTTTGTAATGGTTTAGTCATAGTTTCTTCATCAAAAAGTCCTTTGGTAGTCATCTCTGTTTTTTATAGTGCTGCGGTTACAAATTTGAAGCATGCGCTTCAAGCAAAAAATAACCACTACACTATGGGAATAATAAAGGATGAAAATTAAAAAAATTGCTGCGGCAGTTGGCTTAACGCTTATGTTAAGCACAGCAAGCCATGCCAATGTATTACCGCAAAGCCAAACAGATAGTAGCTGGTATACCAATGCCCAAACCACGTTAGCTGCCAAAACGGTTCAAGCACAAAACGAAAGCACAACAAAAGCTAAAAACGTCATTTTATTTGTAGGCGATGGTATGGGTGTATCTACCCTTACTGCTGCACGTATTTTACAAGGCCAGCGCGCGGGTGAGTTAGGTGAAGAAGGTTATTTAAGTTTTGAAGAGTTCCCATACTCGGCGCAAGTAAAAACGTATAACGTAGATGCGCAAACCCCCGATTCTGCGGGTACCATGACCGCGATGATCTCAGGCGTTAAAACCGATGTAGGCGTAATTGGTGTAGATGAAGATATAGAGCGCGGCGCGTGTTCAACTGTTGCGGGCAATGAGCTTTTAACGGCTACGGAGCTTGCTGAAATAAAGGGCCTAGCAACGGGTATTGTTTCAACGGCGCGTATTACTCATGCAACACCTGCGGCAACCTATGCTAAATCCGCAGACCGTAACTGGGAAGATATCTCAGACATGCCAGAAACCGAAACAGCGTGTGAAGATATTGCCTCGCAATTGGTAAATTTTGAAAAAAACCTAGAAGCCCGTTTTGTAGGTACCGACGTAGATGGCCTTGATTTTGTAATGGGCGGCGGTCGTCGTCACTTTTTACCAAAAGATGCTGCCGCTAACTCAGCGGATGCAGTAAGTGAGGTAGAGGGCGATCGTACTGATGAACGTAACTTAGTGACTGAGTGGCAAACTCAATACCCACAAGGTACTTATGTAATGGACCAAGCGGGCTTTGATGCCATTGCTGACGACGCTACTAAAGTATTTGGGTTATTTAACGAATCTCACATGCAATACGAAGCCGACCGCGCAAACGATGTAGCGGGTGAGCCTTCATTAAGTGAAATGACCAGCAAAGCAATTGACGTATTAGGCAAAAACGAAAATGGTTTTTTCTTAACGGTTGAGTCGGGCCGTATTGACCACGCACACCACGCGGGCAATGCTTATAACGCACTTAACGACACCATAGAATTTGCCAAAGCAGTACAAGCTGCGGTAGATAACACCAACCCAGAAGAAACCCTTATTTTAGTCACCGCCGATCACAGCCACGTGTTTACGATTGCTGGCTACCCTAAACGCGGTAACCCAATTTTAGGCCAAGTAGTTGCCGTTGGCGAAACCACACCAAGCCTTGCTGCCGACGACATGCCTTACACCACAGTAGGTTATGCAAATGGCTTAGGGTTTAGAAACTTCGTTGATGAAACAGATGCCGATGCCGCTTATTTAACTGGCCCAGTTGCTGGACGTGTTGAGCTTACAGGCGTTGATACTACTACTCCTGGTTTTCACCAAGAAACCACAGTACCCCTTGGCTCAGAAACCCATGCCGGTGAAGATATTTCATTGCATGCTAAAGGCCCAGGTGCACAGCTAGCTCAAGGCGTAATTGAGCAAAATGTAGTATTTCACTTAATTGATCAAGCTCTTGAACTAACTCAGCAATAATGGCGGCTAACATGAACAAATTAACAGCACTTTCTTTAGCAGTAATGGTCGCGCTTGCAGGTTGCAGTGACAACGACAAAGACGAAAATAATATACTCGCGGTAGATAACACCATTGCCGTAGGCTCTGAGCAATGTGTTAATGGCGGTGTAGAAACCCAAACTGGCGTAGATACAAACGGCAACGGCGTGCTAGATAGCGACGAAGTTAGCTCTTCTAACTTGGTATGTAACGCACCGGCTACGTCACTTACCAGCGAGCAACTTGAATCACTCACCAGTAATACATGGTTTAGCGGCGCACAAGCACAGCTTGAAAAAACACAGCAAGCAAATGCAAGTGTAGTTACAGAGTCGGGTAAAGCTAAAAACGTTATTTTATTTGTAGGCGACGGCATGGGTATTTCTACCGTAACGGCTGCACGTATTTTAGCAGGCCAGCTTGAAGGCGGTTTAGGTGAAGACTACCAGCTAAGCTTTGAAACCTTGCCCTACTCAGGTTTTGTTAAAACCTACAACGTAGATGCACAAACACCGGATTCGGCTGGCACTATGACGGCAATGGTGTCGGGTGTTAAAACCGATGTGGGCGTCATTGGTGTAGATGAAGACATTGAACGCGGTGACTGTTCAACCGCCCAAGGTAATGAGCTAGTTACCTCGCTAGAACTTGCAGAAATTGCCGGTAAAGCAACAGGCCTTATTTCAACGGCGCGTATTACCCATGCAACGCCTGCAGCAACGTATGCTAAATCGGCTGACCGTAACTGGGAAGATATTTCAGATATGCCAGCAGGTTCAGAAGCCTGTGAAGATATTGCATCGCAACTAGTTAACTTTGAAGCCAATCTAGAAGCGCGTTTTGCCGGTATTGATGTAGATGGCATAGACGTAGTAATGGGCGGCGGTCGTCGTCACTTTTTACCAAAAGATGCAGCAGCAAACTCAGCCGATGCAGTCAGTGCGGTAGAAGGCGATCGTACTGATGGCCGCAACCTAGTGACCGAGTGGCAAACAACTTACCCAAGCGGCACATACGTTATGGATCAAACTGGTTTTGATGCAATCAGCGACGATGCCACTAAAGTATTTGGTTTATTTAACGAATCGCACATGCAATACGAAGCCGACCGCGCAAACGATGTAGCGGGCGAGCCGTCGCTTTCGCAAATGACCGAAAAAGCAATTAACGTACTAGATAACAACGACAATGGCTTTTTCTTATCGGTAGAAGCAGGGCGTATTGACCACGCGCACCATGCGGGTAACGCATTTAATGCCTTAAACGATACTGTTGAGCTGGCTAAAGCGGTAAAAGTGGCAATGGACAATACCAACCCAGAAGAAACGCTAATAGTGGTAACTGCTGATCACAGTCACGTATTTACCATTGCAGGTTACCCTAAACGTGGCAACCCAATACTAGGTAAAGTGGTGGCCGTGGGCGAAACCGAGCCAAGCCTTGCCGCCGACGATATGCCATACACAACGGTTGGTTACACCAATGGTTTAGGCTACAGAGATTTAGGCGATGAAACTAACGCCGATGCCTCTTATTTAGCCGCACCGGTTACAGGGCGTGTAGATTTATCAGACGTTGATACAACTACACCGGGCTTTCACCAAGAGGCACTTGTTCCCCTTGGTTCAGAGACTCACGCAGGTGAAGATGTGGGCGTATACGCAATGGGTCCAGGCGCTCATTTAGTAACAGGCACTAATGAGCAAAGCTTTTTATTCCATGTAATGGACTTTGCGGCTGATTTAGTTAAAACAGCCGACGAAAAAGTAACGCAGTAAGCCGCTAACTTGTATGTTCAAAAACAACTCGTACCGTGTGCGAGTTGTTTTTTTATGTCATAAAAATGCCATTGTAAGTCGTTATTGTATAGCTATTACAGTGATGTTTAAAAAGAGAAAATTTAATGAAACTCGCATTATTTTTAATGGCAACACTTGCCAGTACCAGCACGTTAGCGCAGCAATGTAATATTGATAGCGCACATTTAAAAGCAGACTATAAAATTACGAATACTCATAACCATGAGCAAAGCACACAGTCGCTAACGCTTTGGCGCAATAGCTCGCAAGTAGCGCACCAACGTGAGGTTATTACCGAGCTTTGGCAGCACTTAGCTAACAAGCAAATTCGCCCCATTCGTTATTTTAATGCCGAGCAACGGGGTATTGAGTATCAGCCATCTGAGGTGCGTGGCATACAAAATTGGAGTGCTAAAAACCAGCTGGTGGATGCGCATTTAATCGAAAAAATGACCCTTTTAAACACCCAAGGCACAGGCTGTGATGAAGTAAAAAACTACGAACTTACCGAGGGCGACAACCAATTTAAACTCGCTTTATTTACCAAATCAAACTTAGTTAAAAGCTTTAGCGTAACTAATAATAAAAACCACACTCACACTTCACTTACTCTAAATGATGTAAGCAGCAATAAAGCAGAAATAACCGCACAGTTTGCCAAGTGGGATCGCTTTCAAACCACCGACTACGCCGATATTGGCGATAACGAAAACGACCCGTTCTTAGCAAAAATGATCAACCTTGGTTTTATAGAGCACAGCGCAACAGGGTTTTATAACCAACAAGGTAAAGCGATTCAAGGTGGGCACCACCACTAGGTTTTAGCGTTTTTAAATGTAGTAGCTCATAGCTGGAAGGATGATAGGTGGCTATGGGCTACAAGTAGGTATTAAAAAGTAGATTAATTTAAGCCATTCCCCCCCAAGTTATACTGCAAACACTTCCCCATTTTTATAGAACACATACCGTCAGCCGCATAATATTTATAGTTGGTAATAATTTATACTATTTGATATTAATAGAAGTTCTCATCATAGGGACATTGATACGATAAAATTAGGAAAAATGTCCCTTGGTAATATATCAACTAACATCGTGATCATTGGGGCTACAATGAAGCAAGCGGATCAAATTATAGAGCTATTACAAGACACATCATTCCCTCAGGTTGTATTACTTGATGGAGCATGGGGGAGTGGTAAAACACACTTTATTAAGCACTATTTAAGAGCAAAAATTGAAGAGCTATTTGGTCAAAAAGTCTATTTTTTCTCTCTTTATGGTATTTCAAGTATCGATGACTTTAGAGATAAAATCATCTCATTATCGCTGACTGACAAAGAAGAGGCTTCTGTATTCGCAAAGTATTTCTCTAAAGCCATTGATGGAGCAGCACAGAACCTTGGGGAAAGAGGGATTGGTGCTGTATTAAGTGGGGCTGCGGGAGCATATAAATACAAACTATATGGTGAGCTTGATGATTGTATATTGATTTTAGATGATTTGGAGCGTGTTGCTGATGAAAAGCTAATTAAAAATATTTTAGGTGAGAGTTTAAGTTTAGCTGAGTCAAAAAATATAAAAGTAGTTGTTGTTGCAAATGAGGACAAACTTAATTGTAAAAACGATATTGAAAAAGTATTTGCGGATAAATATAAATTTAGCTTTACACATGAGGAGGTGGTTTCAATCCTTAAAGTAGAATATGAAAATCTTGATGATCAATTAGCTAACGAGCTTCTTTTAAATATTACTGCAATAAACTCTAAAAATATTAGAGTTTTAAAAAGAGCTTTATCAAAGTTTACACGTATTCAAAGAGAAGTATCTGAAATAAAAAATGTTGTGCTTGACCAAGCACTGTCGAGAATCTTAAGTGATATAGTAAGAATTTGTTGTGCGAAGTTTGAACATTCCTTCTCTAAAGAAAAAATTATCGATGCAATTGATTCGAGAATTATAAGGCAAATAAAAAAAAGTAATGACGAAGCAGAAATTGAAGGTTATAAAAAATTAGATGCAATATTTGAAGGCGCGATTAATAGATCGAATCAGAAGTTATTAAGTTACTGTTGTGATGGGCTTTATGAATTTTCCAACTTAGAAGTTGAACTAAATTTACCAATGCGACAGACGCTCCTAGATGCTATGCAATCTATATGGGTTCAAAACCAATTATCAGAAAGTGATTTTAAACATGGAGTTCAATTACTAGAAGAGTACATCTTCTCTAAAAATGATATAGATATTTACAAGTGGTTTAGCACTTGTGATATGTACATATATATGCAGACTAACAAAGTGATCGAATCGACAACGTATACGAAAGCTACCCTGTTAAGATTATGTGATGATATTGACGTTAATCAATTTAAAATTACAGCAGTAGAGGATGATTTTGATCAAAGAAGGCGTATTAGTTTTTACAATGAAGAGGTTGATAAAAGATTTAACTTGAAGAAAGCAGAGTTAGAAACTTTAAAGGCTAGTAATAAAAACTCGGAATTTTCTCAAAAATTTCAAGCATCATGGGCTAGTGTAAAAAATGAGGCTCACCAAAATTTGATGCACACGCCATTTTTTCAAAATCTTAATGTAAATATTGTCAAAGCAGCTCTTCAGACTTGGTCTAACGAGGAGGTTTTTCAGTTCGTAAGATTCATTAATGAGAGATACCGCTTTAGTAATATTGACGATTATTTTCAGCCAGAATTAGAAGCTTTAAAAACAATATCTTCAATGGTGGGCTCTTTATTAAAAGAGATTGGTTTTGGACTAAAAGTAGCTAGTCTGAGTGAGCTTCATGAAAAGTTACTTGAAGCTCACTCTAAAATGGAACTAAATATTTCAAAAAAAGAGCAAATAGCTGGACAGTGAGCTATTCAATCAGATGAACAATAATCGTCTTTTTCTACTACTAGACTATTTTATTCGTTATTGCCTCCCAACGAGGCAATATCATAGTTTACTAATCGCCTAAACTACTCCAAATGAGCATCATCAGGCTTTTTAGGTTTACTCGCTACTTCTGTTAAGCCATCTTCGCAATCGCCGCTGTCGCAGGTATTTAAATCGCTTTGTGCCTGCTTGTCTTGTTGCAGTACTTGTTTTAAATCTTCCATACGTTGGCGCACGGCTACGCCGTAGCTGGCGTCGTCGCCCCACAGCTCGGCAAGTTGCACAACCGCAGCGCGGTCGTGGTCTCTAAATAGTTTTCCGGCGCGCTCGGCATCTTCTTTATTGTTACCTAACAGCTCAAGTGCCTCTACTGCAAGGTTAATGGCGGAGTCGACCGTTTCGCGGTTAAAGGCATCTACTTTTAAGTTAAGCATTTGATACGCATGGCGACGGTCGATTGCGCGGGCAACAATTTTAAGCTGCGGGTAGTTTTTACGCGCGAGCTTAATTATTTGTATGGTTTTATCTGGGTCGTCTATTGCTACTACTAGCATTTGTGCGGTATGTGCGCCTGCGGCTTCAAGCAGTTCTTGGCGTGCAGCATCGCCATAAAATACGGTATTGCCAAAGCGGCGTAGTAACTCTATTTGGCTTGGGCTGTGATCAAGTACAGTAATGTCGTAGCCTTGGGCGTGTAATAAGCGACCCATAATTTGCCCAAAGCGTCCGTAGCCCGCAATAATTACGTGTTTTGCGCTACTAATTTGTTCAGGCTTATCAAACTCAGGCTGAGCACTGCTGCTGCGTTTTTGTATTTGCTCGTACACCATTAATAGCAGCGGAGCAATAAGCATTGAAACAGCTACCACCAAGGTTACTACCCCTGTTTGCTCTGGTGTTAAAATGCTTAATGTAGTGGTTACGCTTAGCAATACAAAGGCAAATTCGCCGCCTTGCGCCAACGCTAAGGCAAACAGTAAACGCTGCTTTTTACTAATGTTAAAGGTAACGGCAAGGGCAAATAGAATGCAGGCTTTTACCACAATGAGTAGGGCAACGAGCGCGATCACAGTAGTAAACTCATCAGCTAATAACTCAAAGTTTATTGATGCGCCCACGGTGATAAAAAATAACCCTAACAGTAGGCCTTTAAAGGGTTCTATGTCGGCTTCGAGCTCGTGTCTAAATTCGCTTTCGGCAAGCACTACACCGGCTAAAAATGTACCTAGCGCCGGAGATAAGCCAATACTTTGCATCACTAGCGCTATGGCCACCACTAAAAACAGCGCAAAAATAGTAAATATTTCACGCATGTGGGTTTGTGCTATGTATCTAAATAACGGCGCCGACACATATTTTCCGCCGACAATGATAGCGGCAATAACTGCTACCGATATGCCTACTTGCTGCCATACCGGCCAGCTTGCAATAATAGAGTCGCTAATCTCTTTTGAGCTACTCTGCGGTGCAAAAGCCAGTAGTGGCAGGAGCGCTAAAATAGGAATAATGGCGATGTCTTGAAACAACAAAACCGAAAACGCGTTTTGCCCGGCTTCTTGCTTTAACCAGCCTTTTTCTTCAAGGCTTTGCAGCACAATAGCGGTAGATGAAAGCGCCAGCATTAAGCCTATTGCTAAAGCAGTTTGCCAATGCATGGTAAAAAACCAATAACAAAACGCAAAAATAGCTGCGGCGGTTAGTACCACTTGTAAGCCGCCAAGTCCTAATATTGAATGGCGAAGCTTCCATAAACGCGAGGGTTGTAGTTCAAGGCCGACCAAAAATAGCATCATCACTACGCCAAATTCAGCAAAATGCATTACATCAGTTTGATCGCCCACCACACCTAAGGCATAGGGGCCGATAAGTATGCCCGCAATTAAATAACCAAGTACCGAGCCAAGCCCAACACGCTTGGCAATAGGTACAGCCACTATGGCCGCTGCTAAGTAAATTAAAGCTATTTCTAACACGCGTATGTCCTAAGACCCTAATAATATCAAGGCTTTTAGCATGGCTTAGTCGCTTTTAAAATACAATGGGTCATGTGGCTGAAAATGCTAAATTAATCAGCTACTTTTACGGGGCCGTTAATGTTATCAATGCTTACATCGCCTGAGCCTGCCTCAGTAATAGTAAGCCCCTTAGCATGATTTACACGAATGTCGCCCGAACCATCTTCAATAGTTACGTTTGCTTGCACGTGCTCAATGACTAAATCGCCAGAGTTATCGTCTACATCAACCGGACCATTAATATTATTAATAGCCATGCTGCCTGAATCGTCTTCAACAGTTAAGGTGCCGCGCACATTGCTAATGCGCATATCACCCGAACCATCATCAACAACTGCATTGCCGCTAACATTATTAATATTTATGCTGCCAGAGCCGTCGGTAAGTGCTAAGTTACCGGTGATGTTTTCAAGGGTTATATCGCCTGAGCCATCTTCAATGGTGAGGTTTTTAGCGCTGTTTATAGATAAGCTGCCAGAGCTGTCTTCTACGTTAATGTTATTTTGCATGGCGCTTATAACAATGTCGCCAGAGCCATCATCAATATCTAGGTTTAAGTTGCTTGGCACGGTTACAACTACATCTATATGTGGAGATTGGCCGCTGTAAAAACTAAGACCAATGCGGCTTTTATTTTGGGCAACAAGCTTTGCCTGTTTACCGTCTTGCTCGAGCGTCAGCTCGTACTCATCTTCAATGTCGGCGGTAAAAATTGTGGCATCTACACTGATGCTGGTGGCATTGGGCGAGCCTTTTATTTCAAGAGAGCCTGGACCGCTTAATACGTTTAAATATTCTAGGTTATTGCTTGGCAGTGATAACTGCTGAGTTTGTTTTACTGAGGCAACGCTTGGCGATATATGAAATACACAGCCGCTTAATAATAAAATGCCGCCAATAAGTGAAAGTGGTTTTGTAATGTTAGATACAGTTGATGAGCTCATGTTTAGTCCTTTGTGTTTGTTATTTATGCTTGTTTTGTATAAGCATAGTAGAGCAAAAACGAGACCAACTGTAAGTTGTTGATTTTATTATGATGAGATGTGTTTATGAAAGATGGACTTACTAATAAGTGGTTAAAAACACTAAAAGTTAGCAAAAAGGATGCACATGGCATCCTTTTTAAGTGTTTGCTTTTAGGTTATTTATTAAAAGCTGTAAGTAATATTACCGTACAAGAAACGCCCGTCTAGTCCGTAAGGTGCATAGGGGCTGTATGGGAATATTTGGCCAAAATCAGAGTAGCCAATGTTATCTACCGTTGCTTGCGGGTACTGATCGAACAAGTTGTTTGCACCTACTGCAAATTTCCATGTTGCGTCTGGACGGTAGGCCACTTCTAGGTCGGTGATCCATTTAGGATCTAGGTATTCGTCGCCCGCTGCGGTGGTTGAAATATCAGCCACTTCACCGTAGCGCGTTGCGCGCAGGGTAGTTTGCCATTCGTTAAAGTTCCACACTGCCGATAAGTTCCATTTGCTATCTGGTGTGCCTTCTTCAAAGCGGCCTACTTCACGACGTGCAAATACTACGTAGTCGTCGCCTAGTGAGTTTAGCTCGCTTGGGTTGTCGTTTACGTGCGTTACTTCGGTGTCGTTAAAGTTAGCTGCTACGTTTAAACGTAAATCACCTAAGTTGTCTAAATCTAGGTTGTAGGTAGCAACAATATCAACACCTTGCGTGCGTGAGTCAATTGCGTTAGTAAAGTAACGTACGCTTTCTGTATTTAGCTCGCCGGCATTTTGTAGTATTTCTACTACGGCATCGCCTTCTAGGTTTTCAGACAATACAATACGGTCATCAATATCAATGCGGTACGCATCAACAGTTAAGCTAAAGCTGCCTTGGGTGTAAATAAAGCCCGCTGTTAGGTTTACCGATTCCTCTGCGTCAAGTGGTTGTGCGCCTAGTGCTTGTGCAGCGGCTGAATCGGTTGGGAATAAACCTACTTCAAATGGTTCGTTGTTTTCAAGCACAGTTGAGATTTGCTGGTACGAGCTTTGTGCAAGCGATGGCGCACGGAAACCTGTGCTAATTGCACCGCGTAGTGATAGGTTTTCGGTAATGCTGTAACGCGAGGCAAGCTTAGAGGTAAACGTATCACCAAAGTCGGTGTAGTCTTCGTAACGTCCGGCTAAAACTACGTTCCAATCTTCTGTTAGGTAAGTATCAAACTCTACAAATAAAGCGACATTATGGCGGCTTCTATCAGTAACGCTTTGCGGGCTAAAACCTGCAAGTACTTGCGCGCCACCGGCTGCGATTGGGTTGCCATCGCTATCAAGGGCTGTAATGTAAGAGGCTTCTTCGCCTTGCTCTATTTTATAGCTTTCATGGCGGTACTCTGTACCTACCGTGAAAAATACGTCATCTGGTAAGCCTAAATCTAGCGTGGTATTGGCTGTGGCGTTAACTAAAAGCTGATCGTAAACCAGTGCACCGTTGTCAAATTCGGTTGGGCTGTCTGCACCTAATGATGTATTAATACTGTTTACAACACCAAAACCAAAGTCGTTACGGCCGTAGTTGGTACTTACATCCCATGTCCACTCACCAGTTTCGCCTTTTAGGCCAAGTGCTAATGAGTAATCTTGGACGTCGGTTTCAATTTGCGGTAAAAAGCCGTCTGGGTAAACTTCTAATACGTTGCGGCTGTCTTGTGCGCGGCGGTAAAAACCACCTGAATTACCTTCGCGTTTTGAGTAGCTACCAAATGAGTAAAGGTTATAGCCGTTATCTAAATCGTAACCCATGTTGTAAAACAAGGCGTAGTCTTCAAGGTCTGCTTTACCAAAGCGATGATTGTAACGGTCGAAGGTAAATTCGCGCGGGTCTAAGCTGCCATCTTCTAGGCGGTCGTATTGTTCGCGCGGGTCAAAACCTGAGCGCTGTGTTGAGTCGTTATCGCGATACTCAATAGAGACGTTTACAAAGCCGCTATCTGCTAATGCAAAGCCAGAGTTTGCGCTAATAGTGCGAGTTGCGCCGTCGTTTACTTCACGGTCTGCTCCGGTATTAAATGCAAGGTTACCATTTGCGTCGGCGTAAGTGCTTTCTAGGTTAGGTACACCTGCCATTTGGGTGTCGTATTCGCCGTAGGTTACGCTTACGCTGCCGCCTTCGGTGGCATCTTTAAGTACAATGTTAATTACACCGGCAATTGCATCAGAACCATATTGCGCTGCTGCGCCATCACGTAATACTTCTACACGTTTAATGGCTGATGTTGGGATCATGTTTAAATCAACCGCCGTAGAGCCACGACCAACTGTACCACCTAAGTTTAATAAGGCGCCTGAGTGGCGGCGTTTACCATTGATAAGTACTAAGGTGTGATCGGGTGCTAAACCACGTAAAACAGCAGGTTTTGCGTGGTCGGTACCATCTGCAAGTGTTGCACTTGGGTAGTTAAAACTAGGTACTTGGTTTGCAAGTACTTGGCTTATCTCTAGCTGACCGGTGCTTTGCATATCACCGCTGGTAATAATATCTACAGGTACTGAGCTTTCGGCAATACTGCGTAAGCTACGGCGAGTACCTGTTACTGAAATCACTTCAATGCTTTTTTCGGCTTGAACATCTTGTTCTGCAGCAAATACAGAAGAATAGGGTGCACTAAGTGCAGAAGAAATGGCCAGGCTAAGTGCTACTTTTTTGGCTGATAATGGCTTTAACATGATGTTGATTCCCTTGAGGGCTGCTGACTATTGATTTTAAAAAGGAGCGCATAATATAAAAGGCGCTACCTGTGTGCAAAGATAAAAACTGTCTAAGATATGCTAACTTGTTAACACATGAGGTCACTGTTTACGTGTGTTAAAGGCGTTTCGATCGCTGCAGTTGCAATCTTGTGTCGAATGGTTACGAATTCAAGGTAATTGTGATGAAAAGTTAGGGATAAGTAAAAAGGCCAAGTTAGGGCGTGTTGCACCTTGCGGATTGAAATTTGTTCAATCTAGAGGCGATTAAATCGCGGCGCGAGGTTTGTAACCTAGTGGGCTCGGTAACTGCTCCTGCGTTACCCTACTGGCTTACATCCATGTAAGAATAAGTAAAAATCGAGTAAAGTTTCCGCGTCCTGCTCACGCCCCTTACCTACATCCATGTAGGCAACAAAGAGTTTATCGCCCCTAGGCAGAACCCGAAGGGCAGCGCATGTTTGGCATTTATGCTGCGTTATCGCCTATTTATGTGGAATAACCACACTTCATAGGCTCTGCCTTGCCTAAAAACCAAACATACTGCTGCAAATTCAACCATCAAGGTACAACACGCCCTGAAAGCTTGGCCCTTATTTATTTTATAAATTACGCAAAAAATTATTCAGGCGCTACTTCAAGTGTTGTAAATAATGCATAACGACCTGAATCTACGCCTGCTTCATTAACGTCCACATCTGATGATGTTTCAATTAGGTATAAGCCAGGCTCTTGCCATGTTGCTGTGAAAAAGCCGCCTTTGTCGGTGGTTACTTTTACTTCGCCACGTTCATTACGGTAGCGTGTGTCGCCTTTTAAAATACTTACTTCAATACCAGAGCCTGCAGGCTTACCATCTTGTAAAAGCTGAAATTTAGCGCTCTCACCCACAAATAAGTCATTTGGGTGTGTAGGGCCGCTTAGTTCTAATCCTTTACCAAGTAATGCTGGTTTTGATGTGCCGTTACGACTAACAAAGGTATCGACTGTTGAAATCATTTTGGTTGTTTTAATTTGAGTTGCATCGCTTGGTAGTTTTGCTTCTGACTTTTTACCAAATACACGTTTACGTTTGCCTTGTGCGTCTTTGTAAAAGGTCATGTAGCGAGGCGTTTGTGTCATTGCAATGTGATAAGTGCCTTCTTCGCTAAGGCTCACTGCTGCTGAGCTTTTACGCTTTAGGTAATAAGCACGAATGGTGTCGCTTACTGGTTCGCCATTAGGTGCAAGCGCCATTAATAAGTTGTCGTCGTACTCTGCACCTTTCTCTTTTGGTTTAAAGGCTTTGTCTGGTGCAAAAATTTCGTTAGAGATGCTGGCATCAATCATAACGTAATGTGCTTTGTCACCAGATAACGATGTGTGCGAAGGGTGTAACCAACGACCATGTGCACTTGCCGATGTAGACACAAGCGCTGATAAACTAAGTGCGCCGATTAATGCAGTTTTCAATAAATTAATTTTCATTGTATTTCCTTAAATTCAAATAATTAAATAGCAGCTACTTAGTGCTTACTGTGACGAAACTTGTCGAGAATTCTTTTTTACCTTCAATTGTTACTTTGCCTGCTTTTGTTAAATCAAGCTCAACGCGGCTGTAATCACGGCCACCTTCTTCACGAACTACTTCAATATTTAAAAGGTATTTACCCGGTGCGACGGCGTTGCCCTCTAAATCTTTGCCATTCCAATCAATTGTATAAGTACCAGCGCGTTTTGTAGCGCCGCTAATGCCGTCAAAGTTAATGTCGGTTTTACCCGCTTTACGCCACCATTGGCGTAGGTCTTTAAACCATTCTGCTTTTTGTACCCATAGCGCAAGCGTTGTTACGTGTTTGCGCTCTGGGGTTTCTAGCCATATAGCTACGTACGGGCGATGATACGGCTGTACGTCAAGGTCGGTTTGGGTAAATTCAATCTCTAACTGCGGCGTTTGTGCCTGCGCTGTTGTTTGAAATAAAGCGGCAACTAATAATAGGGCTGCGCTAAATACAGTACTTACTTTTAACATTAAGACACTCCTTTAATTTGTGGCACCCAGCATAAATAAATAACTACCGGCGTTGCGATGCCGAGAACAGTTATCCATACGCCGAGAAGTCGTTTTTTTCTATT
This sequence comes from Pseudoalteromonas sp. MMG007, assembly GCF_018100985.1. Lineage (GTDB taxonomy): Bacteria > Pseudomonadota > Gammaproteobacteria > Enterobacterales > Alteromonadaceae > Pseudoalteromonas. The sequence continues at coordinate 92,659 of NZ_JAGJEI010000014.1, read as the reverse complement.
TTGAAATAAAATAATCATGCCGGTGATGGCAAAAATAATCATTAATACTGCTGATATATCAATTACCCAGCTCCAAACTTCACCAGTGTAGCGACCTTTGTGTAAGTCGCCAATAAGGCTTAAAAAGCCCCCGGTTTGATAATCTAGGTTTAACTCGCCAGTTGTAAAATCAAGTTCTGCGTAGGCAAAACCTGCTGGCAGCGGGTAGTCAATCATCACTAGTGCGTCTTCTTTTTCCCACTCAATGCTTTTTACTTTGGTTAAAGAGTATTGCTTGGCAAGAAAGGCTTCTATTTCTGGGTAAAGTGTTGGCAGTGTATCTAGTTGCGCATTAGCTTTAGTGACTAACTCTGCTGGAATAGCCGCAGTTACTTGACCATTATTTTTATCGTTTTTAAGCCAGTCGACATGGTTAAGCACAATGCCACTTACGCAAAACAAAATGAGCAAAAAGAATAAAGCTGTAGAGATATAAATGTGTAGTGTGCGACTAGTGCTATACAAAGTACGCTTGTTTATAAACGCCATAAAAACAGTAATTAAGTTAATTTTACAACATGATAATGATTTGCATTAACCATTACAAACTTACTTACTTAACTTTACGTTAAAAATTTATAAACACAGTTTATACGGCAAATTTAAATGGTAATTAATGAGCTTTTGGTGGGTGAGAAGGTCTTAAAATTAGATAGATCATGACTGATATTTCTATTGCGGCGACTAAATACACAACCCAAATTGGAGCCCCGGAATAAAGTAAAAATATAAATCCGACAGTCATACCAATACCCGCGTAACATTTTGCCTTTACAGGCACTACTTTATAGGCTTGCCATTGTTGTAGAGTAACGCCGTAGCGAGGGTGGGTTAATAGCCATTGTTCAAGCGCGGGGGATGAGCGCGTAAAACACGTAAGGGCTAAAATAAAAAAGATGGTGGTAGGCATCACTGGCAATAAAATACCAATAATGCCAAGGGCTACTAACAACAACCCAAGTGCTTTAAGCCATAAGTTTTTATAACAAATAAATACTGATTTTATATTCACTTAGGCTCTTTGAGTTATGGCTGATACTTTGGATTGTAGGCCAAATAACTATAAAACCGAAGTCTAAAACCAATAAAAAAGGACAAACTAAGTTTGCCCTTTTAAAATACTAAACATGTTTAATTGTTTAGAAGTAGTAACCTACATTGATGTTAAAGCGACGCTCTGTGTCGCCATCACCAATAATTGTGCCGCCGATAAATGGCTGGTTACGTGCTTGAATGAAGTCTAAGTAGGTAAACAATGGGCCAGCCGATACGCTCATACCGGTAACGTTCATCCATGTATCTGCACTGTCGTCAGATTTGTCGTAGATGATGCCGTAATCATTATAAAATTGAACACCTGATACAGGGCCCCAATCAAGCGATAGGTCGTAAGCTACGTTAAAGTTAGTCATTGTTGCTTCGCTTGATACGGTGTCGTAGTAATCAAACGCACCTACAACAAAGCGGTTGCTGTTGTCATCTAGGTCGTAGTCGTACTCACCGTGCTGAAATTGAACATTCCAGTTGTTAATTTGGCTATTTACGTGGAATGCCCAAGCACTGTAGTTACCTGCGCGGTCGTTTCCATCGTGTAGGCCACCACTTAATAGTGATACACCAACATCAGTTTTTGCGTTTTCGCTGTGCTCAATTTGATATACCGTACGCGCTGCAAACGTGTTGTATTCACCAAGGCGTGAACCTGGCGCATCGTACGTGCCTTCAGTTGTTGCACGGCTACCAACTATATCAAAAGAGTAACGCTCGTTAACTTCTGAACTGCCATCAACGCCACCGACTTCATCATTTTTGAAAAAGCCTAGGTCTAGTTTCCAGTTGTCTTTAAGTTTACGGTTTACTGTTACACCTAAATCAAAGTCGTCTTCTAGGCCAACATAGTAGTTAGTGCTAAAAAAGTAGCTGTGTGAATTATAAGGGCCGTTACCAAACGGAACTGGAGCAATACCTGCTTGTGCTTCCCAACCATCTGTAAATTCATAACCTAAGTAGGCATATTTCACCACGGTCATGTAGTCGTAAAAACGAAAATCACCATTTACAGAAATATCGCTTATTTCGCCTGATAAGTTGATGCGAAATACTTCAAAATCTAAATCGCCACTGCGGTCTTGTGTGTCTTCATCGTACGAGTTAGTGCTGTAGTTAAAACGTACTGCGCCGCCAACCTTAACACCTTCGTCTTTTTTCTCAGATTCTGCGGCTGCTACAACAACCTCTTTTTGATCTGCTTTTTTACTAATTTGTGCAACTTCTTGCGCGTGTTGCTCATTAATTTTTTGCTGTTTAGTTTTTTCGTCAGCTAGCTTGTTTTCAAGCTGCTGCATTTGCTGCTTAAGCAGTTTAAGCTGTGTTTGAAGTGCGTCTAGATCTTCTGCTGCATAAGAAGTGCTTGTAACACCACCTAAAATTAGTGCTAGTGTTAATTTTGAGAGTTTAGTCATAATTGCCGCTCAGATTTTGATTAAAAAATAAAAAATTCAAGACGTCGAAAAACGCCTTACGTTTAGAGTAAGTACTAAATTATTGTATTTTTTTTATTGTTTATTCTTTAGGAGCTTGAGTAAGTGCACCGACTTCTAGAAGGGGTGATGCATCTAATTTATCTGCATCCATCATAGCAGCAACTCGCTGCATTGATGAGAGTAAAAGACTCTGTTCCCACTCAGCTAACGCAGAAAACTTTTCAATAAAGTGTTCTTGCAATGGCTGAGGTGCTTTTTCAAGTAACTCTTTTCCTTGCTCGGTGAGGTATAAGCTCACTCGGCGTTTATCCATTTGACTGCGTACGCGTGTTACTAAGTTTCTGCTTTCTATTCTGTCGAGAATATTGGTGACCGTTGCCGGGCTTAAATTTACATTTTGAGCAACACGGCTCGCCGTAATTCCATCGGTTTGGGAAACTTCTTGCATTATAAGCAATTGAGGCCCGGTTAAACCTGAAGTTTTATTTAGTTGCTTAGAATGTAAATCAATCGCGCGGATTACTTTACGTAAAGAAACCAATAACTCGTCATATCTTTGCATTTGCTTATCTCGTCGATGGGGCGGTGGTATGCCGTAATCGCGAAATGTTACACATCAAATAAATTGAATTCAAATAATAAATTGCACTTTAGGCTGCTTTTATTGGTTTTTAATAGTTAGAGCAGTAACTAATGTACAACTGTGTTGTTTAAATTTTATGAAATATTCTTTGCATCTTGTATGCATTAAGTTGCGCACATTACGTATGTTGCGAATAATTGGCAAGCCTTATTATATAGACTTTAGTATTATTCATTTACAGCTGTTAGTACGAAGTAATTGTTTGTAAGTTAGCTGTGTATGTATTAATCGGCAATGAACAAATTCAGCAATCAGTATTTAATGCGTATAGCGTATACTTTGAGTATGCATTATTGTTTGTGTGTATATGTTAAAAATCTTTAGTATCAATATTATAGGGGAAAATATGAAATTATCGCCATCGGTTAGCATTGAACAAAGCAATACAGGCCTTGAGTTTATAAAAATAGCTAGCGAAAACTGTGATGCAAAGATATTTTTGCAAGGCGGGCAAATTACCGAGTTTATCCCTAAAAATAAAAAGCCACTTATTTGGGTTTCACAAAATGAAACCTATCAAGAAGGCGCAAGTATTAGAGGCGGTATTCCAATTTGTTGGCCTTGGTTTGGAACACATAAAAATGATGGTTGGCCTGCTCATGGCATCGCGCGAACTAGCTTATGGCAAGCCGACGAAGTACATGAAGATGATGAGCAAATTACTATTAGCCTAAAGCTACCAATGAAATGGGTAAATACGACATATTGGCCGCACCAATCATCGTTAGCTGTTGAATTTATTTTAACGGATAAACTGCAAGTGCGTTTAACTACAACTAATTTAAGTACTGCTGCATTTAATTATACTCAAGCACTGCATACCTACTTTCCTACATCAGATATTAAAGAGACCGTTGTTGATGGCCTGCAAGGCTCGCAATATATTGAATTTGGCGAAGGGCCTTTTGCACAAAACGAGCAGGTTAGCTTTGCACGTGAAACCGACATGGTTTACACCGAGGCGGGTAGCTCTCAAAATATACACACCCCAGAAGGTGTTATTAATGTGAGCCGAGAAAACTCAAGCTCGTGTGTGCTGTGGAACCCTTGGATCGAAAAATCAAAACGCTTATCTAATTTTGCTGATGATGAATATTTAACTATGGTGTGTTTAGAGGCTGCTAATGTACTTGAAGATGAGATAACACTTGAGCCAAAACAAAGCCACACATTAGTAACGACTATTGGCTGGGCAGATTAATTTAATAAATAAACTCGATAGGAAGCGATTGTGTTTAAAAATCAACAAATAATGGATTTACCAACGCATAGCGCCATTAGCTTTATGCCTTTAGCTGATAAGGCGTTACTGCATAAGCAGCTAAATTGGCTTGCGTTTTATATCCCGCTAATTGGTGTGCTTATAGCCCTTTGTTATTTTAATGAAGCGTTTGCCAATAATGCGCAAACACATTTATTGATTGGCATGCCCATTTTGATTGCAGTCTCTATGTTATACAACATGGTTAATATTAGGCTGCAAGGCTTTGCTGTGAGAGAACACGATGTTGCCTTTAAAAAAGGGGTGATTTGGCGCCAAGTAACTATTTTGCCATTAGCGCGTGTACAGCATATGGAAATCCATCAAGGGCCTATAGAGCGCAAGCTTGACCTTGCGAGTATAAAATTATTTAGTGCAGGAGGCGTTAGTGCCGATTTACAAATAGGTGGCTTAACGCATGCTGATTGTAAAAATATGCGCCAGTTTGTGCAAAACTACCGCCAAGAAGATACAAACTCTCGAGCTGAGTTTATTAATGAGTAACACAATTAATGAGGAGCAAAAAAGCTCTCTTCACTGGCAAAAAGTGTCGCCTTGGGCACTATTATATTTTGTGGTGTATTTTAGTGTGCGCTTTGTAAAAGATGGCCTTTTAAACTTGTTGCCTATGCTTGTGGTGTTTGTAACACAGGTGGAAAATAAATTATTTTGGGCACAGGTGGCCGGTGGCGCTGCATTTATTTCGTTGCTAGTTTATTCATTTTTATACTATTTGAATTTTAGGTTTTGTATAAGCGATGATCACGAAATACTGCTTAACAAAGGCGTATTTAAAAAAGAGCGACTAACGCTAAAATTTGGTCGCGTACAAAATGTAAATATTGCCGAGCCATTTTATTTTACCCCTGTAAGCTTGGTTAATTGTATTTTTGATGCCGCAGGTAGTGTGTCGCAAGAAGTTGTTTTACCCGGCGTCACTAAAGACTACGCGCAGCAAATGCGTAAGCAAATTTTTGCATTTAAGGCGCTACAGCAAAATGAAGATGAGCAACCAGCGCTAAGCGAAGCCGACTTAGCTGAAAACAGCCTACGTATTAGTAATAAAGAAATAGCCAAGTTTGGTTTAATGTCGAACATGGCTATTTTAGCGATTGCAGCACTTGCACCGTTTATAAATGTGTTTATTGATTTTTTAGAGCAAAAAATAATTTATAAAGTTGAAGGGTTTTATCAGCAAGAACTTGGCATGCTAGCAAACGCAGCCACTTTTGCGATGATTACTCTAATTGTAATGCTTGTTTTAATGGCCGTTTTGCTCTCTGTGACCATGTCGCTTATTCGTTTTTATAACTTTGAGCTTTATTTTAAGGGCCAAAAATTTAAACGTATTGCTGGCTTGTTAGAGCGCCATCAGCTTTCTATGAGCATGGATAAGGTGCAATCTATTGTTATAAAGCAAAACCTAATGGGGCGGTTACTAAAGCGATTTACCGTTGAGTGCTTGCAAACAAGTAGCGGAGGAATAGCTGCTGGGGTGGCTGCTAAAAAAAATAAACAAACCTTAGTATTGCCAGTATTAAATAGCGAACAAGTAGATAGCGTGTGCCAATGGATTTACCCTTGGTTTAATAGTAAAAAACTGCTTTTTAAACAAGCCGAACGTGCCTTACTTTATAAAAACCTTGGTTTTTATGCTGTGCTACCGAGTGTTGTAGTGCTTTTAGTATGTTATTTAGGTGAATTTAATTACTGGCTAAGCTTAGGCGCATTCGTTATTTTTACTGGGTTGGTAAGCTTATCGTATCAGCGCTATGGTTATTATTTACATGAAGATAATGGCCGTTTTTATATGGTTGTACGAAGAGGAATGATAGGCGTGCATTATCGTGTATTTGAGCTTTATAAAGCACAAAGCGCACGCAGTATAAGTACATATTTAATGCGCCGTGCGGGGCTTGAAAGCCTGTATATACAACTTGCGTCAGGCCAGGCGTTTATGCCGTATATAAAAAAGCAAGACGCTGACTTTATTATAGATTTTACTCTTTATCAGGCTGAGTCAAGCAACCGTAGCTGGATGTAAACCCCTCTAATAAAACATGTGCAAACGCATATTTGCACATGTTTTATTACACTTTTTACTGCTCCTGAAAGACATTTAATAATACCCTAGATAGTATTAAGGAATTATTTTAGGGACGCTCATGAAAAAAACACTTATCGCATCGGCTTTATTACTAGCAACACCTACCTTTGCCGCAGATTGGCAAACTATTCATACCGAACACTTTGATGTGCACTTTAGTAAAGAGCATGTCGATTTTGCTAAATCAACTGCAACAGAGCTTGAAATAGTACGCACCAAAGTGCTTGAGCAGCAAAACCGAGCACTTGATAAAACCGTTGGTGTAGTAGTGTTTGATCTTAAAAGAAGGTATACCATGGGTTTACTATAAGCAACATCAACTCGATTATGTTGTATATGCACAAAGTTACGGCTTAAAGTACCAAGGTGATTTTAGTTTTGGAATGGGTCCTGCAGGTGTAAACGATTTAACATTTAATATAGGGCTATCGCGAGTAGAAGGCGATAGTTTTGAAGATGAAATGCGAGCGTGGCTAAGCTTTTATTATTCGCTTTAAACGTCTATAAGGTAAATGTTATATTATTTGTTATTCTAATAAAAAAGTATTCTTGCCATGTCATTTAAACATTTGAAAGTATCCGAAGGTGTCGCTCTACCAAGTGTTCCTCCAAATTCGCCAGGGTTGAGATATGAAAAGCCTGAACTTGGTAGTAACTACTGGGTTGCTGATGATTTTTTTAAACATGAAGAAGCAATGGCTATTCGTTCTTCATGTTTAGAAAAGGAAGTGTGGAAATATGGGAAACCATATACTAAAGAGCTTTGGCCTGGAATGCGAACACCAAATGCTTTAAATCATAAACAGCTTAAAAAAATAGAGAAATACGTTAAGTCAGTTGTAAAAAAAAATAAGCTTTGGGTTGCTGACTCCAATAAAGTGGTAGTTGATACCAACACTGCAATTTTGGTTGGAGCTGAAGAAGGATCTTCTAGACCCCACGTAGATAACCGTTATTTATGTAGGTACGCAGCTGTTTTATATTTAAATCCCAACCCAATAGCCTCAGCGGGCACATCTTTTTATCGTTTAAAGTATGCAAATGAGGCCGCAGGAGGGAATATTGTAGATCCACCATTTGCAAATCTTGTTGATGCTCTAAATGTAACTAGTCTTCCATATAGTGCATGGTATAAAGATATAGACATTGAGAACCGGTTTAATCGTTTAATTGTATTTAAAGGTAATATTGTTCACAGTGCATCAGAGTACTTTGGAAGTGATTTAGACTCAAAGAGACTCGCAATTACTTTTTTTTGGATGTGCGAGGATTGAGGGTTGCATTATTTTACTTAGGTCCGTATATAATTTTACCGGTTACTATAAAACTTAGAAGCTAAATCGTTGTAATCAGCACGACTTGAATAAAAACTGCGGCGAGTCGGAAAGTACTCAATTCATGTGTCGGCTCGAAAAAGCTCAATAATATTATCTTTTTTCTACCCTCGGGGTGTAGGCTTTTGTTCCAAAGTGGCTTGCAACATAAATAACATAATTCTTTTTTGCATATATGGGCTTGCTTCTAATCCAAGGGTTTGTGCGTAGCTTTGGGTTAAAATGGCAAAACTAATACAGTTACCTTGGGAAAGCGCTATAAGTGTATCTCCATGATATGTAAAGTTAGATAGCTCTTAAGATAGTCATACCCAATATGGCCTTTACGGGTTTGAGTTTCTCGGTGTTCTTTTACATAAGCTAAAAATTTTTCTTTTTTATCACTAGCCAGTTCGACAAGACTTTGTTTAGAGGGGCATCGAGTTTGCTAAACAATGAATGATTAAATAGCTTGCAAGCCTTACCTATGCTCAAATAGCTGAGTTTCAGTTGTGTTACACTCAACTAAAATAAAAAAGTAATACTGACCGCTATTTCTTTAACTCATAAAGCCACCTCACTGTGATTTTTAATCATTACAATGAGATGAACTGTTAATCAAGCACTTACAGTGCGGTGCTTACTTAAGCGATTTTTTTGTGATTGCTTTTTACGTTTACGGCGGGTAAACCATAAGTAAAAACCTGTACCACCAAGCCACACTGGGCTTAAACCAATAACACACCACAGTATTTTACTAATTAAACCTGCAAAGTAACCAAAGTGAAGTTTTCTAAAGCTATCAATCACTTGCCAACCTACACCCACTTCGCGGATGTCCCAGTTTGCCATATGCTCGCCCGTTAGCTTGTTGTAAGTAACGGTGTTGGCATATTCACTCGCAAGCGGATTAGGGGTATCTACTTCACCAAATAACGTTATGTTTTCGTCAGGCTCAAGGGGCATCACTAAAAAAGTACCGTTAAAAGTGGGGATTTGTTTTTGGCTGTCATCAAGCACATGTTGAAAAGAGATTTCCTCATTGTATAAGTTTTTAGTTAATACAAAGTGCTCTTCTTCTGCATGCTCAATTACTTCGTGATACCACACAGCGCCGTTAAAGTAGCCACCAGTTATGGCTAAAATAATAATAATGGGTGAGCCAATCACGCCTGTCATTTTATGAATGTCGCTAAGTACTATTTGCAGTGTTGCACGCCAGCGCACACTAAATAAACGCTGCCAAAACTTACGATAAATAATAAGGCCGGTAATACCTAGTACCAAGAAAAACACGGCAAAAAAGAAGCCTAAAACAGTGCCGGTTTGCCCAGGTAAGCTTTTTAAGTCGTTAAGTAAAAAAGTATAATGTAAGTCTAAAAACCAGTCGGTAAAATAATGACTAGTGCCAACTGGCTCAGAAAGGATGTTTCCAGTGTATTGATCTAAATGAAATTTATACCAATCTTCCGTGCCGCGTTTTATTAAATAAACCCGATCAGCGGTATCATCGTTAAATATTTCCCAACTACCAACAACATACTCGGGGTAAGCCATTTGCGTTTTTTTAATGAGTGTATCTATTGGTAGGCGCTGGGTCTGTTCTTTAACCACAAAGTGACTATCGGGCATTAGCAAGCCGTCTATTTCACTTTTAAATACTAAAACGCTACCTGTAATACTAATTACAATTAGTGGTATGAGCGCTATAAGTGCAACCCAGCTGTGAATTTTAAATAGTGTTTTTCTCATAGTCGCTATAGTAATAAATTGTTAATGACTTGCGCATGATAACAATTATCAGTTTTATTTGGTAGTTATGCGTTCACTCCTTAAAAACTATATAGCTGTTAACTTAAGGCAACGCTTTTTGTATGCTCAAGTTGCCAGTACCAAATATAAAAACACGTTAATTAGTTGAGTAAATTTTATTCACCATTACAATGCCGCGCTCACATTAAAATGTTATTAAAAACAGATGCTTATTATATGTTTTTATTTAATGTTTTGTTAACAGTTACGTAACGGAAGAGGTGTGTTTTGGCGCATTATTTGCCTATCTTGTCAGCTTTTATTTTAGTTTTTAGTTTTTTACCGCTATTAAATAAAATAAGAAAAAACCGAAGTGTGTCTGGCTTATCATTACTAATGATGACCTTTGGTTTAGCGCAAAGCCTCTACTTTATAGCGTACAATATTTATTTTGAACGCTTTTATATAGCACTGCCATTTTTTGTGACAGGGGCGCTTAGCAGCTTAATTTTATACTTTTTTGCACGTTATAACGCAAAAAAAACAGAGCGAATGCAGCTCATCGCTATGCTTACCTTTTCATTGTTGCCTTTTGCATTACTGCTTAATCCTAATTTAGATACAGCGGCAGTTTTAAATGGTTTAACCTACGTGGGCTTGGTAATGAGCTCAGTACGTGTAATGCCACAAACTTATAAAACTCTTCGCAGCGGCAATATTAGCAATTTGAGTGCGCGTTATTTTAGTTTGCAATTTATAGCTGGTATTTGCGGCATAACAGTTGAGCTTTCTATGGCTGTGCCAAGTACATCACATGTATTAATGTTTATTATGCTATTGCTTACCAATGCTGTGCAATTTGCATGTATGCAGTATTATAAAATTCGCCCAGCAATGGCTTAACTTACTTATTAAAATAAACGTGATTAATGTATCCGTATATGGCAGTTTTATATTTTCTGACTATTATGGGTTTAAATTATGCAGTTAACTATTCATCAAATTGATGCATTTACGAGTGAGTTATTTAAAGGTAATTATGCTGCGGTGATCCCACTTGAGTCATGGTTAAGTGATGAGTTAATGCTTAACATTGGCGCTGAAAATAACGTATCCGAAACCGCTTTTACCTGCAGGCAAGATGATGGTAGTCACGCTATTCGTTGGTTTTCGCCTTTGATGGAAATAGACTTTTGTGGGCATGCAACTTTAGCGGCTGCGTATGTTTTATGTGAAGAGCATAATATATCGCAAGTGCGCTTTACTGCCGAAGCCGTTGGGGAGCTTATTGTAAATAAAAAAAGCGATGGTAGTTTTGCCATGACCTTTCCTAAGCAAGCACCCACAAAGGTTGATGATATACCTGATGCACTATTAAAAGGCTTGTCTATACAACCTATGCAAGTGCTCAAAAATCGCCAAGCTTACTTTGCTATTTATGACACTGCCCAGCAAATACATGAACTAACTACCAACTCAGCGCTTTTAAAAACGTTACATCCATTTGATGTTGTGATTAGTGCAAGCTGTGCTGAATACGACATTGTATCTCGCTATTTTTGGCCTGCAAGTGGTGGAGAGGAAGATTTTGTTACTGGGTCTATTCATACCGGGCTTGCTCCTTATTGGGCGCAGCAATTGGGCAAAAATACATTAAGTGCTTATCAAGCTTCAAGCCGCGGCGGACATATATACTGTGATGTAGGCGAACATACAGTCACCTTAACAGGGCGAGCTGTACGCTATATGCAAGGCACGATTTATTTGTAGCAAAGCGCTATAAAGTGCTGCCTTGCGGAAGCTTAATGGTGATTTGTGCGCCATGTTCGGTATTCGCTAACTGTAGCTGGCCGTTGTGTTTTTGGACAATATCATTACATAACGCTAGGCCAAGTCCATGACCGGTTTTTTTAGTGGTGTATAAAGGCTGGATTGCGTGCTCTAGATTAGCAAAGCCTGGGCCGTTGTCGGTTAGCTGCAATATATGCATATCCGCTTGTGCAAAGCTGCGAAATGTAATGTGTGGTTTATCGCCACCGGCTTCGAATGTATTTTTAAATACGTTAATTAATAGTTGCTCAATCAGTATTTTATCAGCAAAGCATCGTGACTCGCCAGCAAAATTAAGTTGAACGTTTTGCTCGGTTGCATTGAGAGTCGCTAAAGTTTTTAAGTCAAAGTATTGTGGTTTTGCTACGGGCAAGCGGCTTAATTCTGAGTAAGCTTTTATAAACTGCAGCAGTGACTCACTGCGTGATTTTACTCGCGTTAATACTTGCCTTGTTTGTTTTTCATTTAATGCCTCTGCGCTTAGTAATGTATCGGCCATTGAAGCCATTGGAGTGAGTGAGTTATTTAACTCATGCGATAAAATGCGAATTAAATCTGCTTGGGATTGACGCTTTGCATCTTGTAATTGATGACCAATATAACTGGCGGTAATGAGTGTTTGCTTTGCGTCGCTTAGCGCGATTCGTTGCACTTGCCAGTCACGGCTTAATTTAGCATGGCTGCATTGCTTATTATTAATTGTAAAGCCGCATTCGGTCATGGTCATACCCCGTAGTAGAGGGGTTTTAAGTTGCTGATACATTGGATGATTGAAAAAAATAAGCTGATCTTGCTGGTTAAACAAGGCAATTGGGTGTGGCCAATGTTGAAATAGACCGTCGATCAAGTGCGTTGATTGTGGGGATTGCTTGTTAAAGAGTGTTTCAATTTGTGCACCGAGTGTGGTCCATGGTGAGCTTGAATCTTTGTAACTCAAACTAAGGTTGCTTTGCCCTTGTTGTTTTGCATCAATGTAGGCTTGTAATTGAGCAACAGGTATAAAGTAAGCGTTAAATAACCTATAAATGCAGATAATGAGCAGGTAACTTAAGCAAATAGCCAGCGTAGTCGTTAGTAGAACGTCTTTGCTTAACTGGTGAATCCAGCCGGTGCTTGGCACTATGATAGCGCAAAAAATAGCTGCTAACGTCCTCACTACTTTCGCTTTATGGCTCAATTTAAAGCGACTCATCAAATCCCTCTAGTTGGTACTTTTCCATCCGTCGGTACAGCGCATTACGTGAAATACCTAGGCTTTTTGCCGCCGCAGTTATCTGCTGATTATGTTGCTGTAGTGCATCAGTGATTCTTTGTTTCTCAAGCTCTTCGAGTGTGAGTTGTGGAATTGATTGATCTTGATTTGTTTGGCTATCCAACATTATATTAGATAGCTCGATAACGTTGCCGGTGCTAATCAACATTGCGCGCTCTATCACATGGCTTAGCTCGCGAATATTACCCGGCCAGTTATAGTTGCATAACAGTTTTTCAGCGCTTTGAGATAATGTACAAGTCGGCTTGCTATACTTGCCAGCAAATAGATTAATAAAATGTGCGACAAGTGGTAATATATCGTCTTTTCTTTCACGCAGGGCTGGGAGTTTAATTACAAAGGTATTTAAGCGGTAATATAAATCTTGACGAAACTGCCCGTCAGAGATAGCAGCGCTCAAGTTTTGGTTCGTGGCTGCAATTAAGCGTACATTAACGAGTTCACTTGCATTTGCACCAAGCGGTGTAAATTCACCTGTTTCAAGTACTTGTAATAATTTAGGCTGTAAATGAAAGGGTAATGTGCCTATTTCATCCATAAATAAAGTACCACTTTTAGCGCGACTAAACGCGCCTGTTCGGTCTTGTTTAGCATCGGTAAACGCGCCTTTATGATGACCGAATAGCTCACTTTCAAATAAAGATTCTGCAATCGCCCCCATATTTAGGCTCACAAGCGGTGCTTTATTGCGCGTACTTAATTGGTGGATACGTTTCGCTAGTTGCGATTTACCGGTGCCGTTTTCACCTAAAATTAATAAGTTTGCGTCAGTTGGTGCAAGTTGTGTAATGAGTTTATCGAGAGATTGCATTGCGCTTGAGCAAGCTATCCAATCACTTTGTTCAATCTGAGATGAAATAGGCTCAATATGATTCGCTATTTGGGCGAGTAATTTCTCTTTTCGCCATGGTTTTTCGATAAAGTTTTTAGCACCACTTTGTAATCCGGTAACGGCAAGTTCAATATTTGCCCATGCAGTCATTAATATAACGGGAATATTTAATGGCTTAATTTTCGCAAGTAGCGCAAGTCCTTCCTTACCAGAGGTAGTATCGCGGGTGAAGTTCATGTCTAGTAACACCAACGCAGGCGTTACCCGTGAGAGTAATTGCATACATTGCGCTGGTCCATCAGCTTCAATCACACGATAGCCTGCTTGTTCTAAAAGTAGCGACAGGGCAAAGCGAATATCATCGTCGTCATCAACAACTAAAATAGTATGTGGGGTCATCGTGGTTGTAATGGCAGCGTCTGCTGCCATCTCCTTAAAAGTTTACTGCTCTCTAAGCGCGCGCATAGGGTCTGCGTTAATAATACGCCATACTACCAAAACAATGGCAATAAAGACGATAGCAATCAATAAACTAGTGAAAATTGTTAATGCTTGCCATGAAAATGCAGGCAGTATAGGAATGGCATTTTGTAGTGCTAAATAAATACTGCAAGCTAACGTGATTGCTATCGCCAGCGCACTGAGAAGCAAGCCATTAAAGCTTTTTAACGTGCGTTTCATTAGATTTATACGGCTTGCACCAGTTGCCATGCGTATCGCAAGTTCAAAGCGTTTTAATTCTGTAAAGCTCATTGCCATACCATTACTCCCAACAGCTGCAAGTAGCAAAGTTAATAGCGATAACGCACTAATAAAATAAAACTGTACGCGTTGTGGCATTGTTTGCTCTTTCCAGCGTTCGTCTAATGTACGCGCATTTACCTCAATTACTTGTGGGTGAGCATATTGAATTGCTTGCATAATGGCATTTTTATCAAAGCTTTGCCCAGGTGGCAGCTGCATAGCAATATTAATTACAAAATCAGCATTATCGTGCGAATAACTGTAAAACATAGTCGGATAGCCTTGCTCTTTACCCATCATGGTATAGTTGTCTGCAATTACGCCAATAACTTGTTTATCAGATACTTCTTTACCAATTACTGATTCAATTGTGCCATCTGTGGATAATTGCTTTGCAAAGGTTTCGTTGATCAATGCAACAGGCTCTAAATTTTGATATTGCGCTTGGCTCATATTTTGCCCTGCTAGCAAATTGAGTTTATAGGTTTGTAAATAATCAGGTGCAATATTAATTGTCATGTAGGTAAAGCGCTCTTGTGTTTGCTCATCCTCAGTCATATTTATGACGGTACTAAAACTAAAGGGTTCTCCTTCGCTTTGTAGCGGGGTAATATTGGGTTGGACTTGAAGTATGGCTTGCTCAAGTTGACTTTTTATTTCCAATGCCCCCTGATAACGTTGCTTAGTTTTTTGCTCTGCGGCTTCGGGGTTTTGTGCTGCTTGAGCTGCCTTTTCCTGCATTTCTGCATTGTTTAAAATTGCTTTTTCATTACTTTGTAGGCGTACACTTGCAATGAGTGTATTACCTGGTTTAAAACCTAAGTTAATATTTAGCTTATCGTAGGCGGTATTTGCCAGCATAGCGGTACCGGTTAAAATAACCGCAGCAGAACTTAACTGTGCAATAAATAATACGTGGCTAAGGCGGGTTGCTTTACCTGCATTAACACCTTTATTACCGTTATTAAGATTACTAATTAACTGTTTTTGATCAAACTGACGGGTTGATAAAAATGCAAAAAATAAATTTATGACCATCACAATTGAAACCGCTACAACAATCGTTATCGCATCAACTTGCACGAGTTCAAGCATCGCGATATTACCACCACTAATGATAGGTAGTAGCCTAATAAGCCAAGCGGCACCTAACAACCCTAATACTGCGGCAAGTAAAAAAGTGCTCAGGTTTTCTAAAAAGCTCATTACTAATAATTTGTTACGTGATGCGCCCATACATAACTGTGTGGCAAATTCTTGTTCGCGTTGTTGGTAATGGGCAATAAATAGATTTAGTAAGTTGAGGCTTGCCATAACGAGCAAGATGACCACTGTGGCTAATAAAAACAACAGCATGGTTTGCTGATCTTCCATCAAATTATCGCGGTATAAGGTTGCTGAACTTTCAGGGTTCATGCTCTCAAACATTTGCTTCATAGGGCCAAGTTGTTCGCCTTGGTCAAGGTAATACTGTTGCCAAAAGCTCTCCATGTCATCGGCTGTAAATGCATGTTCTGTTTGGCGAAATAGGGGTTGTAGACTGCCATCAATGGTCATTTGTGTTGGCATTGCAGCTTTTTCGGCTAAATCATAATAGCGCCAAACCTGTTGGGCATATTTTTCATCGTTGTCTGAATTAAATGATGAGAAGTCGCTAACCACTCCGCGAATTTGCAAAGCTTCGCCGTCTATTTGTAATGTTTGACCAATTGTATTGACACTTTTTTGAAGTGCGCTTTGCCATAAGCTTTCAGAGATCCACACCGCATTTTGAGTATTTACTTTGTTTGGCTGCTCTCCTAATAACAGGTTTCCTGCGACCATAGACATAAAATTATTACTGGCATCAAAATATGACACTGGGTAACTCGTTTCATGCACTTTGACTTTACTTTTACTCGCTTGATACGCAGCAAACTGGCCATACCCTTTGTATTGCTCAGCTAATAGAGCAAGTCGCTTGGTGGTAAACATTGAAACACGCATGTCTTTTGAAACCGACATAGTGCGATTAATCGTATACAAGCTTCTTTCGTTTTTTATATCAGGTAAAGGTTTAAAAATAAGATGACTACTCATGGCGACAACAGCAAGCACGGCAGCCAATGTTAAACTTAATGTAAGTAAAATTGGCAGTGATAAACGTGGCAATGTAAAGAGTCGTAAAACACCGTGGCGTAATGCGCGAAGATAAAAACTCATACTGTAGCCTCCTGATGTTCAACTAATATTTTGCCATCAAATAAGCGGATTTGACGCTGCGCCATCTGACTGTAGCGTTCGTCATGCGTCACCATAATTACGGTGGCACCTTGGTTATTTAAATCGAGCAATAGTTGCATAACGGCATCGCCATTTTGGCTATCTAAGTTGCCTGTCGGTTCATCTACTAGCAGTAAATCAGGGTTGCCAACTAATGCGCGCGCAATTGCAACGCGTTGCTGCTGCCCACCAGAGAGTTGACTTGGTTTATGGTCTAATCGTGCACTCATGTTTACCGCAGCTAATTGCTGCTCCACTGCGGCTTTTATTTCTTTGCCAGATGCGCCACGGTGTTCAAGCGGCAATGCCACGTTTTCAAATACAGTTAAACTATCAATTAAATTGAATGACTGAAATACATAACCAATGTGTTTGTTACGTACGCTAGAGCGTTGATCAACCTTAAGATTGAGGGTATCAATGTTGGCTAATTGATAGTGACCATCAGTAGGGGTATCCAGTAAGCCTAAAATACTGAGCAAGGTTGATTTACCGCAACCTGATGCGCCTGAAATGGCGATGAATTCCCCTTTATTTATAGTTAAAGATACATCTTGTAGGGCATGCGTTTTCACTTGGCCTTTGCTGTACACTTTATTGATATTATTAATTGTTACTAGTGTGGTCATGGGGTTCTTCCTTAAAGGTTAGTTGTATCTAGGGCCAAGTGGCTGTAAGTATGCCACTGGCTTAAATCATTTGTGATAATTTTTTCACCCGCAATGGCGCCGTTAGTGATGAGTAAGTTCGTGCCTGATAGTTCACCAAAGGTTATTTGCTGTTGCTGTAGTTGTGCTTGGTTGGGAATGTGTTTATAGAGAAGTTGCGCACCAAGAGGTTTTAAACCAGGCTCTTGACTCACATACAGTGCATTCTCTTTACGCTCAACAAATATCAATGCATTGACCGGTTGTGCAGGGCGTAGGTTTGCTGGTAACGGTTCTCTCAGATGCACTTCAGCAACAATAAAGCCGTTTTCGACCACTGATGTAAGTTGTTTAACCGTGCCTTTTAGTACGCCATTAGAATACTTTAAGTCAACTGCAGCACCAATTTGGATACGCTCAGCAATACGCTGTGGAATATTTAGTTTTGCCATTAGTTGTGTTTTTGAACCAACACGCGCCATAGCTTGACCTTGGTTTACTCGTTGACCAAGCTCAATATCTAAGCGCTGTAGTGTACCTGCAATTCCTGCTGTGATTGTTAATGCCGCGACTTTGTTACTAACTAAATCGACTTGTTTTTGTTGTTGTGTTAATAGAATTTTTTGTTGCTCAAGCTCTAATTTATGCATTTCTTTTTGTTTTTCAAAGCGGTAGTTTGCAAATTCTAGGCGCTTTTTAAGTTGATTATATTTAAGAATGGCGCGTTCTAAATCAATTTTTGCAGCAATACCTTGATCTGATAGGCGCTGATTTACGTCAACATCTAACTTAGCACCTTGTATCTGACTATCAATATCAGCAAGTTCGGCTTGGAAGGTGAGTTGCTCGTTTTGTTTTTTAAACTTAAATGCAGCAAATTCAGAGTGCATACGCTCGAGCTTGGCTTGTGATTCAAACAGTTGTTGTTGCAAATCGGGGTTAACTAACTTTGCGATAACTGTATTTGCTTCTACATCAGCACCGGCACGTAAATAAATTTCACCCACTTGACCAGTTGCTGGTGCACTGAGCAGGCGCTCATAACGTGATGCATATTGACCATACACAGGTGTCATAATGTCAATATCACCTTGTTGTACAGTAACCATATTGAGCGTGTTTGCGCTGAGTTTGGGTAGGGTGGGTTTTATTGTAAAATAACCGATACATATGACGACTAACAGCGTTGCGATAGTCAGCACTATTTTTAATTTGTTCGGTTTTGTTGTTTGGTCAATATTTATATTCATTATCTACTCATCACTTTGATTGATACAGTCGTTAATGGAAGTTTAATGCCAAGTTTTAAAATGCTTATATTTCAAAGTTTTATATATTCCCCTGGTGCTTTGAAATAAAGAGGTGTTCGATATCGAACACGCCGGTGTTCGGTTATGAATAACGGTTGTTGGCCCTAGGGCGTGTTGATCTTTGTGGATTGAAATTTATTCAATCTAGGGGCGATTTAATCGCGGCGCGAGGTTTGTAACCTAGTGGGCTAAGTAAAAACCAAGCAACAAAGAGTCAATCGTCCCTAGAAAGAACCCAAAGGGCAGCGCATGTTTGGTTTTTATGCTGCGTTATCGCCTATTTATGGGGAATAACCACACTTCATAGGCTCTGCCTTGCCTAAAAACCAAACACACTGCTGCAAATTCAACCACCAAAGGTCAACACGCCCTAGTTCAGTAAACAGGCGTAAGATAAGTAATCAAAGCTTTGGTTAAGCCGATTTAAACGTTAAGTGCAAAGGGGGACTTGCTCATTTTATTTAGATTTTTTTCATATTTGTTAATTTAATTGGACGGTACGTAAACTAATTTATTTGACATAGTTTAGTGAAATTATTTAGGTTTTTATCTTAAGCTTCTGATGTTAAACACTTAAAATTTGTTGGTAAATATAGTGATGTGGATTAATTATTATCTTCATGTGATTTTTATTACCTTAATCTTTCAAACTGACTGTGTTTGCAACAGTTGCTTACAAATGTCACATTAATGTTTTATCTAGCTCTGTTATTATGGCGTTAATAGAAATTTGGGGTAATTAGGATATGCAAACAAATTCACTTAGATGGGTTTTCCCATTTGTAGCGCTGGCCATAGGTATTGTTGGCTTTATGGGTGTTAATGCTATAGCGCAAGAACCAGAGCAAAAGAAGGCGGTAGATACGCGCCCTACGGTGCAAGTTGAGCCTGTAGCAGCAAACGATCATCAAGTAATTATAAATAGCTATGGTGAGATAAAGCCGCTTGAGAACACGCAACTTTCGGCGCAAGTGTCGGGTGAAGTATTAAGTTGGCACCCTAACTTTGTTGCCGGTGGTGTGGTTGCTCGTGGTGAAACATTATTCACTATAGAAAAAGATAACTATGAAGCTGCAGTACTTGTTGCTGAGGCTGATGTTGCTCGAGCACAGGCTGCACTTATTGAAGAGCAGGCTCAGGCTCAGGTAGCCGAAGACGAAGCAAAGCGTTTTCCTAGTAAAGCGCGTACCGATTTATTTTTACGTAAGCCGCAAGTGTTAAGTGCTCAAGCTGCAGTTAAATCGGCGCAAGCAGCTTTAAAGCGTGCGCAACGTGATTTAGATAATTGTGAAGTGACAGCGCCATACGATGCTTTAGTGGTTAGCCGTAATGTAGGTGTTGGTCAGTTTGTTACTATGGGCTCACAAGTTGCTGAATTAAATAATATTGAAACCGCTGAAGTGATCATTCCTATTGCAGGGTTCGATAGCGTGTTTTTACCAGAGCGTATTAAAGGCATTACCGCTACCGTGATTCAAAAAGGGCTAAACAGCTTTACGCGCGAAGGGATAATAGACCGTGATTTAGGAATTGTAGATAGCGCTACACGTATGAGCAGTTTAGTTGTGCGTATTGAAGACCCATATGGTTTAAAAACAAAACAACCTACTATTAAGTTTGGCAGCTACGTACAAGTTAATTTTGCTGGGGCTACGCTTAATAATATTTACCGCTTGCCGCAAGCTTTAGTGAATAACCAAACCGTATGGGTAGTAAACGAAAGCCAAGAGCTTGAGCCACGTAAAGTAACGGTTATTCGTGAAGAAGGTGAATACTTTTATATCAGCAGTGGTTTAAATGCTGACGACCAACTCGTTACTACTTTACCTGAATACCCACAAAAAGGGATGCAGGTTAAAATTGCAGGTGTAGCTGCAGCACCTGAAAGCTCAGAGTTGAGCACCTCAAATACGCAACAGCTGTAAGGTGTATTAGACATGAGCGAATTAATACAAAAAAAGCAAACAGGACTCATTGCCTACTTTGCTAATAACTCGGTTGCTGCAAACTTAATGATGTTTTTTATCATTGCTATGGGTTTGATTAGCTACTTCACTATTCAGCGTCAAATGTTTCCAAATATAGAAGTTAACTATATTAACGTTGAAGCTAATTACCCGGGTGCCTCACCTCAAGAAATAGAAGAAAGTATTCTTATAAAAATTGAAGAGTCACTTAAAGATATAACCGAAATTAAAAAAGGTGTGTACCGTGCATTCAGAAACGGCGGCACTGCAAGCCTTGAAATAAACACTGATGCAGAGCTTACCGATGTACTTGATAAGGTAAAATTACGTGTAGATGGTATTGCGACTTTTCCGGCAGGTATGGAACCGGTCACCATAAGCCAAGTTGAGTTTAGACAAGATGTAATAGGTATGACACTTGTTGCTGATTTACCGCTTACTGAGCTTAAGCCTATTGCTAACCAAATAGAGGATGAGCTACTACAACTGTCCAATGTTTCACTCGTTGAAAACGATGTACCGCTTGACGAAATAGCAATTGAAATAGACCCAGATACGCTTCGCCAATATAACTTAACACTCAGTGATGTGATGGATGCGGTGCGTCGCTACTCAGCTAACTTTTCGGCAGGGCAACTAAAAACAGATTCAGGTGTTATTTCTGTTCGAGTAGAAAACCAATTTTACTCGGGTGAAGAGTTTAGACATATCCCGGTAAAAATTGGTGCTAATGGCGCTAAAGTATTATTGCAAGATATAGCCATTATTAAAGACCAATTTACTGAAGGTGAGCGCTACTTTAAATTTAACGGCGAAAATGCCGTTTATATGTCGGTTAAAGCAACGCAAGAGCAAAATATAATTCCTGTGGCCGATTCGGTTAAGGCATTTATTGATCAAAAAAATAAGCAGCTACCGCCAGGTATTAGGTTAGAGCCATTAATGGACATGACATATTACCTAAATGCACGCCTCGATATGATGAAGGCTAACTTGTTTCAAGGTGCAATTTTAGTGGCTATTATGCTGTCGTTGTTCTTGCGCTTTAAACTTGCATTATGGGTGATGATTGGCTTACCCGTTTGTTTTTTAGGGGCCATGATGATGATGCCGCTATTTGGTATTAGCATTAATATTATTTCGTTATTTGCGTTTATTATGGTGCTCGGCATCGTGGTGGATGACGCCATAGTAATAGGCGAAGCCGCCTATACCGAAGTGGAAAAAAATGGTGGTGGTGTCGAAAACGTCGTACGTGGTGCAAACCGCGTAGCAACTCCAGCAACGTTTGGTGTACTAACAACCATTGCTGTATTTGCACCGTTTACGCTTTCAAGCGGCCCAGAAAGTGCCTTTTTCTATGGTATAGCTGTTGTAGTTATGCTGTGTTTAGTATTTAGCCTTGTAGAGTCAAAGCTTATATTACCGGCTCATATTGCACACACACACTTTTCACCGATAAAAAAAGGGGGCTGGCGCGATCGCTTCAATACTCGCTTTTTTGGGTTTGTAAATGGCCCTTATAAACGTTTTATTGCAAAATGTGTAGATTGGCGCTGGACGGTGTTATTTGCCTTTATTGCTATGTTTATAATAAGTATTTCGCTTATTACCTCCAACAAAGTACGCACAGTACCTACGCCTAAAGTACCGCA
Organism: Pseudoalteromonas sp. MMG007; assembly: GCF_018100985.1. Classification (GTDB taxonomy): domain Bacteria; phylum Pseudomonadota; class Gammaproteobacteria; order Enterobacterales; family Alteromonadaceae; genus Pseudoalteromonas. The sequence continues at coordinate 70,541 of NZ_JAGJEI010000014.1, read as the reverse complement.
CGATTTTCCGCAAATACAAGTTGAAATGAATGACAATGTTTCTGACTTACAAACTATTGCAGCTATTCGTGAAATAGAAGCCATGGTACTTAGAGTCGATGAAGAAACCGAACGTGAATTTGGCCAAAAAATTATTCGTGATGTGTTGGTATTTAACCAAGGCAGAACTGAGTCGCAATTACTTGCGCCTTTAGTTGATGAAGATTTGCGTCCGTATAATGCATTTGAACTTTCGCGTCGCTGGCGTGAGGCTATGCCAACTATTGCCGGTATTAAGTCGTTAACTATTCAAGATGATGTTGGTGGCGGCGGTGGCAACGGCGGCGGTGAGTTTGGTTACTTACTGTTTGGCTCTGACATAGATACTTTAAATCAGGCAGGTCGTCGTTTTATTCAATTACTACAACAGCAAAAAGGACTGTTTGATATAAGCTCAACGATTGATCCTGCGAGCAAAGAAGTGCAAATGAGCTTAAAACCGGTCGCTTACGATTTGGGTTTAGATTTGGCAAGTATTGCTAATCAGGTGGGGGCCAGCTTTTATGGTGGTGAAGCGCAGCGCGTGATCCGAAACGGGGAAGAAGTGCGTGTAATGGTGCGCTACCCTAAACTGACTCGTGAAGCATTTTCATCGCTTAAACACACCGTTGTTACTACCCCACAGGGGCGAGAAGTATTACTTGGTGATGTTGTAGAGCTAACCGAAACGCCAGGTATTAGTTATATTCGCCGTGAAGGTGGTTACCGTACTGTGTATGTTTATGGCAATATTGATGAAGAGCAAATTGAACCTGGTGAAGTAGTTAAGCAGGTAAAAGAAAACTTACTGCCACAACTTAAAGAAGAATACCCAAGCGTTAAATCAGAACTTGGCGGTGCAATTGAAGAGCAGCAAGCTCAAGCAAATGAGCAATTACTATTTTTTGCCGGCGGTATGATTTTAGTCTACATATTACTGGCTGTGCCGCTTAAGAGTTATGCGCAACCGCTGATCGTAATGTCAGTTATTCCGTTTAGCTTAACGGGCGCTATTTGGGGCCACTTTTGGTTTGATTTAGATATGAGCTTAATGTCGGGCTTTGGCTTAATTGCAGCTGCAGGCGTAGTTATAAACGACTCCCTAGTAATGACCGACTATGTAAATCAAGTTCGCCGCGAAGGGGTTAGCGTTAAACATGCGGTAATAGAAGCCGGTTGTGCACGCTTTAGGGCAATATTGCTTACCTCAATCACTACCTTTGCTGGTGTATTGCCTATTATGTTTGAAACGAGCTTACAGGCTAAATTTGTAATACCTATGGCGGTAGCATTAGGTTTTGCGGTTATGTTTGCAACGTTGATAACACTAATATTAGTGCCATGTTTATATATTATTTTAGGTGACATTGGTGCGGTATTTAAGCGCCCGTTTAAAGGGCGTTCTGCAAAGGCACCAATAAATAGTTAATAGACATTAAAGTAAAAAAAGCCCTGAATGGTTAACCGTTCAGGGCTTTTTTATTATCTTTTTCATGCAGCTTAAATACTGCAGTAAAATTAATCTTTAAATTGTTTATGACAATCTTTACAGCCTTTAGCCCATGCGCCAAAAGCTTTACCAATTACGGCTTTGTCGCCTGTTTGCGCTGCTGCAGCTAGCTTATCTGCATTTGCAGCAAAGACATTAGCTTTTTCAACAAAGGCTGCGTTTTCAGACCAAACTGCGGCAAGTGCTGCTGTATCGCCTTTATCTGTGCCTTCGTAAAACGCCTCCCAAGGCATTTTAGAAAGAGCGGCTGCGTTATTAGCACGCATTTTAAACTGCTCTGCATCAAACGGCACTTTGCCTTTTAGCATAGCGCCCATGTTACCAATTTGTACTGAAATCATTGAGAACGCAGCTTGACGGTATTCAATAGCATCACTTGGCTCTTTAAAGGCAGAGTTTGCTGATACACTAAGTGCGCATGTAGCTAATGCTATTGTTGCTAATAATTTATTTAATTTCATGTTTGCCCCTTTTAAAGTAACTGTTAATCCTGTTCTATATTAGCTTCTTTGAAAGCTCAAGTTAATATATGTACTTAATAAGTGTTTCTTTAACTAAGCATACAATGATTACCATACCGTTACATCTATTGTTTTTATTGTTAATGACTGTAAATACATCGTTGTTATTTTGATTAGTGTTGTGTAACGTCTTCCCATCATAAAAATAATTAACAAAGAGAGTTTATGAAACATAATATTTTTAAAATGTCAGCATTGTCTGCTGCAATAGTGGTATCACTTTCTGGTTGTGGAAGTAGTGATGACGATAATAAAAGTAGCGTACCATTAGTTACTGATGTAGCGCCTAAAGCGAGTGATGTAGCTATTGTAGATTTAAAACAATGGCTCCCTGTTACTGCTGAATTTAAAGCCAGCGATAACGATGGCGATGCACTTACATTTAGCTTCACTGAAAATGGTGAAGAAGTGGTTGCAGAAGATGGCGTATTCACATTTAGTCACGGTACTTTAACTGTACAGGGAACATCATTTACTTATGTTCCAATGACGGATGGTGATGTAGTTATTGATTACACTGTAAACGCAAATGGTAAAACGGCTTCTGCGCAAATAAATATTTCAGGAGTTGTTGGTGACCCATTAGCAAATCAACAATGGCACTTAAATAATACAGGCCAGAAAGCATACTCATTAAGCGATGAAATGAAGCAGGGCTTAGCCAATTTATATGTAAATCTATTCGGCGATACCGAAGAAGAGGCGCAAGCAAGTGTTGATGCTAGTTTTGCGAATGCAGAAGCTACAGGTTTGGTTGCTGGTGAAGATATGAATGTAACAGCCGCTTATGCTCAAGGCGTTACAGGTGTTGGTGTAACTGCTGTTGTTGTTGACTCAGGTATGGAAATTCGCCATGAAGATTTAGTAGATAACGTATTACCAAATCGTTCTTTAAACCTTAACGCTGAAGCTCTGGATCGTACAGATCCTACAAGTACATCAAATAACGGTGACCATGGAACAAGTGTTGCCGGCTTAATTGCAGCAAAAGGTTGGAATGGCAAAGGCGGCCGTGGTGTGGCACCTGATGCAGGCTTAATCGGTATGAACTACCTTGGTGGAGAAAAAGTACCACAAACTGATTTACTTGCACATGGCTTCCCTGGTAGTGGTATTAGTACGTCTGAAAGTATTTCAGCGTTTAACCGTAGTTACGGTATTACGTTCCCTGCATTCTTTGGCTATTCAGAACTAGATGAAGCAATTGAATCCTACCCTAACCTGAACCTTCGTGATGGTAAAGGTGCGCTAAATATGAAATCTAGCGGTAACTCATTTGTTGATGGCGACAGAGAGGGCTCGTTTTGTACTGATAATGGTGCAAATGACTTAGGTTTAACTTGTTACAATGGCGCATTTGAGCCAAGCCAAGGGCATCCTTATTACTTGAGTGTTGCTGCAGTAAATGCGAACGGGAAGCATACTAGCTATTCTACAGCGGGTGCTAACGTAATGGTATCGGCTCCAGCGGGTGAATATGGTCGTTTTGCTCCTGCAATGGTAACTACAGATCAAATGACGTGTATTAATGGCTATTCAGGTTTCAATGGTGGCTCTATTACAGCTTGGGCTGCAGCTTACGGTGAAGAGTTTGCTGCAAGTCAGTATCCATTTAACTACCCAGGCCATGCAGACAATGCGAGCTGTAACTATACTTCAACATTTAATGGTACATCATCTGCTGCGCCAAATGCATCGGGTGTAGTATCGTTGATTCTTTCGGCTAATCCTGATTTAACATGGCGTGATGTTCGACATATCCTAGCATCAACAAGTACTTTAATTGATGCAGATAATACTGCTGTTAAATTAGCAATTGGTGAAGGCGAGTTTGTTGCTCATGATGGTTGGGTTGAAAATGCTGCAGGTTATAACTTCAACAATTTGTATGGTTTTGGTCGTGCAGATGCTGGAGCTGCGGTTTCTATGGCTAAATCTTACGATGTTGCTTTAGGTGAGCAAGTTATTACTCAATGGAGTGGTGTTGGTTCAGCAGTTGCTGAAGATGCGCTTATGCTAGAAATTCCAGATAACAATGCGATGGGCCTTATACAAGAAATTGAAGTGGCTGAAGAGCTAAGCATTGAAGCAATGCAGTTTAAGTTTGATGTAAGTAATGCAGAAATGGGCTTAGGTTTAAGCGATGGTACACAAACTTCAGCCGGTACAGATTTAGCTATTGAAGTTACATCACCAGCGGGTACACGCAGTGTATTACTGTCTTCTAAGCAAGCGATGCTATACCCAGCATACAATACTTCAACTGGGTTCAGTAGTGGGTATATTTTAAAAGATGCTGTAATGCTTTCAAATGCGTTTTATGGTGAGTCGACTAAGGGTACTTGGACAGTTCGTTTACTTGATACAAGTGCAAATAGTTATGCATTTAGTGATGCTCCGGATAATATTTTTGGTGGTGTAATAACGGGTATTACTAACAATAGCTCAGCGAGTATTTTAGAGGGTGTGTCTTTACGCGCATTCGGTCACGCAGGTCAAGAGTAAGGATTATCAAAATGAAAATAAATAAATTAATTGTATTAAGTACCGCTGCGTGTATTTCTTTAAGCGCTACCGCAAACACAAGCTTTGATGAAAGGCTTCAATTACCAAAAAAACAAGTGTCTAGTGTTAAATATACTAAAGCTGACTTTGGTTCTTATAAGGTAGAGAGAAATTTGCGCCTAGTGCCTTCAAGTGTTGCTGCCGATGAGCATGTAGTTATGAAAAAAGGCGATATGGCAGTTGTAAATGCTGCAAGCACATCTGATTTAGTAACTAAAGGAACTTTAGTTCGCAACGTTTTAACCAATAGCTTAAGTTCTTTATCAGGTAATATTACGGTACTTTTAAAAGATGGTATTACTGCTAGCGATATTGCTGCAGCAGCTGGATTAAAAGTGGTGTCTGTATTTCCTGGTACTAAGATTGCCGTTTTAGCAGTGAATGATGAACAAGATATTTTAGTTGCAGCAGGGCAGTTAAATGCTTCAGGTTATGCTAAAGAAGCTAGAATTGAAGTACTAGAGACGATTTATACTGCGCAATAAGTTATTTTATTAAATAAGCTTATTTAATAAAAACCCCGAGTAACATTAGTTACTCGGGGTTTTTTATGAAAAAATTAATCATTTATATCAATATCTGCAAATATCATTCCTCGGCGCATACTTCTGGTAGCCAAAAACACTTCTCCAAGTAGTGAAATAAATGCACAAATGAGTAACGCCATGGCAGCTACAAAACAACAAGCAATGGTCACGCTTAAGTTTATAGATTGGATATGTGATAAAAATAAGAACATAACCACAGCACATACAAGTAATGCGCTTAATACACTTAAACTAAAAGCAATATGGATACATCGGGAGCGCTTTAATAGTGCACGTAATTCCGTGGCAAGTGTCTTGTTAAAGTCTTCATCGATACTGATTTTTAGTTTTCGTTCAAGCTGGCGAGCTCGGTCTGTTATGCGTGCTAATCGATTAGATAAAACCCCGAGAGTGGCTGCAATACCAGTAATTAAAAATACAGGGGCGACGGCTGTTTATAACTTTAGCCATCGTTAATATATTGATTACGCCGTTATTCATAAGTTTCTTGTTTAGAATTATTATTTTTTATACGGATAAGAACAGTAATATAAAAATAGAATTAGCAAAGCTAAGTATCTGTTAAAATATGAAGCGAATTAATTTTATAAATTTTTGCATTTATAAAAACCTAAGTGCAATATTGAAATCATTTCACTATGGCGTTACATGAACTCTTATTTTTGAAAGTTACAGAGCTATATAATCAAAATACCACTATCATTTTGAAGTTAGGCTATAAGGTAATGACGAATAAAGCGAACAACATTGTACCGTAGTTTGGGCGTTTGATAATAAAACAGTTTGTTTAATACTTCAATTTAACTGAAATATACAAATTACTACTAGTCTAAAATAGTAATTATTAGTTCAAGAGATTGCCAAAGCAATCTCTTGAAGAGGTTTAGCTTAAAATGTTGGTAAACCCTCATCGCACTTTGGAGGATCAGGTAAACATATATAACCAGCTGGTGCCCTACCACCTATTGGACATGCAATTGCTCCTTTAATACCAGGTGGAAGAGCTATTGGTAATGGAACATGACATACTACCGGTGGGTCAAGTCTACCACCACCACTTGAAGTAATATGAATCTCTTTTTGTGTGTATGCTCCACTTTTATGCCTTACTTTAATATTATGATAGCCTTGGCTTAGCGTTTTTGTAGAAGTATTGGTATTGCTAATATTTGATATGTTTTTCGTGCCTTCATTACCCCAATAAATAGTAAAATCTTGATGCTTTGAATTGAGTTCGTTTGCTATACAATTTCGCAATGAAGTTTTTAATGTAACTGTGTTGCCACTAATTGTTGCTTTGATTAATGGAGATAATGCAGTACTCGGATTTAGTAAATCCTTGTAGCCTAAGTTGCTGCGATAAAACTGCTTATAATTACGGTCTGACTTGTGCTGTAAGAATTTTGTTTTCCAAGTTATTCCCGCACGGATATCGGCACTTAGTAATCCAGCTGTTACGCGCTCATTTTTAGAGTCCCCATCACCATCACCACATTTATTTCCAACGTAGCCAAATAGCTTTAATGGTAAAGAAGGCTGTAAGCCAACCTCTGCATAGACTGATCCCCAATAAAGACGACCACGAACAGCTGCGTTGATGTAGGGTTCAATTTCAGCTTTTGCGATAACTTGGTAAGCCAAGTTAGTGCTATTTAAAGCTTGATCTGAGTTATTGAATGATTCACTTTGTTTTATACATTTTTTCTTATCACATACATAGCTAAATGTGCCTTCACTTAAGAATGGCTTAACCATTCCTATTTCACCTTGTGCTGAAAGTTTTAGATCTCCTGTGCCTGCACGTACATAAGTTTTTACATCGACTTGCACAGGAATAAACCCGACCATGAAATAACTGTCGTATACTTTGGCCTGAAAAAGCTCAAACTCCTTTCCTTTCAGTGTGTGCTCTGCTTTACCGTGTAATCCTAAAGTGCCCTCAAAACGATAGTTTAGTTTTGCATCTAAAAAATCTATACGCACTTTATATTTAATTCCCCACTTTTTTTTGTAGCGGTATTCAACTTTTGCTGTAGTATCGGCTTTGACTGAGCCGATAATATCCATTCCCACTGAGCCGTAAGTACCTCTATACAATTCAAATTTTTTATTAATATCTTTGTTTATACTTTTTTGATATTGCTTTGAGCGGCATTTGTATTTTCTAGGGCATGAATTACCATATCCGCTGTTTATGGAGTTGTTATCTGAATCGTCACTAACTTCCAAGCCCCACTTCGCAATATATGCATCGGCTTGAGATTGAGAGGATATTGCATCCGCTTCAGCATCTATTATGGTCAACATGCCGGATGATAAATCGTCAGCATAACTGACAGAGTTCAATGGAGTGCTATTTCGCTGGCTGAAACTTAATGGAGAGTTATAGTCATTTGCTGTTTCTTGGTAAGCTTCAAAAGAGAGGCTTGCATTATTATATGCATTTTGCGCTCCTAAGGCTGAATCAATAAAAAAAAGTTTCTTTTTTATTGCTCTTCCATCCGTACTTATATACTCAATTACCCTAACTTCGTAGCCTTGTTTATCTAACGAACCTTGTATTGTTGAGTTCCTAACATTGGAGGAGTTTTTTGGCGCTAAATGGTCATTACTAGCTATCGCTTGAAATGAAAGCAATAAAGTTGCTACTTTTAGGATTGTAACGCTAATTTTCTTCACTTTTTATTTTTCCTTGTTAAAAATGAGTGAAGGATGGTACCCCCTTTAGGAAAGGAAGTATATAAGATGTTTAATTGTTGTTTATTTGCTGGATTATGGTGTAACTATTTTGTAATGCTTGCGCTCTAACTCTTGCGTCGTTGAAAGCAAAAGTAAGCTTAAAAACGTCTACGAATTAAATAAAGGGAGCTTCGGCTAATGCCGTTCAGTTAAGAAATATTTTAATGAACGGTTGACCGATCTTTTATAGATGTAAGAATCCGATGAGCATTTGCCATCGGATTTTTTATGAATATTAAAACAGCTTTAGATACCGCATTTAATGCCAGTACCCAATTTCATTCGCTTGAAAATCTCTTATCACTTCTGGATCTATCTATTATTGATGAGGCTTTTGTTGAAGCGGGAGTCGCAACCGTCAGAAAACGTCGCTTACCGCTTGAATCGGTGATGTGGTGCGTCATGGGAATGAGCCTTTTTCGGCAATAATCTGCATGGAATATTGTACTAAAATGGATAATTCGCTTCCCGGTAAAGCGCCGCTAATAGCGCCAAGTGCGATGATTCAGGCGCGACAGCGCTTAGGAACGAGGCCGTGAAGCAATCCCTTAAAAAGGCGGCTCAACATTGGTATCAGCAAAATAAATTCGAAACATGGAGCGGTCTGAATTTGCTGGGTGTAGATGGTGTCATTTGGCGAATGGCTGATACCCCGAAAACCATAAAAAGTATGGCTCTGGCAGTACTCAACATGGTGATACTGCATTTCCTCAGATCCGCATGGTGTGTCAAATGGAACAGACAAGCCATCAACTTACCAATAGTGCGTTTGATAATTACAAATCCAACGAGATGGTGCTAGCTGAGCAGTTAATTGAAGACACGCCAGATCACACACTGACCTTGTTTGACCGTGGTTTTTACTCATTAGGCTTGCTGCATCTATGGTAAAAAGCGGAAGAAGAAAGGCACTGGATGATACCGGCAAGAAAAGGACTCCAGTTTGATGTATTAAAAAGTTATAGCCGTGTAGATAAACAGGTAAGGCTGAGAACCACACTAAAAGCGAGAAAGAATTTCCCCGAGCTGCCGGACGAGATTGAGGCACGGCTAATTACGAAAAAAGTTAAAGGGAAGAGTGTCGGATTCTTACATCGCTTACCGATGCAATGCGTTACTCCAGTGACGAAATTGTAGACTTATACAGTCACTGCTGGGAAATTGAGTTAGGATATCGTGAAATGAAACAAACGCTACTGAACAGTGAATACACGCTTAGAAGCAAACGCCCAGACATGGTTGAGCAAGAGTTATGGGGGTTATTGCTTGCTTATAACTTGATAAGAGTGGCTATGACTGAAGCGGCTATACGCAAAGGTATCTGGCCAAATCAACTAAGCTTCAGCGGGTGTTCAAGCGCGGTTGTGGCATTTCTACTTACAACAGGATTTACAAGTCCTGGAAAGCTCCCCGTGCTGTATGAAAATCTCATCAATCAGCTAACTTATTACGAGCTTCCGACAAGGCGGGAAGATAGGCTATCCCCTCGGAGGGTCAAACCCAAACCAAGTAAATATCTCACCAAAAAAAACACCAGTCAGCTTAACTGGCTGGCATTGGAGCTTCGGCTCCCTTTTTACATAGCTTCACAAACTAAATCACACCGTGCTTTATAATTAGGTATATTTAATATTACCAATAATAACAACGACTGAGATTTATAAATGTTCCGTTCTTCATTCACACTAGCCGCGTTATCACTAGCTGTTTTAGCTGGGTGTGACAAAGCACCACAAGGTACATCTACCGATACTTCAATAACCAATACTATGCAAACACAGCAAGCACCAAAAACAGTTAATGCAGTGGCGCCTATCGCTAAAAAAGTACCTCACGAAATGACTATTCATGGCGACACGCGTATTGATGATTACTACTGGCTACGTGATGACGAGCGCAAAGCGCCAGAAGTTATTAGTTATCTTGAGGCTGAAAATATCTACACAGATACCATGCTTGCACATACTAAAACACTCCAAAGTGAATTATTTGAAGAGCTAAAAGGGCGTATTCAAAAAGATGATGACTCAGTACCAGTAAAAAGGGGGGACTATTTTTACTCAACACAAACACGTGGTGATAATGAGTATGCAACGTACCTTCGTAGTAGCGACTTTAACGGTGCTGATCAAGAAGTTATTTTAGACGTAAATGAACTAGCTAAAGGCCATGACTATTATAATGTAAGTGGTTTAAATGTAAGCACTAATGGCAATTTAATGGCCTATGGGGAAGATACTGTTAGCCGACGAGTTTACACAATAAAAATAAAAGACTTAAATACAGGTAAGTTGCTCGAAGACACACTTGAGGGAACGAATGGTGGCGTTATTTGGGCAAGCGATAATAAAACGGTTTATTACATAAAAAAAGATTTACAAACTTTACTTGGCTATCAAGTTTATCGCCATACGCTAGGTACATCTCAAAGCGATGATGAACTAGTTTACGAAGAAACTGACACCAGTTATTACACGGGAATTAGTAAAAGCAAAGATGGCACTGAAATTTATATTTGGCACAGCAGTACTGCGGCATCAGGTATGTCAGTGTTAAGCGCTGATGATGTAAGTGCCAAGCCTAAGCGTTTTATTGAGCGAGAAGCAGACCTTGAATACAGCATTTCTAAGTTAGGTAATACGTATTACATTGTCACTAATCTAAATGCGGTTAATTTTCAGCTTATGAAAGTAGACGTTGATAAAGCGCATGATAAAGCGAACTGGCAAACAGTGATAGCGCCACGCGAAGAAGTGAAATTAGAAGGTATTGATTTATTTAAAGATTATCTAGTTTATCAAGAGCGAGAAATGGGGCAGTCTAAGTTGATTGCTCGTAATTTAACAACGGGTAAAGAGCTGCCGCTTAGTTTTAATGATAGTGCTTATACAATTGCAGCTTATGGTAACAACGATATAGACAGTGACACATTACGTGTTTACTACACGAGTATGACTACACCAGGTACATCTTACGATATTAACCTTAAAACGGGTGATAAAACGCTTCTTAAGCAGCAAACTGTCTTAGGTGACTTTAATGCTGATAATTATGCGTCTGAACGTATTTTTGTAACGGCTCGCGATGATATAAAAGTTCCGGTAAGCTTAGTTTACCGAAAAGATGCATTTAAAAAAGATGGCACTAACCCATTACTGCAATACGGTTATGGCTCGTATGGCGCCACTATGGATCCTACTTTTTCTAGCTCACGTTTAAGTTTGTTAGACCGTGGTTTTGTATATGCTATTGCCCATGTACGTGGCTCGCAAATGTTAGGCCGCCCTTGGTATGAAGATGGCAAATTACTCACTAAAAAGAATACCTTTAACGACTTTGTTGATGTAACTAAATCATTAGTTGCACAAGGTTATGGCGCTAAAGATGAAATATTTGCTTACGGCGGCAGTGCTGGTGGCTTATTAATGGGCGCGGTAGCAAACCAAGCACCTGAGCTTTATAAAGGCATGGTTGCCGCTGTACCGTTTGTTGATGTAGTTACCACCATGCTTGATGCGAGTATTCCACTTACTACCAATGAGTATGGAGAGTGGGGTAATCCAAATGAAAAAGAGTATTACGACTATATGCTTTCGTATTCGCCATACGACCAAGTATCCAAACAAGCATATCCAAATATGTTAGTTACAACCGGTTTGCATGACTCACAAGTTCAATACTTCGAGCCAGCTAAATGGGTTGCTAAGCTGCGTGATTACAAAACAGATGACAATAAGTTACTGTTCAAAATAGATATGGAAGCAGGGCACGGTGGTGCTTCTGGCCGCTTTAAGCGCTTAGAAGATACCGCACTAAACTATGCATTTATGCTTGATTTAGCGGGTATAAAAAAGTAATTGATCTTCTATTTAACACCAGTAGATTAAACTCATTAAAAGGTGCTTTTTAAGAAAGCACCTTTTTTTGTGGTAAATTAAAGCTAAACATAGTGCCTTTGCCAATTTCACTTTGCACGTATATTTCGCTATCCATAAGCTTTAATAATCCTCTGCAAATAGCCAGCCCTAAACCACCTTGCTGGCGTCCCTCTTTATTAGAATTACTTGCTTGATAATGGGGATCAAAAATAGCATTCAGCTCATCTTCTTTTATACCTACGCCAGTATCTGATACATGCACAAACAGTTGGTTATCGTCACTGCGTTTTACATGTATGCCAATGTTGCCTCCACGATGGGTATGCCTAATGGCATTATCTATTAAGTTACTCAATACTCGCTCTAATTTTGCTATATCAGCTACTACTGGGAAATCGCATATAGCAGGCTCTACAGATAAGTTAAGCCCTTTCTTTTCGGCGGTAATACTAAACTTAGCAATGCAGTCGTAAATGAGTTCACCTAAATTAAATGTTTCTTTATGTATGTTTATTTCGCCATTTTCTAAGTGCGCAAGTTCAAATATTTGCTCTATGAGCAATTTAAGCTGTCCGCAATTATTAAGTGATACCTGTAAGTACTCTTGCTGTTCTTGAGGGCTCAACTTATCTTTTGACTGGTTTAATACCTCTAAAAAACCTTGCAGAGAGGCAAGGGGGGTACGTAAGTCGTGAGATAAATGTGTTAATAAAACTTTGCGCTGCTTGTCGCCTTGCTCTAGTGCTTTAAATTGCTCATTAATACGAGTAAGCATAGCTTGAATACTGCGCCCTAAACTATGTACTTCGTTACTTTTTTGCGTTGAGTAGTTACTAAGCTTTGTGTCTGTAAGGCTATAATTAGCGGCTTCAATATTACTTACATCACGGGCCAATCGTTGAATAGGATTGGTAAAAAAGCGCAGTAAAATAAGCATTGCAATGAGTAAAAATGCAAGTGCAGATCCAAGCCATAAAGCAGCTAGCCATAGCTTGTCATTATTTTTAATGGTGTTTAAAGACGTGTCGTAAGCTTCGCCCCCAATAATTACATATAAGTATCCTTGCAGCTTATCGTTATTAAACACAGGGGCGACTGAAAATATTTTTTGCTGCTCTTTATTTCGTGGATTATCACCATAAATTGGCGCTGCATCTGGGTTATTAATCAGCTTTTTTAAGGGTGCTAAATTAATATGAGTACGTTTAACTTTGCCAGGCTCTGCTGAGTAAGTAAGAATTTTGCCGTTATCATCTACAAAATAAAATTCAAATGCGGGGCCTAATAGCATTAAGGTATGAAAAAGGTTTTCGAGTGCTTTGTAGTCGTACACCCCTTCTTTTATTAGTGGATTATCTTGTACTAAGTGCTCGGCAAGCGCCAAATGTAAGTTTTGCTCAGCATGATGTTTTGAGGTGAGCTCCAGTTGTTTGCTCCAGCTGTAAACTAATGCGCAAATAAAGCAAAATATAACAACTAACGACACTGCTAATTTTTTATACAAAGATAGTTTCATTATTAAAGCTCTTAAGTGAGTTGGCTTGGGTTGAGTTTGTAGCCAACCCCCCAAACAGTTTCGATAATGGGTGCTTGGTGATGCTGCTCAAGCTTTGCGCGTAGCCTATTTATATGTGAGTTAACGGTGTGCTCGTATCCGCTGTGTTGATACCCCCACACTTTATCGAGCAGTTGCTGACGGCTAAAAACATGGTTTGGATGGCGAGCAAAATACACAAGTAAATCAAATTCAGTGGCAGTTAGGTTAAGAGCTTGTTCGTCCAAATAAACTTGGTGTGAGCTAAATTCAATATTCAGCGATCCTACGTTTAGTGTTTGCTCATTGTGTGTGGGGTCATTATCGTTATTTTGAATGGCAAGTAGTTGTGCTCTGTGGCGTAGTTGGGTTTTTACTCTGGCTTGTAATTCGCGTGCAAAAAAGGGTTTACAAATATAATCATCAGCGCCCATTTCAAGACCAATTACACGGTCCATATCGCTGCTAAGGGCTGTCAGTAAAATAACTGAAATAGTGGGGTAATGTTCTTTTATTTTACGGCATAGGCTTAACCCGTCCATTTGTGGTAGGTTGATATCAAGTAAAATAAGCCCGTAAGGTTGTTTTGCTATTTTTTTTAGTGCGAGTTCAGCGCTTACAACATGATCTACGTGCAAATTTAATGAAGCAAGCTGTGTTGTGATTAATTGCCCTATTTCTCTGTCGTCTTCTACTACCAATAATTTTTCGTGTCGCATGATCAACCTCGTAAAAAGGGGACGTCCATGTCACCTCACTTCCCCATTACAAGCTGTTTTACTGTGTACGAGTGATCACGATTTTTGATACTGGGTTATCAAACTTCAGTTCAGCACCAAGTGCTGAGGTTGATAAGCCATCTTGATTAGACACAATACCTGGATGCATTGTGATCATATCGGCAATATCGTCGCGTATTTCGTTAAATCCTTCGCCGCCAGCGGCGGGACCAGGCACAGTGTCAGCCGTTTCTGTATTTGCTTCCGTACCTGCATCGTAAGCAGCGGTTGTTCTTGATATTGAACTGCCTACTTCCAATGCTGATACATCTACAGAACTAAGACCGGTAAAAGCGTCATTTGTATTCCCAAGCATTGCAGCAAAAGATAAATTAAGAACATCTTGTGCATCTACAGAGATAGTTACAGAGGTTGTTTCTCCAGGACCAATGGCGCCTTCAGCTGATACTGCAGCAAGTGCATTTTCGTCGCTAAGGTATTCTTCATTAGCGCCGCTTTCTGCAATCATTTCTAAACCGACAGAAGCCGATTCACCAAATTGCCATGGCGCGGTATCATCAAACGCAATAACAGATAATGGCGATAGGGGCTGACCGGCTGTTAGGTTACTAAAGGTAATAGTAAACTCATAAACTACTGGTTCTGGCTCAACAACAACGACAGGTTCTTGATCTTCAATAGGGTCGTTATTATCGTTATCGCCACACGCAGCTAATGAGCCGGCTAACATTAAAACAAGCGCACTTTTTTTGAAATTAGAAAGAGATGACATAATTAACTCTCCTATTTAACCGTCACAGTTAATTTTGCAACTGGGTTTAACCATCTGTGTACAGTGTTACTTAAATCACTATTACCACCTTCTAGGTCGTCATCGCCTAAACTACCAGGGTGAATGTGCACCATCGTATTTGTATCGCCCATTGTTACACCTGTACCCGCAGTACCTGCATCAGCACCTGGTGCTGCTGGAATACCTAAAACACCCGGTGCGCCAGAGCCTTCTACAACAAGCTCATTATTTGCTTCTGTACCTGCATCATAGCCATTTAGGTAAACAGTATAAGTACCCGCTTCAGTAGGAACTTTCCAGCTATCAAGACCTACGAAGCCATCGTTCGTTGGAAGTAGCATAGCGGTTACAGATAGGTATTCGTTGCCATCGGTCGTTGTTAGTTCTGCTGTTGCTGACGCCGCAGGGGCTAATAAGCCAGCTGCTGGGTTTTCTGCAATATCGCTACTTGATGCTGATGCCTGAGTAACAAGTGCTGAAATATCGCCGCCTTCAGCCATTGCTTGCAATGCAGAAGAGGCTTCGGTCGCTACTTCGAATAATTTGTCTTCGCTGTCGTGCGCTGTAATTAGTACCGGCGTAAAGTAAAGGCCTTTTGTAAGGTTTGTAATTTTAACGTCTAGCTCTGCTGCCATAGTTGATTGGCTAGCTACTGCTAGAAGAGTTGCAATTGTAAATGCTGAAGCTTTCATTGTTATTTCCTGTAAGTGATGATTCAGGTTAAGTATTAAATAACCACCTCAAGAAACTCTCACGAAGTTATCACTTTTTTATCACAGCATTTTGCGTTGTGATATTTAGCCTTATATAGGCTAATTTGTAGACACATAGCGAATAAAAAGGCAGTATAGATAAAATAAAAAGGAGAGCGTAATGCAAGAAAATCAACAGGTTGAACCAATCAATAAAGATGATAGAACATGGGCTATGCTCTGTCATTTAAGTGCCGTAGCTGGGTTTGTGATCCCGTTCGGCTCTATACTGGGGCCATTAGTAATATGGCTTATTAAAAAAGATGAAATGCCAATTGTAGATATACACGGTAAAAAATCACTTAACTTTCAAATTACTATGGCCATTGCTTACTTTGTATGTTTTTTACTAGTATTTGCCGTAATAGGCTTGGTTTTGTTACCTTTAGTGGCTATTTTTTCTTTTATTATGGTTGTTTTGGCAAGTATTAAAGCCAATGAAGGTAGGGAGTTTAACTACCCGTTTAGCTTAAATTTGATAAAATAAATCTTTAGTTATTATTCTGCAAGCCCAGCTATAAGCTGGGTTTTTAGGTTTAGCCTAAGGGCATTATGCTATATTTAACTTTATTTATTAGTGCATTTATATCGGCCACTTTATTACCAAGCTCCTCTGAAGTTGTTTTAATAACAATGATTACTCAAGCAAAAGCAAACCTATGGTTATTATGGTTAGCAGCCACGTTTGGTAATGTATTAGGCAGTTGTGTAAATTATTGGTTGGGCACGCAAGTATTACGCTTTAAAAATAAAAAGTGGTTTCCGGTATCCGCGCAGGGGCTTGAAAATGCGCAAAATCAATTTAATAGATACGGTGTGTATAGTTTGTTGTTTGCATGGCTTCCCATAGTAGGCGACCCGCTCACCGTGATTGGTGGGATATTTAAAGTACGTTTTAGTGTGTTTTTAATATTAGTTACACTTGGCAAAGGCGCACGCTACTTAGCGGTTATTGCCCTTGCCATAGGTATAGATAAAATAATTTAATGTTATTTAACCCAATCAAGCGTAAGTGACACCGAATCGGCAAAACGCAGTGCATGTGGTTTATCTACACGTGCTTTGGCGTAATGCACGCTTGGGTGTTTATGGCAAACAGCAAGTATCTCCGCAACGAGCTTTTCAAGTAGTAAAAAGTGCCCTTGCTCTACTAAGTTGATTACCTCTTTGGTAATCACTTTATAGTTAAGTGCTTGCTCTACTTCATCCGTTTTACACGCATCGTCGGCAGGGTAGTGAATCTCAAGGTTGATGACCACGTCTTGCTTTTTTTCACGTTCATCAGGGTTAAAGCCAATAAATGTACGCAAGCGTAAGTTAGTTACGTTTATAATTGCGTTAGCCATAATTAACCCTTAATAAGCTGTAAAAACTCGTTACGCGTTTTAGAGTCTGATCTAAAGTTACCTAGCATTACAGAGGTTCGCATACTCGAATTTTGCTTTTCTACACCGCGCATCATCATACACATGTGTTTAGCTTCAACAATAACACCCACGCCTTTTGCACCTGTTACTTCTTCCACTGCTTTAGCTATTTGGTGAGTAAGCTGTTCTTGAATCTGAAAGCGACGAGCAAACATATCAACAATGCGCGCAAACTTAGATAAACCAAGTACCTTACCATCTGGAATGTAGGCAATATGGCAGCGACCAATAAATGGCAATAAATGATGTTCACACATAGAGTAAAGCTCTATATCTTGCACAAGCACCATATCATCGGCGTCAGAGGTAAATACCGCATTGTTAGTAATTTCATCAAGCGTTTGACGATAGCCTTTAGTTAAATACTCCATCGCTTTAGCTGCGCGCTTTGGTGTGTCTAGTAAACCTTCACGGTTAGCATCTTCGCCTACAGCAGTAATAATATTTTGGTAACTTTGTTTTAGTTCGTCGTGCATAAGTTTCTCAGTTTAATGTGTGTTTTACTTTAAATGGCGTCCGCCATCTACAGGTAAAGCGCGGCCTGTTATGTAGTGGCTTTGCAGTAATAAATCAATACTGTTAATAATTTCTTGGCAGCCGGGCTCAATACCCATTAATGACTTTTTAAGCGTTTTTATGCGATACGCTTCATCGTCATGCTCATTAAAAATAATGAGCGATGGTGCAACTGCGTTCACTTTTATTTTAGGCGCATATTTAGCACTAAACGATTTTGTTAAGTTATCTAAAGCCGCTTTACTTGCGGCGTAAGCTAAATGTTTAGGGCTGCCAGTTTCTACAACGTAGTCAGTAAGGTGAATAATATCTGCAGGTACGTTACTACTTGCTTGATAGCTAAGTAGTAAATCAGCGCACATTAAATTAATTAAATAAGGCGTTTTAGCATGAATACGCATCATGCTATCAAACAGCGCGGCAAAGTCTGGGTTGTTAGCTTCGCAGTCCCAGCTTGAAGCGTTATGAATAATAGCGCGCAAGCTACTGGTGTGCGTCTTAAGTGTATTTATAAATGCGCTAATGCCTGCATCGCTATTAAAGTCAGCAAAAATACACACAGCTCCTTGTTGCTCTAATAAATCAACAGCCTTGTGACGAGTGCGATAAGTAATAATAACGCTTTGCCCTTGGGCTAAATAGTGCTTGGCAAGTGCGAGGCCAATGCGCTGGCCTGCGCCGGTAATTAAAATAGGCGATGTCATATAATGCAGTATTCTCTATGGCGGGCAGTTAAAAATATTGAATGCGTTTACTGGGAACAATATACGCAATACAGTTATAGCGCGATCAAAAAGCAACTAATGCATAGTTGCACTAGTTGCTTTTAACCGTTGTTTACAAATCGTCGTAAATAGTAGGGATGGCTTGGCGCTTATGTTGTGTGCGCAAGTATATATCTACAAGCTTTTGTTCAACGTCTGCCGCGACT
This sequence comes from Pseudoalteromonas sp. MMG007, assembly GCF_018100985.1. Taxonomy (GTDB): domain Bacteria; phylum Pseudomonadota; class Gammaproteobacteria; order Enterobacterales; family Alteromonadaceae; genus Pseudoalteromonas. Next base: position 52,069 of record NZ_JAGJEI010000014.1, on the reverse strand, counting down.
TCTTTACCTTCTAAAAAGTCATCTATTTGTTCATAGCTCAACCCTAGCGCTTCCTCGTCAGTAAGGCCTGGTCTGTCGCTTTCTAAATCGGCGGTAGGCGCTTTAGTAACGAGTAAATCAGGCGCACCCAATGCTGTTGCAAGAGCACGTACTTGGCGTTTTGATAAACCAAATAATGGTGCTAAATCGCAGGCACCATCACCAAATTTGGTGTAAAAGCCAGTTATGTTTTCAGCACTATGATCGGTACCCACTACTAAGCCTTGGCAAAAACCAGCAATTTCGTATTGAGCAACCATGCGCTGGCGTGCTTTTACATTACCTTTAATGAAGTCGATTTTTGCTTGTTCAGGTAAGTTTTCGCCGCTACCTACAACAGCTGCGATTGCTTGGTCGTGCAGTGCATCAGCTGCTGGCTGTACATTTACTGTCATACGCTTGCTTGGCTTAATAAAATCGACTGCCATTTGCGCTTCGTCTTCATCGGCTTGTATACCATAAGGTAAGCGCACCGCAATAAATTGATACTTGTCGGTACTTTGCTCGGCATTTAATTCATCTACCGCTAATTGGCACAAGCGACCGCAGGTTGATGAGTCAACACCACCGCTTATACCTAGTACTAGCGATACACTATGAGCGGCCACTAAACGTGCTTTAATAAAGTTAACTCGGCGGGTTATCTCAGCGTTTACATCAATACTTGGCTGAACTTTCATTTCAGCCATAATTTCGGCGCGCATGGCCAGCTCCTCGTTGGTAAATAATTTTGTTTTTAAGCTTAATTATATTATGTGATTTAGTTAGGCGTAATTAAAGCCCTAAATGTGCTTTAATCTGACGAAGTTCTGCTTTTAACTCATCTATTTCAGTTAGCAGTTCATTTAATTCATCGCTTCTAACGGATTCGCTTGGTAGCCGAGTAGGTGTTACAGCTTGCGTTATTTTCTGATCGCCAAATAAGTGAATATAGCGACTTTCTCGCTTTCCTGCTTCTCGTTCTAACTTGCTGACGTAATCATCTTGGGCTAATAATTTAAGTGCATTTTCAACTTCACTCACATTATTAAATTCAGCTAGGCGTGTGCAGCGCGTTCTTAACTCGCCAGGGGTTTGTGCCCCCCTTAGTAGCAATAAGCACACTATGGCACGTTGTTGCTCGGTGAATTGTAAGTTACTAAATTCGGTATTACAAAAGCGATGCTCATATTTGTTTACTCGCCCTGAAAGGCCTTCATCAACCGTAACTAAACGCATTTCAATTAATTCATCAAGGGCATCTTGTACGTCGGTTTCGCTGAGAGATAAAACGGGATCTCGGTTAGATTTTTGGTTACACGCGTTGGTAAGCCCATTTAAAGACAGCGGGTAATGCTCAGGTGTGGTGCTTTGTTTTTCTAATAAGCAACCAAGAATACGTTGTTGATTTGCTGATAACTGCATAAATAATCTCAAATTAGTAAGCTTATTTAATTAGCTTACACCTTTATTGAGTGCCAAGCCATTGTTGAAGTTTTGGTTGTAATGCAGCGAGATCAAGTGGCTTACTTAAATAGTCGTCCATGCCTGCTTCTAGGCATTTTTCTTTGTCGCCCTGCATTGCATTAGCCGTTAAAGCGATAATCGTAATATCTTGATTATGCTTACCTGCATCACCTTCTCGAATAGCTCTTGTTGCTTGATAGCCGTCCATTTCAGGCATTTGGCAATCCATTAAAATAAGCGTGTATGGGTTACCTTGTTTTGCATTAAGTTTAACTATTGCATCAAGACCGTTTTCTGCAATATCAAAAGTAACACCTGCCTGTTTTAACAGTGCAGTGGCAACTACTTGATTGATTTTGTTGTCTTCTACAAGCAGTAATTGAGGCTCTGTTGAGCTGGTTATAGGTGCTTTTGTTAACTTGTTCTGTAGCTGTGCTTGACGCTGTTGCTGCTCTATAAATTTATCGTTGGTAAGAGAGTCAAATAAATCAGATGGCGTTAATGGTTTAAAAATCATGCAGTCAACGTTCATACCTAATTTTGAGCTTTCTTGGGAGTAGCTCATAGGTGCCATGATCACCAATTTACAGTTATGCAGATTTATAAAGTTTTTTAAGGACGTAATATGAGATTGCTGAGCTTTTTCAAAAAAGTAGTAATCAACTAAAACCGCACTGAGCTTAACGTCTGGATTATTAAAGTGCTCTGTTACTTGGCTGTAGTCGTTAATGCACTTTACTTTTGCACCCCAAACATTAAGTTGTTTATGGGCTGTATTAGCATTTAACGTGCACTCATCAATAATTAAAATATGCTTGTTTTTAATTAAGTGACTCGGTAAATCTTGCTCTTTACTCAGGCGAGGTTGTATTTGTATGGTGAACGAAAATGTACTGCCTTCGTCAACCATACTTGTCACGCTTACTTCACCATTCATGAGTTCACAAAGCTGTTTAACAATAGCCAGCCCAAGTCCGGTACCGCCAAACTGACGAGTAGTTGAAGCATCAGCTTGTGTAAATGAGTCAAATAACGAATTTTGTTTTTCAGGCTTTATGCCAATGCCTGTATCAATTACGGAGCACTGCAAAAACGAAGCATCTGTGGTTTCCTCAATGCGCGCAGTTACAATTATTTCGCCATTTAAAGTAAATTTAACGGCATTGCCGATTAGGTTATTTAATATTTGGCGTAACCTATTTGGGTCACTAATTATTTCACTTACCGTGATTTGAGTTGCGTCTAAAATAAGCTTGGTTTTATTTTGTTCTACCTTTAAAGCAAACGATTCAACAACTTCGCCTAGTAGTCTGGGGAGGTTAAATTGTACATTTTCAATATCCAATTTACCGGCTTCAATTTTAGAAAAGTCTAAAATATCATTAATTATATTTAAAAGTGATTGAGCCGATGATTGCGCCAGTTCTATGTGGTGCTCTTGTTGCTGATTAAGATGGGTCTGCTTTATAATATTTAGCATACCGAGTACACCATTCATAGGGGTACGGATTTCGTGACTCATACTCGCTAAAAATTCACTTTTAGCTTCTACTGCTTGTACTGCAGCATCTTTAGCTGTAACGAGTTGCTCTTCTGTTTCAATGCGTTTTTGACTTGAATGTAGGCTACCAATAAGTGCCGCAACAGCTATTAAAAAGCTCTCTTCATTACGAGACCATAGTTTAGTGCTTTGGCATTGCTCGGCGCATACAACACCAAGTGCGCCTGAGCCTCCAGGAATAACTACGCATAACATGGATTGAATCTGCAATGGGTCTAAGTAATGTGCTCTCAAAGGTTTTAGAATAGGGTGGTTAAGTGCATCGGGTGCACTAAAAACCGCTTGATGGTCTATTGCATTAAAAAGATCTTTAGTGTTTTTTCTTAGCCAAATAGGGTCGCTGTTATCACTCGAGGGCAGAGTGCTGTGTATCGCAAAAGGGCTTAATTGACTTTTATCATCATTAAAAAACCAAATGCTGGCACGTGTTACATCAAATGCTTGGCAAATTGCCTGAGTGATTACGTCTTTTGCTTGGCTTAACTGCCCACTCAATATGAGCTTGTTAACCGTTAAAGAAGCTAAAATTTCATTATGAAGTGCAATTTGGTTATTTTCGATTTCAACCTTTTTACGCGTATCTATATTTTGTATTGAGCCAAAAATACGGATACTTCGACCATTTTTTTGCTCTACCTCTCCATGGGCTAAGACCCATATTGGTTTGCCTTGAGCGTTAATTACTTCCAGTTCAACTTCATAGCTTTGCCCTTGTTTTATTGCACGTTCAATTAGCATCGCTACTTTTTCGCGGCTTTTGCCTGCTTTAAAGTAACTTAAATCACTAGGCCATTCAGGTTGCGTATCGAGTGGGTATTTAAATATTTTTTTGGTCATATCTGACCAATAAACTTGCTTGGTATCTAAATTAAATGACCATGCCCCTATTTGAGCAAGATCGCTCATAGCCTCAAGCATTTTTTCGTTTTGTTGCTGACGGTTAAGCATTTTTAAAAAGAAGAAAAATGCCCATGTTAGTAATCCACATATGATTATGATGGCGAGGCGAAGTGGCAATATAGCTGAGCTTGGTGGGCTCCAACCTCGTTTTGGGGCAACATAAAGTTGCCAAGTTCCGCCTTGAAAATTTAAAGTAAACTCAAGCGGTTCTTGTTGTGTAATATCTTGGTCACCGTAAAAAAATTCACCTTTTTTACCAAGGCCGTGTCGCCCCTGTAAGGCAACGTTATATTCTTTTTCAAGCTCATAGGTACCCGAGTTTTCATACACTTTATCAATATCTAAAACAACAGAAAGCAATCCCCAAAAACGATGTTCAGGTGGTATATATACAGGGACGCGTGCGATAAGTGCAATATCGCCTTGTATTAACTTAAGTGGGCCTGCCATGACAATTGTATTGGTGTCGCGTGCCCTAATTGCATCGGCACGTTGGTTTTTTGCTTCTAAAAAATTTAGGCCGAGTGCTTTTTCGTTACCTTTTAAAGGGTACGTCATTTGAATAATCATATTGGGAGCCCCACCGATATTACGAAGCTCCTTAGAGGTTTTAAATAATGGCCCAGCAATTTGTTCAAATCGTGTTTGTTGTAACTCAGGCTCTGCTGCAACAGCAACACCTAAACCTCGTACTAGCTGAATATTAGAAACCAAAATAGATTCAAGCTGTGCACGGTAGGTGCTTACTTCAGAGAGGATTTGTAGTCGATGCGCATCTTTCACGCGATTGTAATTAATACGATCAAGCACAATGCTTACTAATACTGTAAGAGTAAGTGATAACCAAAAGGTGCGCTTAAAGTTGTGAACTTTATTTTTATTGTTTTTTGGTGGTGACATTAATTACATCGTGCTTTTATTTTAGGCAATTTAACTATAGCTAATTTATTGCATAAATAAAAATGGCGCTAATACATTAGCGCCATTTTATTTTTATAATTAGTAGTTTAGCTTTATTAGCTCAACTATTAGTATTAACTATCGGCAACGTCTCGTGCCCAGTGGTTTTGCTTAGCTACATGTAGCTTGCGGTAACCATCAAGTAGCGCCGCATGCTTTTTAAAGCCGTTAAGCGATAAACCAGGGAAAGTTAAACCGTTAAATAATTTACGACCTTCTGCAATCTCAATGGCAAGTGTTACGTTGTCGCTGCCAAACATTAAACCAAGTGCATCTTGGTAGTCGGCGTATTCACGCTCGTCGTCGTATTTAATTTCAAGGATGGCTTTTAAGCAGCGGAAGTGGCGCATGGCCTCTTCGTTTACTTGGCCTGTGTGCAGTATCCAATCCACCCAATCGATTGCTTCTTCGCTGCCTGCGGCTAAACATAGGTGCGCTTTAAGCTCACCAATACGTAGCGTATGCCAAGGTGTATCGGCATCGGTTGCAAGGCCAATAAACTCTGCTGCGCGAATAATATCGCTGTGGCCTGCTTCTTCTAGGCTGTCGTAAATGTCCATCCATTGCTCAGTATCGTACTGATCAAGCGATAGGAATGCTTCACGGAATTTAGCGCCTTCGTTGTTGTTACGCCAAATAAGCTCATCTACTGGGTAAATATCTGACATGCCCGGTACTAAAATTCGACATGCATACACGTTAAGGTGCGTGTAATCCATGATATAGATATCGTGGTTCATGCTGTGTATTAGGTCAGTACAGAAGTTATATTCTTCTTCAGTTGTACCGCTAAAGTCCCAGTGTACAAAGTCAAAATCAGGCTTTGCACGGAAAAAGTCATGCGAAATTAAACCGCTAGAATCAATAAAGTGCAGCTCAATGTTCTCAGGTGTTGCGACTTCGTCGTTGTCAAACGTGGCAGGTTGAAAAACATCAAGCTGATCTAGGCGGCGACCTTGTAGTAATTCAGTAACGGTACGTTCTAGGGCTACTTCAAATGAAGGGTGAGCACCAAACGAAGCAAACACTGAACCATCAACAGGATTAATCAGCGTTACACTCATTACTGGGTATTTACCGCCTAATGATGCATCGGCGATACGTAAATGAAAACCATGGCTACGCAGTTCTTCACATGCTTCGTGAATTTGTGGATATTGCTTAACAACGTCTTCTGGCACGATTGGTAAACAAAGCCCTTCAGCGATGATGCGGTTTTTTATAGAGCGTTCAAATACTTCTGATAAACCTTGTACGCGCGCTTCAAACTTGGTGTTACCTGCGCTCATGCCGTTAGAGACAAAAATATTACCAATTACATTTACTGGAATGTATACGTCTTGGTTATCGCGCTGACGTGTGTATGGCAGTGTACAAATACCGCGCTCGTTATTACCCGAGTTAAAATCAAAAAGGTGTGATGCGTTAAGTTCGCGCTCTGGGTCAAAGTAATCCCAAAGGCTTTCATCCATAACGCCCTCTGGCACTTCATTTCCTTCAACTTTAAACCATTTCTCATTTGGATAATGAGTAAATTCGCCATTGGCAAATTCTTCACCTAGGTAAAAGTCGGCAAAAAAGTAGTTACAGCTTAAACGCTCAAAGTATTCACCTAGCGCAGAAGCGATAGATGCTTTATCGGTTGCGCCTTTGCCATTGGTAAACATTACACCGCAGTCGCTGTCTTTTATATGCACTGAATAACAGTTAGCTACAGGGTTAAGCCAAAGCGCTTCTTCAACATTGATGTTTAGTGCTTTTAGCTTGTTTTGCATGGTAGAGATTGACGATTCTAGGTCGCGGTCTTTACCTTTGATAAATGTTTTTTCAGTCATATAAGTCTCAACTAGATCTGCACAAAATGTGGAATGCCTATTATCGTGGATTTTGATGTTTATTTCACCCTTTGCGAGCAAGAACATTATTATTTAATAAAACTCTGTTTATTATAGGCTCTTACTGCGCAGTATAAATTTTTATAGGGAAGGCTGATGTTTAAAGTAATCAAACGGTTATTGTTATTAATTGTGATTTTAGCGCTTGCAAGCACGGCGGTAATATATGGTGTGCTGACTTTAAGCCTGCCAACACTTGATGGCAAAGGTCAAAGTAATCATGTGAGCGATAACGTTAAAATATCGCGTGACTCACTAGGTCAAGCTGTCATTAATGCCAATAATAGAAACGATGCCGCTTATGGATTAGGTTATGCGCACGGACAAGACCGATTTTTTCAAATGGATTTATTAAGGCGCAACGCCGCAGGTGAGCTAAGTGAGCTATTTGGCAAAGCGGCCATTGGGCTTGATAAAAAAATGCGCTTTCATCAATTACGCAAACGCAGCCGCGCTATTTTACAAACCCTACCAGAGGCCGATAAACAATTATTAAAAAGCTACGCACAAGGCGTTAACGAAGGATTAGCCCAAGTTGGTTATCCAAGCTTTGAATACTTACTTACAGGCGCGATGCAAAAACCATGGCAAAGTGAAGACAGCCTGCTTGTGATATTTAGCATGTATCTTGATTTACAAAGTGCAACGTTTGAGCGTGACCAAGCGCTAATACAGATTGAGCAAGCATACGGGCAACACATGGTTGATTTTTTAACACAACCTAGCCAATACCAAGCAGCGCTTGATGGCAGTAAACTTACGCCTTTTACAGGCGATATACCTACACTTCCAGCGCAAGCACAGCACACGGTTAAAAATATTCAGGCAAACCAAGAACGCGGTAGTAATAACTGGGCAGTAACCGGTGCGCATACCCAAACGGGAGCAGCCATGCTCTCTGACGATATGCATTTATCGATGGCGGTGCCGGTTATTTGGTACAGAGCGCAGCTTAATTACACGCAAAATGGCGAGCAAACTCAGGTAACTGGCGTATCGCTACCTGGCGCACCCGCTATTGTGGTGGGTACCAATAATAAAATTGCCTGGGGCTTTACTAATGGCTACATAGATACCGCTGATTGGATGGCGCTAAATGATGACAGTAAAACATGGCAAGTAAATGAGCCAATAGCGCTGCCAAATAATGAGGTAGAAAACTACCCATTAACGTTAAGCAAATATGGCCCAGTAAAATATATTAATAAAAAGCCTTATGCACTTAGCTGGGCTGCGCATAAGCCTTACGCGGTTAATATGGAATTAGTAAAACTTGAACAAGCAAATACGGTTGATGATGCATTAGCGATAGCGACTAATGTAGGCATTCCGGTGCAAAACTTGATGGTGGTTGATAGTAAAGGTAGTGCCGCGTGGCAACATATGGGCGGTATACCTGCACGTAAAACGCCAAGCGAGTTAAGTGTAAACGCAAACGAATATTCTGCACTTTTTGAGAAAAATGAAAATGAGCGCCCATTTGTTAAAAACCCGCAAAGCGGGCGGTTATGGACGGGTAACTCACGTGTTGTATCGGCAACTGATAACGCACGTTTTGGTAATGGGGGTTATGCATTAGGCGCTCGTTCAAGCCAAATACGCGATAGATTATTTGAAAAACAAACCTTTGCCGAGAGCGACTTTTACGCGCTACAGCTTGATAACCAAGCCCGTTTTTTAATGCCTTGGCATACATTACTACTTAATCAGCTTAAAAAAGATAAAAGCAAAAACAAGCAATACATTAGCGAGCTTGAAAACTGGCAGCAGTGCGCATGTGCAAGCTCTGTAGGCTATACCTTAGTTAAGCGCTATAGAAGTGCATTAATAAATACTGTTTTTGCAAGCATGGAGAATAAGCTCAATGAGCAAAGCGGTACACTTAAATACGTAAAACGCGATCTTGAGCCGGCAATATGGCAGCTTATTAATACACGGCCCGATTCGTGGGTAAACCCTGAGTATAAAAATTGGGATGAGCAGTTATTAGGTGCATTTAACCAAACAGTGACTGCGCTTAGGGCAGAGTATGGAGATAACTTACAAAACTGGCAGTGGGGCAAAGTAAATGCGCTTAACATTGAGCACCCGTTTGCTAAACAAATACCACTACTGGCTAAGTTTTTAAATATGCCAATAGCGCCTGGGTTCGGCGATAGCTACATGCCTGCAGTGCAAGGTAAAAGTTTTGGTGCGTCGCAGCGCTTTATTGCCCAGCCTGGGCATTTAGAAAATGCCATTATGGCAGTGCCAGGTGGGCAATCGGGGCATCCGCTATCTGAGTTTTATCGTGCAGGCTTTAGTGATTATGTAGAGGGTAAACAAACGCCTTTATTGCCACAAGAATTAGTGCATCAAATAGTAATTGAACCGGTGAAATGAACTAAATGAGCGCTAAGCACGTTCTATATTGGCTGTGATAATTAAAAATATAAACAGGAAAACAACAATGAAAAAAATACTACCCGTATTAATTACAGGCTTATTATTCAGTAGTACTGCGCATGCAGATGAAAGCCCAGTTACCGCTGAAAAGTTAAGTGACCACGTATACGTATTATTTGGTCAAGGCGGTAACATTGCAGCAAGTGTAGGGGATGATGGTATTTATATTATTGACGACCAATTTGCCAAGTTATCAGATGACATTAAAAAAACCATTAGTGATTTAAAACCCGGTAGCGCGGAGTTTGTAATTAATACGCATCATCATGGCGACCACACTGGCGGTAACGAAAACTTTGCCAAAGCCGGCGCGCATGTCATTGCGCATGACAACGTTCATAAGCGATTAGAAGAAAAGCATGGTGCAAACTCAGATTACCTGCCACGCATTAGTTTTGGCCACGATTTAAAACTGCATTTTAATAACGAACACGCACATGTAGTGCATTATGCGCATGCACATACCGATGGTGACTCGGTTATATTTTTTAATAACGATAACATAGTGCACATGGGCGACATTTATTTTAACTTTGGTAGCTTACCGTTTGTTGATGTAGATAGCGGCGGCAGTGTCGACGGTATACTCGCGGCCGTAGATGATGTTATTAAACAAATAGACGAGCGCACCATAGTGATACCCGGGCATGGGCCGGTAAGTGACCGTTCAGGGCTGGAAACGTATGCTAAACTAGTTCAAAAGGCTAAAGACTTAATGCTAAGTTCAATGCAAAACAATGCAAGCCTAGAGCAAGTACTAAAAGCCGATCCGCTGGCTACGCTTAATCTTAAGTACGCAGGCTGGCTGCCAAAGGAGAAAGTGACTACACTTTTTTATCGCAGTTTAAAGTAGTTCGCGTAACGTAAAAAACATGATACAAAGCTGAATGTATTTTCGTACATTCGGCTTTTATTTTCTTATGCCCAAAGGAGTTGTGTATGTCGGCAGAAAAAACCCACCTAGAAATTTGTAACTTAACAAAAGAGCAGTATCCACAAATTAAAACGTTGATGGATCAGGCTTACCCCGACTTAGGTGGCGCATGGCCAAGTCATACCATTTTTAGACTCATTGATCAGTTTCCCGAAGGGCAAATAGGTATAGTCGATGACGGCGTGCTGGTGGGCTTAGCACTGAGTGTGCAAGTAGACTACACACGCTTTTCAAACCCGCATACCTACGAAGACATAGCCGACGGGCATGATCGCGTATTTAGCGATGCTGCAGGCGATGCCTTATACGGTTTAGATGTTGCCATTAGCGATACTCACCGAGGCATGCGTTTAGGGCGTCGTCTTTATGATGCCCGTAAAGAATTGTGCCGCCAATATAACTTGCGCGCTATTTTAGCGGGTGGTCGTATTCCATGTTATTTCAATCACAGCAGCGAAATGACACCAATGGAATACATTGAAAAGGTAGACCAAAAAGAGCTTTACGACCCAATTTTAAGCTTTCAGCTTTCTAACGACTTTCAGGTAAAAAGGTTACTTAAAAAATATTTGCCAGAGGATCAAGAATCGGTAGGTTACGCCACGTTACTTGAGTGGAATAATATTATGTACGAGCCAACCGACACCGTGCTTGAATCGACTAAGTCGATAGTGCGTGTAGGAGCAGTACAATGGCAAATGCGCTGTGTTGAGTCGGTCGAAGAGCTACTTAAGCAAGTTGAATACTTTGTGGATACGGTATCTGACTACCAGAGTGATTTTATATTATTCCCAGAGTTTTTTAATGCGCCATTAATGGGACTCACAGAGCAAAGCAATCAAACCGAAGCTATTCGTTATTTAGCGGAATATACCGAAACATTTAAAAATGCTATGTCGCGTATGGCAATTGAGTACAACGCCAATATTATTACCGGCTCTATGCCACTTGCCGAAGACGATAAAATTTATAACGTCAGTTACTTATGCCATCGCAGCGGTAAAATAGATGAACAACGAAAAATACACATAACCCCTCACGAGCAAAATGATTGGGTTATTCAAGGCGGTGATAAAATTGCCGTGTTTGACACCGATGCTGGACGTGTAGGTATTCAAATTTGTTACGATGTAGAGTTCCCTGAACTTTCGCGAATATTAGCCAAACAGGGGCTTGATATACTCTTTGTACCGTTTTGGACCGATACTAAAAATAGTTATTTACGTGTGCGCCACTGTGCACAAGCGCGTGCAATAGAAAACGAATGTTATGTGGTTATTGCAGGCTCAGTAGGTAACTTACCCGAGGTTGAAAGCCTAGACGTACAGTACTCGCAATCAGCTGTACTAACGCCATCTGACTTTTCGTTCCCGCACGATGCAACACTCAATGAAGCCACACCTAATACCGAAATGTTATTATTTAGCGACCTTGATATGGATAAGCTAAAAATTCTTCATAGCGAAGGTACGGTGCGCAATTTAAAAGACCGCCGCGAAGACTTATACGACGTAATTTTGAAAAAGAGAGATGTTTAATGGCATGGGTTTATTTAGTCATTGCAGGTCTGCTTGAAATAGGTTGGCCAATTGGTTTAAAAATTTCACAACAACCCGACACTCGCTGGCAGGGTATTGCAATTGCTGTGGCATTTTTAACAGCCAGTGGCTTTATGTTGTGGCTTGCACAAAAGCAAATATCAATGGGCACTTCCTACGCAGTATGGACCGGTATTGGCGCCGCCGGTACGTTTTTAGTGGGTATATTGTTTTATAACGATGCAGCTACGTTTGGTCGTATTGCGGGAGTATTAATGATTATTAGTGGTGTGATAACACTTAAAATAAGCTCTTAGAATCAGTTCTTAAAGCTATAAAAATTATAACAGCGCAGGTATAAAAGCCTGCGCTTTTTTATGCCCTTAACTTGGCAACATGACCAAAACAGCGGCAATGGCTATGAGGATTAAGCCTGCGGTGTCTTGCTTTTTAAGCGGTTGTTTTAGCCAAAGCACAGCAATTAGCATCGTAAAAAATACTTCTACCTGACCGAGCGTTTTAACATACGCCACGTGCTGTAAACTCATTGCACTAAACCAGCCAATAGAGCCTACACAGCTAAAAATACTAATTGCTGTTGTAACGCTTTTATATTGCCAAAGTTTACTAAGAGTATGTGGCTCTTTTAGTAATAAATAGCCAAGTAATATAAGTGTTTGTAAGCTTATTACAAATAGTAAAACCCACGCCGCTGAGTGCGGAAATAATAACCCTGAATTTAAACTCGCTTCACGAACCCAAAGTGATGTAAGAGCAAAGCAAGTACCGCAGGCAAGGCCAAGTAATGCTGTTTTAGCATTAAAGTGTTTAACGCTTGTTATGCCGCTGAGTAGCAATACGGCAATAGCGCCAAAAAACACACCAAGCCAACCGAGCAAAGAAAGTGCCGATCCAAAAAATAATACACCTAAAATAGCAGCCACTAACGCCTCACTCTTAGCAAGCCCCGCCCCTACGGCGTAATTGTTCATTTTAAACAGCTTTACCATTAAGCTTGTCGCAAGTATTTGCATAACACTTGCGCCAATAATAAAAGCCCAAAAGGCATTATTAAATGTAGGCATGGCGGTATCTTGGTATTGATACAAGCCATACAAATACACTGCAGCAATAGGGCCTGCTAAAATAAAACGTGAAAGGGTAACGCCAGCAACACTTACATGTGCGCTTAATTTACTTTGCAGCGCATTACGCCAGGCTTGCATAAAAGCGGCTAAAAAAGTGAAAAAGATCCAAGTCATGGTGTTCGTCGATTAGAAATAAGGTCTTTAAGTTAACAATCTTTAGTTATTAATGCGATGCATTAAGGGTGATAGTGAATATTCATCATCTGCGACATTATGCCGCACTGTTTTATGAGTAAACTTAGCTATAGTCAGTGTGATGTTATTGTTTAGCCGCCAGCGTTTGTCATAAAACGTTTGGGCGGCTTTTTTTATGCGTGTATGTTATATGTATTGGTTAAATAATCAGGTTTTATAATAAGAGAATAAATTATGACGACGTTAGTTGTATGCGCATTATTAGCAGTGTTAATGCCTTATTTTGCAAAAGTACCAGTGGCAGTTGCGATGGCAAAACTTGGACAATACGACAATAAACACCCACGTTCCCAACAAGCAAAATTAACGGGCTTTGGTGCTCGGACGCTCGCTGCTCATCAAAATTGTTTTGAATCGCTTGCTGTGTTTGGCGTTGCTACTGCGGTGGTATTGGGTACTAATTCGGTGAATGCGGTAACCGAAACCTTGGCAGTTACTCATATAGTCTCGCGCACTTTATATTGTATTTTTTATTGGTTGAACCTAGATATTATACGTTCGCTCGTGTGGTTTATTGGTTTAGGTACTGCCATAGCCATGATTGTAGTGAGTATCTAATTTTTTTGTTAAAACCACAAAGCAAGCGGCCTAAAAGGGCGCTTGCTTTGTGTTCTTGTATTACTCAATAGCATTAATGCGATACTTTAATTCGCTCTATTAAATCGGTATTAGCAACCTCGCTGTTTATGGCAAAATCTAGCTGTACGAGTACATCATTAAAGCCTGCTTCAGAGATTTTATACTCCCACTTTGCCAGCGCTTCTTTAGCTGATTTATCAAAAACGTCTGACGGCTTAGATTGAATGACACTAATGTTTTCTGTTCTGCCATTGGCGGTAATATCGTATTTTAATACAACCGAGCCGCTAATGCCTTGCTTAGCTGCTTGGGCAGGGTAGACAGGTTCAATACGTATTGTTGGTGAAATATGATCCTCTTTCGTTATTTCAGCTTGGGGCTGTTTTGCAATGGCTAAACCGCTAAGCATGCTTGCTGCTATTAGCAGTAAGCCACCTTTGGCAAAGCGAGAGTTGCTGCCACTGTGCTTTATATTAGTAAGTCTTTGTAACATGGTCTTTTTATCTCCGTAGTGTGAATAAGCCATTAGGCCTGCGGGCGTTGCTGCCGCGCAGTTAACTAAGGCTTTGCTGTATAAAATGTGTTGATGTGTGGTTTTATTAGCAAGTACCCGTTCATCACAAGTCAGCTCTTGCAAGCGTCTACAGCTTGCGTAAGCCATCCAAGCAAGTGGATTAAACCACAACAAAATAGTAGGCAGTAATATGAGTGCGTTTGTTAAATTGTCTTTGCGTTTAATGTGTACGTTTTCGTGTTCTAAAATAAGCGCTAATGTGGCTTTATCAAACTGGGTATTATAGTTACTAGGTAACACTAGCTTGTTGTTTAAAATACCGACTACCATTGGCGTGGCTACATGTTGGCTGATATAAGTTTTAGCACTTGTAGTAAGTGTATGGTTAAAGTGTGTTAGTTTAGTTAGCTGCAGGCTTTTAACAAAACGAGTATGTGTAATAAAGCTGGCTATTAATAACCCCGCAGTAATAATTACATACATGAGTGCCCAGCTAATACCCATTTCATGTGTAAAAGGCTGGTTAGGGGTAATTAAGTAATGGCTAATATTGCTATTTTGCAGTGGTTTTATCGCATTAGGTAAATTAGCAATAACTAATGCCGTAGGCAGTAACCACGCTAACTTGTATACAAACCGCGCGCCAAGGGTTTTTAAACCAAATCGCTCGAGTAAAATAAATCCACAAAACAAAATACTTAATAGTAGTTGTTGCTCAATTAACCAATTAAACCCAGTTTGAGTAACCATGTTAATCCCTTACTTTTGGTTTTTTTCCCAGTCATCAATGACTTTTTTAAGCTCGTTTATATCTTGCTGAGAAAGCTGCTCCGATTTAGCAAAACCGCTTACCAGCGGCGCTATGCGGCCACTAAAAAAGCGCTCAATAAAGTTTTGGCTCTCTTTTAGGGTGTAGTCTGCGCGCTCCATACAGGGAGTATAAATATATTGGCGACCGTCTTTTTCAAAGGTCAGTGCGCCTTTTTTAACTAATCGACTCAGTAAGGTTTTAATGGTTTTTTCGTGCCATTGCTTATCACCGCTTAAGCGCTCAATAATTTGGCTGGCGGTTGCTGGGTAATTAATCCAAAGTGCGTCAAGTACTTCAAATTCTGCTTTTGATAACTCAATCATTTTGTTGCCTACAAATGTAATCTTTAATTCAAGACTACACCTGTAATCTATTTTTGCAAGGTTATTTTTTAACTTTTTTGTGCGCTATTTAAACGAAGGTTAAATTTTTGAAATATCAGTTTTACTAATTTGTATGTAGTGGTTTTCAGGGAGGTTTAGTTTTGAAAGAGCAAGATCGCTAAATTGCACTCTAAATAAATCAATTACTTTAAAGCCGCAGTAATGCGTCATTTTGCGTATTTGCCTGTTAAGCCCTTGTTTTAGAATAATACTAAATTGGTTGTCAGTTATTTTAGTTACTTCACAAGGCAAGGTTACTTGCTTATCAACAGGGATACCTGCGGCCATTTTTTCACAAAACTCGTTATTAATCGGTTTATCGACCGTGACTAAATAACGTTTAGGCTGGTGGAAGTCAGGGTGAATAAGTTGATTACAAAAATCACCATCGTTGGTCAAAATAAGTAAGCCCCGAGAGTCTTTATCTAATCGGCCAATGGGGTAAACACGGGTAAGTGTAGGTAAGTGGTGAATAAGGCTCGTAGGGTCATCTTTATTTAATTTGCAGTCAATACCTACTGGTTTGTGGTACGCAAAATAAACTAGCTCGGCTGCGCCTTTAACTGCTTGGTCATTAACTATTACTAAGTCTTGCTCATCAACGTGATCAATATGATTAGCAGGGCGGTTATTTACCGTTACTACTCCTTCATCTATTAAGCGCGATGCTTGTTTTCGTGAGCACACACCAGCGTGAGCAATATATTTAGCGAGTCGAATTTTGTTGCTCATAAGCTTAAAAAGCCAGTGATGTAATAATTTGATCGCGATTATAGCAAAGGTGCGTATCTATAAAGTTACTTTTTATAAAAAGGCGATTGTTATGGGTATGAAATTTTCTGAGCTAAAAAAACACGAACCATTACAAAAAGTGGTGGCGCACTCCCTAGAAATGGCGCTCTATCAGGTGTCTGTCATTATAAATAACGTAGAGTATTACATTACTGAAGAAAATGGCGAATTTGTAAAAGCGCTCAGCCCGCTACATATACAAAAACGTTTTGAAAAAATAGCCTACGCCGAAATGGTGCTACGACACACTAGTGCCTACGATGAAATGTGTGGCCAACCCGAAAAAACAACAAGTAATTTGCTCGAAGTACCTTATGGAAAAAACAACCTGTTTTGATAGAGCTAGTTTGCTAGTATCTGCTTCTTTAAGGGCGGTACATGTATCAATTACAAGCAGATAATACCGATGCGTTAAACTCAGCGCTTCGCACTAAAATAGTTCAGTTTAACGCGCAGCACTTTGATGCGCAAAGAGTGCCATTAGGCTATAAATTTGTTGATGAGCAAGGTGAGCTTGTTGCAGGTATTAGTGGGTGTGTGTTTGGAAATTGGCTGATGATTAGTTGGCTTTGGTGTAGCGATGTAGCGCGAGGTCAAGGGCTTGCAGATAAGTTACTAACGGCACTTGAACAATCAGCTGTTGAACTCGGTGCAACGACCGCTCAGCTTGATACACTCGATTTTCAGGCTAAGCCATTTTACGAAAAGCGCGGATATAGTATTAAGTATCAACTTAATAATTATCCGCGCTCTGGGATGCGCTACTTTATGGAAAAGTCGCTTTAATTTTTGCTGACTATTTTGCTTTCAGCGGCTCGCCTTCAAAGGTAACGCCCAAAAATGGCGTTGCCTCCGGCGCTAACATAAACGTGCGAATGTTCATGTGATCATCGCCCTTAGGGTTTTGCAGTACGTCTTCACGGTAAAACTTACCAAAGCAATCCAACGTATTTTGTTTACTTAAATCGTTTAATTTAGCAAACGCAAAAATTTTACATGAACCGTTGTTTTCACTTGCTGAGCTAAGTAAGCCGTGGTTATTAAATTCACATGCAGTAAAGTCGTAATTTGCTTCAATCACCGCCATTGTATCGGTAAATTGAATGTTTTTTGGATTGTCCGTAAGTTGCTGTAAAAAATCGTTTAGGGTCATATTATTTCCTTAAATTTTAGCTATTTAGCACTCAACACTAACTCATCTGTTTGCTGATTTATATTAAATTTAAATCGCGATAAAAAGTTCATCCCTAACAAACCTTGGCCGCGGGTATTTTCGATACTGAGCACTTCAAAACCGTAAATAGTTTGCATCCCCACTTTAAACGACTCAATTTGATAGCGCTTAACTTTAATTTGTCCATTTGCCGTGTTTACGGTTACATCGCCTAAATAAAGCGGTCTTGGTGAGAGTTGGCTAAGCACATCACTCGAAAGAGAAGTAATGCTCGCACCGGTATCTATCATTAGTTCGCTTTGCAAAGAGTTATTTAGCTCGCTACTAATTAAATAATGCGCGCCGTAAGGGGTAAGGGTAATAAAGTCATCTTGCGATTGAGCCTTATTAATTTGTGTTTTTAGTGTATTTACGTCTGTTTTGAGAGGGTTATTACGTGGCATACGCTCAAGAGTGGTTAATGCGCTTATAAAGTCATTTTGCTGGTAATAGGCATAAGCAAGTGCGTATAAAAAATGACTATTGTCGTTTTGATAATCGAGCCAAATTTGAGTTTGTTCGATAATTGCTGGCCAATTTTGCTGCTCACTTAAACTATGAAGCTCGTTTTTAGTCAAATTTTCCAAGCGCACATTTGCAGTGCTTTGCTGTTGCTCATTTAATAACGGGTATAGTTCAAATAAAGCAATAATTGCATTTTGTATTTGCCCACTATTTATTAAGTAATCGACCTGCAATGTAAGTAGCTCTGTATTGTAAGGGTCTTGATCTAATAGTGTGTTTAACAATGGCTCGCTAAGAGATAAGTTAGTATTTAGCCAGGTTTTTAATTGCAAAACCCACGAAGAGTAGAGTGTGCGAGCAAGGGCTGGGGAGCGTTGCTTTAGTTGCTGGTAAGTATTAAACGCCTCGTCAAATTGGTGTTGCTCAAATTGTTGTTTAGCCTTAGTAAGTAGCTCATTTTTAGGCGCTTTAATTGGTTTTTCAGAGGTTTTTTGGATTTCTTGTTTGCCAACAACCGCTACTTGTTCTGGCCATAGCAGGTAAGCATTGAGGCTAAGTGAGCCAATTAATAGTAAAGTTATTAGCTTGGTATAATGGCTCATTGCAACCTCTTAGTTGTATTTAGGTTATTTAATAAAATGCGCTAAGGCATGAATATTCGCAATTTCAACATCGGCAAGTCCTTTGTAGGCGTAGGTAGCGCCTTGATCGTTTAGCCATACCGATTGGCAGCCCGCATTATTAGCACCTTGTACGTCGGTATCTAGGCTATCGCCAATATGTAAAATTTCACTTTTAGGGATATCTAAATGCGCGGCGGCTTTATCAAATAATGTTTTGTGGGGTTTTGCTTTACCGTGCATGCCGGCTTGTAACACGAGTGAAAATTTATTGTGTAAGTTAAAGCGTTCTATTTCCACATTACCATTAGTGATGGCAACAAGCGTAAAATGCTGAGCTAAATTATCAAGTAGTGTTAGTACGTCGTCACTGACGACTATTTTGCTACGTGCGTCAGCAAAAGCGTTATACGCTGCATTTGCATGGTGCTCTACATCATCGGCGTTTAAATTTAATTTTGAAAGCGCTAAACGCAGTGTATGTTGGCGCCATTTGGTCACGTTATCGGCAAGCTCAGGTGATTGTAATACTGCTTCGTTACGACATTGCTGCCAATATTTTGGGCCTTGCTCTAGGTAGCTTGGCAGTGCGCTTAAGTAATCTTGCTGCGCTTTAACCGCCGCTTTTATTATTGGGTGGTTGTTGTACAGCGTGTCGTCTAAATCAAAGCTCATAACAGAAAAAGGGCGAAGAGCACGATTAAATCGGATCATAGTTATTTTCCTAATCGGTTTGTTTTTTAGCACGAGGATGGGTGTTGTCGTACACCTTGGCTAAATGCTGAAAATCTAAATGCGTATACACTTGTGTAGCCGACAAACTACTGTGCCCTAATAGCTCTTGTACGGCACGTAAATCGCCAGAGGATTCTAAGATATGAGAAGCGAATGAATGGCGTAATTTATGTGGATGAACCTGCGAGCTTATCCCTTGTTTGATGCCCCACTCTTGCATACGAAGGCGAACCTGACGCACCGAAATACGGTTTTTTTTACTACTTAAAAACACGGCTATTTCATCGGGTTTTGCAAATTGGCCGCGTATAGTAAGCCAATTTTGCAGGGCATTTAATGCTTTTTTTCCAACCGGAATTAAGCGTTCTTTGTTGCCCTTACCACGTACTAAAATCTCTCCGTTTTTAGTATTTATATCTTGCATGTTAGCGCCAACTAACTCACTAATGCGCAGCCCTGATGAATACATTAGTTCCATCATGGCTTTATCTCTTATGGCTAATGGATCGTCGTCGTTTATTTTCAGCAGGCTTGCCATTTGATCTACATCGAGGTTTTTTGGAAGTGGCTTTGAAAACTTAGGCCCTTTAATCCCTTGTGCAGGGTTATGGTAATGCGATTGCTGTGCAATATTTTTGGCTTTCAAAAATTTATACAAACTACGAATGCAGCTTAATTTTAAACTAATTGTTCGCCCGCTTAATTGCTTTGAACGAAGCGCCATACTGTAGCGGCGAATATGCTCGCCTTGCACGCCAAACCAGTCGTCACATAATTTACTAAAATAAAGCGCTGCAAAGCCAAGTTGGCTTACATACTGATTTACAGTGTGTGCTGAATATTGCTTTTCGTATTTTAAATATTCGCTAAATAAAGTAATAGGCGTACGCCAGTTATCGCTTAAATCGCTAATATTTGGCGTGGGGTTTTCGTTCATGCAAGTTCCAACAGCCTTAGCTGCAGGGCACGTACAAAATCCAGTACAAAGAGGTTGTCTTGTGCGGGTTCAAAGTGGTTAGCATCGTTACTACCAAAGGCTAAAATAGCTACTGGCTTTTTACTATCACCAATTAAATAAATAGCTGCCGATTGGGTTTTATCGCTAAATAATAGCTCGCACTCTTGTTGATTAATGCGCCCTAAATAATGCGTAGAATGTGTAAGGCGGTGCTCAATAAGGCTCTCATACTGTGCTGTATATTTAATTAACTTACAATTGCTTATATTTGGACTTGTACAAATTATATTGGTTAAGTTACTGGCAAGCGTATCGAAGTCGTAATTGCTCCAAAGCTGACTATGGCACTGGCTAAATAATCTATATACAAGCTCGTTTTGTGTTGCATGTTTACTCATGCTCTCTATTTGATTTTTTAACAGCGTGTTGTGCTCACGTAGCTGGCGCTGCTGTATATGAACTAAAGAGGTCGCGCCATTTTCTTTTTGCTGTAGCTCAAGCTTTGCAAGCAGCTGTGGTTGCTCAATTAAAAAATCAGGGTGATGAGCTAAATACTCAGCAACTTGCTCTTTAGTTAGCTCGCTCATAATGCTACTTGTCCATCAAATACATGCTCGGCTGGGCCGGTCATGCGTACTGGGTGGCCTTCGCCGCTCCAGCGCACTTGCAATGTACCGCCAGGTAAATCAACTTGTACCGTGGTGTTAAGTTTGCTTTGAATATGGCCAATAACCATCGCTGCACATGCGCCAGTGCCACAAGCAAGGGTTTCGCTAACGCCGCGTTCCCATACTCTTAACTTTATATGATCTTGCGATACAACTTGCATAAAGCCGATGTTGGCACGATTTGGAAAACGTTCATGGTTTTCCAGCAGTGGACCAAGTACATCAACTTGCGCGGTCGTTATATCATCAACTTCTAATACGCAGTGCGGGTTACCCATAGACACTGCGCCACTAAATACAGTGTGCTCTTGTGCTCTTATAATATAGGTCAGTTCACGTTTGCTGGCTTTAAGCGGTATTTTTGCAGGCTCAAAGTTAGGATGGCCCATATTTACGGTAACTTGGCCATCTTTTTCTATGTATAGCGTTAAGTTGCCCGATTTAGTCGATACGCTAATTTTATGTTTGTTGGTTAAGCCTTTCATACGCACAAAACGGGCAAAACAGCGTGCGCCATTTCCGCATTGTTCTACTTCGCTACCATCGGCATTAAATATACGATAATGAAAGTCGAGATCGGGTGAGTATGGCGCCTCTACCATTAGCAATTGGTCAAAGCCAATGCCAAAGTGGCGATCAGCCAGTTTTTTTATTTGATCGCGAGACAAAAATACATTTTGTGTAATGTTATCAATTACAACAAAGTCGTTGCCTAAGCCGTGCATTTTGGAAAAATTAACTAACATAGCGCTCTAATTCGGTTTTGCTCTGTGCTAATCATGCCACAGAGCAGCGAGTTGGCAAAAACGTTTATGGTAAAATTTTCTCGCCTTGATAAAGGCTTTCAATCGTTTCGCGTTGGCGAATAAGGTGGTGTTGCTGTCCGTCTACCATTATTTCTGCAACACGAGGGCGAGAGTTATAGTTTGAGCTCATAGTGAAACCGTATGCGCCAGCACTACGCTGTGCTAGTAAATCGCCCTGTTTAAGTGCAAGTTCGCGGTCTTTACCTAAAAAGTCACCGGTTTCACATACAGGGCCTACAATATCAAAGTTATGTTTTGGCGTGTCATCGTTTCGCACTGAAACCGGAATGATTTTTTGCCATGCCTGATAAAGCGAAGGGCGTAGCATGTCGTTCATACCCGCATCTACAATAGCAAAAGACTTCTCTTGATTTTGTTTAATAAATTCAACTTGGGTTACTAAAATGCCGGCATTGGCAGCTATAGCACGCCCAGGCTCGAAAATAAGTTCAAGGTGTTTGTAATTAGCTAAACGTTCAGTCACTTGTGCTGCGTATTCACTTGGGTGTGGCGGTTGCTCGTTGTTATACGGTACTCCTAACCCTCCACCAATATCTAAATGCGTAAGCTCAATACCGCAAGCTTTTAGCTCATCAATTAGCGCCATTAATTTATCTAACGCTTCTAAAAAGGGTCTTACTTCTGTTAGTTGCGAACCTATGTGGCAATCAACACCGGTAATTTTTAAACCCGGTAAAGACGCTGCATGCTGATAAACACTCACTGCTGTTTGAATATCAATGCCAAATTTATTTTCTTTTAAACCGGTAGAAATATACGGATGCGTTTTTGCGTCTATATCAGGGTTAACACGAATAGAAATAGGCGCTTCTAAATTTAACTCGCAAGCAACCTCAGAAATACGCTCAAGCTCAGAGGCTGACTCAACATTAAAACATTTAATGCCTAGTTTTAGCGCATACGCTATTTCGTCGGCTGTTTTAGCCACGCCCGAAAAAACCACTTTAGAGGCGTCGCCACCTGCTTTAATTACACGTGCAAGTTCACCCTTCGATACAATATCGAAACCTGAACCAAGGCGCGCTAAAATATTTAATACTGCAATGTTAGAATTTGCTTTAACGGCATAGCAAACCAAGCTTTTATGGTTTTTAGTGGCATTAGCAAAGGCTAAGTAATGACGTTCAAAAGTAGCGCGAGAATACACATAGCAAGGTGTACCATATTGCTGAGCAATAGCTGCCACACTTACGTCTTCGGCAAATAATTGGTTGTTTTGGTAGTTAAAATAATCCATTTATTGCTCCTGACTTTGCTGTGTGTTGTTTTGCTCTGAAACAGTTACTGGTTTAACTGTTTCTTGAGGTTGATTTTGATCAGCTTGTTGCTCTGGTAAATAAAGAGGGCCACTTTGACCGCAACCAGCTAATGCGCTTAGCAGTACAGTGCTCATTATTAGTTTTTTTAATTGTAAGGTATGTGTCGCTTTCATTAGATTAATATGGTTGCTGGCTTTATAATCGCAGAGTAACAGAATATCTAAAAAATGCAGCTATTCGCGGATGATTTTATTCCTGTTACACTAGCTGCACACTTTTAAAGCTAATTATAAGCTGAAATGTACCCAATATTAGGCGGCTCGCCTGCAAAGGAAAATTACAATGACTGAACACGAATATCACCAATTAGCCGAAGCTCTTATGTTCACAATTGAAGAGCAAGTTGATGATTGCGAAGCTGATTTAGATTATGAGTCGGCGCAAGGTATTTTAGAAATTATATTTGCTGATAAAAGTAAAATTGTAATTAATAAACAAGCGCCTTTACACCAAGTATGGGTGGCAACTAAATTTAATGGTCACCACTTTGAAATGCGCGACGGCCAATGGATTGATAACCGTTCTGGCGCTGAGTTTTGGGAGTTTATGAATCAAGCATCTACTCGCCAAGCAGGCCAAGAGATTAAGTGGCAATCATCACTATGAGTTTAGAATTTGTAGAATATCCGGCGCAATCAGAACACAAAGCAACGGTAATTTGGTTACATGGTTTAGGTGATTCAGGCGATGGTTTTGCGCCTGTAGCACCGCAGCTTAATTTACCCAGTGAGCTAGGTATACGATTTGTATTTCCACATGCACCAGTGCAGCCGGTCACCATAAATGGTGGCATGGAAATGCGTTCTTGGTACGATATTAAATCTATAGAATTAGATAAGCGTGCCGATGAGCAAGGCGTAAGAGATTCAGCTGAGAAAGTTCAAGCGCTTATTAATCAAGAAATGGCTAACGGCATACCTGCTCATAAAATTATTTTGGCTGGTTTTTCACAAGGTGGCGTAGTGTCGCTACATTTAGCGCCACGTTTTGAGCACAAACTAGGTGGTGTTATGGCGCTATCTACGTACATGTGTGTGCCTCAAAAATTTGCAGACGAAGCAAAACATACCGATTTAAACGTATTTATGGCGCATGGTAGTCAAGATAACGTAGTGCCGCATAGTGCGGGAAGAAGTGCGTATGAAGTATTAACAGCACATAACATGGATGTAAGCTGGCAAGATTACCCAATGGCTCACCAGGTTTGTGCAGAAGAATTGCAAGCTATTCGCCAATGGTTAATTGCCCGTTTAAGCTAATTTTGGAGCCGCTGAGGTCAATATGAGTCAAAAAATAGTAATTAAAGCAAATGTTAAACGCGAACCACAAAATAATGTGCCTACGGTTAGTTATGAGTGGCACTGGCGTCGTATTGTGAGTATTTCTATGTTGGTAGTAATGACCTCTGCTGCTGTAGCGTATGGGCTAACTGCATCGGTAAATGCTGACCAAGGTGAGCATGCTAACGAGCAAGCGCAATTTTTAAGCGTTGATGAGAGCCTGCAAAATAGCGAAAAAGTCGACGAGGCAAATATAAATAGTGAAGCACAGCAAAGTGATTTACTTGATGAGCCTGATAACATGACACAAGCGAGTATTGACCCGCTGTTAGCTTCACAAAATTTACAAAATGAAGAGCCTCAATCTGTGGCTTCTGAGAATACAGATTTTGTAGGCGATGAAAATGCGTTAGCGGCAAATAATATACCGCAAAATAATAGCGCTAATACAGCCTTAGACTCTGAGCTTGATAATGAAATACAGCAAGAACAAGAACCTGAAAGCGAAGAGCTGCAAAGTAGCGAGCAACCTGTAAGCGCTAGCGATTTATCAGTTGAATTAGACAGTGATGATGGTGCCTTGACTAGCACAGAAGGGTTTTCTGCTGATGCACATGTAGCAAGTGTAGCGTTAGGCGCACAAATAGATACAGGCAAAATTAGCCGTGCAGTACTTACTCGCGAAGTAAGTAAACGCGAGCCTACAAATGTATTTGCAGCCGATATAAGGTTAAATCAGTTTGATGAGGGTTTGTCATTTTTTAGTGAGCTTAAAAATTTACAAGGGCAACAAGTTAAACATGTATGGTCCTTCGAAGGTGAAACTATGGCCGAAATATCACTAAGCGTGACATCACCCCGTTACAGAACTTACTCAACAAAAAAGATTATGGATACACAAACAGGCCACTGGCGTGTAGATGTTGTTGATGAGCAGGGCAACTTAATTGCTCAAAAAGAATTTAGAATTTTAGCTGACTAAGCTTAGCTATTTAGCAGTAACTATTTGGATACCCCTATGACAGAAAAAACAAAACTAGTACGCATTGCCACCCGTAAAAGTGCTTTAGCACTTTGGCAGGCTGAATTTGTAAAAGCACAACTTGAGCATTTTCATAATGATGTGCGTGTAGAATTAGTCCCAATGTCGACTCAAGGGGATATTATTTTAGATACTCCACTTGCTAAAATTGGCGGTAAAGGCTTATTTGTTAAAGAGCTTGAGCAAGCTATGTTAGATGGTCGTGCAGATATTGCCGTACACTCTATGAAAGATGTACCAGTAGAGTTTCCTGAAGGGCTTGATCTACATACTATTTGTGAGCGAGAAGATCCACGCGATGCATTTGTTTCAAATAACTTTGCTAATTTAAGCGAGTTGCCAAAAGGTGCTATTGTAGGAACTTCGAGTTTACGTCGTCAGTGCCAAGTAAGAGCGCTTCGCCCAGATTTAGAAATTCGTGATTTGCGCGGTAACGTGAATACACGTTTGGCTAAATTAGATGATGGCCAATATGATGCTATTATTTTAGCGGCTGCAGGGCTTATTCGTTTAGAAATGGGCGAGCGTATTGCCGATTACATTGAGCCAGAAGTATCATTACCTGCAAATGGTCAAGGTGCTGTAGGCATTGAGTGTCGTATTGATGATGAAGTAACTAAAGCACTACTTGCACCGCTTGAACATACGCAAACACGTATTCGTGTAAATGCAGAGCGCGCAATGAACCGTCATTTAGAAGGCGGTTGTCAGGTACCAATAGGCGCTTATGCATTAGTTGATGGCGAACAGGTACATTTACGTGGCTTAGTTGGCGCCGTTGATGGCAGTGAAATTTTACACGATGAAGTTACTGGCCATATCAATGATGCAGAGGAAATTGGTATTGAGCTTGCTAAAAAGCTACTAGCTCAAGGTGCAGATAAAATATTAGCTGAAGTTTATAGAGACGCATAAATGACACATATTCTGATAACTCGGCCCGAAGGAAAAGGCGCAGCCCTTGCTCAACAACTTGAGGAAGCGGGTTATCAGGCGTCATTATTTCCTGTTTTAAAACTGACTCATTTAACGCCCTCAAGTACCGAGTTGAGCCCCCTGTTAAATGCCGATAAAATTATATTTATATCGCAAGACGCCGTAACCGCTCTTGCTCAATTAAAGCCAAATATAAATACTAAAGCGCAATTTTATGCCATTGGGCAACAAACAGCCGATACTATTTATGAGCAGTTTGGTGTTAGGGCTGCCGTACCTAAGCAATATGATTCAGAAGGTTTATTAGCATTAAAGTCACTAGCTGAGGTTGATGGCAGCAATATAGTGTTAATAAAAGGCCAAGCGGGTCGTCCCGATATAGCCAAAACACTAAAGGAACGCGGCGCTTTTTTAAATAATTGCGTTGTTTACAAAAGGGAGCCCGTATCCGCTGAAAAAGCCAACTGGACAGACCACTGGCAAGGCCTGAAGGTACAAGGTATAGTCATTACAAGTAATGCAGCAGTAGATGCAATATTTGATAAGCTAACTCAAGAACAATTACAGTGGTTACAACAGTGCCGATTTTATGTTGCTAGCGAGCGCATTGCCGCTTATTTACAGCAGCAACAGGTAAGTTCGGCTAATATACACATTGCAGCAGGGGCAGGCGACAACGCTATGTTTTCCTGCATCAAACAGCAAGGTAGCAACATGAGCGAACAGTCAAAGCCAGTAACGGCAAATAGCAAAACCGCAGCTAAAGCAGCCGCGCCTTCAAATAAAAAAGATCCTGTAAATACAGCTAATAAGCCTAATAATAGTAAGCAAAAAATAAGTAAAGTAGCGGTACTTGCGCTTATTATTTCGCTTGTTGTAGCAAGTGGGGTAGGTTTTGAGTTTTACCAAAAATTGAATGCAGGTAAGGCTCAAGATAGCGCAGTTAATGAGCTGAATGAACAAAACAAGTTACTGGCTCAAGAGCTGCAAGCGCTTAAGTCTGCACAATCTAATTTGCAGCAAGCGCTGTTTAATAGTGAGCAAAAGGTAACGGCAGCGCTAAAAGAAAGTACAGCCAATAATCAGCAGCAATTAAAAGCAGCTCTTCAGCAAGCTCAGCAACAAGGTGTTTCGCTTAACCCGCAAGAAGTAAGTAGCTTACAGCGTATGGCTGAATTTAAGTTATGGGCTGAAAAAGATTACCAAGGTGCAAGTGCTGTACTTAAGCGTTTAGATTCATTACTAAGTGAACATCCTGGAACTGTAGAAGTTCGCCAAGCCATTATGCAAGACATGCAAATGCTTGATAGTTTAAAACCAATAGCAACAGAGGCTATTTATTTACAATTAAACAGTGTTTTAAACAGCATTGATGACCTAGTTTTTAATGCGGTTAATGTGCCTTCGGATAAAGAAGAAGTTGAGAAAAACGCACTAAGTGAAGACATAAGCGATTGGCAGCAAAACTTAAGTAATAGCTGGAATAAAATAGTTGATAGCTTTATCACCATTCGTCATCACGAAGGTGTGGCAATTGAGCCGATGTTAACTGACCAAGAACGCCATTTAATTAATCAGCGTATTAAACTTAATTTAACTCAGGCGCAAGATGCGTTAATGAGTAAGCAAGCGAGTATTTATTTTAATGCCCTAGGTGAAGCTAAGCGCTTGGTTACTGAGTATTTTAAGCAAGACGATGATGCAACTAAGTCAGTATTAAAAGTACTAGCAAACCTTGAAAAGGAGCAGCTAAACTTTAACCCTAAAGTGACCTTAAAAAGCACAGAACAGGTTAAGGAGTGGATGCAATGATAGGGATAATTATATTAATTGTAGCTATTGTTGTAGTACTGGCGGTCACTCCGTTTGTATTAGATGAAAAAGGCTATGTGCTTATTTCGTTTAATAATACAACGATTGAAGGCACTATAGTGTCGTTTTGTATTATGGCGGTGATTACAGCAGCTGTGCTGTACTTAACTTATAAGTTAATACGTTATTTACTATCGATATATCATAATACTAAACATGGCTTTTTTGCGCGTAGCCAAGAGCGTAAGCACGCTGCCATAGAGCAAGCTCTTTGGAGTGCTATTAACGATGATTACGAGCATGTAGAGCAGGCATTATCGGGTAATGGCGTGCCAAGTAAATTTGAAGATATTCGCTTAGCATTATTGGCCAAAGCAGCCCTCACTAATAACCAAGCAGATAAAGCACTAGAGCGTTTATTTGAAATAAGCCCAGAAAACCAG
Source organism: Pseudoalteromonas sp. MMG007 (assembly GCF_018100985.1). Lineage (GTDB taxonomy): Bacteria > Pseudomonadota > Gammaproteobacteria > Enterobacterales > Alteromonadaceae > Pseudoalteromonas. Next base: position 23,611 of record NZ_JAGJEI010000014.1, on the reverse strand, counting down.
CTCAAAGTAGCAAAACTGTGGCTTGCAAGTGGCGATAGTAGCGCAATTGAGTCGCAAATGCGTACCAGTGCAGATGCTAAAAAAGCAACGCCTTTGGAGCTTAAACTTTATGCCGAAGTGCTGGTGCAACAACAGCATTTTGATGCCCTTGAAGAGTATTTGCCGCGCTTGTATCGTAAAAAAGTGCTCAACGAGACGCAGTGGACACAATTATTTAATGCTTATTTTAGTGCGATCGATGACGACAAACTCACTAAAAAGTATAAACAGTTACCTAAAAAGTTACAGGCTCATGCCCATAATGCTTATTTAATGCAAATGGCACAAGCTGGTCAATTAAGCGTAATTGAGAACGATTTAATTAAAATGGTCAAACATAATGAGCAGCACTTATTACTTGCTAATATATTAAGTAAAACCACTGCTGCCGATGCTGTTAAGTTACAAACAACTATTCAAGAACGCCTTAAGAAAGACGATTCAAACAACGCTTTATTGCTTTCGCTAGCATGTTTAGCTAATGCGCAGGGCGATTATACATTAGCTGCAAAGGTGTTTGATAAAGCGCTAAACGCAGAAAATAAAAAACAATTTAGTGAACAGGCGGCATTGAGTTATAAGCAAACAGCTCAAGCCGATAAAGCACTCGTTTTGTATCAATAAAGGCTACACTGTAATTTATTAAATTTGATGTTCAGGAGCGCAGGCGTTGAAACAGCTTTTTTTTATTACTTTTGGTTTAGCGTGTGCTTATTTTTTTACTGGATATTTTAGCAATTCACTTTTAGCAATAGACGGTTATGCAGTTGCAGCATGGCCGCCTTCAGGCATTGCGCTCGCAGGTTTTTTGATTTGGGGGCGAAGGTCTTTTTTAGGTGTATTTGTTGGTGCTTTTTTAACTAACTTTATACATTTAGAAAATGTATTAGAAATTTTTAAGCTCAGCGTATTCGTTCATGCTGCGGCTGTAACTCTTGCCTCTACTTTACAAGCGTGGATTGGTGCACAGCTTATTATAAAAGTAATAAAAGCCCCGCTTGATTTATCCTCTTTAAAACATTGCGTTCAAAGCTCGATTGTTGCAGGTCCTCTGTGTTGTGTTTTTGCCGCTGGCGTGGGCACTAGTTTATTAATTTTTAACGGCGTGATCCCAAGTTATGCTTGGTCTGATACTTTTATTGCTTGGTGGATAGGAGATAGCATTGGTGTGCTTATCTTTACTCCACTTATGCTTGCGGCATTTAATTATTCAAATGTAAATTACCGCCTACAAGTAATACTGCCTTCGTTATTAATTTATGCGTTAATCAGTATTAGTTTTTACGGTGCTGCGAGCGCAAAAAAAGAAAAAAACATTCAAAAATTAGAGCTTAAAATATTAGCTACGCAAGATGCCATAAATAATCAAATCAACGAAATAACAGCACATTTAGCACTTTTAGCAACGTTTTTTTCTAGCAGTGATGAAGTGAGCTTTACCGAGTTTAAGCAATTTACCTCTAAACAGCTTAGTTATAGCGAAGATATTTTAGCTTTTGAATGGGTGCCGTACCTTCCACACAACCAATTAACTGCATTTAAACAGGCTAATAAAAACACTGAGCTGGCTGGTTATGATTTAAAAGAAGAAGCTGAGAACGGACGTTGGCAGCCAGTTACTCCACGAGACTTTTATTACCCCGTTCAATACGCGCACCCCTTAGCAGGAAATGAAGATGTTATTGGTTTTGATCTTGCTTCAAATGAAATTAGACGCTCAGCGTTAATTAAAGCTAAAGTGCTCAATGAGCTTGTAATAAGCGAGCCGCTAAATTTAGTGCAAAATGAATCTGAGCGAGGTGTATTGTTTTTTCACCCTGTGTTTGGAAATAATATAACAGAGGATGACTTTAAAGGCTTTGTGGTTGCCGTTGTTAGCTTAGAGCGGTTATCTAACTCGTTATTGTTTAATAAAAATAACAATGTTGCAGTGAGCTTTACCGATACGACGCTAGAGAATAGCGCGCAACCTATTTTTATTGCTAAACACCAACAACTACTGCCATTAAAAGAATATAAGTTACTCGTTGGTAAGCGCGTGTGGCATGTAGAGCTTTATCAGCCGATACAAAGAGAATCTTGGTTAATTTACTGGCTCGCACAGATTGTAGGTATGTTATTTGTTTGGTTATTAATAATATTTTTAATTTCGGTCACCGGCACTAACATACGAATTCGTGAGCAAGTTGCAAAGCAAACTAAAATACTGCGACTTGAAAAACAAAAAGCAGATGAAGCGAATCAAATAAAAAGCCAGTTTTTAGCTAATATGAGCCATGAAGTGCGTACGCCTATAAACGGTATAAAAGGGCTTCATTATTTGGCGTTACAGCAGAGTGATTGGCAACAAGCGCGAAGTTATATCGAACAAGCAGACGGCGCACTGAGTGTGCTGCTAAGGGTGTTAAATGATGTGCTCGACTTTTCAAAAATGGAGGCTGGAAAGCTCGATTTAGTACAAGAGCCTATAGAAGTAGATAAGCTTACTGAAGAGGTGGCTAATTTACTGCAATTTGATATTGAAGCAAAAGCATTAGACTTTAATATTGATTACGATAAATCAACTAACTTAGTCATTGAAACCGATCCTATTCGGTTAAAACAAGTGCTGTTAAACTTAATTAATAATGCAATTAAGTTTACTGCTAAAGGCAGCATTACACTTAAGGTATGGCAGTCTAAAAAAATGACTTATTTTAGTGTTAACGACACCGGTATAGGAATTAGTGAAAAGGCACAAAAACAGTTATTTAAGCCATTTGCGCAAGCTGATAGCTCTACCTCTCGTCAGTATGGCGGTACAGGCTTGGGCTTAAGTATATGCAAAAAATTGGTCGAATTAATGGGCGGGGCCATAGATTTAAGTAGCCATGAAGGGCATGGATCTACTTTTACATTTAGCTTACCTATTTATTCACCGCTTCCTAAAGCTGAGCAAATAAAACAGCAATACGATGAAATAGATGTAAGCATGCTTGCACTCGATACCTATAAAATACTGCTCGTAGAAGATAACCCTTTAAACCAACATGTGGCGAGCGCCATTCTAAAAACAAAAGGATGCGTTGCTGACATTGCTAATGATGGTTTTGAGGCTATTGAGAAGCTCACAGAAAATACATATGACCTAGTGCTTATGGATATACAAATGCCAAAAATGGACGGGCTTGAAGCTACCCGAGTTATTCGTAACGAGTTAGGTTTACTTGAACTCCCAATTATTGGGCTATCTGCTAATGCACATGATGATGATGTAAAAAAAGCAGTCGCAAGTGGCATGGATAATTATATTACCAAGCCCATAGAAGCGAATACCTTATTTAAAACTTTATGGCATCACTTATCTCATCAAAGTTAGTGAACAACTTTTATTTTGTTCACTTTTTGAGTAAAAAGCAGACATATGACCGCTAATATTTACTTTAACTGCTCTACACTTGAAAAATAACTGTACCTGCGTATCATGCGCGCAATTTTAACCTAACCGAGTAGCTATTATGATAAATAAAAAAATACCTCTGCTAGACATTCATCGCCACTTAGATGGTAATGTACGTGCGCAAACCATATTAGAACTTGGTCGTCAGTTTAATATTGAGTTACCTGCAGATAACGTTGATGCGCTTATTCCTCATGTGCAAGTGATTGACCCTGAACCAAACTTAATGGCTTTTTTACAAAAGTTAGATTGGGGCGTTACAGTACTCGGTGATTATGATGCATGCAGACGTATTGCAATTGAAAACATTGAAGATGCTCAGGCACAGGGCTTAGATTATGTTGAGCTTCGCTTTAGCCCTTACTACATGGCACAAAGCCAAGGTTTACACCCACAGGGCGTAGTCGAGGCTGTTGTTGACGGTATTAAATCAGCAACACAGGGCACAAATATAAAAGCCAATTTAATTGGTATTTTATCGCGTACTTATGGCGTAAAAACATGTCAGCATGAACTTGAGGCATTACTTGCTTTTAAAAACGATTTAGTTGCTGTTGATTTAGCGGGGGACGAAATTGGTTTTCCGGGCGAATTATTTATTGATCACTTTAAGCAAGTTCGTGATGCTTATTTAGCGTCAACTATTCATGCAGGTGAAGCGCTCGGTGCCCCAAGCATTTGGCAAGCAATTAATGAATTAGGTGCAAGCCGAATCGGCCATGGCGTTAAAGCTATTGAAGATCCTAAATTAATGGACTACTTACGTGATAACCGCATTGGTATTGAATCGTGCCTAACAAGTAACATTCAAACAAGTACAGTCAACGACTTAACTAAACATCCGCTTAAACAATTTTTAGACCATGGGATTTTGGCGTGTATTAACACCGACGACCCTGCTGTTGAAGGGATTGAAATTGAACATGAGTACTTAGTAGCAGCACCTAAAGCAGGCCTAACGCAAGCCGATATGGAAAAAGCCCAAGCAAATGCCTTAGAAATTGCATTTTTAAGCGACGATGACAAAAAAGAGCTTTCAGCGCTCGTTAGTGCACGTTAATTTTAGAGTATTAAAAATGCCGCTTTAAAGCGGCATTTTTGTAACTGTTATTTAGTGCGTTTGGCAGCTAATGTAGTTATCGTAGAGTGCCTTAAGTATATCTGCTCTACTAATCATACCTATAACTTTAACGCCGTCTACTACAGGGTAATTTTTAGGTTTACCTGTTTTCATTTGCTCTGCAAGCTCAATAATGTTGGTATCGCCACTAACGGTGACCACATTAGTTTGCATAAGCTGAGACACTTTAACCATTCCGTCGCAAAAATAACTGCTTTGCGTCAGTGGTTTAAGTAGCTCTTGCTCTGATATAAATCCAACTAGTGATTTGTGCTCGTCAAATACAGGAGCGCCAAGTAATTTAAATTTTTGTAGCTCTGCAATGGCTGTGGTCATTTCTGTATTAGGTGTAATGTTTGGCAACTTGCGTTGCATAAAATCTTTTACTTTTGTATTTAGCATTTGGGTCTCTCCCGCTGATGTTCTATACAAAGTATGGTTTATAGATGTGTTTTTAGGAAATTGTTTATATTGATATAGTTGATAGGTAATACCGATTAACTGTCTAAAGTTTATGCAATAAAAAAGGCACCGAGGAGGTGCCTTTTTTCAATATTTTATGCCTTGTTACTTAATAAAGGCAAAAGCATCTGCGTACATGTTTTCACGTATCGCGCCGTGAGTGATAAAGTCATCACGAACAATTCCTATCATGTCAAAGCGACCCGCCATGTAAATATCGTAAGGTTCGAGCGATACAATATCTTGCATCACAGCTTTATGTACGTAGCCAGTATGACCTTGCCAATTAGCCGATGGGTTTTCTACAACAGGAATAAACTTAAAGTTTTCGTTAGTGTCTGCCCAAGCTTGCATTTCAGTGTGTGCATATAAAGCCGATTCTTCTTTTACACCCCAGTAAAATAATACCGGGCGATCACAATTAATTTCAGCTAAATGATCAGCCATTGATTTTGCGTAAGAGAAACCAGTACCACCGGCTAGTAAAATAATAGGGCGTTCGCACTGAAGGCGTAATTGCGATACCCCAAGGCCTGCTTCAATATCTACCGGGGTATTATCAGCATAGGCACTACGAAGATGTTCAAGCGATTGCATAGCATATGAGTCTGCACCCGATGCACCAATGTGTAATTCAATTTCGTCACATTGTGAAGGGCGGCTAGCAATAGAAAACGCACGTTTGTCTTTTTCACCTAGTACTAATTGCATGTATTGGCCTGCTTCAAACGTAACAGGTTGTTGAGGCTTTAAAATTACTTTATGTACAAATTCTGTAAGTGGGCTGATAGCTACAACTTCAGCTTTTAATGTTTGCATTTTTTACCTTTTAGTAGCGCTTTAAGCAGCAGATACGCAATAGAATGACTCGATTCTAGCATATCTGCAGGGTTACTTTATAGCCTGTTATGTACTTACATATAAACGTTTACAGAATATTCAAGCTTTGCCAAATATCATCTACACGCTCTTTCGTGGCTTTATCCATAACAATAGGTTCGCCCCATTCTCGTGTGGTTTCACCAGGCCATTTGTTGGTCGCATCCATTCCCATTTTTGAACCGAGCCCTGATACAGGTGATGCAAAGTCGAGATAATCAATAGGGGTGTTTTCTATTAATGTAGTGTCGCGTGCAGGGTCCATGCGGGTAGTAATAGCCCAAATAACGTCTTCCCAATCACGCGCGTTAACATCGTCATCGCATACAATTACAAATTTTGTATACATAAACTGGCGTAAAAATGACCATACACCCATCATTACGCGCTTGGCGTGGCCTGGGTATTGTTTTTTCATAGTTACAACAGCCATGCGGTACGAACAGCCTTCCGGTGGTAAGTAAAAGTCGACTATTTCAGGAAACTGTTTTTGTAATATAGGCACGAACACTTCGTTTAGTGCAACACCTAAAATAGCAGGCTCATCAGGCGGACGACCAGTAAAGGTGCTGTGATAAATTGGATCTTTACGGTGTGTTAGGTGAGTCACCGTCATTACAGGAAAGTCATCAACTTCGTTGTAGTAACCGGTGTGATCGCCGTATGGCCCTTCTGGCGCCATTTCGCCTGGCATTATATAGCCTTCAAGCACTATTTCAGCGCTGGCGGGTACTTGTAAGTCGTTAGAGATAGACTTTACTACTTCCGTTTTGCTACCACGCAATAAGCCTGCAAACGCATATTCGCTTAATGTGTCTGGCACAGGTGTAACCGCGCCTAAAATTGTGGCAGGATCTGCGCCTAATGCTACCGATACCGGATACGGTTCGCCTGGGTGTTCTTTACACCACTCTTGAAAATCAAGCGCTCCACCACGGTGTGACAACCAGCGCATAATAATTTTGTTTTTACCTAATAACTGCTGACGATAAATACCTAGGTTTTGGCGTTTTTTGTAAGGCCCTTTAGTAACGGTTAACCCCCATGTAATAAGCGGAGCAGCATCCCCTGGCCAACAATGTTGAATTGGTAGTTTGGTCAAATCAACCTCGTCACCCTCTAAAATCACTTGCTGACAAGGCGCTTTTTTAACTTCTTTAGCTGGCATATTAAGTACTTGCTTAAATACCGGTAATTGTCCTAGTGCTTCTTTAATACCTTTTGGCGGCTCTGGCTCTTTTAAAAAGGCGAGCAATTTACCTACTTCGCGAAGTTCGCTCACATCTTCTTGGCCCATTCCCATAGCTACTCGTTTAGGTGTACCAAACAAGTTAGCAAGCACAGGCATGCTGTGTCCTTTAGGATTTTCGAACAATAATGCCGGGCCTTTTGCACGCAATGTACGGTCGGCTATTTCGGTCATTTCAAGATACGGGTCGATTTCTTGGGTAATGCGTTTAAGTTCGCCTCTTTTTTCCAGCAAATCGATAAAATCACGTAAATCTTTGTATTTCATTATGGGCCGCTATTAAGCAAAAAGTGAAAGTATTATACCCAACTAAATAGCAAATGCATGTGCAGTTATTTAGCAAAGGCGATGGTTAAAGCTCGACTAGTATTACGCAGGTTAATAAAAAAAGGATTAGTACAATAAGACTTTTATAGGCAGCATCACGCTATTACAAGTCAGCGTTTGTTAGTTTACAGCGGTATTTATTGCCAGATACAAATAACATGGCTTCATTCGCCTTTGACCAAAACAACACGCGTTCACTAATGTACTTTACTCCAGAAGCGCTGGGCTCTTTTGTTAACGAATAGGTCTGCTTATTTAAGGTAAGAGTTGCAGCCTCATTTCGAGTTGTTAGCTCTACAGTGTGGTTATTACATAAATAGCGGGTACTCGTAGACTCGTTGTCACAGGCAGATAAAAAAAATATACCTATTAAAACAACCGCGAGTGCTTTCATTAATATCTCCCTGTTTAAGTTTGTCACAAGCTATTACTGCTTTTTATCAGCATAACAAAGCAAAATTAACCGTTGGTGAAAATGTCTGATTAAGCTATGTTGATAGCATTATTTTTTAGCTAGGAAGCAACATGGCAGGTATAAACCTTTTAACTTTATTAGACGATATAACGACCTTACTTGATGACATAGCAACAATGAGTAAAGTTGCCACAAAAAAAACAGCCGGTGTATTAGGTGATGATTTAGCCCTCAATGCACAACAAGTAACGGGCGTGGCTGCAGAGCGAGAGTTACCAGTAGTGTGGGCTGTCGCTAAAGGCTCGTTTTTAAATAAAGCTATTTTGGTCCCCGCAGCGCTATTAATTAGTGTGTGGTTGCCATGGTTAATAACACCGCTTTTAATGATTGGTGGATTATTTTTATGTTTTGAAGGGGCTGAAAAAGTATTCGCTAAGTTTTTACCTCATCATGAAGAAGTAACAAATGAAGGTGAGAAACTTGATTTAGTTGAGTATGAAAAACAAAAAGTAAAGGGAGCTATACGCACTGACTTTATTCTTTCAGCCGAAATTATAGTCATTACTTTAGGCACTGTTACCGGAGCCACTTTAGTTAATCAAGCATTAGTACTTTGCGTAATCGCAATTATAATGACCATAGGCGTTTATGGTTTAGTGGCAGGTATTGTAAAGCTTGATGATGCAGGGCTTTATTTATTAAATCAATCAAAGGTATCGGCTAATAAATTTAAAGAGTTACTAGGCAAAAGCTTACTTGCGGCGGCGCCTCGCCTTATGCAATTTTTAGCCTTTGCTGGCACAGTTGCTATGTTTTTAGTGGGCGGTGGTATTTTATCTCACGGTATTGAGTTACTTCATCATTGGCAGCTAGAAGTCACTAGCATTGGTAAATCTTTATTTAATGGCATCGGTGAAGTGTTAGCACCTCTTATTTTTGATGGCTTGCTGGGTGTAATAGCTGGGTTATGTGTTGTTCTTATTCACGTGACTTATACAAAAACATTAAAAAAATAGCTGTTATGTGAATTTTTTTAGGCTGCGCTTAGCTTTGTATTTGCATTAAAGCGCATACTAATAATTATTTAACCACAATTTAGCTTATTTACATTGGTTGTTTTCACAAAGCTGTTCTAGCTCATATTTAGCTTTGCTATTACCTTGCGCTATTGCTTGCTCATACCAATGTTTTGCTGTTTGCACATTTTTAGTTACGGCTTGTCCGTCTCGGTACATTTGTGCAAGGTTTAACTGCCCCCATTGCGATCCGGCATTTGCTGCAATAATAAAACTCTCAAGCGCATCGCTATACTGTCCGTTTTTAAAATACGTAATGCCTTGTTGGTTATTTTTGTCGAGCTTTAAGCCTTTATATAGGGGTTTTGGTTTAGGCGGAAACATTACAAACCCACCATATAAACTATTCGCTGATGGGCGCAGCACATCGTAAATCACATCGTCGTTATAAAGTCTTGTTACTTCGCTACGAGGCAGCGTAATTTTGTCTGCCGAGAAGTAACCCCTTTGTACCAATAAGCTGGTACGCAGTGCTGTAGTAATGCCGTTATTACGTTTATAGCTGTAGTTACTTACCTGAAAAGTAATAAATTGATCGTCAAAACTTAAAACTTGCGCCACTTTTAAATTGGTTAGCGTTAAGGGTTCGTGTGTGAATTTGTCTGCTTGTACCAAGTAGGTATCGTAGGCTTTAGGGTTATTTAAATACTCTAGTTTTTGTGTTTGTGCATCTAAATACTGTTGATAAAAAAAACAGATAACTAAAAGTATTAAAAAAATCCCAATAAAGTATTTAGGTAAACTGAGTTTTTCAATTAAGGGAAGGTGTTTTACTTGAGTCAGTTCACTGTATCCACAGTGATAGCATTCATGCTTATAGCTTAGCTTTAAAGGAAAGACAGGTATAATAGTAAAACGTAAAAAGCGGCTTTGATTTACTAAATGGTAGGCATCACTTTTACAGTTTGGGCAGCACTGTGTTTGTGTAAAGTGAGGGAAAGATTGACTCGTATTGAAAAGCAACATACAAACACACTCCTTGTTTTACCTAATTAATTTATGTTAACGGTAATCCAAGGAGCGTATTAATTAAAGCTGCAAACTGTAAGTAAGTATGTCTGTTATTACTTATTTTGAGTTTTTGGTTTAATTGTTGTTTTTGCATCTGCTGCCATTAAAGCAAATACCGCGTAGGCAGCTGTATTTTGGCGCAGCTTTGCAGGCGTTACTTTATCGAGCGTATCATCTGCTGTGTGGTGGTAATCAAAGTAGTCGGTACCATCTTGGGCAAGTTCAAATATAGGTGCCGATGTTGCCTTTTTAAGCGGAATCAAATCAGGTCCGCCATTGGCTTGATTTTTACCAATATACTCAACATTTAATGACGCCAGTTCTTTTGCTATAGCACGTACAACAGGGAGTGATGCCGCATCTACATTCGATTCAAACCCGTATACTACATCTGCGCCAAAATCAGACTCAGCAGCTGCAACTATGTTGTGTAAATCGTTTTTATGTTTTGCAAAATAAGCTTTTGCTCCCCAAAGGCCAAGTTCTTCTGCTGCAAAAAGCACAACGCGAATACTGCGCTTAGGGCGTTTTACATCGCTAATATGTTTAGCAGCTGCCATAGTTAGTGCTACGCCAGCACCATCATCTAATGCACCTGTGCCTAAATCCCAAGAATCTAAATGGCCGCCAATTAATACATATTGTTCAGGGTTTTCAGTGCCGTTAAACTGGCCTATTACGTTATAGCCTGTGCCTTCACCTAAATTTTCGGTTTGCACGTTAATGTTTACTGACACGTCTTTGCCTAAGGCTACTAAGCGGGCAATTTGATCCGCATCAGGGTTGGCAATCGTCACGTTAGGTATTTTTTTAACGCCGTCTTTATAGTAACTACCGCCAGTATGAGCAAAACGATGATGGCCGGTACTTACTGAGCGCATCATGTAGGCAACAGCGCCTTTTTTAGACGCCTCTATAGCACCTGTACCGCGTGCTTTTACCGCAGGGCCATAACCATTACCGTCTATATGGCGGTTCATACGGTAATTAATATAGGCTATTTTACCTTTTAAGCTATTTGCTGGGGCTGCGATTAGCTCATCAAGCGTTTCGAACAACACTACGGTCGCTGTAATTCCCTCTTTTGGTGTGCTAATACTGTTACCAAGTGCAGTTAAATGAAGCGGCTGCTCGCTTGGGGTTAGTATTTTTCCGCTTTCGCTGTATCGGCGCCACTCAGGAAAGGTTGCTTCTTCAAGCCATACTTTATCAAAACCAAGTTGGTTAAATTTTGCTTTGGCCCATGCCACTGCTTTTTTATCGTTGTCTGTACCGGGTAAGCGCGGGCCAACTTCAGTAGTCAAAGACTCAAGCAGTTCATAGCTCAAACTGCTATTAAGCGCGGTTGTTCGAAGCTGCGTCACTTGTTTTAATTGCTCAGTGCTAAATTCGGGCTCAGCGGCACTGGCTAAAAAACTGCTGGCCAGCAGTATTGTTGTAATTATTTTATTCATTGTTAACCTTGGCTTGTAAGAGACTTAATAGCTATTAAACCATTAAATACCTTGGTTAAAAAATACAATGAGACAAAATACAAAAAGCCCGCACTTTTTTACAAAGTGCGGGCTTTTTTAACGTATTTAATCTTAAAAATTAAATTGTGCCGCTAGGCGTAAGTTAGTGCCTTCGCCAATAGTTACATTACCATTGCCGCCGCCACCTAAGTAATCAGTATCAAATAGGTTTTCAACGTTAAGGCGAAGATTTATATCTGTATTGCTCATAATAAATTTATAAGTTGCACCCACATCTATACGTGTATAGGCATCTTTGGTAATAGAGTTGTCGTTATCAGCAAAGCGTTCACCTTCATAAAAGGCACCCGCATTAAAAGCAATTGCATCATTTAACTCATAACGAGTCCACAGAGATGCTGACCATTTAGGGGCATCTACAGGGCGTTTACCTTGTAGGTTTTCGTTCGCTCTTTCATAGTTAGCATCTAAATACATAGTTGATGCCATAACAAATAAGCGGTCAGTAGCTGCACCTTGCGCTGCCATTTCAAAACCTTTATGGCGCTGTTCACCAACTTGGTTTGTTTCAGAGGTAATTGAACCGATAGGTGTTTCAAGTTGTTCTGTAACTAAGGTTCCATTTTTACTTATATCGAAAATAGCACCGCTAAGCATTAAGCGCTCATCAAATAGCTGCCATTTAATACCAAGCTCTCTTTGTTCAGAGGTGACAGCATCTATTTTCATACCAAAGTTGATATCTTCTTCGTCAGTAATGGTTTCGTTTTGTGGCTCAAAACCTTCTGTATAACTGGCATAAAGAGTTGCAGATGCATTCGGGTGATAAAGTACGCCGAATTTAGGCAAAAACGACTCGTTATTTTGTCCTTCACGTGTTTGCTTATCAAAGCGACCGCCAACAGACACTTGCCATTGTGGTGAAAAAGTAATTAAATCTTGGGCGTATACACCGTAGTAGTCATATTCAGTTTCGGTTATTGTATCATCTGTTTTATAGCTTATTGATGGACGAGATGGTTCGTCTTGACCTGCTGAATAGTAAAGGTATTCTTCTTCAGGCAGTGCTGTGCGTAATTGCCCGTAGTAGTAATCAAGCGAGTTAGCGCCTACTAATAACCGGTGTTGAATGCCCGCGGTTTCAAACTCACCAATAAAATCAATAAATGCAGTTTTAAATTGCCAATCATCAAAGCGATCGTAAGGGCGAGATTCATAGCTGTCACCTTCAGCAAAGCCATTAGACATGCGAGGTGCTGACTCAAAGCGTTGGCGTTCAAAAGTCTGCTCATTATAACCTAGGTTTACTTGCCAATTGTCAGATAAGAATACGTTAAAATCGATCCCTACGTTTTCTACAGTGATATCAGTAAATGCCCATGACATATCACGAATAGTTTTATCGTCGCCAATAATATTGGCGTTATCATCAATCCATGCACCCGTATCTAGGCCCGCTTTGTCATCTGTACGATCATAATGAACACGTACAAGTGCATTATCGCTAATGTCATAATCGACGACTACAGCGCCTAAAAAGCGGTCTCGCTCTCGGTTTTCACCATTTTGATATTCACGCCAGTAGTCTACATCTTGCTTTACTAATATGCCGCGTGCACGTAAATCTTCAGCTTCTGTTAGTGCGCCGCCAGCATCAATCATAAAGCGAGTTGAACCATGCTGATCAACATCAGCTGAGGCGTTTAGTAACGTTTTCGCCGTTGGTTTTTTTGTTACCATATTCACCAAGCCACCAGGACCTGATTGACCATATAAAATGCTTGAAGGGCCTTTAATAACTTCAACTTGTTGAAGAATCTCGATGGGTTGCTGATAGTGCGACCAATGCTGGTGGCCATCACGTAAATAGCCCGTACCAGATTCTAATTCAAAACCACGAAGGTTAAATACTTCACGGTTACGTTGCTGTGATCCTGCCGTTAAACTTGCATCGTTGGTAAGCACTTCGCCAAGCGTGGTTGCTAATTGCTCGCTAATTATTGTATCGCTAATAACAGTTACTGATTGCGCTGTTTCTAATAATGAAGCTGATGTTCTCATAGCACCATTAGCGTTATCGACTTTGTAGTCGTTGAAGTAGCTACCTTTAACTTGAATTCGCTCTATATCGGCGGGGGCAGCAAAAACGCTTGAGCTTGCAGCTACAAGTGCTAGGTATAAAGAGTTCAGTTTCATTCGTTACATCCAATGTCATTGTGTTAATTTTTTACGGATCTTAATGAAAACTAGTATCATTTTCAACATCCTTATTAACAAGGTTTAACAAGCTATCTGAAAATTGGGTATTAATGGTTGCCCAATATGAATTCTGCTATTATATGGACCATATTTGTGGGCTATGCCCTGTGTTGTTTTTTATTATTTTGGAACTAACTGTGACTTCTACTGCATTTTCATCTTTGGCTTTACCTGCTGGTTTAGTTGATAACTTATCAACACTCGGCTATTCGCAAATGACACCTGTGCAAGCGCAAAGCCTGCCACCTGTACTTGAGGGTAAAGACATTATTGCGCAAGCAAAAACCGGTTCAGGTAAAACGGCTGCGTTTAGCTTAGGTGTATTGGCTAAATTAAACGTAAAACGCTTTCGTATTCAGTCGTTAGTTTTATGCCCAACCCGAGAGCTTGCTGAGCAAGTTGCGGTTGAAATGCGCAAATTAGCGCGCGGTATCCACAATATTAAAATATTAACGTTATGTGGCGGTGTATCAATTGGACCGCAAATTGGATCGCTTGAGCATGGCGCGCACATTATTGTGGGTACGCCTGGGCGTGTAGACGACCACATTAGAAAAGGTACATTACGCTTAGATGATGTTGAAACGTTAGTACTTGATGAAGCCGATCAAATGTTAGATATGGGCTTTCAAGACACCCTTGATGCTATTATCGAACGTATACCGCAAAATCGCCAAACCTTACTATTTAGCGCTACGTTCCCCCGTGCAATAGAAGCTATAGCAAAGCGTGTGCTAAAAAACCCAGAAATGATTAAAGTAGAAGAAGAGCAAGCAAAAAGTACTATCAAACAATACTTCTACAAAATGGATAACAATAAACAGCGTTACCCAACTCTTAAATTATTATTACTTAAATTTACACCGCAAAGCTGTGTTGTGTTTTGTAATACCAAGGTAGAAACTCAACAAGTATGTGACGATTTAGCCGACGAGGGCTTTAGTGCAGTTGCGCTTCATGGTGATTTAGAGCAGCGCGATCGTGAGCGTACACTTATTCACTTTGCTAATAAAAGTGCGTCTATATTAGTGGCAACCGACGTAGCTGCCCGTGGTTTAGATATTGATGATATGGATATGGTGATTAACTACCATTTAGCTCATGATACGCAGACTCATGTACACCGAGTAGGGCGTACTGGTCGTGCCGGTAAAAAGGGCATAGCATGCTCTATTTACGGTGAAGCTGAAGTATTTAAAGTTGCGCAAATTGGCGATCATTACGAGCGTGATATCACGCCAGAACAAATGCCATCATTTAACTTATTAGATAAACCACCGTACCGACCTGAAATGGTTACGCTAATGATTGATTCAGGGAAGAAACAAAAAGTGCGCGCTGGTGATATTTTAGGTGCCTTAACGGGTAAAGATGGTATTGCAGGTCGCCAAGTAGGTAAAATTAATGTGCTTGATAACGTTGCATTTGTTGCCGTGGAGCGTAATTCGTCTAAGCCTGCGTTACGTAAGCTAACAGAAGGCAACATTAAGGGCCGTAAAATTCGTGCTCGTCGCCTTACGCGTTAATTTAAACGACTAAATTAACAGATTAACGAGCAGCTGTTTTAAGCTGCTCGTATTGTAACTTTATTTTTTTAAACTTTTCCGCACAGCCACTTAGTTTGTCGGGGTGGTTTTGCAGCGCAAGTTGTCGCCAGCGTTTTTGCAAGACCTTAAGCGTAAAATCCTCAGGTAAATTCCAATTTAAAATCAGCTCATTGTATTCTTTATCTGTTAATACATGCTTTTTAGGTGTTGCTTTAAAACGATGCCAAAAGCTATTTAACAACTCTTCTACTTGCTGCTCACTCGTGTCGTAATTATCCCAATCTAAATAGTAATCTCGTAAATTATTGCTGGTTGCGAGTAAATGTTTGGCCTCTTTTTCTATAAGCTCGATATGTAAAGTTGAAATAATTAGGTTTTGCGGCTTTAATTGTACCTGTAGTTGGTACAGTGCGTTCATAATTAAAAAGTTACGCTTAAATAAATCGCGCTCAGGGCTTTGATCAAGCGTTGCTATGGCACCTTGATGGGACAACTGCGCAGCTAAAGTATGAACTTGCCAAACTTGCTTTGTTAATATTAGCTCAAAAATCTCATCAATCAGTGGGTTAAGCATTGTTTAGGGCCTAGTAATTGGTGTATCTTCAATAAAGATTACACTGATATAAGTAACGGTTTGAAGGATTAAAATTATGCTGGGCAAGTTTAAGTGCCTCTTATTTACTATATGCTGTGTACTAATGGCTTCAAGCTATGCCCAAAATGCCGACTCGTTATATGCACAATTTAAAGATGAAAAGCAATGGGAGCCAAAATTACAACTGGCTAATACTTTACTTGCCAATCAAAGCCTATCTAAAAAAGAGCGTGTCGCTGTTTACTCTGCATTAGGTGACTCTGCGTTATCGATTGATAATTTTAAAGAGTCTTTACGCTTTTTTAAATTACTTGAGCAGCATACGTCAGATTCATTTTTTCCTGAAGAGCACTTTCGTGCAATAAAAATGCAAGGTGTTGTGCTTTTCTATCAGGGATTATTTCAAAAAGCGATTATCGAATATACTCGCACTCTTGCACTTGCCAAACAAAATGAACAATTATTAGAGCAGGCTAACCTATTTAATAACATTGGTTTAGCTTATTTTAATATGAATAAATTAGGTGAAACACTAGAGTATTATTTAAAAGCTAAAGCAATTTATGAAGAGCATGGCAGCGAGCAAGACCAGACGGATATTTTACTCAATATAGCGGGTGTTTATATTCGCTTATCGCGCTATGACAGTGCATTTAGTTTATACCAAGAAGTGCTTAAAGTTTATAAACGCTTGGGTGATAAAAGTGGAATAGCGCAAGTTTATAATAATATGGGCGTTGCTTATAGAGAGAGTAATCAATTTGACTTAGCGCTTCACTACTATCAATTAGCGTTGAGTTATTATATTTCAGCTAATGATTACAATAAGTTGTCTACACAATACACTAATTTAGCAAATGCTAATCTTATTTTAGAAAAAGTAGATGAGGCATACGAGCAAGCTAAATTAGGAGAGTTCTATGCGCTTAAAATAGATAACCATAATTTAGAGTTGAATGCGCTTCATGCACTAGCCAAAATTCAATTTGTAAAAGGGGATTTAGAACAAGCGCAGGTAAGCTTAGAAAGAGCTATTTTACTCGCTCAGGAATATGGCAGTGAGCGCATAATTAGAGACAGCTATGGGACAAAAGCCCTACTAGATGCGAGTAAAGGTGATTACTCAAGTGCAATGATTCAACAGCAAAAGTATATTAGTGAGCAGCGTAAGCTCAGAAGTACCTCAATTATAAATGCACTAGCTGTTTTACAGCATCAATTCAAAGCCACCCAATTAAATCAAGAAATAGAAAAACTTAAGCAAGATCGCAGAGTACAAGAACTTAAAATGTCGCAGCGCTCTCAGCTTACTTTATTTATATTTTTGCTATTACTTTTAGTTGTTGTTACAGGCATAGCTCTTTCACGACGAGGGGCTGAAAAACGTGCTAAACAACACTTAACGGAACAAGTGGCACAGCGTACTGCAGAGCTACAAGCTACGGCGCAAGAGTTAAGAGAGGCCAATGATGTTAAAAGCCAATTTTTAGCTAATATTAGCCACGAGATCCGCACACCATTAACGGCTATTTTAGGGCAAACAGATGCCTTAATTAATGAGTTGTACGAGCCAGAATCACTTAAAGATGAGCTTAGAGTGATCCAGCGCCATAGCGATCATTTAAAAAGCTTAATTAACGATGTACTTGATTTAAGTAAAATAGAAGCTAACCGTTTAGAGCTAAATATTTCGTGCTTCGATATTGTTGAGCTTATAAACGATGTACACGCTATGTTTTATACTCAAGCTAAAGCTAAGAGCTTGCAGCTTATTTTAGATAACCAAGTGGGTAATGAGTTCTACACTAAGCTCGATCTTATTCGTGTTAAGCAAATTCTTATCAATTTATGTGCTAACGCTATTAAGTTTACTCACTCTGGGCAAATTATTATCGCCTTAAATAAAACAGAGCAAGGGCTGGTTATTATTATAAAAGATACTGGTATTGGCATGAGTTCAAAGCAGCTTAAGCTTATTTTTGAATGCTTTAGCCAAGCCGATAACAGCATTAGCCGTCGATTTGGTGGCACCGGCTTAGGTTTAAGCTTATCGCAGCAACTTGCGTCAATGATGGGCGGTTATATAAGTGTGCAAAGCGAATACAAAAAAGGCAGCCAGTTCTCGTTCTTTTTGCCCTGTGCAGAGGTTGATAAATCACAAAGTGTGGTTGAAAAAAACAAATCGTCTAAAGTTAAAAAGCTACTATCAGGTCGGGTGGTGTTAGCTGAAGATCATCCTGATAATAGGCGTCTTATAAGCCGTTACCTGCGTTCTTTAGGGCTGGAAGTAATTGCGGTTGAAAATGGCGAGCAAGCTGTAGAGCAATGCTTGCAAGAATACCCTGACTTAGTGCTGCTAGATATTCAAATGCCTGTAATGGATGGGCGGGCTGCATTTCAATTACTTAAAAAATGCGGCTTTGAGCAGCCTATATTTGCGTTGACCGCAAATGCTATGAGTCATGAAGTAGATGAGTACTTAGCACTAGGTTTTACTGGTTATTTAGGTAAGCCTATTGATAAAGACTTATTTTATAAAGCGCTGAGTGCGCATTTAGACAGCAACAACAATCAACCTTCATCAAAATACAGTGAAGTTGACATGAGCGATTTGGTTATTAGCTTTAAGCAAAGCTTTGCTTTAGAAAGTGAAACGATTACTCAGCACTTTATTAATGAAGATTTAGAAGCATTACAAAAAGACAGTCATCGTATTTTAGGGGCTGCACAAATGTTTGGCTTAGATGAAATTGCACAAGCGGCTAAAAATCTAGATAGAGCACTGTTAAACAGAGTAAAAAGCAACACCGTAAACGACTTTAAAATACTGGTGGATGAACTACAACATGTACTTAAAAAATACAATGAAAGCTGAGCGGTTCTATATTTAGCGTATAAAAAAAGCGCCTTAGGCGCTTTTTTTTATTCAATTAAAACGCGCTTATTGGCGTCTCATTGAATCAAAGAATTCATCGTTGGTTTTACTCATCGATAATTTATCGATTAAAAACTCCATCGCATCAATCTCTGACATTTCATGAACTATTTTACGCAGAATCCAAAGCTTTTGCAGCTCATCTGGTTTAGTCAGTAATTCTTCACGACGAGTACCTGAGCGGTTAAAGTCGATAGCAGGGAATACACGCTTTTCAGCAATCTTACGATTTAAGTGTAGTTCCATGTTACCTGTACCTTTAAACTCTTCGTAGATAACTTCATCCATTTTAGAGCCAGTATCGATAAGGGCAGTTGCGATAATAGTTAAACTACCACCTTCCTCAACGTTACGTGCAGCACCAAAGAAGCGCTTAGGCTTGTGAAGTGCATTAGCATCAACACCACCGGTAAGTACTTTACCTGATGAAGGAATAACTGTGTTATAAGCACGCGCTAAACGGGTAATTGAATCCAATAAGATAACGACATCTTTTTTGTGCTCAACTAAACGTTTTGCTTTTTCGATAACCATTTCGGCAACTTGCACGTGGCGAGAAGCTGGTTCATCAAACGTTGATGCAATTACTTCACCTTTAACTAGGCGTTGCATCTCTGTAACTTCTTCCGGACGTTCATCAATAAGTAAAACCATTAATGTAACATCAGGGTGATTATGAGTGATTGATTGCGCAATATTTTGCAGTAGCATTGTTTTACCCGCTTTAGGCGGTGCTACTAACAGACCACGTTGGCCGCGGCCAATTGGAGATGCTAAATCAAGTACACGGGCGGTAATATCTTCTTTACTGCCGTTACCACGTTCCATACGAAAGCGTTCGTTTGCGTGTAGTGGGGTAAGGTTTTCAAAAAGAATTTTTGTGCGAGAGTTTTCAGGTTTATCAAAGTTAACTTCGTTTACTTTAAGTAAAGCAAAGTAACGTTCGCCATCTTTAGGTGGGCGGATAAGGCCTGAGATAGAATCGCCAGTACGCATGCTGAAACGGCGAATTTGGCTAGGTGAAACATAAATGTCATCTGGGCCAGCTAAGTAAGAGGCTTCTGATGATCTTAAAAAGCCGAAACCATCTTGTAAAATCTCTAATACACCGCCGCCGAAGATATTCTCTCCGCCTTTGGCGTGGGCTTTAAGAATGGCAAAGATAATATCTTGCTTTCTTAAGCGGGCTACGTTTTCGAGCCCCATGGACTCAGCTAAGTTTACAAGTTCTTTTATAGACTTGTCTTTTAATTCGCGTAAATGCATATTGGTGGGTTCTTTATTACAATTGTCATACTCAAAATCGCTTTGATAGTTGAGTGAGGTTTGTTGAATATAACTAAGGATTAGTTGGCTTTATAAACTAGCAGTTCACTGGCATAGCGTCCAGTCTTTATACAAAATAAACACAAAAAAAGGGCAAAAAGCCCTTTTTTATGGTTTTAACCTAGATATTGTTTTCTAAAAACTCAATTAGTTGAGTTTTAGAAAGTGCACCAACTTTCGTTGCAGCAACTTGGCCATCTTTAAAAAGAAGCAATGTTGGGATACCACGAATACCAAATTTTGGTGGTGTACCAGCATTTTGGTCAATATTTAGTTTAGCAACAGTTACACGGCTGTCGTATTCATCAGCAACTTCATGAAGAATAGGGGCGATCATTTTACAAGGTCCACACCATTCAGCCCAGAAATCTACTAGTACTGGTTTGTCTGATTGTAATACGTCAGCTTCAAAGCTATCGTCAGTAATTTGGATAATTTTCTCGCTCATTGCGCTCTCCGATTTAGTTAGGCGAAATATTTAGTGCGTATTTAAACACTCTTGTTTCTTATTGCAAGTTTAAACGTTATGCTTAAACGCTATGACTAAGACACATTTAACCGATAAAAAGTTTTCAGACTTTGCTATCGCACCGGAAGTGGTTGCCGGTTTAACCGAGAATGGGTTTGAATATTGCACACCTATTCAAGCAAAATGCCTACCTTTTATTTGTGATGGCCGCGATATTGCGGGCCAAGCTCAAACAGGTACAGGCAAAACGTTAGCTTTTTTAACAGCTACGTGCCATCGGTTATTACAATCTAGCAAAGCACCTAGTAAACATCCAAGAGCCCTGATCATGGCCCCAACGCGGGAGCTTGCGATTCAGATACACAAAGATGCTAAAATTTTAGCGCCGCACTGTAATCTTAACTTAGGTTTAGTATATGGTGGCGAAGATTACGAAAAACAACGTGCACAATTAGAAAAAGGCGTTGATATTTTAATTGGTACTACAGGTCGCCTTATCGATCTGTATAAGCAAGGCTGTTACACCCTTAATGAAATTGAGGTAGTCGTGCTAGATGAAGCTGATCGTATGTTCGATTTAGGCTTTATTAAAGATATTCGTTATATGTTCCGTCGTATGCCTGATACAGCGCAAAGATTGAACCTATTATTCTCTGCAACGCTTTCTTATCGCGTGCAAGAACTCGCGTTCGAACATATGACTAACCCCGAACACGTTCAAATCGAGCCAGACGTTAAAACAGGCAAACGGATTAAAGAAGAGCTGTTTCACCCTTCGCAAGAAGATAAAATTAAGCTCTTGTTAACTTTAATTGAAGAAGAATGGCCAGACAAAGCAATTGTATTTGCTAATACTAAGCACAGCTGTGAAACAGTTTATGCGTGGTTAAAAGCTGATGGACATCGTGTAGGCATGCTAACTGGTGATGTTAATCAGAAAAAACGCCAATCTATTTTAGCTCAATTCACTAAAGGTGAATTAGACTTTTTAGTCGCGACAGATGTTGCAGCACGTGGTTTGCATATTCCTGAAGTAAGTCATGTGTTTAACTTTGATCTACCTGATGATTGTGAAGATTACGTTCATCGAATTGGCCGTACTGGTCGCGCAGGTGCCTCTGGCCATGCAATTAGTTTTGCTTGTGAGCAATATGCTTATAACTTGCATGAAATTGAAGAGTATATAGAGCACAGCATTCCTTTATCACATTATGATAAAACAGCATTGCTAGATGATTTAACAAAGCCTACTATTCAAAGAAAGCGCAACTATTCTTCAGGCCCACGTAATCGTAGTAATAACAACGGACGTCGCCCAAATAATAGTTACCAAAAAGGACGGTCGTAATTCGGCCGTTACTATAAGTAGTAGTAACTAGAGGTTTTTGAACGGTGGGGCAACTTATACCGCAAAAAAATGTGTATGCAGTTATTGATTTGGGCTCAAACAGCTTTCATATGCTTATTGCCAAATCAATTGCTGGCGGCCTACAAACAATAGGTCGCGTAAAACGCAAAGTAAGATTAGCAGCAGGGCTTGATAAAGATAACGTATTAAGCACTGAAGCAATGCAGCGAGGCTGGGAATGCCTTGCTCTTTTTGCTGAGCGTCTGCAAGACATTCCAAAGCAAAATATCACCATAGTGGCAACCGCTACACTGCGTTTGGCAACTAATGCCGATGTATTTAAAACTCAAGCCGAAAAAATACTAGGCCACACTATTAATGTTATTAGTGGTGAGCTAGAGGCGAGAACTATTTATAAGGGCGTAGCTCATACATCATCATGTAATGGTAAGCAGCTGGTTATAGATATTGGTGGTGCAAGTACAGAAGTGGTTATAGGTAAGGGCTTTGAAGCACTTCACTATAAAAGCTTAAATATGGGATGTGTTACTTATTTAGAGCGCTATTTTAAAGACTGCAAGCTAAGCACTAGCAACTTTGATGCAGCAATCAAAGCGGCGCGAGATGTAATAGATGATATTGCCGATGAATATAAAGCAACGGGATGGCAAGTTGCTTCTGGTGCTTCGGGTACTGTGCAAGCTATCCAAGAGATTATGGTCGCTCAAAATCTTGATGATCTCCTTACTCTTGAAAAGCTTTACACTATTAAAGAGCAATCTATTGCGTTTAGCACTATTGCAGCACTAGACCTACCAGGTTTAAGTGAAGAGCGTAGGCTTGTGTTTGTATCTGGGCTTGCCATTCTAATCGCGTTATTTGAATCACTTGAAATAGAAAAAATGGGCCTTGCAGGCGGAGCACTTCGAGAAGGTGTTTTGTACAGTATGGTGCCAGAGCTTCACAATAACGATATTCGCAAACGCACTATCGATGGCTTTATGGATCGTTACCATGTTGATCAAAAGCAAGCATATCGTGTTTCGAGTCTTGCAATGCAGTTAGCAGGTAAAATTAACCAAAGCTGGCCCATAGAAAGCTTAAATGGATTGCCCTTGTTAAAAGCGGTGGCTGAACTTCACGAAATTGGATTGCTAATAGAGTATAAGCAGTACCATAAACACACAGCCTATATTTTAGAAAACACAGATATGCCTGGCTTTTCACAATCAGAGCATAAAGTTATTGCAGCAGTAGCTAATGCACATCGTTCAGATATCCAAAAAGGGTGCTTTGATTCGCTAGGAGCTAACAGCATACTTGCGCAGTATTTGGTGCGATTACTCCGCATTGCTGTAATCCTATCAATGCGTCGCCAAGACGACGTGCTACCTAAAATAGAGTTAATTGCTAAAAATGAAGTCTTAGACCTTAAGTTTGAAACTAATTGGTTAAAAGATCACCCATTAATGGCAAGTGAGCTACAACAAGAGTCTAAACAACAAAGTAAGCTCGGTTGGAAACTCATAGTTAACTAGAATAAAAGGCCCGAAAGGGCCTTTTTAGTGTTTAAAGTAATCACTTCGATGTAAAATTGCGCGAACAGTCATTTATTTCAGGTTTTCTTCAAAAAAGGGTTG